>NZ_RKHJ01000001.1:0-1481017 GCF_003752465.1 Agrococcus jenensis | reverse complement strand
ACAGCACTCGCGGTCGGGAGCGCGCCGAGCGGCACGATCTCCGGCGCCTCGAGGCGTGCCCGGTCAGCCGACTCGTCGTCGGGCAGCTCCTGGCTCGCGAGCTCGGCGGCGACGCGCTTGTTGTAGGTGTTGATCTCCTTCTCGATGCGCGCCTCGTCCCAGCCGAGCGCATCCGCCATGATCCGGGCGGCGACGGGGGCGGCCGCGACGCCGCGGTCCCACGACTCGATCGAGATGCGGGTGCGGCGGGCGAGCACGTCGTCGAGGTGCAGAGCACCCTCGTGCGTGCAGGCGTAGCGCACCTCCGCGCCGATGTAGTCGTCGGCGCCCGGCAGCGGCTCGGCGAGCTCCGGCTGCTGCCGGATGATGTCGAGCACCTCGTCCGTGAGCGTGCCGTAGCGGTTGAGCAGGTGCTCGATGCGGTGCTTGTGCACCCCGAACGCCCGCGCGATCCTGGCGCGCTTGTTCCACGCCGCGCGGTAGCCGACGGCGCCGAGCAGCGGGATCTGCTCGGTGCACGAGTCGGGCACCTTGCCGTCCATCGCGCTCGCCGCCTCGTCGATCGCGTCCTTCGCCATCACGCGGTAGGTGGTCCACTTGCCGCCGGCGATGAGCACGAGCCCCGGCACGGTGTGCGAGACGTAGTGCTCGCGCGAGAGGTTCGCGGTCGACGAGCCGTCGCTCGCCGCGAGCAGCGGCCGCAGCCCCGCGTAGACGCCCTCGACGTCGCTGCGGGTCAGCTTCGTCGCGAGCACCGAGTTCACGTGGTCGAGGATGTAGTCGATGTCGGCCGCCGTCGCCGCCGGGTGCGCCTTGTCGAGCTCCCAGTCGGTGTCGGTCGTGCCGATGATCCAGTGCCGGCCCCACGGGATGACGAAGAGCACGCTCTTCTCGGTGCGCAGCAGCAGGCCCATCGACGAGTGGAAGCGGTCGCGCGGCACCACGAGGTGCACGCCCTTCGACGCCCGCACCTTGAATTCGCCGCGCGCGCCGACCATCGCCTGGGTGTCGCCCGTCCACACGCCGGTCGCGTTCACGACCTGCTTCGCGCGGATCTCGAACTGCTCACCGGTCTCGTAGTCGTGCGCCTGCACGCCGACGACCCGCTCGCCCACCTTGAGGAAGCCCTCCGCGCGCACGCGGCTCGCCACGTGGGCGCCGTAGAACGACGCGGTGCGCGCGAGCTCGGCGACGTAGCGGGCGTCGTCGACCTGGCCGTCGTAGTAGGTGAGGCCGCCGACGAGCGCGTTCGGGTCGAGCGACGGGATCTGCTTGAGCATCTGCTTCTTGGTGAGGTGCCGGTGCATCGGCACCCCCGGCTTCATGAAGCCCGTGTAGCTGAAGGCGTCGTACATCGCCATGCCCGCGCCGATGTACGCGCGCTCGATGAGCGGCGTCGTGAGCGGGTAGAGGAACTTGACGGGCTTCACGAGGTGCGGCGCGAGGCGCTGCAGCAGCAGGCCGCGCTCGATGAGCGCCTCCCGCACGAGGCCGAAGTTGGCCTGCTCGAGGTAGCGGATGCCGCCGTGGATGAGCTTCGACGAGCGGCTCGACGTGCCGGAGGCGAAGTCGCGCCCCTCGATGAGCCCGACGCGCAGGCCGCGCGTCACCGCGTCGAGCGCCGCACCGGTGCCGACGATGCCGCCGCCGATCACGAGCACATCGACCTCGCGCTCGCGGAGCGAGGCGATCGCGGCAGCGCGCTCCTCGGGGCCGAGCTTCCTCGACCGACTCACGCTGTTGGTGGTCTCAGCCATGGATCCTCCTTGGATGCGCGCCCGGATGGGCGGTCTAGCGTGGCGGGCTGCTCTCCACGACCACGTCGATCCGCTGGAACTCCTTGAGGTCCTTGTAGCCGGTCGTCGACATGGCCTTGCGCAGAGCGCCCATGATGTTCGCCGTGCCGTCCGCGACCGGTGAGGGTCCGTTGAGCACGACGTCGAGCGGGCCGACCTGGTCGACCTGCACGCGATTGCCGCGAGGCAGCTTCTGGTTGTGCGCCTCCGGGCCCCAGTGCCAGCCGCGGCCGGGGGCATCCGTCGCACGAGCGAGCGCGGTGCCGAGCATGACGCCGTCGGCGCCGCACGCGAGCGCCTTGACGACCTGCCCGGAGGTGCCGAGCGAGCCGTCGGCGATGACGTGCACGTAGCGGCCGCCGGACTCGTCGAGGTAGTCGCGCCGGGCGGCGGCGACGTCGCTCACGGCGGTCGCCATCGGGGCCGCGACGCCGAGCACCTTCTCGCTCGTCGAGGCCGCGCCGCCGCCGAAGCCGACGAGCACGCCGGCTGCGCCGGTGCGCATCAGGTGCAGCGCGGCGGTGTAGGTGACGACGCCGCCGACGACGACGGGCACGTCGAGCTCGTAGATGAACTGCTTGAGGTTGAGGGGCGCGCCCCGCTCGGCGGAGACGTGCTCGGCGCTCACCGTGGCGCCGCGGATGACCATGAGCTCGACGCCCGCCGCGAGCACCGTCTCGTAGTGCTGCTGCACGGCCTGCGGGCTGAGGCTGCCAGAGACGGGCACGCCGGCGTCGCGGATCTGCGCGAGGCGGTCGCGGATGAGCTCCGGCTTGATCGGCTCGGCGTAGATCTCGCGCATGCGGCTCGTCGCGAGGTCGGCGGGGAGGCGCGCGATCTCGGCGAGCAGCGGCTCGGGGTCGTCGTAGCGGGTCCAGACGCCCTCGAGGTTGAGCACGCCCACGCCGCCGGCCCTGCCGAGCGCGATCGCGGTGGCCGGGCTCGTGACCGAGTCGGTCGGGGCGCTCATGACCGGGATCTCGAACTTGAAGGCGTCGATCTGCCACTGCAGCGAGACGAGGTCGCTGTCGCGCGTGCGCCGTGACGGCACGATGCTGATGTCGTCGAAGCCGTACCCGGTGCGGGCGCGCTTGCTGCGGCCGATCTCGATCTCCGTCACCCGCCCAGCCTATCCCGCAGGGAGCGAGGGACGCTCAGGACCCGAGCACGCTCTTGATGCGCAGCAGCGCCGCCTCGAGCTCGACCCGCACGGACGCGGCCTTCGCGGTGCTCACGCGCTCGCCACGATCGGCGCGCGCGGCTTCGCGCACCTGCTGGCGGAACTCCGTGAGGGCGAGGTCGATGTCGTGGACCGCCATGCGCGCGGCCGCGCGCTCGGCCGGGTGGGCCGCATCCGCGGAGGTGCCGGCCTCCGTCCACGACGGCGCTGCCGGTGACGACGCAGGCCAGGAGTGCTCGGGCCAGGACGGCTCGGCCTCCGGCCACGGCGCGGACGCCGGGTTCGGCACCGAGCTCGAGGGGCTCGACCGCCGCTCGCGCGCGGACGGATCCGGCGCCGACGCGGGCGGTGTGTGCGCCTCGAACCAGCCCCGCTCCTCGCGCTCCGGAGGCGTGGGCGTGCTCGGGGTGGGCGGCGTGCCGCGCGCATCCCGCTCGGCGGCCGCGAGGTCGGCCCGCAGCGCCTGCATCGCGCTCTTCACGCCCGCGCGCACGTCCGACGCCATCCGCCGCACCGAGTCGGTGATCTCGCCCTCGAGCTCGCGCAGCTCGCCCTCGCGCGCCGCGAGCTCCGCGCGTCCCGCGTCGGTGATCTCGTAGGTGGTCTTGCGGCCGTCGGTCGACTTCGTCAGCAGCCCCTCCTCCTCGAGCTTCGAGAGCCGCGGGTAGATGGTGCCGGCGCTCGGCGAGTAGGTGCCGCCGAAGCGGTCGCTCAGCGCCTGCATGAGCTCGTAGCCGTGGCGCGGCGCCTCGGCGAGCAGGCTCAGCAGGTAGAGGCGCAGCGCGCCGTGGCCGAACACGGGGCTCATGCGTCCCTCCGCACGACCGTGACCGAGCCCGAGACGGTGTTCGCGGCGAAGCGGAAGGCGTTCGCGCCCTCCACGACCTCGGTGCCGCCGCGCTTCGGCACGGCCCGGCCGACGATGCGGCCGCGGCCAGAGACGGTGCGCGTGGTGGCCCGGACGCCCTGGTCGGCGTCGAGCCGGAGCGTCACGTCGGCCGAGACCGTGTTGACGGTGATGCTGCGCGGGGCGCCGTGCACGTCGAGCAGCACCTCGCCGCTGACGGTGTCGACGCCGACCTCCTGCAGCGCGCCGGTCGCGGTGACGCTCGCCGAGACGGCGTTGACCGCGAGCCGGCCGGCGCCGCCCGAGACCTCGATGTCGCCGGAGACGGTGTTGAGGTCGAGGTCGCCGCGGTGCGACTCCACCTGCAGCGGACCCGACACGGTGCTGAGCGTGGCGCGGGCGGCGAGGCCCGAGACCAGGGCGGATGCGCTGACCTGCCCGAGCGAGAGCGCGACGTGCCGGGGCACGAGGATGCTCAGCTCGACCTTGGCCCGCACGCCCACGAGCGCCTTCACCGACTCCCACACGTCGTCCCAGCTCACGCGGGGGTGCGAGATCGACAGCCGGCCCTGCTCGAGCGTGACGGTGAGGTCGCGTCCCTCGACGCGGTGGACCTCGACGCGGGCGGTCGGCTCGTCGTGGCCGACGATGTCGACGCTGCCGCCGACGATGCCGACGCGGAGCGCCGTCACCGCGTCGAGGTCGATGACGCGGCTCTCGCCCTCGGCGATCGTCCAGCGCTCGGTGATGGCGTCGGCGCCGGACGCCGATGCGCCGGATGCGCTGCGCGGCCTCGTGTCGCCGGTCTCGTGCTGCGTGTTGTGCTGGTCCATGGCTGCCCCCTCAGGCTCAGAAACGCGATATATCGCGTCTGCTGCAACACACGATATATCGCGTCTGGGCACCCCGCAACCCCTCCTCCTTCACCTGTGCTCGTCGGCGGTGGCCTGACCTCCGAGGGGTGGCACCACCCGCAACGGGTGGACTCTCCCGCGACGGGTGGCTTTGGCCGCGACGGGTGCGGCTGCAGCTCCACCTCTGGCGGGTTCACCCACCCGTCGCCGGGATGCGAGCGGTGGGCGCGCCGGCCAGCGGTGGGGGCACCCGGGACCGGTGGGCCCGCCCGCGAGCCGGGGCCGCACCCGCGAGCGGTCGGCGCGCCCGCGAGCGGTGGGCGCGCCCGCGAGCGGTGGGTGTGCCCGTGACGGGTGGGGCTGCAGCTCCACCTCTTGCGGGATAGCCCACCTGTCGCCGGGAAGCGAGCGGTGGGCGCGCCGGCCAGCGGTGGCCGCTCCCGGGACCGGTGGGCCCGCCCGCGAGGGGTGGGCCTGCAGCACCACCTCTCGGGGCTCAGCCACCCGTCGCCCGGATCGCGAGAGAGCGGCCCGGTGCAGCGTACGAACGGACTGCCACTCCTCCACAGCCCAGGCCCCCGGCGCACGCCGAGCGGCGACGGTGGGGCAAGGTGCACCGCGTGACCCTGCCGCTGTTCGACTCCCACGACGGCCCCGATCGCCGGCTCTTCGACGACGCGTCCTTCGCGCAGGTCCGGCGCGGCTGGTACGTCGAGCGCCAGGCGCTCGACGCCCTGCCACGGCACCGGCGCCACCTGCTCGAGGTCCGCGCCGTCGCCGCGGCGCGCCCCGGCGCGATCTTCGCGAGGGAATCCGCGCTCGCACTCGCCGAGCTCCCCTGCGGCGATCCGCGCGACGTCTTCACGATCGGCAGCGCATCGACCTCGGGCTTCGCGGCCTGCGTGCGCCACTCGCATGCCGTCGTCAGTGACATGGACGTCGTCGTCACCGACGGGATCGCGCGATGCTCCACTGCCTACGCGCTCGCCGACCTCGCGCGCCGCGGCCGGCAGGTCGATGCCGTCGCGGCGCTCGACTGGGCGCTCCGCACGCGCGTCGTCGAGCGCGACGAGGTCGCCGACGCGCTCGCCCGGCAGGGACCGAGAGGGCGACGGAGAGCGGCGTGGGTGCTCGCGTTCGCCGACCCGCTCGCGGAGTCTGTCGGCGAGTCGTGGAGCCGGGTGCTCATGCACCGGATGGGGGCGCCGACGCCCGAGCTGCAGCCGAGGGTCGCGACGTCGATCGGCGACCGGTTCCCCGACTTCCGATGGGAGCGGCCGGGGATGCGCCCGCTCGCCGGTGAGTCCGACGGCGCGCAGAAGTACGGCGTGCTCGCAGACGCGAACGGCATCCAGCCGGTCGACGCGGTGATCGCCGAGAAGCGCCGGGAAGACGCCATCCGGGAGACCCACGACATGGTGCGCTGGATGTGGGACGCGCTGCTCAACCCCGCGCGCCTCGCGGCGAAGCTCGCGCTGGCGCACCTGCCGGTGCGCACACCGCTGCTCCCCGGCTGGTAGCTGGCTCGAGCCTGCGACCGGTGGGGTCGCCAGCGAGGGGTGGCGATGCGGCCCCACCTTCCGCGGGCCGCGCCACCTGTCGCGGGCGGGGCCACCCGTCGCGGGCGGGGCCACCCGTGGCGGCAGACCGACCCGTTGCGGGCGGCCCAGGGACCGCGAGCCGGCCGAGCCGGCGGCCGCCCACTCGTGGTGTTAGACGGCGAGGGGTGGGCTGGCCCGCGAGGGGTGGCCGTGCGGGCCCACCTGTCGCGGGCAAGCCGACCCGTCCCGAGGGGCCCCACCTCAGGTCCGCGCGCCGCTACCTCTCGCGCGGGCCGCTACCTCTGGACGAGCCCGAGCAGGTCAGCGGCGGTAGTTCGGCGCCTCGACGACCATCTGGATGTCGTGCGGGTGCGACTCCTTGAGGCCGGCGGCGGTGATCTGCACGAAGCGGCCCTTCTGCTGCAGCTCCTCGATCGTGCGCGCGCCGGTGTAGAACATCGACTGCCGCAGGCCGCCGACGAGCTGGTACGCGACCGAGCCGAGCGGGCCGCGGTACGGCACCTGGCCCTCGATGCCCTCGGCGATGAGCTGCTCGTCGCTCGGCACGTCGGCCTGGAAGTAGCGGTCGCGCGAGTACGAGGTCTTCTTGCCGCGCGTCTGCATCGCACCGAGCGAGCCCATGCCGCGGTACGTCTTGAACTGCTTGCCGTTCACGAGCACCAGGTCGCCCGGGCTCTCGTTCGTGCCCGCGAGCAGCGAGCCGAGCATGACCGACGAGCCGCCGGCGACGAGCGCCTTCGCGATGTCGCCGGAGTACTGCAGGCCGCCGTCGGCGATGATCGGGATGTCGGTGCCCGCGTCGTGCGCGGCGCGCGCGGCGTCGTAGATCGCCGAGACCTGCGGCACCCCGACGCCCGACACGACGCGGGTGGTGCAGATCGAGCCCGGTCCGACGCCGACCTTCACGGCGTCGACGCCCGCCTCGATGAGCGCCGCGGCGCCCTCGTAGGTCGCGACGTTGCCGCCGATGATGTCGATGCCGCTGAAGCGCTCGTCGCCCTTGAGCTTCGCGACCATGTCGAGCACGCCCTGGCTCTCGCCGTTGGCGGTGTCGACGACGATCACGTCGACGCCGGCCTCCGCGAGCGCCACGGCCCGGTCGAAGGCGTCGCCGAAGAAGCCGATCGCGGCGCCCACGCGGAGGCGGCCGTGCGCGTCCTTCGTCGCGTTCGGGTACTGCTCGACCTTGTCGAAGTCCTTGACGGTGATGAGGCCGCCGAGGCGGCCCTGCTCGTCGATCAGCGGCAGCTTCTCGAGCTTCGTCTCGTGGAAGATCGCGAACGCGTCCTCGCGGGAGATGCCCACCTTCGCCGTCTTGAGCGGCGCCGCCGTCATGACGTCGCGCACGAGCGTGGTGGCGAACTCCTCGCGCGGCACGAAGCGCATGTCGCGGTTCGTGACGATGCCGACGAGCACCCCGTCGGGGTCGACGACCGGCAGGCCGGAGACCTTGAACTCGCCGCAGATGCGGTCGACCTCCTCGATCGTCGCGTCCGCGTGCGTCGTGACCGGGTCGGTGATCATCCCCGACTCGGAGCGCTTGACGCGGTCGACCATCCCGGCCTGGTCCGCGATGGAGAGGTTGCGGTGCACGATGCCGATGCCGCCCTGGCGGGCCATCGCGATCGCCATCCGGTCCTCGGTCACGGTGTCCATCGCGCTCGAGACGAGCGGGATCGCGAGCCGGATGTTGCGCGAGAGCCTCGTGCCGGTGTCGGCCTCGCTGGGAATCACATCGGTGCGGCCCGGGAGCAGCATGACGTCGTCGTAGGTCAGGCCGATCGGGCCGAACGGATTGCGCATCTCCATCGCTTCCATCGTATCTATTCGGTAACGGTCGTGCGGCATCCGCATGAAGAAGCGCACAAGAGACCCGAAAGTGGACGGCGGCCCTCGAAGCGGCCGCTACTGTTTCACCACCGATGTAACGGGCATCACGCGCAGCCCATTCCCTTGCGCCCGCGCGGCCCCACGGCATGGAGGACACGTGAAGACGTCCAGCAGACCGCGACGGAGCGGGCTGCGGCGAGCAATCGCCGTCGCCCTCGCCGTCATGGGCATGGTGGCGGGTGGTGCGACCGCGGTCGCCGCCGCGCCCCTGGCCACGACCGAGCAGCCAGCTCCGTTCAACTTCAACGGCATCGTCCGCGACGGGCAGACGCCCCTCGAGGGCGTCGAGATCACCGTGACCGGTGACGGCGTCGAGGAGACCGTGGCGACGGGGGCCGACGGCCGCTGGATCGTCGGGGTCCCGGCGGCGGGCACCTACACGGTCTCGATCGACACCGCGACGCTGCCCGACGGCGTGACGCTGCGGGATGCGTCGTTCGAGAGCCGGGAGTTCGAGGTCGGCGGATCCACCTCGGTCGGCGTGCTCTTCCCGTTCGCGAGCGCCGACGGCGCTCCGGCGCCCTCCCCGAGCGGCGGCGGCAGCCCCGGCGACGGCGGTGCGAGCGGTGCGCCGACGACCGGCGAGGGCGCGGCGCCCGGCGGCGAGGCGTCCACCGGCGCCGCGTCGAACGACTTCGGCTCGCAGCTGCTGTCGCGCATCATCTCCGGCCTCAACTTCGGCCTCCTGCTCGCCCTCGCCGCGATCGGCATCACGCTGATCTTCGGCACCACCGGCGTCAACAACTTCGCGCACGGCGAGCTCCTCACCTTCGGCGGCGTGGTGTTCTACGCCACGACGACCCTCGTGAACTGGCCGGTCTGGATCGCGATCATCGTGACGCTCGTCGCATCGGCCGCGCTCGGCTGGGTGCACGACTGGGGCATCTTCAAGCCCCTGCGCCGGCGCCGCGTCGGCCTCGTGCAGGTGCTCATCGTGACGATCGGCCTCTCGATCGCGCTCCGCTACATGTTCCAGTTCCTCATCGGCGGCGGCACCGAGGGCCTCTCGGTCGACCCCGGCCCCGTGCTCGAGGTCGGCCCGGTGCTCATGCGCACGTCGAACGTCGTCAGCACGGTGATCGCGATCGTGGTGCTCATCGCCGTCGGCCTGTTCCTGACGCGCACGCGCATCGGCAAGGCGACCCGCGCGGTGAGCGACAACGCGAGCCTCGCTGCGGCGTCCGGCATCGACGTCGACCGCGTGATCCGCATCGTCTGGGTGCTCGCCGGCCTCCTCACCGGTGGTGCGGGCATCCTCTACACCTACTTCATCGGCGCCAACATCAAGTGGGACGTGGGCTTCACGATCCTGCTGCTGCTGTTCGCCGGCGTCACGCTCGGCGGCCTCGGCAGCGCCTTCGGCGCCCTCGTCGGGGCGGTGGTGATCGGCCTGGTCACCGAGATCTCGACGCTCTTCCTCGCACCCGACCTCCGGTATGCGATCGCGCTGCTCGTGCTCATCCTCGTGCTGCTGTTCCGACCGCAGGGCATCCTGGGTCGCAGGGAAAGGATCGGCTGACATGGACTTCCTCAGCGTCCTCAACACCGCCGCGGGCGAGATCCTCTCCCCCACCACCGCCGCGTTCGCGCTCGCGACCATCGGCCTCAACGTGCACTTCGGCTACTCCGGCCTGCTGAACTTCGGCCAGGCGGGCTTCATGGCGATCGGCGCGTACGCGTTCGCGATCTTCACGATGATGGCCGACCCAACCGCGACGCTCGGCTGGCCCGCGTGGCTCTCGTTCCTCGCGGCGATGCTCGTCGCGATCGTGTCCGCCGTGATCTTCGCGCTCATCCTCGGCATCCCGACGCTGCGGCTCCGCGGCGACTACCTCGCGATCGTCACGATCGCGGCCGCCGAGATCGTGCGCTTCACCGTCCGCACGCAGGACCTGACGAGCATCACGGGCGGCTCGCAGGGCCTCCGCGGTCAGGACTACAAGGGCGACTTCGACGCGATGAACCCGCTGACCGGCACCACCTACGGCTTCGGGCCGTGGACCGCCACGGCGTACGACACCTGGGTGCGCATCATCGCCTGGTCGCTCGTCATCGTCGCGCTCGTGCTCGTCTGGCTGCTCATGCGCAGCCCGTGGGGCCGCGTCATCAAGGGCATCCGCGAGGACGAGGACGCCGTGCGCTCGCTCGGCAAGAACGTCTACAGCTACAAGATGCAGGCGCTCGTGCTCGGCGGCACGCTCGGCGCGATCGCGGGCGTGATGTTCGTGCTCCCCCGAGCCGTGCAGCCCGACAACTTCGCGACCACGATGACCTTCTACATCTGGACCGCGCTGCTGCTCGGCGGCGCCGCGACCGTCTTCGGTCCGCTGCTCGGCTCGATCCTCTTCTGGGTGCTGCTGTCGTTCACCGGCGGCGTCATCAACGTGCTGCACGGCATGGGCCTCTTCGGCGACATGAGCGGCTCGCAGGCCGGCCAGATCCGCTTCGTGCTCATCGGCGTCGCACTGATGCTCCTCGTGATCTTCCGACCACAGGGCATCCTCGGCAACAAGAAGGAGCTGTCGTTCAATGTCTGACACGACCACGCCCCCGGTCACGCACCCGCTCGTCGACGGACCCGTCGGCCCGGGCTGCAAGAAGGTCGACCCGATCGTCATCGCGGATGGCGTGATCCGGCAGTTCGGCGGCCTCACGGCCGTCGACGTCGCGCACGTCGAGATCCCGCGCGGCAGGATCACCGCCCTCATCGGCCCGAACGGCGCCGGCAAGACGACCTTCTTCAACCTGCTCACCGGCTTCGACCGCCCGAACAAGGGCAGCTGGTCGTTCGAGGGCCAGTCGCTCGCGCACGTGCCCAGCCACAAGGTGGCGCGGCGCGGCATGGTGCGCACGTTCCAGCTGACGAAGTCGCTCGGCCGCCTCACGGTGCTGCAGAACATGCTGCTCGGCGCGCGCGACCAGCGCGGCGAGGGGCTGTTCGCAGCGCTCGTGAAGCCGCTGTGGAAGGCGCAGGAGCAGGCCAACACCGAGCGGGCAGACAACCTGCTCGCGCGCTTCAAGCTCGACGAGAAGCGCGAGGACTACGCGGCGTCGCTCTCGGGCGGCCAGCGCAAGCTGCTCGAGATGGCGCGCGCGCTCATGAGCGAGCCGACGCTCGTCATGCTCGACGAGCCGATGGCGGGCGTCAACCCGGCCCTCACGCAGTCGCTGCTCGACCACGTGCGCGGCCTCAAGGACGACGGCATGACCGTGCTGTTCGTCGAGCACGACATGCACATGGTGCGCCACATCTCCGACTGGGTGATCGTCATGGCTGAGGGCAAGGTCGTCGCCGAGGGCCCGCCCGAGACGATCATGCAGAACCAGGCGGTCGTCGACGCGTACCTCGGCGCCCACCACGACACCGACCTCGGCACCCTGACGAACCAGCAGGTGGCGGAGATCCACGAGGCCGCCGAGGACGAGGTGCCCGTCGACCCCGACGCGCCCTCGACGACGGCGGATGCGTCGCGCGACGCCACGACGGACGCCCACCAGGAGGGCCAGCGATGACCACGACCGGAGCCAGCTCGGCGACCACCCCGGTGCTCGAGACGAAGGAGCTCGTCGCGGGCTACCTGCCGGGCGTCAACATCCTCAACGGCTGCTCGATCGTCGCGAACCAGGGCGACCTGATCGGCATCATCGGCCCGAACGGCGCCGGCAAGTCGACGCTGCTCAAGGCGGTCTTCGGCCAGGTGAACGTCCGCGAGGGCAGCGTGCTGCTCAACGGCGACGACATCACCGGGCTCAAGGCCGACAAGCTCGTCGGCAAGGGCGTCGGCATGGTGCCGCAGAACAACAACGTGTTCCCCTCACTCACGATCGAGGAGAACCTCGAGATGGGCCTGTTCCAGCAGCCCAAGCTCTTCAAGGAGCGCTTCGAGTTCGTCGGCGGGCTCTTCCCGGAGCTCGTGAAGCGGCGCCGCCAGCGCGCCGGCAGCCTCTCCGGCGGCGAGCGCCAGATGGTCGCCATGGGCCGCGCGCTCATGATGGACCCCGCGGTGCTGCTGCTCGACGAGCCGAGCGCCGGCCTCAGCCCGGTGCGCCAGGACGAGACGTTCCTGCGCGTGGCGGAGATCAACAGCCACGGCGTGACCATCGTGATGGTCGAGCAGAACGCGCGCCGCTGCCTGCAGATCGCCCACCGCGCCTACGTGCTCGACCACGGCAAGGACGCCTACACGGGCACCGGCCGCGAGATGCTGAACGACCCGAAGGTCATCCAGCTCTACCTCGGCACGCTCGCGACCGACGTCGAGGAGAAGGCCAGGACCGAGGCGCACCCGACGGTCGATCCCGCCGTCTGATCCCAGCACGTCGACGAGGGGCTCCGCTGCGGCGGAGCCCCTCTCTCGTGCCTCCGGGACCGCACCGGGCGCTGCGCGCCGCTCCCCCGCGCGATTCCGCACGTGCCCTGGATGCCCGACACCACCTGCGGCTGGCGCGCGCGCCGCCCTGGCGCTCGGCATGGGCGTCGTGCGCTGCTCCCGCGCACGCGAAGAGGGCCCCGCCGGAGCGGGGCCCTCTCGTGCTGTGCTGCGTCAGCGCTGCCGGGTCACTCGTTGAGCGAGCCGAACTCCGACGACAGGAAGGTGTACTGGTTGTCGGCACCGTACTGGTAGATGCCGATGTACGCCTCGGTGGGGTCGCCGTTCTCGTCGAACTCGATCGGGCCGGAGGGGCCGTCGTAGTCGACGTCCTCGCCGTCGGCGATGAGCTGCAGGCACTCGGCCACGTCGGTGCACGCGGTGCCCTCGGTCGAGACCGCCTGCAGGTTGTCGCGGATGGTGATGGGGTCGGCGCTGCCACCGGTCGCCGCAGCGAGCGCAGCCAGGATGACCGCGTCGTACGACTCGGGACCGTAGGAGAAGTCCTGCAGGTCCGGGTCCTGCTCGAGCAGGCGGTCGCGGAACGTGTCGTCGGCCGGGTTGCCGGGCAGCGTGCCCTTCGCGCCGTCGAGCGTGCCCTCGGGGAAGTTGTAGCTGTTCGACAGGTTGCCGTCGACGAAGTACATGCCGGAGGCCGGGAAGCCCTGCGTCACGAGCTCGGGGACGATCTGCGCCGTCTCCGCGAACGCGAGGATGCCGATCGCGTCGGGCTGGCCCGCCATGATCTCGGCGACCTGCGACGTGAAGTTCGTGTCACCCGGGTTGTAGAGGACGCTGCCGGTGACGGTGCCGCCGGCGGCCTCGACAGCGAGTCGAGCGTTCTCCTCGAGGCCCGTGCCGTACGGGTCGTTGATCGTGATGAACGCCACGTTCGCGGCGCCGTCCGACGTCATGAGGTTGCCGAGCACGCGGCCCTGCAGCACGTCCGACGGAGCGGTGCGCCAGTAGAAGCCGTCGTCCTCGTAGTCGGAGAAGTCGGGCGACGTGTTGGCCGGCGAGATCTGCACGACCTGCGCGTCGATCAGCTGGTCGACGAACGTGAACGACACACCCGACGAGGCGGCGCCGATGACGACGTCCGCACCGGCCGAGACGAGCTCGCCCGCCGAGGCGGTGGCGATGTCGGTCGTGGTGTCACCGGAGTCGCGGTGCTGCACGTCGACGTCGAACTCGAAGCCCGCGGCCTCGAGGTCGGCGGCAGCCAGGTCGACGCCTGCGAACTCGGGCGGGCCGAGGTACGCGAGGTTGCCCGTCTGGGGCAGGATCGTGCCGACGACGAACGAGGTGTCGACCTCGCCGCCCTCGGTGGGGCCGGTCGAGCCGCCGGCCGAGCCGGACGGGGTGGGCGAGCCACCACCGGCGCAGGCTGCGAGCAGCAGGACGCCGGCGGTTGCGGCGCCGAGGGCCGCGGCACGACGGGGGTGCTGCCCCTTGGTGCGGAGGAAGGACTGCATTGTGCTCCTAAATTCCTACTGGAGGACGCGCGCTGGTACGCGTGTTGGCACAACAGTAGGCGAGCCCCCGACCGAAAACGGCCGTTCCGCGTTACGTCCTGGTAACGGTCTTGGCGCGAACGACCCGACCTTCCGGAGTCCTGCGGGATTCTTGAGCCCTGCTCACAAGGGTCGGGAGTAGGCGCGCTCGCGCGGTGCCCAGGCGGTCCGCGCTAGCGTTGCCGCCACTGCGAGAGGGAGCCATGGGACTGTTCGGCGACAAGGAATCCAGCGGCGACGCCCGCGTGCCCGTGCCGGTCGTGACGCCGACGGTGTGGGGCGACAGCTTCGGCCGCTTCGCGACCCGCGCGCTGCAGGGCATCATCCTGGTGGTGGCCATCACGGGCATCGTCTTCGCGATGACCCAGCTGACGCTCGTGACGATCCCCGTGACCATCGCCCTCATCCTGGCATCGGCCTTCGCGCCGGTGATGCGCTGGATGCGTCGTCGGGGCATGCCGAGCTGGCTCGCGACCACGATCTCGCTCGTCGCGATCGTCGCCGTGCTGAGCGGCGTCGGCTGGCTGATCGTGAACGCGGTGCGCTCGCAGTCGGGCGAGCTCGTGGAGCGCGCGTCGGGCGGCATCGACCGGGTGCTGGAGTGGGTCTCGACCCTGCCGTTCGCGCCGACCCCGGAGCAGATCCAGCAGGCGCGCGAGGCGGTCGTGGGCTTCCTGACGAGCGCCCAGTTCGGCTCCGGCGCCGCGGCCGGCGCCGCCGCCGCCGCGAACTTCCTCACCGGCTTCGCGCTCATGGTGGTCGTGCTCTTCTTCTTCCTCAAGGACGGCCCGCGCATCTGGGAGTTCCTGCTGCGCCCCTTCGAGGGCGAGCGGTACGCGCGCGGCAAGCGCATCGGCGCCAAGACGGTCGAGACGCTCGGCGGCTACGTGCGCGGCACCGCGGTCGTCGCGGCCGTGGACGCCATCGGCATCGGCGTCGTGCTCGCCATCGCGCAGGTGCCGCTCGCGCTGCCGCTCGCGGTGCTCGTCTTCCTGCTGGCCTTCGTGCCGCTCGTGGGCGCGACGATCGCCGGCGCGCTCGCCACGCTCGTCGCGCTCGTCGCCAACGGCCCGGTGGTCGCGCTCGTCGTGCTGGGCGCGGTCGTGGTCGTCAACCAGCTCGAGGGCAACTTCCTGCAGCCCGTCGTGATGGGCAGGTCGCTGCGGCTGCACGCGCTCGTGATCCTCATCGCGCTCACGATCGGCACCGTGCTCGGCGGCATCGTCGGCGCGGTGCTGTCGGTGCCTATCGCGGCCGTCGCGTGGGGCATCGTGCAGGTCTGGGACGGCGACGAGTGGCCGGCGCGCATGTTCCGCCAGAAGCGGCCGGAGGTCGCGTAGCCCCAGCGGCCGGAGGCCGCGTAGCCCGAGCGGCCGGAGGCCGCGTCGCCCCAGCGCTGCGCGGACGCGTCAGGCGGCGCGCGGCCTCGCGCGGTGCCCGCGGATGTGTCGGCCGAGCAGGTCCGTCGACACCAGCACGAGCGACGCCCAGACGAGCGCGAAGCCGATCCAGCGCTCGAGCGGCATCGGCTCGAGCATCACGAACGCGCCGAACAGGAACGAGATGATCGGCGCGAGGTACTGGGTGAACGCCAGGGCCGTGAGGGAGATGCGGCGGGCGGCCGACGCGAAGGCGAGCAGCGGGATGGCCGTGACGAGGCCGAGCAGCGCGGTGCCCCAGATGCCGGCGGCACCGTTCGCGCCCACCGTGAGCCCGTTGGCGGCGATCGCGACGCCCATCATGACGAGCGACGCGGGGAGCGCCGCGACCGTCTCGATCGTGAAGCCCGAGAGCGCATCCACCGAGCCGCCGACGCGCTTCTTGATGAGGCCGTAGATGCCGAACGACACCGCGACGGTGAGCCCGATCCAGGGCACCTCGCCGTAGCCGATCACCATCACGAGCACGCCGAGCGCCCCGAGGCCCACGGCGACCCACTGCACCGGCCGGAGCCGCTCCCCGAGGAAGAGCACGGCCAGCACGACGCTCACGAGCGGGTTGAGGAAGTAGCCGAGGCTCGTCTCGAGCACGCGGTCCGAGAGCACGCCGAGGAAGAACGCGGTCCAGTTCACGAGCACCGCGAAGCCGGCGAGCACGAGCGACCCGGTGTCGCGGCGGCTGCGCAGCACGGCGGCGAGGCGCCCCCAGCCGCGCGTCGCCGCGACGAGCGCGAAGGCCACCACGACCGACGCGATCACGCGCCAGCCGATGAGCTCGAAGCCGTCGATGCCGCGGGTGAGCTGCAGGTAGATCGGGACGACGCCCCAGAACGTGTACGCGAAGATCGCGTACCAGAGTCCGGTGGTCGTGCGCGGCTCGCTCATCGCTCCTCCTGGAACGGCGAAGGCGGCGCCCCCTCGAGGGGGCGCCGCCGACGGGATCGTCGCTGGGTCAGCGCTCGACGATGGCGAGCACGTCGCGAGCCGAGAGCACGAGGTACTCGTCGGCGCCGAACTTCACCTCGGTGCCGCCGTACTTGGAGTACAGCACCTTGTCGCCGACGGCGACGTCGATCGGAACGCGGTTGCCGTTGTCGTCGATGCGACCGGGGCCCACTGCCACGACCTCGCCCTCCTGGGGCTTCTCCTTGGCGGTGTCAGGGATGACGAGACCGCTCGCGGTCGTCGTCTCTGCCTCGACCTGCTTGATGACGATGCGGTCCTCGAGCGGCTTGATGGAAACCGACACGGTTGCCTCTTTCTTGTCAGACTCTGGGGCGCGTCCGGACGGGCCGGACGCCAGAGCAAGCCTAGGCGGTCGGCTGGCACTCGGTCAACATGAGTGCCAGCGATCCGGCCGTCAGGCACCCTCGCGACCGGCGCCGCGCCGCGCCGGTGCTTGGATGGAGCGATGGACGCCGAGGAGCTGCGACTGCTGCTGTCGAAGGACGGCCTCGCGCTGCTCGAGCGTGCGGAGGCGCAGCTCGACGACCGCTCCGACGTCGTCCGGGAGGTGTCGCGGCTGCGCGCCGACGGCCACGCGCCGGCGCTCGTCGCCGCGGTGCTGTCGCAGGCGCGGCTCCGCCGCCGCGCGCGGGCGAAGTTCGGCGAGTTCGCTGCCGGGATGCTCTTCACGGAGGCCGGGCTCGAGCAGGCGACGCGGCTCCGCGTCGCCGCCCACCACGCCGGCAGGATGCGCCGCGCGGGCATCGTCTCGGTCGCCGACCTGGGCTGCGGGATCGGCGCCGACGCGCTCGCCTTCGCGACGCTCGGCCTCGAGGTCACCGCCGTCGAGCGCGACGAGGCGACCGCCGCGATCGCCGCGTTCAACCTCGCCGCGTGGCACGCGACCGTGCTCCACGGCGACGCGCTCGAGACGCCGGTCGACGCGGAGGCGCTGTGGTTCGACCCCGCCCGTCGCGACGGCGCACGCCGGCTCAACGACCCCGCGGACTGGTCGCCCGCCCTCGACGCCGTCTTCGCCCGCGCGGCCGCGCAGCCGACCGGGGTCAAGCTCGCGCCCGGCATCGATCGCGCGCTGCTGCCGGCGGATGCCGAGCACCAGTGGGTCACGGACGGCCTCGAGACGGTCGAGGCGGTCGTGTGGACCGGGGCGCTCGCGCGCCCCGGCGTCGCCCGCAGCGCGCTCGTGCTGAGCGACGAGGGCGCGGAGGAGCTGACCGGTGAGGCGAGCCATCCTGAGCCGGGCGAGCTCGGCGAGTGGCTCTACGAGCCCGCCGGCGCGGTGATCCGCGCGGAGCTCATCGGCGCGCTCGCCGACCGCCTGGGCGCGACCGGGGTGAGCGACGGCATCGCCTACCTCTCGGCCGACCGCCACGTCGCGACCCCGCTCGCGCAGGCGTTCCGCGTGCGCGAGACGCTCCCCCTCGACGAGCGGCGCATCGCGCAGCGGCTGCGCGAGCTCGGCATCGGCGACCTCGAGATCAAGAAGCGGGGCGCCGACGTCGACCCGGCCGCGCTGCGCAAGCGGCTCAAGCTCAAGGGCGACAGCAGGGCCACGCTCATCGCGACGCGCGTCGGCGGGCGGCATCGGGCGATCCTGGCCGATCGCCCATGACCCCCATGACACCCGCGACCCCCTGAGCACGACGGAGCCCGCGACCGTTCGGCCGCGGGCTCCGTCGTCGTGCGAGGGCTGCTACATCTGCCCGATCGCGATGAGGTACGGGATCCAGCTCACGAGCAGGATCACGATCACGACGATCGAGATCACGGTCGCGACGACGCCGGCGAGCGCCGCGATGAGCGGCCACGGCTTCGCCTCGGGGTTCTTCTTCATGGCGACGAAGCCGAGGATCGCGCCGACGATGCCGCCGAGCAGGCCGATGCCGCTCATGAAGGCACCGATGAGGCTGAGGCCCGACACGATGAGCGCGGCGATCGTGATGCCCTTGAGCTTCTTCTGGCCCGGCTGGGCGAAGCCCTGCTGGCCGTAGCCGGCCGCGGGGTCGCTGTAGCCGGTCTGCTGCCCGTAGGCGGGCTGCTGGCCGTACGGCTGCTGGCCGTAGCCCTGCTCGGCGGGCGCCGACGGCTGGGCGTAGCCCTGGCCGTAGGCAGGCTGCTGACCGTAGCCCTGGTCGGGCGTCGACGCCTGGCCGTACGACGGCTGCTGGCCGTAGCCCTGGTCGGGCGTCGAGGCCTGGCCGTAGGACGGCTGCTGGGCCTGCTGCTGGCCGTAGGCGGGAGCGCTCGAGCCGAAGCCCTGCGCGTCCTGCGACGGCGCCTGGCCGTACGACGGCGCCTGGCCGTAGGTCGGGGCCTGACCGTAGGACGGGGCGGGCTGGCCCGCGTCGGGTGCCTGGCCGAACGACGGCGACGGCTGGGCCTGCTGGCCGAAGTCGGCGGCGGGCTGGGCGCTGTCGGCGGAGTCGCCGGCGGCACCCTCCTGGTCGGGTCGACGGAATCGGCCGTCGGCCGGTGGGAACTGGTCGCTCACGGGATCCTCCTTGCGATGCGCGACTGCGCGAGCACCACCGTACCCTGGTCAGGCGCGAGGAATCCTAGATTCCGCCCGGCGATCCGCGCCCCTCGAGGCGCGATCAGGACCGACCCGGCGGTCGGCGCCACGTCAGATGCCCGAGGCGGGCAGCTGCTCCACGATGGTGACGATCATCGCGATGCCCGCGACGGTCGCGGCGATGAGGCCGACGAGCGTGACGGCGCCGAGCACGATCGACCAGATCGCGAGCAGCCGGCCGTCGTCGCCCGTGCGCCGGATCTGCGCGAGCGCGATGGCGCCGAGGACGATCGCGGCGATGCTGCCGAGCCCCAGGAGGATCGTCGTCCCCGCCGCCGCGGCGACGATGGCGAGGACCGCGAGCAGGTTGGTCCGGGGTCCGGGGTGCGTCGGCGCCGACCACGCCTGCTGCGGGACCGTTGGCCAGGCCGCGGGCTGCTGCGGCGGCGCGCCCCAGCCCTGCTGCTGCCATGCGGTCGCGCTCATGCTGTGCCCCCTCGACGGATCCCGGCTCCCGATCCTGCCAGGCCGGCCTGTGCATCCGCCGCACCCGGCGCCGCGCGAGGGCTCGCCGCGGGGCGTCAGCGCACCTGCACCGTGCTCGCCTCGAGCGTCGACTCCGCCGCGAAGCCCGCCGAGCTCGGTGCGTCCCCGCGCGCGACGAGCATCGCGCCCACCGCGGCGATCATGGCGCCGTTGTCGGTGCAGAGGTCGAGCGGCGGGATGCGCAGCGCGACGCCGGCCCCGGCGGCGCGCGCCGCGGCGACCTCGCGCAGCCGGCGGTTTGCGACCACACCACCGCCGAGGAGCAGTCGCGGGATGCCGTGCTCGGCGCACGCGTCGAGCGCCTTCGAGACCAGCACGTCGACGACGGCCTCGCGGAAGCTCGCGGCGACGTCGGCGACCGGGAGCGGCTCGCCTGCGGCCTCGGCACGCTCGACGTGGCGCGCGACGGCGGTCTTGAGCCCCGAGAACGAGAAGTCCCACCGGTGCCGGTCGCGGTCCTTCGGCGCCGTGAGCCCGCGGGGGAAGCGGATCGCCTCGGCGTCCCCGTCGACGGCCGCCGCGTCGATCGACGGGCCGCCCGGGTAGGCGAGGCCCAGCAGGCGCGCCGTCTTGTCGAACGCCTCGCCCGCGGCGTCGTCGATCGTCTCCCCCAGCAGCTCGACGTCGCCGGCGAGGTCGCGCACGAGCAGCAGCGACGTGTGGCCGCCGGAGACGAGCAGGGCGATCGTCGGCAGCTCGAGCGGCTCGCCGGAGAGCACGTCGGCGGCGACGTGCCCGACGAGGTGGTTGACACCGTAGAGCGGCAGCTCGCGCGCCGTGGCGAGACCCTTCGCCGCGCCGATCCCGACCATGAGCGCGCCCGCGAGCCCCGGGCCCGCGGTCACCGCGACGGCGTCGATGTCGTCGAGCGTCATGGAGGCGTCCGCGAGCGCCGCGCGGATGGTCGGCTCCATCGCCTCGAGGTGCGCGCGGGCGGCGATCTCGGGCACGACCCCGCCGAAGCGCGCGTGGAGGTCCATCGACGAGGCGATGCGGTTCGCGAGCAGCTCGGTGCCGCGCACGATGCCGACGCCGGTCTCGTCGCAGCTCGTCTCGATGCCGAGCACGACCGGGCCGCTCACGGTCGCATCCGCTTCATCACCACGGCGTCCACGTCCTCCGGCTGGTAGTAGCGCGGCCGCACCCCGATCTCGACGAAGCCGGCGGATGCGTAGAGGCCGCGCGCCACGTCGTTGTCGGCGCGCACCTCGAGGAACAGCTCGCGCACGCCGCGCCGCTCGGCCTCGACGAGCAGCTCCGTGAGCAGCGCCCGGCCGATGCCGCGGCCGCGCGCGTCGTCGGCGACGGCGATCGTCTGCACGTCGCCCTCGACGCCCACCGCGCGCAGGCCCGCGTAGCCGAGCGCGCGTCCCTCGTCGTCGACGGCGAGGATGTAGCGGCCCCACTCGCTCGCGATCTCTGCCTGCATGGTCGCCGGCTCCCAGGCGCTCGCGGGGAACGCGGCGCGCTCGAGCGCCATGATCGCGTCGAGGTCGGCCTTGCCGGCGGTGCGGATGCGCACGCCGACGGGCTGCGCGCCGCTCACTGGCTCACCCGCTTCGGGCCGGCCGACGGCACCGCGTCGGCGTCGCGGAGGTAGAGCGCCTCGGGCACCTCGAGGGCGCCGCGCGCCGCCGCCCTGGCGAGCAGGGCGGCGTCGACGGCGTCGGCGTCGATCCGCGGCACGAGCGCGTGCTCGCCGGCGGGCGGGGGCACGGCGTCGGCCGGCGCCAGGTGCGGGCCGTCGGCGACGACGCCGTCGACGACGACGCTCCACGCGCGCTCGCGGCGCCGCACATCCGTCGTCACCTGCGCCGTGCCCTCGGTGACGCCGGCGTGGCTCGCGATGCCGCGGCAGGGCACGCCGAGGCCGAGCGCGGCCGCGCGAGCGGCGGCGATGCCGACGCGGAGCCCCGTGAAGGCGCCGGGACCCATGCCGGCGACGACGAGCGCGATGCGGTCGCGGCGGCCGTCGAGCGCGCGCTCGAGCATGCCGCCGAGGTGCTCGGCGTGCCGGCGGGTGTCGGCCGCCTGCTCGCGGAACACGACGTCGTCGCCGTCGACGACGGCCACCGACGTGCCGAGGGAGGTGTCGATCGCGAGGATCACTCTGCGCTCCCGTTTGTCGTCGAGGTGGTTGCGGCCGAGGTGGCTGCGGCCGAGGTGACCGCCATGGATGCTGCGCCGCGCGCGAGCGAGCGGACGCGGGCGGCATCCCAATCCTGCCCGTGCCCGCTCAGCCGCACGAATCGGGGCTCGTGGTCGTCGGCGTCGTCGCCGTCCGCGTCGCCGGCTGCGCCGCGGGCGAGCTCGACGCGCAGCCACGACTCGAGCGCGTGCTCGAGCGGCGCGCCCCACTCGGCCACGGTGATGGCGCCGTCGAGGTCGAGGTCGAGGTCGTCGAGCTGCGCCTCGTCGCCGGCGCCGCCCTCCTGCAGGCGATAGGCGTCGACGTGCTGCAGGTCGGGGCCCGCGTCGGTGCGGTGGGTGCGCGCGATGACGAACGTGGGGCTCTGCACCGTGCCGTGGGCGCCGAGCGCGCGGCCGATGCCGCGCGTGAGCGTCGTCTTGCCCGCGCCGAGCGGCCCGATGAGCAGCACCGCGTCGCCGGCGCGCAGCGCGCTGCCGATCCGCTCCCCCAGCGCCTCCATCGCGTCGGCGTCCGGCACGACGCCCGCGACCTCGACGGCGACGCGCGGGCCGATCATGCCGGTCAGCTCGGGCGCGGCCGCGAGCTCGAGCGCGACGGGGTCGCCGACCTCGGCGCGCTGGTCGCCGATGTCGAGCACGACCTGGTCCATCGCGACGCGGCCGCGGATCGGATGCGCGACGCCGCCGAGGTCGACCAGTCTGCCCGCAGCGGCGCGCGTGACACCGTCGGCGTAGCCGGCGCCGACGAGCGCGAGCGTCGTCTCGGCCGCGGTGACGTGCTCGCCGCCGTACGAGACGCCGAGCCCCGGCTCGACGCGCTTGACGCCGACGACCTCCGCGAGCAGCCGTCGCGGGTCGCCCTCGAGGTCGAGCTCGAGCACCCGGCGCGGGGCGAGCGCCGGCCCCGCGGCGACGACGCCGGCGCCGCGGGCCGCACCGCCCATCCGGGTCACGACCTCGTAGCCGATCGTGCCGGCGGCGGCGGCCCAGGCGTCGGCGCTCGGCTCGCCGCGCGCCGGGTCGCCCCAGAGCACGCCGTCGCCGTCGAGCGCCGGCTCGATGCGCAGCGCGTCGGCACCGATCGCGACGACGCGCGCCGCCCGACCGTCGACGACGACCGGGGCGCCGAGCGCGGGCAGCAGCCCGTCGTCGAGGCCGACGGCCGCGGCGCCGTCGACGAACGCGGCGCGCACGCGCATCGCGGGCACGAGCCCGAGCGCCGCGGCCCCGGCGCCGTCGCCCGCCGCGGGGCCGAGCGGGTCGATGCCGTAGGCGGCCATGCCGATGCGCACCATGTCGAAGCGCGCCGCCGGGATGCCGAGCGCACCCGCGGAGTTCGCGAGGTGCCGCACCTCGAGGCCGAGCGGGGCAGCGGCGTCGAGCGCCGCCTCGAAGTCGCGCAGCTGCGCGAGATCGGCCTCCGCGCTCGTGCCGGCGAGGTGCGACATCGCGCCTCGGATGCGAGCGCCGCCGTCGGCGAGGACGGCCGCCCGACGGATGGCGTCGGCGCGGTCGCCGCGCGCGATGCCGTTGCGGCCGAGGCCGGTGTCGAGCTTCAGGTGGATCGTCGCGCCCGCCGCGGCGGCGGCCTCGAGCTGCGCGATCGAGCTGACGGCCACCTCGATGCCGTGCCGCGCGGCGATCCGGAAGTCGACGCCCGGGCCGTGCAGCCACGCGAGCACCGGCGCGTCGATGCCCGCGTCGCGGAGCGCGAGCGCCTCTGCCAGGTCGACGACGCCGAGCATGGCCGCGCCGCCGTCGAGCATCGCCCTGGCCGCCGCGACCGCCCCGTGCCCGTAGCCCGCCGCCTTCACGACGCCGCAGACGGGCACGCCGACCTGCGCCGCGAGCGTGCGGACGTTCGCCGCGATCGCGGCGCCATCGACCTCGACGAGCATCAGGACTCCGCGATGACCGTCGCGGTCGCGATGCCGGCGTCGTGGCTCATCGACACGTGCAGGCGCGCGACGCCGATCGCCGCGGCGCGGTCGGCCGCGGTGCCGCGCAGCTCGAGCGACGGCTCGCCGCCCGGCCCCTGCACGACGACGAGGTCGATCCAGCGCATGCCCGCGTTCGCGCCGAGGGCCTTCAGCGCCGCCTCCTTCGCCGCGAAGCGCGCGGCGAGCGAGTGCGGAGCGCGCTCCCGGCCGTCGACGACGAGCTCGTCCGGGGCGAAGAGCCGCTCCTTGAGCCGCGGCGTGCGCGTGACGGCGCGCTCGAAGCGGGCGAGGTCGACGACGTCGACGCCCAGCCCGACGATCACGAGCCGACCCCGTGCATCCTCAGCGGATCCGGCTCACTCGACCGTGACCGACTTGGCGAGGTTGCGCGGCTGGTCGACGTCGAGCCCCTTCGCGGTGGCGAGCTCGAGGGCGAAGACGTGCAGCGGCACGACCTGCAGCACCGGCTCGAGCATCGGCAGCGTGAGCGGCACGCGCAGCACGACGTCGGCGTAGGGCAGCACGGCTGCGTCGCCCGCCTCGGCGACCGCGATGACGCGGGCGCCGCGAGCGCGGATCTCCTGGATGTTCGACACGATCTTCGAGTGCAGCAGCGGCTCGTTGCGCGGGCTGGGCACGACGACGAAGACGACCTGCCCCGGCTCGATGAGCGCGATCGGGCCGTGCTTCAGCTCGCCGCCGGCGAAGCCCTCCGCGTGGATGTAGCTGATCTCCTTGAGCTTGAGCGCGCCTTCGAGCGCCACCGGGTAGCCGACGTGGCGGCCCAGGAACAGCACCGAGCGGGTGTCGCTCATCCAGTGCGCGAGCTCGTGCACCGACCTCTGGTCGGCGAGCACCTGGCGCAGCTCGTCGGGCAGCTCGCGCATCTCGGCGACGACCTCGGCGATCGCCTCGTCGGTCATCGTGCCGCGCACCTTCGCGAGGTGCAGGCCGAAGAGCAGCTGGCCGATGACCTGCGCGAGGAAGGCCTTCGTCGACGCGACCGCGACCTCGGGGCCGGCGTGCGTGTAGAGCACCGCCTCCGACTCCCGCGGGATGGTGGCGCCCTGCGTGTTGCAGATCGAGAGCGTGCGCGCGCCCCGCGACGCGGCGTGCTGCACCGCCATCTTCGTGTCCATCGTCTCGCCCGACTGCGAGATGGAGATGACGAGCGTGCGCTCGTCGAGGAACGGGTCGCGGTAGCGGAACTCGTGCGCGAGGTCGACCTCGACCGGGATGCGCGCCCACGTCTCGATCGCGTACTTGCCCACGAGGCCCGAGTAGGCCGCGGTGCCGCACGCGACGATGACGATGCGGTCGATGCCGCGCAGCACCTCGGCGTCGAGCACGCCGAGCTCGCCCAGGTCGACGCCGTGGTCGGTGAGCCGGCCGCGCATGGTGTTCTCGACGGCCTCGGGGCCCTCCGAGACCTCCTTGGCCATGAAGGACGACCAGCCGCCCTTGTCGGCGGCCGACGCGTCCCAGTCGACGTCGAAGCGCTTGGCCTCGGACGGGTTGCCCTCGAAGTCGATGACGGTCGCGCTGTCGTCGGTGATGGTGACGATCTGGTCGTTGTCGAGCGCCGCGGCGTGCGGCGTGAACTTCACGAACGCGCTCACGTCGCTGCCGAGGAAGTGCTCGCCCTCGCCGTACCCGACGAGCAGCGGCGAGTTGTGCGAGGCGCCGACGACGACGCCCGGCTGCTCGGCGTGCATCGCGAGCAGCGTGAACTGCCCCTCGAGCCGCCCGACCGTGCGCTGCATCGCCGCGGTGAGGTCGCCGGTGTCGCGGTAGGCGCGGCCCAGCAGCTTCGCCGCGGCCTCGGTGTCGGTCTCGCTCGAGAAGGTCTCCCCCGCGGCCTCGAGCTCGGCGCGCAGCGCGGCGAAGTTCTCGATGATGCCGTTGTGGATGAGCGAGAGCCTGCCCTCGTCGCCGAGGTGCGGGTGCGCGTTCTCGTCGGTCGGGCCGCCGTGGGTCGCCCAGCGCGTGTGGCCGATGCCGGTCGTCGAGGCGGGCAGCGGCGCGTCCTCCAGGCTCGAGCGCAGCACCGCGAGCTTGCCGCCCTTCTTGCGCAGCGCGATCCCGTCGCCGTCGATCACCGACACGCCTGCGCTGTCGTAGCCGCGGTACTCCAGCCGGCTCAGGCCCTCCAGGAGCACCTCGACGGTGCCGCGATCACCGGTGTAGCCCACGATTCCGCACATGGACCCGATCCTAGCGGCGGTAGGCTCGCCACCGATGTCGCACCCGATCCAGTCGCCGTTCGTCGAGATCGAGCGTGCCGATTGGGCACGCCTCGCGCCCCGCATGCCGAACCCCCTCACCGAGGAGGAGGTGCGGCGGCTCCGAGGCACCGGCGACCGGCTCGAGCTGCGCGAGGTCGCCGAGGTCTACCTGCCGCTCTCGCGGCTCGTCAGCCTCTACCAGGAGTCGGCCTCGCGGCTGCACCGGGAGACGACCTCGTTCCTCGGCGCGACGGCGCAGCCCACCCCCTTCGTCATCGGCGTGGCCGGCTCGGTCGCGGTCGGCAAGTCGACCACCGCGCGCCTGCTCAAGGAGCTGCTGCGCCGCTGGGAGGGGTCGCCCAAGGTCGACCTGCTGACGACCGACGGCTTCCTGCACCCGAACCGGGTGCTCGAGGAGCGCGGCCTCATGCAGCGGAAGGGCTTCCCGGAGTCGTACGACCGGCGGGCGCTGCTCGGCTTCGTCTCGCGCGTGAAGTCGGGCGAGGCGGAGGTGCGGGCACCCGTCTACTCGCACCTCACCTACGACATCGTGCCGGGCGAGGAGGTGGTGGTGCGCCGCCCCGACATCCTCATCGTCGAGGGGCTCAACGTGCTGCAGCCGCCGCCCTCCGGCTCGCACCTGGCGGTCTCGGACCTGTTCGACTTCTCGATCTTCGTGGACGCGCGCACGAGCGCGATCCGCGAGTGGTACGTCGACCGCTTCTTCGCGCTCAAGGCGAGCGCCTTCCAGGACCCGCAGTCGTACTTCCACCGGTTCGCCGACATGTCGGATGCGAAGGCGCGCGCCTACTCGCAGGACGTCTGGGACTCCATCAACGGCCCGAACCTCGTCGAGCACATCCTGCCGACGCGGCCCCGCGCCGACCTCGTGCTGCGGAAGGCCGACGACCACACGATCCGGAGCGTGCTCCTCCGCAAGGTCTGATCGCCTCGGTCTCGGTACGCGGCCGGCTGCGCCGGCTGCTGCTCGACCGTGAGCCCTCCGGATGCAACGCCGCTTCGGAGCATCGCGTCCTCCGGGCTCACGGGCTCGGGATCCCCTCGACGATCGCCGGGGACCTCGAGGCGCGCGGCCGGTCGATCTGCCCCAGCTTCACGAGCACGACGCCGGCGATGATCGCGGCCGCGCCGACCCACTGCATGCCGCTCGGGAGCAGCGCGAGCAGCAGCGCGGTCCAGAGGATGCCGAACATCGGCTCGGCGTAGCCGACGAAGCTCGCGAGCGTCGCGCCCAGGCGGCGGGCGCCGAGGATGCCGAGCGTGTACGCGGCCGCGGTCGCCACGAGGATCAGCAGCGCCACCGCGACCCACATGGGCACCGTGCTGCCGGCGAGCTCGACGGGGCCGGTCGTGGCGACGAAGGGCAGCAGCCCGGTCGCGGAGGCGATGCCGAGCACGATCGCGCCCACCGCGAGCCCGAGGCCCGCGAGCGCGATCGGCGGCAGCTCGGAGTCGGCCTTCGACGCGGCCGCCCAGTAGGCGGCGTTGCCGACCGCGGCGCCGAGCGCGAGCAGCACCCCGACCGGGTGGAGGGCGGTGCCGCCGACGCCCGAGACGAGCGCGAGCCCGACGAGGGCCACGAGCGCGCCCACGATGGTGAGCAGCGCCGGCGCGCGCCGGGTGGCCAGCCATGTCACGGCGACGAGCAGCACCGGTCCGAGGAACTCGATGAGCAGGGCGAGCGCGGGCGAGATGTAGGCGACCGCGCTGAAGAAGGCGAGCTGGCAGAGCGCGACGGCGAGCAGGCCGAGCACGAGCACCTCGCGCCACGACCGCAGCACCGCGCCCCAGCGGCCTCGCAGCAGCCACAGGGTGGGCGCGAGCAGCACGAGGGCGCCGCCCGCGATGCGCACGAGCGTCACCGCGCCGGAGCTCCACCCGGCCTCGAGCAGCGAGGCGGCGAGGATGCCCGAGACGCCGAAGGTCGCGGCGCTCGTGAGCGCGAACGCGAGTCCGAGTGGACGTCGAGGATGCATGGGCCGCTCGCAGGGGTTCCGGGGCTACGATCGTGCTCACCAGGGCGGGCACCGGTCACGGCCGTCGGCCCTGACAGTCGTGAGCCTAACCGAGGGAACACCCGTGTCGATGCCGTACCCCCGCGAGCTCGTGCGGTCGCTCGAGTTCATCGCCGAGGTCTGCAACCGGCGCCGCGACGGACGGCTGCGCACCGCCGCGAGCCTGCGCGAGGTGTGCCTCGAGTGGGGCGTCCCCGGGGTCAGCCGGCTGAGCGGCGCGGATGCGGCGGCGACGTGGGCGCACCTGCCCACGGTGGAGCGGCTGTGGGACGGCCGGCGCGACGAGGTCGCCGCCCTCGTGAACCGCGTCTTCCGCGACACCGGCGCGCGCCCGCAGCTCGTGCGCCACGACGACTACGACTGGCACCTGCACGGGCTGCCGCCCGGGGCGCCGATCGCCGACTCGCTCGTCGTCAACGCCGCGATGGCGATCGTCGACCTCGTCCGCGCCGACGACATGGCGCGCTGCAAGCGCTGCGGGGACGACCGCTGCGACCGGATGTTCCTCGACCAGTCGCGCAACCGCTCTCGCCGGTTCTGCTCCACGACCTGCCAGTCGCGCACCAACGTGGCGGCCTTCCGGGCGAGGCACGCCTAGCCGGATTGCCAGGTATCGGCGTCCAGCGGAGCCGTGCCATCCTTGTCGACCATGGCGACCACCACGACTGACGGGCCGGCTTCCGGGACGAAGCTCAAGCGCGGCATCACGACGCTGCTCCTCTTCTTCTTCATCGTCGGCGACACGCTCGGTGCCGGCATCTACACGCTCGTCGGCAGGATGGCGGGTGACGTCGGCGGCGCCATCTGGATACCGCTCGTCCTCGCCCTCGTGCTCGCCCTGCTGACCGCCGGCACGTACGCGGAGCTCATCACGAAGTATCCGCACGCCGGCGGCGCAGCGCGCTTCGCGGAGCGTGCCTTCGACAAGCCGTACGTGACCTTCCTCATCGGCTTCCTCATGCTCTCGTCGGGCATCACGACGTCGGCGGCGCTCGCCAACGCGTTCGCGGGCGACTACCTGCAGGCGCTCGTCCCGGGCATCTCGCCGATCCCCGTGACGCTCGTGTTCATCGCGCTGCTCGTCCTCGTCAACATCCGGGGCGTGCGCGAGTCGCTCATGGCCAACGTCGGGGCGACGCTCATCGAGATGACCGGTCTCATCATCATCATCGCGGTCGCCGCGATCGTCTTCGGCTCCGGCAACGGCGACCCGTCGCGCCTGACGACCTTCGCGGAGGGCGTGCCGCCGCTCACCGGCGCGTTCGCCGCGACGATCACGGCCTTCTTCTCGTTCCTGGGCTTCGAGGCCGCCGCGAACATGGCCGAGGAGGTCAAGGATCCGAGCCGGTCGTACCCGCGCGCGCTCTTCGGCGCGATCCTCACGGCCGCCGTGGTCTACCTGCTCATCGCGGTGGGCGCCGCGATCGTCGTGCCGATCGACCAGCTCGCCACCTCCGAGGGTCCGCTGCTCGAGGTCATCGAGGCCTCCGGCCTGGCGTTCCCGCCGTGGCTCTTCGCGATCATCGCGCTCGTCGCGATCGGCAACGGTGCGCTGCTGTTCATGGTGATGGCCTCGCGCGCCACCTACGGCCTCGCGGAGGCGAAGCTGCTGCCGAAGGCGTTCGGCGCCGTGCTCTCCGGCCGCCGCACCCCGTGGGTCGCGATCGTCGTGGTCGGTGCCGTGACGATGGCGATGTCGTTCATCGGCGACGTCGGCACGCTCGCCGACACCACCGTGCTGCTGCTCGTGCTCGTCTTCATCTCGGCGAACGTGTCGGTGCTCGTGCTCAAGAAGGACAAGGTCGCGCACAAGCACTTCACCGCGCCGCGCATCGTCTCGGTGCTCGCGCTCATCGCCTCGATCGCCCTGCTGACGCAGCAGAGCCTGCAGACCTGGCTCATCGCGGGCGCCTACGTGGTCGTCGGCACGATCCTGTTCCTCATCGCCCGGGCCGCGCGCCGTCGCGAGCACCGACTGGGCACCGCGGAGCCGACCCGCTCGATCCCGCTCGAGTGACGGAAGAGGCGGAGGTCCGCTCGGACCTCCGCCTCGATCGGGCGCCCGCTGCGGACCGCGCTAGCCGTGCTGCCTAGGCGCTGACGCTCAGCTCGGCCCGCACGAGCGCCGCGAGCTCCTCGGCGATCGTCTGCGCGATGTGGCGCTCCTGCGCCTCGACCATCACGCGCACCATCTTCTCGGTGCCGGAGGGGCGCAGCAGCACGCGGCCGTCGGAGCCGAGCTCGGCCTCCGCTCGCGCGACCGCGTCGGCGATGGGTCGGTTGCCGCGGAGGCCCAGCCGGTCGACGCCGGAGACGTTGACGAGCACCTGCGGGTAGACCGTCATCACCGCGGCGAGCTCGGCGAGCGTCCGCCCGGTCCGCACCATCTCAGCCGCGATCTGCAGGCCGGTGAGGATGCCGTCGCCCGTCGTGGCGTGGTCGGAGAAGATGATGTGCCCGGACTGCTCGCCGCCGAGCGAGAGCCCGTACTCGCCGAGCGCCTCGAGCACGTAGCGGTCGCCGACGGCGGTCTGCACGAGCGCGATGTCGTGCTCGTCCATCGCGACCTTGAGGCCGAGGTTCGACATCACCGTCGCGACGAGCGTGTCCTGCACGAGCAGGCCGCGGCGCTGCTGCGAGACCGCGAGCAGGGCCATGATCTGGTCGCCGTCGACGACGCCCCCGTCGGCGTCGATCGCGAGGCAGCGGTCGGCGTCGCCGTCGTGGGCGATGCCGAAGTCGGCGCCCGACGAGCGCACGAGGGCGCGGAGCTGCTCGAGGTGCGTCGAGCCGACCTCGCGGTTGATGTTGACGCCGTCCGGGTCGTTGCCCATGACGGTGACCTTCGCCCCGGCATCCGCGAACGCGCGCGGGCTCACGCCGGCGGCTGCGCCGTGGGCGCAGTCGAGCGCGACGTGCAGGCCGCGGAGGCTCACGTCGAGCGTGCCGAGCAGGTGCACGAGGTAGCGGTCCTCGGCGTCCGAGAAGCGGCGCACCGTGCCGACCTCCGCGCCGATGGGGCGCAGCGGGGTGTCGGTCAGGGCCCGCTCGATCTCGTCCTCGACCGCGTCGGGCAGCTTGCGGCCGCCGCTGGCGAAGAACTTGATGCCGTTGTCGGGCGCCGGGTTGTGCGACGCCGACACCATCACACCGAAGTCGGCGCGGATGTCGGCCACGAGGTAGGCGGCAGCGGGCGTCGGGATGACGCCGGCGTCCAGCACGTCGACGCCGCTGGACGCGAGTCCCGCCGCGACCGCCGCGGCGATGAACTCGCCGGAGATGCGGGGATCGCGCGCCACGACGGCGACAGGGCGCCGCCCCTCCTGCCGGGCTGTTCGCCCGAGCACGAGTGCGGCGCCCTGTGCCAGCGCCAGCGCCGATTCAGCCGTGATGTCGAGGCCCGCGAGGCCCCGTACTCCATCCGTGCCGAAGAGGCGCGACATCGATCAGCGCTTCGAGTACTGCGGCGCCTTGCGAGCCTTCTTGAGACCGGCCTTCTTGCGCTCGATGACGCGAGCGTCGCGCGAGAGGAAGCCGGCCCTCTTGAGCTCGGCGCGGTTGTTCTCGACGTCGATCTCGTTGAGCGCACGCGCGATGCCGAGGCGCAGCGCGCCGGCCTGGCCCGAGGGGCCGCCGCCCGAGATGCGGGCGATCACGTCGTAGCTGCCCGCGAGCTCGAGGAGCGTGAACGGGTCGTTGATGAGCTGCTGGTGCAGCTTGTTCGGGAAGTAGTCCTCGAGCGTGCGGCCGTTCACCGTGAACGAGCCGGAGCCGGGGACGAGGCGCACGCGGGCGATGGCCTGCTTGCGACGACCGACGGCCTGGCCGCCGATGTTGACGACGCGCGGGGCACGAGGGGCCTCGGCTGCCGGCGTCTCGGTCGAGAAGCTCTCGGGAGCCTCGATGGAGTCTGCGATCTTCGCCATGTCTGGTGTCTCCTCGCGCCCTACTGGGCGACCTGGTCGAACGTGTAGGGGGTCGGCTGCTGCGCCGCGTGCGGGTGCATCGGGCCTGCGTAGACCTTGAGCTTCTTGATCTGGGCGCGGCCGAGCGAGTTCTTCGGCAGCATGCCGCGGATCGCCTTCTCGACGGTGCGGACCGGGAAGCGGTCGAGCATCTCGGCGTAGCCGACGGCCTTGAGGCCGCCCGGGTAGCCCGAGTGGCGGTAGGCCACCTTCTTGGCGAGCTTCTGCCCCGTGAGCGCCACCTTCTCGGCGTTCACGATGATGACGAAGTCGCCCATGTCCATGTGGGGGGCGAACGTCGGCTTGTGCTTGCCGCGGAGCATGGCAGCCGCGTGGCTGGCCAGGCGTCCGAGGACGACGTCGGTGGCGTCGATGACGATCCAGTCGTGCTGGACGTCGCTCGCCTTGGGCGAGTAGGTGCGAGTCATTGGTGCCTCACTGATCGAATGGATGGTCGTGAATCCCACTCCGAGGTGTTCTGCGCCGCGATGCGACGGAACGATCCGGTGGAGGGCTCATTCGGGCACGCGCAGGCTGCACGCACCAAGGGTCGAGCCTAGCCGTGCGGACAGCCCCGGGTCAAGCGGGGGCGCGGCGGCACCGGATGAGCGGATCCGCTGGCAGCCCGATCTGATACCTGGGAGGATGGAGGGACATGACTCCCCACGGCATCATCTTCGACCTCGACGGCACGCTCACCGACTCCAAGGAGGGCCTGCTCGCGAGCCTCCGGCACATGCACGACGCGGTGGGCTGGCCGCAGCCGAGCGATGAGGAGCTGCTGCGCTGGCTGGGCCCGCCGCTCGTGACCGTGCTCGCCGAGGCAGGCAGGACGCCCGACGAGATCACCGTCGCGCTCACCGCCTTCCGCGCCCACATGGCCGATGGCGGGCTCGTCGACTCGACGCTGTACCCGGGTGTCGACCGGCTGGTCGCCGACCTCGACGCGTCGGGTCGCCCGCTCGCGGTCGCGACCCACAAGATCCAGCGCGATGCCGAGGCGGTCATCGAGCACTACGCGCTCCGCCACCGCTTCCGCGGCGTGCACGGGCGCATCGACGGCGAGGCCGGGCACTCGAAGGCCCCGGTCATCGAGCGCGCCATGGCGTCGCTCGGGCTGCCGGCCGACCGCGTGGTCATGGTCGGCGACCGCATCAACGACATCGCCTCCGCGCGCGAGCTCGGCGTGCGGAGCATCGGCGTCGCCTACGGCTACGGCGGTCGCGCCGAGCTGGCCGAGGCCGGCGCCGACCGCATCGTCGAGACGGTCGACGAGCTGCGCGAGGCCCTCGCGGGCTGACCGCGCGCCTCAGGCGTGGAGGTCTCTCAGGCGTCGAGGTCTGCGGCGCTGCGACGCGCCCGCGCGCGCTCGGCCTGCGCGGCGAGCTCGTCGTCGGCCGGGTAGCCCACCCCGACGAGCGTGAGCCCGCGGGCGGGCATGAGTCCCGTGAGCGACGATCGGCGCCGCTCGTCGAGCAGCGCGACCGCCTGCGCGAGGCCCAGCCGGCCCTCTCCCACGCGCACGCACGCGGCGACGAGCGCGCGCACCATCGAGTGGCAGAAGGCGTCGGCGGTCAGCGATGCCGTGAGCAGCTGCCCCTCCCGCGCCCACGAGAACGCGCGCAGCTCGCGGATGGTCGTGGCGCCCTCGCGCGGCTTGCAGAACGCCGCGAAGTCGCGCAGCCCGACGAGCGCTGCCGCCGTGCGACGCATGGCGTCGACGTCGAGCGCCTGCGGCACGTGCGCGGCGGTGCGCCGCTCGAGCGGATCGGCGGGACCGGTGACGATCCGGTAGCGGTACGAGCGCGACACCGCCGAGAAGCGGGCGTCGAACCCGGCGGGCGCGACCGACGCCGCGCGCACCACGAGGTCGCCCTCGGGCGCCGCGAGCCGCGAGAGCCGGTGCGCGAGCCGCTGCGGCCGCTCGGCGGCGTCCGCGGCGATCGCGACCGGCACGTCGGCGTGCGCGACCTGCCCGCTCGCGTGCACGCCCGCATCCGTGCGGCCGGCGACCGTCACCCGCACCGGCTCGCGGGCGACCGTCGTGAGCGCCCGCTCGAGCTCGCCCTGGCACGTGCGCAGCCCCGGCTGCGCCGCCCAGCCGGCGAACCCGCCGCCGTCGTAGGCGAGGTCGAGGCGGATGCGCGGCATGCAGCAACCCTATGCACCGAGCGGCGCGGGCCACGCCGCTCGCACAGCGCCCTGGACGGGCCGCGGAGGTCGGCTCGATAGCCTCGCGCCATGCCGACGCCCCCGCAGCCCATCGAGGACTACGCCGTGATCGGCGACCGCACCACCGCCGCGCTCGTGGGCCGGGACGGCTCCATCGACTGGCTCTGCCTGCCCCACTTCGACTCCCCCGCGTGCTTCGCCGCCATGCTCGGGGAGCGCGAGCACGGCCGCTGGCGGATCGGCCCGACGGGCCCGGCCACGACCACGCGCCGCTACCTGCCCGGCAGCCTCGTGCTCGAGACCACGCACGAGACCGCGACCGGCACGGTGCGCATCACGGATGCGATGCCGACGGGCGACGACCGCGCCGACGTCGTGCGCATCATCGACGGCGTCGACGGCGTCGTCGAGCTCGAGCAGGACCTCGTCGTGCGCTTCGGCTACGGGCGCGTGCCGCCGTGGTTCCGGCGCGTCCGCGAGCACGGCGAGGAGGTGCTCGTGGCGATCGCCGGACCCGACCGGCTCGTGCTGCGCGGGGCGCCGCTGCCGAGGGCCCACCGGCACGCGCACCGCTCGACCTTCGAGGTGCGCGCGGGCGAGCGCTTCGAGCTCGACCTGTGCTGGCAGCACTCGTGGCTGCCGATCGCCGAGCCCGTCGGGGAGGCCGAGGTCGTGCGCACGACGATCGCCGAGTCGTCCGACTGGCTCGCGAGCCTCGACTACGAGGGCCCCTACCTCGAGGCGGTGCAGACGAGCGTGCTCGTGCTGCGCTCCCTCACCGATGACGCGACGGGCGGCATCCTGGCCGCCCCGACGACGTCGCTGCCCGAGTCACCCGGCGGCGAGCGCAACTGGGACTACCGCTTCACCTGGCTGCGCGACGCATCGCTCTCGGTCGACGCGATGCTGGCCGTGCGCCTCGACGAGCGCGTGGGGCTGTGGCGCGACTGGCTGCTGCGCGCGATCGCCGGCGACCCGGCCGACATGCGCATCATGTACCGCCGCGACGGCGGGCGCGAGCTGCCGGAGCTGGAGCTCGACCACCTCCCCGGCTACGGCGGCGCGACGCCTGTGCGGATCGGCAACGGCGCCGCCGAGCAGCGCCAGCACGACGTGCTGGGGCAGGTGATGCTGACGCTCGAGCGGCTGCGCGACATCGGGCTCGCCGACACCCTCGACGCCTGGCACCTGCAGCGGGCGCTGCTCGACGAGCTCGCCACGCACTGGGAGCAGCCGGACCACGGCCTGTGGGAGATGCGCGGCGAGCCGCAGCGGTTCACGCACTCGCGCGCCATGATGTGGGCCGCGTTCGACTGCGGCGTGCGCGCGGTCGAGAGCGGCTGCGACGGCGACCCGACGCGCTGGATCGAGCTGCGGGATCTGCTGCGCGACGAGGTGCTGACCCTCGGCTTCGACGCCGCCACCGGCTCGTTCCGCCAGCACTACGACACGAGCGAGGTGGACGCGTCGCTGCTGCAGCTGCCGACGATCGGCATCGTCGACGCGCGGGACCCGCGCTTCCTCGGCACGATCGCGCGCATCGAGCAGGAGCTGCTCGTCGACGGTCTGCCGCTGCGGTACCGCACGACGGGCGTCGACGGCCTCGCCGGGGACGAGCACCCGTTCGTGCTGTGCGCCTTCTGGCTCGTGATCGCGTACGCGCAGTGCGGACGGCTCGACGATGCGCGCGCACTCATGGAGCGGCTCATCGCGCTCCGCAACGACGTGGGCCTCCTCGCCGAGGAGATCGACCCCGCCACCGGCCACCACTGGGGCAACTTCCCGCAGGCGTTCTCGCACCTCGGCCTCGTGCTCGCGGCGGCCGAGATCGCGAAGGCCGAGCGCCGCGCCGGCTGATCGCGCCGCGCACGACGAAGGGCCCCGCTCGCGCGGGGCCCTTCGTGGTGGGGTGGACCTACTTGGTCTCGTCCTTGGCGGGCTCTGCCTCGACGGCCTCGTCGCCCGCCTCGGGCGCCTCGGTGGTCGCGACGTCGGCTGCAGCGGCGTCGGCCTCGGCGGCCTCGGTCGGGTCGACCACGGCCTCCTCGACCGGAGCCTCGTCGACCTTGGCCTCCTCGGCCTGCTGGTCGGCGGCTGCCGACGTCGCAGCGGCGGATGCCTTCGACTTCGAGACCTTCTTCTGCACCGGCTCGAGCACGAGCTCGATCTGCGCCATGGGGGCGTTGTCGCCCTTGCGGAAGCCGAGCTTCGTGATGCGGGTGTAGCCGCCCTCGCGCTCCGCGACGAGCGGCGCGATCTCGGTGAAGAGCTCGTGCACGACGCCCTTGTCGCCGATCACGCCGAGCACGCGACGGCGCGCGTGCAGGTCGCCGCGCTTGGCGAACGTGATGAGGCGCTCAGCGATCGGGCGGAGGCGCTTGGCCTTCGTCTCGGTCGTCTTGATCGACTTGTGCGTGAAGAGCGCGGCCGCGAGGTTCGCGAGCAGCAGGCGCTCGTGCGCAGGACCGCCTCCGAGGCGGGGACCCTTGGTGGGCTTGGGCATGGTTCGTTTCCCTCTAGTTCTTCAGTCGGCCCGCGTTCAGCGAGCGTCCTCGTCGTAACCGCTGTAGAAGTGCGCGCCGTCGAAGCCGGGCACCGCGTCCTTGAGGGACAGGCCGAGCTCGACGAGCTTGTCCTTGACCTCGTCGACCGACTTCTGGCCGAAGTTGCGGATGTTCATGAGCTGCGTCTCGCTCAGCGCCACGAGCTCGGACACCGTGTTGATGCCCTCGCGCTTGAGGCAGTTGTACGAGCGGACCGACAGGTCGAGCTCCTCGATCGGCGTGGCGAGCTCGCCGGAGCCGATGGCCTCGGCCGGCGCCTGGCCGATCTCGATGCCCTCCGCCTCGGCGTTCAGGTCGCGCGTCAGGCCGAACAGCTCGACGAGCGTGCGACCGGCCGACGCGATGGCGTCGCGCGGCGTGATCGCCGGCTTCGCCTCGACGTCGACGACGAGCGAGTCGAAGTCGGTGCGCTCACCGGCGCGCGTCGCGTCGACGCGGTAGGTGACCTTGAGCACGGGCGAGTAGATCGAGTCGATCGGGATGACCCCGGCCTCGGCGAACTCGTCGCGGTTCTGCGCAGCCGAGACGTAGCCGCGGCCACGCTCGATCGTCAGCTCGAGCTGCAGCTTCGCCGAGTCGTTCAGCGTCGCGAGCACGAGCTCGGGGTTGTGGATCTCGACACCGGCCGGAGCGGTGATGTCGGCGGCCGTCACCGTGCCCGCGCCCTGGCGCGAGAGGTAGGCGACCACGGGCTCGTCGTGCTCCGACGAGACCACGAGCTGCTTGATGTTGAGGATCATCTCGGTGACGTCCTCCTTCACGCCGGCGATCGTCGAGAACTCGTGCAGGACGCCATCGAGACGGATGCTCGTGACGGCTGCGCCGGGGATCGACGACAGGAGGGTGCGGCGGAGGGAGTTGCCGAGGGTGTAGCCGAAGCCTGGCTCGAGCGGCTCGATCGTGAACCGCGAGCGGTGCTCGGCGATGATCTCCTCGGTGACAGTGGGGCGCTGGGCGATCAGCACGTGTCGGTTCCTTTCGGTCGCGAGTCCGCTATATGACTCGCGTGTTCAGTGACGGCGGAATGCCGGGCGGGCGTGGACCGCCCGCCCGGCAGGAGCGACTTAGTTGCGGCGGGGCTTCGGCGGGCGGACGCCGTTGTGCGCCTGCGGCGTCACGTCGTGGATCGCACCGATCTCCAGGCCGGCGGCCTGGAGCGAGCGGATCGCCGTCTCACGGCCGGAGCCTGCGCCCTTGACGAAGACGTCGACCTTCTTCATGCCGTGGTCCTGCGCCTGGCGGGCGGCCGACTCGGCTGCCAGCTGGGCGGCGTAGGGCGTCGACTTGCGCGAGCCCTTCATGCCGACCGCACCGCCCGATGCCTGCGTGATGACGGCGCCGGTGGTGTCGGTGATCGACACGATCGTGTTGTTGAACGTCGACTTGATGTGGGCCTGGCCCACAGCGATGTTCTTCTTGTCCTTGCGACGCGGCTTGCGGACCGCGGACTTGGGAGCTGCCATTGTTCTCTACCTCTTCCCCGCGGCCTAGCGGCCGGCCTTCTTCTTGCCGGCGACCGTCTGCTTCTTGCCCTTGCGGGTGCGCGCGTTGGTCTTGGTGCGCTGGCCGTGCACGGGGAGACCGCGACGGTGGCGGATGCCCTGGTACGAGCCGATCTCGACCTTGCGGCGGATGTCCGCGGCGACCTCGCGACGGAGGTCGCCCTCCACCTTGAACGTGCCCTCGATGTGGTCGCGGAGCACGACGAGCTGGTCGTCCGTGAGGTCCTTGACGCGCGTGTTGCGATCGATGCCGGTGGCCTCGAGCGTTGCGATCGACCGGGTGCGGCCGACGCCGAAGATGTACGTCAGTGCGATCTCCACGCGCTTGTCGCGCGGGATGTCGACACCTGCGATGCGTGCCATCGTGTGTCTCCTTCAGGAGTTGTCGAGAGGTGTGGAGCAGCGGAGGTGCCTGGGCCTCTCCCCAAGGTGTCGCCCTCGTCAGAGAGCTCTTACCGCTGCTGGGTGTTCCCCTCCCGGTGGTCGAGTAGCGGGCGAAGCCCGCGTATCGAGACCAGGAGGTTCGTATTGAGTTGTGTCTGCGGCTGCCGTGGACAGCCGGGTCTCGATGCGCGCGCGCCTTCGGCACGTGCTCCTCGACCTTGAGTCCTCCGCGCGCAACGCGACTTCGTCGCATCGCGCGCTGCGGACTCAACCCTGCCGCTGCTTGTGGCGGGGGTTCTCGCAGATGACCATCACGCGACCGTGCCGGCGGATGACCTTGCACTTGTCGCAGATGGGCTTGACGCTGGGGTTGACCTTCATGTGTGCTTTCCTCGCTGGCCTCGTGCTCGCGCGAGTGCGCGAGCCGTTCCTTGTCCAGCAGCCAGTGGTTACTTGTAGCGGTAGACGATGCGACCGCGACTGAGGTCGTATGGGCTCAGCTCCACGATCACTCGGTCTTCCTGCAGGATGCGGATGTAGTTCTGCCGCATCTTGCCGGAGATGTGTGCGAGCACCACGTGCCCGTTCGAGAGCTCGACGCGGAACATCGCGTTCGGGAGCGCTTCGATCACCGAGCCTTCGATCTCGATGACGCCGTCTTTCTTGGCCATAGCCTCTTCTGTAACGTTTGGTTGCCGGTCATGCGAGTGCCGCGCACAGAGGGCGCGCGACACCAACGGTCAACTCTACGCGGGGTGCGGTTCGCAATGCAAGCCGGGCGTGTCGCTCAGCGGTGCACGACGATCGAGCCCCACAGCATCGCCCGGTCGCGACGCGCGCGCTTCGCCGCCTCGTCGTCCATCGTGGTCGCGAACGACCGCGCGATGACGGGACCGCCAGGGGTGACCGCCCGCACGGCTGCCTTCCGCAGGTCGCGCACCCAGCGCTCGTCCGCCCCGTCGACCACGTTCGAGAGCGAGATGGCGTCGTAGCGGCCGGGCTGGGAGCGCTCGAGGTGGTCGAGGAGCGGCTCGTCGATCCACTCGATCGCGGCGGGGTCGACGGCGGGCAGCCGGTGCCCCGGCAGGTCCTCCCCCAGCAGCAGCCGCCACGCGTACGGGTTGCCGCTCGGCGGGTGCTTGCGGAGCGCGCGAGCGATGCGGCCGCGGATGGCCTCGTCGAAGTGCGGCGGGATGGGCGTCGAGAAGTCGCGCAGGATGAGCGCCGAGAGCGCGCCGGCGGGCCCGAGCATCGTGCGCAGGATCGACGAGAGCGTGCGGTTGTCGAGCCGTGCCTTCCACTCCGCGGCGGCGCGGAGCGGGTCGTCCTCCTGCAGGAACTGCCGCACCCGCCGGCGGCTCCACGCCGGGCTCGCCGCGCGCACCATGCCGCGCCCGAGGTCGAACAGCCGCTCCGCTGCACCGGGCTCGAACGGGCCGCCCCCGACGCGGCGGCGGGCGTAGTCGAGCTGCTCGCGGTTCGCGCCGAGCGCAGACACCCGGTGGCCGGCGGCGGCGAGCGCCGCGGCGACCTCGCCCGCGCCGGCGGTGACGAGCACGCGGCTCGCCGGGGCGAGCTCCTCGAGCTCGATCCGCGGGTCGCTCCAGTCCCAGCCGTGCAGCAGCTGCTGGCGCGGGTTCGCGCTCGAGCGGCCCTTGCGCCGCGAGCCCCGGGTCAGCACGGACGGCTCCGCGTCAGCACGGCGCTCCGCGTCAGCACGGCGCTCCGCCCGCCGCCACCGGCCGTTCGGCACACCGCATCGCCCATGGTCCGATCCTGCCGCATCGGGGTCGGCGGACGCTCAGCCCTTCGCGGCCTGCACCACGCCGACGAGCTGCGCCTGCAGCGGCCCGCCGTCGATGCCGCTCACCTCGGCGACGAACGCCGCCGGGTCGAGCTCGGCGAGCAGCCGCTGCAGCTCTGCGGCCTGCTCGTCGCTCTCGGCGTCGAAGCGCAGCGCGCTCGCGTACGCGGCGACGAGGGCGTCCGCCGACTCGCCGCGCTCGGCGAGCTCGGCGGCCGGCTGCACGAAGCGCTCGTGGCGCGACAGCTTGCGCAGCGGCTGGCGGCCGATCCGCTCACACGTGTCAGGCAGCGCGGGGTTCTCGAAGCGCGCGATCGCGCGAGCGACGTAGGCGGCGTGCTCGTCGGGGTCGAAGCCGAACTTCGCCACGAGCAGGCGCGACGTGTCGGCCAGCGAGGCCTCGACCGCCGCGCGGATCTCGGGCGACTGCAGCGCCTCGGCGATCGTCTCGATGCCGGCCGCGTAGCCGGCGTAGGCGGTCGTGGCGTGGCCCGTGTTCACCGTGAACAGCTTGCGCTCGATGAAGGGCGCGAGGTCGTCGACGAAGTGGGCGTCGGGGATCGTCGGGGCGGCCACCGCGGACGACGTGCCGGCGAACGGCCCTCGGTCGATCGACCACTCGAAGAAGTCCTCGACCACGACGTCGAGGCCGTGGGGGTCCTGCGGCGGGATGATGCGGTCGACGGCCGTGTTGGCGAAGACCGCTCGGTCGGCCAGCTCGGGGGCTCCGTCGAGCACGAGCTCGCGCAGGGTGTCGGAGGCGCCGATCGCGTTCTCGCACGCCATCACCGTCACCGGGTCCCCGTCGCGGAGCGCGAGCCCCGCACGGATCACCGGCGCGATGAAGCGCAGCACCGTCGGGCCGACGGCGCACGTGACGACGTCGGCCTCCGCGACCGCGCGGGCCGCCGCATCCGGGTCGGCCGACGAGTCGATGCCCGTGAACCCCGTGACCGTGTGGATCCGGGCGTCCGGCCCCACCTCGCGCACCTGGTACGCGTCTGCCTGCTGCAGCATGCCGATGAGCTCGGGGTTGACGTCGACGAAGGTCACGTCATATCCGGCGCGGTGCAGGATCAGCCCGACGAAGCCGCGGCCGATGTTGCCGGCGCCGAAGTGGACGGCCCGCATCACTCGTTGACGTCGCCGAGCAGCTCGAGGATCGCCGCCGCGTCGGGGGCGGCCTCGAGCTTGGCGACCTCGTCCTCGTCGGCGAAGACGATGGCGATCTTCGACAGGATCTCGAGGTGGCCGCCGTCCTTGCCGGCGATGCCGACCACGAACTTCACCGGGTTGCCGTCCCAGTCGAGCGGCTCGTCGTAGCGCGCGACCGAGAGCGCCGAGTCGAGGATCGCGCCCTTCGACTCGTTCGTGCCGTGCGGGATGGCGAGCAGGTTGCCCATGTAGGTCGACACGCTCGCCTCCCGCTCCCGCATGGCGTCGGCGTAGTCGGTCGTGACGGCGCCCGCGGCGACGAGCATGTCGGCGGCCTCCTGGATCGCCTCGTCCTTCGTGGCGGCCTTCGGGGTGGTCGTGATCTGCTCGATCGAGAGGACGGGCATGGGGCTCCTTCTGCTACTGCGCGTTGGACTCGTCGACGAGGCGGACGACCTCGTCGTACTTCGGGCTGTTCATGAAGTTCTCGACCGAGACGTGCATGGCGTCGGGCGTGCGCTGCCGCGCGCGGTCGGTGAGGTCGCGGTGCGTGACGATCAGGTCGGCCGTCGACGCGTCGAGGTTCGCGATCGCGATGTTCGTGACCTCGACCCCCTCGATGCCGGCCTTCTTGATCTTGTTGCGCAGCACGCTCGCGCCCATCGCGCTCGAGCCCATGCCGGCGTCGCACGCGAAGACGATCTTCCGGATCGGCTCCGCAGCGACGGAGGTGCCACCTGCTGCACCGGCCGGCGCCGTGGCGCCCGGCGCGCCCGATGCGGCGGTCAGGTTCGACAGGTGCGCCGACTCCTTGCCCTTGTTCGCCGTCGTCTGCGCGACGGCGGCACCGAGCGCGTCGTCGCCCGCAGCCTCGCGCTCGAGGTCGCGCTTGCGACCGGCGCGCAGGATGACCGCAGCGACGGCGAACGTCACCGCGGTGGCGATGACGACCGAGAGCAGCACGCCCACGAGGTTGCCGCCGCCGACGAGGCCGGCCTGCACGGCCACGGCGAAGATGCTGCCGGGGGCCGCGGGCCCGGCGAGGCCGGTGTTCAGCAGCATGTTCGTCGCGACGCCGGAGGCGCCGCCGAGCACGAGCGCGAGGATGAGCGTCGGCTTCATGAGGGCGTACGGGAAGTAGACCTCGTGGATGCCGCCGAGGAACTGGATGATCGCCGCGCCCGGAGCGGTGGCGCGCGCGGCGCCGACGCCGAAGACGGAGAACGCGAGCAGCAGGCCGAGGCCCGGTCCGGGGTTCGCCTCGAGGAGGAACAGGATCGAGCTGCCGTCGTTCGCGACCTCGGTGGTGCCGAGCGGGGTGAGCACGCCGTGGTTGATGGCGTTGTTGAGGAAGAAGACCTTCGCCGGCTCGATGAGGATCGACGCGAGCGGCAGCAGGCCGGTCTCGACGAGCCAGCCGACGGCGCCGCCGACGACCGACATGATCCAGTTGACGATCGGGGCGACGATGTAGAAGCCGACGAGCCCCATGAGGAACGCGACGATGCCCGCCGAGAACATGTTGACGAGCATCTCGAAGCCGGCCTTGACCTTGCCGTCCCAGAGCTTGTCGAGCTGCTTCATGACCCATGCGGACAGCGGGCCGAGGATCATCGCGCCGATGAACATGTGGACGTAGCCGAGGCCGCCCTCGCCCTCGGCGTTGATCCGGTCGATCAGCAGGTCGGAGCCGGCGATCGCACCCATGACCGCGAAGGCGCCGACGACGGCGCCGCGCGTCTCGTAGACCATCCGGCCGCCGGTGCCGGCGATGAGGATGGGCAGCAGGTAGTGGATCGTCGGGCCGACGATCGTGGCGAGCCCCTCGTTCGGGAACGGACCGACAGGGATGAAGAGCGCGGTGAGGATGCCCCACGCGATGAGCGCCGGGATGTTCGGCATGATCATGCCGGAGAGGAAGGTGCCGAACTTCTGGACGGCGACGCGAGCGCCGCCCGTCTGAGCCGGTGCTGCGGTGGTGGTCATGGTCGACTCCGTGCTGGTGCCAGTGCCTGGGTCAGGCGTCGTGATCGGTGGAGAGGAGCTGCTCGAGCTCGTCGAGCGTCGCCTCGTCGTCCGAGGCGATCGTCACCTCGTCGCCCTTGGAGACGCCGAGCGAGATGACCGACAGGATGCTGGCGGCGTTGACCTGCTTGTCGCCCTTCGTGACGGTCACGGGGCTGGACGCCTTCGCCGCAGCCTGCGCGAACAGGGATGCGGGGCGGGCGTGGAGCCCGTGCGCGGACTCGACGGTGACGGTGCGCTCGGCCATGGTGCTCCTTCGCGGTCGGGCCTGGGCGGCCCGAGATCGCTGTCACGCTACCACCGGTGCTCGGGCGCTGGGGGACGCGTGTGCGGCGCTCCGGCGCGACCTCCCTCGGCGCGTCAGCGCGGCTGCGCGCCGCGGGCCCGGAGCCATGCCGCGAGCGCCGCCGCGACGGTCCAGCCGAGCACGCTCGCGAGCAGCAGCGGGAGCTGCGCCGCCGACGGCCCGTCGAGCACGACCCCCTCGCCGACCGGCAGCTCGGCGAGCGATCGCAGCGCGAGACCGGGCAGCAGCCACCACCTCGCGTCGGCGACCGGGGCCATCGCGAGCAGCCCGGCGAGCGCGGGCTCGGCCACGAGCGGCAGGCCTGCCCCGATGCCGAGGGTCGCGAGCGGCGATCGCGTCGCGTGCGCGAGGCACACCATCCACGCCGACCAGACGGCGACCGCGCCGAGGTGCGCCCCGGCGGCCGCGGGCAGCGCCCGGAGCGCCGACGCGTCGACGAGCGCGGCGCCCACCGCGGCGGACGCGATCGCGACCGCGCCGAGCCCGACGCCGAGGCCAACGGCCGGCACCGCGCCCGCCGCGATCCTGCGCCCGGCGTGGGGCACCGCGAGCGCCGCGTGCATCCACGAGCCGTCGCGGTAGGGGCCTGCGACGGCGAGCGCGGCGAGCACGGCGACCGCGACGGCCGCCGCCGAGCCGCGCGAGACGACCACCGTGCTCGCCTCGATCGCGGTGGCATCGTCGAAGGGCAGCACGAGCGCGGCCATCGCGAGCCCGCCGACGGACGATCCGGCGGCAGCCAGGGCGACCGCCCACCCCAGTCGCCGTCCGCGCATGGCCACGAGCTCGGCCGCCGCGAGGCTCCGGAAGCGCGGCCGGGTCACGGGGCGGCCCCGACGGCTGCGGCGAAGGCGTCGCTCAGCGTGGTGCGCCGCGGCGCGAGCTCGGTCAGCAGCACCCCGAGGCGCGCGGCGACGCGTGCGATCGCCGCCGCATCGAGCTCGCGCACCGCGAGCGCGTCGCCGCTGCGGCGGTGCACGACGGCGCCCGCCGCCTGCAGCGCCCTCGCGAGCCGCGGCTGGTCGAGCGAGCGCACGAGCACGACCGGCGAGGCGTGCGCGCGCAGGAACGCCTCGGTCGGGCCCTCGAAGCGCACGGCACCCGCGTGGAGGCACACGAGCCGGTCGAGCAGCGGCTCCGCCTCATGGAGCGCGTGCGCCGACAGCAGCACCGCGCCCCCGGCATCGGCGTGCGCCCGCAGCCGCGCCGAGAGCCATCGGCGGCCGCCGGGATCGAGCCCGTCGAACGGCTCGTCGAGCACGAGCACGCGCGGCTCGGCCAGCAGCGCGCCCGCGATCGCGAGCCGGCGGCGCTGGCCGAGCGACAGCGCGCGGATGCGTCCGTCGACGCCCGAGAGCCCGACGTCGGCGAGCGCCCGACGCGCGGCGCCGCGGTCGAGGCCCGCGCGGAGGGCGAGCGCGTCGAGGTGCTGCGCGGCGGTCTGGCCCGGCGCGGCGCCGAGCACGTCCGGGCAGCAGCCGAGCATCTCGGCAGGCGCCTCGAGGTCGGCGTAGGCCTTCCCCGCCACCCTCGCGACGCCGCCGCCTGCCTCGAGCCCGACGATGCGGCGCAGCGTCGTGGTCTTGCCCGCTCCGTTGACCCCGACGAAGCCGGTCACGGCGCCCCAGGGCACGGTGAACGCGACGCCGTCGAGCACCGTCCGCCCGCCGAACGCCGCCGTGAGCCCCGCGACCTCGATGGCCGCCCTCACGGCGAGATCCGTGCCCGGGGCTGCGAGAGGTCGAGGGCGCGCCCGCCCCAGTCGCGACGGCCGTGGTCGACCACGACCACGAGCCGCTCCACCGCCCAGGCGTCGATGCGCTCGCGGAGCGCCTCCGCGGCGGCCTCGTCGACGCCGAGCAGCGGTTCGTCGAGCAGCAGCACCGGCGCGGCGCCCAGCGTCGTCAGCCGCATCCAGGCGCGACGCGCCTCGCCGGTCGAGAGGGCATCGACCCGATCGTCGAGCCGGTCGGCGAGGCCCTCGTCGGCGAGCGCGCCGAGCGCCTCGAGGGCGGGCACGGCGGCGGCTCTGGCGAAGAGCGTCGCGTGCCGCCGGAGCGCCACGTGGCCCAGCAGCGCGATCTCGGTGCGGCACACGCGCCGCAGGCCGCGCGCCGCGCGCGCGTCCGCGCGCACCCCGCAGATCCGCACCTCGCCGACGGCCGGGGCGATGCCGCCCGCGAGCAGCTCGATGAGCGTGCTCTTGCCGGCGCCGTTCGCGCCGCGCACCCGCACGAGGCCCGGTCCGCCGAGCGACAGGTCCGGCACGGGCACGGCACGCCTGCCCCGACGCACCGCGCCGACGCCGCGGACCTCGATCGCCATCACGCGAGCCTGCGCGAGAGCACGGCGGTGCCGAGCACCCCGACGGCGATCGGGGTCGCGGCGAGCCATGCGGCCGCTGCCCCCGAGAGCAGCGCGCACGTCGTCGGTGCCGCTACGAGCGCGAAGGCGACGCTGCGCGCGAGCACAGCCGTCGGGTCGGGCTCGAGCACGAGCACGACGAGGACGGCAGCCGCGATCGCCGTCGCGGCGAGGCCGGCGCGCAGGCCCGCGTCCGTGCCGGCGAGCGCCCCGGCCGCGCTCCCGACGACGAGCCCGACGGCCGCCGCCGACGATGCCGCCGCCGCAACGGCTCGGGCGACGGCCGCGGCCGCCGCAGCGCCGCAATCGACGAGCGTCGCCTGCAGGCGGATCCACGGTCGGGCGTCGACGACGAGGCCGTCGCCCGCGATCCAGGTGGCGGCTGCGACGGCTGCCGCCCCGGCGGCGACCTCCGTGGGCGCAGCCTCGAGCACGGAGGGCACGACCCGCCATGCCGCTGGCCGCACGACCAGCAGCGCGACCGCCAGCACCCCCACCGCCGCGAGCCGACGCACCGCGACCGCGCGCATCGTCGTGCCGGCAGCGCCGACCGCGAGCCGCGCACCGGCGCGCAGCGCCGGCGGCACCGCGGCGAGCGCTCCGACGACGACCGCGGCGACGACGGCGACCGCCGCTGCCGGTGCGCCGCGAACCCCGAGCACGATTGCCGCGGCCGCCCCGAGCACGGAGGTCGGCACGATCGCCGGGACGCACGCCGCGAGCGCGCCCATCCGCGCGAGCGGTGCGCCGCCGAGGTCGAGCGCGCGCAGCAGCGGCGCGCAGCGCCCGAGCGCCACCGCGATCGACGGCGGTCCGCCCAGCAGGACGCGCCCGACCGGCGCGACGAGCGCGACGAGGACGACCGTCGCGGCCACGGGCCCGCTCCCCCACGCCGCCCGCGCGAGCTCCGTCGCGACCGCGAGCGCCATCGCGACCGCCGCCGAGATCCCGAGGCCGGCGCCCGCGAGCGGCCACCGCAGGGAGCGCACCGCCTCGGGCGACAGCCGGAGGGGCAGCATCGCCGCCGCCAGCACGGCAGTCGTCAGAGCCAGGTCGGCGCGCAGCCCTCGACGTCCGAGCCCAGCGCGCGCTCCGCTCGTCATCCGCGGTCCCGGGGCTCGGCGCCCAGCAGGTGGTACGCACCGGTGGCCGCGCCCGCGACGACGACGGCCCACCCCACGGCGATCGCGAGCGCGGATGCGCCCAGCCCGATCGTGACGGCGGCGACGAGGCCGAGGCACAGCGAGGCGATGCCCGCGAGCGGGAAGCGCAGCCGGCCGTCGAGCAGTGCCGGCACGGTCGCGACGATCGCGAGCGCCGAGAGCGCGAGCGCGAGCGGCGACGCGAGGTGCTCGCGACCGGTGGGCAGCTCGGCGGCAGCGAGCAGCGCCACGAGCCCTGCCGAGGCGAGCAGCGACACCGCCGCGAGCGTCCGCACGCCGACCGCGCTGAGCGGCACCCGGACCGCGAGCAGCGGCAGGCGGAACGAGCGCGTCATCCGAGGCACAGCAGCACCGCCGTCGCACCGCTCGCCGCGAGCGACCTGGCGTAGGAGCCGAGCGACGAGCGCCCCTCGGGGAACGCCGCGGGCACGATCGCCGCGACCGCCGCAGCGCCGAGCCACACGGGCCACGAGCGCTCGACCGCGGCGACGCCCTCGACGAGCGCGGCGACCTGCAGCCCCAGGACGATCGCGGCGAAGGCGGCGCCCCCGACCCCGAGCCGCGGTCGGCCGCGGCGCGCACAGAGGGCACGCGGGCCGAGCGCACGCTCGAGCAGCGCGGCGAGCAGCGCGCCGAGCCCGAGCAGGAGCAGGTGGATCACGACCGCCGCGCCCGCACCGACGGCGGTCGCCGTGCCCGCGAGCTGCGGGTCGCCGAGCGCCTCGGCCTGCTCGGCCACCGCGGCCTCGGCGACGGCGAGGAACGCCGGCATCCGCAGGCACAGGAGGGCCGTGGCAGCGGCGATGACGACCGCCCACACCCCGGGTGAGGTGCTCGCCTCGCCGCGGGCTCGCACGCCGGTCATGCCGGATGCGTGGATCATGGTGCTCCTCTCGATCCCATCAGCGGGCGTGCCCCGCGATGACGACGGCCTCGATGCAGGCGCCGATCACGACGAGCGCCGCGGCGACGAGGGTCAGCGCGAGGCTCGTCGGCAGCGCGCGACCGTAGGCAGCGAGGAACCGCACCTCGCTGCGTCGCGCAGCGGTCACGATGACCGCATGGACGGTGGGCAGCACGCCCGCGCCGCCGGCCAGCACGACCGCGGCGAGCTCGAACGCGATGTACGGGCCGACGCGCGTGAGCGCCTCGGCGGGGCCGAGCGCCGCGAGCACCGCGGCGCCCGACAGGCCGAGACCCGTGCCGAGCACGACGCCCGCGACGACGGTGAGCGTGCCGAGCGTCGGCGCCCCGGCCGCGAGGAGCGCGATCGCACCCAGGTTCCGCACGGCGATCGCGGCGGCGTCCCGGTCGCCGGCGAGCACCGCGACGTCCAGGTCGCCGGCGGCCAGCGCCGCGGCGTTGCGCGCCGCGAGCGCGCCGGCGGGTGCGGCGGCCGCGGCGACGACCGCGCCGAGCGCGAGCGCGGCGACGACGACCGACACCCCCGCCGACCGGGGCGTCGCGAGGGTGCCGGCGGGCATCTCAGGCCATCGCCAGCCTGCGCAGCTTGCGCTTGAGGTACCAGACGATGGTCGAGATGACGGCGCCGGCGATGCCGCCGCCGAGGATGATCGACACGACCGCGAGCGCGGCCCCGCCGATCTCGACCGCGGTCACGATCTGCGTCGCCGCCGCCGCGGACAGCCCGAAGCTGCCGACGAGCCAGGCGAGCGACAGGCCCGCCATCGCCAGCCCGACCGCCCCGACGCCCGCCGACGCGGCCCACACCGCGGCCTTGGCCCTGCGCGTCTCCATGTGCATGTGCTTCCTCCTTCGTCGCACCCGCTTGCCGGGTGCCCGTGCCGGTCGGCACGAGTCGGTGGCGGTCGCGGCGCGCATCAGCCCGTGCTCCCGCGGAGCCCGATCGCGATCGCGGCGGTCAGCCGGGCGACCAGTCCCGCCGGCGGCTCCATCGCGCCGCTCTCGACGCCCACGACGGTCGCGAGCGGCGCGCCCGCGAGCAGCGCGAGCTCCGCCTGGCTGAGGTCCGCGCGCGTCCGCAGCGCCGCGAGCGTCGCTCCGATGTGCGATTCGACCGTCATGCGGCAAACCATGCCAGGTTTTCGACCGACGCGCAAGTGCTTTTCGGAGGCGGCGTGGTGGAACGGACGGATTCCGCCGAGATCGGTCGAGAAGCGCCTCGCTTGTGCCGCGGCGGCGGCGGATACGCTGGGGTCGACGAGACGAGGTCCCATGTCCATCCACCTCCGAGGAGCGAGCGCGAGCGAGCGCCAGCGCTACGGCGAGCTCGTCCGTCCTGCCCGCGTGCGGCAGGGTCTCAGCCAGAAAGCGCTCGCCGCGCTCGCGGACGTCGACCGCACGACCGTCAGCAACATCGAGCGCGGGTCCGGCGCGCCGCAGGAGGACGTGCTGCGTCGCCTCTTCGCCGCCCTGGGCCTCGCCACCGACGCGCAGCCGCAGGACCCCGACGTCGAGCTCTGGACGGCGGTGATGGCCGAGCTGCTGTCGAACGTGCCGCCGGACCGCCGGCACCTGGCCGCGGACGCCGCGATCGCGACCCTCGCGGCCCACGTCCGCGCAGGCGTGTCAGCGGGCGAGGCTACGGTGACCGCGATCGCAGACGCCGACGGCACCGAGGAGCACCTGCATGGACTTGCGGCGAGGCGCGGCAGCGCTCGCAGGGACGAGCCCCACGCTGACTGAGCTCGTCGCCCTGTGCCGCGAGGCGGGGGTCGAGATGCGAGTCGCGCGCCTGCCGCCGGACTGGCTCGGCGCCTATGACGACGCCGGTCGCCGCATCCTGCTGGCCCGCGGCCTCACGCCGGTCGAGCAGCGCTGCGTGCTGGCGCACGAGCTGGGTCACGCGCTGCACGGCCACGCCGGCGGCTCGGCGGCCGACGAGCGCGCCGCCGAGCGCTTCGCCGCCCGCGTCCTCATCGACCCCGCGGCGCTGCGCGCCGCATCCGCCTGGGCGCACGACGACCACGAGCTCGCCGACGAGCTCGGCGTCACGGTCGACGTCGTGCGCGACTACCGGGCGCTCCCCGGCAGCGCCGGGGCGTGCGTCAGCGCTCGGGGATCGGCATCGGCACGACCCCGAGCGGCGCGAGCTCCGCGGCGCCGCCGTCGAGCGCCGTGAGCACCCAGATGCCGCCGGTGTGCACGGCGACCGAGTGCTCCCACTGGCACGCGTCGGACCCGTCGGCGCTGCGCACGGTCCAGCCGTCGCCGTCGACGGTCGTCTCCGCGCCGCCGTCGTGGATGATCGGCTCGATCGCGACGCACAGGCCGGGCTTCACCGCGGGCCCGACGACCCGGGTGCGGTAGTTGAACACCGGCGGGTCCTCGTGCATGCGGGTGCCGATGCCGTGGCCGATGTAGTCCTCGTCGATGCGGAAGTCGCTGTTGGCGTCGATGTGGTCCTCGACCGCGGCGCCGACCTCGCCGAGCTGCCGCGCGCCCGCGAGCGCTGCGATCCCCGCCCAGAGGGCGCCGCGCGTGACCTCGCTGAGGCGCTCGCGCGCCGCGGTGCGCTCGGGATCGCCGCCGGGGACCACGACGCTGATCGCGGCGTCGCCGTGGAACCCGCCGATCGTCGCACCGCAGTCGACGGTGACGAGGTCGCCCGGCTCGAGCACGCGGTCACCGGGGATGCCGTGCACCACGACGTCGTTGACGTTGACGCACAGGGTGTGCTCGTAGCCCGGCTCGAGCTGGAAGTTCGGCACGGCGCCGTGCTCGCGGATGACGCGCTCGGCGATCCCGTCGAGCTCGAGCGTCGTGACGCCCGCCCGGATGGCCGACTCGACCGCCTGGAGGGCGAGCGCGGTGATCCTGCCCGGCTCGCGCATCGCGGCGAGCTCGCGGCGCGACTTGTAGGGGCCGCGTCCGCGCATCACGCCGTGATGCCGCGCTCGGCGAGCCCGGCGAGCACGCGCTCGGTCACCTCGTCGACGGGTCCGATCCCGTCGACCTCGACGACGAGGCCGCGCTCCTCGAAGATCGCCACGAGCGGCGCCGTCTCGCGCTCGTACACGTCGAGGCGGTGGCGGATGACCTCCTCGGAGTCGTCGCTGCGGCCCTGCAGCTCGGCACGGGCCAGCAGCCGGCGCACGACCTCGTCGGTGTCGGCGACCAGGCGCACGACGGCGTCGAGCTGCTCGCCGCGGTGGAGGTTGACCCCGTCGAGGAACTCGACCTGCCCTGCGGTGCGCGGGTAGCCGTCGAGCAGGTAGCCCTGCTCGGCGTCCGGCTGCGCGAGGCGGTCGTCGATGAGCTCGTTCGTGAGCTCGTCCGGCACGTACTCCCCCGCGTCGAGGATGGCCGTGACCCGCTGGCCGAGCTCGGTCTGCTCCTTGATGTTCTGCCGGAAGATGTCGCCGGTCGAGACCGCCGGCACCCGGAGCGCCTCGGCGATGCGTGCTGCCTGCGTGCCCTTGCCCGCACCGGGCGGGCCGACGATGAGGAGGTTCGGCATCTAGCGGATCAGCCCTTCGTAGTGGCGCTGCTGCAGCTGCGCGTCGATCTGGCGGACCGTCTCGAGGCCGACGCCGACGATGATGAGGATGGACGCGCCGCCGAACGGGAAGTTCTGGTTGGCCCCCACCGTGGCGAGCGCGATCAGCGGGATGAGCGCGACGAGGCCCAGGTACAGCGAGCCCGGGAACGTGATGCGCGTCAGCACGTAGTCGAGGTACTCGGCGGTCGGGCGGCCGGCGCGGATGCCCGGGATGAAGCCGCCGTACTTCTTCATGTTGTCGGCGACGTCCTCCGGGTTGAAGGTGATCGCGACGTAGAAGTAGGTGAAGCCGACGATGAGCAGGAAGAACACCAGCATGTAGAGCGGGTGGTCGCCGGTCGTGAAGTTCGCCTGCACCCACAGCACCCAGTCGGCGGGCGTGGTGCCGTCGGCGGGCATGTTGAACTGCGCGACGAGCGCCGGCAGGTAGAGCAGCGACGAGGCGAAGATGACGGGCACGACGCCGGCCATGTTGACCTTGATGGGGATGTAGGTGGACTGGCCGCCGTACATCCGCCGGCCCACCATGCGCTTCGCGTACTGCACCGGGATGCGCCGCTGCGACTGCTCGACGAAGACGACGAGGCCCATGATGAGGACGCCGACGAGCAGCACCATGATGAAGGTGTTGGGGCCCTGCGTCTCGAAGATGATGCCGAGGGCGCCGGGGAACGTCGCGGCGATCGACGTGAAGATGAGCAGCGACATGCCGTTGCCGATGCCGCGCTCGGTGACGAGCTCGCCGAGCCACATGATGAGGCCGGTGCCGGCGGTCATCGTGATGATCATGAGCGCGATCGACCACCAGGAGTCGTTCGTCAGCAGGTTCTGGCACTGCGGCAGCGACGGGCCGCCGGTGGACGAGAAGAGCGCACCGGAGCGGGCGACCGTGATGAGCGTGGTCGACTGCAGCACGCCGAGCGCGATGGTGAGATAGCGCGTGTACTGCGTGAGCTTCGCCTGGCCCGACTGGCCCTCCTTGTAGAGGGTCTCGAAGTGGGGGATGACGACGCGGAGCAGCTGCACGATGATCGACGCCGTGATGTACGGCATGATGCCCAGCGCGAAGATGCTCAGCTGCAGCAGCGCGCCGCCGGAGAACAGGTTGACGAGCTGGTACAGGCCGGTCGCGGTCTGGTTCGCGGCGATGCACGCCTGCACGTTGCTGTAGTCGACGAACGGCGCGGGGATGAACGACCCCAGCCGGAACACCGCCACGATGGCGAGCGTGAAGAGGATCTTCCGACGCAGGTCGCGCGTCTTGAAGATGCGTGCGATGGCACTGAACACGTGCAGCCTTCCGAGAATGGCAATCGGGGCGGCCCGCGCACGGACCGCCCCTCAGCCTACTTACTTGACGGAGCCGCCAGCGGCCACGATCTTCTGCTCTGCAGCAGCCGAGACCTTGTCGACGCTGATCGTCAGCGCGACCGACAGCTCGCCGCCGGCGAGCACCTTGACGAGCTCGTTCTTGCGGACGGCGCCCTTGGCGACCAGGTCGGCCACCGTCACGTCGCCGCCGGCGGGGAACAGCGACTGCAGCTGCCCGACGTTGACGACCTGGTACTCGGTGCGGAACGGGTTCTTGAAGCCGCGCAGCTTCGGAGCGCGCATGACGCTCGTCAGCTGGCCGCCCTCGAAGCCGGGGCGCACGGAGTAGCGGGCCTTGGTGCCCTTGGTGCCTCGACCGGCCGTCTTGCCCTTCGACGCCTCACCGCGACCGACGCGCGTGCGCGCCTTCTTCGCGCCCGGCGCGGGCCGGAGGTGGTGGACCTTGAGCGCCGGCAGCTCGGCCGACTCGTTCTTGTCAGTCATTCTCGATCTCCTCGACCTTGACGAGGTGCCGCACCGTGTTCACGTAGCCGCGGTTCTGCTGGGTGTCCTCGCGCTCGACCGACTGGCCGATGCGCTTGAGGCCCAGCGAGCGCAGCGTCTCGCGCTGGTACTGCTTCTCGCTGATCACAGACTTGATCTGCGTGATCTTCAGCTTGCTCACTTGGATGCCGCCTTCGCGATCTCGGCCTCGTGCTTGGTGTGCTCCGCCTCGGCGCGCAGCAGGCGAGCCGGGACGACGCGGTCCACGTCGAGGCCACGACGAGCAGCGACCGCACGGGGCTCCTCGAGGGCGCGCAGCGCAGCCACCGTCGCGTGGACGATGTTGATGGAGTTCGACGAGCCCAGCGACTTGCTCAGCACGTCGTGGATGCCGGCGCACTCGAGCACGGCGCGCACGGGGCCGCCCGCGATGACGCCGGTACCGGCGGCAGCGGGACGGAGCAGCACGACGCCGGCAGCGGCCTCGCCCTGCACCGGGTGCGGGATCGTGTTGGCGATGCGGGGGACGCGGAAGAAGTTCTTCTTCGCCTCCTCGACGCCCTTCGAGATGGCCGTGGGGACCTCGCGCGCCTTGCCGTAGCCGACGCCGACCATGCCGTCGCCGTCACCCACGACGACGAGCGCCGTGAAGCTGAAGCGGCGGCCGCCCTTGACGACCTTCGAGACGCGGTTGATCGTCACGACGCGCTCGAGGAACTGGTTCTCCGTGCGGTCGTCGCGACGGCCGCGCTCGTTGCGCGTGCCGCGATCGCGGCTGCCGCGCCGCTGCTCGCGGGGCTCGTCGCGGTGGTCCGACGACGTCGCGGCATCGGCGGCCGGGGCCGTCGCAGCCTGCGTGGTGTCCGTCACCTGCGTGTCCTTGTTCTCTTCGCTCACAGTCCCAGCCCTGCCTCTCGTGCGCCATCGGCGATGGCCGCGACGCGACCGGCGTAGCGGTTGCCACCTCGGTCGAACACGACAGACTCGACGCCTGCCGCCTTGGCGCGCTCGCCGACGAGCTCGCCGACGCGCTTGGCCTTCGCCGTCTTGTCGCCGTCGAACGCGCGGAGGTCAGCCTCCATGGTCGACGCGGACGCGACGGTGATGCCCTGCGAGTCGTCGACGACCTGCACGAACACGTGGCGTGCCGAGCGGGTGACGACGAGGCGCGGCATCGAGCCGGTGCCGACGATCTTCTTGCGGAGACGTGCGTGGCGACGACCGCGGGCAGCCGACTTGCTCTTGCCTCGGGTACCGATGCCCATCACTTACCAGCCTTTCCAGCCTTGCGGCGGATCTGCTCGCCCGCGTAGCGGACGCCCTTGCCCTTGTAGGGCTCGGGCTTGCGCAGCTTGCGGATGTTCGCAGCCACCTCGCCGACGGCCTGCTTCGAGATGCCGCTGACGGTGAGCTTGTTGTTGCCCTCGACCGCGAACGTGATGCCGGCGGGCGGCTCGACGTTGACGGGGTGCGAGAAGCCGAGCGCGAACTCGATGCCCGTGCCCTTGGCGGCGACGCGGTAGCCCGTGCCGACGACCTCGAGGGACTTCGAGTAGCCCTCGGTGACGCCGACGATGTCGTTGGCGATGAGGGTGCGGGTCAGGCCGTGGAGCGAGCGCGACTGGCGCTCGTCGTCCGGGCGCGTGACCTGGATCTGGCCGTCGGCGACCTCGACCTGGATCGGCTTCGCGATCGGGGTCTGCAGCTCGCCCTTCGGGCCCTTGACGGTGACGACGTCGTCGTGCACCGTGATCTCGACACCAGCGGGGATGTCGATGGGGAGTCGTCCGATTCGTGACATGTCAGCTCACCACACGTAGGCGAGGACTTCCCCGCCGACGCCCTTCTGCTCGGCCTCACGGTCCGTGAGGAGGCCCGAGCTCGTCGACAGGATGGCGACGCCGAGGCCGCCGTGGACCTGAGGGATCTCGGTCGAGCGTGCGTACACGCGGAGGCCGGGCTTCGAGACCCGCTTGAGGCCGGCGATCGCGCGCTCGCGGTTGCCGCCGTACTTGAGGCTGAGGGTCAGCGTCTTGCCGACGCGTGCATCCTCGACCTTCCAGGCCGAGATGAAGCCCTCGCGCTCGAGGATCTCGGCGATGCTCGCCTTGAGGGTCGACGACGGCAGCGTGACCTCGTCGTGCATCGCCGTGTTGGCGTTGCGCAGACGCGTCAGCATGTCGGCGACCGGATCGGTCATCGTCATGGGTGGTTCTCCGTTCTGGTTTCGCTGCCCGTTCCGCGGACAGCGACCTTGAAGCTGCTCGGCGCCGGCGGCGCCGATGGGGTCAGGAGTCGGTCTTGAAGGGGAAGCCGAGCGCCTTGAGCAGCGCGCGACCCTCGTCATCCGACTTCGCCGTCGTGACGACGGTGATGTCGAAACCGCGGACGCGGTCGATCTTGTCCTGGTCGATCTCGTGGAACACGGACTGCTCCTGGAGGCCGAAGGTGTAGTTGCCGTTGCCGTCGAACTGCTTCGGGCTCAGGCCGCGGAAGTCGCGGATGCGCGGGAGGGCGAGCGTCAGCAGACGGTCGAGGAACTCCCACATGCGGTCGCCGCGGAGGGTGACGTGCGCGCCGATCGGCATGCCGTCGCGCAGCTTGAACTGCGCGATCGACTTGCGAGCTGCGGTCACCATCGGCTTCTGCCCGGTGATGAGCGTGAGGTCGCGGATCGCGCCCTCGATCACCTTCGAGTCGCGCGCGGCCTCGCCGACACCCGTGTTGACGACGATCTTCGTCAGTCCGGGCACCTGCATGACGTTGCCGAAGCCGAACTCCTCGCGGAGCTGCGGCACGATCGTCTCGCGGTACTGCTGCTTGAGCCTGGGCAGGCGCACTGCGGTGTCAGTCATTGGTCTTGATCTCCTTGCCCGACTTCGTCGCCACGCGGATCTTCTGCGTGGTGGTGACGCCGTTCTTCTCGACCGACGTGACCTCGCGGCGCACGCGCGTGGGCTTCTTCGACTCGGGGTCGACGAGCGCCACGTTCGAGATGTGGATCGGGGCCTCGTGGGTCTCGATGCCACCCGTGCGGGTGCCGCGGTTGGTCTGGCCGACCTTGATGTGCTTGGTGACGAGGTTGACGCCCTCGACGATCACGCGGTTCTGCTCGCGCAGGACCTCGATCACGCGACCGGTCTTGCCCCGGTCGCCGCCGCGCGACTCGCGCGCGCCGGCGATGACGACGACGAGGTCGCCCTTCTTGATGCTGGCCATGGGTCAGATCACCTCCGGTGCGAGCGAGACGATCTTCATGAAGCGCTTGTCGCGGAGCTCGCGACCGACCGGACCGAAGATGCGCGTGCCGCGCGGGTCGCCGTCGTTCTTCAGGATGACTGCTGCGTTCTCGTCGAACTTGATGTAGGAGCCGTCGGGACGGCGGGTGGACTTCACGGTGCGGACGATGACGGCCTTGACCACATCGCCCTTCTTGACCGCACCACCGGGGATGGCGTCCTTGACCGTGGCGACGATCGTGTCGCCCAGTCCGGCGTAGCGGCGGCCGGAGCCGCCGAGCACGCGGATGGTCAGGAGCTGCTTGGCGCCGGTGTTGTCGGCGACCTTGACGCGGGATTCCTGCTGGATCATGTCTGGATCTCCTTCGAGGCCGAGGCCTACTTGGCCTTCTCGAGGATCTCGACGAGGCGCCAGCGCTTGGTGGCGCTCGTCGGACGGGTCTCTGCGATCAGGACGCGGTCGCCGATGCCGGCGGCGTTCTGCTCATCGTGCGCCTTGACCTTCGACGACTTGCGGAGCACCTTGCCGTACAGCGGGTGCTTGACGCGGTCCTCGACCTCGACGACGACGGTCTTCTCCATCTTGTCGGAGACGACGTAGCCGATGCGCGACTTGCGGTAGCCGCGCTGGGCGGCCTCGCCCGTGGGCTGCTCGGTGGCCATCACTGCTCCTCAGACTTCTCGGCCGCGTCGGCCGTGGTGGCCTCGTCGGCCTTCTTGGCCTCGTCGGCCTTCTTGGACTTCTTCTTGTCCGCTGCCTTCTCGACGGGCGCCGGGGAGGCGCTGATGCCGAGCTCGCGCTCGCGGATCACGGTGTAGAGCCGTGCGATGTCGCGCTTCACGGCGCGCAGGCGGCCGTGGGCGTCCAGCTGGCCGGTGGCCGACTGGAAGCGCAGGTTGAACAGCTCTTCCTTTGCCCGCTTCAGCTCGACGACGAGTCGCTCGTCGTCCATGGTTGCGAGCTCGGCGGGCATGAGCTCCTTGGAACCGATCGCCATTATGCGTCAGCCTCCTCGCGCTTGATGATGCGTGCCTTGAGCGGCAGCTTGTGGATGGCTCGCATCATCGCCTCGCGTGCGAGCTCCTCGTTGACGCCGGCGACCTCGAAGAGGACGCGGCCGGGCTTGACGTTCGCGACCCACCACTCGGGCGAGCCCTTGCCGGAACCCATGCGGGTCTCGGCGGGCTTCTTCGTGAGGGGGCGGTCCGGGTAGATGTTGATCCACACCTTGCCGCCGCGCTTGATGTGGCGCGTCATGGCGATACGTGCGGCTTCGATCTGACGGTTCGTGACGTAGGCAGGCGTGAGCGCCTGGATGCCGTAGTCGCCGAACGACACCTTGGTGCCACCGGTGGCCTGACCGCTGCGCTTCGGGTGGTGCTGCTTGCGGTGCTTGACTCGACGGGGAATCAGCATGGTTTACGCCTCCACTGGTGCGTCGCGACGGGGGCCGCGACGCTCGCGCTGCGGCTTCTGGTTCGCCTGCTCGCGAGCGAGCTCGCGGTTGGTGAGCTCACCGTTGTAGATCCAGACCTTCACACCGATGCGACCGAAGGTGGTCTTGGCCTCGTAGAAGCCGTAGTCGATGTTCGAGCGGAGCGTGTGCAGCGGGACGCGGCCCTCGCGGTACTGCTCGCTGCGGCTCATCTCGGCGCCGCCGAGGCGGCCGGAGACCTTGATCTTGACGCCCTTGGCGCCGGCGCGCTGCGCCGACTGCAGGCCCTTGCGCATCGCGCGGCGGAAGGCCACGCGAGCGCTGAGCTGCTCCGCGATGCCCTGCGCGACGAGCTGCGCCGAGGCCTCGGGGTTCTTGACCTCGAGGATGTTCAGCTGGATCTGCTTGCCGGTGAGCTTCTCGAGGTCGGCGCGGATGCGCTCGGCCTCGGCGCCGCGGCGGCCGATCACGATGCCCGGGCGGGCGGTGTGGATGTCGACGCGGACGCGGTCGCGGGTGCGCTCGATCTCGATGCGGGCGACGCCGGCGCGGTCGAGGCTCGTGGACAGCATCTTGCGGATGCGGATGTCCTCGGCCACGTAGTCGGCGTAGCGCTGCCCCGGCTTGGTCGACTCGGCGAACCAGCGCGACACGTGGTCGGTGGTGATGCCGAGGCGGAAGCCGTACGGGTTGACCTTCTGTCCCATTACTTCTCGTCCTCCGTGGTCGGCGTCGCGAGCACGACGGTGATGTGGCTCGTCCGCTTGTTGATGCGGAACGCGCGACCCTGTGCACGCGGCTGGAACCGCTTGAGCGTGGTGCCCTCGTCGACGAATGCGCGCGACACGTACAGGTCGGCGTCGTCGAGGAACTCGTTCGTCGCGTCGGCCTTGACCCGGGCGTTCGCCATCGCCGAGGCGACGAGCTTGTACACCGGCTCCGAGGCGCCCTGCGGGGCGAACTTCAGGATCGCGAGGGCTTCCTCGGCCTGCTTGCCGCGGATCATGTCGACGACACGGCGGGCCTTCTGAGGGGTCACGCGGATGTGACGAACGCGAGCGATCGACTCAACCATTGCCTTCTCCTTCTTCGCCGCCGCCTTAGCGGCGACGACCCTTCTTGTCGTCCTTCACGTGTCCACGGAAGGTGCGGGTGGGCGCGAACTCGCCCAGCTTGTGGCCGACCATCGTCTCGGTGACGAAGACCGGGATGTGCTTGCGACCGTCGTGCACGGCGATCGTGTGGCCGAGCATGGCCGGCACGATCATCGAGCGGCGCGACCACGTCTTGATGACGTTCTTGCTGCCGGCCTCGTTCTGGCGAACCACCTTGATGAGGAGGTGGTCGTCGACGAACGGACCCTTCTTGAGGCTGCGGGGCATCGGACTCTCCTACTAGCGCTTCTTCTTGCCGGTCGAGCGGCGGCGGACGATGAGCTTGTCGCTCGGCTTGTTCGGCCGGCGGGTGCGACCCTCGGACTGGCCCCACGGGCTGACGGGGTGGCGACCACCGCTCGTCTTGCCCTCGCCGCCACCGTGCGGGTGGTCGACCGGGTTCATCGCGACACCGCGGACGGTCGGACGGACGCCGAGCCAGCGCTTGCGACCGGCCTTGCCCCAGTTGATGTTCGACTGCTCGGCGTTGCCGACCTCGCCGATCGTGGCGCGGCAGCGCGCGTCGACGTTGCGGATCTCGCCCGACGGCAGGCGGAGCTGCGCGTAGGGACCGTCCTTGGCGACGAGTCGCACCGAGGCGCCGGCCGAGCGGGCCAGCTTGGCGCCGCCACCCGGACGGAGCTCGATCGCGTGGATGACCGTACCCGTGGGGATGTTGCGCAGCGGCAGGTTGTTGCCGGGCTTGATGTCGGCGCCTGCGCCCGACTCCACGATGTCGTCCTGCTTGAGCTTGTTCGGCGCGATGATGTAGCGCTTCGTGCCGTCCTCGAAGTGCAGGAGCGCGATGCGCGCCGTGCGGTTCGGGTCGTACTCGATGTGCGCGACGCGGGCGTTGACGCCGTCCTTGTCGTTGCGACGGAAGTCGATGACGCGGTACTGGCGCTTGTGACCGCCACCGATGTGACGGGTCGTGATGCGACCGCTGTTGTTGCGGCCGCCCGTCTTGGGGAGCGGGCGCAGCAGCGACTTCTCAGGCGTCGATCGGGTGATCTCAGCGAAGTCTGCGACGGATGAGCCGCGACGACCGGGGGTCGTCGGCTTGTACTTGCGAATGGCCATGGTCTTGTTCCTTCCGTCCCTAGCCGACAGTCGTGAAGATGTCGATCGAGCCGGACTTCAGCTTGACGATGGCGCGCTTGACGTCCTTGCGCTTGCCGGTGCCGAAGCGGGTACGGCGCGTCTTGCCGACGCGATTGAGGGTGTTGACGCGCTCCACCTTGACGCCGAAGATCTTCTCGATCGCGAGCTTGATCTCGGTCTTCGTGGCGCGCGGGTCCACCTCGAACGTGTAGCTGCCCATGTCGATCAGGGCGTAGCTCTTCTCCGACACGATCGGGCGGATGATGATGTCGCGAGGGTCCTTGTTGTAGCCGCTCATCGGTTCTCGTCCTTCTCTGCCTCATCGGCCTTCGGGGCCTTGGGGGACTTGGCGGCGACGAACGCCTCGTAGGCGGCCTTCGTGAAGACGAGGTCGTCGCTCACGAGCACGTCGTAGGCGTTGAGCTGGTCCCACGTGAGCACGTGCACCTCGGGGAGGTTGCGCACGGCGAGCGAGGCACCCTCCTCGGCGCGGTCGAGCACGATGAGGATGTTCTTCGCGACGCCGAGCGCTGCGAGCATCTCGACGGCGACGCGCGTCTTGGGCGTGCCGTCCGTGGCGAACGACTCGACGACGTGCAGGCGGCCACCGCGAGCGCGGTCCGACAGCGAGCCGAGGAGCGCGGCGGCGATCATCTTCTTGGGGGTGCGCTGCGAGTAGTCACGCGGCGTGGGTCCGTGGACGATGCCACCACCGGTCATCTGCGGGGCGCGGATCGAGCCCTGACGAGCGCGGCCGGTGCCCTTCTGCTTGAACGGCTTGCGGCCGGCGCCGGAGACCTCGCCACGACCCTTGGTCGAGTGCGTGCCCTGGCGTGCGGCAGCGAGCTGCGCGACGACGACCTGGTGGATGAGCGGAACGTTCGTCTGGACGTCGAAGATGCTCGCGGGCAGCTCGACCGAGCCTGCCTGCTTGCCCTCGGCGTCGACGATGGCGACCTGGGTGGTCATGCTCAGGCTCCCTTCACAGCGTTGCGGACGAACACGAGTCGGCCGCGGGCACCGGGGACGGCGCCCTTGACGAGCATGAGGCCCTGCTCGAGATCGATCGAGTGGACCGTGAGGTTGAGCACCGAGACGCGCTCGCCACCCATGCGGCCGGCCATGCGCATGCCGCGGAAGACGCGGCTGGGCGTGGACGAAGCACCGATCGAGCCGGGCTTGCGGTGGTTGCGGTGCGCACCGTGCGATGCGGAGACGCCGGCGAAGTTGTGGCGCTTCATGACACCGGCGAAGCCCTTGCCCTTCGACGTGCCGATGACGTCGACCTTCTGGCCGGCGGCGAACAGGTCGACGCTCAGCTCCTGGCCGAGCTCGAACACGTCGGCGTTGTCGGTGCGGACCTCGGTGAGGTGGCGGCGCGGCGTGACGCCGGCGGCCTGGAAGTGGCCGGCAGCGGGCTGGTTGACCTTGCGCGGGTCGATCTGGCCGGCGGCGATCTGGATGGCTGCGTAGCCGTCCTTCTCGGGCGTGCGGATCTGCGTGACCACGTTCGGCGTGATCTCGAGCACCGTGACGGGGACGAGCTTGTTCTGCTCATCCCAGACCTGGGTCATCCCGAGCTTCGTGCCGAGCAGGCCGCGAGTCGTCGTGATCTTCGACATTGCGTTCCTTAGAGCTTGATCTCGATGTTGACGTCAGCGGGCAGGTCGAGGCGCATGAGCGAGTCGACCGCCTTCGGCGTCGGGTCGATGATGTCGATGAGTCGCTTGTGCGTGCGCTTCTCGAAGTGCTCGCGGCTGTCCTTGTACTTGTGAGGAGACCGGATCACCACGACCACGTTCTTCTCGGTCGGGAGGGGCACCGGGCCCACAACCGTCGCGCCCGCACGGGTCACGGTGTCGACGATCTTGCGCGCCGAGGAGTCGATGACCTCGTGGTCGTACGACTTCAGTCGGATGCGGATCTTCTGTCCCGCCATGGCTGACTCTCTTCCTGTCGACGCAGCCTGGGAGGGCTGCTCGCAACGCACCTGTCGATGCACCGCTGTTCTTCTGTCAATGCCCGCGAGGGGCGCGCACCGTACCGAGCACGGACATGCCATGCTCGAGTTCGGCGAAGTTCTTCTGTGTCGGCTGCCCGCGGCCCAGGATCGTGATCGTCCTGTGCACTGCCAGGGCAGTGAGCGGCGTGAGACGCCGCGTTTGCAACCTGTCGATTCTCGCACGGATGCGGATGCTCGTGCAACCCGGGCGTGTCGCGCCGACTCGGCAGTGCTGGCGCGGCGGCCGCGGCTCGGGGATCGGTCCGCACCGTGGCCGGACATGCGGAGGGGCGGGGTTCGCACCCCGCCCCTCGGTCGTCCGCGCGCTAGTGGCGCGGTGCGTCGTCCTGCGGCTGCACCGTGGCAGCGTCTGCGTCGTCCTGCGGGAGCGCGGCGTCTGCGCCGCCCTGCCCGAGGAACCGGTCCGCGTGCTCCTGCACGGAGTCGGTGCGGTCGGCGAAGCGCCCGCCGCTGAGCCTGTCGAAGCCGTCGCCTGCGCCCTGGATGATCCGGTCGCTGGTCTGCTCGCCCTGCTCGCTGCTGAGCGCTTCCTTCGCCTTGTTCACGAGATCGCCGATGCCCATGCACGCCTCCTGCCTACGCTCGCGACGGTCGCGGCGTGAGGACACCGAACCACACGAGCCTCTGAGCCGCCAGTGCGCCGGCTCGGCGCATCACCACCGCCCGGCGTGGGGCGTCGGTACGCTCGCGGCATGTCGCCGACCCCTCCTACGCTCCCCGCCACGCTCGCGGCCACTCCCCTGCCCCACGACCCCCGCTGGCCGCGCGCGGGCGCGTGGCCCGCGCTCGACGACGGCGCCGAGCAGCTCGACGCGGTCGTCCTCGGCATCGGCACGCACGCGACCTCGCTCAGCCCCACCGGCGCGCACGCGACCCCGGCTGCGGTGCGGGAGGCGCTGCGGCGCTACTCGCCGCACGCGACGGGGGCGGCGGTCGACGCGCTGCGGGTGGCCGACGCCGGCGACGCGGTCGACCCGGACCGCGACGAGGATGCCGCGACCGCGCTCGTCGCGCGCGCTGCGGGCCGCGCGCGGCTCGTGATCGCGATCGGCGGCGACAACGCCGCCACCGTCCCCGCGGCGCTCGGCAGCTGGGGCGCGTCGATCGGCACCGCCGGCCTCATCACGATCGACGCCCACCACGACCTGCGCGACGGGCGCAGCAACGGCTCCCCCGTGCGCCGGCTGCTCGAGGCGGGGCTCGACGGGCGGCGCGTGGTGCAGCTGGGCATCCAGGACTTCGCGAACTCCGCCGAGTACGCGCAGCGCGCGCGGGACGCGGGCATCACGACGATCTCGCGCGACGAGCTCGAGCAGCAGCCGCTCGCGGCGATCGCGGTGCGAGCCGTGTCGATCGCCGCCGCCGCCGGCGGGCCGGTGCACCTCGACGTCGACGTCGACGCGTGCGACCGCTCGGTGGCGCCCGGCTGCCCGGCATCGACCCCCGGCGGGCTGAGCGCCTGGCAGCTGCGCACCCTCGTGCGGGCCATCGCCGGCCACGCGGCGGTGCGCTCGGTGGACCTCGCCGAGGTCGACGCGACCGCCGACGCCGAGGACGGCCGCACCGTGCGGCTCACGGCCCTGTGCGTGCTCGAGTCGCTCGCGGGCCTCGCGGGGCGAGCGGTCACAGCCCCCGCATCGTGAAGGCCGCCCGCACGGCCGCGCTCCCGGGCGGCACCGCGAGCGCGCGCACGAGCGCGAGCCTGGCCTCGAGCTCCGCCCGGCCAGCGGGCGCGCCCATCGCCATGTTCCAGGCAGCCCGCCGCATCGCGCGCTCGGCGGCGCGGCGGCGCCCGCGCTCGTAGGCGGCGAGCTCGTCGGCGGGCGCGGTCCCGCGGGCGAGCGCCCGGTCGAGCGCGAGCCCGTCGAGCCAGCCGAGGCTCATGCCCTGCCCGCCGATCGGGCTCACCTCGTGCGCGGCGTCGCCCACGAGCACGACCCGTCCGCGCACGAAGCGCTCCGCGAGGCGCTGGCGCGCGAGGAAGGCGCTCGTCGTGGCGTCGGCCGGCAGCAGCGGCGGCTCCGGCACGCGCTGGTCGAGGATGCGCTGCAGCTGCGCCGTCGTCATCCCCGGCTCGGGTGCGGCCAGCCGCGCGACCCAGCGCCGCTGCCCGCCGGGCATCGGGAACGACTCGACGATCCCGCCGGGCTCGAGGTGCAGCATCGCCGTCGCACCCGCGCGGGTGGTGTCCGGCGCGTCGGCCATGGCGTAGCCGCCGACGCCGCGGCGCGGCAGCATCCGGATGCCGAGCAGCTGCCGGGTCGTGCTGCGGATGCCGTCGGCCCCCACCGCCCAGCGCGCCCGGACGGCGCCGTCCCCGTGCGTCGCGAGGGCGACCCGCTCGCCGTCGTCGTCGAGCCCGGCCAGCTCGATGCCGGTGCGCAGCGCGCCCGGGGCGAGCGCGTCGAGCCGCTCGCGCAGCAGCGCCTCGGTGCGGTGCTGGGGCAGCGCGAGGATGGGCTGGCCGCCGAAGCGCACGCGGGCGAGCAGCCTGCCCCGGCTGAGCGCGACGCCCGAGCGGATCTCGGTCGCCTCGGCGCGGACCGCCCCGCCCACGCCCGCGGCGTCGAGCGCGGCGAGCCCGGGCGGGTGGATGCCGATCGCGCGCGACGCGGCCGACGGGTCGGTCCGCCGCTCGAGCACGACGACGTCCACCCCGCGCTGCGCGAGCAGGCACGCGAGGTGCAGCCCGACCGCGCCGCCGCCCACGATCGCGACGTCGTGGTCGCTCACGGGCGGGGCCGGACGGGCTGGGCCCGGACGAGCTCGAGCCGGAACGGCACGCCCCGCCGCACGCCCCAGCCCGGCGGCACCGCGGCCGCGAGCTCGGCGGGCGTGTGGCTGCGCCGGATGGACGTGAGGCCGTCCGCGCGGATGTACGTGCCGCGCAGCAGCGTCGGCTCGAACGGGAGCGTGCCGGCCGCGAAGCCCGCGTAGGCGAGCGGGGAGCGCGCGATGTCGGCGTGCACCGCGACGCCGCCCGGGGCGAGCAGCGCCTCCGAGTCGGCGAGCAGCGCACCGAGCTCGCGGGACGAGAGGTGGTGCAGCACGTGGTTCGACACGATCACGTCGAAGCGCTCGCCGTCGGCGACGAGGTCGCCCGTCGCCGCCTGCCGCAGCTCGAGGCCCGGCACCGCGGGCTGCGCCCGGGCGTAGGCGATCGCGCGGGGCTCCGGGTCGATCGCGACCACCTCGAGGGCGCCGCCGTCGCGCGCGGCCCAGTGCAGCATCCGGCGCGGCAGATCGGCACCCCCGGTGCCGACGTCGAGCAGCCGCACGGCGCGACCAGCGCGCAGGCGCGGGCGGATCCAGCGGCGGTAGATCGCGCGCCGGCCGGAGACGACGGCGTTCACGAGGTCGAAGCGCGCATAGGTGCGCGCGAGCATCGCCGGGTCGCAGTCCGGGTCGTCCATGAGCTCGCGCACGTCCTCGTCGCGCGCGCGCAGCCGTCCGAGCGGCACGGCGGGGCCGCTCAGCCTCGGACGGTGAGCAGCGCCGACTCGACCGTGAGGCCCGGGCCGAACGCCATCGCGGCGACGCGGTCGCCGTCGGCGGCGCCCGGGTCGCGCAGGATGCGGTCGAGCACGAAGAGCACCGTCGCGCTCGACATGTTGCCGAAGTCGCGCAGCGTCTCGCGCGCCGGCACGAGCTGCGACTCGGAGAGCGCGAGCGTCGACTCGACGTGGTCCAGGATGCTGCGCCCGCCGGGGTGGATGGCCCAGTGGTCGATCGCGCCGCCCACCGCACCGTCGTGCAGCGCGTCGACGAGCGGCGGCTCCGACTCGAGCAGCGGCTCGATGGCGCCGGTCACGTGCTCGCCGATGAGCGACGGGACCGCGTTCGACAGCACCATCTCGAAGCCGTGGTCGCCGATGCGCCACGCCATGGCGCCCTCGCCCTGCGGCGTCGTGCGCGTCGCGAAGGCCTCGAGCGCGAAGCCGCGCTCGCCGGGCTCGAGCTCGCGCGCGGTCACGATGCCTGCCCCCGCACCGTCGCCGAAGAGCGACGTCGCGACGATGGTGTCGGGGTCGTTCGACGTGCGCAGGTGCAGCGTGCACAGCTCGACGCTGACGACGAGCACGACCGCCTCGGGGTCGGCCTGGCACAGCTGCGTCGCGAGCCGCAGCGCGGGCATCGAGGCGTAGCACCCCATGAAGCCGAGGTGGTAGCGCTGCACGCCGGCGCGCAGGCCGAGGTCGCGCGCGATGACGAAGTCTGGCCCGGGCGCGTAGAACCCGGTGCACGAGACCGTGATGACGTGCGTGACGTCGGCGGCCTCGATGCCCGGCACCGCGGCGATGGCCGCACCGCCCGCCTCGACGTAGAGCCGGGAGGCGTGCTCGGCGTAGACGTCGTTGCGCAGCCGGGTGCCCGGGTCGAGCAGCAGGCCGCTCGCGCGGTCGTAGAAGGAGGGGTCCTCGGCGGGCGGGCCGTCGAGCGTCAGCTCCTCGAGCACGGTGTAGCGGCGCTCGATGCCCGAGAGCCCGAACGAGGTCGAGACGATGCGCTGCGCGAGCCGCGACAGCCCCGGCTGCGAGCCGAACACCTCCTGGACGTCGGTCTGCACGAGCTGCGTCGGCGGCACGGCCGTCGACAGTCCTCTGAGGCTCACGGTCATGTCGCGAGCGTAGTGGTGCACCTTTGGAGCGGCCCTGGACGCGGCGAGCGTGCGCCGGCCCGGCGCCGATTGGTCGCTCCCCGCGCGGCCGGGCGTCGAGTGGTCGCGCATGGCGGTGCGGGAGGCCCACGAGCAGCCACGAGCGACCAATCGACGTCGACGTCGCGCGGACCGGCGCGGACCGCTCAGACCACCCGCTCGCCCGCCCGCCAGAGCGCGTGCACGAGCGGCACCCCCGGCCGGTACGCGAGGTGCGTGATCGACGGCGCGTCGAGCACCTGCAGGTCGGCGCGCGCGCCCGGGCGGATGCGCCCGAGCGGCGCGAGCGCGCGGCCGTCCGGCCCGACGCGCGGGGCGTCGCGGTCGAGCGCGACGGCACCGCCGAGCGTCGCCGCGCGCACCGCCTCCTCGATCGTGAGCCCCATCTGCAGCACCGCGGTCGCGACGCAGAACGCCATCGAGGTCGTGTACGACGTGCCCGGGTTGCAGTTCGTGGCGATCGCCACGACCGCCCCGGCGTCGAGCAGCCTGCGCGCGGGCGCGAGCGGCATGCGCGTCGACAGGTCGCACGCGGGCAGCACGGTCGCGACCGTGCCGCGGCCCCCGTGCCAGCTCTCGGCGAGCAGCAGCACCTCCTCCTCGTCGAGGAACGCGACGTGGTCGACGCTCAGCGCGCCCAGCTCGACCGCGAGCCGCACGCCGGGGCCGGGGCCGAGCTGGTTGCCGTGCACGCGCAGCGCGAGCCCTGCGGCGCGCGCCGCCTCGAGGACCCGCCGCGACTGCCGCTCGTCGAAGGCGCCCAGCTCGCAGAAGACGTCGACGGCGTCGACGTGCGGTGCGACGGCCGCGAGCATGTCGCCGACGACGAGGTCGACGTAGGCCTCGTCGTCCGACGCCTCCGAGGGCACGAGGTGCGCCCCCAGGAAGCTGACGGAGTCGGCGCGGCCTGCGGCGATGCGCGCGGACCGCAGCTCGTCGGCGACCGTGAGGCCGTAGCCGGTCTTCGTCTCGAGCGCGGTCGTGCCGCCGCGCAGCGCCTCGTCGACGAGCCGGTCGAGGTTGGCGGCGAGCTCCGCGTCGGTCGCCGCGCGCGTGGCGGCGACGGTGACCCCGATGCCGCCGGCCGCGTACGCCTCCCCCGCCATGCGGGCCTCGAACTCGGCGGTGCGGTCGCCGGCGAAGACGAGGTGCGTGTGGCTGTCGACCCAGCCGGGCAGCACCGCTCGTCCGCCGACGTCGACCAGCTCGTCGGCGGCCGGGGCGGCGGATGCCTCGCCGACCCACGCGACGAGGTCGCCGTCGACGACGACGGCAGCGTCGCGCATCCGGCCGAGCTCGTCGTCGTTCGTCGTCAGCTCGCCGATGCCGGTGAGGAGCGTGCTCGCCACGTCAGCGCCGCCTCACGCGCGATCGCGCATCGGCACGCGCACGTCGTGGTCGGCGGCGAAGCGGGCGGCCTCGTCGTACCCGGCGTCGACGTGGCGGATGACGCCCATCGCGGGATCGTTCGAGAGCACGCGCGCGAGCTTCTCTGCGGCGAGCGCTGAGCCGTCGGCGACCGTCACCTGGCCGGCGTGGATCGAGCGGCCGATGCCGACGCCGCCGCCGTGGTGGATCGAGACCCAGCTCGCGCCGGACGCGGTGTTGACGAGCGCGTTGAGCAGCGGCCAGTCGGCGATCGCGTCGGAGCCGTCGCGCATCGCCTCGGTCTCGCGGTACGGGCTCGCGACCGAGCCCGAGTCGAGGTGGTCGCGGCCGATGACGACGGGTGCCGAGAGGGTGCCGTCGGCGACCATCTCGTTGAAGCGCAGCCCCGCCCGGTCGCGCTCGCCGGCGCCGAGCCAGCAGATGCGGGCAGGGAGCCCCTGGAACTGCACGCGCTCCTGCGCCATCCGGATCCACTTCGCGAGGTGCGCGTCGTCGGGGAAGAGCTCGAGGATCGCCTCGTCGGTGCGGCGGATGTCCTCGGGGTCGCCCGAGAGCGCGGCCCAGCGGAACGGGCCCTTGCCCTCGCAGAAGAGCGGGCGGATGTACGCCGGCACGAACCCGGGGAACGCGAACGCGTCGTCGTAGCCGCCGAGCCGCGCCTCCGCGCGGATCGAGTTGCCGTAGTCGAACACCTCGGCCCCGGCCGCCTGGAAGCCGACCATCGCCTCGACGTGGCGCGCCATCGAGGCGCGCGCCCGCTCGGTGAAGCCCTCGGGGTCGCGCCGCCGCTCGGCGTCCCAGTCCTCGAAGGCGACGCCGCTCGGCAGGTACGCGAGCGGGTCGTGCGCGCTCGTCTGGTCGGTGACGATGTCGATCGGGGCCCCCATGGCGAGCAGCTGCGGCACGACGTCGGCGGCGTTCCCCAGCAGGCCGATCGAGAGCGGCGTGCCGGCGTCCCGCGCCTCGACGGCGCGCGCGAGCGCATCCTCGATCGTCGTCGCCTCGACGTCGAGGTAGCGGTGCTCGATGCGCCGCGCGATGCGGCTCGGGTCGACGTCGACGCAGATGGCGACGCCGTCGTTCATCGTGACGGCGAGCGGCTGCGCGCCGCCCATGCCGCCGAGCCCGGCGGTGAGCGTGATCGTGCCGGCCAGGCTGTCGCGGCCGAGCGCGCGGGCGACGGCGGCGAACGTCTCGAACGTGCCCTGCAGGATGCCCTGGGTGCCGATGTAGATCCAGCTGCCGGCCGTCATCTGCCCGTACATCGTGAGCCCCTCGGCCTCGAGGCGGCGGAACTCGGGCCACGTCGCCCAGTCGCCCACGAGGTTGGAGTTCGCGATGAGCACGCGCGGCGCCCACGCGTGCGTGCGCATGACGCCGACGGGGCGCCCCGACTGCACGAGCAGCGTCTCGTCGTCCTCGAGCGTCGACAGCTCGCGCACGATCGCGTCGAACGACGCCCAGTCGCGGGCCGCCTTGCCGGTGCCGCCGTAGACGACGAGCTCGTCGGGGTGCTCGGCCACCTCGGGGTCGAGGTTGTTCATGAGCATCCGCAGCGCGGCCTCCTGCTGCCAGCCCTTCGTGTGCAGCTCGCTGCCGCGGTGGGCCCGGACCTCGCGTGCGCCGTCCATCATCGGTCTCCTTCGTCGTTCGTCTCGGTCTCGGTCGCGGCAGCCCAGGAGCGGATGCGGTCGGTCAGCCCTGCCGCGAGCAGCACCGCGCCGCCCTGGACCTGCAGCCGCGTCATCTCGATGTCGCGGGCCAGGAAGCGGTCGGGACCGATCCCTGGCACGACCTGGCGGAGCAGCGCGATCGCCTCGCCCGTGCGCTCCCCCGGCGCCTCGGCGCGCAGCTCGATGCCGCGCGCGGCGGTCATCACCTCGATCGCCAGCACGCGCTCGAGCCCGTCGATCGCGCGGCGCAGCTTGCGCGCGCCGCCCCAGCCCATCGAGACGTGGTCCTCCTGCATCGCGCTCGACGGGATCGAGTCGACGGATGCGGGGACGGCGAGCCGCTTGAGCTCCGAGACGATGCCCGCTTGCGTGTACTGCGCGATCATGAGCCCCGAGTCGACCCCGGGGTCGTCGGCGAGGAACGGCGGCAGCCCGTAGGAGCGCGACGGGTCGAGGAACCGGTCGCTGCGCCGCTCGCTCATCGATGCCACGTCCGCGATCGAGATGGCGAGGAAGTCGAGCACGGCGGCGATCGGCGCGCCGTGGAAGTTGCCGTTCGAGACGACGCGGCCGTCCGGCATGACGACCGGGTTGTCGACCGCGCTCGCGAGCTCGACCTCCGCGACCCGCTCGGCGTGCGCCGCGGTGTCGCGCGCGGTGCCGTGCACCTGCGGCGCGCACCGCAGCGAGTAGGCGTCCTGCACGCGGGTGTCCTCCGGGCCCTTGTGGCTCATGACGATCGCGCTGCCGCGCAGCAGCGCCGCGATCTGCGCGGCGCTCGTCGCCTGGCCGGCGTGCGGCCGGAGCGCCATGAGGTCGGCCGCGAACGGGGCGTCGGTGCCGAGCAGGCCCTCGACGCTCATCGCGGCCGCGAGGTCGGCGGTGTCGAGCAGCCGGTCGAGGTCGGCGAGCGCGAGGCACAGCATCGCGAGCATGCCGTCGGTGCCGTTGACGAGCGCGAGGCCCTCCTTCTCGGCGAGCACGACGGGCGTGAGGCCGGCCGCTGCGAGCGCCGTGGCCGCATCCATCGTCACCGCCTCGCTCGTGCCGGGCTCGCCCGGGCGATCGACCTGCACGACGCCCTCGCCCATCGCGGCGAGCGCGACGTGCGAGAGCGGCGCGAGGTCGCCGGAGCAGCCGAGCGAGCCGTACTCGCCCACGACGGGCGTGATGCCCGCGTTGAGCATCGCGGCGTAGAGCTCGGCGGTCGCGCGGCGGATGCCCGTGCGGCCGGTCGCGAGGGTCTGCAGCCGCAGCAGCATGAGGCCGCGCACGACCTCGCGCTCGACCGGCTCGCCGCTCGAGGCGGCGTGCGAGCGGATGAGCGACTGCTGCAGGCGCGTGCGGTCGGCCGGCGCGATCGCGGTGTTCGCGAGCGCGCCGAAGCCGGTGGAGATGCCGTAGTGGGGGCGCACGTCGGCGGCGAGGTCGTCGATGACGGCGCGCGCCGCGTCGATGCGCTCGAGCGCCGCCGGGCTGAGCACGACCTCCGCATCGAAGCGGGCGACCTGCACGACGTCGTGCCGGCTGAGGGGGGCGTCTCCGATGATCACTGGCATGCCCCCATTCCACTGCCGCGGGCGCCCCTCCGCATCGGCTCCGCATGCTTTGCCGTCTGAGATCTCAGACTCCGCTACGCTCGCTGTCCACCGGGTGGTCACGACGCGCCGTGCGCGGGGCGCCCGCGCGGCGTGTCGTGACCACCCGCAGGGACGCCCGGCGGTGAGGACGGAGGGGCGCATGGGGACCGCGAGGATGCCGGCGGCGCGCAGCGCGCTGCGCGTGCTGTCGCTGCTGGCCGAGCAGCCGGGACCCGTGCGCGCGGCGACGATCGCGCGCGAGCTCGGGATGCCGCGCTCGAGCGCCTACCAGCTGCTGCAGGTGATGCGCGACGAGGGCTTCCTCGTGCACTACCCGGAGCTCGGCGCGTGGGGGCCCAGCGCGCGCGTGCAGCAGATCGGGTCGAGGGTCGCGGCCGCCACGCGGCTCGAGCGGCTCGCGCAGCCCATCCTCGACCGGCTCGTCGCCGCCGCGACCGTGCCCGCGACGAGCCATCTCGCGGTGCTCGCCGGCAGCGACGTCGCCTACGCGGGCCGCGGCGAGGGCAGGCGATCCCCCGCGACCGTGTCGCGCGTCGGCGTGCGGCTGCCGGCGGTGCGGACGGCGACCGGCCGCGCGATGCTCGCGGCGCTCGGCGACGACCAGGTGCGCGCGCTGCTGCCGCACGACCGCGACCTGGCCGGCGAGCGGCCGGCGACGCGCGCAGCGCTCACGACGATGCTCGCCGCGGTGCGGCGGCGCGGGTGGGCGACCGAGGAGGGCGAGGTCGACCCCGCGTACGGCTCGGTGGCCGCGGCCGCCTTCGATGCGGCGGGCGTGCCGGCCGCGTCGGTCGGCCTGACCTTCCGGCTGCTGGACGCGGGGCCTGTCGACGGCCCCGACTGGGCGGCGCTCGGCGAGCGGTGCGCCGCCGCCGCGGCGGAGCTCGGGCGCCGCCTCGGCGCGGCGCGAGCCGGGCTCGAGGCGGCGCCGCCCGAGGGCCCCTAGCGGGCGGACGCGGCCTGCATGGCCCGGCGCCCGGAGCGCTCCGCGCGCGCGGCGACGAGCGAGAGCACGAGCGAGACGACGACGAGCCCCATCGCGCACGCCGTGAGCGCGGGCCAGCCGGCGGCCTCGAAGGGCAGCCCGAGCGCCCAGCCGACGACCGCCGACCCCACGTAGAAGCCGATCGTGTAGAACGCGCCGGCCTGCGACCGCGCGATCGCGCTCGCCCGTGCCCCCACCTGCGAGGCGGCGGTCGCGTGCGCCAGGAAGAAGCCGAGCGTCGCGAGCACGAGGCCGGCGATCACGACCGGCAGCGGCGCCAGCGCGAGCAGCGCGAGGCCGACGAGCATGGTGCCGTGGCCCGCGAGCATCGTCGCGCGCGCCCCGATGCGGCCGGCGATCCAGCTCGACGAGCGCGACCCGATCGTGCCCGCCGCGTACGCGACGAAGATGAGCGACGCGACCGCGGGGGCGAGCGCGTACGGGGGCGCCTCGAGGCGGAACGCCAGGTAGTTGTAGACGCCCACCTGCACGCCGACGAGCAGGAAGGCCTGCAGGTAGAGCGACCGCAGGCCGGGCCCCCGGAGCGCCTCGGCCATGCGGCGGCGGCGCGGCTCGGCTGCGGGCGGCGGCCCCGCCGTCCTGCCGCGGATGGCCAGCAGGAAGACGACGATCGCCGCGGTGCCGACCGCGACGACGACGAGCACGGCCCAGCGCCATCCGACGAGCGGCGCGAGCGGACCGACGACCAGGCGGCCGGCGGCCCCGCCCACCGAGGTGCCGGCGATGTACGCGGCTGCGACGGCGGCGGCCGCGCGACCGCTCAGCCGCTCGTACGCGACGGCGACGCTCAGGGCCGGGACCGCGCCGAGCATCGCGCCGCCAACGAAGCGCACGGCGAGCAGCACCTCGGTGGTCGGCGCGAGGACCACCGCCGCCGAGAGCACGATCGAGCCGATCGCCGCGAGCCGCATCATCGCGAGCCGGCCGAAGCGGTCGGCTGCGAACGCCCACGGGATCACGGAGGCCGCGAGGCCGGCGGTCGCGAGCGAGACGGTGAGCGCAGCCTCGGACGGGGTCGCGCCCAGCTCGCGCGCGAGCTGGGGCAGCGCGCCCTGGATGGCGTAGAGCTGCGTGAAGGTCGCGAGCCCGAGCGCCAGGAGCGCGACGGTGAGCCTTCGGGGCGTGATGCTGATGCCCGCCGCCGGGCGTTCGACGGTGGCGGATGCGGCGGTCACGGCTCCGACGCTAAGCCATCGTCAGACGCATGACCAATGCCGCCCGACGCGCATCCCATACGCTGAGCGCATGCATGCCGCCCCGCACGACGCGCGACTGCTGCGCGACCTGCCCGTGCTCGTCGCCGTGCGACGCACCGGCACCGTCACCGCCGCGGCCGACGAGCTCGGCATCCCGCAGCCGAGCGCGACGCGGGCGCTGCAGCGTATCGCCGGGGTCGTCGGCGCCCCTGTGGTGCGGCGTGAGGGCAGGGGCGTCGCGCTCACGCCCGCGGGCGATGCGCTCGCCGACGCCGGGGAGGCGGCCCTGCGATCGATCGACGACGCCCTCTCGGCGATCGCCCGCGCCGGCGAGATCGGCGCCAGCGAGCTCGGCATCGCGTTCCAGACGATGCTCGGCGAGCGGCTCGTGCCCGAGGCGATCCGACGGTTCCGGGCACGCTGGCCCGCGGTCGGGCTGCGGCTGCTCCACGGCTCCCGCGCGACGTGCCTCGAGGCGCTCGCCGGCGGCACCGCCGACATCGCGGTCGTGGCCAGCCCGCCTGCGTCGCACGGCGCCGTGACGATGCTCTATGCGGAGCCGCTCGTCGCGGTCGCCGCCCCCGACCACCCGCTCGCCGGCATGCACGAGGTGTCGGTGGACGCGCTGCGCGCCTGGCCGCAGATCATGCTCGCGCCGGGCTTCGGCATCCACGACGCCGTCCAGTCGCTCTTCGCCTCGGCGGGCGAGGTGCCGGCGCCGGCGTTCGAGGTGGGCGACTACCGCGCGGCGCGCGGCCTCGCCGCGGCGGGTCTCGGCGTCGCCGTGCTGCCCCCGAGCCCCGCGCGCATCGACGACGGCGCGCGCGAGGTGCCGGTGCGGCATCCGCTCGCCCGGCGCGAGATCGGCGCCGTCGTCGCGGACCCGCAGGAGCCGGCGGTGCAGGAGCTGCTGCGCGCGCTCGTCGAGGCGGCGGCGCGACGGGTGCCCGGCGCCGCGTGAGCCACGCCGGGCGACCGGGTCAGCGGGGCACGCCGCCGTCGTAGGGGTCGTCGAGCCCGCTGGGGTCGTCGCCGCCCGACGGCGGTCGCAGCACCCCCGGGCCCTGCGGCGCGTCGGGACCGGTGGGCGCACCGGGCGTCGCGGGCGCACCCGGGGCATCCGGCAGCACCGGGACCTCCGGCGCCTCGGGGCTGCTCGGGTCGGGACCGCCGGGCACGTCCGGCGCGCCGGGCCCCGGCTCGAGCGGCTCGTCCGGCACGTCGGGCGCGGCGTCGCGCTCTGCCTCGAGCTCGGCGATGCGGGCCTTGTGCTCGTCGATCGCGTCGAGCCCCTCCTGCACCGAGCGCGTGTAGCGCTCGCCCGTCGCCTCCGCCGTGAAGTCGGCCTGTCCGTCGTACTGCACGTTCGGGTCCGGCGCGGGCGGCTCTCCCCCGGTGGGCACCGGCGGCTGCTCGCCGTCCGGCCCCGGCTCGTCCACGCCGTCGAGCGGCCCTGCCGCGTCGCCGCCGGGCAGGGGCGCGTCGCCGTGCTCGCCGTGCCCGACGCCCGTCGTCGCGCGATCGGACGTCGTCGGGCGGCCGGACGCCGTCGCGCCGCCCCTACCCGCGGTCGCGCCGTCGGTCGCCGTGCGCAGGGGCTTCTCGTCGTCGAGCGGCTGGTCGCCGCCATCGCGGATCGGGCTGTCTGCCATGGTCGCACCTCTCGTCAGCTGGCCGACGCGGCTGCGCCGACTGTCCCCCAGCCAACCGGATGCGCGCTGGACGCGCCATGGACGTCCGCGGCCGGGCCGCCGATCAGCGCGAGGCGAGCCACCAGATGCCGAGGACCGCCTGCGCGACCGCGATGACGAGGGCCGTCGCGATCAGCGTCCGGTGCACCGTGAGGAAGCGCGTCGCCTTCCCGGCCGCGTCGCGCGAGCGCGGGTCGGCGGCGATGCGGCGCAGGAACGCCGGCCAGACGACCACGCTGAAGGCGGCGCCGACGAGCAGCAGCACCGCGCCGGCGACGCCGACCGGGTCACCCACGGGCGAGCACCTCGGCGAGCGTCGGCGCGGCGAGGTCCTTCTCGCTGATGCGCGAGCGGTCGCCCGTGTCGACGGGCAGGGGCCAGTCGATGCCGAGTGCGGGGTCGAGCGGCGTGATCGCGACGCCGGTCATGCCGGGCACCCACTCGTCGGTGAAGCAGTAGACGTACTGCGTCGGGCTGTCGCCGGTCGACTGGAAGCCGTTGCACACGCCCTCCGGCACGATGATCTGCACGCCGGGCTCGAGCGGGGTCTGGAAGACGGCGCCGCGCGTGGGCGACTCGGGACGCGCGTCCACCCATGCGCCCCACGCCGTGCCGTGGGCGATCGCGATGAGCTTGACCATCGCCTCGCCGTGCATGCCGCGGATCGCGCCGGGGTTGGTCTCGGTCACGTTCACCTGCCGGAAGGCGGGCAGCGGGATGCCGGCGGCCTCGAACGCGGAGGCGCGGAAGAACTCCCGCACCGTGCCGCGATCCTCGATCACCTGCTTCATGCGGATGAGGGCGAGGCCCTCGATGGTCGTCTCCTGCGTCTCGAACTCGATGATCTGCACCACGCGTCCAGGCTATGGCAGTCGCGCGACCCGCCCAGCGCGGCCACCGGCGTCCCACCGGCCGGCTCGTCATCGCGCGAGGTCGTCCGGCCTGCTCCACGCGATCCTGATGAGCCGCCGCAGCACGTCCTCGTCGACCTCCTCGAGGCGCTTGACGTAGACGCAGCCCGCGCCCTCCGTGTACGCGCCGAGCGCGGGCATCAGCGCGGCGCCCTCCGCCAGGTCCTTGAGCCCGTAGAGCGAGATGGCGGCCCTGCGCGGCGAGAACGCCACCTTCGGCCAGTCGCCCTCGGTCGTCGACGTCCGGGACGGCGACACGGAGTGGTACGAGCCGTACCCGATCATGCTCGGCCCCCACATGGCGGGCTCCGCGCCCGTCTCCTCCTGCATGATCGCCGCCATGCGGTGGCCCTCCTCGACGCGTCGCGGGGGCTGCGCGGCGTCGAGGAACTCCTGCACGCTCACGTCGGTCGGTCTCGTCCGCTGCGCTGCCACGGCTCCATCCTCCGCTCGTGCGGCGTGCGCGTCCAGCCCCGCCGGCGCTCAGCCGCGCATCGTCGCGAGCCGCGCGCGCACGGCGTGGGCCAGCGCCCCCGGCCACCACGGCTCTCCGCCGGCCACCCGCTCGGCGAGCGCGGCGAGACCGAGCGCCGCGGTGGCATCGCCGCGCGCGAGGAGCGCGTCGAGCGCCGCCGCGAGCTCGGGATCCGTCAGCTCCACCCGCCGCCAGGGGTCATGCGGGTCGGCGGGGCCGACGGGCTCCGCGAGCAGCTGCGCGAGCGCGAGCAGCGATCCGGCGGCGTCGACGAGGTGGCGCCGCGCGGCGAGGCGCTCGCCGCGCGCGGCGCGCCCGCCGCCCACGAGCAGCGCGCGGTGCAGCGCCGTCGCGAGCGTCGCGGGATCGCGCGGCACGGGCTCGAGGGTCGGGCGGATGCGCGCCGGCAGGTCCCCGACGCGGTCGACGACGACCCGGTGGGCGCCGCTGCGGCTCGCGGCGAGCTCGGCGGGCGTGAACACCGCGTACTCGAGCAGGTGCCCGTCCTCGTAGACGACCCACGCGCCGTGCTCGGTGTCGCGCTCGTGCAGCGCGATCGGCGAGCGGCGGCTCGGGAGCCATGCCGCGGTCGCGCGCAGGCGCTCCACCGCGCTCGGCTCGGCGATGACGAAGAAGTCGTGATCGCTCCACGGGTCCGGCTCGTGCTCGGCGGCGGCGGTGCTGCCGACGAGCACGAGGCCGAGCACGCCGTCAGCGCTGGCGGCCCAGTCCGCGAGCCGGATCGAGAGTGCATCGAACTCGTCCCGCTCCACACCCGGATGCTAGCCGCCGGCCGGGCACGACGAAGGGGGCCAGGCCGAAGCCTGACCCCCTCCGAGCGCAGTCGGATGACTACTTGATGATCTTCGTCACCGTGCCGGCGCCGACCGTGCGGCCACCCTCGCGGATGGCGAAGCCGAGGCCCTCCTCCATGGCGATCGGCTGGATCAGCTCGACCGTCATGTCGGTGGTGTCACCGGGCATGACCATCTCGGTGCCCTCGGGCAGCGAGATGACGCCCGTGACGTCGGTGGTGCGGAAGTAGAACTGCGGGCGGTAGTTCGTGAAGAACGGGTTGTGACGGCCGCCCTCGTCCTTGGCGAGGATGTACGCCGTGCCCTCGAAGTTCGTGTGCGGCGTGACCGAGCCCGGCTTCACGACGACCTGGCCGCGCTCGACGTCCTCGCGCTTCGTGCCACGGAGCAGGAGACCGCAGTTCTCGCCGGCCCATGCCTCGTCGAGCTGCTTGTGGAACATCTCGATGCCCGTGACCGTGGTCTTCTGCGTCGGGCGGATGCCGACGATCTCGACCTCGGAGTTGATCGCGAGCGTGCCGCGCTCGGCGCGACCCGTGACGACCGTGCCACGGCCGGTGATCGTGAAGACGTCCTCGATCGGCATGAGGAACGGCTTGTCGCGGTCGCGGACCGGGTCCGGGATGTTCTCGTCAGCGGCGTCCATCAGGTCGACGATGGCCTGGGTCCAGGCCTCGTCGCCCTCGAGGGCCTTGAGCGCGGAGACGCGCACGACCGGAGCGTCGTCGCCGTCGAAGCCCTGGCTCGAGAGCAGCTCGCGGACCTCGAGCTCGACGAGCTCCAGGATCTCCTCGTCGTCCACCATGTCGGACTTGTTGAGCGCGACCATCAGGTACGGCACGCCGACCTGCTTGGCGAGCAGCACGTGCTCGCGCGTCTGCGCCATGGGGCCGTCGGTGGCGGCGACCACGAGGATCGCGCCGTCCATCTGGGCAGCACCCGTGATCATGTTCTTGATGTAGTCAGCGTGACCAGGAGCGTCGACGTGCGCGTAGTGGCGCTTCGGCGTCTCGTACTCGATGTGCGAGATGTTGATCGTGATGCCGCGCTGGCGCTCCTCGGGAGCGGAGTCGATCGACGCGAAGTCGCGCTGCACGTTGGTGGCCGACGGGTACTTGTCTGCCAGGACCTTCGAGATCGCAGCCGACAGCGTCGTCTTGCCGTGGTCGACGTGACCGATCGTTCCGATGTTGACGTGCGGCTTGGTCCGCTCGAACTTGGCCTTAGCCACTGTGTCCTCCTAGGACTGTTCTCATGAGTGCACCGCCGCGTCGCGGCAGAGCGTTCGGGTGGTGTGTGTTTATGGTACTTGCGTCCTCGGTCCAGGTGAAACCGAGGCGAGCGGCGGTGCGCCGGGGCGGCCTCTCGGCCGCCCCGGGCGTCACTCGCCCTTGCTCTTCTGGACGATCTCGTCCGAGACGGCCCGGGGGACCTCGGAGTAGGTCGAGAACTCCATCGAGTAGACGGCACGGCCGGACGTCTTCGACCGCAGGTCGCCGACGTAGCCGAACATCTCCGACAGCGGCACGAGGGCCTTGACGACCTTCACGCCCTGGGCATCCTCCATCGACTGGATCTGCCCGCGACGCGAGTTCAGGTCGCCGATGACGTCGCCCATGTACTCCTCCGGCGTGCGCACCTCGACCGCCATGAGCGGCTCGAGGAGCACCGGCTGAGCCTTGCGCGCTGCCTCCTTGTAGGCCATCGAGCCGGCGATCTTGAACGCCATCTCCGAGGAGTCGACGTCGTGCGCCGCACCGTCGAGCAGCGTCGCCTTGACGCCGACCGTCGGGAAGCCGGCGAGCACGCCGACCTGCATCGCGTCCTGCATGCCCGCGTCGACCGAGGGGATGTACTCACGGGGCACGCGACCGCCGGAGGTGGCGTTCACGAACTCGTAGGTCTCCTCGCCCGACAGGTCCATCGGCTCGAGCTTGATCTGCACCTTGGCGAACTGGCCGGAGCCACCCGTCTGCTTCTTGTGCGTGTAGTCGTACTTCTCGACCGTGCCCTTGATGGTCTCGCGGTAGGCCACCTGGGGCTTGCCCACGTTGGCCTCGACCTTGAACTCGCGCTTCATGCGGTCGACGAGGATGTCGAGGTGGAGCTCGCCCATGCCCTTGATGACCGTCTGACCGGTCTCGGGGTTGTTCTCGGTCCGGAAGGTCGGGTCCTCCTCCGCCAGCTTCTGGATGGCGAGGGAGAGCTTCTCCTGGTCGGCCTTCGTCTTCGGCTCGATCGCGACCTCGATGACGGGCTCGGGGAACGTCATCGACTCGAGCACGACCTGGTTGGCCGGGTCGCTCAGCGTGTCGCCGGTCGTCGTGTCCTTGAGGCCGATGACCGCGTAGATGTGACCGGCGGTCATCGAGTCGACCGGGATCTCCTTGTTGGCGTGCATCTGGAAGATCTTCCCGATGCGCTCCTTCTTGCTCTTGGTCGAGTTCGCGACCGCGGCACCCGAGTCGACGTGACCCGAGTAGACGCGCACGTACGTGAGGCGACCGAAGAAGGGGTGCACGGCGACCTTGAAGGCGAGCGCCGCGAAGGGCTCGTCGCGGTCGGCGTGGCGCTCGATGATGACCTCTTCGTCGCGCACGTCGTGGCCCGGGATGGCGGGCACGTCGAGCGGCGTCGGGAGGTAGTCGACGACCGCGTCGAGCATCGGCTGCACGCCGCGGTTCTTGAACGCGGAGCCGCAGAGCACGGGGTAGATCTCCGAGGCGACCGTCATCTTGCGGATGGCGGCCTTGATCTCGGCGACCGTGAGCTCCTCGCCCTCGAAGTACTTCTCCATGAGGGCGTCGTCCGTCTCGGCGACGGTCTCGAGCAGCGCCTTGCGGTACTCGTCGGCCTTCTCCTTGAGGTCGGCCGGGATCTCCTCGATGGCGTACTCGGCGCCCATCTTCACGTCACCCTTGGCGTCGCCGCGCCAGGTCTTCGCGTTCATCTCGACCAGGTCGACGATGCCCTCGAAGGCGCTCTCGGAGCCGATCGGCAGCTGGATGACCAGCGGACGGGCGCCGAGGCGGTTGATGATCGTGTCGACCGTGAAGTAGAAGTCGGCACCCATCTTGTCCATCTTGTTGACGAAGCAGATGCGGGGCACGTCGTACTTGTCGGCCTGGCGCCAGACGGTCTCGGACTGGGGCTCGACGCCCTCCTTGCCGTCGAACACGGCGACCGCGCCGTCGAGGACGCGGAGCGAGCGCTCCACCTCGACGGTGAAGTCGACGTGACCGGGCGTGTCGATGATGTTGATCTGGTTCTTGTCCCAGAAGCAGGTCACGGCGGCCGACGTGATCGTGATGCCGCGCTCCTGCTCCTGCTCCATCCAGTCGGTGGTCGACGCGCCGTCGTGCGTCTCGCCGATCTTGTGGTTGACGCCCGTGTAGAACAGGATGCGCTCGGTCGTCGTGGTCTTGCCGGCATCGATGTGGGCCATGATGCCGATGTTGCGGACCTTGTTCAGGTCGGTGAGCACGTCCTGTGCCACAGGGTTCCTCCGATGAGTGGATGGAGCGGGGTTTGGGGGTGTCGCGCCGACGCGGGCCCCGGCCGGGGCCGGGACCCTCGTCAGCGGACGATCACCAGCGGTAGTGCGCGAAGGCCTTGTTCGACTCGGCCATCTTGTGCGTGTCCTCGCGACGCTTCACCGCGGCGCCGAGGCCGTTCGATGCGTCGAGGATCTCGTTCTGCAGGCGCTCGGTCATGGTCTTCTCGCGACGCGCCTTGGCGTAGGAGACGAGCCAGCGCAGCGCGAGCGTGTTCGCGCGGTGCGGCTTGACCTCGACGGGGACCTGGTAGGTCGAGCCGCCGACGCGGCGCGACTTCACCTCGAGGGTCGGACGGATGTTGTCGAGACCCTTCTTGAGCACGACGACCGCGTCCTGACCGGACTTGGTGCCGACGCCGGCGAGCGCGCCGTAGACGATGCGCTCGGCGAGGCCCTTCTTGCCGTCGAGGAGGATCTTGTTGACGAGCTGCGAGACGATCGGTGCGCCGTAGACGGGGTCAGCAACGACCGGGCGCTTGGGGGCGGGACCCTTGCGAGGCATTACTTCTTCTCCATCTTCGCGCCGTAGCGGCTGCGAGCCTGCTTGCGGTTCTTCACGGCCTGGGTGTCGAGCGCGCCGCGCACGATCTTGTAGCGCACACCGGGGAGGTCCTTCACACGACCGCCGCGGACGAGCACCATCGAGTGCTCCTGGAGGTTGTGGCCCTCACCGGGGATGTAGGCGGTGACCTCGGTGCCGTTCGAGAGCTTCACGCGGGCGACCTTGCGCAGCGCCGAGTTCGGCTTCTTCGGGGTGGTGGTGTAGACGCGGGTGCAGACGCCGCGCTGCTGGGGGTTCGCCTTGAGAGCGGGCGCCTTGGTCTTCGAGACCTTCGGCGACCGACCCTTGCGGACCAGCTGCTGGATGGTGGGCACGTTGCTTCTTCCTGCTGCACGGTGACAGCGGTTCGATGTGGTTCGCCGGCATCGCCGGCACCATCGGTGATCCACCGCGCGCTCTCGCGCACTCCTCGCGGGTGGTGGATATGCCGTGGGGGATCGCGGACTCTGGTCCGCGGCCCAGTGCGGCCCGCTCGCTCCCCGCGCATGACGCAGGGCGCGCACGTGCGCACACCCGATCAAGGATAGGGCCACCGCCCATGCACGGTCAAGCGTCGGCGGTGCACGACGAAGGGGCCGACCTCCCGGTCGGCCCCTCGATGTCGCGTCAGCTCAGCTGCCGGCCATCTGCTCGTCGAGCGACTGGATCGCCTGCATCATGCCGCGCAGCGCCTCACCCATGTCCGAGATGCCCTCGATGGCCTGCTCCAGGCCCGTCGTCAGCTCCTCGTAGCCCTCGCCGAACTTGCCCGACGCGTGCTGCGTCTTGAAGTCCTCACCCAGCAGGGTGTCCACCTGGCTCTTCAGGTCCTTCAGGACCCCCGAGATGTCCTCACGGCCGGTGTCGAGCTTGCCCGCCACCGACTCCATCTCGGCGTAGGAAGCACCGAAATCGCTCATAGCCGTCTCCTCATCGAATCGAGTTCTGGGGCCCGACCGGACCACCTGCGAGCAAACCTACGGAGCGCACACCGGGAGCGCGATGGGGAGAGGTGCCCATGCCCCGACCGACGGGCCGCCGCGTCAGCGGCCGAGCGTCGCGCCGAGCCGCCCGAGCTCGACGTCGAGCGCCGCAGCCGCCTCGTCGGGGCCGATCGCGCCGTGCAGTCGCAGCCACTCGACCGCCGCCCGCCGGTCGGCCTCGAGCTCGCCCCGCACCGCGGGGTCGAGCTCGCGCACGGCCGCCGCGGCGGCCTCGGGGTCGGGTCCGGCGCTCGTCGCGCGCTCGCCCCGCGGCCGCGCGCGTCGAGCGAGCACCGCGTGCAGCGCGCCGATGCCGGCGCCGACGAGCGCGACCGCGAACCACGCCTGCCACGCCGGCACGTCCTGCCGGTCACCCACCACGGCGATGCCGACGGCGGTGAGCACGCCCAGCACGGCGATGCCGGCGCCGATCGAGCCGCCGTCGCCGCCGGAGCGGCCGCGCACGGTGCGCAGCAGCAGCACGACCTGCGCGAGGCCCGCGACGACCATCGCGATGCCGGCCACCGGGATCGCCGTGGCGCCGTCGACGTCGACGCGGCCGAACGCGTCGCCCGCGAGCGTCGCGAGGCCCCAGATCGGCGCCCACACCACCGCGAGGCCGACGACCGTCGCGAGCAGCACCGCGATGCCGAACCCGAGCTGCCAGCCGCGGCCCTCCGTGCGCACGACGCGCCCCGCGACGCCGAGCGACCGCAGCGCCGCGGGCTGGTCGCGCAGCACGCGGGCCTCGAGCTCCGCCCAGTCCACCCGCGCCCCGCGCGGGCGCTCGCGCACCCACTCGCTCGCGGAGCGCCGGCCGCTCACGCGTCGTCCTCCGGCGCCCAGCTCTCCCCCACCTCGAGCCCGAGCCGCTCCGGCAGCGCGAGCGCGCGCATGGGGCGGCCGTCGACCTCGATCACGAGGTCGGCCGCGAGCGCTCGCGCGTCGTCGAGCAGCGCGGGCAGCAGCTGCGGCACCGTCGGCTCGAGCGTGACGAGCACGTCGACCTCGTCGCCGGCGAAGACCGCCTGCCAGCCGACCAGGCCGTCCTCCGACTCGCCGGGGATCGGCGCGAGGTGCAGCCACTCGCATCCCGCGCCCATCGCGCCGTCGATGCGGTCGATGCGCGCCGCCCCGCTCGACGCGAGCCGCGCGGCGACCGCCTCGAGCCCCTCGGCGTCGTGGGTCGAGACCCGCACGACGCCGGCGATCGGGGCGTCGTCCGGCCACAGCTGCAGCGCGAGCACGTCCTGCGGCGCGCGCTTCGACAGCGCGTGCTCCACGGTCGCCCGCACGAAGGCAGGCTCGGTGAGCTCCCAGTGGGCGCTCGCCGCGACGCCGGCCTCGGTCGCGGCGTCGAGCCACGCCTCGCGGTCGAGCGGCTGGTCGAGGTGGGGCAGCACGATGCAGCGGTCGGCGTCGGCGTGGGCGAGCGCCGCGACGGACCGGCGGCTCACGCGCCGGCCTCCGAGCGCCGCCAGCGCACCGTCGACACGTGCGCGTCGAGCAGCAGCCTCGTGGCGGCGAGCAGCCGGTCGTCGGGATCGATCCCGGGCGGATGCGGCATGACGGCGCTGAGCGCGAGCGCCCGGCGGCGCCGCGTCCCCGGCACGGGCGTGAAGTAGTGCACCGTCGTGACCCCGAGCCGCACGCCGTCCTGCGAGACCTCGTCGGTCGACTCGCTGCGCACGAAGCGCCGGTCGCCGTCGAGCGCGGTGGCGCCGCCCGCGATGAGCTGCGCCATGTGGTCGTCGAGCCCCTGCTCCGCCGAGAGGATCGTCGCCGTGATCGACGCCGGCACGAAGGGCGCGTCGTCACCGCTCTCGAGCTGCAGCATGATCGCCTCGCCGCGCACGCGGCGCAGCTCCTCGAACGCGCGGTCGATCGACGCGCGCACCTGCGCCCAGAGGTCGGGCCGCTGCGCGGTGAGGAAGCGGGCGCGCGCCTGCGCGAGCAGCGCGTCGCGCGACGCGTCGCTCGCGTCCATCCGCACCCAGCCCGCGGGGAGCGTGATGTCGAACTGTGGATCGGTCGCGCCGAGGGCCTCGCGCAGGGAAGTCGTCACGCGCGAGAGCCTAGCCAGCGGGGCTGAAGAACCGGGGCCAGAGGCCCTCGCCCGTGCCCCACGACAGGCCCTGGTTGACGCGCCCGAGCTGGTTCCACCAGACCGTCACGAGGATCTCCGCGCCGTTCGTCATGCCGCCGATCTTCGCCGCGTCCTTGCCCGTGAACAGGCGCGCGATCGAGTCGACGAGGCGCCCCTGCTGGCCGTGGTTGCGCGCGAAGTGCGAGAAGCCGTTCTTGATGCCCTCGCGCATCGAGCCGCTGAACGCGTACGCCGCGCGACCCGACCCGATCACCTGCGACACCTCGGTGCGCAGCGCCGAGCGGCCGGGACCGGTGAGGAGCCCGCCGAGCGTGTCGTCGGCGATGCCCTTGAGGCCGTCCTTGCCCTTCGCGAGCTTGCCGAGGCTGCCGATCGGCAGCACGCCGATCGCCGCGATCCCGACGTCGAGCAGGTCGGCATCCTTGCGGCTGTACTGGTAGAGCGTCAGCACGAGGGTCGCGACGGCGACGATCGCCGCGAGCGCGGCGACGATCGGGCCGCCGATCACGAGCGCGGCGATGGCGAGGGCGATGCCCACCCACTTCAGCACCTGCAGCGCCCCGGCGACGAAGCCGTCGAGGTCGTCCCAGAAGGAGTCCTTGATCTTGCCCGCGAGCACGTCGCCCACGCGGTCGGTCGCCTTCTCGAACGCCGACTCCCAGGAGTCGTAGTCGTCGTCGAAGCCCTTCGCCTCGGTCTCCCAGGCGGCGTAGGCGAGGCGCTTCGCCTCGTCCTCGGCCGCCTGCTCCGCGGCCTCGGGGCTGTCGGCCTCGGGCTCGAACCAGCCGCCCGTGCCACGCGGCTCGAGCGAGCCGGGGAGCGACACGTACGCCTCCCACAGCGTCTCGCAGCGCGCGACGTGGCCGTCGATCGCCGGCTGGTCGGTCGCGAGCGCGACGCCGTAGTCGTAGACGACCGGGCCCGTCGGGCGGTACAGCTCCCCCGCCTCCTTGAGCGTGCCGTGCACGTCGCCGACGCCCTGGCGCAGCGTGTCTGCCGCCTTGCCCTTGAGGCCGTCGGTGCCGTCGGCGAGGCTCTGCAGCACCGTCGCGCTGTCGATCATCATCTGGCCGAGCTGCTCGATCTCGAGGCCCCGCGTCTGGATGCGGCCGGGCTTGCCCTCGACGCGCTCGATCCTGCGGCCCTTCGGCGAGTGTTCCATCCAGCTCATCGTGTGCTCCTCGAAGGGGTAGGGATGCGGGCGGTCGTCGGTCGGGCGGGGATGCGCGCGGTCATGACGTCGTCGTCATGCCCGCGGCGGTCTCGACGTCCCAGTCGGTGAAGCCCTCGATCACGCCCTGCACGTGCGCCTGCACCTGCTTGATGCCGTCGCGCAGCTCGTCGCGCTTGTCGTCCCAGCGGTCCTCGAAGTCCTCGACCGCCTCGCGCAGGTCGTTGCGGCCGAAGGGGTCGCCGATCGCGTCCTCGAGCTTGTCGGCGCGGCTCTCAGCGGCGTCGAACTCGGCCACGATCGCGACGAGGTAGTCGTTGAGCGTGCTGAGGTCGCTGAACTTGATCAGGACATCCATCGGGTCTCTCCTTGGCTTCGGCCGTGGTCCACGGCCCGGATCCAACGTATGCAGGGCGGCGCATGCGCGCCATGGGGAGGACTGCCCGGGCAGCCGCCCCCGACCTGATGAGGACCCGGCGGCGTCGCCGGGCCCTCATCGTCGGTCGTGCGTCAGCTCAGCTGCCGGCCATCTGCTCGTCGAGCGACTGGATCGCCTGCATCATGCCGCGCAGCGCCTCACCCATGTCCGAGATGCCCTCGATGGCCTGCTCCAGGCCCGTCGTCAGCTCCTCGTAGCCCTCGCCGAACTTGCCCGACGCGTGCTGCGTCTTGAAGTCCTCACCCAGCAGGGTGTCCACCTGGCTCTTCAGGTCCTTCAGGACCCCCGAGATGTCCTCACGGCCGGTGTCGAGCTTGCCCGCCACCGACTCCATCTCGGCGTAAGAAGCACCGAAATCGCTCATTGGCCCGTCCCCTTCTGATCTGCTCCGTCGACCCGTCCGGGCCACTCGAGCATCACGCTACGCATCGGATCCTGGGCGCGCGATGGGGAGGAGTCCCCATGCCGCGCGCTCATTCCGAGGCCGTCACGGGCTCCGCCGTCGGCACCTCGACGACCGGGGCGGGGCGCCGCGCGGCGCTCTCCGGCACGAGCGGCACCTGCACCGTGACGGCGCGGCCCTGCTGCACGAAGATGCCGCGGCCCTCTGGGAAGTCCGAGCGCTTGACCTTGGGGAACGGCACCTTGAAGACCGAGTCGCCGTCGTAGGCGTCGGGCTTCAGGATGATGCCCTTGCGCCCGGCCTTGAAGTCGCCGATGAACCCGTAGCCACCCGTGACCTGCGTGACGTCGGCGTCGCCGACGAGCAGGTGGTCGCTCCGGTTGATCGCCTGGAAGAGCTCCTTGAGCGCGCGCTCCGCGTCAGAGTCCGCGAACTGCGGCACGTTCTCGACGACGATCATGATCCGCCCGGGGATCGTCTCGTCGGCGACGATCTCGGCGAGCTCCTTCGCGAGCTCCTTCGCCGCATCCGGCCGGGTGACGCTGCGCACCCACGGGCGCCAGTCGTGCAGCACCGAGCGGCGGCCGCCGAAGTGGAACAGCTTCACCGCCGGGTCGAAGCGCTCCATCGCGACGACGAGCGCCTTCATGGCGTTCGTCTTGCCCGACCCCGGAGGGCCGGCGACGATGAACGTGCCGATCGGATCGAAGTCGCGCGCCGCGAGCGTGTCCTCCGCGACGCCGATGACCGGCAGGTCGTCGACGCGGTCGGGCAGCTGCTCGAGCGCGAGCCGGGTGGGCAGGGCGCCGATCTCCTCGACGTCCTTCGCGCCGTGCTCGCGCAGCGACTGCGCGAGCTGCGCCATGAGCTTCGACTGCTCGGCGACGTTGGGCGTGCCGCCGAGCACCGCCACCTGCATCTCGAGGCCGTCGACGATGCCCCTGCCGGGCGCCGACCGGTCGTCGAGCACGTCCTTGGGCGCGCCCACGAGCATGTAGCCCGACTCGTCCGAGAGCCGCAGCACGACGCGGCGCGAGATGTTCGAGCTCACCGCGGTCGGCACGGCCCCCGAGCGGTCGGCCGTGGCGATCGCGTGGATGCCGAGCGGCCGGCCCTCGCCGAGGATGCGCATGAACACCTGGTAGAACGGCGAGCGGGCGCTCGTCACCTCCCAGTCGGCCTTGAACTGCGGGAAGTTGTCGAGCAGCAGGAAGATGCGCGAGGCGCCGGGGTCGACGAGGTCGCGGTACTCCGTCAGGTTGGCGGCGTTCGCGGCGGCGAACGCCTTGCCGCGGCGGTCGAGCTCGCGCCCGAGCGAGCGCAGCAGCCGCTGCACGCGCTCGGCGTCGTCGCCGGCGATGATCGAGCCGACGTGCGGCAGCACCTCGAGCGACTTGAGCGCGCCGGAGGCGAAGTCGAGCCCGTAGACCTCGGCGCTGCCGAGCTCCGGCCGCATGCCGGCGGCCGTGCCGATCGTCTTCAGGAGCGTCGACTTGCCCGAGCCGGACGTGCCGTAGACGAGCATCGAGCCGTCGCGGTCGGGCAGGAGGTGCACGGGGTCCTGGCGCTGGCGCTCCGGCACGTCGGCCTTGCCGAGCACGATCTTCGCGTCGCCCTCGATGGGCAGGTCGCGCAGGTCGACGGTCGCGGCGAGGTCGTCGAGCCACGGGCGCCGGGGCGCCGGGATGCGCGCCTGCTGCGTCGCCGCGATGAGCGTGCGCACGATGCGCTTCTGGTCGTTGGGGCCGAGGTCCTCGTCGTGCGCGTCCGACTCCGGCGCGGTCTCGGGCTCCCAGCGCTGCTCGGAGCCGAACCGCAGCTCCGCAACCTTCACGTCGGCGACCTGCACCTCGTCGGGCCGGGTCCAGCCGCCCGCGTAGGCGGCCTGGAAGGGCACGAGCCTGCCGGGTCCGGTCTTCGCGATGCCGCGGCCGGGGATCGAGGGCGGGAAGGACGCCGCGATCGTGTCGTCGACGACGTCCTTCGAGTCCGACTCGTCGGCCATCCGCAGCGCGACGCGCAGGTTCGTGTTCGCGCGCAGGTTGTCCTTGATCACGCCGGCGGGGCGCTGCGTCGCGAGGATGAGGTGGATGCCGAGCGAGCGCCCGCGCTGGGCGATGTCGACGACGCCGTCGACGAACTCCGGCACCTCCCCCGCGAGCGCGGCGAACTCGTCGACGACGAGCACGAGCGCGGGCGGCGTCTCCGGGTCCTGCCGCTTCTCGAGCTCGAGCAGGTCCTTCGCCTTCTTGCGGTTGAAGAGGTGCTCGCGGTGGTGCAGCTCGGCGCGCAGGCTCGTGAGCGCACGACGCACGAGGTGCGGGCTGAGGTCGGTGACGAGGCCGACGCAGTGCGGCAGCTCGACGCAGTCGGCGAAGGCCGAGCCGCCCTTGTAGTCGACGAAGAGGAAGGTGACGCGGTCGGGGCTGTGCGCCGCGGCCATGCCGAGCACCCACGCCTGCAGGAACTCCGACTTGCCGGAGCCGGTCGTGCCGCCGACGAGCGCGTGCGGCCCCTGCGTGCGCAGGTCGAGCGTCATCGCGTCGGTCGCGCCCTGGCCCATGATGGCGCGCAGCGTGCCCGACTTCTTGAGCCGCGGCTTCGTGCCGCCCGAGCGGTCGAGGATGGTGTTGTTCTGCCGCCAGCGGTCGATCACCGCGCCCGGCTCCTCGGCGAGGTCGGGGCCGACGAGCGACAGGAAGGACACCTGCTCGGGGATGTCGGAGGAGTCGTTGATGACGATGCTCGCGTCGACCACCGGAGCGAGGCGCTTCGCGAACATCTGCATGTACTCGCCGGAGACGCCCTCGACGCGGGCGCCCTCGTAGTCGACACCGGAGCGCACCGTGCCGACGCGCGCCGCCTCGAGGCCGCCGCTCACGTCGACGAAGCTGCGGCAGACGGCCGGGAGCGACTCGACGGTCGGCGCGACGAACACGCCGTAGACGCCGACCGCTGCGCCGCGCTCGAGGATCTGGGTGAGGCGCGGCCGGTCGACCGGGGCGTCGTTCGTCACCACGAGCACGACCGAGGTCTGGATGCTCGTGACGGTGTCCTTCGCGGCGCGCTCGACGTCGGAGCCGTAGCGCATCGGGTCCCAGTCCTCGTCGAACGGCGTCTTGCGATCGGGCGCGGCCTGCTTCGACCGGCCGAGCACGAGCTCCTCGAGCGCGTTGAGCAGCGCGGTGCCGGCGGTCGCGGAGTCGGCGAGCGGCATCTGGCTGAACGGGCTCGTCTCGCTCGTCGTGTGCGGCAGCCACTTCATCCACTCGAGCTCGCTGGTCCACGCCGCGTCGCAGATCGCGACCGTCACGAGCTCGTTCGGCGCGTGCAGGCCGTAGAGCTGCACGGCCAGGCCGCGCAGCGCATCCGCGGTGAGCGACTTCGGCCCGGCGATGCCGATCGACCCGACGGCCGAGAACGACTCGACGATCGGCACGTCGTCGACGTAGCGGTAGCGCTCGCGCAGCCGGTCGACCCGCTCGACGTAGTCGGGCAGGCCGTCCTGGATCTCGTCCTCCTTGATGGAGTTGCGCGACTCGGCGCGGCACGTCCCGAGCCGCACCGAGAGGAAGTTCCAGTGCTCGGGCCTGCGCGTCCACAGCATCGGCCCGAGCCGCATCGCGTGCTCGAAGACCTCGGCGACCGGCGGCACCTCCATGCCGCGGACCTGCTCCTCCTTGGGCTTCTCGCGGTAGAGCAGCTCCTCGAGCTCCTCGTACCGCGACTCGAACATCTGCACCTCGAACTTCTGCTTCTGGCCGTTCTGCGTCTTCATGTTGATGAAGTTGCCGAGCAGCATGAGCGGCGTCATGAGGGCGATGAGGATCGAGCGCGGGTTGTTCGTCATCGCGAACATCGCGCCGGCGAGCAGGATCGGGGTGACGAGCATCGGCCACGGGAAGAGCCGCTGGATGATCTCCTTCGGCATCCGCGGGCCCTTGAAGTCAGTGCCGGGGTAGCGCGCCTCGACGCGCGGCGACCGGTTGAACATCAGGGCGCCGCCGCGCTCGAGCACGGGGTCGGGGCCGGATGCGTCGAAGGCGCCGGCGAGCGACACGGTCAGCTCGGTGTCGCCGATCGTGAAGCGCGCACCGGGGACGACGCGCAGGCGCGAGACGAGCCCGCCGTCGACGAGCACGCCGTTCGCCGAGTTGAGGTCGACGACCTCGATGTGCGCCCCGACCTCGATGCGTGCGTGGCGCTTCGAGACGAGCTGGTCGGCGAGCACGATGTCGTTCGACGCGTCGCGGCCGATCGTGGCGTGGCCGCGCCCGAGCTGGAACTCCTGCCCGGCGAGCGGACCGCTCACGGCGCGCAGCACCGCGACGACCTCGAGCGCGCTGCCGGCGGGCCCGCCGCGGCGCACGCCGCCGGCGCCGAGGTTGACGACCTGGGTGTGGAAGCCCGAGCCGATCGGCGCCTCGCCGATGAGCGCGTCGGGCTGCAGCTGCACGAGCGCCTGCTCCGTCGGCGGGGCGACCGCGAGCGAGAGCGTGTCGGTGTCGGCGAACGGGATCGAGCGCGCGGGGTCCGCGAGCGCGATCTGGCGCGCGACGTCCTCGACGGTCGCGGTCGAGTCGGCCGTGATGACGACGTCGGTGGGATCCGTCGCCGTCCGGTGCAGGGTGAGCTTGACCTTCACGTGGCTCCGATCAGTCCTGGTCGTCCGCCGCGCGGAGCGCGGGGTCGTCGAGCAGCGCGAGGTCGCTCCGGGTGACGAGCTGCGACGAGACGGCGTACTCGACGAGCCGGGCGCGGCGGTTGCTCGCGAGCTTGCCGACGCCGCCCCGCAGTCCCTGCACGCCCATCCGGTCGAGCTTGTCGCAGACGTTGTCGAGCTTGCGGTTGAAGCGGCTCATGGTCCAGCCGAGCCGCTCGGCGGCGGCGCCGCTCGAGGGCAGCTCGCTCACGCCGACGCCGTCGCGCCGCAGCATCGGCTCCGCGAGCGCGACGATGAGCAGCTTCTGCAGCTCGGTGAGGCCGACCGGCATGACGGTCGTCTCGCCCGAGGAGCGGCGGCGGTGCTCGGTCGACATCGCGAACGCCGCGTCGTCGGAGTGCACGCCGATCTCGTAGGTCGTGGGGCCGGCGGTGAAGACGATCGAGCACTCCGAGAAGACGATCGGCAGGCGCGCGCCCGGCGACAGCCATGACTGCACCGCGCCGCTGCCGCTCGAGATCGTCGCCGACAGCCGCGATCCGACGTTCGACAGCCACCAGAGGCCGTCGACGTGCCGCAGCTCGAGGAACGCGCGGTGGAGGTACTGGTTGTCGTCGACGGTCAGGTCGCCCTCGCGGCCGATGACGAAGGGGCGATCGGGGTCGAGCGTCATCCACTCCCCCGCGAACTCCAGCTGCAGCTGCGGGGCCGGGTCAGCCATCGACGCACCCTCTCGTGTCGGTGGAGGCGCGCCCGTCGGCGCGCACGAGGCTCACGAGGATGCACGACTCCCCGTCGGGGTCGCGCTCCAGCGTCACCGACGGCGACGGCACGGTCGAGGTCACCGGGTCGGCGCCGCTGCGCTCGTAGCGGTACTGGAAGGCGTCGCCCTCCTGCGGCTGCGGGTTGGTCCAGCGGAAGACGACCGTCTCGCCGGTGACCTCGCCCGCGACCGCGATGGGGGCAGGTGGCCGCTGGGCGGTCTGCGGGCCAGCGACCGTCTGCGTCGGGTCGGCGGCCGGCGGCGCCTGTCCGCCCGCGGCGAGCGCCATCCACACGATGCCGCCGCCGACGAGCACCACGACGGCGCTGCCGATGATCGTGGCGAGCGTGCGCCGGCGGCTCGCGGGCGCGGCCGGCTCCAGCGGCGCCTCGGGCGACGGCGCCTGACCGGGCACGGCCTGCCCGGGGCGCGGGCGGCGGACCGTCGCGTCGGTCGGCGCCTGCGTGCCGACCGGCGAGCCCGCCCTCGGCGAGCTCGCGTGCGGGTCGATCGAGACCACCCCGCGGATGCGCGTGGCGCCGCCGTCCTCCTCGTCGACCGCGTCGGGCTCGAGCGCGTCGTCGAGCACGTCGAGCGGCGTGACGGGCAGCGCCATCTCGGCCTCGACCTGCTGCAGCGCGCGCCCGAAGGCGACGGCCGTCGCGTAGCGGCGGGCGGGGTCGGGGTCCATCGCGGAGGCGAGCACGGCCTCGAGCCGCGGCGGCACGTCGTGGCGGGCGAGCGGCGAGATGTCGCCGCGCTGGCACCGGTCGATGAGGTCGACGCTCGTGTTGCTGCCGCCGGGCAGCTCGAAGGGCGTCCTGCCGGCGAGCAGCGTCCAGAGCGTCGCCGCGAGCGAGAAGACGTCGGACGCGGGGCTCGAGGCGGGCGGGTCCTGGAAGGCCTCGGGCGGCGACCACGGGATCGACATGCCGCTCGCGTCGTCGCCGGCGCCGGCGCTCGTGGCGATGCCGAAATCGGTGAGCGCCGGCCGGTTGTAGGCCGTGACGAGGATGTTCGCGGGCTTGATGTCGCGGTGCAGGATGCCCGCGCGGTGCGCGGTCTCGACGGCACCCGCGATCTGCACGCCGAGCGAGAGCACCTCGGGCACGGCGAAGCGGTCGCGGCGGTAGCGCACGCCGAGGTTCGGCTTCGAGCAGTACTCCATCGCGAGGAACGGCCGGCCGTCGGGCGCCACGGCGGCCCCGTAGATCGTCACGATCGACGGATGCGTCGACAGCTGGGCCATGACGTTGGCCTCGTGCCGGAAGTTCTCGATCAGCTCGCGGTTGACCGCGTCGGGCAGCAGCACCTTGATCGCGACCTTCCGCGACGGGAGCAGCTGCTGGTACAGGAAGACGTCGGCGAAGCCACCGGAGCCGAGCAGCGACACGTAGTCGTAGCCGGGCAGCGCCGGGGGCGCCGATGGGGCGCGCTTCGGGCTCACGAGGTCTGCCCGCTCGACGCCGGCTCGATCGTGACGACGACGCCGTCGCCGAGGTCGAGGCGGTCGCCGAGCTGGAGGATGGTCGCGACCTCCGGCCGCAGCCGCTGCGGCGCCGCGCCCTCGCGCAGCAGCAGCGTGCCGTTCGTCGAGCTGAGGTCGACGCCCACGAGGTTCCAGTCGTCTACGCGCAGCTCGAGGTGGCTGCGCGAGACGTCCTCGTTCGGGCTCTCGACCGTCACGAGCCGCGGCACGCGCCCGTCGGGCGCGCGGCGGGAGCGCGGTCGGCGACCGAGCACGACGCCCCGGCCGAGCGGCACGCGCTCGCCGGCCGGCAGCACGACGACGGCGACCTCCGGGCGGGGGCGCTGCGCGGCCGAGCCGTCGGCGACGGCCGCGCCGCACTGCGCGCACTGCACCGTGCCCGGCGCGTTCACGTGCCCGCTCGGGCACAGCGTCGAGAGCACGAGCGGACCGGTCGCGGGAGCACTCGGCTGCGCCGGCTGCGCCGCCTGCGCGGCGGACTCGGCGGCGCTGGCGCGCTCCTCCTGCAGCCGACGGGCCTGCTCGGCGGTGATCGTCATGCCGTCGTGATCCCCGTCCGCCGCGAGCGGTGCCGGCGGCGCTGCGGGCGCGGGCGCGGGCGCGGGCGGCGCCGGCCGGGTCTCGGGCGGGGCCGCGCGCAGGTCGACGGCGGGCCGGATGAAGCCGGGCACGGAGTCGATGAGGCCGCCGATGGGGTTGGGCTCGACCGCGCGCGGCGCCTCGGGTTCGGGCTCGGGCTCAGGCTCAGGCTCAGGCTCAGGCTCAGGCTCGGGCTCGGGCTCAGGCTCGGGCTCAGGCTCAGGCTCAGGCTCGGGCTCGGGCTCGGGCGCAGGTGCAGGTGCAGGCGCGGGTGCCGGCACCGCCGCCGCGGGCGTCGGCTCGATCGCCTGAGGCTCGACACGCTCGGGCTCGACCCGCCGGGGCTCGACCCGCTCCGGCTCGATGCGCTGCGGCTCGATGCGCTGCGGCGCCGCGGCGGGCGGCAGCGTCTCGCCGAAGGCGCCGGTGCGCGGCTCGGCCTCGGCGACCGGCGGCGCGCTCCGCGCCTCGGGAGCCGGCGGTCGCGGGGCGGCTCGCACGGCCGCGACGCGCACGACGCCGCCGTCGAGCGGCAGCACCTCGCCCGCGAGCGCGCCGAGCCCGCCGGCGGTGATCGTCGCGGCCGGGTCTGCGTCGTCGAGCGCCCAGTCGGCGCCGAACCGCTCGGGCAGCTGCGCGTCGTCGGCGGTCGCGGGCACGCCGTGCCGCCGCAGCAGCGCGCGGCGGTCGTCGAGGTCGACGAGTCCGAGCAGCGCGGCCGGCTCGGCGTCGAGCACGGTGCGCAGCCCCTCGAGCGAGTCGACGGCCGCCGCGGCGTCGTGCAGCGCCCTCGCCCGCACGGGTGGCAGGTCGCGCTCGCACACCAGCACGACGCGGCCGGCGGCGATGCACCAGGCCTCCCCCGGTGCGTACTCGATCCGAGCGCTCACGGGCGGGCCTCCCTGGGGACGGTGTCGTCGAGATCCGGCACGTGCGTGTCGAACAGGTCCTCGTCGGCGATCGCCACGGCATCCACGTCGACGACGACGATCGAGACGTTGTCGGGCGCGCCGGCATCGAGCGCTCGGCGCAGCAGCAGCGCGGCCGCGGCGGCGGGCGACGCGACGTCGCCGAGGATCTCGGCGATCTCGACGTCGTCGACCTCGCCGGTCAGGCCGTCGGAGCACACCAGCAGGCGCTGCCCGCGCTCCGCCGGGCGCAGCCACGCGTCGGCCGGCTGCCGCTCACCGGCGCCGAGCGCGCGGGTGATGACGTTGCGGTGCGGGTGGCGGCGGGCGTCCGCGCGGCGGAGCGCGCCGGTCTCGACGAGCTCCTGCACCACGGAGTGGTCGATCGTCACCTGCTCGAGGCTGCCCTGCTCGTAGAGGTAGGTGCGCGAGTCGCCGATGTTGAGCACGAGCCAGTGCGCGACGCCCGAGACGTCGACGAGCACCGAGCCCGAGAGCGTCGTGCCGCCGATCTCCTCGTCGGCGGCGCGCGCGCTGACCTGCTCGAACGCGTGCTCGACGGCCGCCTCGACGCACTCGACGTCGGCGAGCGTGCGGCCCTTGAGGCTGCGGAAGGCCTCGACCGCGAGCGCGCTCGCCACGTCGCCGGCCGCGTGGCCGCCCATGCCGTCGGCGACGACGAAGACCGGGAACGACGCGAAGACCGAGTCCTCGTTCACCGTCCGCCGCATGCCGGCGTGCGTGGCGCCCGCCCAGCGGAGCGAGATCGACGGATGGCTGAAGCGGAACTCCCCGATCGCGCTCATGCGGCTCCCTCGATCGTGAAGGTGCGGTCGCCGAAGCGCACGACGTCGCCGGGCACGAGCGCGAACGGCGTGCCGGGCTCGAGCTGCTGCTCGACGCCGCCGCGCACGACGGCGGAGCCGTTCGTGGATGCGCGATCGACGACCGCGAGCGGCGCGACGGTCACGAGCACGTGCGTCTTCGAGACCGTGCGGGTGTCGTCGGCGAAGGGCAGCAGGTGCTCGACGACCTCGCCCGCGCTCGGCGACGGGTTGCGCCCCACGAGCGCGGCGCCGGTGAGCGCGAAGCGGTCGCCGGTGTCGAAGGCCAGCGTGGCGACGGCCGGGCGGCCGGCGGACCTGGCGCGGGTCGCCTCGAGGTCCTCGTCGTCGGCGATCTCGACGCGCCGCACCGTGCGGTCGTCCACGTCGTCGATGTCGGGCTCGATGACGGTCTCGTCGCGGATCGTGCTCGCGACCGGCGCACCGCTCCGGGTGGCTGCCGAGGATGTCGCCGCCGAGGGCGTCGCCGAGCTCGTCGGCGCTGCGGCCGCCGGCATGGCGGCGGGTGCCGGGCGCGCGAAGCCGGGCGCGCTGTCGATGATGGGGCCGCCGATCGGCGCGGACGGCGCCGAGGCCGGGGCGGGCGCGGATGCCTGCGGCGTCGCCGGCTGCGGCGCGGCCGCGCCGCTCAGCTCGCCGGGGCGGTAGCCGCCGAGCCGCGCACCGCCCGCCGGCATGCCCGGCACGGTGTGCGACGGCAGGTCGGCGGCCGGCTGCGACGCGAGCCCCACCTGCTCGGTGCCGAGCTGCTGCGGCCTCGCGGCGCCGACGACGCCCGAGCTGATGCGCGCGCCGGGTCGGTAGGCCTGCGCGAGGCTGTCGGCCGGGGTGGCGAGCGACGGCAGCTGCGACTTCGCCGCCTCCGGCGCCGCCGAGACCGTCTTCCGCGCGATGCGCATCTTCTTGTCGTGGTACGGATCGAGGCCGTCGTTGACGTCGACGAACCAGGTGCCGCCGACCTTGTCGAGCCAGCCGCGGCCGCGCTTCTCGCGGTCGAGCAGCGGCGAGGCGAAGAACAGCACCGGCCCGACGACCGGCACGAGGAACACCGCCCACAGCACGAGGCCGCGGAGCACCGCGCGGCCGATGCCCGGTCGGGCGAGCGTCGCGACGTTGACGCTGCGGATGCCCGTGAGCGCCTTGCCGAGCGTCACGCCCCTGCGGCCGTGGAGCACGAGCTGGACCACGACGAACGCGATCGTCAGCACGGCGGATGCGGCGGTCGCGATGATCATCCACACGAGGTCCGGGTGGCTCGCGAGCCCGTAGGGCTGCAGCGCGCCGGTGGCGACCTTGACGAGCGACGGCAGCGCCACGAGCCAGTAGGGCAGCTGCAGCATGCTGAAGATCGCGAGCTCGATGGTCGTGGCGAGCGCTCGACGGCCGAGCGGCGCCGGCTTGAGCCCGAGCGCGGCGGCGTAGGCCGGGTCGGGCCGTCCGTCCTCGTCGAGGCCCTCGACGACCTTCCGGCCCTCGTCGATCTCCCAGATCATCGGCGTCTCCGCTCTCTCCTCCGTCGGGCGAACGACCGCAGCGACAGCCTGCCGAGCAGTCGTCGCCGCGCCGACGTCTCGGCCCGCATCCCCTTGACGCTGCGCTCGACGTCGAGCCAGAAGGCGTCGACCTCGGCCGCGTCGGGATCGCCGGGGCCGAAGACGCCCTCATCGACGAAGTCGCCGATCTCGGTCGCTCTCGATCGAGGGTAGCGATCCTCCACCACCGCGGCGACCTCGCGCCGGGTGACGCCGGCGGGCACCGGCAGGCCCAGGTCGACCGCCTCGTCGATCACCTCGTGCCACCCGCCCGACAGCCGGTCGCTCTCGCGCTCCGCGCGGCGGCGGCGCTTGCGGCGGGCCGCCTTGAGCGCCCCGACGACGAGGAACGGCAGGAGCAGCAGCACGAGCAGCAGCAGCACGCCGCCCGCGATCCACAGCCACAGCGTCCACGACTCGTCCTCGAGCTCCTCGTCGTCCTCCTGGCCCTCGTCGGCGACGGTGTCCGGCGACATCTCCGCCGGCTCCTCGGGCGGCTGCGGCGGCTGCAGCACCTGCGGCTTCGGCTCCGGCTGCGGCTCGGGCTCCGGCTGGATGTTGTCCTGGTCCTCGGGCGGGGTGGCATCGAAGCGCACCCAGCCGAGACCCTCGAAGGGCACCTCCACCCACGCGTGCATGTCGCCGCCCGTGAGCTCGACCGGCTGGTCGCCGCCCGGGAAGCCGTCGTCGGGGTAGAGCCCCATCACGACGCGCGACGGCACGTTGATGCGCGACAGCGCGAGCGCGAAGGCGACGGCGTACTGCTCGTCGTCGCCGACGAGCACCTCCTGCTCGAACATCGACTGCACGCGCGAGGCGCCGTGCCCTGCGAGCGACGGGATGGTGTCGTCCTCGAGCCCGTGGCTGAAGCTGCCGGCCTGCATGAGCCGCTGCATCGCCTGGATGTTCTCGAGCTGCGTGCGGCCGCTGACGCCGTGCTCGACGACCCACGCCTGCAGCAGGTCGGGGACGATCGCCGGCGCGGGCACCTCCAGGTCGGTGACCGTCGCGCGCTCGAGCTCCTCGGGCGACGGCTGCGCCGGCACGATCGCCTCGAGCTCGTAGGCGTCGCCGGCGCCGAGGCCGTCGAGCGCGATCGCCGTGCCCGTCTGGCCGTTGTAGTGGAGCGAGCCCTGCAGGTCGTCGGCGCGCGCGCCCTCGAACCGCAGCGCCTGGATGAAGCCGACGTCGGGCACCCAGATGCCCGAGTAGTCCTGCACCTCGACGCGCACGGTGGCCGGGTCGCCCGACTGCTGCACGAGCACCTCGTCGCCGATGCGCGCGAAGGAGCCAGAGCCGCTCGACTCGCGCGATCCAGCGACGGCGAAGACCGTGCCGTCGTAGTGGTCGAAGGTCGCGAGCCGCAGCCGGCTCTCCTCGGGCATGCCGGTGACGGTGAGGAGCGTCTCGTCCTCGAAGCTCTTCAGCCAGTTGCGGTAGCCGGCGAGCGGGCTCGGGTACTCGGCGAGCTCGACGGGCGGCTCGACGACGTCGCGGAGCACCGCGCGCTCGTGCGGCTGGATCGGGATGCTGACGAGCCCGGCCACGAGCAGCGCACCCGCGATCATCGCGACGGCGCCGCGGGTGCGCTCGCGACGGGCGCGACCGCGGTGCCGCGTGTCGTTCGTGACCTCGACCTCGTCGTTCAGCCCCGTGCGCCACCCGGCTCGACGCCAGGCGCACCAGGCGACGATCACGCCGGCGACGACGATGCCCAGCACGACCGGCCAGAACGCGATCTTCGTGCCGAAGGCGATGCCGACGACGAGGGCGACGACGCCCGGCAGCATCGCGAACGGCGCGCCGCGGCGGAGGCGCAGCGCCAGCACCGTCGCGAGCGTCGAGCACACGAGCATCGTCAGGAACGGCACGACCAGCAGGCTCGGGAAGCCCTCGGCCGGCGGCTCCGCGGTGAGCAGGCCCTTCCAGGAGTAGACGACGCCGAGCAGCAGCTCGCGCCACGCCTCGAGCGTCGGGACGACGCCGGCGATCGTCGAGCGCGGCACGGCGAGCGCCGGGCCGAAGACGACGAGCACGAGCATGACGCCCGCGACGGTCATGAGCCAGCCGCGCAGCGGGCGCAGCGACGTGGCGACGCCCACGCCGATGCCGAGCACCGCGGCGCCGAGCCCCGCCACGAGGTAGGCGGTGCCGCCGAACACGGGCCCGAACGAGAGGGTCGCCGCGAGCATGACGAGGAGGACGGCGGCGCAGTCGATCGCCGCGTGCACGGGTCTGCGCGGCAGGAGCCGGCCGGGGCGCGCGTCGCTCACTGCAGCCCCACCCCTCGCATGATGCGCGGCAGGTCGCTCACCGAGCCGAGCGTGGCGAGCGACACGTCGCCGATCGGCTGCAGGCGCGGCTTCGCGCCCTTGACCACGGTGAAGACGATCACGCGCGCCTGCGCCGGCAGCAGCGTGCGGGCGCGGCGCACGAGCGCGGGATCGACGGTCGCCCCGGCGTGCAGCATGATCACGGAGGCGCCCGCGTGCTCGCGCGCGATCGTGGCCGCGAGGTCGAGGAAGCGGTCGTGCCGCGGCGACCAGTCGACGCCGGACAGCGCGTCGAGCAGCCGCTTGCCGGTCGTCGCGGGCAGCGTGCCGCGCGAGGTGCGCACGACGAGGTCCGTCTCGTCGCGCACCGCCTGCAGCCCGACGGAGCCGAGGATCGAGATGGCCGTCTCGAACTCGAGCGGGTCGGCGTAGTCGTCGACCGCGGTCGAGAGGCCGAGCGCGAGCACGCTCCTGCGCGTCTGCTCGAACTGCCGCACCATGAGCTGGCCGGTGCGGGCGGACGACTTCCAGTGGATGTAGCGGCGGTCGTCGCCGGCGACGTAGTCGCGCAGCGCGTGGAAGGCGATGTCGCTGTTCGTGAGGTCGCGCGTCGTGATGCCCTCGAGGTCGCGGATGAGGCCGGGCGCGGTCTCGTCGAGCTGCACCGTCTTCGGGTGCACGTAGAGCTCGACCGGGTCGGTCCACTTCACCTGCCGGCGCAGCAGGCCGACGGGGTCGCCGCGCACCGAGCGCACGGGCCCGACCTGCAGGATCGTGCGGCGGCTCGTCGGGATCGCGAAGACGTCCTCGTGCACGTCGCCGGGGCGCATCCTGGGCAGGTGGAACGAGGCGAGCGCGCGTCCGACCGGCACCTCGATCGTGGCGGGCAGCAGCGGCTTCTGCGAGGCGGCGTGGATCTCGATGCGGCCGAGCGCCCGCTCGCCCACCACGACGCGCGTGTAGGCGAGGTCGAGCTCGATCCGGTAGCGGTTGCGGCCGATGATGAAGGCGATCGCGGCGAGCAGCAGCAGCGCCCCGGCGATGCCGATGACGATGAGCTCCTTCCAGCCGAGCGCGATCCCGAGCACGAGGGTGCCGACCGTGCCGATGAGCACCGCCCAGCCGAAGCCCGTGATCGGCTCGAGCACGGGCCAGACGACGCGGCGCACCCAGCCGGTGGCCCGCTTCGCCCCTGCGGCGACGACCGACTCCTCGCCGACCAGCCGATCGCGGGCGCGCTGCAGCGGCGTCCGGTCGCGCTCGACCACCCGCCGCAGGCGGGTGGTGTCGGACGGGCCGGTCGCGCCGAGGGTCGTCCGGACAGACGCGCCGGTCGACGTGCCGGTGTCGGGGTCAGGTGCGGGGGTCGAGGTCGCCCGCGGGGGCGCCTGCGTCATGCAGCGTGCTGCCGGTCCTGCGGCGCCGAGACGTCGGCGACGGCGCGGTCGATGATGCGGTCGCCGGTGACGCCCGAGAACTCGGCCTCGGGGTCGATGACGACGCGGTGCGCCCAGACGGGCTGCGCGAGCTCCTTGACGTCGTCGGGCAGCACGAACGCGCGGCCCTTGCTCGCCGCGAGCACCTTGACCGCGCGCACGAGCGCCATGGCGCCGCGCACCGAGACACCGAGGCGGGTGTCCTTCGAGTCGCGCGTGTGCTCCGAGAGCTGCGCGACGTAGTCGAGCACCGCGTCGTCGACGTGCACGGTCGCGGCGAGGTCGATCATCTCGGCGATCGCGCTCGTCGTGATGACGGGCTGCACGGTCGACGACGCGTTGCGGTTCGCGGAGCCGGCGAGGATGCGCACGGTCTGCTCGCGACCGGGGTAGCCGATCGACGTCTTCATGAGGAAGCGGTCGAGCTGCGCCTCGGGCAGCCGGTAGGTGCCGGCCTGCTCGATCGGGTTCTGGGTGGCGATCACCATGAAGGGCCTGCCGACGCTGTAGGGCGTGCCGTCGACCGTGACGCGGCCCTCCTCCATCACCTCGAGCAGCGCGGACTGCGTCTTCGGGCTCGCGCGGTTGATCTCGTCGGCGAGCACGATCGACGCGAAGATCGGTCCCTTGTGGAACTCGAACTCGCCCGTCTTCTGGTCGTAGACGGTCACGCCGGTGACGTCGGAGGGCAGCAGGTCGGGCGTGAACTGGATGCGGTGGTTCGTGCCCTGCACGGTCGCGCCCATCGACTTCGCCAGCTGCGTCTTGCCGGTGCCGGGCGCGTCCTCGAGCAGCAGGTGCCCCTCGGCGAGCATCGCGGTGAAGGCGAGCCGGATGACCTCGTCCTTGCCGAGCACGACGGTGCCGACGTTGTCGACGAGCCGGGTGAACGTCTCTGCGAACCAGGCTGCCTGCTCGCGGGTCATGGTGGCGCTCATGCGCGGTCCTTTCGGAGGAGCTCGTCGATGCGCATCAGGGCCAGCGCACGTTCGGGGTTCGGAGGTTGCCGTGGGCGATGTTGTCGGGTCCGCCCCAGACGTACATGTACGCCTGCCCGGCGAAGCCGGAGTAGCAGAGGCGCTCACCGTTCGGCTCGAACTGCGTCGAGCCGCTGAGGCCGCCGATCGCGACGTTGCCGCTCTCGAACGCGTTGCCGTCACCGTTGCTCGAGCCGGTGTTGTGGCACGCGAACTGGTACGTGCCGGGGCGCAGCTCGTTCCAGTTCAGCTGGAAGAAGCGGCACTGCTCGCCGTTGGCGCCCTGACAGTCGCCCGGGTAGGCGGCATCGCCCTTCGAGAGGGTGATCGACGGGCTCAGCCGTCGCTCCGCGGTCGCCTGGGCGGTCGCGGTGGTGGTCTGCGCGCCGTGCCCGGCTTCGGGCGCACCGGTGGTGGTCTCGACGGTGATGGTGACGGTCTGGCCGCCGTTCGCCGACGCGGACTGGGTGCCGTTGTTCGCGACGCCCTGCCAGCTGCCGTTGCCGATGCGGATGCGCGTCGAGATGTCGCGGCCGTTGCGGGCCGGCGCGGACCACGTGAACGTGACCTGCTCCACCTGCCCGGTGCCGCTCGCGCTCGGCGCGCCGATCGCCCCGTAGGGCCGGACCGCGTTGGACGACGATGACGAGGCGCCGGCGTACTGCTGGCCGTCGATGGTCGTCACGGCGCGGACGACGAACGAGTACGGTCCGCCGTTGTTCCCGAGCCCGCCGACCACGCCGCCGCCCGCAGCGATCGGCTGCCAGCCGCCCCCGTTGACGCTCACCTGGTACTGCACCTCGTTCTCGCGGGCGCCGTTCGTGCTCCCGGGGGTGAAGGTCACGTTCGAGTTCGTGTCGCCCTCGGTCGCGGCGACGTTCGACGGCGCCGCGGGCGCGGTGAACACGCGCACGGGCGCGGAGGGCGCCGAGGGCTGGCTCGTGCCCGCGTCGTTCGTCGCCGTCACGGTGAACGTCACGTTCTCGCCCGTCGCGTCGAAGCGGAAGCTCGCGGTCGTGCCGGTGACCTGCGCCGCTGCCGCGCCGTTCGAGGGCGTCACGGTGTAGCCGGTGATCGGTGCACCGTTCGCATCCGGCGCCGTCCACTGCACGCGCATCTGCACCTCGCCCGGCACGTCGCGGTTGGGGGTCGCGCTGACGCCCTGCACCTGCATCGGCGGGCCGGCCGGCGTGACCGACTGCGAGTACGCGGAGAAGTCGCTCGGCTCGTCGGCGAGGTTCACCGCCTGGATGCGGAACTGGTAGGCGACGCCGTTCGTGAGCCCCGTCCACGTGTGGCTGGTGCCTGCCGCCTGCTGCTGCACGACGCCACCGGGCGCGGGGGGCGAGATCTCGACGGTGTAGCTCTGGATGGGCGAGCCGCGGTTCACCGGCGGCTCCCACGACAGCAGCACCTGCGTGTCGCCGCGGACGACGCTCGGCGGCGCGGGCTGCTCGGGCCGCACGTCGGGTCGCGCCTCGTTCGAGGCCGCCGACGGGTCGGAGTCGCCGACCTCGTTCTGCGCGACGACCTGGAACGTGTAGGTCGTGTTGTTCACGAGCCCCGTGATGGTGCACGTCGTGGCCGAGCACGGGAAGCTGATCGCGCCGTCGGTCGAGCGCACGACGTAGCCGGTGATCGGCGCACCGTTCGCGGACGGCGGCGCCCAGGTGAGGGTGACCTCCGAGTCGCCGACCGCGTCGACGTTCGGGCGCGGCGGCGCGTCGGGGCGCGCCTTCACGTTGAGCGTGAGCGTGCCCGACACCTGGCGCTCGATGCGCTCGGTCGCGTCCTCGACGGTGTACCGGACCGTGAGCACGCCCGAGAAGTCGGTGCCGGGGGTGACCGTGACCTCGCGGTCGGTGTTCGACACCGCGCCGTCGCCCGCGACGATCTCCGCCGAGATGACGCGGAGCGGCCGCCCCTCGTTCTGGTACGGGTTGAAGTCGTTCGCGATCACGTCGGTGGTGAGCGGGATGCTCGCCGTGGCCTCGCCGGAGTCGGGGCGGGCCTGCGCGAGCGGCCGGTTCGTCGCGACGACCTCGACGACGACCGTGCCGGGCGCCTCGTTGCCGTGCGGATCGATGACGACGATCTGGAAGGAGCCGCTCGCACCGGGCGGCGTGTTGACCTCGGCCGTCGCCGAGAACACGCCGTCGTCCGAGAGCGAGGTCACGACGCCGGCCATCGAGCCGCCGCGCGACTCGAACCGCATCGCCTCGAGGTCGCCGGGGTCGGGATCGGACGTGGCGTCGCGCAGGTCGAACGTCGCGGCACCCTCGCCGGCCTCGGCGCGCACGACGGCGCCCGCGAAGGTGGGCGGCACGACGCTCGACGGCACGACCTCGATCGGGATCGTCAGGGTCGCGAGGTTGCCGTTGTCGGGCCCGGTGCCGTCGGTCACCTCGAACGTGATCGACGCCGGGCCGACGTAGCCCGCGGGCGACTGGAAGCGCAGCGTGTCGTTGTCGACGATCAGGCCGCCGCCGTCGCTGTTGACCGCCGTGACCTTCTCGCCGGTCGTGATGCGCGGCGTGTTCGTGGTCGAGACGGTGACGTACTCGCGCAGCTCCATCTGGAGCTCGATGCCGGAGCCGACCTGCACGGGCTCCGCGGAGGCGAGGAACGGTGCGCGGTCACGCACGGGCGGCACCGAGACGAACGCCTCCGCCGTCAGCCCGTCGAGGTCGGTCGCGCGGTAGGTGACGACCTGGAAGGCGTCGCTCGGCGTGACCTGGATCGTGTCGCCGACGACGCGGCCGGGGCCGGTCACGACCGAGAGCTCGAGGTCGCTCGGGTCGCCGTCCGCGTCGAGGTCGTTCTCGAGCACCGGCACGTCGAGCGGCACGTCGACCTCGAGGTCGTCGCGCGGCAGCGGGTCGTCGCGGGCGACCGGCGGCTGCAGCTCGGCATCCTCGGCGACCGTGAGCATGACGGTGCCGGTCGTCGACGCGCCGCGCGCGTCGACGACGCCGTAGGTGAACTGGTAGACGCCCGGCTCCGACGGCGAGCGCAGGTCGACGGTGCTGCGCTCGCCGTTCACGACGGCGCCCTCGAGCTCGGTCGGCAGCTCGAGCCGGTCGGACTGCAGCGAGAGCGCGTCCTGGTCGGGGTCGGAGTCGTTCTCGAGGACGGCGATCGCCACGGCGCGGTCGGGGCGGACGGTCACGAGGTCGGGCTGCGCGAAGGGCGTCTGGTTGACGTCCGCGGCCTGCGCGATGCCGATCACGACGGTCGCGGTGCCGTCGGCGCCCCACCGGTCGCGCACCCGGTAGGTGAACTCCACCGTGCCGGCGCTGCCCGGGAACGCCTCGAAGTCGAAGTAGTCCGGACCGATCGTGCGCAGGATCAGGCCGCCCTCGGGCGCCGTGTCGTAGCCGACCAGCTCGACGCCGTCGCCGTCCGGGTCGATGCCGTCGAGCGGGATCGGGATGCGCACGGTCGAGCCGGCGAGCACGCGCGACGTCACCGTCTCGGGCGCGGGCGGCGTGTTCTGCTCGGCCTCCCGCGGCACGATGGTGATCGCGACGGTCGCGGAGTCGCGGTTGCCGAAGCCGTCGGCGATCTCGTACGTCACCGTCGCCCGGGTGGGCGCGCCCTCGAGCGCGTGGACGCGCAGCTTGCCCTCCGAGAGGAACGCGACGCCCTCCTCCTCGCTCGCGAAGCTCGTCTCGACGATGCGCTCGATCGTGAACGGCGTGCCGTCGGGCGAGAAGTCGTTGCCGGTCACGTCGACGGTCGCGTAGTCGCCGGCGCGCACCGTCGCCTGGTCGTCGACGGCCTTGGGCGGTCGCGGCTGGGTGGGCGGCGTCACCGGGATCACCTCGACGGTGCCGATCTCGGAGAAGCGGCCGTTCGACACCGTGTAGGTGAGCTGGAACGGCGCCTCGAGCCGGTTGTCGACGATGCTGAGGATGCGCCGGTCGCGCAGCTCGACGGTGACGGGCGCGGCGCTCTCGATCGTGAACTGCTGCACGACGAGCACGCCGCCCGCCGGGTCGACGTCGTTCGCGAGCAGGTCGACGAGCGTCGAGCCCTGCTGCGGCAGCAGCGCGGTGTCGCGCACCGCGACGGGCCGAGCCTCGTCGTCGGGCGTGCGGATGTCGACGCGGATGCGGCCCGTGCTCGAGAGCGCGCCGTCGGCGACGAGGTAGGTGAGGTAGTGGCTGCCCACCGGGCCGCCGGTGACGCGGATCGTGCCGGAGTCGAGGTCGACGGTCGTCTCGAGGCTCTGGTTCGGCTCGACCGAGGCGAGGCGGAGCGGCCTGCCCGACGGCGAGAAGTCGTTGAGGAGCGGCCGCGCCGTCGCCTCGCGGCCCTCGACGGTCGAGACGAAGTCCGCGTTCGCGAGCGGCGGGGCATCGCCGCGCTCGCGCACGTCGACGAGGATCTCGGCGGTCGTGTCCGCGCGCCCGTCCGAGACCGTGACGACGACGGTCTGGATGCCCACCTCGCCCGTCGCGGTGTAGATGAGGCGACCCGACGGATCCGTCTGGATCGTGTCGCCCGAGTCGGTCGTGGCACCGCGGAGGTACATGTCGTCGCCGTCGGGGTCGACCCACTCGCTCAGCACCTGGTACTCGTACTCGCCGCCCTGCTCGACCGCGAACGCCTGCTCGCGCATCGGCTCGGGCACCGAGTTCTCGCCCTCGCCGCGCACGCGCACGGTCACCCGTCCGTCGTCCTCGCCGCCGCGGCCGTCGGCGACCCGGTAGTCGACCGTGAACGAGGCCGGCGCGAAGTCGGCGGGCAGCTCGACCTGCAGCTGCGAGTCGTTGGCGACCGGCGCGATCTGCACGCCGGCGGGCAGCTCGCCGACCACGCGCGCGGTGAGCACGTCGCCGTCCGGGTCGGAGTCGTTCCAGAGCACCGGCAGCATCGTCGAGCGACCCGTGCGCGCGCCGAAGTCGTCGTCGTTCGCGATCGGGTCGGTGTTCTCCTCGTTGATGGGCGGCGGCTGGTTCGTGAGCAGGTCCTCGGTCGACTCGGAGTCCTCCTCGTCGCTCTGCTCCTCGGACTGCGGCGGCACGAGGTCCTGCCAGTTGTCGACGAGCACGAGGGTGTCGGCGAGCAGCCAGGAGTTGCCCTGCACGAACTGGTTGAGCACCACCTGGTCGCGGTTGATGCGGAACGCGACCGGGGAGCCGTCCATGCCGTCGACCGGCTGGTCGAGGTCGCGCGCGTCGTCCGCGCAGTCGCGCAGGAAGGCGGAGCTGCCCGGCCACACCGCGTAGACGCAGCCGCCGAGCTGCACGGGCTCGACGGCCTCGCCGCCGCCCTGGCGCTGCTGCACCTCGGCCTCGCCGCCGCCGAGCGGCTGGCGGATGAGCGACGTCGGCGTCGCGAGGATCACGCGGTCGGAGGCGTCGCCGACGAGCTGCACCGCCGCGTCCGCGGGCGCCTCGACGGCGCCGCCCGGCACGAGGAGCGTCGAGGTGGCGGTGTCGAGCACGACCGGCTCGCCGCCGACGGCGCTGACGACCGGGTTCTGCATGCCGGCGAGCTCGCCGCGATCGCGCACGGTCGGCTCGCCGAGGCCGCCCTCCTCGAGCACGGCGATCGACAGCTGCTGGCCGTCGCGCGGCGAGACCGCGTGCACGGTGCCGTCGCGGTCGACGGTCGCGGCCGCGCCCTCGCCGAGCTCGAGCAGCGGCTCGGTGCTCTCGGCCGAGTAGCCGCCGATGTCGGCGAAGGGCATCGCCCACAGGTCGCCGTCGGCCGGGTCGACGATGACGACGGTGCCGCCGTTCAGCGCGATCTCGCCCTGCGGCGGCAGCTGCACGACCGCACCGGTGACGACCTGCACCGGGTCGACGATCATGACCGACGACGCCTCGCGGTTGTGGAGGAGGACCGCGGCGTCGTCCTGCAGCACGTCGAAGTCGGCGGTCGGCGAGATCAGGCCGGCGTCGAGCTCCTCCGCCTGCACGTTGATGCGGCCGAGCTGCTGGGAGTCCTGCTTCGTGACCCAGACGCCGCCGTCGTTGAGGTCGACGTCGGTCGTCGTGAAGCCGTCATACGTGAAGGCGAGGATGCCGAGCGCGACGGAGACCGCCGTGACGAGCGCACCGGCGGCCGTCGACTTGCGATGGCGCGTGACCCACCGGAGCAAGCTGCTCTCCCTCTCGCCGTGACCCGAGATCCAGAGCCGGCGCTAGGGCGCGCACAGGCTCGCGCTCAGTCTGTCAGACAAGAGGTGTCCTCAGCATCGATGCGGGCCACGAACTTCTGCGGCTCTTGCACCCGGAAGCGGTCGCGAGGGCGGGATCGCCTCCCGCGAGCGGCTCAGCGCGAGAGCCGGTCGGCGTTCTCCGCGTTGAAGTCGTCCATGGCCTGGCGGTTGTGCTCGCGGGCCTTGCGGCCGCGCCGGGCGACGATGCCGCCGACCCAGATCGGCACCTCGCGCGCCAGCACGAACGCCAGCACCGAGAGCGGGGCGAGCAGGAGCTCGCTGAGCGCCCGCGCGTCGATGCCGGGCAGCGCGGTGTAGCCCGCCCAGCCGCCCTGCGTCTCCATGTAGGCGCCCGCCAGGTGCGCGACGTAGACGAGCAGCGCCACGATGAAGCCGCCGAGCACGTGCGCCCACCAGCCGGCGCGGTTCACGATGAGCGTCAGCAGCCAGTAGGCGAGGAAGAACACGATGACCGGCAGCAGGTACGAGGGCAGCAGCCAGACCGTCTGCAGCGTCTCGGTCACGTCGAACTCGCGGTCGAAGAGGTAGCCCACGGCGAAGAAGGCGGCCGCGAACAGGATCGCGAAGATGAGCGTGGCGAGCAGCGCGACCGCGAAGCCGACGGCGCGCGCGCCCTTCCGGCGCGGCGGCACGGGCTCCTCGACGAGCACGACCGGCGTCCCTGCGGCCGCAGGGGCCGCGACGGTGCCGTCGTCGGCGCCGAGCGCGGGGGGCGTGTCGTCGCGCACGATGCCGAAGCGCTGCGGGCGCGTCTCGGTGGCGGGCTCCTGCGCCTCGAGCACGCGGGTGTCGCCCGCGTCCGCGTCGTCGGTGCCTCGCGTGCCGATGGGGCGCGTGGCGTCGTCGCTGCGGTCGCCGAGCCGCCCGTGGTGCGGCTGCTGGTCGATGGCCTGCGTCGGCTCCGGCTCGACGAACTCGCGCTCCTCGCGCGGTCGGGCCGCCGTCGCGCCTCCTGCGGCTGCGCCGCCCGCGGCGGCGAGGCCTGCGAGCGAGGCGACGGCAGCGGGGTCGGTGGCGTCGTGGTCGGTGGCGTCGTGGTCGGTGGTGTCGCGGCCGGTGGCGTCGTGGTCGGTGGCGTCGTGGTCAGCGGCCTCGTGGTCGATCGCGCCGTGCTCGGTCGCGCCGAGACCGGCGTCGCCATCGTGGCCGCTCTGGCGGCGCAGCCCGAAGGAGGGGCGGCGCGGCTCCACGAGCGCGGGAGGCTCGGTGGCGACAGGATCGGTCGCGATGGCCTCGGTGGGCGCGTCCTCGGCGTGCGTGACGTCGGCGCTCGGCTCGTCCGCGTGATGGACCTGCGCGATCTCCGGACGCTCGAGCGAGCTCGTCGCCGCATCGCTCTGCGGCTCGACGCGTGCGGTGTCGTCGGGGTGGGCCGCCGAGTGCGACGGTCCGCGGAGGGTCGACGGCGCGATGACGGTGGGCTCGATGGAGCTGTCGGCGGAGCGCGCGTCGCCCTGGTGCTCGACGAGCGGCTGGTGGTCGTCGTGCTCGTCGACCGAGGTCGACGCGATCTCGGCGTCGTGCGGCCCGCCGTCCGCGGAGCGGAGCGGCTGCGTGCTGGTGTCCTCGGCGGGCGCGTCGTCGTGCCCGGGGTCGGCCGCGTGACCGGCCGAGTCTGCCCCGTGACCGGACGGGTCTGCCCTGTGACCGGACTGAGCATCCTGGCCCGTGGGCTCCGTCGCCCGCTCGGGCGCACGGCCGCTGCCGAAGAAGCGGTCGCGCCAGGACGTCGGCTGCTCGTCGCTCATGGGTCCTACCTCCTGCGGCGGCACGGTGCCGCGTCGTCGGCCGATTGTAGGGGGACGTCGGCGGCGTCGGCTGGCGGCGCACCGCCGGGGGACGCGATTGGCGGCACGCGGAAGGGCCGCACCCTCGCGGGTGCGGCCCTTCGCTGACCTCAGGTCGTGCGGTGCTGCCTAGACGTACTGCCCCGGCTCCTGCTCGCCGAGCTCGCCGCCGGTGAAGGCGTCGAAGTCGAGGTACGAGAGGTCGGCCTCGTCGACGCTGCCCGCGTCGGCGAACAGGCGGTTCGGGTACCGCTCCGCCTTCGCCTCCTCGGTGGCCTCGACCGTGACGTCGCGGTAGCGCGACAGGCCGGTGCCCGCGGGGATGAGCTTGCCGATGATGACGTTCTCCTTGAGGCCGAGCAGCGGGTCGCGCTTGCCGGCCAGAGCCGCCTCGGTGAGCACCTTGGTCGTCTCCTGGAAGGAGGCGGCCGAGAGCCACGACTCCGTCGCGAGCGACGCCTTCGTGATGCCCATGACCTCCTGGCGCGCCGAGGCGGTCTTGAGGCCCTCGGTCAGCGCGGCACGGTTGATCTCGTTGTACTTCGAGCGGTCGACCAGCTCACCGGGCAGCAGGCTCGTCTCGCCGTGGTCGACGACCGTGACCTTGCGGAGCATCTGGCGGACGATGACCTCGATGTGCTTGTCGTGGATCGGCACACCCTGCGAGCGGTACACGTCCTGGACGCCCGAGACCAGGTGCTTCTGCACCTCGCGGACGCCGCGCACGCGCAGCACCTCCTTGGGGTCCACCGAGCCGACCTGCAGCTGCTGGCCCTGCTCGACGCGGTCGCCGTCGGCGACCTCGAGGGTCGCGCGGCGGAGCACCGGGTAGGCGAACTCCTCGTCGCCGTCATCGGGCGTGAGCACGATGCGCTTCGACTTCTCGTCCTCCTCGATGCGCACACGACCCGCGGCCTCGGCGATGGGCGACGAGTTCTTCGGGGTGCGAGCCTCGAAGAGCTCCGTCACGCGGGGCAGACCCTGCGTGATGTCGCTCGCGCCGACGGAGCCGCCGGTGTGGAACGTGCGCATCGTGAGCTGCGTGCCGGGCTCGCCGATCGACTGGGCGGCGATGATGCCGACCGCCTCGCCGATGTCCACGAGCTTGCCGGTCGCGAGCGAGCGGCCGTAGCAGTGGGCGCAGACGCCGACCGCGGACTCGCACGTCAGGACCGAGCGGACCTTGACCTGCTCGATGCCGGCCTCGACGAACGCGCGGATCTCGCGGTCGCCGATGTCGGAGCCGCCCGTGGCGAGCACGGTGCCGTCCGACGCCACCACGTCGACCGCGAGGTTGCGGGCGTAGACCGCGGACTCCACGTTCTCGTGCAGCGTCAGCTGGCCGTCGATGACCTCGGCGATCGGCACCTCGAGGCCGCGCTCGGTGCCGCAGTCGTCCTCACGGATGATGACGTCCTGCGACACGTCGACGAGGCGACGCGTCAGGTAGCCCGAGTCGGCCGTGCGGAGCGCCGTGTCGGCCGAGCCCTTGCGGGCACCGTGCGTGGCGATGAAGTACTCCGCCACGGTCAGGCCCTCGCGGTACGAGGAGATGATCGGACGCGGGATGACCTCGCCCTTCGGGTTGGTCACGAGACCGCGCATGCCGGTGATGTTGCGCACCTGGATCCAGTTGCCGTTCGCGCCGGCGGTGACCATGCGGTAGATGGAGTTGTTCTCGTCGAACGCCTCCTGCGTGGCCTTCTGCACCTCGTTCGTGGCCTTGGTCCACAGCTCGGTGAGGTCGGTGCGACGCTCCGAGTCGGTGATGAGGCCCTTCTCGAACTTGCCCTGGACATTGCTCGCCGAGGCCTCGGCGGCCGCCACGATCTCGCCCTTGCGGGCCGGCGTGATGACGTCCGAGAGCGCGACGGTGATGCCGGAGCGCGTGGCCCAGTAGAAGCCGGCGTCCTTGATCTTGTCGAGCGTCGCCGCCACCACGGTCTTCGGGTAGCGCTCTGCGAGCGCGTTCACGATGAGCGAGATGACCGGCTTCGCCGCGACCTCCGCCACGAACGGGAAGTCCGCGGGCAGCAGCTCGTTGAAGAGAGCGCGACCCAGGGTCGTCTCGTGCAGGAACGGCTCGCCGTCGACGAAGCCCTCGGGGCGGTCCTGGTCGCGGAAGACCAGACCGTGCAGACGGATCCGCACGGGTGCACCCAGGTCGAGCGAGTGCTGGTCCATCGCCATGATCGCCTCGGCGACCGACGAGAACGCACGGCCCTTGCCGACACCCTCCGGCTTGAGGGTCGTCAGGTGGTGCAGGCCCGAGACGATCTCGTGGGTCGGCAGGGTCACCGGACGGCCGTCGGACGGCTTCAGGATGTTGTTCGACGCGAGCATGAGCACGCGGGCCTCGGCCTGCGCCTCGACCGACAGCGGCAGGTGAACAGCCATCTGGTCGCCGTCGAAGTCGGCGTTGAACGCCGAGCACACGAGCGGGTGCAGCTGGATGGCCTTGCCCTCGACGAGCAGCGGCTCGAAGGCCTGGATGCCGAGGCGGTGCAGCGTGGGCGCGCGGTTCAGCAGCACGGGGCGCTCGCGGATGATCTCCTCGAGCACGTCCCAGACCTGCGGCTTCGACCGCTCGACCATGCGCTTCGCGTGCTTGATGTTCTGCGAGTGGCCCAGGTCGATGAGGCGCTTGATGACGAACGGCTTGAACAGCTCGAGCGCCATCTGCTTCGGCAGGCCGCACTGGTGCAGCTGCAGCTGCGGGCCGACCACGATGACCGAGCGGCCCGAGTAGTCGACGCGCTTGCCGAGCAGGTTCTGGCGGAACCGGCCCTGCTTGCCCTTGAGCATGTCGGAGAGCGACTTCAGCGCGCGGTTGCCGGTGCCCGTGACGGGACGGCCGCGGCGGCCGTTGTCGAACAGGGCGTCGACCGCCTCCTGCAGCATGCGCTTCTCGTTGTTCACGATGATCTCGGGAGCACCGAGGTCGAGCAGGCGGCGGAGTCGGTTGTTGCGGTTGATGACGCGGCGGTAGAGGTCGTTCAGGTCGCTCGTCGCGAAGCGGCCACCGTCGAGCTGCACCATCGGGCGCAGCTCCGGCGGGATGACCGGGACGACGTCGAGCACCATCGCGGCCGGGCTGTTGCCCGTCTGCAGGAACGAGTTCACGACCTTGAGGCGCTTGATCGCGCGGATCTTGCGCTGGCCCTTGCCCTCGGCGATCTGCTTGTGCAGGTCCTCGGACTCGGCTGCCAGGTCGAACGCCAGGAGGCGGAGCTTGATGGCCTCCGCGCCCATGTGGCCGTCGAAGAACTCGCCGTAGAGGTCGACGAGGTCGTGGTAGACCGCGTCCTCCGCCTTGAGGTCGCCGACCTTCAGCGAGCGGAAGTCGTCGAAGACCCGCTCGAGGTGGGCGATCTGGTCGTCGGCGATCTTGCGCAGCTGCGCCATCTCGCGCTCACCGGCGTCGCGGACCTTGCGCTTCTGGTCGGCCTTGGCGCCCTCCTCCTCGAGCTGGGCGACGTCCGTCTCCAGCTGCGCGAGGCGCTCGGCGATGTCGGCGTCACGGCGCTTCTCGATCTCGCCCGTCTTGAGGCGCAGCTCCTGCTCCAGCTGGGGCAGGCGCTCGTGACGAGCATCCGCGTCCACCCGGATGATCATGTACGCGGCGAAGTAGATGACCTTCTCGAGGTCCTTCGGCGCCATGTCCAGCAGGTAGCCGAGGCGGCTCGGCACGCCCTTGAAGTACCAGATGTGCGTGACGGGCGCGGCGAGCTCGATGTGGCCCATGCGCTCGCGGCGCACCGACGACTTCGTGACCTCGACGCCGCATCGCTCGCAGACGATGCCCTTGAAGCGCACGCGCTTGTACTTGCCGCACGCGCACTCCCAGTCGCGCGACGGGCCGAAGATCTGCTCGCCGAACAGGCCGTCCTTCTCCGGCTTCAGCGTGCGGTAGTTGATGGTCTCCGGCTTCTTGACCTCGCCGTAGGACCAGGCACGGATGTGGTCGGCCGTGGCCAGGCCGATCCGCAGTTCATCGAACGTGGTTGCGTCGATCAATGCAATTCCCTCTTGTCTGAGTTCAGTTCGCGGCGGATCAGATGTCGTCGATCGACGACATCTCCGGCCTGGAGATGTTGATGCCGAGCTCCTCGGCCGTGCGCAGCGCCTCGTCCTCGTCGTCGCGCAGCGTGACGAGCTCGCCGGCTGCGTTCAGCACCTCGACGTTCAGGCACAGCGACTGCATCTCCTTCATGAGCACCTTGAAGGACTCGGGGATGCCGGGCTCCTGGATGTTCTCGCCCTTGACGATCGCCTCGTACACCTTCACGCGGCCGACGATGTCGTCCGACTTGATGGTGAGCAGCTCCTGCAGCGTGTAGGCGGCGCCGTACGCCTCGAGCGCCCAGACCTCCATCTCGCCGAACCGCTGGCCGCCGAACTGGGCCTTACCGCCCAGGGGCTGCTGCGTGATCATCGAGTACGGGCCGGTCGAGCGGGCGTGGATCTTGTCGTCGACGAGGTGGTGGAGCTTGAGGATGTACATGTAGCCGACCGAGATCGGGTACGGGTACGGCTCACCGGAGCGTCCGTCGAACAGGCTCGCCTTGCCGGAGCCGTCGACGAGCCGCTGGCCGTCGCGCGTCGGGAGCGTCGCGTCGAGCAGGCCGATGATGGCCTCCTCGGTCGCGCCGTCGAACACCGGCGTGGCGACCTTCGTGTCGGCGGGCGCCTCGAGCGTGCGCGGGTCGAGACCCTCCGCCCACTCCGGGGTGCCCTCGACCTTCCAGCCCGTCTTCGCGATCCAGCCGAGGTGCGTCTCGAGCACCTGGCCGAAGTTCATGCGCTTCGGGATGCCGAGCGGGTTCAGCACGATGTCGACCGGCGTGCCGTCGGAGAGGAACGGCATGTCCTCCTCGGGCAGGATCTTCGCGATGACGCCCTTGTTGCCGTGACGGCCGGCGAGCTTGTCGCCCTCGGTGATCTTGCGCTTCTGCGCGATGTAGACCACGACCTTCTCGTGCACGCCCGAGCCCAGCTCGTCGTCGCCGTCCTCAGCGCGGAACTGCTTGACCGCGATGACCGTGCCCTGCTCGCCGTGGGGCACCTTGAGCGACGTGTCGCGGACCTCGCGGCTCTTCTCGTTGAAGATCGCGCGGAGCAGGCGCTCCTCGGCGCTCAGCTCGGTCTCGCCCTTCGGCGTGACCTTGCCGACCAGGATGTCGCCGGGGACGACCTCGGCGCCGATGCGGATGATGCCGCGCTCGTCGAGGTCGGCCAGCAGGTCCGGGCCGACGTTGGGGAGGTCACGGGTGACCTCCTCCTTGCCGAGCTTCGTGTCGCGGGCGTCGACCTCGTACTCCTCGATGTGGATCGACGAGAGCACGTCGTCCTTCACGAGGTTCTGGCTGAGGATGATCGCGTCCTCGTAGTTGTGGCCCTCCCACGGCATGAACGCCACGAGCAGGTTGCGGCCGAGGGCGAGCTCGCCCTGGTCGGTCGCGGGGCCGTCGGCGATGACCTCGCCGGCCTCGATGCGGTCGCCCGCCGAGACGATGACGCGGTGGTTGTACGACGTGCCCTGGTTCGAGCGGTCGAACTTGCGCAGGAAGTACTGCTGCGTGCCGCCCTCGTCGAGCTGGATCGAGACCATGTCGGCCGAGACCTCGGCGACCACGCCCGCGCCCTGCGCGGTGATGACGTCGCCGGAGTCGATGGCCGCGAAGCCCTCCATGCCGGTGCCGACGAACGGCGACTCGCTGCGGACCAGCGGCACCGCCTGGCGCTGCATGTTCGCACCCATGAGGGCGCGGTTCGCGTCGTCGTGCTCGAGGAACGGGATGAGGCTCGTCGCGACCGACACCATCTGGCGCGGCGAGACGTCCATGTAGTCGACCTCGGTCGGGACGACCAGCTCGACCTCCTCGCCCTTGCGGCGGGCGACGACGCGCTCCTCGATGAACTGCTGCTTCCCGTTGAGGCGGTTGTTCGCGTGCGCGACGACGAACTCGTCCTCCTCGGAGGCGGTCAGGTAGTCGATCTTCTCGGAGACGACGCCGTTCTCGACGCGGCGGTACGGCGTCTCGATGAAGCCGAACGAGTTGATGCGCGCGAAGGTCGCGAGCGAGCCGATGAGGCCGATGTTCGGGCCTTCCGGCGTCTCGATCGGGCACATGCGGCCGTAGTGCGAGGGGTGGACGTCACGGACCTCGACGCCGGCGCGCTCGCGGGAGAGGCCGCCGGGGCCGAGCGCCGACAGGCGGCGCTTGTGGGTCAGACCCGCGAGCGGGTTGTTCTGGTCCATGAACTGCGACAGCTGCGAGGTGCCGAAGAACTCCTTGATCGCAGCCGAGACCGGACGCACGTTGATGAGCGTCTGGGGCGTGATCGCCTCGATGTCCTGCGTCGACATGCGCTCGCGCACGACGCGCTCCATGCGAGCCAGGCCCGTGCGGACCTGGTTCTGGATGAGCTCGCCGACCGCGCGGATGCGGCGGTTGCCGAAGTGGTCGATGTCGTCGACGTCGAGGCGGATCTCGACGGGCTCGCCCTTGCGGACGCCCGGCAGGGTCGTCTGCTCGGCGTGCAGCGCGACGAGGTACTTGATCGTCGCGACGATGTCCTCGACCGACAGGACCGAGTCGCTCATCGGCACGTCGATGCCGAGCTTGCGGTTGATCTTGTAGCGACCCACCTTGGCGAGGTCGTAGCGCTTCGGGTTGAAGTAGAAGTTGTCGAGCAGCGCGCGGGCGGCCTCGGCGGCGACCTGCTCGCCCGGACGCAGCTTGCGGTAGATGTCGCGGAGGGCGTCCTCCTTCGACATCGGCGCATCCTTCTCGAGCGTCGCGATGATCGACTCGTAGCCGGCGAACTCCTTGGCGATGTCCTCGCTCGTCATGCCGAGGGCCTTGAGGAAGACGGTGACCGACTGCTTGCGCTTGCGGTCGATGCGCACGCCGACGGCGTCGCGCTTGTCGACCTCGAACTCGAGCCATGCGCCGCGGCTGGGGATGACGCGAGCCGAGTAGACGTCCTTGTCCGAGTTCTTCTCGGGGGTGCGCTCGAAGTAGACACCGGGGCTGCGCACGAGCTGCGAGACGACGACGCGCTCGGTGCCGTTCACGATGAACGTGCCCTTCTCGGTCATGAGCGGGAAGTCGCCCATGAAGACGGTCTGCGACTTGATCTCGCCCGTCTCGTGGTTCATGAACTCGGCCGACACGTACAGCGGCGCGGCGTACGTCTTGCCGCGCTCCTTGCACTCGTCGATCGTGTACTTCGGCACGTCGAGCACCGGCTCCGAGAACGAGAGCTGCATCTTCTCGCTCAGGTCCTCGATCGGGGAGATCTCCTCGAAGATCTCCTCCAGGCCCGAGTGCGCGGGGATGTCGTCGCGACCCTCGGCGTTCGCCTCGTCGAGGCGCGCCTTCCATGCGTCGTCACCGATGAGCCATTCGAAGCTCTCGGTCTGGAGCGCCAGCAGGTCGGGGACCGTGAGCGTCTCCGAGATGTGCGCGAAGCTCAGTCGGCTTGCGCGCCGACCGGTCTTGGGGGCCAGTTCAGCCAAGGCAGATACCTCCGGGCCGGGAAGGGTTGCGGGTCTTCCCGGGATCGTGTCGTCGGTGAGAGACTCGTCAACACCCTGAAGCGCCCTGTCCGGGCGCGCGCCGACCGCAATATGAAGGCAGAGGGGATGTCTGTGAGCGCAACTAGCCACGATACGCGGCTGGGCCCTGCGTGTCCAGTCCCTCGGCGTGTCGTCCTGCGGGTCGCCGTCGGCCGGTGGTAGCGCGCGCCCGATCGGGGATGCAGCGGTGCCGCGCACGGGAGGATGGAGCCCGTGAGCACCCCCAGCCGTCGCCTCTCGAGCGGCCTCCACGCGGAGATGCGCTACGCCTCGTCGGGCTGGCAGCTCGTCGTCGACGGCACCCCGCAGTCGCACGTCGACCCCGAGCAGCCGCAGCTGCTCATCTACGAGTACGTGCAGCAGATCGGCCACGTCATCGACGCGCTGCCCGCCGGCCCGATCACCGCCGTGCACCTCGGCGCGGGCGCCCTCACGCTGCCCCGCTACGTCGACGCGACCCGGCCCGGCTCTCGCCAGCAGGTGATCGAGCTCGAGCCGCTGCTCGTCGAGCTCGTGCGCGAGGTGGCCCCGCTCCCCCGCGGCGCGAGCGTGCGCGTGCGCTACGGCGACGCCCGCGAGCAGCTCTCGCGCCTGCCCGCGGGGCTGCGCGGGGCCGTCGACCTCGTCATCGTCGACGTCTTCTCGGGCGCGCAGACGCCCGCGCACGTGACGACCGTCGAGTTCCACGCGCTCGTGCGCGACCTGCTGGCGCCCACGGGCGTCGTGGTGGTGAACATCGCCGACGACCGCACGCTCGCGTTCGCGAAGCGGCAGCTGGCGGCCCTGCTCGAGGTGCACGAGGATGCGGCGGCGCTCGCCGACCCCGGCATGCTGAAGGGCAGGCGCTTCGGCAACGTCGTGGCGGTCGCCGGCCGCGAGCTGCCCGACCTCGACGAGATCGGCCGCGCGCTGCGCCGCGACCCGCTGCCCGGCAAGGTCGTCGCCGGCGCAGAGCTGCGCCGCTTCCTCGGCGGTGCCTCTCCGGCCCGCGACGCCGACGCGACGCCGAGCCCCGCGCCCGGCAGGGGCGTCTTCGGCTGACCCCGCTCTCAACGTCGCCCGTGGTCGCTCGCGCCGCATGCGGCCCCGTTCGACCACCCGCGACGTTGAGGTCCGATGCTGCGCAGGGACGGCTCGTCACGGATCGCGGCGCGTGCTCCCGGCGAATCGGTGCCGATGCGCGACGATGTGGGGATGAGCGAGTCGATCGGCTACGACCAGACCGCGCTGCGGAACGCCGTCGACGTCGCGGCGGCGGCCCGCAGGCTGCGCCAGCTCGGCCGCGAGCGCTCGCTCGCCGCGGTGTCGGAGCGCGCGTGGCTGCTCGAGAGCATCGGCAGGCTCGACGAGGCGCTGACGGCCGCGACCGAGGCCGTGACGCTCGCCCGCGCATCCGGCTCGCGCGACCGCGTCGCCGAGGCCCGGCTGCTGCGCGCATCCGTCGTGCAGACGCGCGGCGACCTGCGCACGGCGCTGCGCGAGTGCACGGCGCTCATCGCCGAGTCCCGCTCGAACGACTGGGTCGAGCTGTGGGCGCACGCGCTGCAGCAGCGCGGCACGGTGCACTTCGCGCTGCACCAGTGGCACGACGCGTGCGTCGACTTCACCGTGGCCGTCGAGCTGTGCCGCGAGGCCGACCTGCCCGCCGAGCAGCTGCAGGCAGCCGAGGTGGCGCTGCTCGTGGCGACCGACCGTGCGCAGACCGAGGCGATCCGCGCCGAGCAGGACGTGCCGCGCGCGACGCACCCGATCTGGGGCGGTCGCTGAGCCGCATCCACAGGGTGCGGTCGCCGGTTCGCGCCGGATCGGCAGCGGCTGGCATGCTCGCGGGGTCGGATGCAGGGCGGGGCAGGCGGAAGGGGCTCGCGGTGGCGGATCTCGAGCGCGTGCGCGTGTGGGCAGAGGCCCTCATCCGGCTGCACCTCGACGACGGCTGGACGTTCGGCTTCGACCGCGCCGTGAAGCGCGCCGGGCTCACCGACTACACGGCGCGGCGCATCTCGGTCTCGAAGCACCTCGCCGCGCGCTGGGACGACGACGACGTGCACCAGACGCTGCTGCACGAGGTCGCGCACGCGATGGCGGGGCCGGGCGCCGGGCACGGGCCGCGGTGGCAGCGCACGGCGCGCGAGCTCGGCTACGCCGGCGGGCGCACGCATCAGGGCGAGATCGCGTCGGAGCGCGCCGGGTGGGTCGGCTCCTGCCCCGGCGGGCACGAGCACGTGCGGTTCCGCGCGCCGCGCGGCCGCTACGCCTGCCGGGCGTGCACGCGCGCCGCGCGCCGGGTCGTCGAGATCCGCTGGCAGCGGCGCGCGAGCGCCGCGTGACGCGCGACGCTCCTTCGGCGCGGCGGACGCTGTCGAACGGGCTCGAGGCCGCCCTCCGCCCCGACGCGCACGGTCTCGTCCTCGTGATCGACGGCATCGAGCAGTCGCACCTCGGGGTGCCGGGCGCGCCGCCTCGGCACGCCTCGCATCGCTGGATGCTCGCGGCGTCGATCGCCGCGCTCGGCGCGCGGACCGGCGCGGTGCAGCCCGGCGGCGAGCCGCACCCTGGCAGCGCCGAGCTGCACCCTGGCCGCGGCGCTGAGCCTCGCGTCGTCAGCGGCGCGACCGCGCTGCACCTCGGCGGCGGTGCTGCCGCGCTGCACCTCGGCGGCGGCGCTGCCGCACTGCCGCGCGCGCTGCAGCACGCCGTGCCGGGGCTCCGGCAGCGCGTCGTCGAGCTCGAGCCGGCGCTCGTCGACCTCGTCGCCGAGGGCGCACCGCTGCCGCCCGGCATCGAGGTCGTCGTCGGCGACGGTCGCGCCGTGCTCGAGCGCGTGCCGTCGCCGGTCGCGCTCGTGACGATCGACGTCTTCGGCGCCGGGAGCGTCCCCGCGGCCTTCACGACCGTCGAGTGCTTCGCGGCGGCGCGAGCCTCGCTCGCCCCTGGCGGCACGCTGGTCGTGAACACCGCCGACGGCCCGCCGCTGCGCTTCGTGCGCAGCCAGGTCGCCACGCTGCAGGCGGTCTTCGCGCACGTCGCGCTCATCTCGACGGGCTCGACGCTCGCCGGCGCTCGCCACAGCAACCTCGTGCTCGTCGCGAGCGACGCGCCGCTGCCGGTCGACGACATCCGCGAGCGCGTCCGCGTCGGTCCGCCACCGGCCGCGGTCGTCGCGGGGCGACGGCTCGCGCGCTTCGCCGCCGACACCGCGCCACAGCCGGTGCGCGATGCGACCGCGGTCGACTCCCCCGCGCCCGTGCGTTCGGCCTACCTGGGCTCCGCCTCGCTGCCGCCCTCGCTCACGGACCCGACGGACGACTGACCGGCGTCGGCGTCGGCCGCGTCCTCGCCCTCGCCCGCGACCGGCGGCGCCGAGGCGTCGTACGACGCGCTGATCCGGTGGTACGAGCGGGTGAGGAACGCGAGCATCGCTGCCAGCACCATGATCGCGCCGCCGATGACGAAGACGAGCGCGATGCCGCGCGTGCTGCCGGTGCCGAGCCAGGGCTCGAGGGTCGCGGATCCCTCGCCGGAGCGCGCCCACGGGATCACCCAGAACTCCGCGATCGGGGCGATGAGGAACGCGGTGATCGGCGCGGCCGCCGACTCGAACGCCATCGCGAAGCCGAACACCCGGCCCTGCCGGCTGAGCGGCACGACGCGCTGGATGACCGTCTGCTCGGCCGCCTCGGCCGCGGGGATCAAGCACATGTAGAGCCAGATGCCGCCGGCGTACAGCCACCACTGCTCGCGGACGGCGAAGAGCGCGCCGAGCACGCCCATCGCGATCACGACGAGCAGCAGCGTGCGGATGGGCCGCTTGCCCAGGCCGAACCGCGCGATCGCGAGGCCGCCGATGATGAAGCCGGTCGCCGTGACGCCGAGCACGAGACCCCACATCTCGACCGAGAAGATCTCGAGCCCGTACGGGTCCATGAGCGCCATGTAGAGGCCGCCGATGAGGTTGTTGAAGGTCGAGAAGATGATGAGGGCGAAGAGGCCGCCGATCGCGAGCACAGCGCGGATCGAGCCGCGCAGATCGATCCCGCGCGCGGTGTCGTCGGCGTCGAGCGCGACGATGTCCTGCGGCATCCGCAGCGTCGCGAGGTGGCCGAGGCTCACGGTCGTGAGGGCGATGGCGATCGCGATCGTCCACCCCATCCCGAGCTGCCCGATCGCGAGGCCGGAGAACACGCTCGTGATGATGAACGCGAGGCCCTGCACCGTGCCGACCATGCCGTTCGCGTTCGCGTGCCGCTCGTCGGGCACCAGGATCGTCACGGTCGTCGACAGCGCGATGTTGCGCATGTGCTCGACGACCGCGCCGGCGAGGATGATCGTCGTGAAGAGCCAGAACCAGGGCTGGGTCAGGTCGAGCAGCGCCGGCTCTGGCAGCAGCAGGTACATCGCGCCGGCGAGCGCGAAGGCCGTGAGCGTGATGCTGCCCGAGAGCAGCATGACCCGCAGCTTGCGGTGGTGGTCGACGATCGAGCCGAACAGCATGCTGCTGAACGCGACGAAGAGCATGTAGGCGCCGCCGATGATGCCGGTGGCGAGCACCGACCGGGTCTCGAGGTACACCCAGAACGTGAGCGCGAACCACAGGAAGCTCGTCGTGATGTTCGCGAGCGCGGTGTTCGCCAGCACGTGCAGGAACGTGCGCTCACCGGACGTGGTGGGCTTCGTCGCCGTCATGGCCGACACGCTAGCCGGGGCCGCCCACACGCGACACCCGCGAGTCGCCGGGTGCTCCCGACGGCCCGCGGGCGGCGCGGATCAGCCTCGCGAGTCGCGCGCCTGCGCCCAGAGGTCGACGCCCGGCTCGTCCTGCGCGAGCTCGTCGATCGCGGCGAGCTCTGCGTCGGTGAAGTCGAGGCGGTCGAGCGCGCCGATGTTCTGCTCGAGCTGCTCGACGCGCGAGGCGCCGATCGTGAGCGAGGTGACGCGCGGGTCGCGCAGCGCCCACGCGAGCGCGAGCTGCGCGAGCGACTGCCCGCGGTCCTCCGCGATGTTCGCGAGACCGCGGATGCGCTCCATCGCCTCGGGCGAGACGTTCGGGTCGAGCGGCTTGCGCGGGCTGCCGCGGCCGGCGCGCGAGTCGGAGGGAACGCCCTCGAGGTACTTGCCGGTCAGCAGCCCCTGCGCGAGCGCGGTGAAGCCGATCACGCCGATCCCGAGCTCGCCCGCGGCGTCGAGCAGGCCGTCCCGCTCGATCCAGCGGTTCAGCATCGAGTACGACGGCTGGTGGATCGTGAGCGGCGTGCCGAGCGACGCGAGGATCTCGTGCGCGCGCCGCGTGTCCTCGGCGGAGTAGCTCGAGACGCCCACGTAGAGCGCTCGGCCGGTGCGGACGATGTGGTCGAGCGCGGCCATCGTCTCCTCGAGCGGCGTCTCGGGGTCGGGACGGTGGTGGTAGTAGATGTCGACGTAGTCGAGCCCCATGCGAGCGAGCGACTGGTCGAGGCTCGCGATGAGGTACTTGCGGCTGCCGCCGATGCCGTAGGGGCCGGGCCACATGTCCCAGCCCGCCTTCGTGGTGACGAGGATCTCGTCGCGGTGCGCGTGCAGGTCGCTCGCCATGACCCGGCCGAAGTTCTGCTCCGAGGCGCCGAAGGGCGGGCCGTAGTTGTTCGCGAGGTCGAAGTGCGTGATGCCCCGGTCGAACGCGGTGGTCAGCAGGTCGCGCTGGCGGTCGAGCGGCACGTCGTCGCCGAAGTTGTGCCACATGCCGAGCGTGAGCAGCGGCAGCTTCAGTCCGGATGCGCCGGCGCGGCGGTACTGCATGGCACCGGGGCGCTCGGCGTCGTAGCGTGCGGGGTCGGCCTGCCAGGTCATCGTTCGGCTCCTGCTCGGTGGTCGGTCGCGGACTGGATCGCGGCGTCGTCGGCCGCGACGAGGGTCTCGGTGGCGCCGCGCAGGGCGACGGCTGCCGCGCATGCGGCGGCGCACGCGGGGCTGTGGAAGTCGATGCCGAGCTCGGCGAGCTCGTCCACGACGCGGCCGGCGACGAGCAGGTCGGCGGCGGTCGGCCGCAGCGAGCCATCCGCCCACCGCGCGCCGGCGGCGACGATCGCGATCGAGGCGCGGTCCCCGCGCCGCTCCTGCTCGTCGAGCGCCGCCCGGGCGACGGCGGATGCGCTCGCGAGCGTCGCGTCGAGCACGAGCGACGTGCGCGGCGCGAGGTCGTGCAGCTCAGCGGTCTCGGGTCCGCGATCCGCGTCGGCGATCACGACGACGTCGGCGGCGGCGGCGCGCATGGCTGCCGCTCCCCACTCGAGGGTCACCTGGTACTGAGCGCTCATGCGGCAAGCCTACGGACGCCCGCCGGACGCATCCCGAGCGTCGGCGCCGCGCCGCTCAGCGGAGCGCGCCGCAGTGGGCGAGCGCCGCGCGAACGAGGCTGCCGCGGCCGCCCTCCATCTCGGTGGCGATGAGCTCGGAGGCCGCGGCCTCGGGGCTCAGCCAGGTGAGCTCGAGCGCGTCCTGCCGCGGGTCGCACGACCCCGTGACGGGCACGATGTAGCAGAGCGACACGGCGTGCTGCCGGTCGTCGGAGTAGAGCCCGTCCCCGTGGATCGGGAAGTACTCGGCGATGTGGAACGGCACCGGGCTCGCCGGCAGCTGCGGGAACGCCATGGGGCCGAGGTCCTTCTCGAGGTGGCGGTAGAGCGCGTCGCGCACCCGCTCGCCGCGCATGACCCGGCCGGAGACGATCGTGCGCGTCATCTGGCTGTGCTCGTTCATGCGCAGCAGCAGGCCGACGTCCGTCACCTGGCCGATGCCGTCGAGCCGCACCGGGATCGCCTCGACGTAGAGGATCGGCAGGCGCTCGCGCGCCTGCTGCAGCTCCTCGTCGCTGAGCCAGCCTGGATTCGGGTCGGGGGTGCGCACAGCCATGGCCCCATTGTGCCCGGTCGCGCTCCTCGCGCGGTCCGGACGTCAGGGACGCAGTCGCACGCCCCTGCGCTGGGCCCAGAGCGCGAGCGCGAGCCACGCCGCGACGACGAGCAGGCCGAGCACGACCGACGGGATGTCGCCGAGCGCCGCGAACCAGCCGACCGGGTCCGGGTCGGGCAGCGCCTCGAGCAGGGTGCGCACGGCGAGCGTCGTCCCGACCGCGACGAGGCTGATGCGGCCGACGGCGGCGAAGGGCTCCGCGAAGGCGCCGAGCGTCGACGTGCCACCTCGGAGGTCGGTGTCGACCGTCGGATGCGTCACGCCGGCGAGCACGGCGATGAGGCTCGCGACCGCGAGCGTGAGCGGCGGCGTCCACAGCGCGGTCGCGGGCTCGAGCGGCGGGTGGAGCCAGACGGTGGGCGTGAAGTAGGCGAGGATGCCGAGCACGCCGAAGAGCACCGCGGCGAGCAGCCCGTACCCGACGACGCGGCCTCGCTGGCGAGCGTCGACGCTGCGGGCCCGCAGCAGCGCGTGCACGAGCGCGGCCCCGGCGGCGGCCGGCAGCGCGAGGCCCAGCCCGGCGATCACCGTGGTGACCGCCTGCGTGACGGCGGGATCGGCGGGCACTCCCGCCGCATCCGCGATGCCGCCGACGAGGAGCGTCGCGGGGCTGCAGGCGTCGCTCAGCCCGCCCTGCGGCGCGCCGCACAGGCCGGCGCTCAGCCAGAGCGTGCCCGAGCCGATGGCGGCGGTGATCACGGTCGCCCACGCCCAGCCGGCCCAGGTGCTCGCGAGCAGGCCGAGGAAGCCGAGCGCGGCGAGCGCGACCGCGAGCTGCAGCAGCGGGCCGGCGACGCGCATCCGCTCGAGCCCGCCGAGCGTGCCGGCAGCCGGGTCGAAGGCGATGCCGGCGGCGACGCCGCCGATGAGACCCACCGCGGCCGCGAGCGCGAGGCCCGCGACGAGCAGCAGCGCGACGCGGCCGAGCACGCGCGCGCCGCTCGTCCAGCCGCGGTGCTGCGCCATCGCGAAGCCGCAGCCGGCGATGACGGCGAAGGCGGGCAGCGCGATCGCGTCGAGGCCCATCGCGCCCCACGGCTCCGACGCCGGGAACGGCCGGCGCGGCGCGGCGAGCCACGCGACCGTCGCGAGCACGAGCAGCCCGCGGGCGGCGTCGAGCGAGACCACCCGGCCGATCGTCCTGCCGCGGGGCCTGCGGGCGGCACCGCTCCGGGCGCGCGCCGTCGGCATCACCCTGGTGGTGGCCGAGGTGCTCGTCATGTGCCGCGCTCCATGCTTCGAGGCTACGGTGTGAGGGACGGCGCGGGGAGCCCGGCGTGGCGGTCGGAGGGAGTCACCATGCAGCAGATCGACGCGGATGCGGTGCGCTGGCGCGAGGGTGAGCGCGAGTCCGGCGAGGGCGACCTGCTCGTCGTGCTGCACGGCCTCGGCTCGCACGAGGGCGACCTCTTCGGCCTCGCCCCGCACCTGCCGGCGTCGCTCACGATCGCCTCGCTGCGCGCTCCGCTCCCCTACGGCGGCGGCTTCGCGTGGTTCGACCCGTCGCCCATCGACACCGACGAGCGCGCGCGCGACGCGAGCGCCGAGGGCGTGCTGCACTGGCTCGACGGCCTGGATCGCGGCTTCGAGCGCGTGCACCTGCTCGGCTTCTCCCAGGGCGGCGTGATGGCCGTGCAGCTAGCGCGGCTCGCCCCGGAGCGGTTCTCGTCGATCGTGCACCTCGCCTCGTTCGTGCACGACGGGGAGCTGCCGGGCGACGCGGCGCTCGCCGCGCGCGAGCTGCGCATCCCGATGCTCACCACGATCGGCGACCTCGACGACGTCATCCACCGCGACAGGATCGAGCGCGCGGCGCCGTGGCTCGACGCGCACTTCGACGTCGAGCGGCGCACGTACCACCGCGCCCACTCGATCGTCGCGGAGGAGCTCGCCGACGTCGTCGCGTTCCTCGAGCGCGTCTGACGGCGCCCGACCCGCTCGTCCGATCGGGCTGAGCGCCCCGCCGCGCCCGCATCCCGCCCACCTCGGCGCTCAGGCCGATCGAGCGCACGGCAGACTGAGGGCATGGAACGGTTCCGACTGGGCGGCGTGCCCGGCGTCACGCCCGCGAAGTGGATGCGGGTGTGGGCCGAGCGCATGCCCGACGTGCCGATCGACCTCGTCGCGGTCGACGACGCGGATGCGGCGGGTGCGCTGCAGGACGGGCGCGTCGACGCGGTGCTCGCGCGGCTGCCGCTCGACGAGGACGCGCTCGACGACCTGCACGTCGTCGGGCTCTACGACGAGCTCCCGGTCGTGGTCGCCGCGAAGGGCCACCCGATCGTCGCGTTCGACACCGTGGCCGTCGCCGACCTCGAGGGCGAGACGATGCTCGAGGCGGACGGCATGACCTCCGCACAGCTGCTGGAGGTCGTCGCGACCGGCGCGGGCATCGCGATCGTGCCGATGTCGGTCGCCCGCGCGCTCGGCGGCGAGGAGACGCGGCACCGCGTGGTGACGGATGTGCCCTCCACGACGATCGCCCTGGCCTGGCTGCGCACCGCCGACTCCCCGCTGCACCAGGAGCTCATCGGCATCGCGCGCGGCCGCAAGCCCGGCTCGTCCCGCGGCGCCGAGCGCGAGCATGGCGAGCGCGAGCACAGCGTCCAGCCCGGCCAGTCGGCGACGGGCGCGAAGCCGCGCGCCTCGAAGCCGAAGCAGCCGCCGCGCCCGAACCGCCCCCGCCGTCCCGGTGGCCCCGGCCGGTCCGGCCGCCCAGGTCCCGGGCGCCGCCGCTAGGCACCCGCCCGCCACTCGACCCGTTCGCGCCGAACGGACCCGCTGCAGCAGGTCGAGCCGGAGGGAACGGGTCGAGTCGCGACGGGGACGACGAAGGCCCCGCTCCCTTGCGGGATGCGGGGCCTTCGCCTCTGGCGGTGACGGTGGGATTTGAACCCACGGTGGAGGGTTACTCCACACGACTTTTCGAGAGTCGCACCTTCGGCCGCTCGGACACGTCACCAAGGGACGATCCTACACGAGGCTCGGGGCCGAGCCCAATCGCTCCGAGAACAGTCGCACGCGCCGCTCCTCGTGCATGCCCTCCTCGACCTTCCGGCCGCCGTCGGCGTGCCAGCCGTGCTGCTCGTAGAAGGCCGCGGCACGGGCGTTGCCGGCCAGCACCCACAGGTACGCGCCCTCGTGGCCGTCGGCGATGAGCCTGCGCTCGACCTCCATGAGCAGCGCGTGCCCGACGCCGCGCGACCACCGCTCGGCGATCGCGTAGATCGCGTAGAGCTCGCCGGTCGCGGGCGGGTCGGGATCGCGGGCGCGGCCCGCGAACGCCCAGCCGACCACCTCGCTGTCGGCGACCGCGACGAGGTCGTGCGCGGCGGCATCCGCGTGGTGCTCGTCCCACCGCTCGATCCGCAGGATCGTCTCTCGCTCGACGCTCAGCCGGTCGAGCACCTCCTGCGGCACGAGGCCGCGGTAGGCGGCGCGCCAGGTCTCGATGCGCACGCGGGCGATGCCGGCCGAGTCGCCGACCGTCGCCTCGCGCACGTGGGCGCTCATGCCGCCTCCCCCGGCGAGGCGTCGACGACGCAGAAGCGGTTGCCCTCGGGGTCCTCCATGATGAGGTAGTCGGCATCCGGCGGCCGCTTGGGCCAGTGCACGAGCTGCGCCCCGAGCGACTCGAGGCGCTCGACCTCGGCGGCCTGGTCGTCGGCGTACAGGTCGAGGTGGATGCGCGGCGGCAGCACCCGCTCGGAGGGCATCGCGTCGAGCGACACGTTGGGCCCGGTGTCGCCGCGCGGCCGGAGCAGCACGAAGTCGTCGTCGATCGGCAGGCGCGGCTCGTAGTCGAGCGCGGCTGTCCAGAACAGCAGCTGACGCTCGAGGTCGCTGCACCGGATCACGATCGAGCCGACGGTGAGCATGGGGTCACGCTAGCCGGTCGTCGGCGTTTGCGCCGCAATCTTCGAGCGATCTTCGGTTGAGTCGCACCCGCTCGGGCTGCGCAGGCCGCGCAGGCCGCGTGACCGGCGCGTCGCGCCGGGCCTGGGGAGCGTCGCCAGGCGGGGTGGGCGGTCGCCGATAGCCTCGCAGGCATGGTCAAGGCACCCGCGTACCGCTGCTCCGAGTGCGGCTGGACGACCCTGAAGTGGGTCGGTCGCTGCGGCGAGTGCCAGCAGTGGGGCACGGTCGGCGAGGCCGGCGTGCAGGCGAGGCGCGTGGCGCCCGCCGCGGTGCCCGACGCGCGCGCCGCGCGCCCCATCACCGAGCTGCGCACCGCTGAGGCGCCGCGCTGGCCGAGCGGCATCGCCGAGTTCGACCGCGTGCTCGGCGGCGGCCTCGTGCCCGGCGCGGTCGTGCTCTGCTCGGGCGAGCCGGGCGTCGGCAAGTCGACCCTGCTGCTCGCGGTCGCCGCGAAGGCCGCGCACTCGGGCCGTCGCGTGCTCTACGTCTCGGGCGAGGAGTCGCTCGCGCAGGTGCGCCTGCGCGCCGAGCGCACGGGCGCCCTCGAGCCGCAGCTGTACCTCGCGAGCGAGACCGACCTCGCCACGATCCTCGGGCAGATCCGCGACACCGACCCGGAGCTCGTGATCATCGACTCGGTGCAGACGGTCGCCAACGCCGAGAACGAGGCGCTCGCGGGCGGGCCGAGCCAGGTGCGCGACGTGGCTGCGGCCCTCACGCGGGCGGCGAAGGACGCGGACGTGCCGCTGCTGCTCGTCGGCCACGTCACGAAGGACGGCTCGGTCGCCGGCCCGCGCGTGCTCGAGCACCTCGTCGACGTCGTCGCGCACTTCGACGGCGACCGGCAGACGGCGCTGCGCTTCGTGCGCGCGTCGAAGAACCGCTTCGGACCGACGGACGAGGTCGGCTGCTTCGAGATGACCGGTGACGGCATCGTCGAGGTGCCCGACCCCTCCGGCCTCTTCCTCTCGCGCTCGGCGACGCCGCTCGCGGGCACGTGCGTCACGATCGCGCTCGAAGGCCGACGGGCGCTCCCAGTCGAGGTGCAGGCGCTCGTCGTGCCCGCCTCGACCGCGCAGCCCCGGCGGGTGGTGAACGGCGTCGACGCGTCGCGCGTCGCGATGGTGCTCGCGGTGCTCGAGCGGCACGCGCTGCTGAGCCTCGGCAGCCACGACGTCTACGTCTCGACGGTCGGCGGCATCAAGCTCACCGAGCCCGGCGCCGACCTCGCGATCGCGCTGTCGATCGCGAGCGCGCACCGCAACGTCGCGCTGCCGCGCGCGCTCGCCGCGGTGGGCGAGATCTCGCTCGCGGGCGAGATCCGCGCGGCGTCGGCCACGAAGCGGCGCGAGGGCGAAGCACGACGGCTCGGCTACTCCCGCTTCGTCGACGACGGCGTGGCGCTCGTGCGCATCGCGGTCGCCGAGACGATCGCCGCCGGCCGCAAGCAGGCGGAGCCGAGCCACCTGGTGGCCGTGCCCGAATTTTGAGCCCGGGTACCGCCTACTGCAGCACGAACTGCGCGCTCTGCTGGCTCGCGTAGTCGCCCACGCGCACCGCGAGCGTGTACGTGGCGCCACCCGCGTCGACCTGCGGCCGCTCCGCGGTGCACGTCTCGATCGACGAGGCGGTGCGGTCCCACTCGATCGGCACGGTCGACTGGGCCACGCCCGGCTCGAGCTGCACGACGTTGTCCTGCACGTCTGCGGCGCAGTCCGACCAGCGGTAGACGACCTGGTCCCCCGCGCGGATCTCGTACTCCTGCACGCTCGTGCCGGCGTTGAGCGAGCAGGCGCCCTCCCCGGTGTTCTCGATCGTGAACGACAGCTGCACCCGCTCGTCGGCCGCGTAGGTGTCCTTGTCGACCGAGGGGATGATGGCGATCTGCTCCGCCGCGCACGGCTCGGTCGGCTCGCCGGTCTCGTCGCTGCCGCCGACGGGCGTGAAGGGCCCGGTCGGCGTGGGCGTCGGCGTCTCGCTCGGTGCGGGGCTCTCGACGGGGGCCGCGGCGCTGCCGCTCGGCGCGGGCACGACGGCCTCCGGCGCCTGCCAGGGGCGCCACACGAGCAGCACGACGGCGACGACCGCCAGGATCGCGAGCAGGGCCAGCAGCGTGCGTCGCCGGCGCACGGCGGCGCGGCGCTTCGCAGTGGGTGCCTTGCTCATCGATCCAGGGTAGGCGAGCGGCGGCTCAGAGCCGCTTGAGCATGCGCGTGTTGCCGAGCGTGTTCGGCTTCACGTGCGCGAGGTCGAGGAACTCGGCCATGCCGCCGTCGGGCGAGCGGACCAGCTCGGCGAACACATCCGGGCTCACGACCTGCTCCGCGACCTCGACGTAGCCGTGGCGACCGAAGAACGCCGTCTCGAACGTCAGGCAGAAGAGCCGCGAGAGCCCGAGGTCGACTGCGCGCTGCTCGAGCGCCTCGAGCATCGCGTGCCCGACGCCACGGCCGAGGGCGCCCTCGGCGACGGCGATCGTGCGCACCTCGCCGATGTCCTCCCACAGCACGTGCAGCGCACCGCATCCGACGATCTGCCCATCGCGCTCGGCGACGACGAACTCCTGGACGGCCTCGAACAGCGTGACGAGCTCCTTGCCGAGCAGGATGCGCCGCTCGACGTAGGGCTCGATGAGGTCGCGCATCGCCCGCACGTCACCGGTGCGCGCACGGCGGACCACGAGCGCCGACGGGTCGAGGGCGGATGCGCCGGCTGCGGGTGCGTCGGTGGGGGCTGCGTCGGTGGTCACGGTCATCGAGCCTACGCGCGGGAGCCGAGCGCGAGGTCACGAGCCGTCCGACGCCGAAGGGGCGGAGCCGCAGCCCCGCCCCTCCGTGTCGATCAGCCGATCAGGCGATCAGCCGATCAGGCGATCAGCCGCAGACGGTCAGCGACGCGACCGCCGGGTGCAGCGTCGGCTCGCCGCCGATGAGCGACACGCTCGACACCTGCAGGCGCTCGAGCTCGTCGTGCACCCGCTCCGGCACGCACGTGGCGCGCGTGATGAGCAGCGGCACGTCGGTCGCCCCGGCCACCGCGGCGCCCGCGAGGGCGTCGGGGTAGTTCTCGCCGGACGCGAGGTAGGCCATCTCGACCGGAGCGTCGAACGCCGAGGCCGTGATGATGGCCGACGTCGCGAAGCGGTCGATGCCGCCGAGGCGGCTCACGGTGAAGCCGGCGTCGACCAGCTCGCCGGCGATCGCCGACGGGATGGTGACGATCGAGCCCGTGACGCGCACGCGGTCCACGCCCAGCGCGTCGAGCGAGCCGAGCATCGCGGCGGGGATCCGCTCATCCGGGTCGACGAGCAGCAGCGGCTGGTCGAGGTGACCGGCAGCCGCGCCGGCCGACAGGGCGTCGGGGAAGCTGCGACCGGTCGCCACGTAGGCGCCCGTCGCCGACTCGAAGGCGTAGTCCGCGACCAGCTGCGCGGTCTCGTAGCGGTCGTCGCCCGCGAGGCGCTGGACCGTCGTGACGGATGCGAGCGCGTCGATCTGCGCCTGCGTCGCCGTGCTGATCGTCGGCTCGCCGCCCACGATCACGACGCGGTCGGCGCCGAGGCGCTCGATCTCGTCGAGCACGATCTGCGGGGCCTCGCCCTTGCGGACGAGGAGCAGCGGGCCGCCCTCGTGCGCCGCGGCCGGGCCGGCGGCGAGCGCGTCGGGCCAGTTCTCGCCGCTCGCGACGTAGACGACGTCAGCGCCGTCCGCGTACGTGCTCGCCGAGAGCTCGACGGCGGTCGCGAAGCGGTCGTCGCCCGCGACGCGGTCCGACTCGAACGCGATCGAGATCGCGAGCGGCACCGCGGTGCCCGAGTCGGTGCGCAGCTCGAAGCGGTCGTCGCCGCGCAGCAGCGGCACCTCGAACGTGACGGTCGCCGAGTCATCGGTGACCGGGTACGAGCCGAGCAGCTCCTCGCCGTAGTAGAGGTCGAGCTCAGCGCTCTCGGGGGTGCCGAGCGAGGTGAGGTCGATCTCGTTCACGGTCAGCGAGACCTCGGAGCCCACGGCGACCGGAGCGGTCGGCATGCCGACGACCTCCAGCTGGCGGCGCGAGTAGTCGGGCGAGATCGGGGACTGCTCCTCGAGGTACGCCTCGAAGGCCTCGGAGTCGACGAGACCGGAGTCGCGGTCGTCCGTGCCCGCGATGAAGCCGCGGAAGTTGTCGCCACCCGACAGCAGGAAGCTGGGCACGGCGACGCGGAACGTGTCGGCCGCCGAGACCCACTGCTCGTCGACCCAGATGCCCGTGATGCGGGAGCCCTCGGGGAGCGTCGAGTCGTAGGTGTACTCGAGGTTGTCGCTGAAGCCGAGCTGCAGGTAGGCGCGCGAGGGCACGGTGCCGTCGGCGGCCCGCTGCCACTGCTGCTCCAGCACGACCTTGAGCTGCTCGCCCGTGAGGGTGGTCGTCCACAGGTTGTTCGCGAACGGCAGCACCGCGGCGGCCTCGCCCACGGTCACGATGCCGTCCTCGGACTCGCCCTCGGCGGCCTCGAAGTAGAACTCGTCGCGGAGGCCGCCCGGGTTCGTGATGCCGATCTCGGCACCGCCGCGGTTCTCGGCGGAGAGCTGGTCGCGCAGCATGTTGCCGACGAGCGTGCCCATCGTGGATGCGCTGGCGCGGTCATCGCGGGCGTCGCCCACGAAGGCCGTGGTGATGTCGCCGGTGATCTCGCCGAGCGGCTCGCGGCCGATGACCGCCGCCTGCTCGAGCGCCGCGGTCGTGATCGTGTCGACGGCCGCGACCCGCGGGTACGCGGCGACGAGCTCGGACGCCGGCGCCGTCGTGCGCGCGACGTTCTGCACCGTCGGGAAGGTCGCGGCGCCGGTGGCGGGGTCGATGACGACGACCACCTGGCTCACGTTCTCGGCGTACTGGCCGCTCTGCACGACCGGGCGCTGGTCCTGCTGGCTGCCCTCGGGGGCGGGCGCGAGCCAGGAGTAGGGCTTGTGCGTGTGGCCGTTGAAGATCACGTCGACGGCGGGAGCGGTCTCCTCGACGATCGAGCGGAACGCAGCGGAGGAGCCCATCGACGCCTCGAGCGCGGCGGCCTGGACGTCCTGCGGCGCGTTGAGCGCGAGCGTCGCCTGCGAGCCCTCGTGGTACTCGGCGATGAGCAGCTCGGCCTCCCCGTTGGCGGCGTCGCCGTCGGAGAGCCGCGCGGCGATCGCGTTGACCGCGTCGACCGGGTCGGTGAAGACGACGCCCTGGATGCCGGACGGGTCGACGAGCGTCGGGGTCTCGAGCGTGACGGCGCCGATGACGCCGACGGTGACGCCGTTGACCTCGAAGAGCTCGTAGCCCTGGTCGATGGGGGTGCCGTCGCGCGTGACGTTCGCCGCGAGGTAGGGGAAGTCTGCGGTGTCGCGGACGCGCCCCTGCAGGTCGTCGATCCCGCGGTCGAACTCGTGGTTGCCGGCGGCCGCCGCGTCGACCTCGAGCGCGTTCAGCACCTCCAGCGTCGGGGTGTCCTGCTGCGATGCGGACGCGTAGAGCGAGGCGCCGATGTTGTCGCCGCCGGAGAGGAGGAGCGAGGCGTCGTCGCCGTGCGTGGCGCGCAGCTGCTCGATCGTGCCCGCGAAGGCCACCGTGCCGCCGCGCGGCGTCGGGTCGGCGACCGTGCCGGCCGGCGCCTGCAGGCGACCGTGGAAGTCGTTGAAGTGGAGGATGTTCACGAGGCCAGGGGTGGCGGCCGCGGCGCCGACCTCGGCGGTCGCGGCGCCGGTGGCGACCGCCGCCTGCGGGGCGACGAGCAGCCCCAAGGCGACGGCGCAGGCGGCGCCAGCCGCCAGGTTGCGCTTCATGTGCTTGATCACGGGTGTATCTCCGATGCGAAGGGATCCAGACGGCGCGCAGGACACGCCACTGGTGAGCCTATGAAGTCGGAGACCGACGCGCGAGGCCCAATCGTTGCAGCGAGGTGAACAGCCGGTGACGATGCCGGAGACGCAGAAGAGGGGACCCCGCGGGGTCCCCTCTTCTGCGTCGCTCGTCGATCAGGCGTCGGCGGGCGCGAGCTCCGGCTGGTGCGGCTCGGGGCTCGTGTGCGTGAAGACGAACTCGTTGTCGGCGAAGTCCACCGTCACGTGCTCGCCCGAGCCGAGCTCGCCGTGCAGGATCTTCTCGCTCAGCACATCCTCGATCTCGTGCTGCACCGCGCGACGCAGCGGCCGTGCGCCGAGCGCCGGGTCGTGACCCACCTGGATGAGCCGCTTCTTGGCCGGCTCGGTGAGCTCGATCGTCATGTCGCGGTCCAGCAGGCGCTCCTGGAGCCGCTTGATGAACAGGTCGACGATCTGCAGCAGCTCGTCGTTGCTGAGCTGCGGGAAGACGATCGTCTCGTCGACGCGGTTCAGGAACTCCGGCTTGAAGTTGCGCTTGAGCTCCTCGCGGACCTTCGCGCGCATCTGCTCGTAGTCTCCGTGCGTCGAGCCCTCGAGCACGAAGCCGACGGGTCCGCCCGAGATGTCCTTCGTGCCGAGGTTCGTCGTCATGATGATGACGGTGTTTTTGAAGTCGACGACACGGCCCTGGCCGTCGGTCAGACGACCCTCCTCGAGGATCTGCAGCAGCGAGTTGAAGATGTCGTTGTGCGCCTTCTCGATCTCATCGAAGAGCACGACCGAGAACGGCTTGCGCCGCACCTTCTCGGTGAGCTGGCCGCCCTCCTCGAAGCCGACGAACCCGGGAGGGGCACCGAAGAGCCGCGAGACGGTGTGCTTCTCGCTGTACTCCGACATGTCGAGCGAGATCAGCGCGTCCTGGTCGTCGAAGAGGAACTCCGCGAGCGCCTTCGCGAGCTCCGTCTTGCCGACGCCCGTGGGGCCGGCGAAGATGAACGAGCCCGAGGGGCGGCGGGGGTCCTTGAGGCCCGCGCGCTGCCGGCGGATGGTCTTGGCGAGCACGCTGATCGCCTCGTCCTGGCCGATGACGCGCTGGTGCAGCGCCTTCTCCATGAAGATGAGCCGAGCCGACTCCTCCTCGGTGAGCTTGAACACGGGGATGCCGGTCGCGTTGGCGAGCACCTCGGCGATCACGCCCTCGTCGAGCACGCCGGTCGGACCGCCGTTGCCGTTGCGCCACTGCTTCTCGGTGCGGAGCCGCTCGCCGAGCAGCTCCTTCTCCTCGTCGCGCAGACGAGCGGCGGCCTCGAAGTCCTGGCCGTCGATCGCGGCCTCCTTGCGGGTGCGCACGCCGGCGATCCGCTCGTCGAACTCGCGCAGCTCGGGCGGGGCCGAGAGGATCGAGAGGCGCAGGCGGGCGCCGCCCTCGTCGATCAGGTCGATCGCCTTGTCGGGCAGGAAGCGGTCCTGCACGTAGCGGTCCGCCAGGTTGGCGGCCGCGACGAGCGCGCCGTCGGTGATCGTGACCTTGTGGTGCGACTCGTAGCGGTCCCGCAGGCCCTTGAGGATGTTGATCGTGTGCGCGACCGACGGCTCCTGCACCTGGATGGGCTGGAAGCGCCGCTCGAGCGCGGCATCCTTCTCGAAGTGCTTGCGGTACTCGTCGAGCGTCGTGGCGCCGATGGTCTGCAGCTCGCCGCGGGCGAGCAGCGGCTTCAGGATGTTGGCTGCGTCGATCGCGCCCTCGGCCGCACCTGCGCCGACGAGCGTGTGGATCTCGTCGATGAAGGTGATGATGTCGCCGCGGGTGCGGATCTCCTTCGTCACCTTCTTGAGGCGCTCCTCGAAGTCACCGCGGTAGCGGCTGCCCGCGATGAGCGAGCCGAGGTCGAGCGTGTAGACCTGCTTGTCCTTGAGCGTCTCGGGCACCTCGCCCTTGACGATCGCCTGCGCGAGGCCCTCGACGACGGCGGTCTTGCCGACGCCGGGCTCACCGATCAGCACCGGGTTGTTCTTGGAGCGGCGCGAGAGGATCTGCATGACCCGCTCGATCTCCTTCTCGCGACCGATGACCGGGTCGAGCTTGCCGTCGCGGGCGGCCTGCGTGAGGTTGCGCCCGAACTGGTCGAGGATCTGCGAGCCCTTGGCGTCGGTCTGCTGCGTCTGCTCGCCGCCGACGGCCGTCGTCTCCTTGCCCTGGTAGCCGGCGAGGAGCTGGTTGACCGTCTGGCGCACGCGGTTGAGGTCGGCGCCGAGCTTGACGAGCACCTGTGCGGCGACGCCCTCGCCCTCACGGATGAGGCCGAGCAGCACGTGCTCGGTGCCGATGTAGTTGTGGCCCAGCTGCAGCGCCTCGCGCAGGCTGAGCTCGAGCACCTTCTTGGCGCGCGGCGTGAACGGGATGTGCCCCGTCGTCTGCTGGCTGCCGGTGCCGATCATGTCCTGGACCTGGGCGCGCACGGCATCGAGCGAGATGCCGAGCTGCTCGAGGGCCTTCGCGGCGACGCCGTCACCCTCGTGGATGAGCCCGAGCAGGATGTGCTCCGTGCCGATGTAGTTGTGGTTGAGCAGCTTCGCCTCTTCTTGGGCGAGCACCACGACGCGGCGAGCGCGGTCGGTGAATCTCTCGAACATCGCTGGCTCCCTTCCTTGACTGCGAGCGTAGTCGCGGGGGTTCTCGCGAGGGGCCGTGTTCGCTGTCGGCGCGACACGGGAGGACGCTCGGCGACCGTCGGCGCGATCCGCTCATCGTGCTGTGCGATGCGCTCGACTGCCAGCCCGGGGAGCTCTTCGCAGTCGACGCCCATCGAACGCAGAAGGGACCTCGGTAGCCTCGAGGTTCAGACGCGAGGAGCATGGTGACCGATCAGCCCGCCCAGCCCTGGAGCCAGCCGCAGCACGACCAGGGCATGCAGCAGCAGGCGCAGCCCCCGTACGGGCAGCAGCCCCAGTACGGGCAGCCGCAGTACGGGCAGCCTGCATACGGGCAGCAGCCCCGGTACGGGCAGCCTGCCTACGGGCAGCAGCAGTACGGGCAGCCTGCCTACGGGCAGCCGCCCTACGTCCAGGGCGCTCCGCATCCGTCGTACGCGCCCGCGCCCTACGGTCAGCCCGGCTTCGCGCCGCAGCCCGCGCCGCCGAAGAAGCCCGCACTGCTGCCGGCCGCGCTGCCCGTCGACGGCCTGCCCTACGCGATGGCGTTCCAGCCGCTCGAGCGCCGCGTCGGCCGCTGGTTCCTCGCCTGGGCGATCGCCATCGGCTTCTTCTTCGGCGGCCAGGTCGTCTCGGTCGCGCTGCTCATGCCCGGCATGGTCGACTTCTTCAGCACCCTCGACCCGGCGACCGCGAGCGACCCGGACATCGCCGCCGACCTGCTCGGCGAGATCCTCGGCACGCCGCTCGGCATGGCGGGCGTCAACATGGCGTGGGCTGCGATGATCCCGGGCGCGATCGTGGCGATGGCGGCCTTCGGCAAGGGCGCCGCCGGCTACGCCTCGAGCGTCGTGGGCCGCTGGCGCTGGCGCACCGTCGGCCGTGCCGCGATCGTGATCCTGCCGATCTTCGCCGTCTACATCGGCATCTCGCTGTGGCTCGACCCGTCGGTCGAGTGGCAGTGGAACCCCAACTGGGGGCTCGTGGCGATCGTGCTGCTGACGACGCCGCTGCAGGCGACCGGCGAGGAGTTCACGTTCCGCGGCCTGCTGCCGCAGATGATGGCCGGCTGGCGCGTGCACCGCTACGTGCCGGCGCTCGTGATGCTGCTGCCGGTGGCCGCGGTCATGGTGCTGCAGCCCGCCACCTGGTACCTCTCGCTGCTCGCGCTCGTCGCAGCCGCGGTCGGGCCGTGGGTGCTGCGCGGCCGCTTCGGCAACGCGGTCTGGACCGGCCTCGCGACCGGGCTGCTCTTCGGCGCGATGCACGCGCATCCGTCGATCTCGGCGACGCTGCAGCTCTCGCTCGTCGGCTTCACGTGCTCGATGCTGACCTACCGCACGGGCGGCCTCGAGGCCGCGTCGGTGCTGCACACCGCGAACAACGTCTTCATCATGGTGCCGCTCGCGCTCACCGGGACGTCGGCGTTCGCCTCGTCGCAGCCGGTAGCCGGCGAGGACTGGCTGTCGTTCGGCATCACCGCGCTCGCGCTCGGCCTCGCCTACCTCGCCGTGCACGTCTTCCTCGCGAAGTCGCAGCGCTCGACCGTCGGCGCCCCGGGCGCCGAGCTGCTCGAGCCGCAGCCGGAGGCGCCGCGCGTGCAGCCAACCCCCGAGCCGGTCGGGGCGCGCTGAGCGGTCCGCCGATCGCGGCGCACTGCGCCGCGCCCCGTTCGGACGGCGCTAGGCGGAGGTGCGGTCCTGCCCGGGTGCTGCGCCGGGCGGCCGCTCGGCCGCCGCGGCGGTCGTCGCGGCAGGCTGGTCGGCGCTGGCCGCGGCCCCTGCGGCCGGGCGCGGCGGCAGACCGGCCTTCGCGCGCTCCTCGGCCTCGATCTGGTCGTACTTGAGGCGGGCGGTGCGGTCGCCGCGGATGATCATCCGCATGACCATCCAGAAGATGAGCCCGAGCACGATCGTCGGGATGAGCGAGAAGATCGCGTTCCCCCACCAGCTCTCAGGCATGCATCCAGGGTACCGCGCCCGCCCGGCCACGACGCCGAGCTTCCCCGAACCGCGGGTTCCTCGCGCCGAACCCCGCGGTTGAGGGAAGTTCGATCGGAGGTCAGGCGGTGAGGAGCGCGCGGACGCGCTCGGAGCCGATCGCCAGCAGCAGGGTCGGGATGCGCGGCCCGGTCTCGCGGCCGACGAGCAGGCGGTAGAGCAGCGCGAAGAACGCGCGCTGGGCCGCTGAGAGCGCCTTGTCGCCCTTGACGATCGCGTCGGGCTCGAGCCCGCGCTGCACCTTCGCGACGCCGTAGGTCTGGTGGGTGAGGCCGTCGAGCGTCCAGCTGTCCTCGATGGCCGGCAGGCCCTGTCCGCCGTCGAGCAGCAGGGCCAGCGCCTCGCGCTCGACCTCGGTGAGCGCGTCGAGCGCCTCGCGGTCGGGCGACTCCCGCACGGTCGTGTGCTCGTCGGCGGGCATGTGCGTCGCGACCCACGCCTCGACCCGGTCGAGCCGGGGCCGCAGGGGCTCCAGGTCGTCGATCGGGTCGGCCTCGTCGAGCCCGCGCAGGATGCGCAGGATCTGCGCCTCGTCGCCGAACGTGATGTCGACGACGGATGCGAGCGTCCGGTAGGCGACGCGGCGCGGCGTCTCGGGCAGGCGCTCGTGCGCCGTCGCGGTCGCGCGCTCGAGCGCCGCGAGCTCGGCGGGCTGCGCCGTGCCGGCCGCCGCCTTGCGCAGCAGCGCATCCCACTCGTCGTAGGTGCGCTGCAGGTCGGAGCCGAACGCGACGTCGAACGACTGGTTCATGCGGCGCCGGGCGTAGAGCCAGCGCAGCACCGGCGCCTCCATGACGGCGAGCGCATCCGCCGGCACCGGGGCGCCGCCGCGCGACGACGACATCTTCGCGACGCCGCCGAAGCCGACGAACGCGTACATCGGGCCGAGCGGCCGCTCCCAGCCGAAGACCGGCGCGAGCTCGAGGCCGACCTGGAACGACGAGCCGGGCGACTGGTGGTCGACGCCCGAGGGCTCGAAGACGACGCGCTCGTAGGCCCAGCGCATCGGCCAGTCGACCTTCCAGACGAGCTTGCCGGAGCGGAACTCGCGCAGCAGCACCGTCTCGCGGTGCCCGCACTGGCACGCGTACGTCATCTCGGTCGAGTCGTCGTCGTACGCCTCGATCGTCGTGAGGTCGGTGCCGCACGCGGTGCAGTAGGGCTTGTACGGGTAGTACTCGGCGCCCGCGGAGCCGTCGTCCTCGGCCGCGGCGCCGGAGCCGGCGTCGAGCGCGGCCTGCAGCGCCTCGTCCTCGTCCTTCGCGGCTGGGAGCGTGCGGTACTGCTCGAGGATCTCGTCGATCTCGCGGCGGTGGCGCATCGCGTGCAGGATCTGCTCGGTGTAGGCGCCCGCTGCGTACTGCTCCGTCTGGCTGATGCCGCGGTAGCGCACGCCCGCCTCGGCGAACGACGCCTCGGCCTGCGCGCGGAAGTGGGCGGCCCACGAGTCCGCGGTGCTGCCGGGAGGGGCGGGCACGCTGGTGAGCGGCTTGCCGATGTGCTCGGCCCACGACGCGTCGACGCCCTCGATGCCTGCCGGCACCTTGCGGAAGCGGTCGTAGTCGTCCCACGAGATGAGGTGCTCCGCGTCGACGCCGCGGCGCAGCAGCTCGTCGGCGACGAGGTGCGGGCTCATGACCTCGCGGAAGTTGCCGAGGTGGATCGGTCCGGACGGCGAGATGCCGGATGCCGCGACCGGCCGGGTGCCGCGGCGCGCGGCCTCGGCGATGACCTCGTCGGCGAGGCGGGAGACCCAGTCGGCGCGCTCGTGCTCGATGGCGGGCTCGGGCGATGGCTGCTGGGACTCGGTCACGACCATCGATCCTACCGAGCCGGGGCGGCGCCGCCGCGGTCGGCCGATCGTGCCCGCGCGGTCAGCCGATCGTGAACGTGGCGTTGTCGATCAGGCGGACGGTGCCGACGCGGGCGGCGACGAGCACCTGCACGGGGCCGCGGTGGTGCTCGGATGCCCCTGTGAACGTGCGCGGGTCGACCACGGCGAGGTAGTCGAGGCGCACGCCGGAGTCGTCCTGCATCACGCCCTGGGCGGCGGCGAGCATCGCCTCGACGCCGCGGTCGGATGCCGCGCCGGCCGCCTCGAGCGCGCGGGACAGCGCGAGCGCATCCGCCCGCTCCCCCGCCTGCAGGAAGCGGTTGCGGCTCGAGAGCGCGAGGCCGTCGGGCTCGCGCACCGTCGGCACGCCGAGCACCTCGACCGGCACGTTGAGGTCGCGCACCATGCGCCGGACGAGGAAGAGCTGCTGCGCGTCCTTCTCGCCGAAGACGGCGACGTCCGGCTGCACGATGGCGAGCAGCTTCGCGACCACCGTGAGCATGCCGTCGAAGTGCCCGGGGCGGCTGCGGCCCTCGAGCACCGTGCCGAGGTGGCCGGCGGTGACGACGGTGGACGAGCGGCCGCCGTCCGGATACATCTCCTCGACGGTCGGCATGAAGACGGCGGTGACGCCGAGCTCCGCGAGCCGATCGGTGTCGGCCTCCGGCGTGCGGGGGTAGCGGGCGAGGTCCTCGTGGGGCCCGAACTGCATCGGGTTGACGAACACCGACGCGATGACGAGGTCGGCGTGCTCGCGGGCCTCGCGCATGAGCTCGACATGCCCGTCGTGGAGCGCGCCCATCGTCGGCACGAGCGCGATGCGCCTGCCCTCGGCGCGGGCTGCGCGGACGAGCGCGCGAGCGGCGTCGATGGTCGTCAGGGTCTGGATGGCGTCGGGCACCACGCAAGCCTAGGTGCGCCCATCCCCGGTTTTGTCTCAACGGAGCGATCGGCGGCGGGAGGGCACTATCCCCTCGTGCTGCCAGCCGCTCCGTTGAGATCAGGGCTGGAGGGGCGGGTCGGGGTAGCGGGCGAGGGCCGACTCGACGGCGGAGCGGACGACGCCGCCGAGCACGCGGGCGGGCCGCTCGACGCCGATCTCATGCAGCTGCCGCATCGCCTGCGCGACGAGGCCGTCGGCGAAGCCGGCCGCCACCCCGACGGCCTCGGCGTAGGCGGGCCGGTCGGCCTCGTCGACGACGATCGGCTCGGCGCCCATCTCGACCGCGAGCGCCTGCCCGATCGGCAGCACCGGGCCGGGCGCGGTCACGGCGACGGTGGCGTCGAGCAGCCGCGAGAGGTCGAGCGACGTGCCCGTGAACGTCATCGCCGGGTGCAGCGCGATGGGGATCGCCCCGCGGGCGACCGCGGGCTGCAGCACCGCGACGCCGTGCTCGGCGGCCGTGTGGACGACGAGCTGCCCCGGCTGCCAGGCGCCGGTCGCCGCGAGCCCGGCGACGAGGCCCGGCAGCTCGGCGGTGGGCACGGCGAGCAGCACGAGCTCGGCCCGCTCGACGATCGTCGGGGCGTCGAGCAGCTCGACGCCGGGCAGCACGGCCTCGGCGCGCTCGATCGCGTCCTCGCCCGTGGCGTCGATGCCGACGATCGCGTGGCCTGCACCCGCGAGGGCCGCGCCCAGCACGGGGCCGACGCGGCCGGCGCCGATGATGCCGACGCCGAGCCTGCCGGGCTTCACGACTCGTCCCGCGGCCGCTGCCAGCGCTGGTCGGGCTGCTGCTGAGGCGGGGGCTGCGGCGCCGACGCCGGGGGCGCCGGCTGCGGCTGCGGGGGCTGCGGCAGCTGCGACGACTGCGGCTGCGCGGGCCACGGCTGCGGCGGTGCCGCGTGCTGGCCCGGCGGGCGCTGCTGCGGCCACTGCTGACCGGCCGCGGCAGGCGGTCCCGGCGGTGCCCACTGCTGCGGCGGGCGCTGCGGGTGCTGCGGCTGCGGCTGCTGCTGGGGCTGCTCGGGCTGCGGCCACGCGGGCTGCTGCTGCGGCTGCTGCCACGGCTGCTGCTGCTGCTGCGGCGAAGGCCACGGATGCTGCTGGGCCTGCTGCCACGGCGCCGCGACCGGCGGGCTCGGCGGCGACATCAGCCCGTCCTGCACCGCGGGCGCCGTCTCGAGCACCGCGTTGCGCGAGAGCGACGCGGCCCACGACTCCGACGCATCCCGATCGATCGCGACCTTGACCGTGCGCATCGCGTGGTCGAAGAGGATGCGGGCGTCGCCCTGGTCGATCGCGCCGATGCCGGGCGAGAGCACGGTGTCGGGCACGTGGAACTGCACGCGGCCGAGCCGCGCGAGGCCGTAGATCGGCCCCTGCTGCAGCGCGACCGACTGCACGCGGGCCTGCGGCACGAGGTGCAGCGAGCGCCAGATGCGGCCGGTCCGCAGCAGGAACGCGGCGTCGTGCACGTGGAAGCCGTTGCGGCGCACCGAGAACCAGCGGAACGCGCGAGCGCGCGGCGGGCTCACCACGAAGGCGTCGGGCGCCTGCCCGAAGAGCCCCGCGTCGACGAGCGGCGAGTGCGCGAGCTCGGGCAGCACGAGCCCGACGACCGTGCGCACGTCGCGCAGGTCGCCGACCGGCAGCAGGTAGCTCGCCATCTGGCTGCTCTGCCCGCCCTGACCGGAGCCGTCGGGCTTCGACTTGCCGGCGCGCGTGAACGTCACCTGCCACCACCCGAACGGCCGCCAGAGCAGCGGCTGCTTCACCTGCAGCGCGAAGATGCGCCCGGGCGGCAGGATCTCGGTCGTCGTCGAGGCGAGGCCGTAGGCGAGCCGGATGCCGTCGGGCGTCGCCGCGATCGAGTAGCGCAGCTTCGAGCCGAGCGAGCGCACGCCGGCGGCGAAGAAGGCGATCGCGCCGGGCAGCAGCGCGAACACGGCCCAGAACTGCTGGAAGCCGATGATGAGCACGAGCGTGCCGATCGCGTAGGCGACGGCCCACACGATCCAGCCGTCGAGCAGCGACGAGGCGACGATGCGGCCCAGCGGGATGCGCACGAGCGAGTGGGGCGCGAGGTGCGCGATCTCGGCGTCGGGTCGCAGGAACTCGTGCACGACGCCGCCCGCGGCGCCGGCGCGCTCGGTCGCCATGCGCTGGGCGTCGGCGGCGGACCTCCCGGAGGCGCGGTCCATGACCTCGTAGCGCAGGGCATCCGCGACCGACGAGCTCAGGTAGTTGAGGTCGACGTTGGCGTCGTTGCCCGCCTGCTGCACCTCGAACTTGCACGCGCCGAGCAGCCGCGCGAACCAAGGCTTCTGGATGTTGATCGCCTGGATGCGCGCGAGCGGCGCGCGGCGGTGCCGCTTGACGAGGATGCCCTGCTGGACCTCGACCGCATCGCCGGTGATGCGGAAGCGGTGCACGCGCCAGCTCAGCCAGAAGACGAGGATGCCGAGCAGCACGAGACCGACGGTGCCGAGCGCGACCCACAGGAGCTGGTCGATGATGAAGTCGCCGAACGGGTCCTGCTCGAACTCGTTCCACTCCTCGGGCACGACGATGCCGATGAGGCGGTCGCGGAACGTCGAGACGATAATGCCGAGGACGATGATGAGCGCGAGGCCGCCGCGCAGCAGCGGGGTCGCCGGGTGCAGCCGGTGCCACTCGCCGTCGACGAGCTCGATCGCCTTCGCGCGTGCGTCGCCGGTGCCGGCGGGCGGCTGCGGCTGCGGCTCCGGCGCTCCCGGCGACTGCGGCGGCCAGGGCTGCTGCTGCGGCCACTGCTGCATCGGCTGCTGCTGCGCCGGCCACTGCTGCGCCGGCGGCCGCTCCCCCGGCGCCTGCGGCGGGCGGGGCGCGTCGGTCACAGACCGGCCCGTCGGGACTCGGAGACAGCGACGAGGTGGTCGCGCAGCTCCTCCGCCGTCGAGCCCGGCATGCCGGGGATCGTGATGGCGCTCGACGCGGCCGCCGTGACGAACTTGAGCGACTTGAGGCCGAACATCCGCTCGATCGGGCCCTGCGTGATGTCGACGATCTGCATGCGGCCGTAGGGGACGGCCACGAAGCGGCGGAACAGCATGCCTCGGCGCACGAGCAGGTCGTCGTCGCGCTGCAGGTAGCCGATCGTGCGGGTGCGGAGGAACGACCAGACGACGCCGACGACCGCGAGGACCGCTGCGCCGATGAGGGGCAGCCATGCCCACAGCGGCATGTCGCCGTCGTGCAGGAGCCAGAGCGGGACGGTGACGCCCACGCCGACGATGACCCAGCCGATCACGGAGCCGATCGACTCGACCACCGCGTAGCGCATGCTGATGCGCTGCCAGGCGCCGGTGACGTCGAGGCGTTCTGCCACGGGGTTCCTCCACTGCTCTCCGGCGACCGCCGGCGGCCCTCGGCGGCCGGCCTCCAGGCTAGCCCGAGGGCGCTGAACAGGCCGTCTGCGATACTGCCCTCGTGACTTCGGAGACCCAGCCGCGACGACGGCACGCAGGCCGATGGATCGCCGTGTCGATCGTCGGCGTCATCGTCCTGGCGCTGCTCGCGGGCATCGGCTGGTACTTCCTGCGCATCAATCCCTCGGTGCAGCAGGTGGAGACGATCGAGACCGCGTTCCCCGAGGAGTCGCTGCGTCCGACCCAGCAGGCGACCGAGTCCGGCTCCCCCATCAACGTCCTGCTGCTCGGCAGCGACGCGCGCGCCTCAGACGGCTCGCTGCTGACGAGCCTCGGCGACCGGGCCGACACCATCATGGTCGCCCACATCCCGCCGGACCGCGAGACGGTGCAGATCATGTCGATCATGCGCGACTCGTGGGTCGACATCCCGGGCCACGGCACGCAGAAGGTGAACGCGGCGCTCGCGCTCGGCGGTGTGCCGCTCATGGTGCAGACCGTCGAGGGCATCATCGACCAGCGCATCGATCACATCGCCGTCATCGACTTCGAGGGCTTCAAGGGCCTGACGGAGGCGCTCGGCGGCGTGACGCTGCAGAACGACATCGCCTTCAGCGACCGCGGCTACGACTTCCCGGCGGGCGAGATCACCGTCTCCGGCGACGAGGCGCTCGCGTACGTCCGCGCCCGCTATCCCTTCGCCGACGGCGACTACCAGCGCTCGCACAACCAGCGCGCGCTGCTCCGCGGCGCGATCGAGCAGATGATGACGCGCGAGAACCTCACCAATCCCGAGCGCATGGCGAACCTACTCGCCACGGTCACGCCGCACCTCGCCACGTCCGACACCTTCTCGCTCCCCGACGCGCTCGGCCTCGGGCCGCAGCTCGCGCAGCTCGACTCGACGCGCATCCAGAGCTTCACGATGCCCACCCTCGGCACCGGCATGGAGGGCGACCAGTCGGTCGTCTACGTCAACTGGGAGGGCCTCGAGGAGATCCGCGAGGCCTTCGACCAGGACTCGATGTCGACGTTCGAGCCCGCCGCGGAGCGCTAGCCGCCTCGACTAGGCCGGCTCCGGCGCGGAGCCCGTGACGACGGCGTCGTCCTCGTCGTCGGGCGGCAGCACGCACCAGTGCTCGGCGAGCAGGCCGGCGGCGAGCTCGATCGCAGCGCCGACGGCGATCACGGTCACCGCGAGCACCGCGTCGCCCGCGACCACCGCGCGGGTCGCGAAGAAGGCGAGCGCACCGAGCGCGGCGCCCGTGAGCAGCGCGCCCACGACGGCGTTGGCCTTCGCGAAGCCCAGCACGCTCGTCGCGTGCCGGTAGTCGACGCGGCGCTTGCCGCGCGCGGCCTGCCGCACCGGCCAGGCGAGCAGCAGCAGCACGCCGCCGAGCAGCGCGAGCGCGATGCCGAGCGTCACGGTCGGCACCACCGCCGGGCGGCCGCTCATGACGAGCATCGCCTCGACCATCCACGCGAGGGCCGCCGCCACGACCGCGGTCAGGATGAGCGCGGTCGCGGAGGTGCGCCTCACGCGAGCCGCCAGACGTCGCCGTCGGCGTACTCGGCGAGCTCCGCGATCGGACCGTGGCCGGGCAGGGTCGCGGCCGGCTCGACCTCGAGCCACGGCTGCAGCACGAACTGCCGCTCGTGCGCGCGCGGGTGCGGCAGCGTCAGCTCGTCGGTGTCGAGCTCGAGCGCGCCGATCGCGACGATGTCGATGTCGATCGTGCGGCTGCCGTAGCGCTCCTCGCGCACGCGGCCGAGCGCATCCTCGACCGCCCGCGCCGCGTCGAGCAGCTCGAGCGGCTCGAGCGCCGTGCCGACGATCACGACGATGTTGGCGTAGTCGGGCGAGAGCCCCTCGCCGTCGGGGTGCCACGACGGCGACTCCCACGCGCCCGAGCGGTCCAGCACCCGGATGCCGTCGATCGCGTCGAGCGCGCGCACGGCGCGGTCGATGGTCGCCACGCGGTCGCCGAGGTTGGCCCCGAGCGACAGCACGGCCCGCCGCTCGAGCGAGAGCCTCAACGGATGCCCCCGCCGCGCCGCAGCCGCGCCCGCTGCACCGTCACCGCGACGTCGCCGAACGGCACGGCGATCGGCGCGCTCGGCTTGTGCACCGTCACGACCGCGTGCCCGACGCGGCGGTCCTCGAGGCAGACGTGCGCGATGCGGTCGGCGAGCGTCTCGATGAGGTCGACCGGGTCGCGCTCGATCGCCGCCACGATCCGCTCCGCGAGCTCGCCGTAGTGCACGGTGCGCGCGACGTCGTCGGTCGCGACGGCCTCGCGCACGTCGAGGCCGAGCGACACGTCGACGACGAACTCCTGCCCGTCCCTGCGCTCCTCGGGCAGCACGCCGTGATGCCCGGTCGCTCGGATGCCGCGGAGGTCGATCGTGCCGTGCAGCCGCTCCACGTCGTCGAGCACGACGTCCCAGTCAGGGCCGTCGGCGCGTCGGACGGCATCGAGGGACCGCACCGCCGAGACGGTCGAGGCCACGTCGTGGACGCGCACGGAGCCGGCGCCGCGCTGGGCGGCGAGCAGCGAGGTCGCGGCGGTCGCCGCATCGCGCTCCGAGGCGGGCGCGCCCTCGGGCACGAGGTCGCCGAGGAACCGCTTGCGGCTCGTGCCGACGAGCAGGGGCAGCCCCAGCTCGACGAGGTGGTGCAGCCCGGCGAGCAGTCGCCAGTTGTCGGCCGCCGCCTTCGAGAAGCCGAAGCCCGGGTCGAGGATGATGCGCTCGCGCGCGATGCCCGCGTCGACCGCGGCGTCGACCCGTCGCTCGAGGTGCTCGACGACCTCGCGCACGACGTCGTCGTAGTGCGTGTCCTGCGTCACGTCGATGCCGCGGGAGTGCATGAGCACGATGCGCGCGCCGCCCTCCGCGACCGTGCGCAGCATGTCGGGGTCGTGCTCGCCGGCCGTCACGTCGTTGATGATCTCGGCGCCGGCGGCCATCGCGGCGCGCGCGGTCGCCGCGTGGATGGTGTCGACCGAGACGCGGATGCCCTCTCGCGCGAGCTCCGTCACGACCGGCAGGATGCGGCGCTGCTCCTCGTCGGGATCGATGGGCGAGGCCCCGGGGCGGGTCGACTCCCCGCCGATGTCGATGACGCCGGCACCCTGCGCCCGCATGCGCCGCGCGTGGGCGATCGCCGCGCCCGCGTCGATGTAGCGGCCGCCGTCGCTGAACGAGTCGGGGGTGACGTTGAGGATGCCCCAGACCTCGGTGCGCTGCGTCGCCACCACTACCGCCGCTCCCCGATGAGCGCCATGATCTCGGCGCGCTCGATCGGCTCCGCGAGGGTGCCGCGGCTCGCGATCGTCACGGTCGACGACTTGGCCTGCCGCGCGCCGCGCGCGGCGACGCATCCGTGTGCCGCCTCGACGACCACGAGCACGCCGCGCGGCTCGAGGCCGGCGACGAGCGCATCGGCGATCTCGTCGGTGAGCCGCTCCTGGATCTGCGGCCGCGACGCGATGGTCTCGACGACGCGCGGGATGCGGCCGAGGCCGACGATGCGGTCGCTCGGCAGGTACGCCACGTGGGCGACGCCCGTGAACGGCAGCAGGTGGTGCTCGCACATCGAGCGGAACTCGATGTCGCGCAGCAGCACGAGCTCACCCGACTCCCCCGCCAGGTCGGCGGAGTCGAGGTGCGAGGAGGCGTCGACGCCGACGCCCGCGAAGTAGTCCGCGTAGGCCTCGGCGACCCGCCGCGGCGTCTCGGCGAGCCCGGCCCGCGCGGGGTCGTCGCCGATCGCCGCGAGCAGCTCGCGGACCGCCGCGGCGATGCGCTCCCCGTCGACCGCCATCAGACCTCGGCGACGGTCTCGGTGTCGGGCTCGACGGCCTCGTCGACGTGCTGCGAGACGGGCAGCTCGATCGGCGGGCGGTCGCTCACCGGTCGATCGGGGTGCGAGAGCCACTGCGGGCGCTCCGGCAGCTTCTCGACGTCCGCGAAGATCTCTGCGAGCCGCAGGTGGTCGAGCGTCTCGCGCTCGAGCAGCTCGCCCGCGAGGCGGTCGAGCACGTCGCGGTTGCGGTTGAGCACCTGCCACGCCTCGTCGTGCGCCTGCTCGATGATCGCCCGCACCTCGCGGTCGACCGCCTCCGAGAGCGTCGGCGAGTAGTCGCGGCTGCCGCCCATGTCGCGGCCGAAGAACTGCTCGCCCTGCGCCGACCCCAGCTTCACGGCACCGACCGCTGCCGTCATGCCGTACTCGGTGACCATCTTGCGGGCGATGCCGGTGGCCTTCTCGATGTCGTTGCTCGCGCCCGTGGTGGGGTCGTGGAACACGATCTCCTCGGCCACGCGGCCGCCCATCGCGTACGTGAGCTGATCGAGCAGCTCGTTGCGCGTGACGGAGTAGCGGTCGTTCACCGGGAGCACCATCGTGTAGCCGAGGGCGCGCCCGCGCGGGAGGATCGTGACCTTCGTGACGGGGTCGGAGTGCCGCATCGCCGCTGCCGCGAGCGCGTGGCCGCCCTCGTGGTAGGCGGTGATGAGCCGCTCCTTGTCGTTCATCACGCGCGTGCGGCGCTGCGGGCCCGCCATGACGCGGTCGACGGCCTCGTCGAGCGACTCGTCGGTGATCTGCGTCGCGTTGTTGCGGGCGGTGAGCAGCGCGGCCTCGTTCAGCACGTTGGCGAGGTCGGCGCCGGTGAAGCCGGGCGTCTTGCGGGCGAGCACGCTCAGGTCGACGCCGGGCGCGATGGGCTTGCCCTTCGCGTGGACCGTCAGGATCGTCTCGCGACCCTTCATGTCGGGGGCGTCGACGCCGATCTGCCGGTCGAAGCGGCCCGGGCGCAGCAGCGCGGGGTCGAGGATGTCGGGGCGGTTGGTGGCCGCGATGAGGATGACGTTCGTCTTCACGTCGAAGCCGTCCATCTCGACCAGCAGCTGGTTGAGCGTCTGCTCGCGCTCGTCGTGACCGCCGCCGAGGCCCGCGCCGCGGTGCCGGCCGACGGCGTCGATCTCGTCGACGAAGATGATCGCGGGGGCGTTCTGCTTGGCCTGCTCGAAGAGGTCGCGCACGCGGCTCGCGCCGACGCCGACGAACATCTCGACGAAGTCCGAGCCCGAGATCGAGTAGAAGGGCACGCCCGCCTCGCCCGCGACAGCGCGGGCGAGCAGGGTCTTGCCGGTGCCCGGGGCGCCGTAGAGCAGCACGCCCTTCGGGATGCGGGCGCCGACCGCCTGGAACTTCGTCGGGTCCTGCAGGAACTCCTTGATCTCGCCGAGCTCCTCGACCGCCTCGTCGGCGCCCGCGACATCCGCGAACTTGACCTGCGGCATGTCCTTCGTGATCAGCTTGGCCTTCGACTTGCCGAACTGCATGACGCCCTTGTTGCCGCCGGAGAGGCGCGTCATGAAGAAGTAGAAGAGCGCGCCGAGCAGCAGCACCGGGAGCAGGATGCCGAGCAGCGAGAGCAGCCAGTTGCCCTGCGGCACCTCGTCGATGTAGCCCTCGGCGGGGTCGGCGGCCGCGATGGCCTCGACGACCGCGGGGCCGCGGGGCGCGACGTAGTAGAACTGCACCTGCGCGCCGAGCTCGGCGTCGGGCTCGGTGAGGATGAGGTCCACGCGCTGCTCGCCGTCGACGATGCGCGCCTGCTGCACGCGGCCGTCCTGGATCATCTGCATGCCGACGTCCGTCTGCACCGGACGGAACTGGGGCGTCATGAAGAAGCTGAACGCGACTCCGACGATGAGGAGTGCGAGGACGATCCACGGGATCGGCCCACGCAGGAACTTCTTGAAGCTCATGACGTCCTTCTGGGTCGGGAGGGCACCAGGCTATCCCCGGCGGTGAGCGAGCTCGCCGCCTGTTCGCTCAGGGCGCGGACGGCTCGAGCAGCTCGAGCGACATGACGATCGCGCGGATCGTCGCGTACTCCTCGCTGCCGAGGTACTCCTCCGCAGCCGCGACGGAGTCCACCGCCCACGGGGCGCCGACCCCGGCGCCGGTGACGTTGACCTCCGAGCCGAAGCTGATGAGGCCGGCGGGCGTCTCGATCACGTTCACGATCGGGCAGCGGGGTGTCTGCGCGTCGGCGGCCGGACGGAGGCCGACGCTCACCACCCACTGCTCCCCCAGCTGCAGGGCGGCCGCGCCGAAGGCGATGCCGGCCGCGCCGGTGAGGGTCACGTCCTGGCGGTCGAGCACCGCGGTGCGCCAGCCGACGGGCGTGCCGTCGCCGTCGACGCAGCTGCCGTCGCCGGCCGAGACGCCCTCGGCGTAGCCGAGCTGCCGCTCGCCGTCGGCGCGCACGATGTCGAGCCCGCCCGCGGCCTCTGCGACCGACCAGTCGGCGGGGATGCGGAACGTGGCGGCGCCGCTCGGCACGGGGACCTGCTGCCAGCCGCTCGTGTCGACGCCCGCGATCTCGGCGGGCAGCGCCGACGTGACGGTCGGCGTCGGCGTGGCCGGCACGGTGGGCGGCGGTGCCGTGATGCCCGGAGGGATGGTCGGCTGGGGGTCGGGCGACGGCGTGCCGGAGCAGCCGACGAGGACCGAGGCAGCGATCGCGAGGGCGATCGGGGCGAGCAGCCGGGCGGGGGACGTCATGGCTCCATCATCCCAAACCGTGGGGGACGTTCGGCTGTGAGCGCGCCGGTGCGAGCGGCGCGGCGATCGCGCCGCGGGCACCCGTCACGGCGCCGCGTCCAGCAGCGGCGCGTCGGTGAGCTCCAGCGACTGGAGCACGCCGATGATGGCGTCGTGCTCGGCGCTCTCGAGCCACGCGCGAGCGGACTGCTCGTCGGGGAAGTCGATCGTCGGGTCGGGGATGCCGTCCTCGCGCTCGGCGTCGCCGACCACGTCGAGCAGCACGACGCGGCTGCCGCTCCAGAGCACGTCGGTGAGGTCGGAGCAGCCGTCCTGCGCGACGGGCAGGGTGGTGACGACACCCATCACCACCGACCACTCGCCTGGCTCCCCTGCCGCGTCGAACTGCGCAGCCTCGCCGAGCTCCGCGAGCGCGAAGGTCGGCCCGATCGGGTCGCCCTCTGCTGCGCGCGCGGCGGCGAGCTCCTCGGAGAACGGCGTGATCTCGGTCCGCTCGGCGTCTGCCGACACCTCGCGGCACTCGAGGAAGTCGTTGCCGTAGTCCTCGCGGTACCAGAGCATGCGGTCGCCGTCCTCATCGAGCACGACGAGCTCGTTGAGCCAGCTGGGGCCGTTGTCGTACATCTCGGACCCCTCGTGCATCGCGCTGCGGTCGTCGACCGACCAGCCCTCCGGCAGCGAGAATCGCACCGCGCCGTCCTGCGCCTCGAAGTCGTGCGTCGCCACCGTGATGCCCGGCGACGCGGTCGCGGAGGCGGTCGGCGACGCGGAGGCGGTCGGCGCCGCGGAGGCGGATGCGCTGGGCGGCGGGCCGTCGGGCGCCACCGTCGGCTCGGCGCCGGGCTGGGCGCATGAGGCGAGCGCCAGCGCCGCCAGGACGGCGACGGACGCTCGGACGGCGGCGGTGGTGCTGGTCATCGTGACTCCTCGGGCTCATCGGGCGCGGCGGCCCCTCGAACCGACATGTCCGATCGTCGCCCACGCGTCACATCCGGGCGGTCACGATCCGATCACGATCGTGCCCGACGGGCCCTGCCCGGCCGTCAGTTGTAGACGTGCGGCGCGAGCACGCCGATGCCGCGGAGGTTGCGGTACTTCTCGGCGTAGTCGAGGCCGTAGCCGATGACGAACTCGTTGGGGATGTCGAAGCCGCAGTACTTCACCTCGACCTGCACCTTGAGCGCGTCGGGCTTCCGCAGCATCGTGCAGATCTCGACCGACGCGGCGCCGCGCGACTCCAGGTTGGCCTTGAGCCACGAGAGCGTCAGCCCGGAGTCGATGATGTCCTCGACGATCAGCACGTGCCGGCCGGTGAGGTCGGTGTCGAGGTCCTTGAGGATGCGGACGACACCCGACGAGACCGTGCCGGAGCCGTACGACGAGACGGCCATCCAGTCCATCTCGATGTGGCGGCGGAGCGTGCGCGACAGGTCGGCCATCACCATGACCGCGCCGCGCAGCACGCCGACGAGCAGCAGGTCGAGGCCCTCGTAGTCGTCCTCGATCTGGCGGGCGAGCTCCTCGAGCTTGGCGTGCAGCTCGTCCTCGGTGATGAGGGTCTTGGCGAGGTCGCCCTCGACGTGCGTGAAGTCCATCTGCGCTCCTGGCGGTCGGCGTCGGCGGTGCGACCAACCTACCGGCCGGTCGCACCGCGCTCGCGCGTCAGACCCGGGCTTCGAACGAGAGCAGGATCTGCTTGAGGGTCGCGTACTCCTCGGTCTCGAGGTAGGCGCGCGCGTCCTCGATCGAGTCGACGATCCAGATGGCGGCGTCGCCCATGCCGCTCAGCTGCGACTCCGTGGCGAAGGTCATGATGCCGCCGGGCTCGCCCTCCGGTGCCGGACCGGTGGCGATGAAGTAGAACGGGCAGCCGAGCGGTTCCTGCAGCCACTCCTCGGCGGTGATGCCCATGCCGAAGATCCATCGCCCGTCCTCGAGCTCGACCGCGACCGCCCCGAACGCGACCGCCTCGGCATCGGCCGAGTCGTCGCCGAGGGTGAGTGGAGCCGTGTCGAGCAGCTCGCTGTCCGGCAGCATCGGCGTCGAGACGCCATCGCTGCCCTCGACGGCGCAGATCCCGCCGACGTCGCCCGGAGCCTGCGAGAAGGTGAGCTGCGGCTGCCCGTCGGGGCGGCGCACGGTGACGCCGTCGATCGGCTCGCCATCCTGCTCCGCGAAGGTGACGTCGGCGCTCCAGTCGGCGGGGATGCGGAACTGCGCGCGTCCGGACTCCGGCTGGATGAGCTGCCAGTCCGCCATCGGGTCGGCGCTCGCGGCCGGCGCAGCCGTGCCGGTCGGCGTCGCGGCCGGGGCGTCGGATGCGGTGGGCGCGGCGCTCGGCTCGGTCGCGGGTGCGGCGCAGCCGGCGAGCAGTGCGCCGAGCGCGAGCACGGCTGCCGCTCCTCGGAGTCGGGCGTGGTGCATGGGAGTCCTCTCGTGATGGATGGCGCGCGTCCTCATGGGAGCGCCGGGGCAGGGATGCCGGTCAGGTCGAGCGTCGCGACGATCTCGAGCACCGCCGTGACGTCGTCGCTCTCGAGCCACGCGACGGCCTCCGCCTCGCTGGCGAACTCGCCGCGGACGCCGAACGACACGGTGCGCTCCCCGTCGATGACGGTCGATGCCGGCGCGCTCTCGCCCGCCGGCGAGGTGGCCAGCCCGGCGTGCGCGGTGAAGGTGGTGCCGTCGCCCGTCGTCCACCACGCGCTCGCGTAGTGCTCGAGGTACGAGCGGTTCGTGTCCCCCGCTGCCGCGAGCTCGTCCGCATCCAGGGTCGCGACCGGCGTGGACCGCACGACGCCGAAGTCGGCGGCCGCACCCACGTCGTCGTACGGGCCGTCGGAGTAGCTGGCGGTCATGGTCGCGGTCTCGTCGCGCACGGTGATGGCGTTGACCCAGTGCTGCTCGCCGTCGTACGCGACCTCCTCACCGCCGACCTCCGCCGTCCACCCGGGCGGGATGCGGAACGTCGCCGTGCCGTTGGGCGTCGCGATCTCCTGCCAGTCGGCGCGCGGATCGGTCGGCGAGGGCGTCGGCGAGGGCGTCGGCTCAGCGCTCGTCGTCGGCGTCGGCTCGGCACTCGCCGTCGGCGTGGCCGTGGCCGTGGGCGTCTCCCCCGGACCCCCGGCCGTCGGGGCGCAGCCCGCGACCAGCAGCGCGATCGTCGTCAGGGCTGCTGCAGCCGCACCGCGGCGGCTCATCGTGCGGCCTCGAGCCGGAGCGACCGGAGCACGTCGACCAGCGCGGCGTACTCCTCGGTCTCGGCGTACGCGGCTCCGGCGTCGAACGAGTCGACCTGCCACAGCCCTCCGCCCATCGACGCCGAGGGCGTGCCGAGCGTGACCCAGGGGTAGCCCTCCGGCACGGCGACGTCGTCGTAGGTGAGGCACGGCATGCGATCTCCTTCTGGTCGTTCGGTGCTGTAGCCGACGTGGAACGAGAAGTCCCCCTCGGCCGGCTGGACGGTCGCTGCGTAGAGGTACGCCGGAGGTCCGTCGTCGAGGCTCTCGCCCGTCACGTCGACCTCCTCGACCAGGTGGATGCGCGCAGGCACGAACGCGGTGCCGTCGCCGTCCCAGTCGTCGCATGCCCCGCCGCGGTCGCCTCCGTTGCCGATGGCGAGGAGCGCCATCTCGTGCTGCAGCGAGTTGCGGACCCAGATCCACTCCACGTCGCCCACATCGCTCGCCACGGCCCCGCCCTCGACCGTCCAGGTCGGGGGGATGCTGACCGAGGCCATGCCGCTCTCCGTCGAGAAGCGGTGCCACGTCGCCTCGGGGACAGCGGTCGGCGAGGCGGCAGCGGTCGGGGACGCGGACGCCGGCGCGGACGAAGCGGGCGGTGCGGTCGTCGCCGCCGGCGCTGCGCCGGCGCAGGCGACGAGCAGCAGCGGTGCGACGAGGAGCGGCAGGACGGCGGCCCGTCGTGCGCCGGTCACGGGTGCACCTCGAGCGAGCGCACGATCGTCCAGGCGGCGGCGAGCCGGTCCTGATCGACCAGCTCGAGCGCACGGCTCGCCGAGGAGAAGCCGGCGAAGGACGGCGGTGACGTCAGGCTGGGGCCCGGGCTGCCGGTGCCGAAGGCGACGGATGCGATGCCGTCGGCACCGCTCGTCACGTCCACCGACGAGTCGGTGCAGCCCTCTGCGTCCGGCCGGCCGTCGGTCAGCGAGATCGACATCGATCCGCTCACGCCGAGCGCGTCGAAGCGCACCTCGGTCGAGAGCTGCCCAGGCGTGTCGATCGCGAGCTCCACCGGCTCCTCGTGCAGGACCCGCGCGTCGACCCCGGGGCCGTCGCATCGGAGCGTCCAGGGCTCCGCGTCGAGGTGGAGGCCCAGCAGGTGCTCCCCGTCATCGGTGTAGACGTGCGCGTAGCCCGCCGGCTCCGCCGTGCCGGGAGCGAACGCGTTCACGTCACGCACCTCCCAGGTGGGCGGGAGCCGGAACGACGCCTCGCCGCCGGGCATCGTGAACGTCTGCCAGTCCGTGGTGTCGACCGCCGACGGCCCGGACCAGGCAGGAGGCTCGGGCGCGGGCGGGGCGACCGTCACGCCCGGTGCCTCGGAGGGCGCGTCCTGCTCGTCCGCCGGGGAGGCGCTGGGGGTGGGGGTCGACGGCGCCGCGGTGGCGCTCGGCGCCTCGGTCGTGGCCGAAGGAGCCTCGGTCGGCTCCGCCGCGGGGGCGGCGCAGCCCGCCAGCAGCGCGGTGAGCGCCAGTGCGGCGGTGACCGCGCGCAGCCGTGGGGTGATCATCGTGATCCTCTCGTGACGAAGATGCAGGTGTCGTGCAACCCGACATGTCCGCCCCGACGGCGAGGTCACCCCCGCGAGGTCACGGTTCGATCACGAAGCACTCCATCGCATCGAACCGCACCGCGGCCGCCGGCAGGTGGCCGTCGGCTGGATGGCGGATCACGATCGTGCAACGACCTCGAACGAATCGAGCACATCGCGGATGGCGCGGTACTCGTCGGTCTCGGCATACGCGCGCGCCGCGTCGAAGCTGCCGAACACCGGCGCGGCGAGCCCGGCGTCATCGACGATCTCGAAGACCAGGTAGTCGTACCCCACGTCGTAGAGCGCGATGATCCCCGGCTCGCACGCCCCGTGGGGATCGTTCTGCGAGATACCGGCCGCGAAGATCACCCCGCTCGAGCCCTCGTAGGCGACGGCGACGCGCGCGGCACCGGCCGAGGCCACCGCGGCGCCCATCGGCGCCGCGTCGAGCACCTCGGTGGCGGGCCTCGTGCACGGCGTGTAGTCGGTGGCGTACTGGCCGCCGCTCGCGACCGCCTCGAACCGGAGCATCGGTGTGCCCGTCTCGTCGCGCACGAGCCCGCGGTGGTCGGTCCACACCGGGTTGCCCTCGACGACCTCGGTCGTGATGTCGGCGGTCCATCCCGGAGGCATGCGCCAGCTCGTGCGGCCGTCGGGAGCCGCGTAGCGCTGCCACCCGGGGCTCGCCGTCACGACCGGGGGCGCTGGCGTCGCGGTCGGCGGAGGCGTCGGCGTCGCGGTCGGCGTCGGCATCGCGGTCGGCACTGGCGTCGGCGTCGGGGCATCGCCGGTCGCCGACGGCGCTGGCGGCGCGGAGTCGGCCGGCGCAGGGCTCGGCGCGCATCCGGCGAGCACGAGCAGCGGCAGCAGCAGCGCGGCAGAGCGGAGCGCCCGTGCGGTGCGGTCGCGAGGGGGACGCATCAGGTGGCTCCTCCGGTCAGCGGACGCGGCGCGTCCGTCCACCCCGACATGTCCGGCAGCGCGCGACGGTCACACCGCGCCACGAGGCAGCGCTCAGGCCGCGACGAAGACGAGCCGACGCCCGTCGCGCGTCACGCGGATGCCCGGCAGGTGGATCGGCCCCTGGCCGTGCCAGTCGGTCACGAGGCGCGACACCTCGAGGGTCTGCTGCCGCGAGAGCGCGACGTGGAACTCGCTCTGCACGGCGAGGCGGATGATCCGCTGGCGCAGCGCGGGCGGGTTGGCGCCCAGCCCGCCCACGTCGAGCGAGAGTCCGCCCTCGGCGTGCTCGACGAGGTCGAGGATCTGCTCCTGCGCGAAGTGGGCGAGCGCCTCGGCGTCCTCGCGGAGCGTGTCGGCGGTGCGCGTGAGCGCGAGGGCGACGCCGCCGCCGAGCACCTCGTCGAGCATCGGCAGCACCCGGTGCCGCACGCGCACGCGGAGGAAGCGGTCGTCGTCGTTGTGCGGATCGCTCCACGCCTCGAGGCCCTGGTCGCGGCAGGACTGGTGCGTCGTCGCGCGCCGCACCTGCAGCAGCGGCCTGCGGAGGAAGCCGATCCGCGGGTGCATGCCCCAGAGGCTCTCGGAGCCCGACCCGCGCGCCAGCCCGATGAGCACGGTCTCGGCCTGATCGTCGAGCGTGTGGCCGAGGAGCACGGCGGCAGCGCCCTCCTCCTTGCGCGCCTGCAGCAGCGCTGCGTAGCGGGCCTGCCGGGCGGCCGCCTCGGGGCTGCCGTCGGACGCGACCTGCACGGGCATCACGCGCACCGGGGCGAGGCCCAGCTCGCGCGCCTGGTCCGCGGCGCGCTCGGCGATGTCGGCGCTGCCGGGCTGGAGGCCGTGGTCGACGATCACGGCGCCGGCCCGCACCCCGGACCGGGCGGCCTCGAAGGCGGTGGCCGATGCGAGCGCGAGCGAGTCGGGCCCGCCGGACAGGGCGACGAGCACGAGCGCGCCCTCCGGCAGGTCGGCGATCGACTCGCGCACGGCCCGGCGGACGTCGGCGACGGCAGGCGTCAGCCGCGGTCGACGGTCGCTTTCGGGCATGAAGTAACCTTATGCCGATTCCGCACCACCACGAGAAGGAGCCGCTCTTGGCCGCCTACGACGTCGTCATCGAGATCCCCAAGGGGAGCCGCAACAAGTTCGAGGTGGACCACGAGACGGGTCGCGTGTACCTCGACCGCGTGCTCTTCACGACCTTCGTCTACCCGACGGACTACGGCTTCTTCGAGGGCACCCTCGGCCTCGACGGCGACCCGGTCGACGCGCTCGTGCTGCTCGAGTACTCGGTGCCCCCGGGCGTCTTCGTGCGCGTGCGCCCCGTCGGCCAGCTCAACATGGAGGACGACGGCGGCATCGACACGAAGGTCATCTGCGTGCTCGAGAAGGACCCGCGCTGGGCGCACATCCAGGACATCACGGATGTGCCGCAGCAGACGCGCGACGAGATCGAGCACTTCTTCCTGCACTACAAGGACCTCGAGCCCAACAAGTGGGCCAAGCTCGGTGAGTGGGAGGGCGTGGAGGCCGCGGAGGCGACCGTGCAGGCCGGCTACGCCGCCTTCGACGCCGCCCACGGCGACCAGTCCGGCGAGAGCGTCGAGAAGCCCGAGGGCGGCCGCGACGTCACCGCCTGAGACGAGACGCGAAGAGGGGCGCACCGCGAGGTGCGCCCCTCTTCGCGTCTCCGCGCCGCTCGGGCTGGCGCGGCTCAGCGCAGGTAGACGCCCCGGGCGTTGAGGAAGGGCTCCGGGTTGACGAGCGAGCCGTTCACGCGGATCTGGAAGTGCAGGTGGCAGCCGGTCGAGTGGCCCGTCGAGCCCTCGTAGCCGACGACCTGGCCCGCGCGCACGCTCTGGCCCGGGTAGACGACCGCCGGCGCGATCATGTGGGCGAACTCGCTCTGCACGCCGCCGCCGTGGCTGATGTAGAGGATGTTCGCGCCGTAGATGTCGCGGCCGCGCAGCGCGACCGTGCCGTTCGCCGGCGCGTAGATCGGCGTGCCGCAGCCGGCGACGATGTCGACGCCCGCGTGCAGCTTGCGGCCGAGCACGCCCAGCGGGTCGTTGCGCCAGCCGTAGGCCGAGCTGAAGCGGCCGTAGTGCGGCGTCTGCCAGCCGCTGGACGCGGGCGGCGCGACCGGCACGGAGCCACCGCCGCCACTGCTGCTGCCACCACCACCACCGCCGCTGCCACCGCCGTTGCCGGCGTTCGCGGCTGCCTCCGCGGCCGCCGCGGCTGCCGCTGCGGCTGCTGCCGCCGCCTGGCGCTGCTGCTCGGCGATCCACCGCTGCCGCTCCGCCTCGCGGGCGGCGGCCTCCTCGGCGAGCCGGATGCGCTCCTGCTCGGCGAGGTAGGCCTGCCAGCGCTGGCCGGCCTGGAAGTCCTCCTCGGTCGCCACGCGGTTCTCGATGAGCACCGCGAGCTGGGTCTCCAGCTGGACGCGGTTCGCCTGCTCGAGCTCCACGGCGGCCTGCGCGGCGGTGGCGGCGTCCTGCGCGGCGGTGTACGCCGCGTCTGCCTGCTGCTTGAGGTCGAGGAGCGCCTCGCGCGCGACGGCGGCCTGGTCCTGCAGCGCCTGCGCGGTGTTGGCGTCGCGCTGGGCCTGCTCGTAGAGCGAGTCGGCGGTGCCGGCGACGCGGTCCATCAGGTCGAGGCGGTAGAGCCAGGTGTCGGCGGAGCCGGGGTTGGCGAAGAGCTCGGCGCTCATGTCGCCGGTGCCGCCGGAGCGCGCGAGCTGCGCGGCGAGCTGGCCGGCGGCGCGCTCGGAGTCGGTCGCGCGCGTCGAGGCCTCGTCGGCCTGCTGCTGGAGGCGATCGGCGACCGCCACCGCCTCGTCGTAGCGGGTCTGCGCCTCGATGGCTTCGGCAGCGAGCCGCTCGGCTTCGGCCTGCGCCGACTGGAGGTTGGACTCCAGCTGCGCGATGAGGCCCTGGATCTCCTGGATCTGCTGGTTCTTGGCCGACTCGTTGCCGCGGGCCGCCTCGACCTCCGCCCAGGTGGGGAAGCCCCAGTCGTCGACGGCATCGGCGGCGGGCGTGCCGGGCACGACCATGACGAGCACCATGCCCGCGACCGCGGCGGAGGTGGCGATCGCGTGGCGCAGGCCGCGCCAGTGGGCGGTCGCCTCGCCAGCGCCGGTCCGGTCGGGCCTCGCCATGTGACTCCTCGTTCGGCAGCGCCAGGCGCTGCTCAGGTCCATCGTGCCACCGCGGTGCGCGCACACAACGGGGGAAACTCTACCAACATTCACGCTCCGGCTGAAGGTTGGATTCCGCGCGATGCGGTAGGGCGTGTCGGCGGTCCCGTCCTCGCCCGGATCGCCTCGGCAGACCGGCTCCCGAGCTGCGCGGACACGCGGCATCCGCCGCCGGTTTGCACCGAGCGTCCGGCGTGCTGTAGCGTCTACCCTCGGTAGTCGAGCGCTCCGGCGCCCGGCCCCATCGTTTAGAGGCCTAGGACACCGCCCTTTCACGGCGGCAGCACGGGTTCGAATCCCGTTGGGGTCACTCAGGGCAGATTCGTTCTGTACGATGGGTCTACCAGCATGGCCCTGTAGCGCAGTTTGGTTAGCGCGCCGCCCTGTCACGGCGGAGGTCGCGGGTTCAAGTCCCGTCAGGGTCGCCATTGCCCTTGGCCCTCTCGAGAGAGAGGGCCTCGTGCAAGGGCGGACGATGTTCCGCCTGGCTCTGTAGCTCAGTTGGTAGAGCGCACGACTGAAAATCGTGAGGTCACGGGATCGACGCCCGTCGGAGCCACACCGGAAGCCCCCGCCGCGCGGGGGCTTCGTCGTTCCCGGAGCGACCGCCCGAAGCACGTGCTCACCTCGCCTTGAGCCAATCCTGTCCTGGACCCACGGCCTCGTTCTGTAACGTCGTTCGTGACGTGAGGGGGCGCACATGCGGGCAGTCGAGGTGCTGAGGTCGATGGTGCTGGATCGGCCGCCGACGCGCCGTCGCGAGGCGATCGCGGCACCGGCGCGGTGCGCCGAGACTGACCCGGATGGCCGGCGCTGCGCCAAGGACGGCGGGCACCTGCTGCCGCACCTCAGCCTCGCCGCCTCCGGGGCGGAGGCGCACGTGTGGCCGGACCGCGGACCCGACCAGGCGCTCGTCTACATCGAGGAGGACGGTCGGCTCTCGCTGCTCGACGGCGCGCGCGTGACGCATCGGCTCGACCAGGTGCGCATCGACTACCCGCTCGGCTCGCCCTGGAGCGGCAGCTTCATCGCCCGCAGCGACTCGACGCACTCGTGCCCGGCGTTCGGCACGCGCTCGACCTACGACGAGCTCCTGCTCGCCGCCGACCGACAGGGCATCGAGGTCTTCTGAGCCGAGCGCTCAGCCGATGAGCGCACGGAGCGTCGCGGCGTCCTCGTTCGCGCCGAACGCCGGGTAGCCCGGCTGCAGCCGCAGCCCCGCCTCGAGCGAGTCGAGCACGACGGGGTCGAAGCCGAACTCGTCGACGAGCCGCGCGACCAGGTCGACGTCGGCGCCGGCATCGCCCGCGACCGCGATCGCGCGCCGCTGCGGGTTGCCAGCGGGCCGCGGCCAGTCGGCGAGGTCGTGGTAGCCCATGTGGTTGAAGGCCTTGACGACCCGCGAGCCTCGCAGGAACTCCTGCACGATGACGCTCGTCGGCCGCGACGGGTCGGTGAACTCGTCGCGGATGCCGTCGGTCTCCCACCAGTAGTTCATCGCGTCGATGACGAGCTTGCCGCCCAGCGCCTCGACCGGCAGCGCGGTGTGCTGGCCGAGCGGTAGCGCGAGGATCACGACGTCGGCCGCTGCGGCGACGTCCGCGGCCGTCATCGCCTCGGCGCCCGGGGCGAGGTACTCGGTGATGAGGCGGATGCGCTCGGGGATGCCGGAGCCGGCGATGAGCGTGCGGTGCCCCGCCGCGAGCGCGCGGCGCGCGAGCGCCGTGCCGACCTTGCCGGCGCCGAGGATGCCGAGCGTCAGCGTCGCGCCGCGCGGGCGCTCGATCGATCGATCGGCGTCGAGCGTACTGGTGCTGGACTCGACCGGCTGCGTCATGCGGATGCTCCCCTGCTGCGGGCGCGCTCGTCCGCGACCCGTCACCATCATCCAACGCGAGGGCCCGGGCACGGCATTCCCGCGGCCGCGGCGGGCCGTCAGTCGGTGGCGCTGGCCGCGGGCTCGCTCTCGGGCGCCGGGGCCGCCTGGCGGTGGAAGCGACGGCCGGAGAGGCGGTCGAGGTCGATGCGCACGAACTCGCGGGTCACCGTCGGGATGAGCGGGTGGATGGGCAGCCGCTCGGCGGCCGCGATCTCGTCGCTCGACTCGAGGTGGCGGGCCCGCCCGTGGCCGATGACGCTCCACGCCTCGCGCACGCCGATGTGGTCGATCTCGAACACGACGTCGTCGGCGAGCAGCACTCCGGCGAGCTTCGTGCCGGGCGACGTGCGGAACGTGATCGCGCTGCCGTCGGCGTGGTAGTTCACCGGGAACACCTCGAGCACGTCGCCGACCCGGAACGCGATGCGCCCGAACTCGAAGGCCGCGAGCAGCTTGCGGCACTCCGCCTCGCTGATGTCGTGCACGGGGCTCTGGTCCATGGGCTCATGCTCGCACCGGCGGGGCCAGCGCACCAGGGGCCCACCGGGGCCGCGGCCGTCAGCGCTGGCGGCGCTCCTCGGCGAGCCGCGCGGCGAGGCCGGCCTCGTCGGCGAGCCGCGGCTCGGTGGTGCGCTCGGGATTGATGCCGACCTTGCCCGCGTAGAAGGCGCGGATGCGGTCCATGTCGGCCGGCACATCCCCGGTCATCGTCATCGTCGGGCCGAGCCCCGTCGTGCCGGTCGCGCTGTCGACCCAGCCGAGCGTGACGCCGATGCCGGTCTCGAGGGCGATGCGGTAGAAGCCGCTCTTCCACAGCGTCGAGCTGCGGGTGCCGTCGGGCGTGACGACGATCGCCGCGTGCGGGTCGTCGCGCACGAGCTGCACGATGCGGTCGACCAGGCCGGCGGGGTCGTCGCGGTCGACGGGGATGCCGCCGAGCCAGTGCATGACGCGGCCGAACGGGCCCTGGAACAGCTCCCGCTTGCCGAGCCAGCGCACGGGCAGCCGCGCATCCCACGAGATGGCGAGCATCAGGACGAAGTCGCGGTTCGACGTGTGCGGTGCGCCGATGAGCAGCCGCGGGCCGTCATAGGGCGGCTGCTCGCGCACGAGCCGCCACGGGCTCAGCCGCCAGTGCAGGGCGGCGAGCGCGTGGCGGACGGGGAGCCGCGGCCGGGTGGGGCCTCCGGTCACCGGCGTGCGTCGAGCATCGGGCAGTCGAACGGGTCGCGGGCGGCGAGGCCCACGCGGTTCAGGTACCGGATGACCGAGCCGTACGCGCCGACGAGGTTCGTCTCGGTGTACGGGATGTTGTGCTCGGCGCAGTGCGCGCGCACGATCTCGCTCGCCGCCTTGAGGTGCGGGCGGGCCATGTTCGGGAACAGGTGGTGCTCGACCTGGTAGTTCAGGCCGCCCATGAGCGTGCTCATGCCCCAGCCGCGGATGTTGCGGGAGGTGCGCACCTGCTTCGTGAAGAAGTCGAGCTTCACGTCGCGACCGACGGTCGGCATGCCCTTGTGGTTGGGCGCGAACGAGGCGCCCATGCCGACGCCGAAGACGGCGAGCTGCACGCCGAGGAATGCCAGCGCCATGAGCGGCGGCATGACGAGCAGCAGGAACGTGATGAGCACCGCGAAGCGGGTGGCGATGAGGCCGAGCTCGAGCCAGCGGCCGACGACCGGGCGGCGCTCGAGCAGCGTCATGACGGAGCGCACGTGGAGGTTGGCGCCCTCGAAGGTCAGCAGCGGGAAGAACAGCCAGCCCTGGCGCTGCGTGACCCAGCGCTGGATGCCGCGGGCCTTCTTGGCGTCGCTCGGCAGGAACGAGATCGTGTCGATGTCGATGTCCGGGTCGCGGCCGATCTGGTTCGGGTTCGCGTGGTGACGCGAGTGCTTCGTCATCCACCACTGGTGGCTGATGCCGACGATGCCGGCGGCGAGGATGCGCCCCAGGCGGTCGTTCGCGGGGCCGTTCTTCAGCACCTGGCGGTGCGAGGCCTCGTGGGCGATGAACGAGATCTGCGTGAACACGATGCCCAGGGCAGCGGCGATGAGCAGCTGGAACCAGCTGTCGCCGAGCAGGAAGGAGCCGACCAGCAGGCCGACGAGCGCGACGCCGAGCACGACCATCATGCCGACGTAGAAGCCGACGCGGCGCTCGAGCAGGCCCGCATCGCGGACGGCCTTCGCGACGACGCGGAAGTCTGCGCGCTCGGCGCGCTCGGCGCGCTCGCTCGCGGGGATCGTGGAGCGGAGGGCCCCAGTGGTCATCGTGGTGGTCATTGTGCCCCTCTCGGGCTCTGCAGCGACTTCCCAGTCCATACGGGTCGGGAGCATCCATGCTCCGAACCCCGGATGCTTTCAGCGTATGCCGTACGCAATGCCGTCTGCCGCATGCGACCTATGACTCGCAGATGGAAGCGCTGTACCCCACCCTGGGCGACCGCACTTTCCCGCAACGGCGAAGGACCCGAGCGCCGGCGTGGGCGCTCGGGTCCTTCATCGTGCGTCAGCGGGCTGCGACCTCGGTCGCCGCCTCCGCATCCGCTGCCTCGACCGCGTCGGCGTCCCGCTCGTCGCCGAGCTCGTGGTCGATCGCGACGACCTCCTCCGGGGGCAGCGGCGCGGCGCCGGCGCCGGCGAGCCGCTCCTCCCCCGCCGCCTCGCGCGCCTGCTTCTCGGGCACGGGCATCGCGCCGGACGCGCGCAGCGCCTCGTAGTGCGCGATCGCCTCCGCCTGTCGCTCGCCCTCGGCGCCGGTCGCGATCTTCGCGCGCAGGTGCGCATCGGTGAGCCCGAACGCCGAGACGAGGTCGAGCGCGTGCGGGCGCAGCTTCTGCAGCAGCCGCTCGATCGTCGAGGTGACGGCCTTCGAGCGGGCGCCCGACAGCCGGCCGTTCTCGAGGTGCCAGGCGGCGTGCTCCTCGATGATCGTGAGCGCGAAGAGGTCGCGGACGTGCGTCATGACCTTCTTCGTGGCCTCGGGCATCCGCTCGACGGCCGCGTCGAGCGCGTCGTACTGCTGCAGCTCGACCCACGCGCGCGCGGCCTCGATGAGCTCGTGCTGCTCGGCGTTGAAGGCCGCAGCGGCCTTCTCCTGGTCGCGCGGCGCGTGGCGCAGGCGACCGGCGATCTCGGCGACCATCGTCTCGACGCGGTCCTCGAGCATGTCGCGCTGGAAGTCGCGGTCGCGGATCGCGACGGATGCGTTCTGCACGCGGCGCAGGTCGCGCACGTCCTGCCCGAGCGTCCGCAGGCCGACGAGGGCGGTCGCGCGGTCGAACAGCTGGTCGGCGGCGAAGCGCGCGATGTCGGCCTTCGACGCGCCCTTGAGCTGCTTGGCGAAGTCGCCGAGCAGGCGCTTGCCGACGAGCTGCAGCAGCACGGTGTTGTCGCCCTCGAACGTCGCGTAGACGTCGAGGTCGGCGCGCAGCTGCACGAGCCGGTTCTCGCCCAGGAAGCCCGCGCCGCCGCAGGCCTCGCGCGCCTCCTGCAGGGTGTCGAGCGCCTGCCAGGTGGAGAGCGACTTCAGCCCTGCCGCGAGGGTCTCGAGGTCCTCGCGCTCCTCGGGGGTGTCGGTGCGGCCGGAGAACACGCCGTCGAACTGCGTGAGCAGGATCGCGTGCGCGTAGGTCTGCGCGTAGGCCTTCGCCAGGCGCGTGAAGAGGCGGCGCTGGTGCCGGCGGTAGTCGAGCAGCACCTCCTCCTGCGCGTCGCTCGACGCGTTGAACTGGCGCCGCTCGGTGCCGTAGCGGATCGCGATCGCGAGCGCCGCCTGCTGGGCGATGACCGCCGCGCCGTCGAGCGAGACGCGCCCCTGCACGAGGGTGCCGAGCATCGTGAAGAAGCGGCGGCCGGGGCTCTGGATGGGGCTCGAGTAGGTGCCGTCGGCCGCGACGTCGCCGTAGCGGTTGAGCAGGTTGGTGCGGGGCACGCGCACGTGCGTGAAGTGGAGGCGCCCGTTGTCGATGCCGTTGAGGCCGCCCTTGTAGCCGTCGTCCTCGCCGCCGATGCCGGGCAGGAAGGCGCCGGTCTCGTCGCGGAGCGGCACGTAGAAGGCGTGCACGCCGTGGTCGACGCCGCGGGTCACGAGCTTGGCGAACACGACGGCGTCGCGGCCGTGCAGCGCGGCGTTGCCGAGGTAGTCCTTCCACGCACCGCGGAACGGCGTGTGGATCTCGAACTCCTCGGTCTCGGGGTCGTAGGTGGCGGTCGTGCCGATCGACGCCACGTCGGAGCCGTGGCCGGTCTCGGTCATCGCGAACGCCCCGGGGATCTCGAGGCTCATGATCGCGGGCAGGAAGGCGTCGTGGTGGCGCTGCGTGCCGAGGTGCAGCACGGCGGCGCCGAAGAGGCCGAACTGCACGCCCGACTTGATCTGCAGGCTGGGGTCGGCGAGCACGAGCTCCTCGAAGCCCGCGATGTTGCCGCCGTGGTCGTCCTGGCCGCCGAGCCGGGTGGGGAACGCGGCGAGCACGGCGCCGTCGTCGACGAGCTGGCGCATCTGGTCCATCACGCGCTCGCGGTGGGCGGCGACCGTCAGGTCGTCGAGGCGCTGGTAGCGCGGGTCGGCGGCCTTCGCGCGCGCGGCGAGGCGGCGCTCGGGCCACGCACCGAGCAGGTCACGACCGAGCCAGTCGACGTCCACCTGCGCGTGCTGTCGGGGCTCGGTGCTGCGCGAGCGCTGGCGACGGTCGAGGCGTGCGGTTGCGGTGCGGTCGGCCATGGATCCCCCTTCCGGATCGGATGCGCCCCCACGGTAGGCGCGCCCCGCGGGTCCGTCGCGGGCGTTGGCCACCCCCGCAGAACGGCCGGGGACCGGCCCGGTGGCACTTGTGCCGCATCCACAACCGCCCGACGCATCCGCTGTCGGAACAGGCACCCCCGCGACGGCGGCTCAGCCGCGCCGCGGCACCGGCAGCGGCGGCAGCTGCGCGCGCTCGGCGACGATCTCGCGCACCTGCGCGTCGGCGACGCGGTCGGCCTCCGAGCGCAGCACGAGCGGCGCCATCGCCATCGCGTCGCCGTCGGCGCCGCGCACCACGTAGACCGACATGCACTGGGTCGCGAGCTCGAGCTCGTCGGTGCGCGGGTCGCCCGTGCGCGTGCGGGCGAGGATGTGCATCGAGCGCGGGCCGGTGTGCAGCAGCCGCGTCTCGATCTCGACGATGTGGCCGATGTGGATCGGCCGGTAGAAGTGGATGCCGCCGGTGTAGACGGCCACCGGGTCGGCGCCGGCGTAGCCCGCGGCGCACGCGGTCGAGGTCTCGTCGATCCAGCGCATGACGATGCCGCCGTGCGCGTTGCCGCCCCAGTTGACGTCGGTGGGGTTCGCGAGGAAGCGGAAGGTCTCGGACGGGCCGGTCATCGCCGGCGAGAACTGGATCGCGGTGTGCAGGTCGTGGATGCGCTTCCGCGCCTCGATGCGCTCCTCGCTGCCGCGCGCGAGCAGCTCGTCGTCGCTCGTGCGGGGCCGCCACGGCGGCACGGCCTTCGCCTTCCCCTGCTCGTCGACCGCCACGAAGACGAGCAGGCAGTCGAGCGCCACCTCGAACTCCCCGGTGCGCGGGTCTGCGGCCTCGACCGTGACGAACACGTGCATGCTCGACCGGCCGGTGTGCGTGATGCGGGCGCTCGCCTCGATGAGGCTGCCCGGCCGGATGGGCGCCGTGTAGTGCACGTTGCCGACGTAGGCCGTCACGCAGTACGACCCGGAGTAGCCCGCGGCGCACGCGAAGCCGGCCTTGTCGATCCACTCGAGCACGCGGCCGGCCTGGACGGTGCCGCCGCCATGCGCGGCATCCGTGGGTGCGGCCATGAACCGCAGCGTGATCCGATCGCGCATGAAGAGCTCCTTCGCCGGGACCGATCCTGCCAGTTCGGCCGAGCGGAGGGCAGGGTCAGGAGCGGATCGGCTGGCGTCAGCCCTCGAACACCGTCGCACCGTCGATCATCGTGAGGGCGACGGGCATGGCGCGGAGCGCTGCGGCGACCGCGCGCGGGTCGTCGTCCTCCGGCAGCGGCGCGGCGAGCACCGCCAGGTCGGCGGGCTCCCCCGCCGCGAGCCGGGAGCGCGCCGAGATGCCGACGGCCTGCTCGAGCGAGACGGCCTCCTCCGGCTGCCACGGCGACTCGTCGCCGCGCGTGCGGGTGACCGCGGTCGCGATGGCGAGCCACGGGTCGAGCGGCGTGACCGGCGCGTCGGAGCCGAGCACGACGGGCACGCCGGCGTCGAGCAGGCTGCGGATGCGGTAGGCGTCGCGGCTGCGGTCGGCCCACAGGGCGGCGGTCAGCTCGCGGTCGTCGAGCGCGTGCTCCGGCTGGATCGAGGCGACGATGCCGAGCCTCGCCATCCGCGGGATGTCGACGCCCGCGACGAGCTGGGCGTGCTCGATCCGTCCGCCCGTCATGCCGGCGCGCTCGAAGGCATCGATGGCCGCGGTGACGGCGGCATCGCCGATCGCGTGGACCGTGGCGTCGAGGCCGATCTCGCCGGCGCGCGCGAGCAGCCGGTCGAGCTCGGCCTCGTCGACGTTGCGCACGCCCGTGGTCGCCGGCGATCCGCCCCAGCCGTAGGGGTGCGCGGTCCAGGCGGTGCGGGTGCCGAGCGATCCGTCGAAGATCACCTTCAGCCGGCCGACGCGCGCGCGACCGGCGATCGGGTCGCCGGAGCGGATGCCGCGCTCGGCGGCGAGCTCGAGGTCGTGTCGGTAGACGCCCGCCTCGACGCGCGTCGGCGTCGCACGACCCGGCCTCGCCCAGGCGCCGACGGCATCCTCGAACTCGAGGTCCACGACGCCGACGACGCCGCGCGCGGCCGCGGCGGCGAGCGCGTCGACGACGTGGCCGTCGAGAGCTGCCGGGTCGAGCATCCCCTCGATCGCGGTGAGCGCGGCGAAGGCCGCGTCCTCGCGCAGCAGCGGTCCCTCGAGCTCGACGCCGAGCCGGCGGAGCATCGCGGTGTTGGGCCACGAGCAGTGCACGTCGCTCGACACCACGAGCGTCGGCACCGAGCCGGTGGCCGCGTCGAGCAGCGCGCGCGTCGGCGGCGAGGGCCACAGGCCGTCGCGCATGCCGACGAGCACGAGCGGGTCGGTGCCGCGGTGCGCCGCCGCGGCCTGCCTGGCGATCGCGGCGGCCTCGTCGGCGCTCTCGGCATCGAGCACGCTCTGCCGCGTGCGGTGCCGGGCCCACTGGCCCATGTGCGTGTGCTCGTCCCACAGGCCGGGGATGACCACAGCGCCCTCGAGGTCGCGGCGCTCGCCCACGGCAGCGGTCGAGCCGGCGAGGCTCACGCGCTCGATCTCGCCGTCGAGCAGGTCGATGTCCGAGAGGGTGCCGTCGAGCAGGCGGGCGTTCGCGAGGCGCATGCCTCCATTGTGGGGCGAGCGCGCGCTCGCACCCGCCATCCGGGCGAGCCGCAGCGGCGGGTCAGCGTGCCGGAGAACCGCTGCGCGCGACGCGTGCCAGGTCGATGCGGGTGCGGGGCGTGCGCTGCCGCAGCAGCGAGACGATCGTGCCCACCGCGCCGAGGGCGCCGATCGTCGTGAGGAGCAGGATCCACGTGCCGTCCAGCGGGACGTGGCTGAGCCAGGTGCCGTCCATGGCCCGATCCTCCGCCTGTCGCGGCGGGCGCGCCAGTGCCCGGATGCGGTCAGGGCGCCGGGACGGTGTCGAGCTCGACCTTCGGCGCGCGATCCCGGCGCACCGAGAGCGACACGAGCGCGGCGACGGCGCACAGGCCGGCGGCGGCGAACCAGGCGACCGTGTAGTGGCCCATCGCATCGCGCACGACACCGACGAGCACGCTCGCGATCGCGGCACCGATCTGGTGCGACGCGAAGACCCAGCCGAATACGACCGGCGCCCGCTCACCGAAGTGCTCGCGGCAGAGCGCCATCGTAGGCGGCACGGTCGCGACCCAGTCGAGGCCGTAGAAGACGATGAAGACCACCATCGGCGGCTGCACCTCTGCCGAGAGCAGGAACGGCAGCGCCATCAGGCTGAGGCCGCGCCCGACGTAGTAGATGACGAGCAGCAGGCGCGGGTTCCAGCGGTCCGTCAGCCAGCCCGAGAGCACCGTGCCCGCGATGTCGAAGATGCCGACGAGCGCGAGCAGTCCGGCCGCCGCCGTCTGCGGCATCCCGTGGTCGTGCGCGGCGGGGATGAAGTGGGTGCCGATGAGCCCGTTCGTCGTCGCACCGCAGATGGCGAAGCCGGCGGCGAGCGCCCAGAAGGTGCGGTGGCGCACCGCCTCCCGCAGCCCGTCGATCGCCGCGCGGGCGGGGTTCGTGCGCGGCGCGCTGCGCGGCACGACCGCCGGTGCCGCCACCCCGCGGGCGCCGGGCTCCGCGTCATCGCTCCCCGCCGCATCCGGAGCGCCGAAGGGCGTGACCCCGCGCGCCGCCGGGCTGTCGTGCAGGAAGAGCAGCACGAGCGGCACGACCGCGAGCGCGCCGAGCGCGACGAGCAGGCTCGCCTCGCGCCAGCCCCACTCGGTCGCGAGCCAGGCGGTCGGTGGGAGGAAGACGAGCTGACCGGTCGCGCTGCCCGCGGTCAGCACGCCGGAGACGGTGCCGCGGTGGCGCACGAACCAGCGCTGCGTGACGACGGCAGCGAAGACGAGCGCCATCGAGCCGGTGCCGAGGCCGATCATGACGCCCCACGTGAGCAGCAGCACCCACGGATGCTGCGCGAGCGTGCCGAGCGCGGCGCCGCCCGCGATCACGACGAGCGCGGCGGCGGTGACGCGCTTGAGGCCGAAGCGCTCCATCAGCGCGGCAGCGAACGGCGCCATGAGCCCGTAGAGCAGGATGTTGAGCCCGACGGCGGTGGAGAGCTCGGTGCGCGAGAAGCCCAGCTCGGTCTCGATCGGCACCATGAGCACGCTCGGCGCAGCGCGGAAGCCGGCCGCCCCCACGAGGGCGAGGAACGCGACCGCCGCGACGATCCACGCGGGGTGCAGGCGGCGAGTGGTCACCGGGACATTCTGATGGAGAGCGCCGTCGGCAGGCAGCACGCCCGCGCACTCGGCGCGGGCACGTGCCCCGACGGGATCAGGACCGTCGAGCAGCTCACAGCCCACCCGCCCAGAGCCGCTCGGTGCTGACGCGGTCGGTGCGGAGGCGGCGCTGGGGCGCAGCGGTGCGGGCGTCGCGCTCCTGCGCGAGCCGCTCGTCCGCCTGGCCGATGCGCTGCCGCGCGCGGTCGTCGGCGGTGCGGTCCCGCAGCAGCGCGAGCCGCTCGGGATCAGCGGGGGTCCTGGGCGCGCGCTCGGCGATGAGGGCGCGGATCGTGCTCGTTGCAGCCACGATCGCGATGGCGGAGATGACGATGATCCAGATGATGTCCATGGCAGGAAGTCTGCGCTTGCCAAGATCCCGCCACCAGTGGCAGGATGGCCAATGCTCGGCAAGATCCTGCCAGACTCGGCAGGGCCGATCCCGACCTCCCAGTCGGGTCGAGCGCACCGCCGAAGGAGCCCCATGCTGAAGATCGCCTGCATCGTGGATGACGACGTGAGCGTGTTCGAGCTCGCGGTCGCGGCCGAGGTGTTCGGCACCGACCGATCCGACCGCGGCGTGCCGCGCAACGACTTCCGCGTCGTCACGCCCACACCCGGACCCATCCGCCTCGCCGGCGGCCTGAGCCTGCCGGTGATGGTCGGCGAGGGGCTCGACTTCGCCGACGAGGCCGACGTCGTCATCGTCACCCCCTACGACGAGTGCAGCATCCACGGCGAGTGCTCGCTCAGCGTCGCCCGCGTGCTGCAGCGCGCCGTCGCACGCGGCGCACGCGTGCTCACGATGTGCACGGGCGCCTTCATCGCCGCGCGGTCCGGCGTGCTCGAGGGCCGCCGCGTCGCGACGCACTGGCGGCACGCCGACCAGCTCGCGGCGCAGTTCCCCGAGCTGGTGGTCGAGCGGGATGCGTTGTGGGTCGACGACGGGCCGATCACGTCGAGCGCCGGCACGGCGGCGGCGATCGACGCGTCGCTGCACATCGTCCGAGAGCTGCAGGGCGCGCAGGTCGCCGGCATCATCGCCCGCTCGATGGTCGTGCCGCCGCTGCGCGATGGCGGCCAGTCGCAGTTCGCGGTCGGGCCGGTCGCCGAGCAGCGGGCAGAGACGCTCGCCCCGCTCATCGACTGGATGGTGGAGCACATCGACGAGGACCACTCCGTCGCCTCCCTCGCGCGCAGGGCGCGCCTATCGGAGCGCACCTTCGCCCGCCGCTTCCGCGAGGAGCTCGGCACCACCCCGGCAGCGTGGCTCGCCTCGCAGCGGGTGCAGCGCGCGCAGCAGCTGCTCGAGGCGACCGACCTCGGGCTCGATGCCGTCGCCCAGCAGGCGGGATTCGGCACCGCAGCGCTCCTGCGTCACCACTTCACCCGGCAGCTCGGCGTGGCGCCGTCGGCCTACCGCCGCCGCTTCGCGTGCGTGGAGCCCGAGGACGCGGCCGGCTCGGCCGCGCCGGTGGCGATGGCGCAGCCGGCCGAGGGGTAGCGCACCGCGGGTCAGGGCCGCAGCACGATCCTCGGGCGGTGCAGATCGACCCGGGGCAGCGGCGCTCGTCGGCGATGACGCCGGGCGAGGGCTCGCCGTGCGCGGTGCTCGATGCTGTGCGGTTCATCGCTGTGCGGCTCGGCGCTCTGCGGCTCGACGCTCTGCGGCTCGACGCGCAGCGGCTCGATGTCGGCGCTCCGCCCGACGGCATCCGGCAGGCGGATGGCCAGCGGGGACGCGGCATCCACAGCCATCGACCCCGCGGCGACCGGCTCCGCGGTCGACCGCGAGCGTGCGCTGCGACGCACCGGCTGGAGCCGCGAGACGACGCGCCACTGCCCTGGCCGCGGCCCCGCTCGTTCGACGACGAGCCGCCCGGCGTGCACCTCGTGGTGGTGGTAGGCGCAGAGCAGGATGCCGTTGTCGACGTCGGTGGGACCGCCGAGCAGCCAGGCGAGCACGTGGTGCGCCTCGCACCAGGCGGCCGGCATCCGGCAGCCCGGCGCCTGGCAGCCGTGATCGCGGGCGGCGAGCGCCCGCCGCTGCGCGCGGTTGAAGAGGCGCTTCGCTCGCCCGAGCTGGAGCACGTGACCGCAGTCGTCGGTGACGGCGATCTGCACGAAGGCGTCGCAGAGCATCCGAGACGCCACGTCGACGGGCACGACGTCGCCGGTGTGCTCGACGCGCACGGAGCGCTCGCGGTGCTCGGCCCCGTCGAGGGCGGCGGCAAGCGCCTCGATCGTGCCGGTGATGAGCAGCGTCGGCGCTTCGCCGCCCACGGTCGGCGCGCGACCTGCGGCGGCGTGCTCGCGCACGATGCCGACCAGCACGTCGTGGCGCAGCTGCGCGGGGCTCCGGCCGTCGGGGACGTCGTCACCCGCATCGTCCCCCGCTGGCGCGTCTGGGTCGCGGAAGCGCACCGCGACGCGCGGGCCCTCGTACGCGTCGAGCACGGCCTTGAGCGCCGAGCCCTCCTCCGGCGGGGACACCAGCGTGATCACCCACATGCCGTCGGCGCGGCGGCCCACGGTGAGCGATCGCATCGCCCGCTGCCGCTCGGCTCCCGGCAGCACGCCATCGGGGTCGAGCACCGCGGCGTACATGCGGCCCTGCACGACGAGGAGCTCGGGCACGAGCGGCGCCGTGGGGGCGGTCGCCGCGTCGACGAGCGCCCGCTCCGCCCACGCCAGCTCGCGCTCGTCGGCGCGCGGCTCCGCGGGCCCGAGCGACTGCAGGATCGCGTCGGCCTGCGCGAGCGACAGCTCGCCGTCGGCGAGTGCGCCCGCGACGTGCGGGAAGCGCGCGGGCAGCATGCCGCCGGACAGTGCCGGCCGAGCGGAGGTCGCGGCGGCGACGGCGAGGAGGTCGGCAGCCTGGCGGCCGCGCAGCCCGAAGACCGAGCCGACGCACTCCTTCGCGCTGCGGTGGCCGAGCTGGCGGCACAGCGCCTCGTCGACCGAGCCGCGCGAGCGCTCGGCCACCTCTGCGGCGAGCCGCACCCGCTGGGCGTCGACGACCCGCGAGAGCTCGGCGGCGCGAGCCAGCAGCGCGGTGACCTCGGCGTCGGGGGCGAGCGACAGGCCGTCGAGCCCGGCGAGCATCGTGCGGGCCGCGTCGACCGCTGCCGCTGCCTGCTCGATCCGGGACATCATCGCCTCCTCTTGCCCGCAGGGTAGATGGGGCTACCCACATGGACCGCTGCAGCCGCATCCGTCCGCACGAGGCTGTCGGCGGCCGCGGGCTGGGAGCGAGCGCCAGCCGTCGGGCGTACCGTGGCGCGCACCGTGCGGCGCGCACCGGAGCGTGCTCTCCGCGCGGTGGTCATCGCACGTGCGTCGCACGTGATCACCCGCACGGGTCATGGAGGTTCGCATGCGCATCGTCGTCATCGGAGCGACCGGCAACGTGGGCACGGCGCTGCTGCGCCGGCTGCACGCCGCCGAGGAGGTGTCGGCGATCACAGGCGTCTCGCGGCGCGGCCCCGAGCGCGGCGGGGAGCCCTACGACGGTGTCGAGTGGCACCGGATCGACGTCTCGGACCCGACGTCCGGGCCAGCGCTCGAGCGCGTGCTGTCAGGCGCCGACGCGGTCGTCCACCTCGCGTGGATCATCCGCCCCAACCGCGACGAGCAGCTGCTCGAGCGCACGAACCTGGAGGGCTCGCGCCGGGTGTTCGAGGCCGCGGCCGCGGCGGGCGTGCCGCACCTCGTCGTCGCGTCGAGCATCGGCGCCTACGGGCGCCCGGACGCGACCCCACCCGGCTCCGAGCGCGCCGACGAGTCGTTCCCGCGCCACGGCGCCCCCACCTCGCACTACGGGCGGCAGAAGAGCGCGGTCGAGCGCATCCTCGACGACGTCGCCGCCGCGCACCCCGAGATGGTCGTCTCCCGGCTCCGCCCGGGACTGATCTTCCAGGCGGAGGCGGCGCCAGAGATCCGCGACTACTTCCTCGGCGCGCTCGTGCCCCGCACGCTGCTGCGCGCGCTGCCGCTCCTGCGACTGCCCGTGCTGCCGTGGCCCGCCGGCATCGTGACGCAGGCGGTGCACGCCGACGACATCGCGGATGCCTACTGGCGCGTGCTGCGCGGGCGCGCCGCCGGCGCCTTCAACGTCGCCGCGGAGCCGCCGCTCAGCCCGCAGTCGGTCGGCCGGCTCGTCGGTGCGCGACGGTGGCTGCCGATCCCGGTGCCGGTGGTGCGCGCGCTCGTCGCCGTCACCTACCGGCTGCGGCTGCAGCCGACGGACCCCGGTTGGGTCGACATGGCGGCCGTGACGCCGGTGATGGCGACCGACCGCATCCGGGCGCTCGGCTGGTCCCCGCAGCACAGCTCGATCGACACGCTGCGCGAGCTCGTCGCGCGGCTCGGCGCGCGCGGTGGCCTCGGCAACGCCCTGCACCGATCCCGCAGCCCGCTGGAGTGAGGCGGGCGCGCGATCGGATGCGCCGCGCGTGCCGGACCGTCGTCAGCCCAGCAGGCTCCAGCGCTCGGGCATGTAGCCCTCGGCCTGCAGCACGAAGCGTCCGATCGGCGTCGCCGGTCGCTTCCGCACCTTGGCGACCGAGGAGCGCAGCTCCTTGAACGGCTTGCCGTAGACCGTCACCTCGCGGCTGCCCTCGAACGCCTGGTCGGGGCGCTCGCGCGGGATCGTCAGCAGCCGGCCCGTCGCCCACGCGGGCTCCTTCGGCATGACCGGCTGCAGCTCGATCTCGCGCTTCTCCGGGAAGAGGAAGCCTCCGAACGCCACCGGTGCACCGCCGTCCACCGGGGTGAGCCAGCGCATCCACTGCCCGGGGTCGAACTCGGGCAGCGGCGATGCGGCGCGTGCCTCGAGGGCACGACGCGTGCCGACGAGCCACCGCTCGTACTCGCGGTCGTCGTCGCCGTCGGCGACGTAGAGCTGCAGGTCGAGCAGCGCGTCGTCGCCCTCGAGCGCGTGCTCCTCGATCTCGAGGGTGTCGGCGCGGACGGCGCCGTACGCCCACGGGTGGAGCGCCTTGCCGAAGCGGGTGGCCGCCTCGATGAGGAGCCCGCCCGATTCCTCGTCGCGCTCGACCTCGACCCGGAACGCGCTGCCGCTCTCATCGAGCGCCCAGAGCCCGTAGGGGTTGACGGGCTGGTCGCCCTCGCGCTCCGCGGGCGGCTCCTGCGGCTGGAAGCGCTCGGCGTGCGAGGCGATGAGCAGGTCCCGCTCGTCCGACTCCCACTCGTCGTCGAGCGTCGTGTCCAGGCGCACCTCGGCGCCCCGCGGCTCGGGCTCGAGATCGACCTCGACCATCCACCCACCGCGCTCGTCGAGGTCGACGACCTGCTTGAGCATCGTCGAGTAGATGCCCGGCGGCAGCTCACCGGCGCCCTCGGGCACCAGCACGTACGTGCGCGCGAGCCCGCCCGGCGAGTTCGAGAGCGCGATCTCGACGATCGGCCCGCGCCGGGACTCGAGGAAGCCGTGGAAGGGGAAGTCGAGCTCGCCGACGGTCTGCGTCACGCCTCCACGCTAGCCGTTCATCTCAACGGAGCAGCTGGTCGCAGGAGGGGATAGTGCCCTCGCGGCGCCAGCTGCTCCGTTGAGGATCAGGCGAGGAGGGCGCCGGCGCCGGGCGGGAGGGTGAGCGCGTCGGCGAGCGTGACGTCGGGATGCGTCTGGAAGCGCAGGTCGCGGCGCGAGACGGGCACGGTCTGCGGCTCGGTGCCGAGGTTGAGCACGATCTCGACCGCATCCGCCATGCCGGCCCGGCGGGTGAGGCGCAGCACGCGCGTCTGCTCGTCCGCCTCCACGAGGTTCCGCGCGTAGTGCGGATCGGTCAGCGCCTCGAGCTCGGCGCGCAGCGCCGCGAGCTGCCGGTAGCCCTCGAGCACGCGCGCGTGGCCCTCGCCCTGCAGCTCCGCCCAGTCGAGCTTCGAGCGCTCGAACGTCTGCGGGTCCTGCGGGTCGGGCACGACGGCCGGGTCCCAGCCCATCTGCTCGAACTCCTCGAGCCTGCCCTCGGCCGTCGCCTTGCCCAGCTCGGGCTCCGGGTGCGAGGTGAAGAACTGGAACGGCGTCGACGCCGCCCACTCCTCGCCCTGGAAGAGCATCGGCGTGAACGGGCCGCCGTAGAGCAGCAGCGCCGCGCACAGCAGCTGCGACTCGTCGAGCACCTCGGTCGTGCGGTCGCCGCGCGCCCGGTTGCCGATCTGGTCGTGGTTCTGCGCGCTCACGACGAGCCGCCATGAGAGCGAACGCTCGGTGTCGATCGGATGCCCGTGGTCACGGCCGCGGAACGACGAGTAGGTGCCGTCGTGGAAGAAGCCGCGCTCGAGCGCCTTCGCGAGCGCCGCGATCGGCTCGAAGTCGGCGTAGTAGCCCTCGGTCTCGCGCGTGAGGGCGACGTGCACGCCGTGGTGGAAGTCGTCGGACCACTGCCCGTCGAGCCCGTAGCCGCCCGCCTCGCGCGGCGTGATGAGCTTCGGGTCGTTGAGGTCGCTCTCGGCGATGAGCTCGAGCGGCCGGCCGAGGTGCGCCGACAGCGCCGCCGTCTCGATCGCCATCTCCTCGAGGATGTGCAGGTCGCTCTGGTCGACGAGCGCGTGCACGGCGTCGAGCCGCAGCGCGTCGACGTGCATCGTCTCGAACCAGTAGCGGACGTTGTCGAGGATGTACCGGCGCACCGCGGGCTCGGCGAGGTTCACGTGGTCGCCCCACGTCGAGCGGCCCTCGCTCGACAGGTAGGGGCCGTAGAGCGGCAGGTAGTTGCCGGAGGGGCCGAGGTGGTTGTAGACGACGTCCTGCACGACCGCGAGGCCCGCGGCGTGCGCGGCGTCGACGAAGCGCTGGTAGGCGTCCGGGCCGCCGTAGCCCTCGTGCACCGCGAACCACGCGACGCCGTCGTAGCCCCAGTTGTGGGTGCCGTTGAAGCCGTTGACCGGCAGCAGCTCGACGTGCGTGACGCCGATGCTGCGCAGGTGGTCGAGCCGCTCGGCTGCCGCGTCGAGCGTGCCCTCGCTCGTGAAGGTGCCGAGGTGCAGCTCGTAGAGCACGCCGCCGGCGATCGGGCGACCGGTCCAGCCCGCGTCCTGCCAGCCGTGCGCGGATGCGTCCCAGGCACGGGAGCGCTCGTGCACACCGTTCGGCTGGCGGAGGCTCCGCGGATCCGGGCGGACCGCGTCGTCGTCGTCGATCTGGAAGCCGTAGTCGCCGGCGCTCGCGAGCGCGTGCCACCAGCCGCCCTCGCCCTGCGACATCTCGACGGTCTCGTCGCCCGCCACCACGCGCATCCGCGCAGCGGTCGGTGCCCACACCCGGTACTCGTGCAGCTCGCTCATGTCCCCCATGCTGGCATCACGCTGCTCGGAGCCCGATGTGTATGGCGTGCACGGATGGCGTCGGCGCGGTCAGGCGTCGGCGGCGTCGCCCTCGCGAGGCGCACCCCGGTACCAGCGGCCGGACGCCGGGAGGGCGAGGAGCACGCCGCCGACGAGCGCCGCGAGCGCGATCCCGACCGTCTCGGGCGCGGGCGATCGCGTCGCCGCCATCGCGAGCAGCGCGAGCAGCCCGGCGCCGATGCCCGCGATGAGCGCGAACCACCGCGCCCACTCGCGGCGACGGCTCGCGAAGAGCAGGACGACCAGCAGCAGCACGAGCGGCACGACCGCGCCGACCACGCCGAGCGCCAGCTCGGCGGCCGTCGGCTGCCCACCGGGCAGGTCGATCGTGGCGAAGAAGAAGACGGTCAGGAGCGCCATGAGCCCGGCGAGGCACAGGAACGCGACCCACAGCAGCACGAGCCCGATGCGCACCGACCACGGCGGGTCCGCGGCAGCAGGCCGCCCCGGCTCAGCACCGTCGGTGCCAGGCGCCTGCCCCCGCCGCGCCACGTCAGTCGCCGCGGGTGAGCAGCGCGACCGGGAGCGTCCCGAGCAGGTCGCGCAGCCGGACCTCGCCGCCGCGGAGCTCCTTCGACGTGAGCAGGTCGCGCCAGTGCCCCTCGGGCAGCTGGATCGCCGTGTCGCCCCAGCCGCCGCGCTCCGCGAGGCCGATCGGCAGCCGCGTGGCGATGGCGATCGCACCGCCGCGGTCGAATGCCACGACGTGCTCGGCCGCCTCGCCGCGCGCGAGGAGCGGCGTGTAGGCCTCGAAGCGCTCGGGGTGCTCGCGGCGGAGGCGCAGCGCCTCGCGCACGAGCCGGGTCTTGGCGACCTCGAGCTCCCAGTCGCCCGACAGCGGCGCGCGCGCGGCCTGCCGCAGCGCATCCATCCGCTCCCAGTCGATCGGGCGGCGGTTGTCGGGGTCGACGAGCGACTGCTCGAGCGCCTCGGAGCCCTGGTAGACGTCCGGGAAGCCCGGGATCATGAGGTTGAGCAGCTTCGCGGCAAGCACGTTCGCGCGGAACCCCTGCTCGGTCTCGGCGAGGAACGCCTCGACGTCTCGCGACGCGGGCTCGGCCATGACGCTGCGGACGAGCTCGGCGAGATCGCGCTCGAAGGCCTCGTCGGGCGCCGTCCAGTGCGTGATCGCGTCGGCCTCGCGCGACGCCTTCTCCATGTAGGCGAGCAGCCGGTCCTCGCTCGCGGGCCAGGCGCCCACGACGGCCTGCAGCAGCAGGTTCACGAAGTCGCGCCCGCGGTTCGGCGCGAAGACGAGCAGCCGGTCGAGCAGCGCCTCCCAGCTCGAGGGGACCTCGGCGATCGTCGTGATGCGCGCGCGCACGTCCTCGCCGCGCTTCGTGTCGTGCGTCGACATCGCGTTCATGGCGAGCGGCCACTCGGCCTGCCGCCGGCCCATGAAGGCGTGGAAGTCGGGCACCGGGATCGCGAAGACGTCGGGATCGCCGCCCACCTCGTTGAGGCTCGTGAGCCGCGAGTAGCGGTAGAACGCGGTGTCCTCGACGCCCTTCGCCATCACCATGCCGCTCGTCTGCTGGAAGCGCAGCGCCGCCGGCTGCCGAGCGTTGCCGAGCACCGGCAGCAGCGCGTCGATGGTGTCGGCGAGGTCGGGGCGGTGCGCCTTGGCGCGCTCGGCCGCCTCACCCAGGTGCTCGAGGCCCTCGGGGAGGTAGGAGCGGTAGACGGGGAAGCACGCGAGCAGCTCAGCGATCGCGTCGGCGGCGTCGGCCGGCGCGCCCTGCGAGCCCCAGGCATCCGAGGCCTGCACCTCGCGCTCGAGCCGCAGCACCTCCGCGCGGAGGATGCCGTCGGCGATGCCCCGCTTCGTGCCGTGCGTGAGCTCGGCCCAGTCGACGCCCTCGCCGCCGCGCAGGCGCGCGTCGATCCCGTGCAGCGCGTCGGCGGCGGATGCGTCGGTGAGCACCCGGTCGATGACGCCCAGCGTGTCGTAGCCGGTGGTGCCTGCGGTCGCCCAGCGCGGCAGCTCCTCGCCGGGCTCGAGGATCTTCTCGACGAGCACGAAGGCGCCGCCCGTGAGGCGGTCGAGGTCCTCGAGGTAGCCTGCCGGGTCGCGGAGGCCGTCGGGGTGGTCGACGCGGAGGCCCTGCACGAGCCGCTCGTCGAACCAGCGGGCGATCTCGGCGTGCGTCGCCTCGAACACCTCCGGCACCTCGACGCGCACGGCGGCGAGCGTCGTCACCGCGAAGAAGCGCCGGTAGTTGAGCTGGTCGTTCCCCTGCTTCCAGTGGCCGAGCCGGTAGTGCTGGCGGGCGAGCACCTCCTGCGCGGTGCCGTCGCCGGTGCCGGGCGCGACGGGCAGCCGCGTGTCCCAGTAGCGGAGCGCCTGCGAGCCGTCCGCGCCCGCGGGCTCGAGCTCGAGGTGCGCGACGGTGCCGTCCTCCGACCAGTCGTCGTCGCCGACGATCGGCAGCAGCAGCTTGCCGCCGCCCGCGTCCCAGTCGACGTCGAACGCATCCGCGATCGGGCTCTCGCGCCCCTCGCGCAGCAGCTGCCACCACCACTCGTTGTGCTCGGGCACGGCGACGCCCATGTGGTTGGGCACGATGTCGACGAGCACGCCCATGCCGAGCCTGCGCGCCTCCGCCGCGAGCGCCTCGAGGCCCGCCTCGCCGCCGCGCGACGGATCGACCCGCGCGTGCGACACGACGTCGTAGCCGTGGTTCGAGCCGTGCTCGGCCTCGAGGATCGGCGAGAGGTAGACCCAGTCGACCCCGAGGTCGGCGAGGGCCTCGAGCCTGCCGGCGGCGTCGGCGAGGGTGAAGTCCTCGCTGATCTGCAGGCGGTAGGTGCTCTGGGGCGCGTGCACGGGACTCCTCCGGTGGTTCAGGGCTCGGTGTTCAGGACGCTGCGTGCTCAGGACGCTGCGTGCTCAGGACTCGGTGTCGGCGTCGGGCTCGATCGGCGGCACGATGCCGTCGACGCCCGGCTCGACGGGCTGGCCGGGCTCGGCGACCGGGGTGGACGCGTGCAGCGGCCGCCCCTCGTGCTGCGTCTGCTCGAGCGTCGTCACCGGCCCGGGCGCCGAGGTGCCCGTCGCCGCGGCGACGGAGGCGGCGACCGAGAAGTCCTGGTCGACCGGCGCGATGTGCTCGCGGAGCACCGCGATCGAGCGCGGCGCGAGGCGTCCGACCTCGCCGGCGCGCACCGCACCCTCGACGGCCTCCTGCGCACCCGTGTCGATCAGCACGTCCCACGACTCCGCGTACTCCGCGGGCGGGATCGTGATCTCCCGCTCCTCCTCGGAGGCGTTGCAGTAGATGAGGAAGTGGTTGTCGATGATGCGCTCGCCGCGCTCGCTGCGGCCCGCGATCCCGTTGCCGTTGAGGTACATGCCGACGGTCTTCTCGTGGGCGGCCTCGTCCCAGTCGCCGTCCTCCATCGGGGTGCCGGCGCTGCGCAGCCAGACGATGTCGTTGAGGCGCTCGCCGTTGCCGGTGCGCACCGTGTTGCCGGTGAAGAAGCGCTTGCGGCGGAACGTCGGGTGGTCGTGGCGCAGCTTCGCGACGGCGGCGGTGAACTCGATGAGCGGCTGGTCGATGTTCGACCAGTCGATCCAGCTCAGCTCCGAGTCCTGCGCGTAGGTGTTGTTGTTGCCCTGCTGCGTGCGGCCGAGCTCGTCGCCGTGGAGGAGCATCGGCACGCCCTGGCTCAGCAGCAGCGTCGCGAGGAAGTTGCGCTGCTGGCGCGCGCGGACGGCCTGGATCTCGGGGTCGTCCGTCGGGCCCTCGACGCCGTAGTTGTAGGAGCGGTTGTGGCTCTCGCCGTCGTTGCCGTCCTCGCCGTTCGCGTCGTTGTGCTTCTCGTTGTAGCTCACGAGGTCGCGGAGCGTGAAGCCGTCGTGCGCGGTGACGAAGTTGATGGAGGCGACCGGGCGGCGACCCGAGTGCTCGTAGAGGTCGGCGGAGCCGGCCATGCGGCTGGCGAACTCGCCGAGCGCCGAGGGCTCGCCGCGCCAGAAGTCGCGCACCTCGTCGCGGTACTTGCCGTTCCACTCGGTCCACTGGGGCGGGAAGTTGCCCACCTGGTAGCCGCCGGGGCCGACGTCCCACGGCTCGGCGATGAGCTTCACCTGGCTGATCACCGGGTCCTGCTGCACGAGCTCGAAGAAGGTCGACAGCTTGTCGACGTCGTAGAACTCACGGGCGAGCGCCGACGCAAGGTCGAACCGGAACCCGTCGACATGCATCTCGGTGACCCAGTAGCGCAGCGAGTCCATGATCAGCTGCAACGAGTGCGGGTGGCCGACGTTGAGGCTGTTGCCCGTGCCGGTGTAGTCCATGTAGAACTGCTCGTCGCCCTCGACGACGCGGTAGTACGCGCGGTTGTCGATGCCGCGCATGCTGAGCGTCGGACCCATGTGGTTGCCCTCGGCGGTGTGGTTGTAGACCACGTCGAGGATGACCTCGATGCCGGCGGCGTGCATGGCCTTGACCATGCCCTTGAACTCCTGCACCTGCTGACCGCGCTCGCCGGTGCCGGCGTAGCCGGCGTGCGGCGCGAAGAAGCTGAGGGTGTTGTAGCCCCAGTAGTTGCGCAGCCCCTTCTCCATGAGCGTCGCGTCGTGCACGAACTGGTGCACCGGCATGAGCTCGATCGCCGTGATGCCGATCTTCTGCAGGTGGGCGATGACCGACGGATGCGCGAGGCCCGCGTACGTGCCGCGCAGCTCCTCGGGGACGTCGGGGTGCGTCTGGGTGAGGCCCTTGACGTGCGCCTCGTAGATGATCGTCTCGTTGTAGGGCGTGCGCGGGTAGCGGTCGCCGGTCCAGTCGAAGAACGGGTTGATGACGACGCCCTTGGCCATGAAGGGGGCCGAGTCGTCCTCGTTGAAGCTCAGCGGGTCGCCGAAGTTGTAGCTGTGGAGCGGCTGACCCCACTCGATGCTGCCGCTCGTGGCCTTCGCGTACGGGTCGAGCAGCAGCTTCGCGGGGTTGTGCCGCAGGCCCTGCTCGGGCTCATAGGGGCCGTGCACCCGATAGCCGTAGCGCTGGCCGGGCTGCACGGACGGCAGGTAGCCGTGCCAGACGTAGCCGTCGACCTCCGTGAGCTCGACCCTCGTCTCGACGTCGTCCTCGTCGAAGAGGCAGAGCTCGACGCGCTCGGCCGACTCGGTGAAGAGTGCGAAGTTGGTGCCGGTGCCATCGAACGTGGCTCCGAGCGGATAGGCCTGGCCGGGCCAGACCTGCAGGGCGGATGCGGTGTCAGTCACTCTCCGGAGTGTATGGGGTACGCAAGAACTCGACCTGAGAGCCGTGTGACGGTCGCGTGAACGATGACGGACGGTTCAGCGTCGCCGTCAGTCGCCCACGACCATGGGCTCGCCGCCCGTGATCCGCAGCAGCTCGTCGTAGGTGAGCATGAAGACGGTGTCGGCGGTGCCGGCCGCCGCCGACAGCTGCGCGTAGTCAGAGAGCGCCACGTCGACGATCGTGCGGATGGGCGCCGGGTGGCCGAGCGGGGCGACGCCGCCGATCACCTGACCGGTGGCCGCCCGCACCTGCTCGGGCGTCGCGCGCTCGATGGGCCCCTCGCCCAGCTGCTCGGCGAGCGCTGCGGTGTCGACGCGGTGGCGACCGGAGGTCATGACGAGCAGCGGCGCATCCGCCATCCAGAAGATCAGCGAGTTCGCGATCGCGCCCACCTCGATGCCGAGCGCCGCCGCTGCGGCCTTCGCGGTGTGCGTTCCCTCCGCGAAGTGGATGACCTCGCGGTCGATGCCCATGTCGTGCAGCTGCTGCTGGATGGTCGCGGCCCTCGTCGGTAGCGTCATGCCCCCATCCTGCCGCCTGCGCAGCCCCGCTCGACGGGGCCACCCGGGGTCAGGCGATGCGACTGCCGGCGGCGAGCGTCTTCGCGGGTGCCCGCACCGCGGCGATCGCGCCCCAGACGGCGGCGCCCGCGAGCAGCACGTGGATGCCGAGGCCGACGAACCAGCTCGGCGCGGTGCGCTCGTAGATGCCCTCGACCGGGTCCTGCCACGTGCCGTCGTCGCCGTAGTCGGCGCACGACTCCGCGCGCGGCGGCTCCTGCACCATGCGCACGCCGAGACCGATCTGGCCGAAGATGTCGTCGGGATAGCCGTTCGCGTCGAGCTGCGGCGGGATCGCGTCGGCCATGATCACGTACGGGTTCGCGGCCAGCATGAGCCACACGCGGTCCGGTCGCGGCACCGTGGTCTCGTACGTGTTGCCGGTCGCGATGCAGGTCGAGTTGCCCGTGCGGTCGTCGAAGTCCCAAGTGATCTCGTCCCGCGTCTCCTCCTGCTGGAAGGCGAGCGTCCCGACGCCGAAGCCGATGAGCGTCCCGACGCTGAAGAACGCGACGACGAGGTACGTGACGACCGTCGACAGCACGGGCTTCCGGATCATGCCGGAGAGCCCGACGCCGATCGCGGAGACGAACCCGATCTCGAGCACGAGGATGGGGAGCGCGACGAGCACCGCCTCGATGCGCAGGCCGCCGAGCATGGCGGAGCCGAGCATGAAGGGCGTGCAGACGGCCAGGAAGCCGAGCGAGGCGATCCACGAGCCGATCACCTTGCCCAGCACGAGCTGCGTGCCGGTCACCTGCGTCACCTGTGTGGAGGCGAGCGTGCCGGCATCGCGGTCGCCGTTGATGGCGCTGCCGCTGAGCGCGGGCGTGACGAGCGAGGTCACGAGCATGACGAGGAAGATCGTCATCGCGAAGATCGCGCCGCCGAGGTCGCGCTGGAAGCCCTGCAGCGACAGGAAGAGCACGACGATCACGCCGCCGACCACGATCGCGACGATCACGAGCAGCACGTACCAGGCGACGCTCCGCACGCGCTGCGCGAGCTCGAGGCGGATCACGACGCCGAGCATCTGCAGCCAGCGGCTCATCGGGCACCTCCCGAGAGGCCGAGGTAGGTGCGCTCCATGTCGCCGACGGCGGGCGCGAAGTGGGTGATGGGCACGCCCGCGCCGACGAGCCGAGCGAGCACCTCCGCGGCGTGCTCGTCGCGGTCGAGCACGACGTAGGCGAGCTCGCCCTCGAGGCGCACGCGGTCGAACGCGACGCCGATGTTCGCGAGCTGGTAGCTGAGCGCCCTCGGGTCGAGGGCTCGGATGCGCCACTCGCGCGACGCCTGCTGGGCGAGCACGAGGCGCTCGCCGCGGACGACCTCGCCGCGGTCGACGAACACGGCGTCGTCGGCCATCTCGTCGAGCTCGCTGAGGTCGTGGCTCGAGATGAGCACCGTGCCGCCGTCGGCCGCGAAGCCGCGGAGCATGCCGCGCAGCTCGACGCGCGAGGTGGGGTCGAGGCCCGCCGCCGGCTCGTCGAGCAGCAGCACGCGAGGCCGGTGCACGAGCGCCCGCACGAGGCCGAGCCGCTGCTGCTGGCCGCGGGAGAGCACGCGGCTCGGGCGGTTCGCGAGCTCGTCGAGGCGCGCCTCGACGATGAGCTCGGCCGCGCGCTCGCGCGCCGCCGAGCGGTCGAGCCCGTGCAGGCGGCCGACGGTCGTGAGGATCTGCAGCGGCGTGAGCGTGCGCCACGTGCCCAGCACATCCGGCATCCACCCCATCGCCCGCCGGACGGCGCGCGGGTCGTGCATCGGGTCGGCGCCGTCGATGCGGATCGCACCGGAGTCGGGCGCGAGCAGCGAGGCGAGCATGAGCAGCAGCGTCGTCTTGCCCGCGCCGTTCGGGCCGATCAGCGCGGTGACGCGCCCCGGCTTGGCGTGGAACGTCATCTCGCGCACCGCGTGCACCGATCCGAAGCTGCGGTGCACGTGCAGGGCGACGATGCCGCCCTCGTCGAGCCCGGGCGCCGGCTCGCCGGCCGCGAGCGGATCGACGAAGGCGGGGTGGGATGCGGGGATCGGGTCCGGGCGTCCGTCGCCCTGCTGGGTCACCGTCGTGGCCGTCGTCGCTGCATGGCTCGATCCTGTCGGCTGAGCCCCGCCGACGCGAGCGGTCCCGAGCGAATCATCCTGCGGGATGACCGACCGCGCGGGGCAGGCGCTATGTAACATATTACTCATGGGCATGTTCGATGACCTGCTGCTGGTCGACGCGGAGCAGCTGCGGGGGCGCATCTCGATGGCCTCGGCGATCGCCGCGCTGCAGGCGGCGATCCGCGAGGGCTTCGACCCGGACGACGATCCGGCCCGCTCGATCGTCGACGTGCGCTCGGGACAGCTGCTGCTCATGCCCGCCGACCTCGGTCGCTTCACCGGGCAGAAGCTCGGCATGGTCGCCCCGGACAACCCCGCCCGCGGCCTCGAGCGCATCCAAGCGGTCTACGTGCTGCTCGACGCCGCGTCGCTCTCGCCCGTCGCGCTGCTCGACGGGACAGAGCTCACGAGCATCCGCACGCCCGCGGTGTCGGCCGCCGCGGTCGATGCGGTGGCAGCCCGCGACGCCGAGCGGCTCGTCGTCTTCGGCTCCGGCCCGCAAGCGGTGCGCCACGTCGAGGCGATGCGCGCGGTCCGTCCGCTCCGGGAGGCGATCCTCGTCGGCCGCGACCCGGAGCGCACCGCGCGCGCGGTCGACGCGGCGTCCCGGTTCGGCGTCGCCGTGCGCGCCGGGGATGCGACCGACGTCGAGGGCGCCGACCTGATCGTGTGCGCGACGACCGCTCGGGAGCCGCTGCTCGACGAGCGGCTCGTCGCCCCCACCGCGACGGTCGTCGCGATCGGGTCGCACGAGCCCGGCGCCCGCGAGCTGCCGGGCGTCCTGCTCGGGCGCTCACAGGTCGTCGTCGAGACGCTGCGCGTCGGCACGACGGAGGCCGGCGACGTGGTCATGGCGATCGCCGAGGGCCACCTCGAGCGCGACGACCTCGTCACGCTGCGGCAGGTCATGCGCGGCGAGGTGCCGATCGCCGGGGACCGTCCCCGCGTCGTCAAGACCTGCGGCATGGGCTGGCAGGACCTGGCCGTCGCATCGCTGCTGGGAGGCACCGCATGAGGTTCGAGACCGAGGACTGGCACACGGCGGGCGAGCCGTTCCGCATCGTGACGAGCGTCGCGACGACGGGCGCCACCGTCGCCGAGCGTCGCGTGCGCGCGATGACGGGCGCGCCGGACGACGCCCGGCGGTTCCTCTGCCTCGAGCCGCGGGGCCATGACGACATGTACGGCGGCTTCATCACGCCGCCGGACGACGAGGGCGCCGACTTCGGCGTGCTCTTCTGGCACAAGGACGGCTTCTCGACCGCGTGCGGCCACGGCACCATCGCGCTCGGCGCGTGGGCCGTCGAGACCGGTCGCGTCGCGGCGCCGGACGACGGCGAGGCGACCGTGACGATCGACGTGCCGAGCGGGCGCGTGCAGGCCGTCGTGCACCGCGAGGGCGGGCGCACGACGCGGGTCGTGTTCCGCAGCGTCGCGTCGAGGGTGCTCGTGACGGGCGTGCCCCTCACCACGAGCCGCGGCGACGTCGAGGTCGACCTCGTGTTCGGCGGCGCCGTCTACGCGACCCTGCCGGCCTCGGCCGTCGGGCTCTCGGTCGAGCCGCAGCACACGGCGGCGCTCATCGCGATCGGCCGCGAGATCAAGTGGGCGGTGGACCGCCACCCGGCGGCGCAGCTCGACGACCAGCGCCTCTCGGGCGTCTACGGCACGATCCTCGTCGACGACCTGGGCCGGGATGCGACCGGCCCCCACCAGCGCAACGTGACCGTCTTCGCCGACGGCGAGGTCGACCGCAGCCCGTGCGGCTCGGGCACCGCGGCGCGCGTCGCGCTCCTGCATGCCCGCGGCGAGCTGGCCGAGGGCGAGGTGCTCACGCACGACTCGATCATCGGCACGCGCTTCCTCGGCCGCGTCGCCGCGACGATCGCCGAGGGCGTGCTGCCCGAGGTCGAGGGCATGGCCCACCGCGTGGGGTCGAGCACGTTCGAGCTCGACCCCCGCGACCCGCTCGCCGCGGGCTTCAGCCTCCGCTGACGCAGCCTCGCGTCAGAACGCGCCGCTGAGCCCGCCCCAGCCCGACGAGAGGCCGGGCTCGCTCCGGCGCTGCGGCACGCCCCACGGGTTGGCGTCCTGCAGCGGTGCCGGCAGCAGCGACTCCGGCGCGTCCTGGTAGGCGACGCCCCGCAGGAAGCGCGTGATCGCCGCGGTGCCCACGCTCGTCGCATCCGTGGTGGTCGCCGGGTAGGGCCCGCCGTGCTGCATGGCGCTCGTCACAGAGACGCCCGTCGGCCAGCCGCCGAACAGCACGCGGCCGCTCGTCTCGGACAGCGCGTCGACGAGCGGGCGCACGGCATCGGCCTCCGCGTCCGTCGCGTGCAGCGTCGACGTCAGGTTGCCGGGGAAGAGCCGCTCGTGGAGGGCCGGCAGGGCCTCGAGCGCGTCGTAGCGGACGATGACCGAGAGCGGCCCGAAGGACTCCTCGAGCAGCGCGTCGCCGGCCGCGTCGAGCGCGTCGGCCGAGACCTCGACGATCGTCGGCGTCGCCCAGCGCTGGTCGTCGCCGTCGACCCGCACGGCGCCCTCGGCGAGCACCCGCACGCCGTCGGTCCCGAGCACCTCGGCCCTCCGCGCCTCGAAGGACGTGCCGATGCCGGGGTTGAGCAGCCGGTGCTCCGGCACGCCGCTGGCCGCGTCGGGCACGTCGCCGAGGTCGGCGTCGGCGGGTACGAAGAGGAACCCGGGCTTCGTGCACAGCTGGCCGGCGGATCCCGCGACCGACGCCACGAACCCGCGGAGGAGATCCGGCTCCGCCTCCACCGCGCCCGCGGTCGCGTACGCCGGGTTCACGGAGCCGAGCTCGCCGAAGAACGGGATGGGGCGCGGCCGCGCCGCGGCGATGTCGGCGAGCATCCGGCCCACCCGCCCGGAGCCGGTGAACGCGGCGGCGCGGATGGCGGGGTGCTCCAGCATCGCCGTGCCGTTCGCCTGGCCCTCGATGAGCTGGAACGCGCCGTCAGGCATCCCCGCCTCGGCCAGCGCGCCGACGACGACCTCGGCGGTCGCGCGCGAGAGCTCGGGGTGGCCGGAGTGCGCCTTGACGATCACGGGGCAGCCGGCCGCGAGCGCCGCCGCCGTGTCGCCGCCCGCGACCGAGAACGCGAAGGGGAAGTTCGAGGCGGCGAAGTTGAGCACGGGGCCCACCGGCTCCAGCACGCGGCGCACGTCGGGACGCGGGCCGATGACGTACTCGGGGTCGGGCGCGTCGATCCTCGCGTCGAGGTAGGCGCCGTCGACGATCGCCTCGGCGAAGAGCCGCAGCTGGTTCGACGTGCGCCGCACCTCGCCCGTGAGCCGCCCCTCGGCGAGGCCGGTCTCGCGCATCGCGATCGCGATCAGCGAGGGGGCTGCGGCGTCGAGCGCGTCGGCGGCCGCGACGAGGGCGGCGGCTCGGTGTCGCGGCGCCGTCGCGGCGAAGGGCCGCGCGGCGCGCTCCGCGCGCTCGGCGACGGCGTCGATGTCGATGTCGGTCATGGCGTCATCCCTCGTGTCGATCAGAACTCGAAGCCGTGCGGGAACGGGTCGGACGGATCGAGCAGGTAGGTGCCCATCCCCGTGACCCATGCCCGGCCGGCGATCGTCGGCACGACCGCGTCGCGGTCGCCGACGGTGGTCGTGCGCAGCAGCCGGCCGGTGAACTCGGTGCCGATGAACGACTCGTTGACGAAGTCGGTCTCGAGCGCGAGCTCGCCGCGGGCGTGGAGCTCGGCCATGCGCGCGCTCGTGCCCGTGCCGCAGGGCGAGCGGTCGAACCACCCGGGGTGGATCGCCATCGCGTGCCGCGAGCGCACCGCGTCGGAGCCCGGTGCGATGAACTCGACGTGGTGCACGTGGTCCGAGCCCTCGAGCGTCGGATGCGCGGGCGGTGCCTGCTCGTTGATCGCGTCCATGATCGCGAGCCCGCACGCCAGGATCTCGTCCTGTCGCGCCCGGTCGAAGGGCAGCCCCACGTCGTCGAGGTCGACCAGTGCGTAGAAGTTGCCGCCCCACGCGACCGAGTAGGGCACGCGGCCGACGCCGGGCACGTCGATGATGGCGTCGAGGCGCTCGACGAACGACGGCACGTTCTCGATCGTGACGCGCTTCGCGGCGCCTCCCTCGACCTCGACGCGGGCGACCACGACGCCGGCGGGCACGTCGAGCCGGATCTCGGTGACGGGCTCCGTCACCTCGACCATCCCGGTCTCGACGAGCACGGTCGCGACGCCGATGGTGCCGTGGCCGCACATGGGGAGGAAGCCCGACGCCTCGATGTAGACGACGCCCCAGTCGCAGTCGTCGCGCGTCGAGGGCTGCAGGATGGCGCCCGACATCGCGGCGTGGCCGCGCGGCTCGTGCATGAGGAGGCCCCTCAGCCCGTCGAGGTGCTCGATCGCGTGCAGCCGCCGCTCGTTCGCCGTGGCACCGGGGATGACCCCGACGCCGCCGGTCACGACGCGCGTCGGCATCCCCTCGGTGTGGGAGTCGACCGCCTGGAAGGCACGGCTGGCCCGCATCAGCGTCCGCGGATGGCCGCGAGGGCCCGCTCGGTGTCGGCGGTGACCTGGGCGACCTGCTCGGCGGAGAGCTCGCCGCGGGGCGGCCGCGTCGGGCCGCCGTAGGAGTTGCCGCAGATGTCCATCGACAGCTTGATCGCCTGCACGAACTCGGTCTTCGAGTCCCAGCGGAAGACCGGCACGAGGTGCTCGTAGAGCGCCTTCGCCTCCTGCCACTTGCCGGCCACCAGCAGATCGTAGAGCTCGACGGCCTCCTTCGGGAAGGCGTTGGGGTAGCCGGCGAACCAGCCGACCGCGCCGTTGATCATCATCTCGAGGAGCACGTCGTCGGCGCCGGCGATCACGTCGATGTCGCACAGCTCGCGGATCTCGTAGACACGGCGCACGTCGCCGGAGAACTCCTTGATCGCGACGACCTCGGGGATCTCGGCGAGCTTCGCGACGAGCGAGGGCGTGAGGTCGACCTTCGTGTCGAAGGGGTTGTTGTAGGCCATGATCGGCAGGCCGACCTTCGCGACCTCCCGGTAGTGCGCGATGACCTCGCCCTCGTTCGCGCGGTACATCGTCGGCGGCAGCAGCAGCACGCCGTCGGCGCCGTCCTCGGCCGCGAGCTCGGCCCAGTGGCGCGCCTGGTGGCCGCCGACGCCGTGCACGCCGGCGATGACGATGCCGCGGCCGTCGACCGCCTCCTTCGCGACCTGGATGACCTTGCGGCGCTCGTCGTCCGTGAGCGAGGAGTACTCGCCGAGCGAGCCGTTGGGGCCCACGCCGCGGCAGCCGTTGGCCATGAGGAAGTCGACGTGCTCGCCGAACCGGTCGTAGTCGACCGCCAGGCCGGCGGGGGCCGAGGCGTCCTCCTTGAAGGCGAGGGCCGTCGCGACGACGACGCCGCCCAGATCGATCGTGCTCATTGCTGCTCCTTGACGCTGCGGGTCCGACGGTGGCGCCGGACGCGCACCGTAATATGTCATATATTACACAGGGCTCGGCAGATCGCCAGGGGCATCGCGCGCACCGGCGAGCTCGCTCAGCCGCATCGGCGCGAGCAGCGGTCTGCGGTCGAGCCCGAGCCGCTCGCCGCAGAGCGCCTCGACCGCGGCGCCGCACGTGCGGCCCTGGCAGGCGCCGAGCCCTGCGCGCGTAGCGAGGCGCATGGCGCGAGACGCGGATCCGGCCGCGCGAGCGATCGTGCCGGCGTCCACCGATTCGCACCGGCACACGAGCGTGTCGTCCTCGAGCCACGTGCGCCAGCCGTCGCGCATGCCGTGCGCGCCCTCGAGGCGACGCGCGAAGGCGTCGGTCGCGTCCCGGCGGCGCACCGCCCTGCGGAGCGACGCCTCCGCGGCGCCGGCTGCCGTGCGCCCGGCGAGGTCGCCCTCGGCGAGCGCCGCGTCGGCGCCGCCGATGCCCGTGATCTCGCCGGCAGCCAGCACGCCGTCGACGCTCGTGCGCTGCACGGCGTCGACCACCACGAAGCGCGGGGCGCCGGGCGCCGCGTCGGTCACGGCGCATCCGACCTGCAGGGCTGCGTCGATGCGCGGCATGAACCCGTGGCCGAGCGCCACCGCGTCGCACGCCACCTCGCGCTCGGTGCCGGCGATCGGCCGCCACTGCGGGTCGAGGCGCGCGATGACCGCGCCCTCGACGCGGCGATCGCCGAGGATGCGCACCACGCCGTGGCCCGTGCGGTAGGGCGTGCGGTGGCGCGCGAGCGACGCGGCGTACTCGGCGAGCTCGCCTGCCTTGCCGGCGGCGCCGAGCAGCTCCCAGGGCCTGGCCAGCCACCCCGCGGCGAGCGCCGGCACCCGCGACGCCTCGAGCACCGCAACCACCTCGCTGCCCGCGATCGCGAGCGACTGCGCGACCGGCAGCAGGAACGGCCCGGCGCCCGCGACGAGCGTGCGCCGTCCGACGACGACGCCGTCGCGCTTCGCGAGCGCCTGCGCCGCGCCCGCGGTGATCACGCCGGGGAGCGTCCACCCGGGCAGCGGCAGCGCGCGGTCGTGCGCGCCGGTCGCGAGCACGATCGCGTCGCCCGCGATCTCGACGCGGCGGCGCCCCGGCGCGTCGGCCGTCCCCACGAGCGCGTGCACCCGGCGCGCCTCGCCGTCGATCCGCCACACCGCCGCGCGCTGGAGCACGGTCGCCCTCCCCGACTCGCACGCCGCCGCGATCGCGTCGCGCAGCGCGATGAACGCCGCCCAGCCATGCTGCAGGCGGGGGTCAGTCAGCCGCTCGTGATGGCGCCAGTACTGCCCGCCGAGGCGGTCGCCCTCGTCGAGCAGCGTGACCCGCGCACCCTCGGCGAGCGCACCGCTCGCAGCGGCGAGGCCCGCGGGACCGGCGCCGAGCACGATGACGTGTCGATCGCTCATCGCTCCTCCGGGGTGACGACGTCGCCCTCGCAGGCCGTGCGCAGGCACGCTCGCACGCCCGCAGCACCGTTCACGGTGACGATGCAGTCCTGGCAGATGCCGATGCCGCAGAAGACGCCCCGCTCAGCACCGGCAGCGGTGCGCCACGACGCACGGCCGCTCGCGATCAGCGCGCCGGCGATCGTCTGCCCGTCGCGCGCCTCGACCTCCCGGCCGTCGAACTCGAACGCGGGGCTCACGCGGCGACCTGCAGCCCGGGACGGCTGTGGAGGAACGGCGCCGGATCGAAGGGCGCCGCGGTGCCGAGCACGTGGTGGACGATGAGGGCTGCGGTCGCCGGGGCGAGGCCGATGCCAGCGCCCTCGTGCCCGGAGGCATGGAAGAGCCCCTCGACCCGCGCGTCGGGCCCGATGACGGGCAGGTGATCGGGCGCGAAGGGCCGGAAGCCGGCGTACGTGCGCAGCAGCTGCACGTCGGCGAGGAACGGGAACAGCCTGGCCGCCTTCGCCGCGATCTCGGCGAGCGCCGGCAGCGTGCCCGTCTCGTCGAACCCGACGCGCTCGCGGCTCGAGCCGATGAGCACGGTGCCGGCGGGCGTCGACTCCACGACGGTCGACGTCTGCAGCGCCGCGTCGCCCGAACCGACGGCGCCGACGTAGTCGGCGTCGTAGACCTTGTGGTGGACGCGCTGCCGCATGGGCGTCGTGACGAGGATCGTGCCGCGGCGAGGGCGGATGTCGACGTGCGTGCCCAGCCGCCCCGCGACCTCGCCCGACCACGGCCCCGCGCACACGACGACGGCGTCCGCGTCGATCGGCCCGGTCGTCGTGTCGACGCCGACGATCCGGTCGCCGCGCATGCGGGCGCCCGTCACCTCGGCGCGGACGACGGTGGCGCCGCACCGCAGCGCCGCAGCCGCCATCGACTGCGTAGCGAGCGACGGCTGCACCTGCGCGTCGTCGGGGTAGTGGACGCCGAGCTCCACCGCGGCCGAGAGGTCGGGCTCGAGCGCCGCGAGCGCCGCGCGGTCGAGCGGCTCCGCGCGGATGCCGATCGCGCGCTGCCCCTCCGCGAACCGCAGGAGGGCGTCGCCGCCGCCGGGGAAGGCGACGACGATGCCGCCCTTCGCCTCGTACTCCGTCGCCGGCCCGTCGCCGCGCTCGGCATCGAGCTCGGCAGCGAGGTCGCGCCACATCGCATTGGCCACGATCGCGAGCTCCGCCTCCGCGCGCACCGACGTGGCAGCGCTCTTGTCGCTCACGAGCACGTTGCCCTCGCAGCGGCTCGAGGTCTCCGCCGCGATGCCCGAGCGGTCGACCATCACCACCTCGGCGCCCGCCTGCGCGAGCCGCAGCGCGCACGCTGCGCCGATCACCCCGGCGCCGACCACGACCACCCGCATGCTCACGCGCCCAGGTATGCGTCGACGACGCGCGAGTCCCTCGCGAGCTCCGCCGCGTCGCCCTGCAGCGTGACGCTCCCCGTCTCGACGACGTAGGCGCGGTGCGCGATGCGCAGGGCCGCGCGCGCGTTCTGCTCGACGAGCAGCACCGTGGTGCCCTGGCGGTTCACCTCGGCGATGATCTCCATCACCTGCTTCACCACGAGCGGCGCGAGCCCCATCGACGGCTCGTCGAGCAGCAGCAGCCGCGGTCCCGCGACGAGCGCGCGCCCGATCGCGAGCATCTGCTGCTCGCCGCCGGAGAGCGTGCCGCCCTGCTGCTTGCGCCGCTCCGCGAGCCGAGGCATGAGCGAGTACGCGAGATCGACGCGCTCCGCGATCGCGCGCTGGTCCTTCACGGTGTAGCCGCCGAGCAGCAGGTTGTCGTGCACGGTCATCGTCGAGAAGATGCGCCGGCCCTCGGGCACGTGCACGAGCCCCTTCGACACGATGTCCCACGGCTTCGCGGCCGCGAGGTCGACGCCGTCCCACCGCACGCGCCCGCTCTTGGGCCGCACGAGCCCCGAGAGCAGGTTCATCGTGGTCGACTTGCCCGCGCCGTTGTTGCCGAGCAGGCAGACGATCTCGCCCTGCTCGACCGCGAACGACAGCCCGCGCAGCGCGTGGACCCGCCCGTAGAAGACGTCGGCGTCCTCGACCTCGAGCCAGCTCATGCCTGCTCCCCCTTGCGCTCGTCGTCCGCCGCGATCGGCACCGACTGCGTGAGCGTCGTGTCGTCGATCGCGGCCTCCTCGTCCTCGGCGCCCAGGTAGGCCTCGATGACGATCGGGTTCGCCTTGATCTCGGCGGGCGTGCCGTCGGCGATCTCCTTGCCGTAGTTGAGCACGACGATGCGCTCCGCGAGCTCCATCACGAGCCCCATGTCGTGCTCGATGAGCACGATCCCGACGCCGAGGTCGCGGATCTTGCGGATGAGCCGCATGAGCCCCTGCTTCTCGCCGTAGTTGAGGCCCGCGGCGGGCTCGTCGAGCAGCAGCAGCTTCGGGCTCGTCGCGAGCGCTCGCGCGATCTCGACGCGGCGCTGCTCGCCGTAGGGCAGCTGCGTGACGAACAGCTGCTCGTCGCCCTCGAATCCGACGAAGTCGAGCCAGCCGCGCGCCTCGCGAGCGCACGCCTCTTCGGCGCGCAGGTAGCGGGGCGTGTGCAGCAGGTTGTCGAAGATGCCCTCGCGGAGATTGGCGTGCATCGCCGTCTTCACGTTGTCCAGCACCGTCATCTCCTTGAAGAGGCGGAGGTTCTGGAACGTGCGCGCCATGCCGCGGCGCGTGATCGTGGACGGCAGCACCCGCATGATCGACCGGCCGTCGAACGAGATCGAGCCGCTCGTCGGGCGGTAGAAGCCGGAGATGCAGTTGAACGCGCTCGTCTTGCCGGCCCCGTTCGGACCGATGACCGCGAGGATCTCGCCCTCGCGCACCTCGAACGAGAGCCCGTCGACGGCCTTGACGCCGCCGAACCGCAGGTGCAGGTCGCGCACCTCGAGCAGCGCGGTCATCGTCGGACCTCCTCGTCGTCGGCCGGGTCCCCGGTCGAGGCAGCCTCCGGCCGCCCCTCCCTCGGCGCCGGCTCGTTGCGCGCGTCGTCGCCGAGCGACTCGATGGGCGCGGTGGCCGGCCACGCGCGCGGCTTGCGGGCGCGCAGCCATGGCAGCACCGCCGTCGCGGGCCACAGGCCGGAGGGCCGGAAGAGCATCACGACGACGAGCAGCACGCCGAAGATCAGGAAGCGCCACTCCGAGAACTCGCGCAGCAGCTCGGGCGCGAGCGACACGAAGAGCGCGCCGATGATGACGCCGGGGGTCGAGCCCATGCCGCCGAGCACCACGGCCATGAGGATGAGCGCCGAGTACAGGAACTGGAACGAGTTCGGGCTGATCGCCGTGAGATGGGTCGCCATGAGCTGGCCGGCGAGGCCCGCCCAGACGGCGCCGATGATGTACGCCGAGATCTTGGTGGCGTAGGTGTTGATGCCCATCGCCTCCGCCGCGTCCTCGTCGTCGCGCACGGCCTTCCAGGCCCTGCCCATGCGGCCGCGCGCGAGGCGACCGAGGCCGATGATGCCGAGCGTCACGACGATGAGGGCGACGAAGTAGTAGAAAAGGATCGTGCCCGAGAATCGGATGCCGAACAGCTCGAGCCCGTCCCGGAAGCTCCAGTCGCCGAACGACCAGGTGGGGATGCCGTGGATGCCGGAGGGGCCGCCCGTCACGTCGAGGTTGTTCGCCGTGATGCGGATGATCTCGCCGAAGCCGAGCGTGACGATCGCCAAGTAGTCGGAGCGCAGCCGCAGCGTCGGGCCGCCGATGATGATGCCGGCGAGGATGCACGCGAGGATCGTCGCCGGCACCGCGGCCCACATCGGCCAGTCGAGCACGGTCGTGAGGATGCCCGAGATGTAGGCGCCGACCGCGAAGAACGCGATGTAGCCCAGGTCGAGCAGCCCCGCGTAGCCGACCACGACGTTGAGGCCCATGCAGAGCATGATGTAGATGAGGGCGCTCGTGGCGATCGAGATCGTGTACGCGCTTGCGTCGATGAACGGCAGCACCGCGAGCAGCACCACGGCGAGGATGCCGAGGATCCGCATGAAGCCGCGCTGCGAGCGCGGGCCGGAGTCGGGCTTGCCGCGGTCGAAGAGCGGGGCCGGCGCGCGCAGCGGCGCGTGCTTCAGCGCCTGGTCGAGCTGGGAGGCCATGTCACATCCTCTCGACGACGCGGTTGCCGAGCAGCCCGGTCGGCTTGAAGGTCAGGATCAGGATGAGGACGAGGAACGAGAAGACGTCCCGCCACTCGCCGCCGAGCCAGGCGGAGCCGAACGACTCGAGCAGGCCGAGCAGCAGGCCGCCGAGCATCGCGCCGTACAGGTTGCCGATGCCGCCGATGACGGCGGCGGTGAACGCCTTGAGCCCGATCACGAAGCCCATCAGGAAGTCGATGGAGCCGTAGTACGCCCCCGCCATGACACCGGCAGCACCGGCGAGCGCCGAGCCGATGAAGAAGACGGTCGCGATGACGCGGTTGACGTTGACGCCCATGAGGTGCGCCGCCTGCGGGTCGAGCGCGATGGCGCGCATGGCCCTGCCCTCGCGGGTGCGCTCGACGATGTGGGCGAGCACGAACATGAGCACGGCGGCGACGATGACGAGGACGAGCTGCGACACCGAGACCCGCACGCCCAGTGCGTCGAACGACTCCGAGCTCAACCGCACCGGGAACGCTCGCGGATTCGGTCCGAAGATCTGGCGGATGCCGTACTCGAGCGTGAACGAGACGCCGATCGCCGTGATGAGCACCGCGAGGCGGGGGCTCCTGCGCAGCGGTCGATAGGCGACGCGCTCGATGCCGACGCCGATGAGGCCGGTGACGACCATCGCGAGCAGCAGGATCGCGAGCAGCGCGGGGATCGAGGCCGAGGCCGGGATGCCGCCGAACGAGCTGAGCACGACGAACCCGACGAACGAGCCGAGCATGTAGATGTCGCCGTGCGCGAAGTTCAGCAGCTTGATGATCCCGTAGACCATCGAGTAGCCGAGGGCCACGAGCGAGTAGAACGAGCCCACGATGAGGCCGTTCCAGATGAGCTGCATCACAGGGGTGCTGCTCCTTCCGGGTTCGCGGAGGTGGTGGAGGGCGGGAGCGTGCTCCCGCCCTCCATCGGGATCAGCCCAGCAGGTCGTCCTCGAGCACGAACTCGCCGGACTCCGGGTCGATCGAGACGATCACGAAGCCGCCGCTGTCGCGCGTGTGCGCGTCGGTGAACGTCAGCGGGCCGGCGAACGTCTCGAAGCCGTCGAGCCCCTCGAGCGCCGCGACGACCGCGTCGAACTCCGTGCTGCCCGCGTCCTCGATCGCCTGCGCGACGATGCGCACCGCGTCGTAGGCCTGCGTCGAGTACGGACCCGGGGCCTCGCCCGCGAGCTCCTCGTAGTCGGCGATCCACGTCTCGGCGCCCGTCAGCATGTCGGGCGTCTGCGTGAAGGTGCCGACGACGTTCTCGGTGTAGCCCTCACCGGTGATCTCGGCGAAGCTCGCGTCGACCGAGCCGTCGGCGACCATGAAGGTGCCGGAGAAGCCCGCGTCGACCGACTGCCGGTTGATGAGCGCGCCCTCCTGGTAGTAGCCCGTCCAGTAGACGACGTCGGGCGCCTCCTGCGCGAGCTGCGTCGCGACGGATGCGTAGTCGTTCTCGCCGGGCGTGACGGTCGCCTCGAAGGCGACCTCGACGCCGGCCTCGGTGGCCTGCTCGACGAACGCGCCGGCCAGGTCGGCCGAGTAGCTCGTGGCGTCGTCGATCACGGCGACCGACGCCGCGCCCTGCTCCTGCGCGTACTGCAGCGCGGACTGCGCCTGCTGCGTGCCCGTGCCGTTGATGAGGAAGACGCCGGGCAGGCCCGCGTCGGGGAGGTCGTTCGAGTTGGCGGCCGGGATGACCATCGGGATGCCGGCCTGGTCGAAGATCGGCAGCGTCGGGAGCGTGGCACCGGAGCAGTAGCCGCCGACCGAGGCGACGATGCCTTCGGTGACGAGCTTGTTCGCCGCGGCGACCGAGGCCGTCGCATCGCACGCGTCGTCCTCGACGACGAGCTCGAGCTGCTGCCCGAGGACGCCGCCCGCCTCGTTGATCTCCTGGATGGCGAGCTGCGCGCCGTTCTCCATGTAGGCGCCGAAGGCGGACTCGCTGCCCGAGAAGGGCGCGAGCATGCCGAGCGCGATGGGACCCTCGGCGGAGCCGGAGGCGTCGGGGCTGCCGCCCGCGAGGCCGCCGGAGCAGCCCGCGGTGACCGCGATCGTGCCTGCTGCGAGCAGGGCGGTGATGAAGCGCGCGGGGCGCGCGGAGGGTGCGGACATGGGACTCCTCAGGTGCATCGTTGCACCGCCCTGCGGCGGTGTGTGACATATTACACACGAGATCGAGGCGCCATGACACTGTTGCAACCAAACCGTAACCAAGCCGATCGCCGCCGGACACGGGGTGCGGAGCGTTGCTCGGCGCCCCCGCGGTCGCAGTACCGTCGACTCCGATGAGCCGCTCCTCGATCGCCTGGTTCGCGCCGCTCGTCGGCGTGCTGCTCGTGGTCGCCGCCATCAGCTCGGTGCAGCTGGGGGCCGCGATCGGCAAGTCGATCTTCGACGAGATCTCGCCCGCCGGGCTCACCTTCGTGCGCCTGCTGCTCGCCTCGCTCGTCATGGTCGCGATCGCGCGCCCACGTCCCCGGTCGTGGTCGCGGTCGACCGCCCTGCACGTGCTCGCGTTCGGCGCGGTGCTCGGCGCGATGAACCTCCTTTACTACGCATCGCTCGAGCGCATCCCGCTCTCGGTCGCCGTCACGCTCGAGCTCGTCGGCCCGCTCGCCGTCGCCCTCGCGCACTCGCGCCGCGCGTCCGACGTCGCGTGGGTGCTGTGCGCGGCGGCGGGCGTCGGCATCATCGCCGTCCAGGGATTCGAGGGCAGCATCGACCTGTTCGGCTGCGTCCTCGCACTGGCCGCCGGCGCGTGCTGGGGCGGCTACATCATGCTGTCGCAGCGCGTGGGGGCGCGGGTCCCGGGCCTCAGCGGCCTCTCCGCCGCGATGGTGGTCGGCGCGCTCGTCGCGCTGCCGTTCGGAGCCGTGCCCGCCGTCCAGGCCGTCGTCGACTCGCCGGCCGTGCTCGGCCCCGCGGCGCTCGTCGCGCTGCTCTCGAGCGTGCTCGCCTACGGCCTCGAGCTGCTCGCGCTGCGTCGCATCAGCGCGCACTCGTTCGGCGTCTTCATGGCGCTCGAGCCGGCCGCCGCAGCCCTCTTCGGGTTCCTCCTGCTCGCAGAGCTCGTCGAGGGACTCGACGCGCTCGCGATCGCGCTCGTCGTGATCGCGTCGGCGGGCGTCGCGATCACGACGGCCCGAGCGGCGCCGCGCAGGTCGAGCCCCGACGAGGATCTGCCGCCCATGCCGTGACGCCGACCCGGCTGCCTACGCCTCGTCGTCCTCGGCGTTGCCGCTCCAGATTCCGGGGACGTGCCCGATGTGCCGGTGCATGAGCGCTTCCGCCCCCTCGCCGTCGCCCGCGACGAGCAGGTCGAGGAGCTGGGCATGCTCTGCCGCCGACGCCGCCATCCCACCCGACTCGACGAGCGCCGCGAGGCCGCCGAGCCGCGTCTGCTGCCGCAGCTCGCGCACGATGCGGGTGAGGTGGTCGTTGCCGACGAGCTCGATGAGGGCCAGGTGGAAGCGCGTGTCGGCCGCGAGGTAGTCCTGCATGCGGCCCTGCTCGCCCGACGCGACGATCTCGGCCGCGAGCTCGCGCAGCTCGGCCAGGAGCGGCGCCGGCACGCGTCCTGCGATGTCGCGCATCGGCGGGCACTCGAGCAGCTGACGCACCCGCGCGAGCTGCTGCAACTCGTCGAGCGAGATGGCGGTCACGCGGAAGCCCTTGTTCCGCAGCGGCTCAAGGAAGCCGCGCCGTTGGAGCGTCAGCAGCGCCTCGCGCACCGGCGTCGCGCTGACGCCGAACTCTGCGGCGAGCGTCGGGGCGGTGAGCACCGTGCCGGGAGCGAGGAGGCCAGAGATCACCTGCGAGGAGAGCGCCTCCTCGACCTGCTCGCGCAGGCTCGCAGCCGGCTGCAGCACCGGACGCGGGCTGCTCTCGACCGGCTGCTGTGTCATGCGGCACATCGTACCGTCGTCGCTGACAGGATCGCGGCGGCAGCGGGCGTCACCTGCGACCATGGGGGCATGGCTGACGACGACGCGCGGCGCTGGGCACGGCCGACCGACCGCCCCGTCGCCGAGGGGCGTGGGATCGCGGACGAGCCGTCCCACTCGCCCGCGTCGGCCTGGACGCGCGGCGTTCGGCCGACCCGCGAGCCGGTCGACGCATCCGGCGTGCCCGTGCCTGCGCCGCCGTGGGAGGAGCCGCCCGCCGCGACGGACGAGGGGGTGCGGGAGCCGCGGATGTGGCCGATCGCGGCCGGCGTCGCGGGGCTCGCGGTGCTCGCGTGCACCCCGCACTGGGTTGCGCCCACGATCGCGCTGATGGTCTCGCTCGTCGGCATCCCGATCGCGTGGGGGTTCCGCCGCATCTCGCACGGGCGCCGGCGCGTGCAGTACATCGTCGTCGTGCTGACGCTGCTGCTCACCGCGACCCTGTCGATCGTCGCGCCGATGCTGTGGCTGCAGCTCGGCGTGCTGCAGCCGCTCACCGTCCCGACCTGATCCGGTGCGCCGGGTCAGCGGCGGTCGCCGCGGTGCAGCCACCCGGCCGCGAGCCTGGTGATGAACGGCAGGATGACGCCGACCATCACCGGCGTGAGGATGACCGTGGAGATGAGCAGTCGCAGCGGCAGCAGCAGCTCGTTGAAGCCCGGGATGAGCCCGAGCAGGAACGTGACGAGCACGTTCATCGGGAAGAACGCGAGCCAGACCACGATCATCTGCTTCCACACCGGCGGGGCGGACGCCGATGGCCGGATCTCGACCCGGTCGCCGTCGACGACGACGCCCTGCGGCGCGTCGAACCATCCCTCGATGCCCGTGCGGCGCTCGACGCGCGCCTCGCTCGCGAAGCCCGCGCCCGACGCGATCCACTGCTGCCGCTCGGGGCTGCGCTCCCACGCCTCGAGCGTCTCGGCGTCCTCGAAGCGGTAGAGCATGTGCCAGCGCTTGCTGCCGCGCGACTCCCGCACCCAGCCGGCCCCGAGGAAGCCCGGGAAGTGCGTCGCGAGGTCGACGCCGTGCCGCACCCACGCCTGGGCGTAGCGATCGAGGGTGGAGTCGACGGTGCGCTCGATGGCGACGGTGATGGGGCGGGGCTCCTGCATGCATCCACGGTGGCAGATCCGGGGTTTCGTCCGCATGTCGAGCGCCCTAGCGTGGCGGCATGACCAAGTACCTCATGTCCTTCCCGAGCGGCGAGATGCAGTTCGCCGAGGAGGACTTCCAGACCGTCGTCGACGAGTCGCACGCCGTGATCCAGGAGGCGAAGGACGCCGGCGTCTACGTCTTCGGCGGCGGCATCGACGAGTCGGTGCCGCCGGTGATGGTGGCCCACGACGGCACCGTCACCGAGGGCACCTACCCGCAGACGCGGCAGCTCGAGGGCGGCTACACCGTGCTCGAGATCCCGACGCGGGAGGAAGCGGTCACGTGGGCGGCGAAGATCGCGAAGGCGTGCCGCTGCCCGCAGGAGCTGCGCCAGTTCGGGTACGACCCGATGAGCTGAGCCGCAGATGCCCGGAGAGCTGTTCGAGGAGCTGCTGTCGGTCGCGTGCGTGCGCGAGCGGGCGGCGGGGCTGCGCTGGTACGAGGCGTTCTTCGGGCGCCCCGCCGACGAGGTGATCGGCGAGGAGGCGCTGTGGCGCGTCGGCTCGGACGCCTACCTCGTGGTCGACGAGCGGCCGGAGCGCGCGGGCGCGTGCACGATCACGTTCGCGGTGCGCGGCCTCGACGCGATGCTCGCGCGGATGGCCGAGGCAGGCATCCGGCCGGAGCACGCGGAGCGCTACGGCAACGGCGTGCACCACGTGACGATCGTCGATCCGGACGGCAACAGCCTGTCGCTCGCCGAGGCGCCGCCGGGCTTCGCGCCCTGAGCGCCGTCGGCCTCGAACGCCGTCAGCCAGAGATCACCGTCAGCAGGTGCCGTTCGCCTGCAGCGCCGGGTCGTGGATGATGCCACCGTCGATGTCGAAGCCCGTCACGAGCGCGTCGTCGAGCACCTCGATCGACTGCAGGGTCAGGGCGGCGGGCAGCGACGACGCGATGCAGACGCTGCGGTCCTGCAGCAGCGGCTCGAGCAGGCCGCCGAACTGCCCCCGCAGCTGGTCGGCCGTCACGGTCGCCTCCGCGACGGTGCCCTCGACGGGCGAGAGCACGAGGTCGCCGTCCGCGGCGCTCGGCGCGAGCGCGAGGCCGAGCGGGATGGTGGCGCCGAGCAACTCGATCTCGGTCGACGCCGTCACGTTCGGCGCCGCGAGCTCGATCGTCTCGGCGGGGAAGCCGTCGATCGTCGAGAGCAGCGAGCGCAGCTGCTCGGGGCTCATCCGCACCTCTGCCGTGCCGCCGGCCCCCGCCCGGTCGGCGCGGATGGGGACGCCCTGGAGCTGCGCGGTCACGTCGCCGCTGAACTCGCCGACCGTCACGTCGTCGGAGGCGATGCGCACGTCGGCGAGCGTGCCGGCGATGAGCTGCGGCAGGAGGATGCCGTCGACCTGCACGTCGACCGGGTGCTCCGCCGGCAGCTGCAGCTGCTCGACGACGGTCGAGCGGACGGTCGCGGGCACCACCTGCCGGGCGACGAGCTCGGCGACGACCGCGAGCACCGCCACGACGACCAGGACGACCAGGACGACGAGGAGCTCGATGAAGCCTCGGCCGCGACGGCGCGGCTTCGCGACGTCGCTCACGAGCGACCCCGCTCGTCGGGTCGGGGGTCGTCGCGCCGCGTCGTCATCACCCGACGAGCGTAGATGCGCGGAGGTCCGGTGGACCTGCACGCGCACCGCCGGACACGCGTGGGGCTCAGACGAGGAACGGCCCGATCCGGAGGATCGGGCCGTGACGAGCGGATGACGGGAATCGAACCCGCGCTATCAGCTTGGGAAGCTGAAGTTCTGCCATTGAACTACATCCGCGTGGCCGCCGGAGCGACGGGCCCATCCTACGCCACGACCGTCCGCCCATGCCTGAAGGCGTGGCTCGCGCGCTCGTGACGGGTCAGGGCGCCCGCCAGAACGGGACCGCGAGCACGGGCCGGCTGCGCGGGCGCGGCCGCGGCGCCGCCGCGGCCGCGCCGTGGTCGCGCGCTACGCCGACTGCTCGCTCGTGACCTCGCGCCGCGGCAGCACCCAGCCGGGGCGGGCGAAGTGGCAGGTGTAGCCGTTGGGGATGCGCTCGAGGTAGTCCTGGTGCTCGGGCTCTGCCTCCCAGAACGGCCCGGCTGCTTCGATCGTCGTCACGACAGGACCGGGCCACAGGCCGGATGCGTCGACGTCGGCGATCGTGTCGAGCGCAACGCGCTCCTGCTCGGCCGACAGCGGGAAGATCGCGGAGCGGTAGCTCGTGCCGACGTCGTTGCCCTGGCGGTTCAGCGTCGAGGGGTCGTGGATCTGGAAGAAGAGCTCGAGGATCTCGCGGTAGCTCGTGCGCGCCGGGTCGAAGACGATCTCGATCGCCTCAGCGTGCCCGGGGTGGTTGCGATAGGTCGCGTGCGCGTTGCTGCCCCCGGTGTAGCCGACGCGCGTGGCGACGACGCCGGAGCGAGCCCGGATCAGGTCCTCCATGCCCCAGAAACAGCCGCCCGCGAGCACGGCGGTCTCGGTGCCGGGGTTCTGCGTGATCGTGCCTGTGTCGGTCATCTGCTGCTCCTTCGTGGTGGATGCGGGCGCTCCGGCGTCGTGATCGCCGAACCCTCTGCTGTGCAACGTGTTCGAGACCGGATCTGGTCCCGGATGGGGCGATCGATGTGCGGCTCGACCCGCGGGCGTCAGGGACGGTACTCGTGCGCGACGAGGTCGTGGTGCTCGGGGTGCTTCACGAGCCAACCCTGCACGAACGTGCACTGCGGCACGATCGTGTGCGGGGCATCCCGCGCGCACCGCATCGCGAACGACGCGAGCGCGCTGCCGACCCCGTGCCCGCCGAACGCCTCGCCGACGACCGTGTGCCGGAGCGTGCGCTCGCCGGTCTCCTCGTCGTCCGAGTAGGCGAGCACGCCGGCGAGGTGATCGCCGATGTGCGCCTCGTAGCGCGAGCGGTCGGTGTCGTCGCCGACGACCACGTGCGAGGACTGCTCCGTCATGGCTCCATCCAAGCCCGTCGGGCCCGTCCCGACAAGGCGCAGCAGCGGTCGTCCTGACCGCCCGCCTCACGGCACGCGGTGCAGCCACTCCTTCGTGCTGAACTTCGTGCGGATGCGCTCGTCGGCCTCCTCGAGCTCAGCAGCGGAGAGCTCGCCGTCGGTGCCGCCGTAGAGCCTGCGGAAGGTCGCCTTCAGCGCGTCCTGCACCTCGGCCTTCTCCATGCCGGTCTGCGAGCGCAGCGGGTCGACGCGCTTCTTCGCGCTCGTCGTGCCCTTGTCCGAGAGCTTCTCCTTGCCGATCCGCAGCACCTCGGTCATCTTGTCGGCGTCGATGTCGTACGACATCGTCGCGTGGTGCAGCACGGCGCCGCCCGCGAGCCGCTTCTGCGCAGCGCCGCCGATCTTGCCCTTCGCCGAGGTGATGTCGTTGAGCGGCGCGTAGAACGCGTCGATGCCGAGCCCCTTGAGCGCCTCGATGACCCACGCGTCGAGGAACGCGTAGGAGTCCTGGAAGCTCATGCCTTGCACGAGGTCGCCGGGCACGTAGAGCGAGTAGGTGATGGCGTTGTCGGGCTCCGAGAACATCGCGCCGCCGCCGGTGATCCGGCGCAGCACCGGGATGCCGTGCCGCTCGGCCGCCTCGGGTTCGACCTCGTTCTTGTACGACTGGAACGAGCCGAGGTAGACCGCGGGGCCGGAGAGGTTCCAGAAGCGCAGGGTCGGGCCGCGCGTGCCCTTCGCGACTGCCTCGGTGAGCACCTCGTCGAGCGCGGTGTGCACGATCGGCAGCCGCGGCTCGTCGTCGATGATCGTCCACTCGTAGTCGCTGAACGAGCTCGCGTGCTGCAGCGCGCGGCGGATCGCGACGCCGACCGACTCGGGGGTGAAGCCGAGCAGCACGGCGTCGGCGGGCAGGCCGGCCTTGATCGCCTCGCCGATCTCGGCGGCGGATGCGGTGACCGCGAGGCCGTTCACCGACGCGTCGATCGCGCCGAGCGCCTCGTCCGGCTCGAGGAAGAAGTCGCCCGCGAGGCGGAAGCCGGCGATGCGGCCGTGCTGCTCCTCGAGGTCGACCACCACGAGCTTGCCGCCGGGGACCTTGTACTCGCCGTGCATGGCTCCAGCCTAGGGCGGGCCGCTCGGCGGATGCCTGCTAGTCGGTGCGGGCGCTCGGCGCGAGCTTCGCGTCGAGCCAGGCGACGAGGTCGTCGAGCACCTTCGACTTGTTGATCTCGTTGAAGATCTCGTGCCGCGCGCCCGGGTAGATCTTGACCGTGACGTCGGTCACCCCGCGCCGGGCGTAGGCCTCCCCCAGTCGCCGCAGCGACTTCGGGCCGGCCATCGAGTCGTCGGAGCCGCCGGCGATGAGCAGCGGCAGCTCGGGCGGGATGCGCTTGCTCGGCACCTGGTAGAGGCGCAGGCCCTCGACGATGCCGAAGGACTTGGCCGGCTTCGCGGCGAAGGTCAGCGGGTCGGCGACGAAGGCGTCGATCACCGACTGATCGCGCGAGAGCCACTCGAAGCCGCTATCGCCGAGGTGCACGTGGCGGGCGTTGAGGTCGCCCGCGTTCACCCAGCCGGGCATCGAGTACGCGGTGCCGCTGAGCACCGCAGCGTCGACGAGCTCGGCGCGGGTGCTCAGCAGCATCTGCGTCACGAGCGAGCCCCACGAGTGCCCGATGATCCCCACCGGCAGCCCCGGGTGCTCGGCGCGGATGCGCTTCAGCACGTTCACGAGGTCGCCGACCACCGCCCGCATGCCGCCCGGGCCGAGCCGGCCGAGCTGCGCGATGTCGCCGCCGTGCTGCTCGATGCCGGTCGCGCCGTGCCCGCGCTGGTCGAGCGCCCAGACGGCGTAGCCGGCCTGCACGAGCCGCTGGGCGACGTGCTCGTAGCGGAGCGCGTGCTCGCCGAGCCCGTGCGCGATGAGCACGACGCCGACGGGCTTGCCCGGCTTCCAGCGGTAGGTGTGGATCGTCACGCCTTGGAGGTCGACGAACGTCGACTCCTCACGCAGCGCGGTGAACTGGGGCACGTCGGGAGTCTACGTCGAGGCGTGCGGACGCGAGCCGAGACGCCCGTCAGCATCCGCTCAGGTCAGTCGAGCGCACCTCGGACCGCGACCGCGATCGCCGGCCTCGGGTCGGATGCGTCGTGGCGCGCGATGCGGTGCAGGATCAGCCCCTCGCAGAGCGCCATGAGCGCTTCGGCGGCCACCGCCGGCTCGGCCGCGCCGAGCGCGGAGAGCGCCTCGCGCGTGACGACGACGTAGCCCTCGCGCGCGGCCGCGAGCCGCGCCCGGAGCCGTCCGTCGTGCGCCGCCTCGAGGAAGAGCACGTGACGCGCGGTCGTTGCCACCCGCTCCGGACCGGTGACGAGCTCGACGAGGCCGGCGAGCACCTCGACGAGCTCAGCCGGGCCCTGCGGGCGCATCGCGTCCCGCAGCTCCGACATCTCCGCCGCGGCGATGCCGTCGACCGCTCCCTCGAGCAGCGCCGCACGAGTGCGGAAGTGGTTCGAGGTCGAGCCCTCGGACAGGCCTGCGGCCTGGTCGACCCGCCGGTGCGTGAGCGCGCGGGCGCCCTCGGTGCCGAGCAGCGCGATCGCCGCCTGCACGATGCGCTCGCGAGTGCTGCTCACGCGCGCCACCCTACGGCCGGAGCCGCCGACGAACTCGCCTCTCGCCACATCACTACGATCGTAGTACGTTGCCGCCATGCAGGTATCGATGCAGGCGCCAATGCCGGAGGTGGCAGGCGTCACCCATCGCCGGATCCGGGCCGGCGACCTCGACGTGCACGTCGCCGAGGCGGGCGAGGGCCCGCCCGTCATGCTGCTGCACGGCTCCCCGCAGCACTGGTTCGAGTGGCGCCGGGTGCTGCCGCTGCTCGCCGCCGATCACCGGGTCGTCGCGCCGGACCTGCGCGGATGCGGGTGGACCTCCGCGCCCGCCTCCGGCTACGACCTCGACACCCAGACGCGCGACGTGCTCGCGATCCTCGACGCGCTCGGGCTCGAGCGCGTGACGCTCGTGACCCACGACTACAGCGCCTTCATGGGGTGGCGGATCGCGTTCGACCACCCCGGCCGCCTGGACGCGCTCGTCGCGCTCGGCGCACCGCATCCGTGGTTCCGCCCGACCGCCGCGATGGCCGCGCAGCTCTGGCGCGTGTGGTTCCAGCCGGTGCTCGCGATGCCGGGCCTCGGCCAGCTCGTCGCGCGCGGCGGGCGGCAGCGCGTCGTGCGGTCCATGCTCGACGGATCCCGGCCGACGTTCGACGAGGCGGCGCGGCAGTCGTTCCTCGCCGCCTGGCGACCGTCCGAGCGCGCGCGGGCGCTGTCCTCGATCTATCGGCGGCTGATCCTCCCCGGCATGGCCGCGCTCGCGCGCGGGCCCTACGACGGTCGGCACCTGGCCGTGCCGACGCGGATCGTGCTCGCGGGCGACGACCCCGTCATCCGCGAGGCGGGCATGGGGCCCTGGCGCGGCACGGCGCACGACCTGCGGACGTCGACCGCGGAGCGCGCCGGCCACTACATCGCCGACGACCGTCCCGATGCCGTGGCGGCGGCGGTCCGCGAGCTCACCGGCCGCTGAGCCGCTCAGGCCGTGGCGAGGCGCTTCGCGAGGTGGTGGCCGGTGAGCGAGTCACCGGGGCTGGCCGCGAGCGCCGCGGGTGTGCCCTCGTAGACGATCGACCCGCCCTGCGCGCCGGCACCCGGCCCGAGGTCGATCAGCCAGTCGGCGCGCGAGACGACGTCGAGGTTGTGCTCGATGACGAGCACCGTGCGGCCGGCGTCGACGATGCGGTCGAGCAGGCCGATCAGGTTGTCGACGTCGGCCATGTGCAGGCCGGTCGTGGGCTCGTCGAGCACGATCACCTCGGCGTTCGTGCCCATCTCGATCGCGAGCTTCAGGCGCTGCCGCTCGCCGCCCGAGAGCGTCGTGAGCGTCTGCCCGAGCCGGATGTAGCCGAGCCCCACGTCGACCAGCCGGCCGAGCATCGGCTGCACCTGCTTCTCGGTGAAGAACTGCTGCGCCTCCTCGACCGACATGTCGAGCACGTCGCCGATCGACCTGCCGCGCAGGTGGTACTCGAGCACCTCCGCCGTGAACCGGCGGCCGCCGCACAGCTCGCACGGCGTCGTGACGCCCGCCATGAACGCGAGGTCGGAGTAGATGACGCCGAGCCCCTTGCACTCCGGGCACGCGCCCTCGGAGTTGGCGCTGAACAGCGCCGGCTTCACCCCGTTCGCGGCGGCGAACGCCTTGCGGATGGGCTCGAGGATGCCCGTGTAGGTGGCCGGGTTGGATCGCCGCGAGCCCTTGATCATCGTCTGGTCGACGAAGGTGGCGCCGTCCCGCGGCAGCGAGCCGTGGATGAGCGACGACTTGCCGGAGCCCGCGACGCCGGTGATCGCGACGAGCACGCCGGTCGGCACATCGACGTCGACGCCCTGCAGGTTGTGCTCGCGGGCGTCGCGGATCTCGATGCGCCCCGCTGGGGTGCGCACCGTCTCCTTGAGCTGCTGCCGGTGCTCGAGGTGCTGGCCGGTGCGGGTGCCGGAGGCTCGCAGCTCGTCGAAGGTGCCCTCGAAGACGACGGTGCCGCCGTGCACGCCCGCGCCCGGACCCATGTCGACGATGCGGTCTGCGATCGCCATCACCTCGGGCTTGTGCTCGACGACGAGCACGGTGTTGCCCTTGTCGCGCAGTCGGCTGAGCAGCCCGTTCATGCGCTCGACGTCGTGCGGGTGCAGCCCCGCGGTGGGCTCGTCGAAGACGTACGTGACATCGGTGAGCGCGGAGCCCATGTGGCGCACCATCTTCGTGCGCTGCGCCTCACCGCCCGACAGCGAGCCGGCTGGTCGGTCGAGCGAGAGGTAGCCGAGGCCGATGGCGTCGAAGGTCTCGAGCAGGTCGACAAGCTTGGCGCGCAGCGGCGCGGTCGCCGCACCGCCCGCGGTGGGCGGGATCGCGGCGATGAACGGCGCGAGGTCGGTGAGCTGCATCGAGGTCGCCTCGGCGATCGTGATGCCCTGCACCCGCACCTCGCGCGCGGCGGCGTTGAGGCGCGAGCCGCCGCACTCGGGGCAGTCCTCGAAGGTCGCGGCGCGCTCGACGACGGCGCGGAGCGTCGGCTTCATCGAGTCGACGTCCTTCACGAACACCGACTTCCGCAGCTTCGGGATGAGGCCCTCGTACGTCATGTTGAAGCCGGCGAAGTTGACCTTCTGCTCCTCGCCGTGCAGGAAGAGGTGCAGCTCGTCGGCGGTGTAGTCGGCGACGCGCTTGTCGGGGTCGAGCAGGCCCGACTCGGCGTAGATCTTCCAGTACCAGGTGCCCACGGTGTAGTTCGGGAAGTCGATCGCCCCGTCGTTGAGGCTCTTCGAGCGGTCGACGATCACGTCGACGTCGATCGTCGAGACCCGGCCGAGGCCCTCGCACGCCATGCACATGCCGCGCGGGTCGTTGAACGAGAACGTCACCGACGACTCGAGCCTGGGCTCGCCCACCCGCGACCACAGGATGCGGAGCATCGTGTACGCATCCGTCGCCGTGCCGACCGTCGAGCGCGAGTTCGCGCCCATCTGGTCCTGCCCGACGAGGATCGCGGCGGTGAGCCCCTCGAGGCTGTCGACCTCGGGCTGCGGCGCGGGCGGCATGAAGCCCTGCACGAACGCGTCGTAGGTCTCGTCGATGAGGCGCCGCGACTCCGCGGCGATGGTGCCGAACACGAGGCTCGACTTGCCGGAGCCGGAGACGCCCGTGAAGACGCTCAGCTGCCGCTTCGGGATGTCGACATCGACGCCCCGCAGGTTGTTCTCGCGCGCGCCCCGCACGCTGATGTGCTCTGCCACGGGATGACGGTAGCGCGAGGCGCCCACAGCCGCGCCTGCCATCCTGGCTCCGTGCCGCAGGTCGTCGTCCGCTCGTGGGTCCCCGTCGAGCCAGCGCTCGCGTTCGCCGTGTCGCAGACGCAGGGCGAGGTGCGGCTGCGCTGGGACCCGTTCATCCGCCACCAGCGGCTCGTCGATGCCGACCGCCCCGCGAAGGGCGTGCGCACGGTGACGCGCACGCGGCTCGGGCTCGGGATGGTGAGCGAGTACGCGTCGTACCGCCCGCCGACCTCGGTGGGCATGACGATGCTGCGGGGGCCGTGGTACTTCGAGCGGTTCGGCGCCGGATGGCGCTTCGCGCCGGAGGACCGCGACGGCGTGCCCGGCACCGCAGCGAGCTGGAAGTACAGCTACACGGTGCGGCCGGCGTGGCTGCGGCCGGTCGCCGAGCCCATCGGCCAGTGGCTGCTGGGCCGCGAGATCCGCGCTCGCATCGCGGCGTTCTCGGCCGCGTGCCAGGACGACGCCGTGCTCGCGGCGGCCAGGGCGGACCTCGCCGCCTAGCCGGATCCGCGCCTAGCGCAGCGCTGCCGCGTCCTCCCTCGGCGTGCGCCGGCGCGCGACGAGCAGCACCGCGGCCGCGAGCACGGCGCCGAGCGCCGCCCCGACGGTGTTCGCGATCGCGTCGTCGACGGCGCACGAGCGACCGAGCGCGGGCGCGAGCGCCTGCACGAGCTCGATCCCCACGGTGAGCACCGCCCCCGCGAGCGCGCCGAGCGCCGGCCTGCGGCTCGCGACGCCGACGAGCAGCCCGATCGGCACGAAGAGCGCAACGTTGGCGAGCGGCTCAGGGCCGGCGAGCGTGCCGTCGCGGCCGAGCACGCAGACGAGCTCGACCTCCCTGCCCGTCGGGTACAGCGTCGTGACGAGCACCGCGACCCCGGCGAGCGCCGCGAGCGCCCAGGCCGCGCGCGGGCGCGGCGCGAGCCACCACCCGAGCGCCGGGCCGACGACGACCGCGGCCGCGAGCAGCGCGAACGCCAGCCACGGATATGCCGCGAGCAGGGTGGAGAGCACATCGTGACGCTACGCCCGGGCGACGGCACCGCGCGTCCGCCGAGCGGATGACCCGTCCATCCGTCGCGCGGCGGGGTCGAGGCCGCGGCTGGTGGCCGGGCGGCGAGTACGATCCCGGAGGCGGCCGGCCGCCGTCCCCAGCTGGAACGACCGAGGAGCCGCATGTTCACCTGGAGCCGCCGCGACGACACGCGACTGCACGCATCCGAGCTCGTGCTCCCGGAGGAGCGCCTCAGCTGGGCCCGCACGATCGGGCTCGGCATGCAGCACGTCGTCGCGATGTTCGGCGCCACCTTCCTCGTGCCGATCATCACCGGCTTCCCGCCGTCGACGACCCTGCTCTTCTCGGGCATCGGCACGATCCTCTTCCTGCTGGTGACGGGCAACCGGCTGCCGAGCTATCTCGGCTCGTCCTTCGCCTTCCTCGCGCCCATCGGCGCGGCGACGACGATCGGCGGCCAGGGCTTCGCGCTCGCCGGCATCGTGCTCGTGGGCGCGCTGCTCGCGATCGTCGGCCTCATCGTGCACCTCGCGGGCACCCGCTGGATCGCCGCCCTCATGCCGCCCGTCGTCTCGGGCACGATCGTCGCCCTCATCGGCTTCAACCTCGCCCCGGCGGCAAGGGACAACTTCCTCGAGGACCCGCTGCTGTCGGTCATCACGCTCGGCGCGATCATCCTCACCGCCGTGCTGTTCCGCGGGCTCGTCGGGCGCCTGGCGATCCTGGTCGGCGTCGTCGTCGGCTACGCCGTCGCGGGCGTGACGAACAACGTCGACTGGACGGGCGTCGAGGAGGCGGCCTGGATCGGGCTCCCGCAGTTCCAGACGCCGACGCTCGACCCCGCGCTCATCCCCTCGCTGCTGCTCTTCGTGCCGGTCGTGCTGCCGCTCATCGCCGAGAACCTCGGGCACGTCAAGGGCGTCGGCCAGCTCATCGACCGCGACCTCGACCCGCTCGCCGGGCGCGCGCTCATGGCCGACGGCGGCGCGACGGTGCTCGCGGGCCTCTTCGGCGGCTCGGCCACCACGACCTACGGCGAGAACATCGGCGTGATGAGCGCCACGCGCGTGTTCTCGACCGCCGCCTACTGGGTGGCCGCGATCACCGCGATCGTGCTCGGCCTCTCCCCCAAGGTGGGCGCGATCATCTTCGCCGTGCCCGCGGGTGTGCTCGGCGGCGTCACGACCGCGCTGTACGGCCTCATCGGCATCATCGGCGTGCGCATCTGGATCGAGAACCGCGTCGACTTCTCGATCCCGCGCAACCAGTTCGCCGCGGGCGTCGGGCTCATCGTCGCGATCGCGAACTACACGCTCACCGCCGGGCAGCTCGTCTTCGAGGGCATCGTGCTCGGCACCGTCGCGACGCTCGTGATCTACCACCTCATGGATGCGCTCGAGCGGCTCCGCGGACCCCGCACGGACGCCCGGGACGACCACGCGCCGCCGGCGACAGCACCCGCCGGCGAGGCCCGCTGACCCGGATCCCCGGGAGAGGGGTCGAGGCTCGGCGATCCACGTGCCACGATGGCGCCATGGACGCTCCCGGCGATCGCTGATGCCCGCTCTCCCCTCACCGCGCCGCGTCCAGGGCACCTACTACGTGCTCACGCTCGGCAACACGCTCGCGGCCTCGTTCATCTGGGGCATCAACACCCTCTTCCTGCTCGACGCAGGGCTCACGAACCTCGAGGCGTTCGCGGCCAACGCGTTCTACACGGTGGGCGTGCTGCTGTTCGAGATCCCGACCGGCGTCGTCGCCGACACCCTCGGCCGGCGGGCGTCGTACCTGCTCGGCACGCTCACGCTCGCCGTCACGACGGTGCTCTACTGGCTGCTCTGGGTGTGGGAGTCGCCGTTCTGGGCCTGGGCGCTCGTCTCGGTGCTGCTCGGCCTGGGCTTCACCTTCTTCACCGGCGCGGTCGACGCCTGGCTCGTCGACGCGCTCCAGGCGGCCGGCTACGAGGGCAGCCTCGAGACCGTCTTCGGCCGCTCGCTCATCGTCAGCGGCGCGGCGATGCTGTCGGGATCCGTGCTCGGCGGCTTCATCGCGCAGGTGACCGACCTCGGGGTGCCGTTCCTCATCCGCGCGGGCGTGCTGCTGGCGATGATCGTCGTCGCGGGGCTGCTCATGCGCGACCTCGGCTTCCAGCCCGACCGCAGCGAGGGCCCGATCCGGGCGACGCGCACGGTGCTGCGGGCCTCGTGGCGGCACGGGCTCGGCAACGCGCCGGTGCGCTGGCTGCTGCTCGCGAGCCCGTTCACCGCGGGCGTCGGCTTCTACGTCTTCTACGCCCTGCAGCCGCACCTGCTCGAGCTCTGGGGCGACCCCAACGCCTACACGGTCGCCGGCCTCGCGGCCGCGCTGCTCTCGGGCGCCTCGATGCTCGGCGGGGCGATCGCCCCGCTCGTGCGCCGGCTGTTCCGCCACCGCACCTCGACCATCCTGCTCGCGACGGTGATGAGCATCGTCGTGCTCGTGGCGCTGGGCCTCGTGCAGGACTTCTGGGTCGCCATCGGGCTCGTCGCCCTGTGGGGCGTCATGTCGGCCATCGACGACCCCGTGCACCGCGCCTACCTCAACGACCTCATCCCCTCGAAGCAGCGGGCGACCGTGCTCTCGTTCGACTCGCTGCTGGGGTCGGCGGGCAGCACGGCGTTCCAGCCGGCGCTCGGGCGCAGCGCCGACATCGGCGGCTACGGCTTCTCGCTGCTGCTGAGCGGCGCCATCTCGGCGGTCGCGGTGCCGTTCGTGCTGCTGAGCAGGGCGCAGCACGACCCCGCAGACACCCAGCGCGACGTCGACGCCGAGGCGCCGGTGCCGACCGATCGGCCGCCGACGACCGGCACGGCCGTCCCGACCGAGCGGCCGGGCTCGACCGACTAGGCCGAGCCCGTCTCGACGGAGCCACCGGTCGCGCGAGGGGCATGTGCCCTCGCGCCGCCGACCGCTCCGTCCGGATGGAAGCGGCGGGGGTCGAGGAAGCCGATGTCGGTGAAGGGCTGCTCGTCGACGGCGAGCTGCGCGGCGAGCTCGCCGAGCGCGGCGGCGTGCTTGAACGAGTGCCCCGAGCACCCGCCCGCGACGACGACGCGGCCCGAGGCATCCGTCGGTCCGACGACGAACTGGCCGTCGGGCGTGTGCGCCATGATGCAGGTCGTGAGATCGGCGGGCTCGGGGTCGAGGTCGCGGAACGCGGCCTCGACGAGCTCGCGGATGCGGGCGGTGTCGGCCGGGCGGACCTCGCGGTCGATCGCGTCGGGATCGTCCTCGTCGAAGGGGCCGTCGAACTCGGGGCCCACCTTCGCGAGGTCACCGGGCAGGGCGCCGTGGCCCCAGATCCACTCCGCCGTGCCGGGCACGCTGCGGATGAACACCGGGATGCGGTCGATGGACGCGTCGTGGCCGTCGCGCGCGCCGAACCAGCTCATGACGACGCGGTGCGGCCGCACCGGCAGGCCGGTGAGCTGCGCGAGCCACGGGCCTGCGGCGATCACCACGCGGCGGGCGCGCACGTCGCCGCGCTCGAGCCGCACCGTGACGGCGGCGTGCCCGATGTCGCCGACGTCGTCGACCTCGATGCCGAGCACCCGCTCGCCGGTGCGGATGCTGGCGCCGGCGGCGCGCGCGGCGTCGACCGCCGCGACGATCGCCGCCTCGGGCCGCAGCACGCCCGCCTCCGGATCCCAGATGCCCACGTCGCCCGGGTCGAGCCGCGCGAGCGCCGGCAGCCGCTCGGCGATCGCCGCGGCGTCGAGCTGCTCGACGGGCAGGTCGTGCTCGCGGGCGGCGGCGAGCGTGCCGTCGATGATGCGCGTACCGGGCTGTCCGATCATGATGCCGCCGGTCTCGATGAGCAGCTCCTCACCGCTGTGCGCCTCGAGCTCGCGCCACAGCTCGCGCGCGCGGCGAGCGATGGGCGTGAGCCCCGGGTGCTCGAGGCACGCGACGCGGAAGAGCCGCGACCGGCCGTGCGAGCCGCCCCACGGGTGGCCCGGCTCGTGCTGATCGATGCCGACCACGTCGAGCCCGCGCGCGGCCAGGCGCCACGCGGCGCTCGACCCGACCGCGCCGAGCCCGACCACGACGACATCCACGACCCGCTCGCCCTGCTGCTCCACCGCATCCGCCTCCATGCTCCGACCCTAGTTCTCAACGTCGCCGGTGGTCGCACACCCCGCATACCGCCTCCAATCACCACCCGCGACGTTGAGGATCCGGGAATACAGTGTCGGCACCCGCGGTTGCAGATGTCGTTCAACTTTGAAATACTTGCCAGCGACGGAAGGAAGCGCCATGAGCACCATGCAGTTCGGCATCTTCTCGGTGAGCGACATCACCCAGGACCCCACGACGGGCCGCACGCCCACCGAGCACGAGCGCATCAAGGGCTGGATCGCCATGGCCGAGAAGGCCGAGGAGGTCGGCCTCGACGTCTTCGCCGCCGGCGAGCACCACAACCCGCCGTTCTTCTCCTCCTCGCCGACGACCATCCTCGGCCACATCGCGGCGCGCACCGAGCGGCTCATCCTCTCGACCGCCACGACGCTCATCACCACGAACGACCCGGTGAAGATCGCCGAGGACTTCGCGATGCTGCAGCACCTGAGCGACGGCCGCGTCGACCTCACGCTGGGCCGCGGCAACACCGGCCCCGTCTACCCGTGGTTCGGCAAGGACATCCGCGACGGCATCGAGCTCGCGATCGAGCACTACGCGCTGCTCCGGAAGCTCTGGACCGAGCCGGTCGTGAACTGGACGGGCAAGCACCGCACGCCGCTCACCGGCTACACCTCGACGCCCGCGCCGCTCGACGGCGTCGCGCCCTTCGTGTGGCACGGCTCCATCCGCTCGCCGCAGATCGCCGAGCAGGCCGCGTACTACGGCGACGGCTTCTTCCACAACAACATCTTCTGGAACAAGGAGCACACCGAGCGGATGGTGCGCCTGTACCGCTCGCGCTTCGCGCACTACGGCCACGGCGAGCCCGAGCAGGCGTTCGTCGGCCTCGGCGGCCAGATCTTCATGAAGCCGACCGAGCGCGAGGCGAAGGAGCGGTTCCGCCCGTTCTTCGACGTCGCCCCGGTCTACGGCCACGGCCCGTCGCTCGAGGAGTTCACCGAGGCGACCCCGCTCACGGTCGGCACCCCCGAGCAGGTCATCGAGAAGACCCTGAAGTTCCGCGACTACGTCGGCGACTACCAGCGCCAGCTCTTCCTCGTCGACCACGCGGGCCTGCCGCTCGAGGAGGTGCTCGAGCAGATCGAGGTGCTCGGCACCGAGGTCGTGCCGGTGCTGCGCCGCGAGTTCGACTCCGTGCGTCAGGCGGGCGTGCCGGATGCCCCCACGCACGCCGCGCGCGTCGCCGCCGCGAAGGAGGCGGGCACGCAGCTCGGCGAGCAGGGCAGCACCTGGCGCGACCAGGGCGAGCGCTCGGACCTCGACACCGGTGCGGCGATCGCCCGGCAGGGCGGTGAGGCAGCGTGACCTCCCCCCGCATCGCGGTCGTCTCGGCGGGCCTCGGCGAGCCGTCGAGCACGAAGCTGCTGGCCGACCGGCTGCGCGACGCCACCCTGCGCGCGCTCGCCGGTCACGGCCAGCACACCGAGGCGGTCGACGTCGTGCTGCGGCCGCTCGCGCAGGACATCGCGTCGCACATGCTCACGCACAACCCCTCGGAGGCGCTCGCCGCCGCGATCCGCGAGGTGGTGGACGCCGAGGCGATCATCGCCGTCACGCCGACGTTCAACATGTCGTACTCGGGGCTCTTCAAGTCGTTCTTCGACGTGATCGAGGAGGGCCAGCTCGCCTCGATCCCCACCGCGCTCGGCGCGACCGGCGGCTCCGCCCGGCACTCGATGGTGATGGACACGGCGATGCGCCCGATGTTCTCGTACCTCAAGGCGCAGGTCGTGCCGACGGGCGTCTTCGCCGCGAGCGAGGACTGGGGCACCGACTCCGGGCTCGAGCGCCGCATCGAGCGCGAGGGCAAGGAGCTCGCCGACCTCATGGTGGCGCTGCCGCGGCGCCGCGAGGCCGACCCGTTCGACGAGTCGGGCGAGGCGTTCCTGTCGTTCGAGCAGATGCTGGGGCACGCGTGACGAGCGACCGCGTCGCTCCGCGCGCCTGGCGCGCGTACTTCGAGGGCTCGCGGCTGCTCGAGAACGAGCTCGAGCGCCGCATGAAGGCGACGAGCGGGATCGATCTCGGCGACTTCAACGTGCTGCTCGTGCTGTCGGAGGCCGAGGGCGGGCGGATGCGCATGGGCGACCTCGCCCGTGCGATCGCCTTCGCGCCCGGCCGGCTGACGTACCGCATCGCCGCGCTCGAGCGCGAGGAGCTCGTGGTGCGCCAGCCGAGCACCGACGACCGCCGCGGCACCGACGCGGTGCTGACGGATGCCGGACGCCGCCGCCTGCGCAAGGCACGCCCGCAGCACGCCCGGCACGTCGAGGAGCTGTTCCTGGGCTGCCTCGACGCCGACGCCGTCGAGGTGCTCGACCGCGTCTTCAGCCCTCTGCGCTCGCGCCTGCTCGCCCGCGACCACGAGGACTGACCGCCGCGAGGATGTTGTCCGCACGAGCGCAAGCGTGCCGCGCACGAGCGATCTGCCCTCTCGGCAAGGGTCCGCCGCCGACCTAGCATTGCCCCATGGTGGCCCTCGCCGTTGCCGGACTCCTGGTGGTGACACCACGGCGCGTGCACGCAGAGGCGATGGCTCGGACGTTCGAGGCCACCCTCGGGGTACGGAGCGCTGGCGCTGCGACCGGTCACGCCGATGCCGTGGCTCGCATCATCGCGCAGCGGCCGCATGTCGTGCTCATCGACTTCGAGACGGCCGACCTGGTGCTGTGCCTCCGGGCGGTGCGTCGCACCGCTCCGTCGATGCCGGTCGTGGTCTACGGCGTCGGACGCGTCGCGGGCGTCGGCGAGCGCCTGATCCACGCGGCTCGGGCGGGGGTCAGCAGCTTCGTGGATGACGAGCAGCCGCTGGAGGAGATCGTGCCGGTGCTCGAGCTCGCCCTGCAGGGGCAGCCGTACTGCAGTCCGCACGTCGCCAGCGTCCTGCTCCACGCGGTCCAGCTCTTCCGCGAGCTGCCGCTCCCGCGGGACACCGATGCCCGCAGCGCGAGTGCGGTGCTGTCGCAGCGCGAGCGCATCGTCGCCGAGCTCGTCGTGTCGGGACTCACGAATCGGCAGATCGCCAACCACCTCGTCGTATCGGAGGCGACGGTCAAGTCGCACGTGCATGCGATCCTCCAGAAGCTCGGCATACGTCGGCGCGAAGAGGTGCGCCTGTGGTTCGGCCCAGCCCTCGCGCCGCCGGAGGCGCCGCTCCCGCTGCCGCTCCCGCTGCCTGCGTCCGAGCAGACTCCATCCCTGGTCGATGGAGCGCCCCGCCCAGTCCATCGATCGACCTCCACCGTTCCTGCACCGTCCTGGCCGTAGCGCGAGCGAGCCGTCGGCGCGACGCTCGACATAGCAGCGCGGGGTCCCGGCAGCCGACCGACCGACTCCTCGGCCCGCGCACGTACGCACCACTCTGGGGATCGGGGTCGACTGATGGACGTCAAGCAGCTGATGGGTGCGGTCGTCGACGCGCTCTACGACGGGCTCACCGGCGGGAGCGCAGAGCTGCCGCTGCCCGACAACGTGATGGTCAACTGGGTGCTGCCCGGCATCCCGTTCTCGGCGGATGCGTTCGACTTCGCCATCGCCGGCCCGTACTCCGGGCCGACGCCGCTCACGCTGCCCTACTTCCGTGAGCTCGTCGAGACGCTGATGGGACCGCCTGACGACACGGGGGCGACCCCGATGCCCCGAGAGCAGGCGATCGAGACCGCTCGCCTGATGTACCAGCAGCAGCTGCTCGGATCGTGGGAGCAGTGGTCACGGCTGGTGGACTTCATCCCACTGCCGGTGCCGACCGAGGCCTCGGCGCGCTGGACGGCGACCGGCGGCCAGGGCAAGTACAAGCACGTGTCGGTGGTCTACGGGCAGTCGGGCCATCGCTTGAGCGACATGTACGAGGACACGCTCCGGCGATGCGAGGTGGCCGATGAGGAGCTCACCGCCGAGGAGAAGGCGCTCGTCGAGCGGATGCGCTCGCTGCTGACCGAGACGGTCGAGGTCGAGGACTTCCTCACCGGTGAGAAGAAGCAGGAGCAGCGCGACAGCCGCGTCATGATCGCGTACAAGGCGAAGCGGAGCGAGTACGAGAACGCGGTGACCGACTACGCCGGCCGACTCGCGCGCGCGAACACCGGCTCCGCGCAGGACCTCATCGAGTGGCAGCGGTCCGGCGGCATCTACCGCCGCCGCGCCACTGAGGCGCTGCGGGAGTGGGAGTCGGCCGGCTACAAGCTCGACGTCGAACGGGCCCAGGCGACCCTGAACCACATTCTCGGCTCGTCGATGGTGGTGTGGAAGACGAACCTGCTCGCGGCGATCGATGACATCAACAACAACACGACCGGCCAGTTCGGCTACCCGTTCTTCCCAGCCACCGTGCTGCCGGGTTCCTTCGCGCGCTCGGACGGCTGGTCGACCTTCAACGAGCGGTCGCTATCGCAGCGCGCGACCTCGTCGACCCGCTCGCGCAGCGGCAGCGCCGGCCTCGGCTTCAGCCTCGGCATCTTCTCGATCGGTGCGAGCGGCAGCATGAGCAGCACGACGGCCGAGTCCGACTTCAAGTCCGACGACTTCGGCATGAGCTTCGAGTACACGACTGCCGAGATCTCGCGCCCCGCGTTCAACCCCGCGTTCTTCTCCTCCCGGGGCTGGCGGCCCACCACGGAGTTCGTAGCCGACAACGGCCCAGAGCACTCGGACGGCAAGCGGCCGCCGAGCGGCGCGATGATCGGCTTCCCGACGAAAGCGCTGTTCATCCGCAACCTGACGATCTACTCGGCGCAGCTCGCGACGTACATGCGCACGCAGGAGTCGCACATCAAGGGCGGCGGCGCGATCGGGATCGGGCCCTTCATCGTGGGCGGCAGCTACCAGCAGTCGAACCGCTCGAGCGAGTCGAACCTGCAGATCGACACCGCGTCCATCACCGTGAAGGGCCTCCAGCTCGTCGGCTTCATGTCGGCGATGCTCGACAAGGCCGCGAACCCGAACCCCGACGTCGCGAAGTGGATCTGACGAGGCGCGCATGGACGCTGGCCTGCACATCGGCATCGCCGCTTGGATCCACGCCCAGGGCGAGGCCCGCGGCTTCGCCGCCTGGCTCCCGTTCCCCGTCCGCATGACGCTCGTCGACCTCGAGGTCGCGAGCAGCATGAGCGACGTGGTGCGCGCGTGGGAGTTCGCGCAGCTGGCGAACGGCGGGGTGCGCGAGGGGATGCCGGTGGACAGCTCGGCGGCACCGCTCTGGTTGCGGCATCACGCGGTGCTGACGGCGATGGACCACGCGTCCCGCGCGTGGGACGCGACCGAGCAGGCGGAGCTCGAGCGGGCGCTCGCCGTGCTCTTCGAGCCGGGACCCTTCCCCGTGCAGACGCCGTCATACCTCCTCTACGAGGAGTACGCGAAGGCGCACCGGGACCTCGAGCAGACGCACGCGAGCGCCGCCGACATCGCCGCGGTGCTGGCCCTGTGGGTCGTAGCGGGCAGGAAGACGGAGATCGAGGCGGCGCAGGCGACGATCAGCCGGCTCATGCAGCGGTCTTCGCGGCCGGTCGCGGAGGCGGAGCGGGTCATGCTGCATCCGGACCTGCTGCTCAGCACACCATCGGGCAGCTACGCGCCGACGACCATGACGCCGCTGTCGGCCACGGATGAGACGACGTGGCTGCACGCCGAGGCGACCGTCGACGAGCTCGACCGCTCGATCGGCGACTCGCCCGCCAGGACGCAGTGGGATGCGTGGCGGGCCAACCGGCAGGGTTCTGTGCGGTTCAGGTTCATCGCGCTGACGCTGCACCGCTCCTGGTTCACGCCCTCGCTCTACGAGCGCCGCGACTGGCGGCTCGAGAGCGGCGAGGCCGCGGCCGCCGGCGACGGGGTCGGCGGGCCGGTGCCGGCCTTCGCCGACAGGATGTACCTCGCGGCCGTGGAGAGCACGCAGCTGCGCGGCATCGACCCTGGCCCGCGCCCGCAGCGCCCGCCCGACGGGCGCCCGATCGGTCCGATCGGGCTGCGCGACGCGGTGTTGCGGCCCGCCGCGCACCTGGCCCGACCCATGCGCGCCGGCATGAAGGGCCTCGACCTCGCCAGGATCGGGACGGTGCGCCCGGCGGCGGTGCCGTTCGGCCCGACACCGGCGGCCGAGCTGCGTCCCGAGCTCGCGGCCGCGACCGCACGGCCGCCGGTCGTGCCAGGGCCGATCGTGCTGCTGGAGCCGGCCATGCGGCCCGCCGTCCTGGGGCAGCTCGAGCTCGTTCCGCTCGCACGGCTGCACGCTCGCTTCGCGCTCGCGGAGCGCCTCGTCGTCCACGCGCCGGAGGCGCCGACGCCGCCCGCTGCCGCGCCCGCCTACGTCGTCGGCCTCGGCTGCCGAGCGCTGCCGATGGCACCGAACCCCGACGACCGCTACCAGTGGGTCGCCTAGACCATCCGAAGGAGCACATCATGTTTCAATCTCGACGCTTCACCACCGTGGCGACCCGCAGCACCCAGGACCGGCTCCTCGACGCACAGAGCAACGCCCGGCCCATCGTGCAGGGGGAATCGCACCGCGGGGCCGTCGTCGCCATCCAGGAGGCGCTCTGCGCCTTGAACTCCGGCTACATCCCGCCGAACGGCATCGACGGGTACTTCGGCCCGCGCACCTTCGCGGCAGTCGATGCGTTCCAGCGGGAGTACGGGCTCATCGCCGACGGCATCGTCGGCATGCAGACCCTCACGCAGCTCGACGCGCTCTTCTCCGGCGACGTGGTCCGTACGCCCGTCGGCGTCGGTGTGCACGTGGGGGTCGATCGCGTCGATCCCGCGCACTACGGGTCGCCCATGACCCTGCCGTCGTGCGGCAACGACGCTCGCGCGATGGCTGAGATCGCCGGCCGGCTCGGCTACGACACCGCCGTGCTGCTCGACGAAGAGGCGACGACAGCCGCCTTCTACGCGCTGCTGAACAACGCGGCCGTCAACCTCATGCCGGGCGACGCGCTGCTGGTCTCGTTCTCGGGCCACGGCAGCCAGCTGCCGAACGACTCCGCGGACCTCGAGGACGATGGGCTCGACGAGACGACATGCTTCTACGACCGCATGCTGCTCGACGACGAGCTCAACGAGTTGCTGCGCTGCCTGCGAGAGGGCGTCCGGGTGCACCTGGTGTTCGACAGCTGCCACTCGGGCACGGCGTTCAAGTCGATCCTCGACGCCGCCGACGCGAAGGACATCGCGACGGGCCATGCGAAGGACGTCAAGGGGGCGCTCGCGGCGACGAGCCCGCAGGACCTGCAGACGAGCGGCAGCGTGAGCCGCAACGACGTGATCCCGATCACGAAGGGATCGCTGTCGAAGGCGCTCGACGGTGAGGCCCCCGAGCTCGAGGCGGTCGCCGTCGACCGCTCGCGCGACGACGACGTCGCGAGCCTGTTCGGCGACCTCTACGTGCGCACGCAGGTCGGCGACGCCAAGTTCGCCGACGGCACCCAGGTGTATGCGACGAACAAGGAGCTCTACGAGGCGGTGAGGCTCGTCGCGACGAAGTCTGGGCCGGGCGAGCCGGTGCCACCCACGGTCACGATCCTCTCGGCGTGCGCGGACCACCAGACCACCCCGGCCGGCAATCCGCTATCGGCGTTCACCTACAACCTGACGACGGCGTGGGCGGGCGGCAGCTTCTCCGGCTCGTACGAGGAGCTCTACCGCACGGTGCGCTCGTCGTCGCAGCCGGATGCGACCCCCCAGCTCGGGACGCACGGCTCGCGCGGCGCTGCGGCACGGGTGCTCGAGCGACCGTTCGCGCTCTGAGAGGTCGCAGAGCTGAGGAGCGCGAGCGGCGTGCGCGCCGAAGCGGGTCGGGTGGTCACGACACGCCGCGGCGCGGGCGGCGGGGCGGCGTGTCGTGACCACTCGAGGTACCGCGCGGGGGTCGCTTCTTGGGCGAGCCCTCAGCGGTTCCTGAGACGATGACGAGGTGCTGGAGCAGCGACTGCTGGAGAAGGCGATCGGCGATGCCGGTCGCCTGATCGCCGTCGAGCCCTTCGGCGAGGGCAGCATCGCCCGCTTCGCCATCGACGCCGGCGAGCATGCCGGCGACTGGTTCGTCGACAGCTCGCGCCAGCCGGTCGCTCGCGAGACGGGCTTCGTGATCCGCTCGCGCGAGGGCGTCGCCGTCGCCCGCATCTGGCGGCATCCGCTCGACCCCCGGCTGCCGGCGCTCCGCACCGCGCTCGACCCCGTGCGCCTCGGGCGCATCGCGAACGCCGCGGGCAGCGGCGGCCCGATCGAGGCGCGCGTGCTCGCCTACCGGCCGGGCCGCCGAGCGGTCGTGCGGCTGACCCAGCACGGCGTGCACCTGTTCGTGAAGGTCGTCCGGCCCGGGGAGGCGGAGGACCTCGCCGAGATCCATCGCGCATGCCGTGCGGCGGGAGTCCCCGCGCCGGAGGTCGTGCACTGGACGCCCGCGGGCGTCGTCGTCGTGCGCGACGCCGAGGGCACGCCCGGACCCGTCGCCGCGAGCCGCACGCCCGCGGGCGAGCTGCTCGACGCGGTCGACGAGCTGCGCGAGCACCTGCTCTCGGTGCGCACGCGACGCATCGCGCGGGCGTCCGCCGGGTCGCGCATCGACTGGCACCTCGACCGGCTCGCCGCCGACCTGCCCGCGCGCGCCGCCGATGCGCGCGCGCTGCTGCCCGCGCTCGTGCCGCACCTGCGCCGGGTGGGCCAGGCGCGCGTCGTGCACGGCGACCTCCACATCGGCCAGCTCTTCCTCACCGGCGGGCGCGTGTCGAGCGTCATCGACGTCGACACGGCCGGGCTCGGCGACCCCGCCGACGACACCGCCGCGTTCATCGGCCACGCCATCGCGAGCGCCGTCACGAACGAGGTCGCGGGGCGCACGGCGGACGCCGCGCTGCTGCAGGCGATCGCCGACGAGGCGGCCGACCGCTGGCTGCGCGACGCGCACGCAGCGGCGCTCACGGCGCTGCACCTCGTGGGCCACGGCATCCGGGCCGCCGACCGCTCCCCCGAGGCGGCCAGCCTGCTGCTCGATCGCGCCCAGCGCATCGCGCCGGCTCGCGCGAGGCGCTGAGCCGCCGCTCGACGCGGTCAGACCAGGCGGTAGCCCATGCCGCGGACCGTCTCGATCCGGTCGGCGCCGAGCTTGTTGCGCAGGTAGCGGATGTAGACGTCGACGACGTTCGAGCCGGGGTCGAAGTCGTAGCCCCAGACGCGGCTGAGCAGCTGCTCGCGGGACAGCACCTGGCCGGCGTGCCGCACGAGCTCCTCGGCGAGCGCGAACTCGCGCCCGGACAGGTCGACCTCGCGGCCGTCCATCCTCGCGCGACGCGTGCGGATGTCGAGCTCGAGGCCCTGGTGCCGCAGCTCCGAGGGCGCCAGCGTGCCCGCGGCAGCCGACGCCATCCGCAGCCGGACGCGCGCGAGCAGCTCGTCGAAGCGGAACGGCTTCGCCATGTAGTCGTCGGCGCCGCCCTCGAGCCCGGCGACGGTGTCACTCCCGCCCCCGCGCGCGGTGAGGATGATCACCGGCATCGACGATCCCGAGCCGCGCAGCTGCGCGAGCACCTCGAAGCCGTCCATGCCGGGCAGCCCGATGTCGAGCACGAGCAGGTCGAACCCGTCGGTGAGCGCGAGGTCGAGCGCCTCGGGCCCGGTCGCGGCGACGCGGGTGCTGTAGCCGGCCGCGGCCAGCCCCTTCTCGACGAACGCAGCTATGCGCGCCTCGTCCTCGGCGATCAGGATCGATGCCACTGCTGCTCCCGGTGGTCGGCCGTCGTGTGGTCGTGGTCGTGGATGCCGCGGTCGTCCTGCCCCGACGGGGCCGCCGCCGACGCGATCGGCACGATCGCGGGCGGCACGATGGCGCCGGGCAGCGTGAGGATGAACTCGGAGCCGGCCCCGGCATCCGCCACCCACGCCCTGCCTCCGTGCCGGTCGGCGATGAGCGCGACGATCGACAGCCCGAGGCCCGAGCCGCCGTCGCCGCGCCCCTCGGCGGCGCCGCGGCGGAAGCGCTCGAACACCACCTGCTTGAGCTCGTCGGGCACGCCGGGGCCGCGGTCGCGCACGAAGAGCTCGAGGTCGCTGCCGCGCACCCTCGAGCCGATCGAGAACGGCCCTCGCGCGTGCCGCACCGCGTTCGCCGCGAGCTGCAGCATCGCCTGCGTGATGCGGTCCGGGTCGAGCCGGGCGACGACCGGCGTGGCCTCGACGTTCGGGTCGAGGTCGGCGCCGTCGATGGCGAGCGCCTTGACCGCGATCTGCTCGACGAGCGCCGCGACGTCGGTCTCGCGCAGCTCGAAGGCCGCCGGATCGCGCAGGCGGGCGGCGGCGCGCAGGTCGTCGACGAGCCGCGCCATCCGGTCGAGCTCGTCGATCGCGAGCTCGCGCGTCTCGACGACATCGGCCGGGCTCGCAGGATCCACGAGCTCGAGGTGGCCGCGCACGATCGTGATGGGCGTCTTCAGCTCGTGCCCGACGTCCTGCAGCAGCTGCCGCTGGTCCTCGAGCGAGCTGCCGAGCCGGTCGAGCATGCCGTTGACGGTCGCCGCGAGCTGCGACACGTCGTCCTTGCCCGTCACCGGGATGCGCTCCGACAGGTCGGCCCCCGAGGCGCGCTCCGCGACCTCGCGCATGTGCCGGATGGGCCGCAGCAGCCGCCCGGAGACGAGCAGGCCGATGCCGAACGTGGCCGCGGTGGCGAGCAGCGCGGTGAGCGCGAAGACCCGGGCGGCGCCGTCGAGCTCGGCGAGCTCCGCCTCGACGTCGTAGCCGGTGACGAAGACGGCGCGCGGCGGGCCGCTCGCGATCTCGCCGACCGTGACGGGCGCCGCCAGGTAGCGGATCGACCGCGTCCCCTCGACGTAGGTGCCGAGCACCGTGCGACCGTCCGCCGTCTCGGCGACGATCCGCTCGACGAAGCCGGGCAGCTGCTCGAGCGGCACGTCGGGCGCGATGCCGGGCTGCCAGGCCGCCTCGCCGTCGACGATGCCGAGGGTGCCGGTGTTGTCGTCCGGCGCGAGCCGCTGCACGATCGTCGAGACGGCCTCGTCGGTCGACGACCAGTCGTCCCCCTCGACGATGAACCGCACGGAGTCGAGCGCGGCGTCGAGGTTGGCGTCGATCTGCTCGAGCACCCGCACGCGATCGACCGCGTAGGCGACGCTGCCCGCGGCGATGGCTGTGATGAGCGACAGCAGCGTCAGGAGCCCCACGATCCGCGAGCGCACCGTCCAGGTGCGCAGGCGAGAGCGTGGCGCGTCGGGCATCTGACCATGCAACCACCCGCGGGTGCGCCATGCGCCGAAGGTGAGAGAAGCCTCACGGTCGCCCGCTGGCGCGTCGCGTCTGCTGGGATCGAGGCATGCAGGAGCAGCGCGAGCACGAGCAGGCGACGACCCAGCCGGTCGACGGCAGGAGCGCTGAGGAGCAGCTGCTGCGCGACGCGCTCGGCGACGAGCTGCGGGGCGGGCTGCGCGTGCTGAGCCACGAGCCGTACGGTCGGGGCGCGCTCACCGGCTTCGAGGAGGCCGGCACCGCCCGCGCCTGGTACGTCGACACCTCGGGCAAGCGGGTCGACAGCGAGACCGGGCTCGTGCTCGGTGATCCGCAGCAGCCGCAGGCGCGCATCTGGCTGCACCCCGCCGACCCGCGGCTGCCGGCGCTCTCGCCCGCCTCGTTCCCCGACGCCGCCACGACGCTCATGGCCCGCATGGGCGTCGTGATCGACCAGCGGCCCGAGCTGCTCGTCTACCGACCGGGCAAGCGCGCCATGTTCCGGATGCGCGAGGGCGTCCGCGAGACCTACCTGAAGGTCGTGCGCCCGTCGTCGTCGGCCGCGATCGTGCACCTGCAGGAGTCGCTGCGCGCGGGCGGCGTGCCGGTGCCCACCATCACCGCCTGGTCCGAGCTCGGCATCGTGCTCACGGAGGCGGCGGCGGGCGTGCCGCTGACCGCGCGGCTCGACGAGCTCGACCCCGAGCGCCTGCTCGACTCGATCGACGCACTGCGCGAGCGGATGGCAGCGGTCGACACCGGTCGCGATGCACGCGCCTCGCTCGCCTCGCGCACCCCCTGGTACGTCTCGCGGCTGCGCGCGGCGCTCGACCGCCACGACCGCCGCGACGGGGCCCGGCTCGAGGGGCTCCTCGCGAGCGTCGAGCGCTCGCTCGAGGCGTCGGACGCCGCCGCGCCCGACGACGCCGACCGCCGCACGGTGCACGGCGACCTCCACGTCGGGCAGCTGTTCGTCGACGCGGACGGGTCGAGCCGCATCGCCGGCGTCATCGACATCGACACGGCCGGCCTCGGCGATCCGGCCGACGACGAGGCGGCCATGATCGGCCACCTCGTCGCATCGATCGCGCTCTCGCGTGCCGACCCCGCGCGGGCGGCGGGCTTCCGGCGGCTCCTCGACGCGTCGGTGGCGCGCTGGCTCGCGCCCGGGCGACCGGGACGCGGGCGCGTCGCCCACCGCACCGCGGTCCACGTCCTCGCCCACGCCCTCACCCCGACGGAGCGCGGCGACCTCGAGACGGCCGAGGCCGAGCTCGCACTCGGCCTCGAGATCCTCGGTCGCGGCCGGTCCGCGGGGAGCGGCAGATGAGAGAGCTCTCATCCGACCCTCCTGCGCCGCTCACGCGCCGCCGCGATGGTGGACGCATGCAGCGGAACCAGTGGATCCTCGTCGGCACGGCCAGCGCGCTCAGCGTCGGCGCCCTCGCGATCGGCGCCGTCGGCGTCGCGAACGCGATGAGCGTGCAGGATGCGGCCGGCCGCCCGGTCGCGGGTGTCGAGATCCGCGGCGACGCCCTCGGCGGGTCGGCCGACGGGCTGCCGACGAAGGTGGGCGGCGACGTCATCCTCGCCCCGTCCCCGACCGCGATGGCCTCCGCGACCGGCGCGGCGAGCGCGGCTGCGCCCGCACCCGCACCAGCACCGGCGCCGGCCCCCGCACCAACGCAGCAGGCACCCGCTCCGGCGCCGGCGCCGGCGCCCGTGGCTCCGGCGGCCTCGGTCTCGGCCGCCTCCGCCGCGTCGAACGGCTGAGCCGCGCGCAGACCTCCCGGATCGGAGGGTCGTGAGGTAGACTAATGAAATGCCTGCCATCGCCCTCGCCGACTCCCTGCGCGTCGCGCTCGTGCGCATGGGGCGCCGCATGCGCCGCGAGCGGGCGGACGAGAACCTGTCGCTCCACCACCTCTCCGCGCTCGGCGCGATGCAGGCGCTCGAGGAGCCCACGCTCGCGAGGATCGCCGCCGCCGAGTGCGTGAAGCCGCCGAGCATGGTGAAGACGCTGCAGCACCTCGAGTCGCTCGGCTACGTCGAGCGCAGCGACCACCCGAGCGACGGCCGGATGGTGATCTTCCGCATCAGCGCCAAGGGCGAGCAGATGATCGGCGAGACCCGCGAGCGCCGCAATCGCGCGCTCGCCTCGGCGATCGAGCAGCTGAGCGCCGAGGACCGCGCCGCCCTCGAGCGCGCTGTGCCGATCATCGAGCGGCTGGCCGAGCAATGATGTTCCGAAGCTTGCGGCTCTTCAACTACCGCACCTGGTTCACCGGCGCGCTGATCTCGAACGTCGGCGCATGGATGCAGTCGACGGCGCTGTCGTGGACGGTGCTGACCGTCCTGACCGAGAACGACGCGACCGCCGTCGGCATCAACATGGCGCTGCAGTTCGGCCCGCAGCTGCTGCTCGTGCCCGTCTCGGGGCTCATCGCCGACAAGTACGACCGCCGGAAGGTGCTGCTCGTCACGCAATCCGCGATGGGCGTGCTCGCGCTCATCCTCGGCGTCGTCGTGACCACCGGCCTCGTCGAGCTGTGGCACGTGCAGCTGTTCGCGCTCGCGTTCGGCATCGTCCAGGCCTTCGACATGCCGGCGCGCCAGGCGTTCGTCTCCGAGCTCGTGGGACAGGGCGACATCGCCAACGCGGTCGCGCTCAACTCCGCCTCGTTCCACGGCGCGCGCCTCATCGGCCCGGCGGTCGCGGGCGTGCTCATCGCGCTCGTCGCGCCCGGCCCCGTCTTCCTCATCAACGCGGTGACGTTCATCGCGATGATCGTCGCGCTGCTGCGGATCCGCAGGAGCGAGCTGCAGCCGAGCCCGCGCGGCGCGAAGGGCTTCGGCGACATCGTGGAGGGCTTCCGCTACGTGCGGAAGCGCGGCGATCTGCTCATCGTCTTCGTGATGGCGTTCATCCTCGGCACGTTCGGGCTCAACTTCCCGATCTACATCTCGACCATGACGAGCGTCGAGTACCGAGCGGATGCGAGCACGTTCGGCATCCTCTCGAGCGCGATGGCGATCGGCTCCGTGACGGGCGCCCTGCTCGCCGCGCGCTCCGAGCGGCCGCGCTGGACGTACATCATCGGCGGCATCGGCTCGTTCGTGCTCGCGTGCGTCTTCGCCGCACTCGCGCCGAGCATCTGGGTCTTCGGCGTCGCGCTCGCGGTCGCGGGCTTCACGGCGCAGCTCTTCATGACGAACGCGAACTCGATGGTGCAGCTCACGAGCGCGCCGGAGGTGCGCGGGCGCGTCATGGCGCTCTACGGCGCGGTCTTCATGGGCGGCACGCCGATCGGCGCCCCGATCGTGGGCTGGGTCGCCGATCTCTTCGGCCCTCGCTCCGGCATCCTGGTCGCCGCGGCGACGTGCCTCATCGCCTTCGTCGCCGGCGCGATCTGGTGGGCCCGCGCGCGCCGCGGCGACCGGATGACGCGCACCGGCACGCTGACGCTGCCGCCGGCGACGGAGTCGGTCGACGTCGTGAAGTGACCGGTCGCGGGCGGCTCGAGGCTCCCGCCACTCGATCGTGGCCAGCCGGCTCCTGCGGGGTTGATAGGCGGGGTGCATAGCGTGGGCGCATGACCACGCGACCGACCGAGAACGTCTGGGACTACCCGCGCCCGCCCCGCATCGAGCCGAGCGACGAGCTCGTGCGCGTGGTGCTCGGCGGCGAGGTGATCGCCGAGACGCGCGCGTCGCTGCGCGTGCTCGAGACGAGCCATCCGCCCACCTACTACCTGCCGCGTTCCGCCTTCCGCGAGGGCGCGCTCGCGAGCGCACCGGGTGCGAGCGTCTGCGAGTGGAAGGGCCGCGCGAGCTACCTCACGGTCGCCGGCGGCGACCGCGCCGAGTCCGCAGCGGCGTGGTGGTACCCGACCCCGCAGCCGGGCTTCGAGCCGCTCGCCGACCACATCGCGATCTACCCGGGCCGCATGGACCGCGTCGAGGTCGACGGCGAGGCGGTCGAGCCGCAGGCCGGCGGCTTCTACGGCGGCTGGATCACGTCGCGCGTGACCGGACCGTTCAAGGGCGCGCCGGGCACGCGGGGCTGGTAGCCCAGGCGGTCAGCGCCCGCTCACTCCTCGTGGCCCATCTTCACGGCCTCCACCACGAGCCGCACGATGAGCACGACGAGGAACACGGCGAAGAGGATCGAGGCGGTGCGCGGGTCGAGCGCGATCGCGGCGGCCGCGCCGAGGGCCGTCGTCACGCACGCCGACAGGCCGACGACGAGGGCTGACAGCAGGTCGACGTTGCGCTTGCGCAGGTTGCCGATCGTGCCCGAGATCGCGGTCGGGATCATCATCGCGAGCGACGTGCCCTTCGCCACGAGGTCGCTCTGCCCGAACAGCAGGATGAGCATCGGCACGATGATGATGCCGCCGCCGACGCCGAGGATGCCCGAGAGCACGCCGGTGATGAAGCCGAGCACGACGAGCGCGGCGATCGACCACGGATCGAGCGCCGTCTCGGCCTCGCGCGAGGGCACCACGAAGAACAGGCTCACCGCGACGGCGGCGAGGAAGACGATGAACGCCCAGCGGATCGCGAGCACCGGCAGCTTGTGCAGCAGGTGCGCGCCGACCTGCGCGCCGATGACCGAGCCGATGACGAGGATGAGCGCGACGAGCCAGTCGACGTGCCCCGCGGCGGCGTAGCTGCCGACGCCCACGAGCGCCGACGGCACGATCGCGGCGAGCGACGTCCCGGCCGCGCGACGGCGGCCGAAGCGCGCGAGTAGCACGAGCAGCGGCACGATGACGATGCCGCCGCCGATGCCGAACATCCCCGACAGGAAGCCCGCGAACAGCCCGATGCCGACGAGGGCGAGGATCGGGCGGCGCTGGTCGGTCTCTTCGCTCTCGGTCACGCCTCCATCCTGCCGTGCTCGTGGGCCTCCTCCGGCGCGCGCGCCACGAGCACGACGACGACGAGCGTGAGGATGATCGCCGACACGGCGACCGGGAACGGCAGCACCGGGTCGAGCAGCACGAGCAGCGCGGCGGTCGGCACGACCGTGTTCACGACGCGGTCGCGCTGGTGCCGCAGCGCGATCCACCAGATGCCCATGACGAACACCGCGATCGGCACGGTGACGGTGAAGGACGCGATGAGCGGGTCGAGCGCGGACGTGCCGGTGAGCACGTCGATCTCGACCTCGATGCCGGCGGAGAGGGCGCCGGCGGCGGCGAAGACGAAGTAGTGCGCGTAGCCGTGCCGCACCGAGCTCGCGTAGTCGGTGATGAGCCGGTGGTGGGGCGACCAGAAGTAGATCCACCAGAGGGCGCAGGTGACGACGAGCGCGAGGGTCGCGATCCACAGCAGCGGGCCGAGCTCGTCGACCTCCTCGATCGCCACGATGACGGCGTTGGCGGAGGCGAGCAGGCTCTCGCCGAGCAGGATGAGCGTGAAGAGACCGAAGCGCTCGGTGAGGTGGTGCGGATGCCACGGCGTCGCGCCCTGCCGCTCGGCGACGATCGGCACGGCGAGCTCGACGAGGATGAGCACGCCGATCGCGACGAACGAGACCGGTTCCGGCAGCAGCAGCGACAGCAGCCAGAGCACTTGGGCGACCGCGATCCCGAGCGCGTACAGCTGCGTCGCCCGGCGGCTCTCGCCAGCCCACCGCGACGCGCGCAGCCACTGCGTCACCATCGCGACCCGCATCACGACGTAGCTGAAGATCAGCAGCGAGAAGTCGCGCTCCTCGAACGCGGGCTTCACGCCTGCCGCGAGCACGAGCACACCGGCCATCTGCACGAAGGTCAGCAGCCGGTAGAGCCAGTCGTCCGTCGCGAACGAGGTGGCGAACCAGGTGGAGTTGATCCACGCCCACCAGATGCCGAAGAAGATGACGGCGTAGACGAGCAGTCCCTCGACGATGTGGGCCTCGGTGAGCGCGTGGTGCAGGTTGACGGCGGCGACGCTGACCGCGACCACGAACACGAGGTCGAAGAACAGCTCGAGCGGCGTGGCCGTCCTCCCCGCCTCCTCGGGGTCACGCGGACGCATCTGCAGCAGCCGGAAGCGTCCCGCCTCCGCAGCGGGGACGACCTCGGGTTCGCCGCCCTCGCGGGAGCCGGCGTGATTGGACATGCTCATGGCGCTGAGCCTACGGTCGCGGACGCGCGCCGCGCGCCGCGCGCCGTCAGGGCTCGGCAGGTGGCCGAGCCGGTGACGGGGCCGCCGGCCGCATGGCGTGCGCCATCCACCACCAGGCGAAGACGCTCAGCACGATCGGCACGATGATCGAGGCGAGGCTGCCGATCGCGACGAACGGCCAGGCGATCGCGAGCAGCCGGTCGGCATCGGCCCACTCGGCCAGCGCATCCGGAGCGATGCCCGAGGACGACCCGCCGAGTCCCCCGGAGCCGATGCCCGGGAGTCCGCCGACGAAGGGGCCGCCGACGGAGGAGCCGAGCCCGCTGACGAAGCTCGCGGCCACGAGGGCGATGCCGAATGCGGCCCACGTGACGCCGGCGGGATGCGCGAGCCCCGGGTGGCGCAGCATGCGCGCGCTGAGCCACAGGCCGAGCAGCGCGATGCCGAGGCCCAACGGGACGCCGATCGCGAGTGCGATCGCGGTCGGCGTCCCGAGCCAGGGCAGCACCGCGCGGGCGATGCCGACGCCCGGGTCCGGCGCACCCTCCATCCACGCGACGGCGCCCAGCAGCAGGGTGGGGATCGCGAGCCCGAGCAGCAGCAGCGCCGCGCATGCCTGCGCGACGGCGAGCCCGAGCCAGGCGAGCCCACCGCCGACGCCGCCCGCGAGGCGGGCCCGGGGCGCCGCGGCGCGGGGCAGCGGCGGCCGCGGGACCGGCAGCGGCGCCGCCCCGATCGGCCGGCCGGACGCCGCGACGGCTCCCGGTTCCGACAGCGTCATGGCGTCAGGCTAGGACCGCGTCCCCCGGCGTGCCAGGGGCGTCATCGTGTCGTGCTTGCGGCAGCGCGGCGGTCAGGCGGCGAGCGCCTGCTCGACGTCGCCGCGCAGCTGCTCCGGCGTGGTGGTGGGCGCGAAGCGCTCGATCACCGTGCCGTCGCGGCCGATGAGGAACTTCGTGAAGTTCCACTTGACCGCGCCGCCGAGCAGCCCCTTCTTCTCCTCCTTGAGCCACTGGAAGACGGGGTGCGTGTCGCTGCCGTTGACGGCGACCTTCGCGAACATCGGGAAGCTGACGCCGTAGTTGCGCTCGCACGCATCGGCGATCGCCTCGGCCTCGTCGAGCTCCTGGTTGAAGCTGTCCGAGGGGAAGCCGAGCACGACGAGCCCCTCGGGCGCGAGGTCGCGGTAGAGCTGCTCGAGGCCCTCGAACTGAGGCGTGAGGCCGCACTGGCTCGCGGTGTTCACCACGAGCACGACCTTGCCCTCGTAGTCGGCGAGATCGACCTCGCCGCCGGTGAGTGCCTCTGCCTGGAAGTCGCTGAGCGTCGTCATGCGCTCATCCTCCCGGCTCTTGCTATGCGCGCGCCGAGCCGCGCGTCAGTCGGACGTCGTGGGCGCTGGACGCTCGAGCCCCGCGAACGGCGCGGTGCCGTCCCGGTAGGCCTGCTCGTCCGCCGCCTGGATGACGGTCGCGCCCGCCATGAGCGACACCTGCGACTGCACGGCGGCGTCCGTCTCCAGCGGCGCCCCCACCCCTCGATCGAGGTCCACGAGCATCACCGAGACCCAGGCGCTGCCGTTCGACGCCATGCCGAGCCACTGCCACATCTGCGCCGGGTCGAGCGACCCGTGCACTTCGACGACCTCGGCATCGCGCTCGGCCGGCGTCTGGTGCGCGTACGGCTCGCGATCGAAGTCCCAGACGATCGGGTCGAAGCCGCGCTCGGCGAGCTCGGCGTCGAGCGCGTCGCTGAGCGCCGGCCAGTCGTCGGGCACCGTTCCGGTCGACCGGTCGCTCGAGTTGTAGAGGTGGTGCAGCGTCGCCCCGCCGTAGCCGTTGCCGGTGTTCGCGAACATGCCGCCCGCCGCGCCCTCCGCCCAGGCGCCGCCCCTCGCGTGCTCGTCGACGACGCGCTGCAGATCCGTGAGGAGCGCGTCGCCGACCGACTCGATCTGCTCCGCTCGCGGCGCCGCGAGCACGTCGGCGGGCTCGATCCACGCCTCCCCGGGGAAGTCCGCCCAGGAGAGCGTGACCTCCTGCCCGGATGCGTCCGTCACCGTCGCCCTGGGCGCCGGCGGCTGCAGCAGCATGCAGCCCGTCACCACGGCACCGACGAGGCACAGCGCGGCGGCCGGCCAGGTCCAGTGGATGCGTCGCATGGCAGGAGCCTGGCAGGCGGCGGCGCCCGGCGGGGCCGCCGGAGCGCGCAATCATCCCTCCGATGGACGGCGGCGCGTCGAGCTCGGCGCCGTGCGTCAGCGCTCGACGCGCTCCCCGCCGATCTGCCAGCTCGTCGTCGCGATCAACCGATCGATGAGCGCGTGCATGCTCCGACGGAGCGCATCGGGGTCGCCGACCTCGCGATGCTCGAGCAGCTGGTGGCCGATGACGACGAGATCGCACGCCACCGGCGTGGGAGCGTCGAGCGAGCGAGCATCGGTGCGCGCGATCCTGACGCGACGGCGCGTGCGGAGCACCAGCAGCTCGCCGCCGTCGGCCTCGGCCAGCCGCGCGAGCTCGCCGAACACCGCGTCGGTGCGCCACATGCCGGGCTCCGGCGGCGGTCCCGAGCGCGGCTCGACCGGCGCGAGGAGGGCGTCCCGGTCGTGCCGGGTGCGCACGAACGGGTTGCGCCCGTTCCCGACGAGCATCGCGAGCAAGGGGTCTGCGATCCCGGACAGCAGCAGCACGCACGCCGCCGCCGCGAGCCCGGCGCCGAGGCTCGCGGGCGGATCCTGCTGCAGCACGAGCGCGATCGTGCCTCCGATGACGACGACGGCGAGGATCAGCAGCCAGCGCGCGCGGCGCAGGCGGCGCTCGTCGTCCTCGTCCATACGGCGAGCATCGCACGACCGCCGGCGCTCGCGCAGCCGCTCAGGCGTCCGGGTCGGCGGCCGCGTGGTCGAGGCGGCGGCCCAGGGCGACGGCGAGCGCCGCGCCCAGCACGCCGAGCGCGGTCGCCGCGATGAGCCAGCGGTAGTCGATCGCCCCGAGGAGCGCGCTGCCGAGCGCGAGCATGAGCATCTGCGGCACGTTGATCGAGACGTTGAGCGCCGCCGAGGTGCGGCCCTGCAGCCGCGGCCCCGTGCGCCGCATCCGCAGCGTCACGACGCCGACGATCACCCACGGGACGCCGAAGCCGATGAGCGCCTGCAGCGCGCCGACGCCCAGCCAGCGCATCCACGCCTCCGGCAGCGGCCACTGCACGACGAGGAACGCGACCACGGTGCCGAGCCCGACGAGCGCGAGCCCCCACGCGACGAGGCGGCGCTCGCCGATCCGCCGCAGCATCCAGGCGGAACACAGACCGCCCGCGAGCGCGCCGATGCCCTGGATCGCCTGCGCGGGTCCGAGCGCCGCGGGACCCTCCTGCAGGCCGTGCTCGACGAGCGGGAAGATCGTGGCGTTCAGCAGCCCGGTCAGGCCGAAGCCGATCGCGGTGGCGATGGTGAGCAGCCGGAGCAGCGGGTCGGCGAGCAGCGCGCGGAAGCCCGCCGAGAGCTCGTGCCAGTACGTCTCGCCGGCCAGTCGCGGCTCGGGCGGCGACTCCTGGATGCGCACGGTCGTGAGTACGATCGCCATGGTCAGGAAGCCGCCCGCGGCGAGCGCGATCACGGCCCACGGCCCGGCGGCGACGTACAGGGCCGCGCCGAGCGCCGGGCTGATGATGCGCATCCCGTTGTCGATCGACGTGAAGATGCCGTTCGCGCCGGCGAGCTCCTCGTCCGGCAGCAGGTCGCGCAGCAGGCCCGATTGCGCCGCGGCGGTGAGGTAGGCGGCGAGGCCGTAGCCGAAGGTCGCGGCGTAGATGAGCCAGACATGCTCGGCCCCCTGCACGAGCAGCAGCGTGAGCACGACGCCGGCCGTGCCGAGGTTCGTGCCGATGAGCAGCGGGCGGCGGTGCACGCGGTCGGCGAGCTGGCCGGCGAAGGGGGCGAGCAGCGCGGGCAGGCCGATGAAGAGGAAGACGAGCGCGCCCGCGGCGTCGGAGCCGGTGAGCTCCCGCACCCAGATCGCGAGCACGAGGTAGAGCGCGCTGTCGCCGAGGTTGGTGGCGACCCAGCCGACCATGAGGCGTCGGTAGGCGGGGCGGCGCATGGGCGACGCGGGCTTGGTGGCGGTCGCCGTGGATGCGGTGGTGGTCATGAGCGGTCCCTCGTATGGTGCGCGGGTGTGGTGCGCGGGCGGTGCGCGGGCGCGGCGGATCGCGACCGCGGGCGCGCGGCCGGGGCGTCGAGGCGGCGCGCATGGCAGCCTCGACGAGCGGACGGACGTCAGTCCGCGGCGGGCTCCGCGCCGGTCAGCGGCGCGTCGAGATCGGGGTTCAGGGTGGCGAAGAAGTGCGACTTGTGGCTGCCGACCGGGCGCAGCGACGCGTCGTCGTGGCGGCCGCGGAAGCGGTCGACGAGGTGGGCGATCTCCTCCGCGACCTCGGCGAGCTCGTCGGGCGTCGCCCAGAACGTGGAGATGTTGACGGTGACGCCGTTCACCCACTCCGGCAGCTTGCCGTTGCCGTGCGCGGTGAGGAACTTGATCATCCGGTCGGCCTCGTGCTGCACATAGAGGGCGCCGATCGTGCTCGACGACCGCACGGAGTCGATGTCGTCGGGGTCGGGGCGCAGGTCGCGGCTCCGGTGCGCCGACCGCCACGGCTTCGACGTGCCCTTGGCCTCGGCGCGCACGATGAAGCCGGCCTTCTCGAGCGTGCGCAGGTGGAACGAGCAGTTCGACGGGCTCTCGCCGACGCGCTCCGCGATCTGCGTCGCGGTCGCCTCCTCGAGCTCGTCGATGACGGCGAGGATCTCGACCCGCAGGGGGTGGGCGAGTGCGCGCAGCACCGCGGGATCGCTGCTCCGGAGCGCCGGGGCCTCATCGCCCGGCTCGCTCTGCGGTGCCCGATCGGACGGGTCGCGCGCCTCGGTCATGCTCAGATCAAACCACGCTGGATGCGCAGCTCGGCGCGCTCGCGGTCGTAGTAGCGCGCACTCGCCTCGCGCTCGACGCGGGCGCGGTTGCGCTCCTCGCTGGCGATGCGGTGCGGGATGCGGCTCGTGCGTCCCATGGTGTGCCTCCTCGGTGTCCGGCGGTGCAGGTGCCCTGCCGATATGCGAAACACTACCTTCGAAGCAGACGCTTCGCAAGGGTTCTTTCGAACGAGTTGCTTCGGCGTGTCGCGCCGCCAGCGGGCGGCCCGGGAGCCGCGGATGGCCCGCTCCGAGCTGGAGCGGGCCATCCGTGCGCGCGGATCCGCGCCGGGTCAGGCGGCGAACGTCGCCTTCGCCTCGGCGACCACGGCGGGGTCGCGGAAGGCGGCGAGCGCCGTGGCCGCGAGCAGCGCCGCGCCGTCCTCGATCACCGGCGTCGCCGCCGTGCCACCCGCCGCCTCGGCGAACTCGCGAGTGTGGGGCGAGCAGTCGGGGACGAGCGTGAGCATCGGGTGGATCGAGGGCACGACGTGGCTCACGTTGCCCATGTCGGTCGAGCCGCCCATCTGCGGCGCGACCGCGGGCGTGCGGCCGAGCGCGACGAGCGCCTGCTCGGCGAGGCCCGCGAGCGTCGGGTTGGGTCGCAGCGAGTAGTACGGCGGCGTCCGCTCCTCGATCAGCACCTCGCAGCCGGTGGCGATCGCCGCGCCCTGGAAGCACGCCTGCACGCGCGGCACGATGCTCGCGAGCAGCGCGTCGCGGTCCTCCGCGCGCACGAACGCGCGGATCGCCGTGTGCTCGGGGATGATGTTCGGCGCCTGGCCGCCGTCCGTCACGATCGCGTGGATGCGCGCGTCGTCGGGCAGCTGCTGACGCAGCAGGCCGATCGCGGTGAGCGCGAGCGTCGCCGCGTCGAGGGCGTTGATGCCGCGCTCGGGGTGCGCCGCCGCGTGGCTCGCGCGGCCCGTGAACTCGACGTCGAGCGCGACGCGCGACAGCGAGCTCGATGCGGCGACGTCCTCCCCCGCCGGGTGGATCATCATCGCCAGGTCGATGCCGTCGAGCACGCCGTGCTCGATCATCGGCACCTTGCCCGCCGCGCCCTCCTCGCCGGGGCTCCCGACCACGACGAGGTGGGCGGGCGCGCCGCCGTCGGCCGCGAGCGCATCCTTGACCGCGAGCGCCGCGCCCAGCCCCGCCGCGGCGATGATGTTGTGGCCGCACGCGTGGCCGATGCCCTCGAGCGCGTCGTACTCGAGGAAGACGGCGACGGTCGTCGTGCCGTCGGTCGCATCCGCCGTCGACCAGCGGCCGACGAAGGCGGTCTCGAGCCCCGCGAACCCGCGCTGCACGGCGAAGCCGGCGGTCTCGAGCTCCGCGGTGAGGCGCGCGGCCGCGTGCACCTCGGTGAAGCGGATCTCGGGGTTGGCGTGCAGGTCGGCGGCGACGTCGACGAGCGTCGGCAGGTGGGCGGCGAGCGCGCCGCGCGCCTCCTCGATCAGCGCGGGCACGTCGACCTCGCGGTGGGCGGCGAGCTCGGGGGCGATGGTGGTCATCGGGTTCCTTCCTGGGGCAGGACGACGGTGGATGGGTGGGGCCGGGTCACAGCGTCAGGCCGTGACCGGGGCCGAAGGGCAGCCCGGCGAGGCCCCACAGCGCGAACTGCAGGAGCCAGACGACGAGGATGACGATCGTGAAGGGCAGCACGAGGCTGAAGAGCGTGCCGATGCCGCCCTTCGGCGCCCAGCGCTGCATGAGGCCGAGGATGACCGGCAGCATCGGGTTCATCGGCACGAGCGGGTTCGTCGCCGAGTCGGTGATGCGGAAGGCCGTCTGCACGGCGGCCGGGTCGATGCCGTTGAGCATGAACATCGGCACGAAGATCGGCGCCAGCAGCGTCCAGAGCGCCGAGCCGCTCGCGAGCAGGAGGGCGGGGAGGATGACGAAGAGGCTGAAGAGCATGAGGCCGCCGACGCCGTCCAGCCCGGCCGCGCCCAGCGCATCCGCACCGCTCGTGGCCACGAGCAGCCCGAGCTTCGACCAGCCGAACCATGCGATCGCCTGGGCCGCCGTGAAGATGACGACGATGAAGGGCACGAGCTCCTTGACTGCGGCGACCATCATCTCGGGCACCTGCCCCCAACGGGTGAGCGTGCCGGCGACGAGGCCGTAGGTGATGCCGACGGTGAGGAACATGAGCAGCAGGAAGATCGGCAGGCCGTCCATGAACGGCGAGCGCAGCAGCTGGCCTCCCTCGCCCTGCAGGGGCGAGCCGGGCAGCAGCGCGGCCGTCGCGACGAGCGCGGCGAAGACGACGAGCGCGACGCCGGCCGCGATGAGGCCGCGGCGCTCGGCGCGCTCGAGCGGCTTCGTGTCGGCGGCCTCGGCCTCGCCGTTCCAGGCGCCGAGACGCGGCTCGAGGAAGCGCTGGCACGTGACCGTGATGGCGATCGCGAGGATCACGGTCGAGGCCGACATGAAGAACCAGTTGGCGAGCGGCGTGACCTGCGCCTCGGGATCGACGATCTGGGCGGCGGAGGTGGTGATGCCGCTCAGCAGCACGTCGGTGCCGGCGATGATGAAGTTGGCGCTGAAGCCGGCGACCACCGCGGCGTAGGACGTGATGAAGCCGGCGAGCGGGTGGCGCCCGGCGGCGAGGAACGCGGCCGCGGCGAGCGGCGGGATGATGACCATCGCCGAGTCGGAGGCGAGGTTGCCCATGAGGCTCACGACCACGACGACGATCGTGACGAGCGACTTGGGGGCCGCGAGCACCGCGCCGCGCATGAACGACGACAGCAGGCCGAGGCGCTCGGCGACGCCGATGCCGAGCATGACCGTGATGATGAGGCCGAACGGCGGGAAGGCGACGAAGTTGTCGATCGCACTGGTGAGCGCGTAGACGAGGCCCTCGGGCGACAGGATGCTCTGCACCGGCAGCTGCTCGCCGGTCGCGGGGTCGAGGGTGGATGCGCCGAGCCCGGACGCGATCGCGGAGGCGAGCGCGACGATGCCGGCGAGGATGAGGAACAGGTAGAACGGGTGCGGCAGCCTGTTGCCGACGCGCTCGATGCCCCGCAGCACGCGGCCGCTGGCGCCCGGCGCGTCGGCGAGGGCGAGCTCGGATCGCTCGGTCTCGGGACGGTCGTCCTTCGTGGTGGTCATGGTGGGCCCTCTCGGCAGGCGCTCGGGCTCTGGGGCCGGAGCGAACGTTGCGGACCAGGATGCGATCCCGGTGTTGCAGGCATGTGACATCTGCGCTCCTCGCCCCGGATTGCCGTCAGGATGTTCGATATGGACCTCGCCGCCGCCGAACCCGAGGACGTGCTGTCGCATTCGGACCTCGCCCTGATCGAGGCGCTGCAGCGCGATCCGCGCGCGCCGTGGTCGCAGGTCGCGCACGCGCTCGGGGTCAGCGCGCCCACCGCGCGGCGCCGCTGGGAGCGGCTGAGCGCCGAGGGCGCGGCGTGGATCACCACCTATCCGGGCATGGGGGCCGGGCTCGTCGCGGGGCTCGTCGAGGTGCGGTGCCGGCCCGGCACCTCCGACGACGTCGCCGCGGAGCTCGTGCGGCATCCGCGCATCGTCACCGTCTCGGCGCAGACCGGCGACCGCGACCTCGGGCTCATCATCTTCGCCGAGGACCTCACCGAGCTGCGGCGCATCGTGCAGCGCGACCTCGGCTCGCACGCCGACGTGCTGCACGTCCGCTCGTCGATCATGACTCGGGTGTTCCGGGAGGGGTCGCACTGGCGCGCGGGCGTGCTGGGCGGCACGTCGCGGGAAGCGTCGGCGGGGCCCACGGCGACGGTCGCGCGGCAGCTCGGCGCGCCCACCACCCGCGCGGTGCTCGGCGAGCTCGAGCGCGACGGGCGAGCGCCGACGGCCCGGATCGCCGAGGCGCTCGGCACCGGCGAGGCGCACGCCCGGCGGAGCGTGCACCGGCTGCTCGAGAGCCGGCGCATCGTGCAGCGCGTCGACGTGACGCTCGACCAGCCGCACTGGCCGCACTCGCTCGCGCTCTGGATGGTCGTGCCGGCCGGGCAGCTCGACGAGGCGGCGCGGCGCATCGGCGAGCTGCCGACGATCCGGCTGTGCGCGGCCCTCGCGGGCGGCGCGAGCAATCTCTACGTGATCGCGTGGCTGCGGAGCCTCGAGCAGGCCGCCGAGATCGAGGCGCAGATCACGCGCGGGCTGCCGGCGCGCGTGCTGGATCGCAGCCTGCTGCTGCACTACTACAAGCGGCTCGGCCACCTCTTCGACGACGAGCGGCGCCGCGTCGGGCAGGTGCCGTGGGTGATCGGCGACCCCCCGGACTGATCCTCGCCGACCGGATGTTTCGGTCTTGACGTATATAAGGCGCCGTGCAAGCATTGTGCTGTGCACGCACTCGATGTCCTCGGCGATCCGGTCCGGCGACGCATCCTCGAGCTGCTCGCTGACGGCGAGCAGAGCGCCGGTGCGATCGCGGCGACGATCGGCCACGAGTTCGGCATCAGCCAGCCCGCCGTGAGCCAGCACCTGCGGGTGCTGCGCGAGCAGGGCTTCGCGGTCGTGCGACCCGAGGGGCAGCGACGGCTCTACGCCGTCGACCCGAGCGGTCCGCGCGAGGCGAGCGAGTGGCTCTCCGCGTTCGACCGCTTCTGGATGCCGAGGCTCGCCGCGCTCGACACCGAGCTGGCGCGCGGACGTCGACGGCGGCGGCTGGACGCGGAGGCAGCGGAGCACGAGGCACCGCACGACGCGGAGCACGACCCTGAGCATGACCCTGAGCACGACCCTGAGCACGATTCCGAGCATGACCCCGACGCCGGCGACCGCCCCGTCGATCCCGATCCCACGAAGGAGACCTGACATGGTCGATGTGCTGGCCCAGCTGGGCGCCGTGACGCGCGAGGTGCGCGTCGACGAGATCGACGGCGCGGAGTCGCGCGTGCAGTCGCTCTCGCAGACCTACCGCTCCCCCATCGACGACGTGTGGGATGCCGTCACCGATCCCGAGCGGATCGCGCGCTGGTTCATGCCGGTGTCGGGCGACCTGCGGCTCGGCGGCCGCTACCAGCTCGAGGGCAACGCGGGCGGTGAGGTGCTCGAGTGCGAGCCGCCCGCGGGCGATGCTGCGCGCTACCGCGTGACGTGGGAGTTCGGCGGCGGCGTGACGTGGCTCACCGTGCGGCTCGCCGCCGAGGGCGACAGCACCCGGTTCGAGCTCGAGCACGTCGCTCGCGCGGCGGACGTGCCGAGCGAGATGTGGGAGACGTTCGGTCCGGGCGCCACCGGCGTCGGCTGGGACGGCGGGCTCCTCGGGCTCGCGCTCCACCTCGGGGCGACGCACGGGTCGCTCTCGCCGGGCGAGGCCGAGGCGTGGGCCGGCACCGACGAGGGCCGCAGCTTCTACCGCGGCGCGTCTGATGCGTGGGCTGCGGCTTCGGTCGCCGACGGCGCCGACGCGGAGGCGGCGGCCCGGCAGGCCGATGCCACCTACGGTTTCTACACCGGCGCGCCGGCGGCCTGAGGTTCCGGGCCTCGCCTCCGGCGGGTCGAGCCGGTCCGCGCGCCCACCCGCCGGTCGAGCCGGTCCGCGCGCTCCGGGCGCTGACCGAGTCGAGACCACCCGCTGATCCACGGCAGTGGCCTCGACTCGCGCGGCGCGCAGAGCGCGCCGTGCGGCTCGACCAGCAGACTGAGCGCGCCGTGCGGCTCGACCAGCAGGCGGAGCGCGCCGTGCGGCTCGACCAGCAGGCTGCGCGCGCAGTGCGGCTCGACCAGCAGGCTGCGCCCGCCATGCGGCTCGGCCAGCAGGCGGGAGGGCTACTCCGACGCCGGCGCGTCCACCAGCACCGGGCCGGACTGGCCCCGCTTCGCCATCGCGGTGCCCGCGGCGCTCCCCTGCGCGGTCGCGTTCACGATCGCCTGCAGGTCGATGCCCGTCGCATCCTTCATCATCTGCGTCATGGTCGCCATGTTGCCGACCATGTCGCTCGTGAGCTTGCCGGTGCCATCCGCCGAGACGACGGTGATCTGGCTCGAGGCGTACGCCTTGCCGAACGCCTCCGCCACCGCGGGCATCACCTTCAGCAGCTCCTGCGCGAGCACGACCTGCGCGTTCTCGGTGAGCGCCTTCGCGCGCGCCTCGATCGCCTCGCCCTCGGCGATGCCGCGGGCGCCGATCGCCTCTGCCTCCGCACGGCCGCGCGCGGCGGTCGCGACGGCCTCGGCCTCGCCCTCGACCTTCGCGGCCTCGGCGGCGGCGATGCGCGCCGTGCGCTGCGCGTTGCCCCGCGACTCGGTGACCGCGGCCTCCGCGACGCCCTCGGCCTTCGCCGCCTCGGCGCGCGCCTCGCGCGACGCTCGCTCGGCGTTCGCCTCGACCTGCCGCGCCTTCGCGTTCGCCTCGGCGGTGACCTGGATGCGGTACGACTCGGCGTCGGCGACCTTGCGCACGTCGGCGTTCAGCTGCTGCTCGCGCAGCTCGGCCTGCCGCTGCGCCGTGATCTCCTCCTGCGCGACGATCGCCTGCCGCTGCACCGCGTCCTCGAGCGGCTTCGCGGCGGCCGCCTGCGCCACGGCCTTGTCGGTCTCGGCGCGCACGGCCGCCTCCTGCAGCTGCAGCACGCGGTTCGCCTCGAGGATCTGCTTCTTCGCCTCGATCGAGGCCTGCTCCGCAGCCTTCTGCGCCTCGGTGTTGGCGATCGCGGCGGCGCGCTGCACGGCGGCCGACTCGGGCACGCCGAGGTTCGAGATGTAGTTCTGGTTGTCGTTGATCTCCTGGATCTGGAGCGTGTCGACGACGAGGCCCTGCTTGGTGAGGGCGTCCTCGGCGGCCTGCAGCACCGCATCCGCCAGCGCCTTGCGGTCGTGGATGATGTCGAGCACCGTCAGCTGGCCGATGATGCCGCGGAGCGAGCCCGAGAGCACCTCCTGCGTCGACGACTCGATCTCCTCCTGCTGCGACAGGAAGCGCTGCGCCGCGTTGCGGATCATCTCCTCGGTGCCGCCGACCTTGATCACCGCGACCGCCTGGGCGTGGATGGTGATGCCGTTCTTGGTCTGCGCAGTGGTGTTGAAGAGGAGGCGGCGCGAGCGCAGCGACAGCTTGAACGACTTCTGCACGAACGGCATGACGAAGACGCCGCCGCCGGTGACGACCTTCTGCCCCGAGAGGTCGGTGAAGGAGTGGCCGGATGCGTCGACCGTGGTCTTGCCCTTGCGGCCCGTGACGATGATCGCCTCGTCGGGTTCGGCGATGCGGTAGCGGCGCACGGCGCCGGTGATGAGCACGACGGCCACGAGGGCCGCGAGCAGGATGAGGATGAAGATCGGGTTGAGCAGATCGGGCACGAGCGCCTCCTGAGGTGCGGGGGTGTCTCCCGCAGGCTACGGTGCCGAAGCGGCAAGTTGCACGAATCTTCAGCAAATCGCCGCGCGGTTCCGCTCAGATGATCCAGGCCCGGGACGCGACGTCGGCGAAGAGGTCGGCATGCCGATGCAGGAGCCGCTCGCGCTCCTGCTGCTCGAGGCTCAGCGTGTGCCGCTCCTGCCAGGTCGTCCGGTCGTCCCCGTGGCGCGTGCCGCGCTGCTGACGTCCCATGATCGCTCCGATGCTCGTCGTCGAACGGTTCGAGACCATCCGATCACCGACCACTGACACGCGACCGCCCGCGGAGTGTCGGGTTCGCGCGCGAGTGTCGGGGCACTTCCGCAGCGACCCGACACTCCTGGGCAGGGTCAGCGGACGAGCAGGATCTTGCCGCCGGGCGCCTCGGCGCCGCCCATGAGGGCGTGCGCCTCGTTCGCGTGCGTCAGCCGCAGCTTCGCGCCGATGACGGGGGCGATCTCGCCGTCCTCGAGCAGCGGCCACAGCTCGCGGCGCACCTCGTCGATGACGTCGGCCTTCCCGCCGCGCCCGTTGTGCGGCCGCGCCCGCAGCGTCATGGCGCGCAGCGTGACGCGCCGCTGCATGAGGGCGCGCAGGTCGATCTCCGCCTTCGTGCCGCCCTGCGCGGCGATGACGGTGATCGTGCCGTCGAGCGCGAGCGCCGCGACGTTGCGCGCGAGGTAGTCGCCGCCCACGACGTCGAGGATCAGCTCGGCGCCGCGCCCGTCGGTCGCGGCATGGACGACGGCCTCGAAGTCCTCCGAGCGGTAGTCGATGGCGATCTCGGCACCCAGGCTGTGGACGAGGTCGTGGTGCCGCTCGCTCGCGGTCGTCGCGACCCGGTAGCCGCGCGCCGTGAGCACCTGGATCGCCATCGAGCCGACCCCGCCGCTGCCGCCGTGCACGAGCGCGAGCGCGTCGAGCGCGGGGGCGGGCGCATCCCGGATCGCGGTCCAGACCGTGCACGCCGCCTCGGGCAGCGCCGCCGCGTCCTCGAGCGAGACCCCCTTCGGCACCGGGAGCAGCTGGGTGGCGGGCACCGCGACCCGCTCGGCATACCCGCCGCCCGCGAGCAGCGCGCACACCTCATCGCCGACCGCCCAGCCCTCGACGCCGTCGCCGACGTGGACGATCGTGCCCGAGCACTCGAGCCCGATGACGTCCGACTCCCCGAGCGGCGGCGGGTAGTGGCCGGCCGCCTGCATGAGGTCGGCGCGGTTGACGGCGGTCGCGACGATCTCGACGACCACCTCGCCGTGCCCCGCGATCGGGTCGGGCGCATCCGTCCACTCGAGCGGGGCGCCCGGCCCCTGCTGCTGCATCGCCTTCACGTCTCGCTCCCGTCCTCGCCCGTGGCCCAACCCTAGAAGCCGGGCCTGTGCGGCAGGTGGCGGCGCGGCCGCGGCGCGCTCAGCCCGCGAGCACCTCGTCGATCGTCGTGATGGTGGCGAAGCGGCCCGACAGCGCGGCTGCCGTGCGCGCGATGACGTCGGCGGCGGGCAGCGTGCCAGAGCCGTCGTGGAGGGCGAGCGGATGCGTCGCGGTGGCGTCGAGCACGACCTCGACGTCGTAGCCCAGGTCGCTGCCGACGCGGGCGGTGGTCTCGACGCACTGCTCGGTGCGGATGCCCGCGAGCCGCAGCCTGCGGACGCCGGCCTGCACGAGCCGACGCTCGAGATCGGTGGTCGTGAACGCGTTGTGGCTGGACTTCACGACGACCGGCTCGTCGGGCAGCGGCTCGAGGCCCTCCTGCAGGCGCACGAGTCCGCTCGCCGGGTCGAACGCGCCTCCGGAGCCTGGCTCGGCGTGCAGCACCCAGATCACGGCGTCGCCGGCGCCACGCGCGTGCTCGACGAGGCGAGCAGCATCGGTGGCGATGCCGGGGTTCGAGATGTCGGCCCACGAGGGCTGCTCGCGGAAGGAGTCCTGCACGTCGATGACGAGGAGCGCGGTGGTGGTCACGGCCTCAGTCTGCGTGCTCGCCGGTCGCGGCGCCCAGCCCCGAACCGGTCAACCGCGCACAAGATGCCGCCAGCCGACCGGGGGGCGCCGCGCGGGCAGGGCCGTCGACCGTCGCGAACACCGGATGCGGCGTCACGCTGGAGGCGCACCCGGACCGGTGCGGCTGCCGGAGCCGCGCCCGTCCCCCGCGCGTCCCGCCGATCCGCGGTCCCGCGCCCGCTGCACGAGCGCCGAGCCCACGGCGAGGCCGATGGCGACGCCGACGATGTCGGCCACCGCATCCCACGGGTCGCCGGAGCGCTCGCCGAGCGCGAGGTGCTGCACGACCTCCGACACCACGGCATGGATCACGAGCAGCGGCGCGAGCACGACCGGCCGGATGCCCGCGAGCAGGCCGAGCAGCGCCGGGGCGAGGAACATCGCGGCATGCGCGACCTTGTCGAGGCCGGGGATGCCGCCGCCGGACGGCGCACGCGGGGCGTAGAGCCCGACGAGCTGCACGACGATCGCGAGCGCGAAGAGCACGAGCCAGCCGCGGCGACCGATCCATCCCATGCGTCGATGGTCGCACCTCAGCGCCGTCGCGACGCGCGCAGGCCGGCGCTGGGATACTCGTCGCGATGAAGGCGCACGAGACGGTGATGGGCTGGGTGACGGCCGAGCTGCAGAGCGGCCGGCTGTCGATCGGCGACCACCTGCCCGGCGAGCGCGCGCTCGCCGAGACGCTGCACGTCTCGCGCGGCTCGCTCCGCGAGGCACTGCGCGTGCTCGAGGCGCTCGGCACGATCCGCACGTCGACCGGCTCCGGGCCCCGTTCGGGCACGATCATCACCGCCGCGCCCGAGCAGGCGCTCGCGCTCGCGCTCGACATGCAGCTCGCGACCCGGCACGTCGAGCACGCGCACATCGTCGAGGTGCGGCTGCTGCTCGAGACCTGGGCGGCCGAGCACGCGCACGAGGGTGGCAGCGATCGGGCCGCCGCCGCGCAGCTGCTCGAGCGCATGGACGAGCCCGATCTGCCCGTCGAGGAGTTCCTCCAGCTCGACGCGGCCTTCCACGTCGAGCTGTCGCGCGCGGCCGGCAACCCGCTCATCAGCACGCTTATGGATGCGCTGCGCACGTCGATCGCCGATCACACCCTCGCGCGCGCCCGGTCGCTGCCCGACTGGCCGACGACCGCCGCGCGGCTGCGCTCCGAGCACCACGGCATCCTCGAGCGCGTGCGCGCCGGCGACCGCGAGGGCGCCGCGGGGCTGCTCCGCAACCACATCGAGGGCTACTACCGCGAGACCGCCGACGTCGACACCGGCGAGCCGCGGCCCTGACCGGCGCCTCGGTCCCTTGACCGGGCCGCCCGAGGGCGGCTATCGTTCGTGTGGTCCGACCACATCGACGAGGATCGACCATGAAGCGTCAGCTGCCCAGGATCGGTGAGCTCACCGAGCTCATGCAGTTCAAGAAGCCAGAGCTCGACGGACGGAAGCGGCGGCTCGACGCGGCGCTCACCATCGGCGACCTGCGCGCGATCGCGAAGCGGCGCACGCCCGCTGCCGCGTTCGACTACACGGACGGCGCGGCCGACGGCGAGCTCTCGCTGCACCGCGCGCGGCAGGCGTTCGAGGACGTCGAGCTGCACCCCGACATCCTGCGCCCGGCCGCGCACGTCGACACCTCGACGACCGTGCTGGGCGGACCGAGCGCGCTGCCGTTCGGCATCGCGCCCACGGGGTTCACGCGCCTGATGCAGACGGAGGGCGAGACGGCCGGCGCCAGTGCGGCGGGAGCCGCGGGCATCCCGTTCACGCTCTCGACCCTCGGCACGACGACGATCGAGGACGTCACGGCGGCCAACCCGACCGGCCGCAACTGGTTCCAGCTCTACGTCATGCGCCAGCGCGAGCTCTCCTACGGGCTCGTCGAGCGCGCGGCGGCGGCCGGCTACGACACCCTCATGTTCACGGTCGACACGCCCATCGCCGGCGCGCGCCTGCGCGACAAGCGCAACGGGTTCTCGATCCCGCCGCAGCTCTCGGTGAAGACGATCGCCAACGCCATCCCCCGCCCGTGGTGGTGGTTCGACTTCCTCACCACCCCCAAGCTCGAGTTCGCCTCGTTCTCGACGACCGGCGGCACCGTCGGCGAGCTGCTGAACGCCGCGATGGACCCGACCATCTCGTACGACGACCTCGACGTCATCCGCGGCATGTGGCCGGGCAAGCTCGTCGTCAAGGGCGTGCAGAACGTGGCGGATGCCGTGCGGCTCATCGACGGCGGCGTCGACGGCATCGTGCTGTCGAACCACGGCGGCCGCCAGCTCGACCGCGCGCCCGTGCCGTTCCACCTGCTGCCGCAGGTCGTGCGCGAGGTGGGCAAGGACGCGACCGTCATGGTCGACACGGGCATCATGCACGGCTCCGACATCGTGGCGTCGATCGCGCTCGGCGCGAAGTTCACGCTCATCGGCCGCGCCTACCTCTACGGGCTCATGGCCGGAGGCCGTCAAGGCGTCGACCGCACCATCGCGATCCTGCGCGGCGAGATCGAGCGCACGATGACGCTGCTCGGCGTCTCGTCGCTCGAGGAGCTCGAGCCGCGCCACGTGACGCAGCTCACGCGCCTCACGCCGCTCGGCGGCGCCCCTGCCGCCGCGGAGCGCACCGCCCGCTGACCCGCCCAGCCTGGTGAGGGTCTGCGTCCGGGTCGAGAGCAGCTCGGACGCGAACGCTCACCAGGCGGCGGGGTCAGAGGCGGGCGGCCGCCTGCATGAGGTGCGGGCCGGCGTTCCAGCCGGCGACGCCCGTGAGGCGGCCGGATGCGTCGGCGAAGTCGGTGAGCAGTCCCCCGCTGGCGAGCTCGTCGCTCGTCTCGCGGGCATCGACGCCGCGCACACCGCGAGCGCCGATCACGGCGCCGTAGGCCATGAGCGAGAAGCCGGTCGTCGGCGCCCACGCGCCCGGGTCGTCGCCGAGCCCGAGGTCGTGCAGCAGGGCGCGCGCGGCGTGCGCGCCCTGCGCGGTGGCCGCATCCCAGTGGTCGACGCGCACGCGGCCCAGCGGCAGCTCCGGCGCCGACACGCTGCCCGCCGCGTACACGCCGGGCATGGCCGGCACGCGGAAGCGGTCGTCGACGGCGATCGAGCCGTCGAAGCCGGCCCACGCGGCGTCCGGCTCTGACCCGACGGCGACCACCAGGGCATCCCCGGGGATCTCGCTGCCGTCGTCGAGCTGCACGACCACGGCGTCGTCGCGCCCCGGGATGCCCGCGGCGCGGATCGCGACGACCCGCGCGCCGAGCCGCGCGTCGACGCGCTCCGCGTGCAGGGCCGCGAGCCGCGCCGAGATGTCGGCGCCGATCGCCTCGCGCAGCGGCAGCCGTGAGCGCCCGATGAGCGTGACCCGGGCGCCCGCACCGACGTAGTGGCTCGCGACCTCCGCGCCGATGAACCCGGCGCCCAGCACCACGATGCTCGCCCCCGCGAGGTCGGGCACCGCGCTCCGCAGCTGCTCGGCATCCGCCGCGCTGTGCAGCGCGTGCTGGCGCACCGCCCCGTCGATCGCGATGGCGTCGTCGAGCCGGCGGGGCACGCTCCCGGACGCGAGCACGAGCGCGTCCGCCTGCAGCTCGACTCCGTCGTCGAGCACGACCGCGCGCGTCGACGCGTCGATCCGCACGGCGCGCGCGTCGACGACCTCGACATCCGCGACCGGTGGCAGCGCGATCTGCGCCCCCGTCAGGAGGCCCGGCAGCACGCCGGTGTCGACGAGCGTGCGGTTGATCGCCGGTCCGCCCTCGCCGTTGACGAGCCGGATGCGGCCGGCGAACCCCTCGCTCCGCAGCGTGCGGGCGCAGCTGTGCCCCGCCGCCCCCGCGCCGACGATCACCACCTCGTGCTCGATCGAATCCATCCGCTCCACCCTCTCGTCGCGCCTTGCATGCATACCCCCCTGGGGTATATCGTTCACGGTATCAGCACCGAGCAGCAGCGCTCGGGCCCAAAGCTCGGAGGACGACATGGCAACCACCCAGTACCAGGTGACCGGGATGACCTGCGGACACTGCGAGATGTCGATCCGCGAGGAGGTCGGCCAGATCGAGGGCGTCTCCGACATCCAGGTCAGCTCGACCGACGGCCACCTCGCCGTCACCACCGCGGGCGCGCCCGTCGACGACGCCGCGGTCTTCGCCGCCGTCGAAGAGGCCGGCTACGAGGCCCGCGTCGCCTGACGCCCCCGCGGCCGCGCGGCCGCCCGAGGCATCCGCCATCCCCAGCTCCACTCGCGCATCCCGATCGACCCGCGCATCCCGATGAAGAGGAACCGATGAACACGCCAGCCCGCCTCAGCCTCTACGGCCTCGGCCTCGTCGCCGCGTTCGGCACGGCATTCCTCGTCTCCGGCGCGGTCGTGCCCGACGCCGTCGTGGCCGACCGCATCGCGGCGACCGAGGACGGGCACGGCGGCGGCCACGAGGACGCCGCGGCTGCCGCCCCCGAGGCGGCCGGCGCGGCGCTCCCCGGCCTGTCGCTCGAGGCCGACGGCTACAGCCTCAGCCCGGTCGCGGCGCCCGCCGCGGTCGGCGAGGAGGGCGAGCTGGCCTTCACGGTGCTCGACCCGAACGGCGACCCGCTGCGCGAGTACACCGAGGAGCACGAGAAGGACCTGCACCTCATCGTCGTGCGATCGGACGGCAGCGAGTTCCGCCACGTGCACCCCGAGATCGACGACGCGGGCGAGTGGACGATCCCGTGGAGCTGGGACGAGGCGGGCACCTACCGCGTCTTCACCGACTTCACGCCGGGCACCGCCGACGCCGGCGTCACCCTGACCCGCACGATCAGCGTCGAGGGCGACTTCGCCCCGGTCGCGGTCGAGGACGAGGTGCGCGAGGCCACTGCCGGTGACTTCGACGTGACGCTCTCGGGCGATCTCGCCGCGGGCGGCAGCTCGACGCTCAGCCTCGAGGTGAGCCGCGACGGCGAGCCCGTGACGACGATGGAGCCCTACCTCGGCGCCTTCGGCCACCTGGTGGCGCTCCGCGACGGCGACCTCGCCTACCTGCACGTGCACCCCGAGGGCGCCGAGCCCGAGCCCGGCCAGGTCTCCGGACCCACCGTCGAGTTCGCCACCGAGGCCCCGACGGCCGGACGCTACCTGCTCTACTTCGACTTCCAGGTCGACGGCGAGGTCCACTCGGCCTCGTTCGTCCTCAGCACCTCTGGGGAGGCCACGGCCGCCACCGAGGCGCCCGCCGAGACCGACGCTCCCGCCGAGAGCCCCGCGCCCGCTGACGACGGCCACGACGACAGCCACTGAGCTGTCCGGGCCCCACGCACTCCACGAGAAGGATCAGCACCATGACGACATCCGAGGTCACGACCGAGCGGCCGGCGAGCACCTACGAGCTCGAGATCGGCGGCATGACGTGCTCGTCGTGCGCCATGCGCATCGAGAAGAAGCTCAACAAGCTCGACGGCGTCGCAGCCTCGGTGAACTACGCCACCGAGAAGGCGAAGGTCACGGCGCCCGACGACTTCGACCCGGCGCTGCTCATCGCCGAGGTCGAGAAGACCGGCTACACCGCAGTGCTGCCGAAGCCGAAGGCGACGACGCCCGAGGAGGGCGACGACGCCGAGCCGGTCGACCACGAGCTCGTCTCGCTGCGCCACCGCCTCATCGGATCGATCGTGCTCTCGGTGCCCGTCATCCTCATGGCGATGATCCCGGTGCTGCAGTTCACCTACTGGCAGTGGGCGTCGCTCGCGCTCGCGGCCCCGGTGATCATCTGGGCGGCCTGGCCGTTCCACCGAGCGGCGTGGATGAACCTCCGCCACGGCGCAGCGACGATGGACACGCTCGTCTCGGTCGGCACCGGTGCGGCCTTCATCTGGTCGCTCTTCGCCCTCTTCTTCGGCACCGCCGGCGAGCCCGGCATGACCCACGCGTTCGAGCTGTCGATCGCCCCGAGCGACGGCGCGGCGAACATCTACCTCGAGGTCGCCGCGGGCGTGACGATGTTCATCCTCGCCGGCCGCTACTTCGAGAAGCGCTCGAAGCGCCAGGCGGGCGCCGCGCTGCGCGCCCTGCTCGAGCTCGGCGCCAAGGACGTCGCGGTCGTCCGCGGCGGTGCCGAGGTGCGCATCTCGATCGACGACCTGACGGTCGGCGACGAGTTCGTCGTCCGGCCGGGCGAGAAGATCGCGACCGATGGCGTGATCGTCAGCGGCCACAGCGCGATCGACGCCTCGATGCTCACCGGTGAGTCGGTGCCGGTCGAGGCCGGCCCCGGCGACGCCGTCACCGGCGCGACCGTGAACGCGAGCGGCAGGATCATCGTCCGCGCCACCCGCGTCGGCTCCGACACCCAGCTGGCGCAGATGGCCAGGCTCGTCGAGGACGCGCAGTCCGGCAAGGCCGAGGTGCAGCGCCTCGCCGACCGCGTCTCCGGCATCTTCGTGCCGATCGCCATCGCGATCGCCGTCGTCGCCCTCGGCGCGTGGCTCGGCGCCGGCTTCCCGGCCGCGAGCGCCTTCACCGCCGCCGTCGCCGTGCTGATCATCGCCTGCCCGTGCGCGCTCGGCCTCGCCACCCCGACGGCGCTGCTGGTCGGCACCGGTCGCGGCGCGCAGCTCGGCATCCTCATCAAGGGACCGGAGGTGCTGGAGTCGACGCGCAAGGTCAACACGATCGTGCTCGACAAGACCGGCACCGTCACGAGCGGCCGGATGACCCTGGTCGACGTGGCCACCGTGCCCGGCACCGACCGCCGCGAGCTGCTCCGCCTGGCCGGCGCGATCGAGGACGCCTCGGAGCACCCGATCGCCCAGGCGATCGCGAAGGGCGCCTCGGAGGAGCTCGAGATCGACCTGCCCGAGGTCGAGGGCTTCCGCAACGTCGAGGGCAAGGGCGTCAGCGGTGTCGTCGACGGGCGCGCGCTCGTCGTCGGCCGGCAGTCGCTGCTCGACGACTGGTCGATCGCCGCGGACGGCGAGCTGCAGCGCCGCAAGGAGGCAGCGGAGCAGGACGGCAAGACCGCGGTGCTCGTGGCATGGGACGGCGAGATCCGCGGACTGCTCGTGGTCGCCGACACCGTCAAGCCGACGAGCGCCGAGGCCATCCGCCAGTTCCGCGAGATCGGCCTCACGCCGATCCTCCTCACCGGCGACAACGAGACCGTGGCCAAGCGCATCGCCGCCGAGGTCGGCATCGACCAGGTGATCGCCGAGGTGCTGCCCAGCGACAAGGCCGACGTGGTCTCGCGGCTGCAGGCCGAGGGCAAGGTCGTCGCGATGGTCGGCGACGGCGTCAACGACGCCGCGGCGCTCGCGCAGGCCGACCTGGGCCTCGCCATGGGCACCGGTACCGACGCGGCGATCGAGGCCTCCGACATCACCCTGGTGCGCGGCGACCTGCGGAGCGCGGCCGACTCCATCCGGCTCGCGCGGCGCACGCTCGGCACCATCAAGGGCAACCTGTTCTGGGCCTTCGCCTACAACGTGCTGGCCATCCCGCTCGCGGCGCTCGGCCTGCTCAACCCCATGCTCGCCGGCGCGGCGATGGCGTTCTCCAGCGTCTTCGTCGTCGGCAACAGCCTCCGCCTCCGCTCCTTCAAGAGTCGCGCGGTGGATACCCAGTCGTCCGTCCCCGTCACTGCGTAGTGCCCGGCGACGACGCCTGACCTCCCCCACCCGAAAGGAACACCACCATGTGCGAAGCCCACAACCACGCAGCGACCGACACGGCCACCGAGGCGGCAGCTGCGGAGACCAGCGCTGCGGAGACCACCGCTCACGACCACAGCGCGCACGACCACGGCACCGATGGTGGCGCGCACCACCACGACGTCGCGGCCGTGGAGTCCGAGACGGCCGAGTGCCTCGTGATGCGCGGCAACTACGTCAACAAGGCCGACGCCGAGGCCGCCGGACTCGTCCGCGAGCACGAGGGCACGAAGTACTACCTCTGCTGCGCCGCCTGCGGCCCGCTCTTCGACGCAGCCCCCGAGAAGTACGCGGCGGCCGCCGCGTAATCGGCGCCCGACGCCGGAAGAGGCGCCGCCCCGATCGGGGCGGCGCCTCTGCTCTGTCGTGCCGAGTGCCTACGCGTCGCTGCGCACCGGGGCGGCCAGTGCGGCGAAGGGGATGACCACCCACGCCTTGCGCAGCGTCTCGTGCACGACCCAGCGGCCCTTCCAGCCCTCGGGCGTGACGAAGAGCGAGCCGGCCTGCACCTCGAAGCTCGAGCCGTCCTCCTCGAAGATGGTCGCTCGGCCCGAGACGATCTGGCACATCTCGTGGTACTCCGGGCGGGTGCTGCTGAAGGCGCCGGGGGTGACCTCCCAGACGCCCGAGCGGATGCCCTCGGCCGACTCCCACACGGTGCGGGAGGACTCGGTCTGGCCGGGCTCCTCCGCGGTCGCCTTGTCGTGGTGCTCGCCGGCGTCGGTCGTGACGACATCGGTGATGTGGATGGACTTCGGCATCGCTGCACGCTCCTCGTTGCGCCGGTGCGCGCCCTCCCTGTGGGGCTGCGCAATCCCAGTATCGAATGGCCGGGTTTCGATTGTCAACAATCGACAACCACCTAGGCAGGGCCAGCAATCGCGCGTACCCTGAAATTGTCTACAATCCATCGGCGTCGGGCCATCCGCACCGCCCCGGAGTCGGGAGCTCGCATGAACGGCGTCCAGACCCTCTCGGTCATCAACAGCCGACCCACCGCGGTGGTCATCGCCGACCAGCTGCGCGAGGGCATCATCGACGGCGCGTTCTCGCCCGGCGATCAGATCAACGAGGCGCAGGTCGCGAGCCAGCTCAACGTCTCGCGCGGCCCGGTGCGGGAGGCGCTGCACCGCCTCGTGCAGGAGGGGCTGCTGCTGTCGCGCCCGAACCGCGGGGTCTTCGTGCAGGAGCTCACCACCCGCGATGTCGCAGAGATCTACCACTCCCGCGAGGTGATCGAGTGCGCCGCAGCGGAGATCCTCCTGCGAGGCGGACCGGAGCGCTGCGCTGCGACCGCCGAGGTGCTGGACGCTATCGTCGACCGCATGCAGGCGGCGCTCGCGTCCGACGACTGGACCACGCTCGGACGACTCGACCTCGAGTTCCACACCCGGCTCGTGAGCGAGGCCGGCAACAGCCGGCTCACGCGCGCCTACGCGACGCTCGCGACCGAGGCGCTCATGTCCCTCACGCACTTCCCGGGCGCGTATCCGCGACCCGAGCGCGTGATCCCCAGCCACCGCGCCATCGCCGAGCAGCTGCGCGACGGTGACATGGCCGTGCTGCACGGCACCCTGCACCGGCACCTCTCGCTCAGCAGTGCGGAGCGGCAGCTGACAGAGCCGCAGGGGGCCACCTGGCCGCATCGCCCCTCCTGGCGGCGCGAGGGCGACGAGCGATGAGGTGAGCGAGCGGTCGCGCAACCTCGCCAGCGTCTTCGACGCGCTGCTGTCGCACGACATCGCGACGCGAGGCGATCTCGTCGCAGCCAGCGCACTGAGCAAGGCGACCGTCTCCCGCCTGGTGGACGACCTGGCTGCGCAGGGCCTCGTGGTGCCTGCGGACCTCGCTCCGCACGCATCGAAGCGCGGACGGCGGCCGGAGGGCCTCACGATCCCGCGCTCGCTCGGGCACGTCATCGGTGTCAGCCTCGGGCTGCAGAGCACCGGGGTGCTCGCGACCGACATCGTGGGTCGTGAGCTGGCGTGGGCGACCGAGGCCACCCCCACCTGGGACTCCCGCGCCGCGGCGGTCTCATGGCTCGCGACGAGGATCGACGTGGCGAGCCGCGCATCCGGCGCACCGCTGCGGGGGGTCGCGGTGGCGGTGCCCGCACGCGTGCTGCGCGGCGTCGAGATCTCGCGACCGCCGCTGACGTTCGGCCCGCTCGCCGGCACCGACTTCGCGCTCGAGCTGGCGGCCGCCGTGGGCGCGCCCGTGACGTTCGACAGCGACGCGAACATGGCCCTCGCAGGGCTCACCATGGAGGGCGTCGTCCCCGGGACCGTCGGTCCCGTGCTCCTGAACATGAGCACGGTGCTGACGGTCGCCATGCGCCGCCGCGACGGCTCGAGCGCGCGCGGGTTCAGCAGCGCCTTCGGCGACTTCTCGCTGCTGCCGTTCCACGACCCCGCGGCGGACAGCACGCTCGGGGCACTCCTGAGCACGCACGGGCTCGAGTCCTACGCATCGCTGCGCGGGGTCCAGCTCGGGCACGTCGACGAGCTCTGGACCGAGCTCGACCCGCAGGCTGACGGGATCCGCAGCACGTTCGCGGCGGCACTCGTCGCGGCGCTCCGGGTCGTCGCGGTCATGGCGGATCCCCCCGTGGTGGTCCTGGCCGGTCGCCTCGTGCCGCTCGTCGAGCTGATGCTCCCGGCTGTGGCGGCGCAGCTGTCCGAGCAGCTGGCGGAGCCGCCGCGGATCATCACCGCGGACCCGAGCACGCGTGGGCACTCGACCTCCGCCGGTGCGGCGCTCATCGCGCGCCGGGCCGTCCAGCGATCGATCTCGTCGAGGATCGCGGGCGACGCCGGCGAGCGGCCTCCCGCCGTCGGGCCGACGGACTAGCGCAGCTCGCGGCGCGCCACGCCCTCCAGGGACTCGAGGAAGCGGTCGGTGTCCGCGTCGTCGAACGCGAGCGGCGGTCGGATCTTCAGCACGTTGACGCCGGGGCCGGCCGCGCTGATGAGGATCCGCTGCTCCCGCATCCCGTCGATCACGCGGGTCGTGCGCGCGCGATCCGGTGCTCGACCGTCGCGGTCCTCCACGATCTCGACGGCCGCGAGGAGCCCCGACCCGCGGACGTCGGCGACGTGCGGCGAGTCCGCCAGCAGCGCGCCGATGCCCGCGCGAAGCCGAGCACCGACGCGCTCCGCTCGCTCGGGGACGCGCTCCTGCTCGAACACGTCGAGGACCGCGGCCCCCGCGGCGATGGGCACGGACGATCCGCCGAACGTGTTGAAGTAGCGCACCTGCTCGCCGAAGTCGCGCGCCACCTCGGGCCGGAAGACGGCGGCGGACAGCGGGATGCCGTTGCCCATCGGCTTGCCCATGGTGACGATGTCGGGCACGACGCCATGGCGGGCGAAGCCCCAAAAGCCGGCACCGACGCGCGCGAACCCAGCCTGCACCTCGTCGGCGATGAAGACGCCGCCCGCGGCGTGCACCTCGTCGACCATGCCCTGCAGGTAGCCGTCCTGCTCGGGGAAGATGCCGTCGCTCATGAACGACAGGTCGAGCACGAGCGCCGCGGTGCCGAACCCGTGACGGCGCAGATCGTGGATCGCCCGCCACGTCTCGTCGAGCATGTGGCTGGCGAGGTCGCCGCCCGCCGGGACGAGGGTCGGGTCCGGCGGGTCGATCACCCGCACGTTGGCGCCGAGCGGCGATCCCTCCCCCAGGGCGGGCGAGATGCCCGCGACCTCTCGTGTGATGCCGTGATAGGCGTACCGGTTGACGATGACGCCCTCGTGGCCGGTGTGGTGGCGCGCGACGCGGAGCGCGAGGTCGTTCGCCTCCGATCCCGAGCAGGCGAACGTCACGCGCTGCAGCGGCTCCGGCAGCAGCGCGACGAGGCGCTCGGCGTAGTCGACGAGCCCCTCCTGCGCGTACCGGGTGTTCGTGTTGAGCGTCGCGAGCTGCCGACTCACGGCCTCGACGACGTGCGGATGGCAGTGGCCGACGACGGGCACGTTGTTGTACGCGTCGAGGTAGTCGCGGCCGTCGGCGTCGAAGAGGTGCGCTCCCCGGCCGCGCACGAACGCGACCGGGTCGTTGTAGATGAGCAGGTAGCCCGGCCCGAGCACGTCGAGGCGGCGCTCGATGTTGGCGCGCATGGCGGGTTCGACCTCGTCGAGCCGGGACGGATCGAACCGGCTGGGGTAGCGCTCTGCGGCAAGTGTGGCCATGGCGGTCGTCGCTCCTTCAGGGGGTGGCGTGCATCAGGTAGTCGAAGGCGGGGCCGGTGCCGACGCGCAGCGCGCGCTCGAGCCGATCCCAGTCGTGGCGAGCGTGCGAGCGGATGTACGCCTCGCGCTCGGTCCCGCGAGCGATCCGCCAGTTCGCGACGAGCGCGCGCAGCGCTACGCGCGCGAGCGTCGCGTGGATCAGCATGTCGACCTCGACGTCGCTGAGCGGGAGCTCGCGCCGGTAGCCGGCCAGCAGCTCGCGCGCTGCCGCCCACGGGTGGAGGAGCGCGCCGTGCAGGTGGTTCGCGAGGAGGACGGCGGGGTCGAAGATCACCGCGGTGCGGATGGCATCGCCGAAGTCGATGACGCCCTGGACGAAGGGATCGGCGCCCGGCTCGACGATGACGTTGTAGGGACTGAAGTCGCCGTGGATGACCTGCGTCCTCGCCGTGCCGAGCCGCGGTGCGACGTGCTGGTCGAAGCCGTCGAAGGCGCGGAGCGCGAGCTCGCGCCGCTCCGGATCCGCTTCGAGCTCGACGAGCGCGCGCAGGCTCGGGAAGCGCGAGAGGTCCCACACGAGCGCTCGCTCCTCCCCCTCGTGCTGGAAGCCGCGCAGCGCCACGTCGAGCCTGCCGAGGGTGGCGCCGACCTCGCGCAGCTGCTCGGGCGACGCAGCGGCGTCGGCGAGCAGCGTCCCCGGGATGTACTCCTGCACGCGCAGCAGTCCGAGCGGCCGGCCCGCGTCGTCGAGCAGCGGACGCAGGAGCTCCCCCGCGGCGTCCGGGACCATGCCCTGCACCCGGATGCCGGCGTCCTGCCGCTGCACGAAGCCCACCACGTCGACCTGGCACGCCACCACCGCCGCGGGCTCGTCGGGCTGGGAGACCTTCACGAGGAGCACGCCGTCGACCGCACCGCGCCGGCCCGTGAAGCGGAAGGTGGAGTCCTTCTCGGTGTCGAGCCGCGTGAGTCGCCCGTGCATGTCGTAGTGCTCGGCGAGCGCGCGGAGGACGAGCGGCTCGTCGGTGACGTGGGGCGGGCCCGTGAGGCCGGTCGCCCGGAAGAGGCCCTCGACCGCATCGTCCACGCCGCGCTCCCGTCGCTCTCGCGCACCGCCCGCTGCGAGTCCGCCGACGCAACGGTAGCGTTTTGTCTCAGGCTGAGTCAATATGGATGCACGGGCCCGCGACGTGCGGTGCTCGCATCTCGCAGCTGGCGAAAGGCACCCGATGACCCTCACGCTCCGCCGTCCGAAGTACATCTCGTTCGACATCTACGGCACGCTCATCCACTACCAGCTGCGCGCGACGGTCGAGCCGCTCGTGTCCGAGCGGCTCGGCGCCGACAGGCTCGAGCCGTTCTTCGAGCGCTTCCGCCTGAACCGGTACGACGAGGTCATGGAGTACCGCCCGTACGACGAGATCCTGGAGCGCTCCTTCCGGCGCACATGCAAGCGGTTCGGCATCGAGGCCTCCGCAGAGGACGTGACCGCGATCCAGGGCGCGCTCCTCACGTGGGGACCGCATCCCGACGTGCCCGCACCGCTCGCGAAGCTCGCCCAGCACTTCCCGCTCGTCGCGCTCTCGAACGCGGACGACCGGCACCTCGCCGTCAGCATCCCGAAGCTCGGGGCGCCCTTCCACGCGGTGCTCACCGCCGAGCAGGCCGGTGCGTACAAGCCTCGCCTGCGCGCGTACGACTACCTCGTGGAGTCGCTCGACTGCGACCCGTCCGACATCATGCACATCGCCTCCCACCAGCTCTACGACCACATCCCCATGTCGGAGCTCGGCTTCACCAACAAGGTCTTCCTGGACCGCGGCTACGACCCCGACCTGCCCGAGTACGGCGCGGTCCGCGTCACGTCGCTCGACGAGGTCGTCACCGCGCTCGGCATCGAGTGATGCCTCCCTGCGCCCCGGCCCTGGCGACGCAATCGCCGACCGGGGCCGCTAGGCCGCCGTGTAGCCGCCGTCGATCGGCAGCACGGCGCCGGTGATGTACGAGGATGCGGGCGAGCCGAGGAAGTAGATCGCCTCGGCGACCTCCTCCGGGCGTGCGAGCCGGCGCATGGGGATGGTGGCGGCCCGCTGCGCGCGGTACGCCTCCGGGTCGTCCCTCCGCTGGAACGACGCCTCGATCACCGGCGTCTCGGTGAGGCCCGGTGCCGCGACATTGACGCGGATGTTCTGGGGCGCGAGCTCGATCGCGGCGCCCTTGCCGAGCATGATGAGGCCGCCCTTCGCCGCGGTGTACATCACCTGCCCGGGGATGCCGACGATGCCGAGCCTCGAGCTCACGAGCACGATCTGCCCGCCGCCCTCCCGCATCGCCGGCACCGCGTGCTTCAGCACCGCGAACACGCTCAGCACGTTCGCGTCGAGCAGCTGGGCGGCGCGGTCGAGCGCCATGTCGACGAGCTCGCCGTCGGCCTGCAGCCCGTGGCAGGCGATGACCGTGTCGAGCGGCCCGAGCTCGTCGACGGCCTCCGCGACGAGCCGCGCGACGAACGCCTCGTCGCCGAGGTCGCCCGGCAGGTAGCGCTCGCCCTCGCGCAGGCTCGCGGGGGCCGCGTCGCGGCGGCCGGTGAGGAAGACGCGCGCGCCCGCCGCGCGGAAGCGCTCCGCGACCGCCTCGCCGATCCCGCTCGAGGCGCCGGTGATGAGCACCGTGAGCGCCGCGGCGGCGCTCACGCGCGCGCCTCGCAGACCATCTGCACCTCGACCGGGCTGTTCCGCGGCAGGCCGGCGACGCCGATCGCAGTGCGCGCGTGCCGGCCGTGCTCGCCGAGCACCTGGACGAGCAGCTCGCTGCCGGCATCCGCGACCCGCGACTGCTCGCCGAAGCCGGGGGCGCTCAGCACGAACACGAGCATCTGCACGATGCGCACCCGCTCGATGCCGCCGAGGGCGCTCGCCGCGACCGCGAGCGCGTTGAGCGTCGCCTGCGCCATGAGCTCGCGCGCCGCGTCGACCTCGACGGTGTCGCCCACGACGCCCGCGAGCGGCAGCACACCGTCGCGGTAGGGCAGCTGCCCAGAGATGTGCACGGTCCCGTCACGTGCTGCCCGCCAGTTGATGTACTTCGGGTCGTCGGCGATGACCGGCAGCTCGAGGCCGAGCGCCGCGAGCGCCGCGGCGGGGTCGGTCTCGGTGTCGGCCAGGGTGTGTGTACCCGTGCGGGCGTCTGCGTCGCTCATCGGTCGTGCCTCTCCATCATCAGTTCAGCTGTCCTTGCGCATCGACGGTCCAGGTGCCGAGCAGCTCGCCGGCGCGGTTCGCGATGATGAGCCGCTCGAAGCTGTTGACGACCGGGCAGACGTGGTGCGGGACGATCACGATGCGCTCGCCGACCGCCGGCCGCGCGCCGCCCTCCGGCAGCTGCAGGTAGCCGTGGTACTCGTTGAGCCGCAGCAGGTAGCCGCCGTAGTCGGGCACCTGGCCGTACCCGCGCTCGGGATTGCCCTCCCGTGCGAGCGCCTTCGTGCCGGCGTCGACCACGACGTGGGGGTGCCCCTGGTCGCTGACCACGGTCGTCGCCACGAACAGGCCGATGTCGTCGGCGCTGCAGTCGCCGATCCGCAGGTTGTCGAAGTCGTTGAAGACGTACTCGCCCGGCCGGATCTCGGTGATGACCGGATCGGTGCTGAGCGCAGCGGTGGGCGTGGAGCCGGCGCTGACGGTCTGCGCCTCGATGCCGTGCTCGGCGAGCGACGCGACCGCCGTCCGCAAGGCGAGCGCCTGGTCGCGCGCCGCGGCCTCGGGCGCGCCGACGCTGCCGCCGTGCCCCGGGTACGTGAAGACGCCGAGCGGCACGAGGCCGCGCGTGCGGGCGTGCGCGGCGAGCGCGCCCGCATCGTCGGGTCGCACCCCGGAGCGTCGCGCGCCGCAGTCGATCTCGATGACGACGCCGAGCATGCCGACGAGGTCGCCCATCGCGTCGGCGAGCCGGTCGACCGCCGCGATGCTCTCGGCGCCGACGCTCAGCGACGTCTCCTGCGCCAGGCGCACGAGCCGCTCGGCCTTCGTGCCGGTCGCCCAGAGCGGGTAGGCGAGGAAGATGTCGTCGCAGCCCGCCTCGGCGAAGATCTCGGCCTCGCTGAGGTTGCCGGCGGTGAGCCCGATCGCGCCGGCGTCGAGCTGCAGCCTGCCGATCTCGACGCTCTTGTGCGTCTTGACGTGCGGCCGGAGCGCCTTGCCGTGCGCATCCGCGAAGGCCTGCATGCGACGGATGTTCTCCTCGACGACGTCGATGAGCACCACGGGCGCCGGCGTGCTCACGCGATCGCCGAGCGCGGCGAGGACGGCCTGGAACGACTGCATCTGCATCTCCTACGAGCGCTCGCGCGCCGCGAGCATCGGGCCGAGCTGCTGCACCGGGAAGCGGTCGACGGTGCCGTCCGCCTCCAGCACGAGCAGCTCGCTGGCGTTCTGGACGGCGGTGCACGAGTGAGTCGGGATGAGCGGCAGCACCGTGCCGATCGGGTGCGGCGGCGACTCCCCCGGGTCGAGGAAGCCGTGGTACTCGTTCACGCGGGTGACGGCGCCGCCGCCCCCGGCGATCCGGCCGTAGTGACCGCGGTCGTCGACCTCCCTGCCGATCGCCATCGTGCCGACGTCGATGATCTGCGGATTCCCCGGCCCAGCGCTCACGACCGTCGTCGCGACGAAGAGCGCGATCTCGTCCGGGCTGCAGATGCCGTGGTCGCAGTGGTCCATCGAGAAGAAGACGTACTCGCCCGGCCGGATCTCGGTGATCCCGGGCGCGGCCGACCACGCGAAGGTCGGCGTGGAGCCGGCGCTGACGATCCGCGGCTCGATGCCGACCTCCCGCAGGCCCGATGCGGCGGCCGCGAGCGCAGCGGTCTGGTCGTGCGCCGCGCCCTCCGCCGCCCCGAGCGCCCAGCCGTGACCGGGATAGGTGAAGACGCCGGCCACCTCGAGGCCACGGTCGGCGGCGTACCGGGCGAGGTCGCCGGCCGCGGAGGGCGCGACCCCGGAGCGCCGCCCGCCGCAGTCGACCTCGATGACGAGCTCGAGCCGATCCACGCCCGCGAGGCCGCGGTCGACCGTCGCGTCGACCGCCTCGTGGCTGTCGAGCCCGAGCTTCAGGTCGACCGTCTCGAGCAGTCGCCGCACGCGTGCTGCCTTCGGCGCGGAGGGCCACAGCGGGAACGCCAGGAAGATGTCGTCGACGCCGTCGGCGGCGAAGACCTCGGCCTGGTGCAGGTCGCTGACCGTGATCCCGCTCGCGCCGGCCGCCAGCTGCATGCGCCCGATGTCGACCGACTTGTGGGTCTTCACGTGCGGGCGGAGCGCGACGCCGTGGCCGTCGGCGAACGCCTGCATCCGCGCGATGTTCTCGCGCAGCACCTCGCCGAGCACGACCACCGCCGGGGTGTCGAAGGCGTCGCGGTGCTGCCGCACCGCGTCGATGATCCTGTCCATGCGCCTCCTCGGTCAGCCCGGCCCGCTCGGGGCCGGGCATCGGCGGCCCTATCCCAGCAGGCTGACGATCACGTTCTTCGGCTCGCTCATCTCGAGGACGGCGCTCGCGACGCCCTCGCGGCCGACGCCCGATCGCTTCGAGCCGCCGAAGGGCATCGAGTCGATGCGGAAGTCGCTGGTCTCGTTGACGAGCACGCTGCCGACGTGCAGCCGATCGACGGCGTGCATCGCGGTGGCCATCGACGCGGTGAAGATGCCGGCCTGCAGCCCGAACTCCGTGTCGTCCACGCGGGCGAGCGCGTCGTCGAGGTCGCTGTAGGCGACGATCGAGACGACGGGGCCGAACACCTCGTCGCGCAGCACCTTCGCGTCGTCGGCGACGTCGAGCAGCACCGTCGGGTCGTAGAACGCGCCCCGGCGGCCGCCGCCGATCGCGAGCGTCGCCCCGTCGGCGATCGCCTCGTCGACCCAGCCCTCGATGCGGCGCGCCTCGCGCTCGGAGATGAGCGGGCCGACGTCGGTCGCGCTGTCGCGCTTCGACCCGACGACGAGCTTCGAGGTGCCGCCGACGACGAGGTCGACGAGCTCGCGGTAGCGGCTCTCGTGCACGTACACGCGCTGCACCGAGAGGCAGTTCTGGCCGGCGACGCCGAAGGCGCCGTCGACGATGCCCGCCGCGGCGGCGGCGACGTCGCCGTCCTCGCACACCACGACCGCGTTGTTGCCGCCCAGCTCCATGAGGATCTTGCGCGCGCCGGCCGCCCGCACGAGCGCGTCGCCCGTGACCGGTCCGCCGGTGAACGAGACGGCGGCCACGCGCGGGTCGCTGACGAGCGCGGTGCCCGCGTCGCGCTCCGAGACGAGCACGGCCATCCGGCCCTTCGGCACGCCCGCGCGCAGCAGGATGTCGAGCAGCGCGAGCGCCGACAGCGGCGTCGCCTTCGCCGGCTTCAGCACCACGGCGTTGCCCGCGATGAGCGCCGGCCCCACCTTGTGCGCGACGAGGTTCATCGGGTCGTTGAACGGCGTGATCGCCGCGATCACCCCGAGCGGCGCCCGGCGGTTCCAGCCGAAGCGCCCGGCGCCGCGCGGGGTGTCGGCGAGCGCGAGCGTCTCGCCCTCGAGCAGGTGACCGGATGCCGCCGAGAGGCGGATGGTCTCCGCCGTGCGCGCCGCCTCTCGCGTCGCCTCGGTGATGGTCTTGCTGCTCTCGGCCGAGATGATGCGCGCGAGGCGCACGGACTCCTGGCGGATGAGGGCGGCCGCCCGCTCGAGCGCCTCGCGCCGCTCCCACAGCTCCCAGTCGTCCTCGCGGAGGCTGCGCTGCACGCCGGCGATCGCGCGCTCCATCGTGGCGGTGTCGCCGACGTGGACGCGAGCGATGAGCGCGTCGTCCTCGGGATCGGTGACGGCCAGCGAGAGGTCGTCCGTGATCCACTCGCCGTCGACATACCCCCCGCCTGGGATCGCCAGAGCGTCGAGCCCCGCATCCCCGTCCATCACGCTGATCGCCTCACCGACGTTGCCTGCACCCATCGTTCGCATCCTCCTCGACGCTTCCTCTCAGCTCAGCTGAACTTGTCCTGCAGGCCGTAGTAGGCGCCTCCTGCGCGGAGGTGCAGCCACGGCTCTCCGAAGTACCCGGGGATCCAGGGGTTCTTGAGGTCGCGCCAGATGTTCGCCTCGGGGTTGCCCGAGATGACGTCGACCATGACCTTGCCCATGTAGTTCGCCATCTGCACGCCGTGGCCCGAGTAGTTCAGCGAGTAGTGGATGCCCTTGTGCTCGCCCGCGTGGACCATCTGGTCCATCGAGATGTCGACGAGGCCGCCCCACATGTAGTCGATCCGCGCGTCGCGCGTCTGCGGGAAGATGTGGTGCATCGCCTTCTGCAGGATCTCGCCGCTCTTGCGGTCCTGCGACGGGTCCGAGAGCGCGAAGCGCGCGCGGCCGCCGAAGAGCAGGCGGTTGTCGGGCGTGATCCGGAAGTAGTAGATGAAGTTCTTGCTGTCGGACGCCATGCGCCGGTTCGGCAGCAGCTCGTCGACGACCGCCTGCGGCAGCGGCTCGGTGACCACGATGAAGCTGCCGACGGGGATGATGCGGCGCTGCTGCCAGCCGAAGGGCTTGCCCGTGTAGCCGCTCGTGCCGAGCACGACGTTGCCGGCGCGGACGGTGCCGCGCGTCGTCTTCAGGTCGTGGATCGTGGTGTCGCCGATGCGCTCGACGTCGACGACCTCTGCCCGCTCGTGGATCGTGGCGCCGGCGTCGACGGCGAGGCCCGCGAGCGCGTGGCCGAACTTGCCGACGTGCATCCCCGCGCCGAGCGGGTCGACGAGCGCGCCGTGGTAGACGTCGGAGCCGATCTCCGTGCGGATGTTGGCGCGGTCGACGAGCTCGACGGGCTGGCCGACGAGCCGCTTGAGGTCCTCGGCCGTGCGCTGCATGCCCTCGAAGTGCGACGCCTTCCAGGCGAGGGTCATCTTGCCCGAGCGCTCGTAGTCGACGTCGAGGTCGTGGTCCTCGACGAGGTTCTCGATGAGGTCGATCGCCTTGTTGTACTCGTTGAAGTACCCGATGGCCCGCTGCTCGCCGTAGCGCTTCATCGCGCTGCGGAAGCCGATCGCCAGGCCGGTCGTGGCCATCCCGCCGTTGCGGCCGGATGCGCCCCAGTTGACCGTGTTCGCCTCGAGCAGCGCCACGGACTTGCCGGCCTTCGCCGCGTGGTACGCCGTCGAGAGCCCGGTGAAGCCGCCGCCGACGACCGCGACGTCCACCTCCTTGGGGATCGGGGTGCTGCTGTAGTCACCGCTCGGCGTGGACGTGTCGAGCCAGTAGGAGTGCATCTTCACGGGGGTCTCCGTCGTTTCTCTTCGTGCGTGGGTGCGTGTGAGGGACCGGGCGGGGCGCGAGCGCGCCCCGCCCGGTCGTGCCCGCTACTCGGCGGGTCGGGTGAACTCGGTGATCAGGCGACGCTCGAGCGGGTCGCGAGCGACGTCGGTCCAGGTGCCGGCCTCGCCCTGGACGACGCGGTCGTGCGCGATGGGCACCGCGGCACCGAGCTGCATGATCGCGGCCTCGATGTCCATGGTCGCCTGCTGGCGGTCGTCGCCCACGGGCAGCGGCTGACCGTCCGCGACCAGCTGGTCGACCGACGGGTCGCAGAGCCGAGCGATGTTGAAGCCGCCCTCGCAGGTGAAGTCCGCAGCCTCGAACGACAGCGGGTCACCCGTGTCGAGCAGCACGTTGCGCGACATGATCGCGGAGTCGAAGCCGCCCGAGAGCAGCTCGTCCTCCATGTTGATGTACTCGCGCACGTCCTGCGTCACCACGAAGCCGGCGGCCTCGAGCTGCTCCTCGAGCCGCACCGCGATCTCGGGCAGCTCCGCGCGGTCGGTGTAGGCCGCGAGGACGATCTCGACGCCCTCCACGTCGGCAGGCTCCGTGGTCGGCTCGACGTCGCCGCGGAGGTCTGCAGCCCACGGGATGGCCGGGCCGATCAGGCCCTCCGCGACGTCGGCGCGGCCCTCGTAGATCGTGTCGACGATGACCTGCGGGTCGATGGCCGCGTAGGCCGCGGCGCGCACCGCCGGGTCGGCGAACGGTCCGCTCTCGGTGTTGAGCGCGAGGTACGTGGTGCGCGACTGCTGCACCTCGAAGGCCATCGTCTCGTCGAGCAGGCTGGCCTGCGAGACGGGGATCGTCTCGGCGACGTCGGCCTCGCCGGAGCGGAGCGCGGCGGCGCGGGCAGCGCCGTCGGGCACGAAGGACACGTCGATGCCGGCGGCCTGCGCCGTCTCGCCCCAGTACTCCTCGTACCGGTCGAGCGTCGCGGTGGTCGTGCCGCTGAGCTCGGTGAGCTCGAACGGCCCGGTGCCCGTGCCGATCGGGCTCACGGTGCCGTCGTCGCCGTAGGCGGCATCCGAGAAGATCGAGAGCTGTGCGCTCGCGAGCCGGTTGACGAGCAGCGGGTCGGGCACGTCGGTCGTGATCGTCACCTCGAGGTCGCCCGTGGCCGCGGCGTCGAGCGTGACGCCTCGCAGCACGCGCGGCACCGGGTCGGCCGCAGCCGCCTGGTCGAGGCTGTTCTCGACGGCTGCGGCGTCGAGCGCGGCGCCGTCGTGGAAGGTGACGCCCTCGCGGATCGTGAACACCCACGTCAGGTCGTCGGTCTGCTCCCACTCGGTCGCGAGCAGCGGCTCGATCTCGAGGTCCTCGTTGAGCCGCACGAGCGACTCCGCGGTGCTCCAGCGGCTGAGCTTGGTGGCGTCGTCGCTGAACGGGCTGAGCGCGGTCTGCGGCGGCTGGAGCATCGCCAGCCGGATGCGCTGGTCGCTGCCCTCGCCGCTGCCGCCGCCTTCGCTGCTGGCCGGATCCGCACCGCCACCGGCACAGCCGGCGAGGAGGAGCGCTGCCGACGCCGTGAGGGCGACGGCGGCCCCGACCCTGCGCCTGAGTGTCTTGCTCATGATGGTGTTCCCTTTCATTGCCATGCGGAGGTCGTGCGGGGTCAGGCGATGCCGAGGGCGCTGTTGACCTCGTCGAGCGAGGTCATGCGCACCGCGCCGTAGGCGGGCAGGTCGGGGTCGTAGCCGCGGTCGAGGAACACCTTGTTGGTGAAGCCGAGCTTGGCCATGGGGATGTGGTCGTAGAGCTGGTGCGACGAGATGTGGAGGAACTCCGACGGCTTCGCGTCGAGCTGCCGCAGCATGTGGTCGAAGGCCTGGACGCGCGGCTTGTAGGCGCCGGTCTGCTCGGCGGTGATCACCGCGTGGAAGGGCGCGCCGAGGCGGGGGATGAAGGTGTTGAGGTGCCGGTCGTCGGCGTTCGAGAGCGCGACGAGCGGGAAGTGCTCGGCCATCTTCGCGAGCGGCTCGGGCACGTCGGGGTGCGCGCCCCACTCGAGCACGTCGCGCTGGATCGCGGCGACGTCCTCGTCGCGAGCCTCGATGCCGTAGCGCTCGCAGATGCGGCGGAAGGAGCGCTCGAGCACCTCGTCGTAGGGGTGGTACTCGAGGACCTCGTCGTAGCGGATGAAGCTGAAGTCGGCGAAGAAGGGCTCGAGCTGGTCGGCCGGCAGGCGGTCCTTGACGATCGGCTCGACCGTCTTGCGCATCTCGAAGTAGATGAGCGTGCCGATGACGTCGAAGGAGATGTACTTCGGACGAGGGAGTTCGATGGACATGTGCGCCTTTCGGTGGTGGTGCGGGACGGCTATCGGGTGACCGACGTGACGTCGGTCGTGGGCGGGACGCTGGTGGTGGGGAGGGCCGTCGGGATGAGGCCCGTGCGCTGGTCGGTGATGTTGCGGAGCGGCTTCCTGCGGCGGCTGACCTTGGCCTTGCCGCCGCGGAGGTCGATGCTGAGGCTCGAGAGCGAGACGGCGAAGATCGACAGCAGCACGAGCGCGCCGGCGGGCACGAGCACGACGAGCGGTGCGCGCTCCACGTAGGGCAGGCCCTCGGCGAGCACGAGGCCCCAGTCGGATGCCGGCGGCTGCGGGCCGAGGCCCAGGAAGCCGAGCGCGGCGAGCGCGAGCGCGATGCCGGGGAGGCGGAGGCACGCGTGGCGGAAGACCGGGCCGACGACGCTCGGCAGCACGTAGCGCAGCAGCATGCGCACCGGGCCGACGCCGAGCACCGGCGCGATCTTCACGTGCGGCTGCGCCTTCACCTCCGCGACGAGCGCCGCGGTGTGGGCCGCGAGCGGCGCCCAGCTGACGAGCGTGACGGCGACCGCGGCGCCGAACGACGACGGGCCCATGACGGCGGCGATGATGAGGCCCGCGAGGATCGGCGGGGCCGCGTTCGTCACCTCGATCGGCCCGGCACCGAGGTTGGGGAAGAGCCCGACGAGCAGACCGATGCCGAGGCAGACGGCCGCGACGACCGCGCCGACGCCGATCGTCGAGAGCGCGCCGTGCGAGATGCGGGCGAGCACGTCGCGGCCGCTCGCGTCGGCGCCGAGCGGCAGCTCCCAGCTCGGGGGCTGCAGGCGGGCGAAGTCGAGCGCGAAGGGATCGCGCGGCAGACCCGCGAGGACGACGACGAGGAGCAGCGCGAGCATGGCGGCGGGCAGCAGCAGCGCCCACTTCGAGCTGGGCGTCTTGGGCACCGCGGCCGGCAGGGAGTTGGAGCGCAGCGCCGGTCCCAGCAGCACCCGGCGCAGCAGCGTCGCACCGATGCCGAGCACCACCGCGAGGATCATGAGCAGGATCACGCCGCCCTGCAGCATCGGCAGGTCCTGCGACTGGGCGGCGGCGAGCGTCGCGCGGCCGATGCCGGGGATCGCGTACACCTGCTCGATCACCACAGCGCCGGCCGTGATGCCGACGAGGATGAGCGACATCGGTGCGGTCACGCCGGGGAGCGTGCGCCGGATCACCGCGAGGATGATCCGCGCCTTCGAGAATCCGGCGACCTGCCAGGTCGCGACCCAGCGCTCGCTGAACGTGCTCGCGAGGGCATCCGAGAGGAGTCGCCCGAGGAAGCCGCCGGCCGGCAGGCCCATGGACAGCGCGGGGAGCACGACGTAGTTGATGCCGCGCCAGCCGAAGGGCGGGAACCAACCGAGCCACACCGCGAAGACGACGAGCAGCACCGAGGCGAGCAGGAACTCCGGCAGCGCGGTGAACGCGGCGGCGAGACCGCCGCCCGTGCGGTCGGAGCGGCCGGCCAGGCCGCGGCGGAAGGTGCGGATCGTGAGCAGCGCGGCGAGGACGATCGCGATGACGAGGGCCGCGAGCATCAGGGTGAGCGAGTTGCCGAGCGCCTCGAGCATCACCGGCATGACCGGCTCCTTGGTCGTCCAGGAGACGCCGAAGTCGCCCTGCACGGCCTTGCCCACCCAGGCGAAGAACGCGCCGAGCGGGCCGGCCTCCAGACCGAGCTCGCGCCGGATGGCCTCGAGGGCCTCCGGCGTCATCTCGCCCTCGGCGTAGCGGGTGCGGAAGACCGAGGCGGCGATGTCGCGGCCGGAGAGCAGCGGGAGGATGCCGAGCAGGAAGATGACGGCGAGGATCGTGCCGACGCGGGACAGCGTCGAGATCATCGCCGCCTTCGAGCCGGTCGAGAGCGTGGTCCGGCGCTGCGTGCGTCGCAGGGCGGGAACGGCCTGGGTCGAGAGTGCCATTCGCGTGCCTTCCTAGGCGATCTGCAGGTCAGCGGGCATGACGTGGAGGGTGGGGATGGCGTCGAGCAGCTCCCTGGTGCGCTCGTGCCGCGGATCCGTGAGGACCTGCTTCGTGGAGCGGTCCTCGACGACCTCGCCGCCGTGCATCACGACCGTGCGCTCGCACAGGCTCGCGACCATCGAGAGGTCGTGCGAGACGACCACGATGCCGGTGCCGCGCTCCTCGGAGACCTTGCGCAGCAGGGCGACGATCGCCTCGCGCATCGGCAGGTCGAGGCCGCTGACGGGCTCGTCGGCGAGCAGGAAGTCGGGGCGCGTCGCGATCGCCCGGGCGATGGCGAGGCGCTGCGCCTGCCCGCCCGAGAGCTCGTTCGCGCGGCGGTGCATGAACGTCTCGTCGAGGCCCACGGAGTCGAGTGCCTCGCGCACCATCTCGTCGTGGTCGCCGTCGACGCCGAGGCGCACGAGCGGCTCGCGCACGAGCTTGGCGACCGTCATGAGCGGGTCGAGCGTGCTCGCGGGGTCCTGCGGCACGTACTGCACCTTGCGGCGGTACCACTTGAGCTTGCGCACCTCGGCCGGGAAGACCTCCTTGCCCTCGCACGTCACCGCACCGGTGTCGGTGGTGTCGAGCGCGAGCATGAGGCGCAGCAGCGTCGTCTTGCCGGAGCCGGAGACGCCGACGATGCCGACGCGCTCGCCCGCCCCGATGGTGAGGGTGGTCGGGTGCAGCGCCGTCTTCATCTCGCGCTTGCCGAACAGGCCCTTGCGCGGCATCGCGTAGGCCCGGCTGACCTCCCCGATGTCGTAGAACATCGCGCGGGCCGGCGCCTGCGCGGCGTCCTCGGCGCGGAGGTCCTCGAGCTCGCGCTTGAACCGCTCGACGTACGGGTCGACGGTCGCGGCGCGGGCGGCACGGATGAGCTCGCGGGTGTAGGGGTTCTTGGGGGCGGCGAAGATCGAGTGCACCTGGCCCGCCTCGACGACGTCGCCGTCCTTCATCACGACGGAGTCGCTGCACAGCTCGGAGGCGACCGCGAAGTCGTGCGTGATGAAGAGGAGCGCGGGGGTGTGCTGCCCGGCGGTGTACTTCTTCAGCACGTCGAGCACGCGCTTCTGGGTCACGACGTCGAGGGCGGTGGTCGGCTCGTCCGCCACCATGAGCCGCGTGTTGCACGCGAGGGCGAGGGCGATGCAGATGCGTTGGCGCTGACCGCCAGAGAGCTCTGCCGAGAAGCGGTCGATGATCGTCTCGGGGTCGGGCAGGCCGACCGACTCGGCGAGCTCGACGGCCGCCTGCAGCGCGTCCTCGCGGGAGAGCCCGCGGTGGCGGCGGAGCGGTTCGATGATCTGCTCGCGGATGCGCACGAGCGGGTTGAGCGCGACCGCGGAGTCCTGGAAGACCATCGCGACCCGCGCCTCCTCCGGGCGCTTCGAGGCCGGCACGCCGAGCACCTCGACGCCGTTGACCTTGATGCTGCCCGAGGTCACCGCGTTGGAGGGGAGGCGGCCGAGCACGGCGCTCGCCGTGAGCGACTTGCCGGAGCCCGACTCGCCGAGCAGGCAGACGCGCTGCCCGACGCGGACCGAGAACGATGTCCCGTTCACGATCGTGCGGCCGCCGATCGAGATCCGCAGATCTGTCACTTCGAGACTGTGCATGCTCACCCCGTCCAGAGAATCGGTGCCTGCTCCGTTGCTGGCCTACGGGTGACGCTAGACCTCCTAGCGGCAGATTGTCAACAATCCAATCATCTCGTTACCGCTCCGAAACATGCCCGTCACGCGCGGCGTCGGCGCAGCTCCGCGATGACGGCGGCACCCACCTCGACGGTGGAGAGCGAGCCGCCGAGGTCGGGCGTGACCTCGCCGCGCTCGAGCACCGCGGTGAAGGCCTCCTCGAGACCCGTGGCGATGTCGTCATGCCCGAGGTGGCGCAGCATCATGGCGCCTGCCCAGATCTGCCCGATCGGGTTGGCGATGCCGCGGCCCGCGATGTCGGGCGCCGAGCCGTGCACCGGCTCGAACATCGAGGGGTGCTCGCGCTCCGGGTTGAGGTTGGCGCTCGGGGCGATGCCGATCGAGCCGACCGCGCCCGCGACGAGGTCGGAGAGGATGTCGCCGAACAGGTTCGAGGCGACGATCACGTCGATGCTCTGCGGCGACCGCACCGCGCGCGCGGCGAGCGCGTCGATGAGCACCGACTCGAGCTGGACGCCGTCGGACTGCGCGACGACCTCGGCCACGACCTCGTCCCAGAAGGGCATCGTGTGGATGATGCCGTTCGACTTCGTCGCCGAGACGAGGCGGCCGGATCGGCCCTGGGCGACCTCGACGGCGAACCGCGTGATGCGCTCGATGCCGTGCCGCGTGAAGATCGACTGCTGGTGCGCGGCCTCGAAGGGCGTGCCCTGGTAGCTGCGTCCGCCGACGGCGGAGTACTCCCCCTCCACGTTCTCGCGCACGATCACGACGTCGATCTCGGGATCGCCGGCGAGCGACGAGCGCACGCCCGAGAACGAGCGCACCGGGCGCAGGTTGACGTACTGGTCGAACTCGCGGCGGATCGGGATGAGCATCCCCCACAGCGTCTCGACGTCGGACACGTCGGGGTGGCCCACCGCGCCGAGGAAGATCGCGTCGGTGGCGGTCATCGTGGTGATCGCGTCCGTCGGCATCATGCGGCCGTGCTGGCGGTAGTAGTCGCTCCCCCACGGCTGCTCGCGCCACTCGAGGCGCACGTCGTGCCCCTCGATCGCGGCCTCGAGCACCTCCATCGCGACGGGCATGACCTCCAGGCCGATCCCGTCCCCTGCCAGCACCGTGATCACGTGGGTGTTCATGTCGTCCTCCTCGTCGAGCTGCTGATGCAGACTGTCAACAATCTACACAACCGCTCGCTCGAGGTCACCGGTGCGAGGCGGCGAGCTCCGGATGCATCTCCCCGAGCGACGGCGTGCGCCATGCGTGCGCGGCGAAGCCGAGCGCGAGCGCGGCGAACACCGCGAGGAGCAGCGAGGTCGGACCGAAGCCGATGACCGTCGCACCCCAGCCCGCGACCGGGTAGCTGATGAGCCACCAGCCGTGGGCGAGCGAGAACTGCGCGGCGAACACGTCGGGGAGGTCGTCGTCCGGGACGGCGTCGCGCAGGACCCGCCCCATCGGCGCGAGCACCGCCGAGTAGCCGAGGCCCGCCAGGAACCAGATCGCCCAGAGCCACGGCAGCGCGTCCTGCCCGGAGGAGAGCGCGAGCACGGGCCACACGAAGGCCATCGACGCGATCATGAGCGCGAGGCCGGCGAGCATGTACGGACGCACCCCGATGCGGGCGATCATCATCGGCATCAGCACGGCGGCCGTGATCGACCCGACGCCGTAGACGGCGAGCAGGCCGGCCGCCTGGGCCTCGCCGCCGCCCAGCTCGCCGAGCACGAGGGGCAGGGTGAGCACGACCGCGATCGCGCCGACCGACGCGAGCGCGAGGTGCAGCGTCAGCACCGCGCGCAGCCGCGGCACCCGCAGCATGAGCCTCGTGCCGCGAGCGATCTCGCGGCGCACGCTGTGCACGCCGCGAGCGGGCGCCGCAGCCTTCGGCAGCGCCGCCGAGACGATGAGCAGGGCGGATGCGAGGAATCCGACGCCCGTGCCGAAGAAGAGCGCCGACGACGACGCCACGACCACCACGACGCCCGCGATCGACGGGGAGACGAGGGACTCGATGTCGTACGCGAGCCTGCTGAGCGCGAGCGCTCCGGTGTACTGGCGCTCATCCGTCACGACGGCTGGGATCGTGGCCTGGAAGGTGGGCGTGAAGAGGGCCGACGCCGCCTGCAGCACGAAGATCAGCAGGTAGGCCGTGACCACATCCCCGACGAACGGCAGCGCGAGCGCCACCGCGACGCGGGCGAGGTCGGTGAGCACGAGCAGCCGCTTCGTGCCCACGCGGCGCGCGACGAGGGGCGCGAGCGGCCCGAGCAGCAGGAACGTGAGCATCTTGATGCCCAGCAGCGTGCCGAGGACCCCGGCGGCGTTGCCGCCGGTCGTGTCGAAGACCAGGAAGCCGATCGCGATCGTCGAGAGGCCGGTGCCGAGGAGCGCGACGACGTGCGCTGCGAAGAGGCGGCGGAACACGCGGTGGCGGAGAGCGAGGAACATGGCTTCATTCTTTGCGTAGATGCGCAATAACGCAAGAGCGGATGCGGAAGTGCCGCGGCCGCAGTGCGCGACGGTGCGGTGCTGGTCGCCGCGAGCGGGGCCGGCTGGCAGACTGCAGCGGATGGACGAGGCACGGACGACGAGCGGCGCAGCCGCGGCGCGGCAGGTCGCTGCCGCGCCCGAGCGAGCGGTCGCGCCGCTCGCGCTGCAGCGCACGAGCGCCGCCGAGCAGGCCGCCGACCACCTCACCGCGCTCATCCTCGACGGCACGCTGGGGCCGGGTGAGCGCCTCCGCGAGAGCGCCCTCGCCGAGAGCCTCGGCATCTCGCGCAACTCGGTGCGCGAGGGCATCCGGCTGCTCGAGCAGGGCCGGCTCGTGCGCTACGAGATGCATCGCGGCGCCGTGGTCGTGACGCCGTCGATCGATGAGCTCGACGACCTGTTCCGCACCCGGCTGCACCTCGAGACGCTCGCCGTGGGCGCTGAGCGCACGCCCGCGCGCGTCGCAGCGCTCGAGGGCGCGTTCGAGGCGCTGGTCGCGGCTGCCGGCACCGGGCAGGCGCGCGAGATCGTCGCCGCCGACATGGCCTTCCACGCGGCGATCGTCGACGGCCTCGGCAGCGCTCGGCTCAGCGCCTTCTTCTCGTCGCTCACGACCGAGCTCGGCTACTACCTGCTGATCCTGTCGCACACCGACGACGAGCCCGGGCACGTCGACGAGGCGGTGCTCGCGCACCACCGGCGCCTCCTCGACACCGCGCTCTCCGGCGACGTCGAGGGCGCACGTGCTGCGCTCGCCGGGCACCTGCACGAGAACCACCAGCGCATCCGACAGATCCTGGCAGCCGGCGGCGCCGGCGCGACGGGCTGACCCCGGGGTCGCCCCCGGGATCAGCGCGCGAGCCGCGCTAGGCGCCGCGGCGGCCAAGGTTGTAGAACCGGATCTCCTGGTACTCCTCGAGGCCCTCACCGCTGCCCTCTCGCCCCAGGCCCGACGCCTTCACGCCGCCGAACGGCGCGGCGACGTTCGAGACGATGCCCTGGTTGATGCCCACCATGCCCGCGTCGAGCTGGTCGGCGATGTTCAGGGCACGGTCGATGTCCTGCGAGAAGACGTAGCTCGCGAGGCCGAACGGCGTGCTGTTGGCGCGCTCGATGGCCTCGTGCTCGCTCTCGAAGCGCGCGATCGCGGCCACCGGTCCGAAGATCTCGGTGTTCGCGATCTCCGCGTCGTCCGGCACCCGGTCGAGCACGGTGGCCTCGAAGAAGTGGCCGTCGCCCTCCGGTGCCGCGCCGCCGGTACGCAGGTCGGCACCCTTCGCGACGGCGTCGTCGACGAGCCGCGAGAAGCTCGACACCGCTCGGTCGTCGATGACGGGGCCGAGCGTGACGCCCTCCGCGAGGCCGTTGCCGAGCACCGCCTGGCGCATCCGCTCGGTGAAGCCCTCGACGAAGGCGTCGGCGATGCCGCTCTGCACGAGGATGCGGTTGGCGGCGACGCAGGACTGCCCGCCGTTGCGGAGCTTGGCCACGACCGCACCCTCCACGGCACGCTCGAGGTCGGCGTCGTCGAAGACGAGCAGCGGGGCGTTGCCGCCCAGCTCCATCGAGCTCTTGATGACGTGCTTCGCCGCCTGGCCGAGCAGCACGCTGCCGACGCCGGTCGAGCCGGTGAACGACACCTTGCGCACGCGGGCGTCGGCCATGAGCGCCTTGCTGAAGCCCGACGCATCCGTCGTGGTCACGACCTGCACGAGCTCGGCGGGCACGCCCGCCTCGACGAAGATCTCGGCGACCACGAGCGTGGTCAGCGGCGTGAGCGCTGCCGGCTTCACGACGGCGCCGCAACCGACGGCGATCGCCGGGGCGATCTTGCGCGTGGCCATCGCCATGGGGAAGTTCCACGGCGTGATGAGCAGCGTCGTGCCGATCGGCGCGCGAGTCGTGAGGATCGTCGAGCCGCCCGCGGGGTTCTCGCGGTAGTTGCCCGCGGGCCGGAGCGCCTCCTCGGCGTACCAGCGCACGTAGTCGGCGGCGTACTGCACCTCGCCGTAGGCCTCGGCGAGCGGCTTGCCCATCTCGCGCGTGATGACGCGGGCGAGGCGGTCCTTCTGCTCGATGATGAGGCCGTAGGCGCGGTGGAGCACGTCGGAGCGCTGGCGGGCGGTCGTGCGCGCCCACGCCCTGCCAGCCGCATCCGCGCGGGCGAGCGCGACGAGCGCGTCGTCGATCGAGTGGTCCGCGGGCGTCGCGATCACCCGACCGGTGGCGGGGTCGTGCACCTCGAACGTGTCGGTGGTGCCGAGCTCGAGGCGGTCGAGCACCACGCTCGCGATCGCGGCGTCGGAGCGCTCGCGCTCCTGCTGCGCGACGTCGCGCGCGACGGCGGCGGAGCGCTCGATGAGCTGCTGGTCGTCGCGGGCGCTCATCGGGCCACCGCCAGGCTGTCGGCCTTCGCATCGGCGGCGACGACGTCGAGCGCCGAGACCGTCGCGGCGACGATGCCGCGCAGCTCGTCGTCGGTCGTCGTGAACGGCGGGCTGATCTGCACGACGTTGCCGCGCAGGGGCCGCGCGATCCAGCCCTCGTCGACCATCGCATCCGTCACGCGCTCGGCCGAGAGCTCCGGACGCAGCTGGATGCCGCCGAGGAGGCCCGCGACGCGCGTCTCCTCGATGCGGTCGTCGCCCGCGAGCGCGTCGAGCTCGGCGTGCAGCACGCCCTCGAGGTGCAGCACGCGGTCGAGCAGGCCCTCCCGCTCGATGATCTCGATGTTCTTGAGCGCGAGCGCCGCCGACGTCGCGTGCCCGGAGTAGGTCGTGCCGTGCCGGTAGATCGGCGCGCCCGTGCGGTAGAAGGGCGCCCACACCTCGGGCGCGACGATGATGCCGCCGACTGCGGAGTAGCCGGAGGAGATGCCCTTGGCCATCGCGATGATGTGCGGGCGGATGCCGTAGCGCTGGGCCGCGAACCAGTGGCCCGTGCGGCCGAAGCCGGTGATGACCTCGTCGAGGATGAGCAGGATGTCGTGCTCGTCGGCGATCTGCTGCAGGCCCTCGAGGTAGCCCGGCGCCGGCGGGATGACGCCACCGGTGCCCTGGACCGGCTCGGCGATGATCGCAGCGATGCGGTGCGGGCCGATCTCGGCGACCGTCCTGCGCACCTGCTCGATGTCGTGGGTGTCGAAGCGCGCCGTGTCGGGCACGAGCGAGTCGGTGCCGTAGCCCTCGCGGTTGAAGTCGAGGCCCGCGACGCTCGTGCCGTAGGCGTGCAGCCCGTGGTAGGCGAGGTCGCGGCTGAGGATCATCGTCTTCTCGGGGCGACCCTGCAGCTGCCAGTAGCGGCGCGCGAGCTTGAGCGCAACGTCGATCGAGTCGGAGCCGCCGCTGTTGAGGATGATCTTGGCGTCGGCGATCGGCGAGAGGGACGCGACCTTCTCGGCGAGCTCGACCGCGCGGTCGTTGAGGTAGCGGCCGAAGACGTGGTACGTCTCGAGCGTGCGCATCTGCTGCGCCGCGGCCTCCGCCATCTCCTCGCGGCCGTGGCCGATGTTGGCGTGCCAGAGGCCCGCGGTGCCGTCGAAGAGGCGCTGGCCGTCGGTGGTGAAGACGTAGTTGCCCTCGCCGCGCGCGATGACGAGCTGGCGCCCGAGCACGGACGGCATGTGCGCCTGCGCGCTCCAGAGGGCGGACCCCGTGTTGGCTGGTGTGGTCACGGCAGAGCTCCTTCGACGATGGTCAGCACGCTGCGGTGCGCGGATCCTCTGATTGTAGGGCAATACTACGATGCGCGGAAGGGCAGGCGTGGAGCCTGCCCTTCCGCGCATCCGAAGGAGCGGATCAGGCCGCGAGGTCGAGGCCGAACGCCCGCGCGACACCGGCGTGCGTGACCGAGCCGGAGCGCGTGTTGAGCCCGAGGCGCAGCGCGGGGTCGGCCTCCGTCGCCGCCTCCCAGCCGCGGTCGGCGACCTCGAGCACGTAGGGCAGCGTCGCGTTCGTGAGCGCGCGCGTCGAGGTCTCGGGCACCGCGCCGGGCATGTTCGCGACGCAGTAGAAGACGGCGTCGTGCACGGCGAAGGTCGGCGCATCGTGCGTCGTCGGGCGCGAGCCCTCGAAGCAGCCGCCCTGGTCGATGGCGATGTCGACGAGCACGGCGCCGGGGCGCATGGTCGAGACCATCTCGTCGGTCACGAGCTTCGGCGCCGCGGCGCCCGGGATGAGCACCGAGCCGATCACGAGGTCGGCGTTCGCGACAGCCTCGGCGATCGCGAGGCGCGTCGAGGCGAGCGTGCGGATCGTGGTGCCGTAGCGCATCTGCAGCTCCTTGAGGCGCGGCAGCGAGCGGTCGATGACGGTGACGGATGCGCCCAGGCCGATGGCGTTCGCAGCCGCGTGCTCGCCCGCGACACCGCCGCCGATGACGACGACCTCCGCGGGAGGAGCGCCGGCGACACCGCCCATGAGCGTCCCGCGGCCGCCGCTCGCGCGCAGCAGCGAGTGTGCGCCGACCGCGATCGACAGGCGGCCGGCGACCTCGCTCATCGGCGAGAGCAGCGGCAGCGAGCGGTCGGCGAGCTGGACCGTCTCGTAGGCGATCGCCGGCGTGCCTGCCGCGACCAGCGCATCCGTCAGCGGTCGGTCGGCCGCGAGGTGCAGGTAGGTCATGAGGGTCTGGTCGGCACGCAGGTAGCCGTACTCCGAGGCGATCGGCTCCTTGACCTTGACGAGCAGCTCGGTGTCGCCCCACACGGTCGCCGCGTCGTCGACGACGGTCGCACCTGCGGCCCGGTAGGCGTCGTCGGTGATGCGCGAGCCCTCGCCGGCGCCGGCCTGCACGAGCACGGTGTGGCCGCGGTCGGTCAGGGCGTCGACGCCCGCGGGCGTGATGCCGACGCGGTGCTCGTTGTTCTTGATCTCGGTGGGGATGCCGATGCGCATGGGGGCTCCTCTGCTGCGGTGGTGCGATCGTTCTGGGAAGTGCCATCATCTTGGGGGCCTGTTCGGGTCAGGCGGCTCTTCTTCGCAGATCCTTCGGCAGATCGCGCCTATGCTGACGTCAGTCGCACATCGCGCCGGATGCGGGAGGCACGCGGATGCAGGATCTTCGGGAGCGCATGCTCGACCCGATCGACAGCACGCTCATCGGCGAGCTCGCGCGAGATGCGCGCGCGACGAACGCGCAGCTCGCGGCGCGGGCGGGCGTGGCGCCGTCCACCGCCCACGCGCGGCTGCGCGCGCTCGAGGGCCGCGGCATCGTGCGCGGCTACCACGCGAGCATCGACCAGGCGGCGCTCGGGCGCGGCCTGCAGGCGATGATCGGCGTCACCCTCCGGCCAGGCTCGCGGCAGGAGAGCATCGAGCGGTTCGCGGCGGAGGTGGGCGCGCTGCCGCAGGTCATCCAGCTCTTCTTCGTCGGCGGCGTCGACGACTACCTCGTGCACGTCGCGGTCGAGGACTCGTCGGAGCTGCGCGCCGTCGTCGTGCAGCACCTCTCGGCGCAGCACAGCGTCGCCTCGACGCGCACGAGCGTCATCTTCGCCTACCAGCGCAACGCGCTGGCGGCCCCCTTCGACTGACCGGCGCTCCCCGCTCGTCGAGGAGCAGCCTCACCGCGCTCGTCGAGCAGCAGCCGCACCACGCTCGTCGAGTAGCAGCTGGCGCAGCCGGCCGCGTATCGAGACGGACCGCGACCGCGCGACCCCATGGTCTCGATACGGGCCGGCTTCGCCGTCCTACTCGACCAGCAAGTGTGCGGGCCGCTCCGCCGTCCTACTCGACCAGCCCTACCCGCTCGTCGAGTAGCAGCCGGCGCAGCCGGCCGCGTATCGAGACGAACCGAGCCGGCGCGATCCCGTGGTCTCGATACGGGCCGGCTTCGCCGTCCTACTCGACCAGCAAGTGGGGCCGGCTCCGCCGTCCTACTGGACCAGCAAGTGCGGGCGGCTCCGCCGTCCTCCTCGATCCGCGTGGAGAGGGTCAGCCCTCCACGCGACCGTGCCGCAGCGTCTCCTCGTCGTGCGAGTGCAGATCGAGCTCGTCGATCGACAGGTGCTCGTGCAGCGCGAGGTGCACCGCCTCCATGTCGCCGGAGCGCATGAGCTCGGCGATGTGGACGTGGCTCGCGATCAGGTCGTCGTCGGGCTCGCTGTCGCCGAAGTGCAGCATGCAGATGAGCGCCTCGGTCGCGAGCGTCGTGTAGGCGCGGAGCAGCCGCGTGTTCTCGCCGCTGCGCACGAGCTGCGTGTGGAAGGCGAGGTCGGCCCGCCGCAAGCGGTCCCGATCGCCGGATGCCACCGCGGCCGCCATCGGCTCGGTGGCCGCCACCAACGCCTCGGCGATGCGATCGCGCTGCTCGGCCTCCATGCTCGTGATCACCTCGGCCGCCGCGCACTCGATCACCTCGCGCGCCTCCGCCACCTCGGCGATGTCGCGTCGCGTGACCTCCTTGACGAACACGCCGCGGTTCGGGCGGCCCTCGAGCAGCCCTTCCTGGACGAGCCGGTGGAGCGCCTCGCGCACGGGGCCGCGTGAGACCTGCAGCCGTTCGGCGAGCTGCGCCTCGTTGATCTGGTCGCCGGAGACGAACGTGCCCGCGACGATCCCCTCCCGCAGCTGGTCCGCGATGATGACCGCCGTCGAGCGATTCTCGATCGCCGAGAGCGTCTGGACTCCGTTCACGCTGCCTCCTGCCGACACGCTGGTGTCATGCCACTGTAGACATTCGGACGATGATATTGCTGTGCGGCGCGGTGCGCGTCACGCATGCAGCGCGTGCTCGTGATGCACGTGCTTCGCCGGCTCGAGCTGCAGCGTGGAGTGGTCGGAGTCGAAGTGCTCCCCGAGGCACGCGTGGAGCTCGTCGAGGATCTCGTGGTAGTCGCGCTGCTCCGCGGTCTCGTCGATGACGACGTGGGCCGAGAGGGCGTTGACGCCCGACGTGATCGTCCACGCGTGCAGGTCGTGCACGTCCGTCACGCCCGGCACCGAGAGCAGGTGCTCGCGCGTCTGGTCGAGGTCGACGTCCTTGGGCGTCGCCTCGAGCAGCACGCGCACCACGTCCTTGAGCAGGCTGTAGGCGCGCGGCGCGATGAGCAGCGCGATCGCGAACGAGGCGAGCTGGTCGACGATGTACCAACCCGTGAACAAGATGATGATTGCCGCGATGATCACGGCGACCGAGCCGAGCAGGTCGCCGAGCACCTCGAGGTAGGCGCCGCGGACGTTGAGGCTCTCCTTCTGGCCCGACTGCAGGATGAGCAGCGAGACGAGGTTCGCGACCGCGCCGATGATGGCGGCGATGAGCATCGGCCAGGCTGCCACCTCGACCTCGGTGCCGAAGCGGCGGACGCCCTCCACCACGATCACGACGCAGATCACGCCGAGGATGATGCCGTTGGCGAGCGCGGCGAGCACCTCGACGCGCATGAGACCGAAGGTGCGCTTCGACGTCGCCGGCAGCGCCGCGAGCAGGCTGGCGATGAGCGCGATCGTCACGCCGAGCGCGTCCGTGAGCATGTGGCCGGCGTCGGCGAGCAGGGCGAGCGAGTTGGCGATGAACGCGCCGATCACCTGCACGAAGAAGATGGCGAAGGTGATGCAGAGCACGATGACGAGCTTCTTGCGGTGCTTGCCGGTGCCGGTCGAGTGCCCTTCGAGGCCGTGGCTGTGCCCGTGCCCGTGATCGCCGCCCTCTGCGGCCGGGCGCGGCGGGTGCGCCTCGCCGAAGGCATGACCGCGCTCGTGGTCGTGGTCGTGGCCGTGGTGGTCGTGGGTCTCGCCGCTCATGTCAGCAATGTACCTCGGTTGCAGATTGTTGACAATACGATGATGCAAAGATCCTGATCATGGGGCTGCTTGCTGCGACGCTCTTGCTGTGTCACTGTTTGCGTATGAACGCAGATATGCAGTCAGCGGACGAGCAGGTCGAGCTGGCGGTCGAGGTCTTCTCGATGCTCGCCGACGTCACGCGGGTGAAGATCCTGCTCGCACTGCGCGACGGCGAGCAGTCGGTGGGCGACCTGGCCGCGGCGGTGCGGAAGCCCACCCCCGGGGTCTCGCAGCACCTCGCGAAGCTGCGGCTCGCGCGGATGGTCGTCGCCCGGCACGCGGGCACGCGCGTCTTCTACCGGCTCGCCGACGACCACGCGAGCGAGCTCGTCTCGGTCGCCATGCACCAGGCCGAGCACATGCTGGGCACCGCGCCCGAGCACATCCTCGTCGGTGACGCCGCAGAGCGCGAGCGGTCGGAGTCCGACCGTGCGTGACGTGCTGCGCAACCCCGCCTACGCCAAGCTCTTCAGCGCGCAGATCGTGGCGCTGCTCGGCACGGGACTCCTGACCGTCGCGCTCGGGCTGCTCGCGTTCGACCTCGCCGGTGGCGATGCGGGCGTCGTGCTCGGCGTCGCGCTCACGATCAAGATGCTCGCCTACGTCGGTGCGGGCCCGCTGCTGATCGCGGCGACGAGCCGCGTGCCGCGCAAGACGCTGCTCATCGGCGCCGACGTGATCCGCGCCGCGATCGCGCTCATGCTCCCGCTCGTGGGCGAGGTGTGGCAGATCTACGTGCTCATCTTCGTGCTGCAGTGCGCCTCCGCCACCTTCACGCCCGCGTTCCAGGCGGTCATCCCCGAGATCCTGCCCGACGAGCGGCAGTACACGCGCGCGCTGTCGCTCTCCCGGCTCGCCTACGACCTCGAGTCGCTGCTGAGCCCGGCGCTCGCCGCGGCCCTGCTGCTCGTCATGTCGTACTCGAACCTGTTCCTCGGCACCGTCGCCGGCTTCGTGCTCTCGGCGGCGCTCGTGCTCGCGACGCGCTTCCCGGCGATCGAGCTCGAGCGCGGATCGTCGTTCGCCGAGCGGCTGACGCGCGGCGTGCGGGTGTTCGGGCGGCACGCGGAGCTGCGCGCGCTGCTCGCCCTCAACCTCGCGGTGGCGGCGCCGACGGCGATGGTCATCGTGAACACGGTCGTGCTCGTGCAGGAGCGGCTCGGGCGGCCGCAGGCAGATGTCGCGATCCTGCTCGCGGCGTATGGCGCCGGATCGATGCTCGTCGCGCTCTCGCTCCCCCGCATCCTCGATCGCGTCGCCGAGCGCACCGTCATGCTGACGGGGGGCGCGGTCGTGGCGATCGGCCTCGGCGGCGTCGCGGCGAGCCTGGCGGGCGAGCCGCCGTGGGCGCTGCTGCTGCCGCTCTGGGCGCTGCTCGGCGCAGGCAACGCGGCGATCCTCACCGCGTCGTCGCGGCTCGTGCGCCGCAACGCGTCGACCGAGGAGCGCCCGGCGGCCTTCGCCGCGCAGTTCGCGCTCTCGCACGCGTGCTTCATCATCACTTACCCGCTCGCCGGCATCGTCGGTGCGGCGCTCGGCCTCTCGTGGACCGCGCTGCTGCTCGCGGCGATCGCGGCCATCGCGACGGTCGCGGCCGCCGCGCTCTGGCGCACCCGCGCCCTCGTCCCCGCCGGGTGAACGAGACGGCGAGGCGGGCCGACCAGCCGCCCCGCCTCGCCGTGGCTCGTGGCTCAGCTCTGCTGCATCGCGACGCAGTAGATGATGTGGCTGAGGTCCTTGCTGGTGCTGTGCATGTAGGCCATCCCGGACCACGGGTACATGATGACGTCGTTCGCGCTCGCCCCGGAGCCGGACTTCAGCACGAGCAGGGTGTAGATGCTCGGCGGCGCGATGGGGTCGAGCGTGTAGCTGCCGACGCCGTCGGGCAGCTCGACCTTCGTGCAGTCGCCGTAGCCCATCGCCTCCCAGTAGGCCTCGGTGTTCTGGGCGGCGTTGTCCGGAGGAGCGGCTTGCGCGGGTGTGGCGATGCCGAGCACGGCGAATGCGGCGACGGCGGTGGCCGCGAGCATCTTCTTCATGATGTGTCTCCTTGACTCGATGCGAGTGCCTCGGATCGAGCGACGCGCGACGTCGTCGTCATGTGTCGCCCGGATTCTGTAACGATGTTACGGCGAGGTGAGAGCGAGCGTAGAGCTCTGCGGGTCCTCCCGTAAGGGTCTGATTCCGCGCGCCGTGAGCGGCGCCATGGTGCAAATCGCTCTCGGCGCGTCCTGCTCAACCCTCTGCCCGTCAGGAGCGGAGGTCCTCCCGGCCCGGATGGCCCGCCCTGACCTCCGCCCGTGGCACGTCGCCGGATCGCACCGCCGCTGGTGGGGTCGCGTCAGCGACGCGGCCGCAGCGCCCCGCCCATCCACCGCCAGGCGCCCGCACCGGCTGCCGCACCGACGCCGACCCCGGCGAAGGCCGCCACGAGCGCGACGACCGCGATCCCGGTCGCCTCGTCGAGATCGGGCTGCAGCACGAACGACAGCAGGACGATCAGGATGTTCGTCCCGTGCACCGGCACCGCGGCGATCGCAGCGCCCGCGGCGGTGACGCCGAGCGCTCGCCCGCCGCCCCACCGGCGCAGCAGCGCCCAGCTGAGCGCGACCCCGAGCAGACACAGCACGGTGCCGACCGCCAGCACCGCCACGGTGAGCGGTGTGATGACGGCGGCGATCGCCTCCTGCAGCGGGTCGCCCTGGTCGTACGCGATGACGAGCGGCGCGAAGACCGCGGACATCCCGAGGATGAGCAGCCAGAAGAGCACCATGACGCCGCCGAGCCCGGTGCCGGCGCCGAGCAGCGCGCCGCTCGCGGCGCCCACGCGGAGGAGGCGACGGCGCTCGACGTCGGGCAGCGGCGCCCGGCTCTGGGGCGGCGGCGCAGCGGGATGCCACGCGATCGGCTGGCCCGGCGGCGGCGGGAAGCTCATGAGCCGACGGTAGGTGGCGACTCCTGCGAACCGCCTGCGCGACGCGCGTCTCGCCTCCGGGTGCCGCTCGAGCCGTCTGCGGCTCGTCTCTTCAGCTGAGTCGCGGCGCGAGGCAGCTGATGTAGTGGCTGATGTCCTTGCCCGAGCTGTGGAGGTAGGCGTAGCCGTCGTCGTACGGGTACGGGATCACATCGTTCGCCATCGCCCCGGATCCGGCCTTCAGCACGAGCAGCGAGAACTGCTGCGACGGTGCGGTCGCGGGCAGCCAGACGATGTCGGCGCCATCCGGGAGCTCGTACTTGGTGCACTCGCCGTAGCCGAGCGACTCCCAGTACGCCTCGGAGTTCATCGCGGCGGCCGATGGCTGTGCCGCGTTCGCGGGTGCTGCGACCCCGAGCACGGTGGCTGCGGCCAGCGCGGCGGCCGCGATTGCAGGCAGGTGCTTCATGATCAGACTCCTCGTGGAGAGCGCCCGGCGCCAGCGGCGGCGCCGGCTTCGCGGCTCAGCGTAACGGCGTTTCGCAGCGGCGCAGAGCCCCCCTCTTCGCTGCAGGTGACGCCCGAGCCTGAGGAGCCGCGGCGAGCGGGAGGACCCGTCGTCCTCGACTCGTGCACCCTCGACCAGATCTCCTCGTCTGCCGACGAGCGAGGGTCAGGCGTAGTGGGCAGCGAGGCGGCGCAGACCCTCGTCGAGCGAGACGGTCGGCGCCCAGTCCAAGTCCCGGCGGGTGTCGCGCTGGTCGAACCAGTGCGCCGTCGAGAGCTGCTCGGCGAGGAAGCGCGTCATCGGCGGCTCGTCGGCGCCTGCCCGCGATCCCACACCGGGCATCGCCCAGACCCGCTCGACGAGCGAGCCCGCGGCGCGGCCGAGCGACGCCGGCACGCTGACGCGCGGCGGGCGCACACCGGCGGCGAGGCAGATGCCGGCCAGCAGGTCGGCGACGGGGCGGGGCTCGCCGTTCGTGATGACGTAGGCGTTGCCGTGCGCCGCATCCGCGCGGTGCAGCGCGGCGACGATGCCGGTCGCGGCGTTGTCGACGTATGTCGTGTCGATGAGCGCCGTGCCGCCGTTCAGCAGCGGCAAGCGGCCGCGTCGCGCGCGGTCGACGACGCGCTCGATGAGCTGGGTGTCGCCGGGTCCCCAGACGATGTGAGGCCGCACGGCGATGACGTGCATCGCCGCCCCGTCGCGCGAGAGGGCGAGCAGCTCGGCCTCTGCCTTCGTGCGGGCGTAGTCGCCGCGCGCGTGCTCGGGCGAGGCGGGCTCGGCGCCGACGCCGGCGAGCGACGCGCCGGCGTGCGCGACCGACGGCGACGACACCTGCACGAAGCGCGTCACTCCGGCGCGCTCGGCCGCGTCGAGCAGCGTGCGCGTGCCCTCGACGTTGACCATGCGGAACTCGCTCGGGTCGCCCGCGAGCGAGACCTTCGCCGCGAGGTGGACGACGCCCTCGACGCCCTCCATGGCGCGCTCGACGTGGGCCGGATCGGTGATCGAGCCGAGCGCATCCGTCGCGCCGGGAACCTCGGACGGCCGGCGCTGCAGCGTGCGGACCTCGTGGCCGGCGGCAACGAGCTCTGCGGCGACCGCGCGGCCGAGGAACCCGGAGGCGCCGGTGGCGAGCACGATCATCGCTGGTTCCTCACGGGGCGCTGACCGTCTCGCCGGCAAGCGTGCGCTCGGCCCATGCGGAGAGCCGCGAGCGGTCGATCTTCGAGTTGTGGCGCACGTCGGTCGGCAGCTGCGGCACGACGAGCACGGCGGCCAGCGACTGCGGGGTGCTCGCGCGCACGGCGGCGGTCAGCTCGGGGTCTGCGAGCGCCGGCCGCCGGCTCGTGGGCACGGTCTCGACGACCGCGACCGCCTGGCGCAGCCGGTGCGGGCCGATGCCGACGACGGCGGCGCGGCGCACGGCATCCTCCGCCTCGATCGCCTGCTCGCTTTCGACCGGCGCGATCGGGCCGTCGGCGGTGACGATGACGTGCTGGATGCGGCCCTCGACCCACACGCGACCCTCGGCGTCGAGGTGGCCGACGTCGCCGGTGCGGTGCCAGCGGCTGCCGTCGGCCGCGAGCGGCTCGGTGTCGCGGGTCGCCGCGCGGTCGGTGAGGTGCAGCCGGTCGTAGTGGCTCTTGAGGTGCGGCGCCGAGATGACGATCTCGCCCAGCACCCCCGGCTCGGCGCTGGGCGCGCCGGTGGCTCGGCCGTCGGCGTCGAGCGCGCTGACGAGCACCCGGTTGCTGCCGATCGGCGCGCCGACGCAGACGCCGGCGTCGGGCGCATCCGCCGCGACGAGCAGCTCGTCGAGGGTCACGTCGGTGACGAGCAGGCACTCCGTCATGCCGTAGGGCGTGTGCGGGGTGGCGTTCGGCATGAGCTTCGCGACCGCCTGCAGCAGCGGAGCGCCGATGGGGGCGCCTGCCGACAAGAACGCTCGCACGCGCATGAGGGCCGCCTGGTCGGCGGCGGTGAGCGCATCCGCCGTCGCGACGACGTTGAGGATGGCCGCCGGCGAGAGGAAGACGATGCCGGCGTCGGATGCGCGCACCGCGGCCGCGACCGCGCTGGCGGTGAGCGTGCGGGGCGAGGAGACGTCCATGTCGGGCGTCGCCGAGCGGGTGCCGAGTGCCGGGCCGAGCAGCGCGAACGGCGCGAAGCCGGTGACGAGTCCGCTCTCGGGGGTGATCTGGAGGTGCGCGGCGAGCACGTCGCGCAGCGCGCTCAGCTGGCCGTGCGTGTAGACGACGCCCTTCGCGGGTCCGGTGGAGCCGGAGGTGAAGAGGATCGCGGCGTCGTCGGTGGGACCGGGTTCGGGCGGGAGGTCCGACTCCTTGCCGAGGGCGACGACATCGCGCAGGCTGCAGGCGACGCCGAGCGCGGTCGCCGCGATGCGCGGGAGCCGCTCGGCAGCGATGCGGAGGCCCGGCCAGCCGAGCGCGCGGGCGGCGGTGAGGCCGAGGCGCTCGCCGATGATGACGTCGGGCCACGAGCCGCGCACCGCGCGGGTCAGCCCCTTCACGCCGAGGCCGGCGTCGGCGACGACGACGACCGCGCCGATCCGGAGGCACGCGTAGAGGACGGCGGTGAGCGTCGGGCCTGGCTGCAGGAGCAGCGAGACGCGGTCGCCCCGCTGCACGCCCATCGCGTGCAGGCCGGCGGCGATGCGGCTCGTCTGCGTCTCGAGCTGGCGCCAGCTGACGCGGCGCGGCTCGCCGCCGCCGGCCATGTCGATGATGGCGACGTCGTCGTCGTCCGCGCGCGCCTCGAGCCCGCGCCAGAGCGGCACGTGGTCCTCGCTGGCGGTGGAGCCCTCGCTGCCGGTCGAGCCGGACGGCGCGCTCAGCGCGCCGCCCGAGTCAAGACCACCGCCACCGGCACGGCCTCGAGACGCGGCCTCCGGCTGCTCCTCGACCAGCGGGAGCATGCCGGTCGAGCCGGACGGCGCGCTCTTCGCGCCGCCCGAGTCGAGACCACCGTCACCGGCATGGTCTCGAGACGCGGCCTGCGGCTGCTCCTCGGCCAACGGGCGGAGCCACTCCAGCACCGTCGTCGCGTACGGCCGCTCCTCCGCCACGAGGTGGCTCGCCCCCTCGAAGCGGTGCACGTCGGCGTGCGGCAGCCGGTCGACGAGATCGTCGAGGTAGCGGTCGGTGAAGACCGGGTCCTTGGGCCCCCACAGCAGCAGCGCCGGCACCTCGAGCCGCGCGACGCCCGTGCTGATGCGCTCGAGTTCGGCGAAGCTCTCGTGCTCTGCATCGACCGGGATGTCGGCCACGAAGCCGCCGATGCCGCCGCGACGATCGGCCGAGCGGTAGGGCGCGCGGTACGCGTCTTTCACGTCGGCGGGCAGCGGTGGGGTCGCGAGCGTGAGCGTCGTGTCGAGGAAGCCCGTCGTCGCGACGGTCGCCGCCGAGAGCACACCGCGAGCGCGCGCGAGCCGCAGCGGCGCCGGGATCGGCACGCCCTCCGGGTGGTGCACGGCGGTGTTGAGCAGCGCGACGGCTGCGAGCTGCTCGGGGTGGTCGATGGCCCAGCCGAGCGAGACGACGCCGCCCCAGTCGTGTCCGAGGGTGACGACTGGGCCGTCGAGGCCGAGCGCATCCGTGAAGGCGGCGAGGTCGGCGACGCGCTGCGCGAGCGGGCGGTACAGCCCGGACCCCCCGGAGAGGACCGTGCGCTCCGAGAAGCCCATCTCGAGCTGGTCGACGGCGACCACGCGCCAGGCCGGCTGGCCGGCGACGGCGGCCGCCACGGACTCCGCCGCGATCGACCGCCACAGGTACGACCAGGTGGGGTTGCCGTGCACGGCGAGGATCGTGCCGGCGACGTGCGCGCCAATCTCGGCCAGGGCATCCGCGGTGTCGAGGCAGTGCCACTCGCGGGTGACGCTCTCGTCGAGGTCGCGGCCGCGCACGCCGACGATGCGGCTGAAGCGCGGGTCGAGGCCGGGCAGGTCGTGCGGGGGCAGCGAGGCCGCCTGGGTCACCAGGCCAGCTCCAGCATGGCCGTGTTGAGGCCCGAGCCGACGCCCATGAGCAGCACGCGGTCGCCCTGGCGGAGCGTCGCCTGCTCCTCGGCGAGGGTGATCGGGATGGATGCCGGCCCGACGTTGCCGTACTTCGGGAAGGTCGTGGGCACGCGCTCGGGGTCGAGCTTCGCCGCCTTGACGATCGCGTTCGTGTGCACCGAGGAGACCTGGTGGGTGATGTAGCGGTCCATCTCGGACCACTTCCACTCCGGTGCCGCCTCCTTCCAGGCGGAGACGACGAGGTCGAGGCCGCCCTTCAGCAGCGCCTTCGCGTTCGTGTACATGCCCTCGGCGCTGCCGACGCAGAGGTCGTGCCACTGCGTGGCCGCGCGGGTCACGCCCCCGAGGATGCGGTGGCCCTCGGGGTGCTCGTCGGCACGGCCGAGCACGGCGGCGGCCGAGCCGGAGCCGAGCGTCAGCGTGGCGAACTCGCTGAGGAAGTCGTCGCGGTCGATGTCGGCGCCGAGCAGCCGGTCGATCGTGTTGACCTGGATGTCGTCGGCGTCCTCGCCGTTGACGACGATCGCGTAGCGGATCTGGCCCGACTCGATCATGCCGGCGGCGAGGCTCATGCCGTTGACGAAGCCGAGGCAGGCGTTGGCGACGTCGAAGTTGACGGCCGAGGTGGGCAGGCCCAGCTCATGGTGCAGCCGCACGGCGACCGACGGCTCGAGGTGCTTGCGCGTGACGCTCGTGTTGATGAGGAGGCCTACGTCGGACGCCCGGACGCCCGCCTCCGCGAGCGCGCGCTCACCGGCCTGGACGGTCGCGGCGTCGGCCGACTCGCCCTCGCCCCAGTTGCGGCGCTCGAGCACGCCGGCGACGCGCTTGAGCAGTCCGCCACGCAGCTTCAGGCGCGAGAGGGCGGCCGCCAGGCGGTCCTCGATGTCTGCGGATGTCGTGACTCGGCTCGGCAGCGAGCTCGCGACGGAGAGGAGGGCCACGTTGCTGAAGCGCGTGGTGGCGTTGCCCGGGGCGGGGGCTTCGTCGAGAGCCGAGGCGAGCGATTGACGCATTGCTGAATCGTAGCGAGCCGACCTATGTCGAATCTGACCCCTGGGGTACGTCTTCCTGGCGGTTCGCCCGGCGGCCTTTCGCGCTGGTCGAGCAGCAGCAGGCCCCTTCTTGCTGGTCGAGTAGCAGCCGGCGAAGCCGGCCGCGTATCGAGACCACTCAGCCGCGCAAGGAGACCACCCCGCTACCGCACCGCCACCGTCAGCAGCACCGCGGCATCCGTCAGCGCATCCACCGCATGCCGAGCATCCGGCACGTCGACCACCTCGCCGACCCCGAGCTCGACCGCCTCGCTCCCCGACCGCAGCCGCACGCGCCCGACGAGCACCTGCAGCGTCTCCTCGCCGTTGGTCTCGTGCTCCTCGATGCCGTGGCCCTCGGTGAGCGCGAGCACGGTCTGCCGCAACGACAGCGCGCGGCCGGAGCGGGTCGAGCGCGCGGCCCGACCGCTGGTCGCGTTCCGGGCGATGCCGAGCAGCTCGTCGGCAAGGTCAGGCAGGTAGGAGGTCTCCATGGGGCCAGCATGGCCGTTCGACCCGCGCACCACTACCTCCGAGACAGGACAGCCGCGGATCAGACCCTCGACCCTTCGCAGGACGCAGGTGTAGGTTCCCCCGCATGACTGACGACGCCGTCTCGACCGCTCCCGGCTCCTACTCCGTCGTGTTCGAGAACGAGCGCGTGCGCGTGCTCGAGTACCGCGACACCCCGGGATCGAAGACGGACCGGCATCACCACCCCGACAGCGTGATGATCCCGCTGAGCGCGTTCCAGCTGCGGCTCGCGCACGGCTCGAAGGAGGCCGACGTCTCGTTCGAAGCGGGCGTCGTGAGCTGGGTGCCCGAGGAGTCGCACGCCGGCGAGAACGTCGGCTCGACCGCCGGCCACGCGATCCTCGTCGAGCTCAAGGAGCCGAACCCGAGCGGCGCGTCGACCGAGGCGGAGCCGGGCGCGGCGATCGACGTCTGAGGCCCCTCTTCTCGCTGGTCGAGTAGCAGCCGGCCCCACCCGCTGGTCGAGTAGCAGCCGGCGAAGCCGGCCGCGTATCGAGATCACTCCCGTGCGGAGCGAGCCGCGACCACCCCTCACTCCACGCTGACCAGCACCATCCCGCCCTCGTCGCGGTCATACGCGGCCGCGACCATCACGAGGTCCCCGTCGACCGTGCCGTTCAGCGTGATGAGCGGATTGGAATCGCCGCCGGAGTCGTCGTCCATCAGGCTCGAGTCATCCGCGCTCGAACGCCCCCAGAGCACCGAATCGAACTCGGCCTCCGCGCGGATCGACTCCTGCCCCGTCGTCACGCGCGCGATGAACAGGGCTGGCGCACCCGGCGCGACCTCCAGCGAGGCGCTCTCGCCCACGCCCACCACCGTCGAGCCCGTCAGCACCTGCAACTGGAAGCCGGTGCGGTCGCCGCTGTACTCGCCGAGCTGGATCCGATACGAGCCGGGTTCCAGCACCGCACCGATGAGCGGGTCGCGCGAGCCCATCTCGAACGCGAAGGCATCGAGCTCGCTGGAGCCGTCGTCGTTCTCGAGTTCCGCGCCATCGCCGACCAGCCGCATGGTGAGGTCCTCGTCGTCTGTCGACACCGCCCCGAGCACGACCGCGGAGCGATCAGCGACCTCGAGCTCGATCTCCGTCGTCCCGCCCGCCTCGACGAACCCCTCGCGCACGTCGGCGGCGCCGCTCGTGCCGGGCACGACCGGGTCGGTGTTCGGCGCCTGGGGCACGGGCGGTGGCGATGGGATGAAGCACGCGGTGAGCCCGACGAGCGTGGCCGCCGCGACCGTCGTGGCCGCGAGCATCCGCCTGGTGTGTGCTGCGCGCATGCTGCGGCTCCCTCTCGACGTGACCGGCCAGTCGAGTCGATCGTAGGCGGGGCCGCTGGCGGAGACGCGCCGCCGCGTGCCGGGATGATGGCAGCGTGACCATCCGACGCCGCTCCTCGATCGTTGCCGGGGTGCTCTGGATACTCAGCGCGCTCGTGCACCTCTCCACGGAGGCCGTGACCGCCGCCGCCTTCACCGGCTACTCCTACGCAACCAACTACATCAGCGACCTCGGCATCCCCGAGGTCGGCGAGTACCAGGGCCGAGCCATCGACTCCCCGCTGCACCTGGTGATGAACGTCGGATTCGTCGTGCAGGGCGCGCTGTACCTCGCTGCGGTCTGCGTCGTCGTCCGAGCGTGCGCAACCCGAGAGCGCCGGATGCTCGTCGCGCTGGCGATCGTCTACGCGATCGGCATCTCGCTCGTCGGCATCGTGCACGGCAGCCAGGCGAGCGACGACAACGGGTCGGCGATCTTCCACGTGCTCGGTGCAGGGATGGCGATCATCAGCGGCAACGTCGTGGCGATCGCGGTCGGCATCGGCGTCGCCCGCGAGCGTCCGCGATCGCCCTACGCGCTCGCCAGCATCGCGCTCGGCGCGATCGGGCTCAGCGGACTCGCGATGCTGCAGATCGACGCGGGGACGACGACCATTGACCTCCTGCCCGACGGCGTGTGGGAGCGGATCGCCGTCTACGCGGTGACCGCGTGGCAGCTCATGACGGGCACCGTGCTGCTCACGAGGAAGACTGACGGGTCGGAGGCGCGCCTCGCGCTGACGCGAGACCGAGTGACTTCGGCGCACCGCTGACCGCGGGCGCGCGCTCAGGGCAGGGAGCTCGGCCTTGCAGGCGCGGCGATAAGGTCGCCCCATGACCGAGCGCACCACCTATCTCCTCGTCGACGGCGAGAACATCGATGCGACGCTCGGGATCTCGGTGCTGAACCGCCGGCCGGAGCCGCAGGAGCGGCCGCGCTGGAACAAGGTGCTGTCGTTCGCCGAGCAGGCGTGGCAGCAGCCGGTGAAGGGCCTGTTCTTCCTCGCCGTGCCGGCCGAGCTGCCGACGTCGTTCGTGCAGGCGCTCATCGCGATGGGCTACACGCCCGTGCCGCTGCGGGGCGAGGGCAAGGTCGTCGACATCGCCATCCAGCGCACGGCGGATGCGCTCGTTGAGCGCGAGGCCGACGTGATGCTCGTCAGCCACGACCGCGACTTCGCGCCGCACATGGCACGACTCGCGGACCGGGACGCCCGCGTCGGCATCCTGGGCTTCGGCGAGTTCATGGCCGGAGGGTTGCGCGATGTCGACGGCGTCGAGTTCTTCGATCTCGAGTACGACGTCGCTGCCTTCAACAGCCGGCTCCCGCGCGTTCGCGTCATCCCGATCGACGAGTTCGACCCGCTGCAGTTCATCTAGTCGGCGGTCCCCGTCTTCGCCTCGACCCGCCGCGGCACAATGCGGCCATCGCCCCGCGCGGCAAGACCTGCCGCCATCGCCCATCTCGCTAGCTGACTGGCTCAGCCGGAGGCATCCAGGAAGCTCGCCACTGAAGCCGTGAGTGTCTTGTTGATTGCGTCAAGCGCTTTACCCCAGGCCTCCTCGACTTCGTCCGTGTGCAGGAACGTGACGCTGTCTGACGGTCGGAGCCGGATGAGACGCTCGAACGGCTGCGGTGTCTGTGAACTGGCTCCAGCCTTATCGCGCCGTGCAACTTTGCTCTCAGCGAAGAACGTCAGCGCAAGGATTCCAGTCTCCCCGTGACCAACCCTTTGCACGACTGCCACATAGTGAAGTTCTCGCTCAAGCACTCTCGCGGTCAACTTCGACCACCACACTCCATCCGACATGTTCGAGTAGAAGTCGACCTCGCGAGCCGCGCGAATGATCTCAGCCCTCCACCACTTAGACTTCTCGGAAGGCGGTTGCTGAGAGTCGGTCCAGACGTCCGCCCGGGGATCAATCTCGGCGAATACCGCCTGCAACTCGGCAGCGGTCTCGACGAGCAACTCATTCGTTTTCGAGTTGAGGTCCGTGGCGAGAGCTTCGGCACCCTCACGGCGCTCAGTGTTCGAGAACTCAAGACGCGCCTTGAGTGACCGAGCGTACTCCTGAGCGACTTCTACTGCCGACGTCGCGACCGTCGTCGGACGAATTTCTAGTTCCGCAAGTGCAGCTTGCTCTTCGAGCCGTGCGAAGAAGCGGATAAGAGGCTCAAGGTCTCCGCGATTGGCGAGGTCTAGCGCATCGATATACTCCTCTCTGCTGTCGCGACGCACGACGATCGGCACGAACTGTCCGTGCATGAGAGCAAGGAGCGTTAGCGCCCTGGCCACTCGACCATTTCCATCCGCGAAGGGATGGATGCTAATGAACGAGTGGTGCAGCCATGCCGCGAGTGCAATTGGATGAATCTCGGAATTTTGATAATCGAGATACAGCTCAACGAGTCGATCCATCTCATCCTGGATGAAGATCGCCGGCGTGTAGAGCTGCTTCGAGCCATCCCTCAGCATGACGTGGTTGTCCGTGCGCTTCCACACCCCATGCTCCAAGTGCACTGCCACCGCATGACCGAAGCTGTCTCGTGCGTCGATGAACCTCTGCGTCCTCGTGATCGCAATGTGCAACTCTTTCACGAAGCTTGTAGAGAACTCGCGCTTCTCGTTCACGAAACTGACGAGCAACTGCAGCCCGTCGAGCTGAGCATTGATGGTATCGAGCGTTTCTGGCGATACAGCGCCCTCACGCTCCGCAACATCGAGGGTGATACCTTCCGCCACCAGAGCCTCCGTCGTCCCCCAGTCAATATCGTAAAGACGCTCGATGATGCCGGTTTCAATCGCGTGCCGGCGGAAGTTGCGATTGCGACGAACCTCCAACTCGTCGTCGGTGGCTCCTTGCAAGAGTTCGCGCCAGCGCTCGCGGTACGCGTCGGCCCGTTCGAGCGCCGCGAGCGTTTCAGCTGATAGCGCTTCAGGGAACACCTGCAGCGCACGCCAGTCGAAGGTTTCCGTCATGCTCGCAGGTTACTTCAATGCACCGTGGCCGACGAGGCAACTACACCATGCCGCGTCGCCCAGGAATCGGTCTGTCGAGCGAATAGCGAGCTCCCGTGCCCGCACACCAGGGCACCAGCGGGTCGCCGCGAGTGGAAGAATGGCGTGTTGGCGCTCACGCGATCCGTGAGGCGCCGCATCACCTCACATCCACGCCGCTGTGCGATGCGCGTGCGGTGTGCCGCGCCCGCATCCGCTCCGCGCCCGCACCCCAGGGAGCACCCCATGAGCACCACTCATGCCACCGAAGCCACCACGCCGACCGAGGAGCAGACGTCGACGTCGGCCACCGCGAAGCCGGGCCGCACCACCCGCCGCTGGCCCTGGATCGTCGCGCTCGTCGTCGTCGCCCTGCTCGGCGCGCTCGGCGCCGGCATTGCCGCTTCCTCCGCCGCGAACGCGCAGGCGGAGCTGACCTCGGTCCGCGCCGAGCTCGCCGCCGTGCAGGCCGACTACGCCGACCTCGAGACGCGCGCGGGCATCGCCCAGAGCAGCCTCGACCTCATCCGCGAGCACCGCGACCGCCTCGAGCTCCAGCTCGAGGAGATGCAGGCGTCGCAGGGCTGACGCTTCACTCTACTGGCGGACGCGGCTCGGGCTTCGGCTCAAGCCGCGTCTTGCTTCTCACAGCGACGGCGCTCGGGTACGCACGCGTGAGCCGACTGGAACCGTCACCGCCCAGCAGGATCTCGATGGCGGTTTAGCCGGTCGCGCAAGCGGATCGGTCCTCGATCTTGCGATGGTTCCGACGAGGCTTAGGGCGACCCGAATGCAGAGACTGCATCATCGGTCGACGGGAGGCGTCGAGCCTCCAGCTCAGTTTGCTGCCTCTGCCCAGGCAAGCGACGACATCAGGGATACCTGCTCGATGTCAGCTCCCGACTATCGTGGGCGAATGCACGTGGGCAAGCAGGTTCGTCTCTTCCTCGTCGACGGCACGCCCGGCGGCCTCACGACGGCGGAGATCATCAACTGGACCGGCCACGTACTGAAAGGCAAGCGTGAGAAGCTCGTCGCGATCCGGGGACGCGAGGAGGCTAGACGCACTGGCGTCTACATCCTTCTCGGCGACGACGTCGGCGATGGCAGAATCGCTTACATCGGCCAGTCGGACGATGTTGCCAATCGACTTATGCAACACGATGCCAAGAAGGACTTCTGGGACGAAGTTGTTATCGTCACCTCAAAGGACTCCAATCTGACAAGTGCGCACGTGCGGTATCTCGAGTCGCGACTGATCAAGATGGCGAAATCCATCGGTCGCGTGCACTTGTCCAACGGGAACGAGCCCTCCGGCGGCGCTGACCTCCCCGAGGCCGACGCGTCGGACATGGACTACTTCATCGAGCAACTGCGCATTGTGCTCCCTGTGCTTGGCGTCGAGGTACTTCGAGGTCGTGAGGCTCGCTCCGAGCCAGGCGCTGCCGAGCAGCCTGTACATGACCAGTACGTCGACAGTCCCATTTTTACGCTGACGAATCGCGCAGGCGTTGACGCCCGTGCGCAGATGATCGACGGCGAGTTCACGGTGCTGAGGGGATCGCGCATTAGAACCGTCATGCAGCGTCCCAAGGCGGGCGTTGCGACCACCATGAGGCAGTTCGAGGCCCGATCTCGACTTCATGCACTCGTGATCGCCGACGCGGTGGCGTCGCCAGACGGAGCCACGATGAAATTAACCCAAGACGTCGTCTTTACCTCGCCGTCGGCCGCATCGGCCGTATTGCAGGGATACGCCACCGCGAACGGGCGCGCAGACTGGCGTACTACAGACGGGGTCACCTTCGGCGCCTGGGAGGCGGCCGGCGCGACGTGAGCGCCCCCCGCCGCCGAGCTCGCGCCCTCCCGGGAGGCGCTCGTCTGCCTCAAGGGTCATCCGCGCCCTAGGCGTTTGGGAAGCTAGCGTGCAGTCCTAGAAGGAAGGCGTAATCCTCCTCGGAAACTGCGTTCCCGTGGAAGGCAGTATTTCGAATTTCGTTGAAGCGGGTTACCCACTCAGACTTGTCCTTCCACGACGATGCCTTCGCGTCGCTAGGAAGCGTGAACCTGCTATCAAAAAGCTCGTTCCACGTCTTCATCCCGCCGTTACGCATTATCTTCTGATAGTCGACAACGTGAAGACAATCCCACCATTCCACCTGTGAATCCAAGTCCTGATCCCAGTTCTTCTTGGCGGCAAGCGTGGAAGCCTCCTCGAAGACTAACTTCGGGACGCCCTTCTTATACCACTCAGCTCCGTAGTTGTCCTCGAGCACCCGTCTGACCTCAATCTTCAGGAACGCCTCGATGTCATGCACCATCGTCAACGACTCGCTATTGAACTGTTTCTTTTGATCTACGAGCCACTCCGCCAGGCCCTCCGGTTCGAATGATGCGTCTTCCGCTGCGATCGCTGCCTGAAACTTTCGTAGGTACTTCGTCGGCGCGCCACTACCAAACCACCCGCGAAATTCAGTCACGTCGTCGGAGGCAAGCCCGGACAAGTAGTTCACCAGGTATGACAGGTAGGGGCGGACGTGCACGAACACAACCTCGGGCGCAGCATTGCGAGAGTCCGTGACGCCCGACGCATTGCAATGGTCGACAATATCTCCACAAAGCCGGACGACGGCTTCCGTCCCGGCGTTGGTGAAAACGAATCCGCCGTCCGCCCGCCCCAAGTTCCACTGCGCTTCCAAGCCATCTCTCAGGAAGTCGAGCGCGAGTTCGAGAAAAGACACAAGTGGGCCGACAGTGTCATCGTTGGAAGTCCTATAGAAGGATCCGAGCGTCTTTACTGAAGAAGCGTTGAACTCGCCGATGTAACGACCCCGGTCCACCCCTCTTTGAATCGCATCCAGGCTAATGCACCGGCGATCGCTGCTTTGCTCTTCCCCAAGAATGACGCGGCCCCTAAGCGGCGACGTCTTCTGCTCCCCCAGGAGTTGAGCCACTTTCAGCTTGAGTGCGTGACTTCTCTTACGAGCGTCGTCGCTGCCCCACAAGAGATCAGCGTTCAGCGTGTTCTGCAGATTCTTCGGCACCGATTGTTGGTTCTCATTGATCTGCATAAAGAGTTCTAGTTGCTTCTCTCCTGGCAGGTCAACAAATGCCACGACCGGCACCAGTTCACTTTGCGCTCTTTTCGACGTGGCGAAACCGTAGAGGCGGTGCTGCCCATCGATGATGTAAGCGGATCGATATTTCCTCGGCAGATGCAGCACCCCCAGATCGACGGCACCCATCTTCTGCCCGGCCGAATCGAATCTGACTTTGCGGCCACCGTTATTTAGATTGACGATCAGCGAGTTCGGGAAGAAGCCACCCGCCTCCACGAACGCGGCAACCTTCTTCAGTCGAGCGCGCTTGATGATGCGTTGGTACGTGGGCATCCACCGGGTATTCGCATTGTTCCGATGCAGCACGTAGGCCAGCTTGAGTAAACGCTCTGGCTCGATCGCGAAGGAGTAGTACGTGTGACCGCCCATCTTTCCCCTGATTGCAGGAACCGCGCTTTCCATCGCCTCGATCTGCGTTCCCGCAAACAAGTTGCCGAGCAACTGAAATTTCGCGGCAGGTCCTAGGTGGCCAGCCAACTCATGGTAGTAGTCGACTGCCTCTTCATCCAGTAGCGCAATGCTCGCCGCCTCCATGCGATCCTGGCTTTCGCGCCTGACTGCAATATTGTTGATCGCGAGAACGAATTTGACCTTACGGTCGGGGAACCGCTTCCGCAAGTCGCCGATCATGCGGGCGCGGTATCCCTGTATAGCTTCGATCTCAGTCTTGAACGTCATGACCGGCGCCCTGTCCGACGCCGACGACTTGCATTCGACTACGAGTAACACCTCATCGTCCACCGCAAGTACGTCGATCTGTTTGGTCTCGTTAGCATTTGCACCGTACGGCAGACTGAGGGTCCGATCTGCGTTGAGCGAAGGGAACCCAAGTCTCGCGAACATCGACCACACTCTGTCTTCGAAGGCCCGATCGTGAGTCTTCAGTTTTCGCATCCAGACGTCGCGCTTCAACTCTTTATCGATCACCCATTGCTGAGCGAGGTACTCGGGCACGCGTACGGCGGGGATCTTCTCGCGGACGTATGGCGACATCCGCTTCGGAAGCTCCGAGCGGATCGCCTTCTCATCAAGAAGTTGCATTTGCGTCTCGCATCTCAATGTTCGTGAAAAGGTATTCTTGCGCAGATCCGCGCGACGCTTTGAGCCCGCCAATAACGTTCTTGCGCGACACTCGCTCGACGCGTCCAAGCTTCCCGAATAATTCTAGAATGGAAGGATGCGCCGCGTTGCTGAGGATGAAATGCGCTCCCTGTTCTATAATCTGCGCGACGGCTGCCGCCAACCTCCGTTGATCTTCGAACGCGAAGAGATGCTGATTGTACTTTACGAAGCCATTGTCGTTGTGAGCGACCGTATAGGGCGGATCGAGGAACACTAGGTCGCCTCGTTGCACTTGCGATAGGGTCTGCGAGAAGTCTCCCGATGAGAGTTCCGCCAAGCTCAAGCGGCTGCTGATGAGAGTAAGTTCCTCCGCCGAGGGCATGACAACGTTCTTTCTATGGCCAAAAGGGACGTTGTACTCGCCGCGCAAGTTCACCCGGTAGATTCCATTGAATGAATGGTGGTTCAAGTAGATAAACCGGGCGGCACGCTCCGTCACGTCACCATGCTGGCTTGCTCGTGCATCGTAGTAGCAGTCCGCCGTGTTCTCGTAAGCGTTTAGCCGAGAAGCGACGGCCTCCGGGCTATCTCTTATGGTTAAGTACACCTCTATCAGGTCTTCGCTGAGGTCGGAGAGAAGCGCTCGTCTGCCAGAGGCGATCGCAAAGAAGACAGCGCCGCCGCCCAGAAACGGCTCGACGTAGCGCTCGAACTTGTGGCCTTCGATCATTCTTGCGAGTTGCGGTGTCAGCCACCTCTTGCCGCCCGCCCAACGCAGGAACGGTTGACCACCCGCGACCGCTTGATTCGCGGGCGTCGCCTCTGCGGTCGCGCGATGTGTCGCCAATTTGCCCCCTACATACTGGATCAACTCGAAGGTTAGCGAAGAAGTTGGATGTCCGTCCCCGCCTTGCCGCCATCGGACGCAACGATCGGACGCTGTGCCCAACGGCGATCGCTTGATAGCGGCGACACCCACCCCGCGAGCGGTCCGCGACTGCTGCTGACGTGTTCGGCTGACCCGCTCGAGACACGTCAGCTCTGCGAACCGAGGTCGAAAAGGTAGGAGTTTATGATTCGAGATCGCGCGATCGCCTCCGTGCGCACCTGTGCGACTGAGACGCCTGGACCATCGCTAAGCAGCACCGCGTTGTGCCCGAACGGCGTCGCGATGCAGCTGCGGCCAGTGAAGCCCGGACCGCACTGGTTCGCATAGGCGATGACCACGCCGTTCTCCAAAGCCCGCGCCGGCACTTGCAGCGTCGAGATCTGCGTCGCGGAGTAGTGCCACGCATCACCGAGCCCCTCGATGCCCTCCTCTACTCTCGGCACGGCCGTCGGCACGAGCAGGATGTCGGCGCCCGCGACCGAGAGCGAGCGAGCGAACTCTGGGAACTCCACGTCGTAGCAGATGCCGACACCCCAGCTCGTGCCGTTCCAATTGACCGGCTCGCCGTAGGCCGCCGCCGGCGTCATGTACTCCTGCTCGACGCCCCCGAAGAGGTGGCGCTTGTGCACGCGCGACAGCTCCTCCCCCTCGGGCGAGAAGAACGAGGCCGAGATGTGATGCGCAGGCCCCACCGTGTCGACCGACGATGCGACCAGTCCGATCCCGTGCGAGCGGGCTATGGCCGCGAGCGCCACTCGGATCGCCGCACCGTCGTGCTTCCACGCGCGGTCGGGCGCGTAGCCAGTGGCGAAGAGCTCGGGCGTCACGACGACGTCGGCGCCCTGCTCGGCCGCGGACGCGACCAGCCCATCGAGCGTCGCGAGGTTCTGATCGACGTCGTCGATCACGGCGACCCCCTGGGCGACGGCGATCGCGTGGCTCTTCGGCGCATCCATCCGAACATCCTCCCCTGCAGTGGGCGTCGCTGCCATCCGGAGTTGACGACAGCGCCATCGTGCCTCAGTATGACGCTAAACCAAATCGGATTTGGTTTACGGCCGCGAGCGCGGCCCGTCCCCTGCCATGGCGAAGGAGCCGGCGATGACGTCACCCCAGCAGAGCGCGACCGCAGCGTCGCACCCGACCGTGTTCGAGCGCACGCTCGTCGCCGGCGGCACCGATCCGGCGGTCGCCGCCGAGCTCGAGCGCCGCATCCAGATCGTCGAGCACGACGAGCGCGACGAGCCGTCGCGACTGCCGATGACCGGCCGCGAGATCGCGGTCTACGTCGGCGTCTCGGTCGTCGCGGTCGTCATCGGCCTCCTGGTCGTGGTCCTGTGAGCGCGCGCGGCGAGGCCGTCGTCGACCCGAAGCTCGCCAACGAGCACGTCTTCGGCACCTTCCCGCTGCTGAAGAAGGAGCGCTTCTGGAGCGCCCTCGACTTCACGTGGGTCAACACCGCCCTCGCGATCGCGACGTGGGCGTTCCTCGTCGGCGGCTCGACGGCGCTGCTCGTCGGCTTCGAGGCGGGCATCGCCGCGATGCTCATCGGCAACGCCATCGGCCTCTGCTTCATGGTGCTCGCCTCCGTCGTCGCCTCGCAGCGCTGGGGCTCGGAGCAGTACACGCTGCTGCGCGGCGCCTTCGGCGTCGTCGGCGTCGGCATCATCGTCTTCACCGTCATCCTCGTCACCGAGATGGGCTGGTCGTCGCTGCTCGCCGTCATGGCCGGCCGCGCCACGAGCCAGGTCGCCGCGACCTTCGCCGGCACCGACCTCGGCCAGTACGGCCCGGTCGTCACGATCGGCGGCCTCGTCGCCATCCTCATCGCCTGGTGGGTGCTCTCCCGCGGACCCGTCACGATCGGCCGCTTCAACGCGATCATCGCGCCCGGACTCGCCGTCGTCACCGTGATCATGATGGTGTTCCTCGTCGTCAACACGTCGTGGGACGCCCTCTTCACCGCCTCGCCGATCGCGCCGTTCGACGACCCGACGCTCAACTTCATGGTGGCGGTCGAGTTCAACGTCGGCGTCGGCGTCTCCTGGTACCCCGTGATGGGATCGCTCGCGCGCATGACCCGCAGCCGCAAGGCCGCCGTCTGGCCCGCCTACGGAGCACTGCTCGTCGCCACGCTCATCGCGCAGATCGTGGGCATGGCCGCCGCGCTCACGCTCGGCGACTCCGACCCGACCGTCTGGATGGTGCCGTTCGGCGGCGCGATCCTCGGCGCCGCGGTGCTCATCTTCATCGCCTTCGCCAACATCACGTCGATGTCGTCGATCGTCTACTCGACGATCCTCGCCATCCGGCAGTCGTCCGGTGGGCTGCTCGCGAAGGTGCCGTGGAAGGTGCTGACCGCGTCGTTCTTCATCGTGCCCGCGATCATGACCTTCTTCCCGCAGTTCATGTACGAGCAGTTCATGATCTTCGTCTCGGTCTCGGGCGCCTTCCTGACCGCCGTCTGCGGCATCGCCGTCGCCGACTACTTCGTGCTGCGCAAGCAGCGCGTCGACCTCCGCGAGCTGCACCTCGGGCAGCGCGGCACGCTCTACGCCTTCGCCGGCGGCATCAACTGGGCCGGCCTCATCGCGCTCGTCGCGGGCGCCGCGTTCTACCTGTGGCTCTACAACCCGATCACGCTGGAGACGCAGGCCGTCTTCTCGGTGATCACGGCATCCCTGCCCGCAGCCATCGTCGCCGCGGTCGTCTACCTCGCGCTCTCCGCCGTGCTCTACCGCGGCCGCGCCACGGAGGTGGTGCGCTGATGGCGACCACGCGCGCAGCCGTCTACAGCGGCAAGCCCGAGCTCGACATCCGCGAGGTCACCCTCCGCGACCCCGGCCCCGGCGAGGTGCTCGTGCGCATCGGCGCCTCGGGTGTCTGCGGCTCCGACCGGCACGTGCTCGACGGCGACTGGGAGATGCCGCAGCCGACGATCATGGGCCACGAGGGCGCGGGCGTCGTCGAGGCGGTCGGCGACGGCGTGCGCAGCCTCGAGCCCGGCGACCACGTGATCATGACGTGGTTCTACCCGTGCGGCGTCTGCACCAGCTGCCGCGAGGGCCGCACCTGGGTGTGCACCGGCTCCGGCTCGGAGGCGTGCGTGCTGCCGGATGGGTCGACCCCGATGACCCTCGACGGCGCCATCGCCTACCCCTACCTGGCGGTCGGCTCGATGAGCGAGCGCGTCGTGGTGGCCGAGCAGGCCGCGATCAAGGTGCCGAAGGAGCTGCCGTTCGACGTCGCGGCGCTCATCGGCTGCTCGATCGCGACCGGCGTCGGCGCGGTCGTCAACGACGCCGAGCTGAAGGCGGGCCGCTCCGCGCTCGTCATCGGCGCGGGCGGCGTGGGTATCAGCATCATCATGGGCCTCGCGCTCGCCGGCGCGAGCCCGATCATCGTCGCCGACGTGACGGATGCGTCGCTCGAGCTCGCACGCGAGTTCGGCGCGACGCACACGGTGAAGTCGGATGCGTCGCTCCCCGACCGCATCCGGGAGCTCGTGCCCGAGGGCGTCGACGTCGCGTTCGAGGCGATCGGCCGCCCCGACACGATCGCGATCATGCCGGCCACGCTCAAGCGGGGCGGCACCGCGGTCATCGTCGGCCTGCCGCCGCAGGACCGGCCGGTGCCGATCGACGCGCTCGCGCTCGCCGAGGAGGGCAAGTCGCTGCTCGGCTCGAACTACGGCTCGACCGTGCCGGCGCGCGACTTCCCGATGCTCGCGCAGCTCTACCTCGACGGCCGCCTGCCGATCGACCGGCTCATCACGAACCGCATCCCACTCGACGAGGTGAACGACGCCTTCGACCTCATGCGGTCGGGCGCCCGCGGGCGAAGCGTCATCATGTTCTGAGCCCCCCGCAACCGAACGGAGCCTCGTGGCCAGGCCGAAGCACCGCATCCTCTCCCCGCAGCTGATCGCGGGAGCGGCGCTTCGGCTGGTCGCGAAGCACGGCGACTTCACGATCCCGGGTGTCGCCGCGGCGCTCGGCGTGCACCCGTCGTCGCTGTACCACCACCTGCCCGGCGGGCGCGCGGCGATCGTGCACCGCATGCGCGAGGAGCTGTACGGCTCCATCGACCTCGGGCGCGCGCTCGACGCCTCCGAGGCACCGCTCGAGCGGCTGCGGCTGTGGATGCGGGCGTACCGCGCGGCCACCGCCCGCGTCCCGGCCGTCGTGCCGGTGCTCGTCGGGGCGCCGGTCGAGGACTTCCGAACGCTCGAGATCTACGAGGCGCTGTTCGTCATCCTGCGGGATGCGGGGGTGCCGGTCGAGCAGCGGGTCGCGTGCTCGGCGATGGTCGATGCGCTCGTGCTCGGGTCGGCCGTCGACGCCGGGTCGCCAGCGCCGCTGTGGCGCAGCGAGGGGCACGACCTGCCGGAGCTGCGAGGGGTCGTCGCCGCGCGAGATGATGCGGACCGCGCGCGCGCGGGCTTCGAGCTGGGCGTCGAGGCGGTCGTGGCCGCGGTGTCGAGCCTCGCGGTGCCGACGCGCGTCGCCTAGGGCGCACGTCGGCTGATTCTCGGAGCGCGCTACGCGCCGTCGACGAGCTTGGCGAGCAGCGACCGCAGCTGCGCTCGCTCTGCGGCATCGAGCGCACGCATCGCGGTCGACTCGGAGGTCACGGCGCCCACGAGGCGTGCACGGATCTCCACGCCTGCCGGGGTCGGCGCCAGCAGCTTCACGCGTCGATCTGGCCCAGCGGTCCGCTCCGCCACGCCGCGGGCTTCGAGCTCATCGGCGACGCCGGTGACGTACGAGGCATCGACGAGCAGCCGCTCGGCGATGCGTCGCATCGGCATCGGCTCGTCGAGCAGGAGCAGCACGCGCGCCATCGACGGCGTGATGCCCATGGGTTGCGCGGCTCTCGTGAGGTCCGCACCCGCGAGCGCGGCCGCGCGGTGGGTGAGCATCGCGAGCTCGCGCGTCTCCTGCAGGGCATCCGGCTCCGTCACCCCGCCAGAGTACTTGGGCAAATCAATGCTTGACCTGGTCAAGCATTGCGCGCATCATGAGGTCACGAGGACCCCGCATCGGGGTCGTGGCGGAGGAGGAATCATGACGAACGCATCCCAGCCCGGTGCAGCTGCAGCGCAGGTCGAGCTGCCCGCTGCCCCCGGGCACTCGCCGGGCCGCCGTCGCGGCCGTAGCCTGCTCGCGCGCGGGCTGCTCAGCGCGGGCATCGCGACGGCCGTCAACCTGGCGATCCTCGCGGCCGCCTCTGCTGCCGGCGCGTCCATGGTGGTGGCGCAGGGTGGATCGGAGATCGCGGTGGGACTCATCCCGGTGCTCGTGGCGACCTTCGTGCCCCTCGCGCTGGCGACGGTCGTCGCGTGGCTGCTCGCGAAGCGCTGGCCGCGCAGCATTCCGGTGCTCGCGTGGGTGGGCCTCGCCGTCGCGGCGCTGTCGACGACCGCGCCGCTCTCCGGCGCCCTCGACACGGGCACCGGCATCGCGCTGGCGCTCATGCACCTCGTCGCGGGGGTGAGCTGGTTCACGGCGCTCCGCTCGCAGCGCCGCCGCTGACTCGCCGCAGTGGTATCAGGCCGCGAGCGGCTCCCCGCAGTCCCGGCACGTGGCGGCGACGGGCACGACCATGAAGCAGTTCGGGCAGGTGGTCTCGCGCATCACCGCGGGCGGCGGGGTCGGCGCGGCCGCGGCCGCGCGGCTGCGCGACGGCTGAGCGCTGCGCGACGGCCGCGCCGGCCGAGACAGCACCGGCGCGAGCACGCTGGGCGTGCCGCCGTCGGCCGGCAGCTCTGCGCCGAAGGCGCGGTAGCACTCAAGGCGGTCCTCGGCGGCGCGCTGCTCCCGGGCGCGTGCGTCGAGGAGACCCGACGCCCCGGGGTGGCTGTCGCCGACCCGGCGCTCGGCGGTCACGCAGAGGGACGCGAGCCGCGGCTCGCCGCGCTGCTCAGCATCCGCCGCGACCGAGCCGAGGACGCGGCCGATCCACTCGGGCGCTGGCTGGTTCGTCGAGATGCCGGTGCGCTGCTGCACCTGCGCGCCGAGGTCGTCCTCGGTGATCCAGGCTCCGTACTCGTGAGCGGTGTCGATGAGCACCTCTCGGGCGGCCGGCCACCACTGGCGGATGGCGTCGGCCTGCGAGACGTACTTGCCGTTCGCGAGATGGGGCATGGAACCTCCTCGGGGCTGCGGCTTCAACGGTACGCGGGTTGGGGCGCGGGGGTTGACGACCGGATGGCGATCGGGAGGTGCAGCGGAGAAACGAGGTGGTCTCGATACGCGGTCGGCTGCGCCGACTGCTACTCGACCGGCAGGGAGGGAGTTGGTCTCGATACGCGGCCGGCTTCGCCGGCTGCTACCCGACCAGCGAGTGGGGTGGTCTCGATACGCGGTCGGCTTCGCCGACTGCTACTCGACCAGCGAGTGGGGGTGCCGCCGGCGGAGCAGGGTGCTGCGCCGCCGGCGGCGCGAGGGTTACGCGTCGAGGGTGGCGCGCTTGCTCGGGGCGGTCTCCGGCGACAGCAGCGCCGAGCCCAGCGAGATGACCGCGGTGATGAGCACGAAGACGCCGATCGCGACGGTGGTGTCGAAGGCGGTCAGCAGTGCCACGCAGACCACGGGCACGAGGCCGCCGAGGGCGCTCGTCAGCTGGAACGCGAGCGACGAGCCGGTGTAGCGCAGGTTCTGCGGGAAGAGCTCGGGCAGGAAGGCGCCCTGCACGCCGTACATGATCGCCCAGGTCAGGATGCCGACCGAGACCGCGAGCACGATCACCGGCGCCGACGCGGTGTCGAGCAGCGGGAAGAACACGAAGCCCCACACGGCAGTGGCGATCGCGCCGACGACGTAGAGCGGGCGGCGGCCGATGCGGTCGGAGAGCCGACCCGTGTAGAGGATGACGGGGATCGAGAGCGCGCTGCCGACGACGAGACCGGTGAGCACGATCGACGTGTCGGCGCCGATCTGCTTGAGGTAGGTGACGCTGACGATCGTGAAGACGTAGTAGCCGCTGAACACGACGGCCGTCGCGCCCATCCCGAGCAGCAGGCGCTTCCACTCGAAGCGGAAGACGTCGGCGACCGGCACCTTCGCGACCGCGCCGGCGGCCTCGAGCTGCTTGAACACCGGCGTCTCCTCGAGCCGCAGGCGGATGTAGATGCCGACGATCAGCAGTACGGCGCTCGCGATGAACGGCAGGCGCCAGCCCCACTCGAGGAACTGCTCGTCGGTGGTCGCGGTGACGGTGAGCAGCACCGCGCCGTTGGCGAGCAGCAGGCCGAAGGGCGATCCGAGCTGCACGAAGCTCGTGCCACGGCCGGCCAGCTTGGGGTCGCCGGACTCCGAGATCATGAGCACCGCACCGCCCCACTCGCCGCCGACGGCGAAGCCCTGCACGAGGCGCAGCAGCACCAGCAGCGCCGGCGCGACGATGCCGACGGTGCCGAAGGTCGGCAGCGCGCCGATCAGGATGGTCGCCACGCCCATGATGACGAGCGTCGCCATCAGCGCCTTGCGACGGCCGATGCGGTCGCCGAGGTGCCCGAAGACCGCGGCGCCGACGGGCCGAGCGAAGAAGCCGACCGCGAAGGTGGACAGCGACAGCAGCACGCCGATCGCAGGGTCGTCGCCGGGGAAGAAGAGCGCCGGGAAGACGAGCGCGGCGATCGTGCCGTAGACGAGGAAGTCGTAGAACTCGAGCGTGTTGCCCACCACGCTCGCGACCATCACGCCCCTGGGCGAGAGCCCACGCCCTGATGGATTGTCGGACAGTACGTCGTCACCGATGGTCGTGCTCATGGCGTTCCTCCGCGTCGTTGCGAATCGTTCAGCCTGATGGCGCGCGCTCAGATGGAGGCGCACCCTGATTGTCAGGCAATCATACGGACAGCACCGCGAAGCGCAAGACCTGTATGGGCGGCACTGAGCCTTGCACGGGCCGTTCAGGAGGCCGAAACACCCGACTTGACATTTTGTCTGACAATCAGGCACTCTTGCTCCGCGCGCTGCTGCGCGCCAGTACAAGGAGGTACTCGTGAGCACCAGCTCTGCAACGGCCGGAGCGCCGTCGAAGGCCAAGGTCGCAGTCGCGGTCGCGGTCGGCAACTTCATGGAGTGGTTCGACTTCGCGGTCTACGGCTTCTTCGCCGTGATCATCGGGCAGCTCTTCTTCCCGCCGGACACGTCCGAGTTCGTCGCGATCCTGTCGTCGCTGGCGGTCTTCGCGGTCGGCTTCTTCATGCGCCCGCTCGGCGGCTTCATCCTCGGCCCGATCGGCGACAAGTACGGCCGCCGCGTCGCGCTCGCGATCTCGATCCTCGCGATGGGCATCGCCACGACGATCATCGGCCTGCTGCCGACCTACGCGACCGTCGGCATCTTCGCCCCGATCCTGCTGGTGCTGTGCCGCTGCATCCAGGGCCTCTCGGCCGGCGGCGAGTGGACCGGCTCGGCCGCGTACCTCATCGAGTCGACCCCCACCGCGCACCGCGGCAAGTTCGGCAGCGTCATCTCGGCGACCGCCGCGCTCGCGACGATCGCGGGCAGCCTCTTCGCGCTCTTCCTCAACAACACGCTCGCGGAGGAGGACCTGCTCAGCTGGGGCTGGCGCGTGCCCTTCCTGATGGCCGCGCCGCTCGCGCTCATCGGCCTCTACATCCGCATGCGGCTCGGCGAGACGCCCGTCTACAAGGCCGTCACCGACAAGCACGAGGTCGAGAAGTCGCCGATCCTCCGCTCCTTCAAGGAGAACTGGCGCCCCATCCTGCTCACCGTCGCGATCGCGGCCGTGCAGGGCACCGGCTTCTACTACCTCGCGACCTTCATCGTGAACTACCTGATGACGACGGTCGGGATCGAGCGCCCCACCGCGCTCGCGATGAGCGCCACCGGCCTCACGGTCTACATGATCCTGTGCCCCATCGCCGGCGCGCTCTCCGACCGCTTCGGCCGCCGCCGGCTCAACATCATCGGCACGATCGGCTACGTGATCCTGCCCATCCCGGTGTTCATGCTCATGTCGGGCGGCTCCTTCGCCCCGGTCGTGTTCGGCATGATCCTGCTGACGATGACGCAGGCGCTCGTGAGCGTCACCACGGTCGTCATGCTCGTCGAGCTCTTCCCCGCTGCGAACCGCTCGAGCGCCAGCGCGATCGGCTTCAACTTCGCCCTCGCCTTCATCGCCGGCCCCGCCTCCTACATCGGCACCTGGCTCGCCGGCGCGACCGGCAACCCGGTCTCCCCCGCCTGGTACCTCGTGGTGCTCGCGCTCATCGCGCTGCCCTTCATCTGGAAGTGGCTGCCCGAGACCGCGGGCCGCGACATCACCTCCGAGTACCAGGCCGACCGCGGCGACGTGCTGGGCGTCGACCTCGGCCACCTCGAGGATCATGTGGGCACGGCGAAGACCACGCCCACGGCAGAGCAGCGCTAGGAGCAGGCGGATGACGAACCCGGTGTCCGACGAGCGGTCGACCGCAGCAGCGACCAACCGCGTCACGATCGTGCAGTACGGCACGCGACAGGGCCACAAGTCGGAGGTGTACCTCAACTGGGGCATCTACGGCCGCCCCGACGAGCCGATCGGCATGGACTACTTCTTCTGGCTCATCGAGTCGGCAGCAGGCACGATCGTCGTCGACACCGGGTTCTCCTCCGAGGGCGGCGCCAACCGCGCCCGCACCTTCCTCGTGCACCCCACCGAGGCGCTCCGCGCGCTGGGCGTCGACCCCGCCTCCGCCCCGGAGGTGCTCGTCACGCACGCGCACTACGACCACATCGGCAACCTCGACGCCTTCCCCGGCGCGCGCGTCACGATCGCCGCCGCGGAGCGCGACTTCTGGTCGAGCGGCATGGAGCGGCGGGCGCAGTTCCACCACTCCGTCGAGGACGCCGAGCTCGAGGCGCTGCGGCGCATCGAGGCGGAGGGGCGGCTGCGCACCTTCGACGACGAGCTCGAGATCGCACCTGGCGTGCGGATGCTCCGGGTCGGCGGGCACACGCCGGGGCAGTCGATCGTGCTGGTCGACACCGCCGACGGCACCGTCGCGCTCGCATCCGACGCCATCCACTACTACGAGGAGCACGACGACGACGTGCCGTTCGCCTACGTCGCCGACCTGCCCGCGATGTACGCCGGCTTCGACCTGCTGCACGCGATGGTCGCAGACGGCCGCGTGCAGCACCTCGTCTCGGGGCACGACCCCTCCACCCTCGACCGCTTCGGGCGCATCGCCGACGGACCGCTGCCCGGGCTCACCGCCCGCATCGGCTGACCCTCGACATCCACGAACGACGACACGACACCGACACAGGAGACCGCACACCATGACCGCATCGAAGAGGTTCGAAGGACTCGTCGCCGTCGTCACCGGCGCGGCCGGCGGACTGGGCGCCGCATCCGCGCAGCGCCTGGCCGCCGAGGGGGCGCGCATCGTCGCCGTCGACCGCGACGAGCGCATCGTCGAGGCCGCCGCGCAGCTGCCCGGCGAGGCCCTCGGCGTGGTCGCCGACATCGCGGATGCGTCCGCCGTCGACGCGTACATGGCCGCCGGGGTCGAGCGCTTCGGCCGCATCGACCGCTTCCACCTCAACGCCGGCATCTTCGGCTCGTTCTCGTCGCTCCCCGACCTGAGCGTCGACGACTTCGAGCAGGTCATGCGCGTCAACGTCACCGGCCAGTTCCTCGGCATCCGCGCCGCCTTCCGCCACTACCGCGACCAGGCCGCCGCCGGAACGTTCACCGGCGGCGCGATCGCCGTGACCGCATCCATCGCCGGGCACCGCGGATCGGCCGACCTGCTGCCGTACCAGACCTCGAAGCACGCGGTCGTGGGCCTCGTGCACGGCGCCGCCGTCTACGGCGGCCCGCTCGGCGTGCGCGTGAACGGCGTGGCCCCGGGCATCGTGCCGACCCAGCTCTTCGCCGCGGCCGCGAGCCAGAAGGGCGGCGGCAACGACATGGTGCAGCGCGCCTCGACGACGCCACTGCGGCGCGCGGGCGGGGCCGACGAGATCGCCGGCGCCGTGGCCTTCCTGCTGTCGGACGACAGCTCGTACACGACCGGTGAGATCGTCGCGGCCGACGGCGGCGCATCCATCGTCAACACAGTGCGCCCTGCCGGTGGCGCGGGCGCGTGGGACACAGCTCCCGGCGACGCGGCGCTCTACGCCGACTGGGCGCGCTTCGGCGAGGAGTCGACACGTGGCTGAGCGCATCGGCTTCATCGGCCTCGGCAACATGGGCGGGCGCATGGCCCGCTGCATCACCGGCGCGGGCGACGCGCTGCTCGGCTTCGACCCGCGCGCAGCAGCGATCGACGAGGCCGGCGCCTCGCCGGCCGCGAGCGCCGCCGACGTCGTCGCCGGCAGCGACATCGTGCTGCTCTCGCTCCCCGACTCGAAGGTGGTCGAGGCGGTCGTCTACGGCGACCCCGCCTTCCTCGACGCGGTGCACGAGGGCCAGGTGATCGTCGACCTCTCGACCGCTGCGCCCGAGTCGACGCGGCGCATCGCCGCCGACCTCGCCGAGCGCGGCGCTACCTACCTCGACGCCGGCATCTCGGGCGGCGCCGCGGCGGCCGAGAAGGGCACGCTCACGCTCATGGTGGGCGGCGACGCGGATGCGCTCGAGCGCGTGCGCCCGGTGCTCGACCGCTTCTCGGAGCAGGTCTTCCTGTGCGGCGGCTCCGGCGCGGGCCACACCGTGAAGCTGCTCAACAACTTCCTCAACGCGATCGCCCTCTCGGCGACCGCCGAGGTGATGGTGGCGGCCAAGAAGGCCGACCTCGACCTGCAGACGGTGCTCGACGTGCTGAACGCGTCGTCCGGCGTGAACTTCGCGACCCTCAACCGGTTCCCGAAGATCATCCACGGCGACTACCTGAAGGGCGGGCTCACGAACACGCTCATGCTCAAGGACGTCACGCTCTACCTCGAGCTGCTCGCCGGGCTCGGCGTCTCGAGCCTCAACGCATCCGGCCCCGTCGCCGCATTCGGGCTCGCCCGCGCGCTCGGCTACGCGGACGAGATCAGCAACACCGTCGTCGACGCGATCGGCGACGTCTCCGGGGGCGTGCGCCTCCACGACCGGAAGGACGAGGCATGAAGATCAAGCACCCCAGTGACTACGACGGCACCCGCGGCAAGCCGGGCTCGCAGTTCACCGGCGACGTCTACCCGTTCGTCACGATGGCGCAGACCGACGGCGTGACGATCAACACCGTCGACTTCACCCCGGGTGCCCGCACCTTCTGGCACCACCACGAGCACGGGCAGATCCTGCAGGTGCTCGCCGGCCGAGGCCTGGTGTGCGCGAACGACGAGGTGCACGTCATCCGCGCCGGCGACACCGTCTGGTGCCCGCCGGGTGAGCGGCACTGGCACGGCGCCGCCCCCGACTCGTACATGGTGCACACCGCCATCTCGCTCGGCGAGACGGTGTGGGCCGACGCCGTCGGTGACGACGAGTACGCACAGCAGCCGCTCGATGGAGCGACCGCGACCGATGGGAAGGACCAGGGCGATGTTCGCTGAGGGTACGCATCAGGAGACCTACGACGAGGGCCTCGCGATCCGCAAGGAGGTGCTCGGCAGCGAGCACGTCGAGCGGTCGATGGCGAAGGTCAGCGCCTTCTCGCAGCCGATCCAGGACTACGTGACCGAGTTCTGCTGGGGCGGCATCTGGTCGCGCGACGGGCTCGAGCGCAGCGAGCGCAGCCTCGTCAACATCGGCATCCTCACAGCGCTGAACCGGTCGCACGAGCTGGGCGTGCACATCCGCGGCGCCGTCCGCAACGGCGTCACCGTGCAGCAGATCCAGGAGGTGCTGCTGCAGACCGCCATGTACGTCGGTGCGCCCGCGGCGCTCGAGTCGTTCCGCGTCGCCGAGAAGGTGCTGCGCGACGAGCTCGGCGATGAGGCGGTCGACGGCGCGCACGCCTCGGCCGGTCAGCAGTGAGCCCCAACGTCGCCCTCATCGGGCTCGGGAACATGGGCACGCCGATGTCGCGCCGGCTCGTCGACGCCGGCAGCTCGGTGCGCGGGTACGACCTCGTGCCTGAGGCGCGCGAGCGGCTGCGCGACGGCGGCGGCACCCCGGCCGACACCGCGCCGGAGGCTGCGCGAGAGGCCACTGCGGTCATCCTCATGCTGCCGAACTCGGATGTCGTGGACGCCGTCGCCGACGAGCTGCTCGAGGCGGGCGCGATCGGCGAGGGCACGCTCGTCGTGGACATGAGCTCGTCGGAGCCGGCCCGCACGCGCGTGCTCGCGGAGCGGCTGGCGGATGCCGGCGTCGCGTTCGCCGACGCGCCCGTCTCCGGCGGCGTGCGCGGCGCCGAGCGCGGATCGCTCACGATCATGCTCGGGGCTCGCGACGCCGATCGCGAGCGCGCGCACGCGCTGCTCGCGCCGCTCGGCCGCGTCGTCGACTGCGGCGACGTCGGCGCCGGGCACGCGATCAAGGCCCTCAACAACCTCCTCTCCGCCACCCACCTCTGGGCGACGAGCGAGGCGATCGAGGCCGGCCGGCGCTTCGGCCTCGACCCGGAGGTCATGCTCTCGGTGTTCAACGGCTCGAGCGGCAAGAGCGGGTCGACCGAGAACAAGTGGCCCAACTTCATCCTGCCCGAGACGTTCGACTCAGGCTTCGGCCTCCGGCTGATGCTGAAGGACATGCGCATCGCGACGAACCTGGCGGCGCAGGTCGGGATGCCGTCGCGGCTCGGCGAGGACGCGGTCGACCTGTGGGCCGAGGCGGCCGAGGGGCTCGCCTCCGACGCCGACCACACGCGCGTCGCCGAGTGGATCGCGGCCCGCGCGTCGCCGGACGGCGGCCAGGGGGCGCAGGTGCGCGATGAGTAGCATCGCCGATGTGACCGAGTCGGCAGCGCAGCGGTGGGGCGTCTCCCCCGTCGGCAGGCTCGCCGCGCCGGTGAAGGAGCAGGTCGTCACCGCCATCCGTGACGCGATCCTCGACTTCAAGCTGCGACCGGGCGACCGGCTCGTCGAGCGGGAGATCATCGAGTCGATGGAGGTCTCGCGCGCGACCGTGCGCGAGGCGATCAGCGTGCTCGCGAGCGAGGGCCTCGTCACGATCGTGCCCCAGAAGGGCGCGCACGTGACGCAGCCGTCGCTCGACGACGCGGAGGACCTCTACGAGGTGCGCGCGTCGCTCGAGTCGCTCGTCGTGCGCCGGTTCATCGACCGGGCCACTGACGAGGACGTCGCCAGGCTCGTCGCGACCGTCGACCGCATGGCGGAGCGGCTCGACGAGCCCCCGACCATCCTCGACTTCCTCAAGGCGAAGGACGAGTTCTACGACGTGCTGCTCGCCGGCGCCCGCTCCTCGTCGCTCACCCAGCTGCTCGGCAGCATCCAGGCTCGCGTGCGCCTGCTGCGCGTCAGCTCGCTCTCCACCGCCGACCGCCTCCCCCAGGTCGTGCGCGAGATGCGCGAGATCGTCGACGCCATCTCGGCCCGCAACCCCGATCGGGGTGCCCGCCTGATGGCGGAGCACATCCACATGGCGTCGCGCCTCGCGCTGCGCACCCTGCGCGCGCAGTCCTAGCGACGCATCCCCACCGACCGCGCCTCGGCGCGGCCGTCAGCGAACCTCCGAAGGAGCAGCCATGACCCTCACCCCCCGACAGCAGCAGTCGAAGGACACGTTCATCGAGCAGCGAGGCGCGGGCGCCTGGAGCCCGCTGTGGGAGTCGATCGCCAAGATCGACCCCGAGTTCCTCGACGCCTACCGCGAGCTCTCGATGGTGCCGTGGCGCAAGACGCACCTCGATGCGAAGACGAAGGAGCTCATCTACATCGCCGTCGACGCGAACGCGACGCACATGTACCTGCCGGGCGTGCGCCAGCACATCAAGGCGGCCTTCGCGCAGGGCGCGACGGTGCAGGAGATCATGGAGGTGATCGAGTGCGCCTCGACCCTCGGCATCCACGCGATGAACATCGGCGTGCCGATCCTCGTCGAGGTGCTCGAGGAGCAGGGGCTGCGCACCGGCCCGGCGGAGCTCGACGCCCACCAGCAGCAGCTCAAGGACGACTTCACGCAGACGCGCGGCTACTGGCACGACTTCTGGAACGAGATCCTCGAGCTCGACCCGGAGCTGTTCGAGGCGTACACCGCGTTCTCGAGCGTGCCATGGCGCACGGGGACGCTCGAGCCGAAGGTGAAGGAGTTCGTCTACATCGCCTTCGACACCGCGGCCACCCACCTCTACAAGCCCGGCCTCAAGCTGCACATCGAGAACGCGATCGGCTACGGCGCGACCGCCGGCGAGATCCTCGAGGTGATGGAGATCGCCAGCGTCATCGGCATCCACGCGGCGACGACCGCCGTGCCGATCCTGGTCGAAGAGGCTGAGGCGGCGGGCAAGCCGCTCTCCTGAGCATCGCGGAGGCTGTCCTCAGCGCAGGCTGCGGACAGCCTCCACGATCGCGTCGTCGACCTCGATCCACCCGCGGGCGCGCGCCTCGGCGCGCTGCGCCATCGACCGCTCGAACGGCATGCGGACCGGCTGCGCCGCGTCCACCGGTCGGGTGCCGCGCATCAGGTCGGCGAACCCGTCGACCGACGCCGCGAATCCGTCATCAGCGATCAGGTCGGGGCGCAACGCGATGGCGAAGAACCCGAAGTCGCGCAGCTCGCCGGGCTGCGCCGGGCTGCCGGCGAGCATGCCGAGCAGCTGCACCGCGAGCGCCAGCCCCGACCCGCGGTGGCCGCCCCACGCGGCGAGCGCCCCACCCAGCGCGGCGGCAGGCTCGTCGGTCGGATCGCCGTTCGCGTCCAACGCGACACCCGGCGGCAGTCGCTCGCCGCGGCGTCCCGCGAGCACGACCTGCGCGTGGATGATCTGCGAGGTGCCGATGTCCCAGATCACCGGCGCGTCCTCGCCCGGGAAGCCGATGCAGAACGGGTTCGTGCCGAAGCGGGCCTCGGTGCCGCCCTCCGGCGCGACCCAGGGAGACGCGTTCGAGGCGATGATGCAGACGAGCCCGCGCTCGACGAGCTGCTCGGCGAAGAAGCTGAGCATCCCGGTGTACCAGGTGCCGTCCAGTCCCACGACGGCGATGCCCGCGGCTTCCGCCTTCTCGCCGAGCACCTCCGTCGCGCGCTGGGCGGCGAGGTAGCCGATCGCGTCGCCGCCGCGCAGCCGCGCGGATACCGGCGTCTCGCGTTCGACCACCACCTCGGTCGCCGGCGGACGCCCGCCAAGGCGCTCGGCGATCGAGAGGATGCGGGCGAGCCCGCTGAAGCCGAGCCCGCGCAGCTCGCAGTCGAGCAGGTGCTCGGCGATGCGCGACGCATCCGTCGCCGGGTAGCCGATCACGCGCAGGGCCGCCTCGGCCGTGGACGTCGCTTCGGCGATCGTCAGGCGCACGTGGTTACTCGATGACGCCGTCGCCCGAGTAGCCCACGACGACGCGGCTCTCGAGCATCGGGATGATCTGCATCTTGCCGATCGACGCGAAGTGGGCGCTCTCGCGGTGCGCGGTGAACGCCTCTTCGTCCCGGTAGACCTCGACGATCGTGAAGACGTTCGGCCGCTCGAGGTCACGGGCGATCGAGTAGGAGATGTTGCCCTCCTCCTGCCGGCTCGCCTCGGCGAGCAGCGGCAGCCGCTGGGCGACGCGATCGGCGGTGTCGGGCTTGGCGGTGTAGGTCGCGATGGCGACGTAGTGCTGGCTCATGGCAGGCCCCTTTCGATCCGTTCAGCGTAGGCGTGACGACATGGAGAACGCCCGCCCCAGCTTCCCGGGGCGGGCGTTCGACCCTGGCTAGAACCAGCCGAAGGCGACCGGCAGATACGTCACGCCCGCGAGGAACGCCAGGCAGATGCCGAACCAGGGCAGCATCGCCGGGATCACCTGCGAGATCGTCGTCTTGCCGATCTTGCACGAGACCAGCAGGCAGAGGCCGACGGGCGGCGTCAAGAGGCCGATGCCGAGGTTCACGACCATCACGAGGCCCAGGTGCACGGGGTCGATGCCGACCGCCGTCGCGACGGGCAGCAGCAGCGGCACGAAGACGATGAGGGCGGCGTTCGTCTCGATGACCGTGCCGATCACCAGCAGCAGGATGTTGATGAGGAGCAGGATCACCAGCGGGTTGTCGGTGAGCGCGAGCAGCGCCGCCGTGATCTGCTGCGGGATCTGGCCCGAGATCAGCGCCCACGAGTACATCTGCGCCGCCGCGATGACCAGCATGATGACGCCGACGAGCAGCCCCGACTCCGTGAGCGAGTGCACGAGCTTCTTGAGCGTCAGCTCGCGGTGCAGGAAGAAGCCGACGATGAGCGCGTAGACGACCGCGACCGCGCCGCCCTCGGTCGGCGTGAAGACGCCGAGCCGGATGCCGCCGATGATGACGACCGGCAGCAGCAGCGACCAGCCCGCGCGGCCGAAGGCGCGCATCACGTTGCCGAAGCTCTCCCGTGCCTCCGCCGGCTGCTTCTGCACGACGGCGAAGATGTACGCCGCGACCATGAGGACGACCACGAACACGACGCCGATGATGAGGCCGTAGAAGAACAGGTCGGCGATCGACGCCTGCGCGAGCACGCCGTAGACGATCAGGTTGATGCTCGGCGGAATGGTGACGAACATCGCACCGGCGGTCGCCATGACCGACACCGCGTAGTTGCGCTGGTAGCCGCGGGCGATCATCTGCGGAATCATGAGGCGGCCGACGTTCGAGGTGTCGGCGACCTGCGAGCCCGAGATGCCGCCGAAGATGGCGGTGGTCAGGATCGTGACGTGCGCCAGGCCGCCGCGGATCGAGCCGACGATCGCGTAGGCGAAGTCGACGAGCCGCTGGGTGATGCCCGAGGCGTTCATGAGCGCACCGGCGAGGATGTAGAGCGGGATGGCGAGCAGCGGGAAGCTGCGGATGCCCGCGATCATGCGCTGGGCGGTGACCTCGAGCGGCACGGCGGAGAAGAACTCCAGGCCGAACATCGAGGCGAGGGCGAGGGCGACGCCGATGGGCGCGCCGACCAGCAGGAGGAGCGCGAACGAGCCGAGCAGTGCGAGCGGCATGGGTCAGTCCTCCTTGGAGCGGTTGGGCGCGGATGCGTCGCCGGGCCCGCCCGGATCGCGCGTGCCGCTCGAGTCGGCTGCGAGCTCGTGCTCGAGCTCCTCGATGAGCAGCTGGTCGGGGTCCTCGAAGAGCGTCGTGATGCGACCCATCGTGAAGAGCACGGCGCGCTCGATCGAGAAGACGACCGAGAGCGCGCCTCCGACGATCACCGCCGCGTAGACCCACGACACCTTCGCCGGGATGCCGAAGCCACCGGAGATGCCGGCGAGCAGCTGGCGGTCGGCCGCGGGCAGCAGGTTGATCGTCAGCACGATGAGCACTGCGAACATCAGCACGTTGAGCGCCGCGATCCCGATGGCGATGCCCTTGGCGATCCCGCCGGAGAACCGCTTCGTGATGAAGTCGAGGGTGAGGTGCTCACCGCGTCGCAGGCCGAGCGGGATGGCGAGCATCGTGACCCACACGAACATGCTGATCGCCAGCTCCTCCGACCAGACGGTCGGGCTGTTCAGCGCGTAGCGCGCCGCCACCTGGACGAAGATGACCAGCGCCATCAGTCCGAGGCCCACGACGACCGCCCAGGACACGATCTTGTCGATCGCTCCGAGGATGCCACCGGAGAGCCCTTCGGGGCTCGGCATCCATCTCCGCTCTTCCATCGCGGTCTCTCCCTTGAATCCACGGCTGCGCAGGCGGCGTCCGTTCGGGACGCGGCGTGCGGAGTGCTGACTGGTCAACCAGTACTGAGTCACTGGTCTACCAGTAGGAGCACAATCCGCGCAACATTCCGAGAACGGACCCGGCAATAGCGGGAAATCGCGTCGCCAGTGGTTGACCACTTGACATGGGTTACGCACATCTCGCACAATCAGAGCACGCAGCCGCCTCGCACCGGGGCCACGCAGAACACCACTCGAGGGAGAGACATGCAGCTCGACGCGATCACCATCGCCATCGTCGGATCGGGGTACATGGGCGGCGGCATCGCTCAGGTGTTCGCCCGCGCCGGCGGACGCTGCGTGCTCATCGACGCCGAGCCGCGCCGCGCCGAGGCCGGCCACGCCCGCGTCATCGCCGAGGCGAAGGACCACGCCGCCCGCGGCTACATCTCGGACGAGCAGGCAGCCGCGGTCGAGGCGAACCTGTCGTGGGCCGGCTCCCTCGCGGAGGGCGTGCAGGGCGCCGACATGGTGCTCGAGGTCGTATTCGAGGAGATCGGTGTCAAGCACGCCGTGCTTCGCGAGATCGAGGCGGCCGTGGCGGACCACGTGATCATCGCCACCAACACCTCGGCGATCCCGATCGGCGAGCTCGCCGAGGTGCTCGAGCACCCCGAGCGGTTCCTGGGCGTGCACTTCTTCAACCCGGCGACGCTGCTGCCGGGCGTCGAGGTCATCCCCCACGCGACCACCGACGCGGCACTCCCGGACCAGCTCGTCGAGCTGCTCGCGCAGACGGGCAAGGAGCCGGCCGTCGTCGTCGACTCCCCCGGCTTCGTCTGCAACCGCCTCCAGTTCGCACTCTTCCGGGAGGCGGCCCGCATGGTCGAGGACGGTCACGCGAGCGCCGAGCAGATCGACACCATCGTGCGCGCCTCCTTCGGCTTCCGACTCGCGCTCTACGGACCGTTCGCGGTCGCCGACATGGCCGGCCTCGACATCTACGCGAACTCCTACACCTCGCTCGAGAAGGCGCTCGGCGATCGCTTCACCGTGCCGCCGTCGCTCAAGGAGCGCGTCGACGCCGGCGATCTGGGCATCAAGACGGGCGGCGGCTACCTCGGCCTCAGCGAAGCCGACGCGCAGGCGATGGTCGCCGCGCGCGACAACGCCTACAGCGAGCTCGGCAAGCTGCGTCGCACCCTGCAGTCGGCAGACCGCTGAGAGCATGACGTCATGACGCAGACCGAACCACAGCCCCCGCAGGCCACGAACGGCAACGTCCGTGCCGAGATCATCCACGCGCTCTCGACGCGGATGTTCTCGGGCGACGACCTGACCGGGTCGAAGCTCCCGAGCGAGCGGCAGCTGGCAGAGGAGCTCGGAGTGGGACGCGCCCAGGTGCGTGAGGCCATCCAGTCCCTCGGCCTGCTCGGCGTCGTCGACATCCGGCACGGCGACGGCACCTACCTGCGCGAGTCCGGCTCCGACCTGCTGCCGCGCGTCATCGAGTGGGGCCTGTTCCTCGGCGAGCCTCGGGTGCTCGACCTCATCGAGGCCCGCCAGTACATCGAGGTCGCACTCGCTGGGCTCGCCGCTCGCCGGGCGACCGACGATGACATCGCACAGATGCGCGCCTCGCTCGAGGCGATGGACCGCGTGTCCGGCGACGAAGCCGCGTTCGTCGACCTCGATGTCGAGTTCCACCGCGTCATCGCGGCCGCGGCACGCAACACGGCGCTCGCGGACGTCCTCTCCAACATCACGTCGCTGCTGCGCGTGTGGATGGCGAGATCGCTCCGCGCAGCCGGAGAGACGACCAGCTCGCACGGCGAGCACGTCGCGGTCGTCGACGCCATCGCGTCGCGCGACCGGCGCGCAGCCGAGTCGGCGATGCGCCAGCACATGCGCCACGCGGAGCGCCGACTCAAGCGAACGCTCGGCGACGCCCCGTCGCAGATCCAGGTCCGACACTTCCCCGACTAGACCCCCCAACACAACCGGCTCGGGTGGCTCACCCTCCCGAGGTGGCTGCGCCGCGCCCTCCAGCGCACCAACCCAAGGAGAAATCAATGAAGATCCGATCCAACCGACTCGCGACGACGGCCGTCGCCGCACTCGCGGCGAGCGCCGTGGTGCTCACCGGCTGCTCCTCGTCCGGAGGTGCCGCGCCGGGTGGCGCACCCGCCGCCGATGGCGCCATCGCCCCCATGACCCTGACGCTCGGCCACGCATACGCCGTCGACAGCCTGCAGCACCGCGCCGCGGAGCAGCTCGCCGAAGAGGTCTCCACGCTCAGCGACGGCGCCATCACGATCCAGGTGTTCCCGGCCGCGCAGCTCGGCAGCTGGGAGGAGATGCAGGAGGGCCTCGAGATCGGCTCGGTCAACATGGTGATCGAGAGCCTCGGCTCGCTCGAGCGCTACACCGACCTCGCCGCCATCGAGGGGGTGCCGTTCCTCTACGAGGACGCCGAGCACTTCTTCGAGGTCTGGGACGGCCCGATGGCCGAGGAGATCCTCACCACGGTGCGCGAGGACTCCGGCTTCCAGCTCATCGGCGCGCTCTACCGCGGTGGGCGCCAGCTCAACTCGACGCGTCCGATCGAGTCGGTCAGCGACCTCGCCGGCCTCAAGCTGCGTGTGCCGAACCAGCAGACGTACATCGACACGTGGCAGGCGCTCGGCGCCTCTCCGACGCCGATGGCGCTGAACGAGGTCTTCTCCGCCATGGAGCAGGGCGCCATCGAGGGCCAGGAGAACCCGATCGACGTCGTGCGCTTCTCGTCCTTCTACGAGGTCGCGCCCTACGTGACCGAGACCAACCACCTGTACGGCAACTTCCACTTCCAGATGTGGGGCGACACCTTCGACGGCTACCCCGCCGAGGTGCAGGAGATCCTGCTCCAGGCTGCCGACACCGTGTCCTCGACCTACCGCGAGACCTCGGTCTCGGAGGCCGAGGCGAACCGCCAGTTCCTCGTCGACGAGGGCGTGGAGTTCCACGAGATCGACCTCGAGGAGTGGCGCGAGCCGGTCGCAGGCCTGATCGACGACGCCGACCCGCAGGTCCAGGAGTGGGCCGAGGAGATCCTCGCCCTCCGAGGCTGAGCCACCGCTGCGCGGCCGTCCACCCGGGCGGCCGCGCAGCACCACATCCATCGTCGCCGCCCACCGGCGACCGCACGCAGCAGGAGGAACGCCATGCAGCTCGGCGTCATCGCAGACGACTACACCGGGGCCACCGACCTCGCTGGCATGCTCGCGAGGCTGGGGCTCCGCGCCGTGCAGCACCTCGGCGTGCCGACCAACCGCGCCGCGAGCGACGCCGACGTCGTCGTCATCGCGCTGAAGTCGCGCAGCATCCCCGCCACCGAGGCCGTCGAGCAGTCGCTCGCCGCCGCTCGCTGGCTGCTCGAGCAGGGAGCACCGCGCCTGTTCTTCAAGTACTGCTCGACCTTCGACTCCACCGACCGCGGCAACATCGGACCCGTCGCAGCGGCGCTCGCCGATCTCCTCGACGCCGAGTCGGTCGTCTTCGCCCCCTCGGTGCCTGAGAACGGCCGCACCACCTACCGCTCGCACCTGTTCGTGCACGACCTGCTGCTCTCCGAATCGCCGATGCGCGACCACCCGATCAACCCGATGCGCGACTCGGATCTCCGCCGCGTGCTCGCCGCGCAGGTCGACGAGCCGGTCGCGGCCGTGCACGCCGACGTGGTCGAGCGCGGTGCAGCGGCCGTCCGGGCGGCGCTCGTCGACGCATCCGCCGCCGGCACCCGCTTCGTCATCGCCGACGCCACCTCCGACGAGCACCTCACGACGCTCGGCGCGGCGCTCGCCGATGCCAGGCTCGCCACCGGTGCCGCTGGGCTCGCGCTCGGCATCGGCCGATCGGCGCTCACGGAGCGCTCGACGGCCGCGGACGACTTCCGCGTGCCCGCCGGCCCTGCCGCCGTGCTCTCCGGCTCCTGCTCCGCTGCCACCCGCCGGCAGGTCGCCCGCCACCGGCAGGCGCATCCCTCGTTCGAGCTCGACGTGCGCGCGCTCGCCGAGGGCGACGCCGCGATCGATGAGGCGATCGCATTCCTCCAGACGCACGCCGACGAGCGGCCCCTCGTCTACTCGTCGAGCGATCCGGACGTCGTGGCCGGCATCCAGGCGGACCTCGGCGTCGACGCATCGGCCGCCCTCGTCGAGCGCGCCTTCGGCCGGATCGCGGCCGCGGCGGTCGACGCCGGCATCCGCCAGCTCGTGATCGCCGGCGGTGAGACGAGTGGCGCGGTCGTCAACGGACTCGGCGTGCGGTCCCTGGCCATCGGTCCGGAGGTCGACCCCGGCGTGCCGTGGACGGCGAGCGGCGGCGAGACGCCCGTCGCCCTGCTGTTGAAGTCCGGCAACTTCGGTCAGGACGACATCTTCACCCGGGCCCTCGACACGGCACCCACCGGAGCGACCCGATGACCGGCGTCGCTGCGGAGCTCGTCCGCTACGGGCAGCGACTCGATCGACTGGGCATGTGCCCCGGCACGAGCGGCAACATCAGCGCCCGCGTCGACGACCGCATCCTGGTCTCTCCCACCGGCGCCTTGCTCGGCGAGCTCGACGCGGACCGGCTGAGCGTGCTCGACCTCGACGGTCAGCACGTCGACGGACCGCCTCCGACGAAGGAGGCGGTGCTGCACGCCGCCGTCTACCGCGTGCGCGCTCACGCCACGGCGATCGTCCACCTGCACTCGCCGTGGGCGCTCGCGGCGTCGTGCCTCGACGACCTCCCTCGTGAGGACGCCCTCCCCGCCTACACGCCCTACTACGCGATGCGCGTCGGCGTGCTGCCACGGGTGCCGTACGTCGCGCCCGGTCAGCCGGGGCTCGCGAGCGCCTGCGCGGACGGGTTCGCGTCGGACGAGCGGGCGCGGGGCGTGCTGCTCGACCGCCACGGCCTGGTGACGGTCGGCACGTCCGTGGGCGACGCCGCCGCGATCGCGGAGGAGCTCGAGCTCGCCGCGCGGATGCACTTCCTGCTCGACGGCCGGGCGGTCACGCCGCTGAGCGCTGCCGAGCGCGCCATGCTGGCCTGAGCGCATCGCGCGTCCCGGGCGCTCCTGGCCGACGCTGTCACCCGCGCTCCGTAGGCTCGCTGCCAAGGAGGCGACGTTGATCCTCGAAGCCGGCGATGTGCTGCTCACCGCGAGCGACCTGACGCGTGCGAGCACGTGCGAGTGGCAGGTGCTCACCGCGCTCGACGCGAAGCTCGGCCGACGCGAGCCTGTACCCGTCGAAGCCGACGCGATGCTCGACCGCACCGCCGAGCTCGGCGACCGGCACGAGGAGGCGCTGCTGGAAGTGCTCCGCGCCCGCACCGACGTCGTCGAGATCGCCAAGGGGCTCGACGCGGAGGGACGCTCGCTCGCCGTCGCGATGACCCGCAAGGCCGTGGACGACCGCGCCGACGCCATCTTCCAGGCCGCCTTCGAGGGCGAGCGCTTCTTCGGCTACGCCGACTTCGTCGAGCTCGACGACGAGGGCAGCTACGTCGTCTCGGACGCGAAGCTCGCCCGCCGCGCGAAGGTGACCGCGCTGCTGCAGCTCGCCGCCTACGCCCGCGCCTTGCGCTCCATGGGCGTGCCGGTCTCCGACGAGGTGCGGCTGCTGCTCGGCGACGGCCGCGTCAGCGTGCACCAGCTGCGCGACATCGAGCCGGTGCTGCTCGAGCGGCGCGCGCGGCTCGAGCAGATCGTCGACGACCGGCTCGAGGCCGACGCCGCGCTGCCCTGGGGCACGGACGGCATCCTCGCGTGCGGCCAGTGCGCGGCGTGCGCTGAGCAGATCGCGCTGCACGACGACGTCTTCCAGGTGGCCGGCATCCGCAAGCAGCAGCGCGACCGGCTGCGCGCGGCCGGCATCACCACGATGCCGCAGCTAGCGGATGCCGCGGCCGGCCCACCCGGGATGGCCGCGGCGACGTTCGCCTCGCTGCAGCGGCAGGCGAGGTTGCAGCTGCGCTCCCGCGACGCATCCGCCGTGACCTTCGACGTCGTCGACGACGCAGCCATCCGCGAGCTGCCGCAGCCGTCGCCCGGCGACCTGTTCTTCGACTTCGAGGGCGATCCGCTCTGGCAGCAGGGCGACATCTGGGGGCTCGACTACCTCTTCGGCGTGCGCGACGCCAACGGCACCTTCACGGGCTTCTGGGCACATTCGCTCGCCGAGGAGAAGCAGGCGCTCATCGACTTCCTCGCCTACGTCGACGAGCGGCGGCAGCGGCATCCCGACCTGCACATCTACCACTACGCCTCCTACGAGCGGACCCACCTGCTGAGCATCGCCGCCCGCCACGGCGTCGGCGAGGAGCAGATCGACGACCTCCTGCGTGGCTCGGCGCTCGTCGACCTCTACCCGGTCGTGAAGCGGTCGCTCGTGATCGGCAGCCCGAGCTACTCGCTCAAGAAGCTCGAGCCGCTGTACATGCCGGGCTCGCGGATGGGCGAGGTGACGAACGCTGGCGACTCGATCGTGTGGTTCCAGCAGGCGACCGAGCTGCGCGAGGCCGGCGAGGCGGCGAAGGCAGACGCGCTCTTCGCGCAGATCGAGGAGTACAACGCCTACGACGTCGAGTCGACGCAGTGGCTGCGCGACTGGCTGCTCGAGCTCGTGGCGGAGGGCGCCGAGGGGGCGCCGGTCCGAGACGCCTCACCGCCGAAGGAGCTCTCGCCGGAGCGCGCCGAGGTCATCGCAGCGCGCGAAGCCCTCGTCGAGCGGCTGCTCACAGGCGCCGGTGACGACCCTGCCGATCGCACGCCCGACCAGCTGGCGCTCGCGCTCGCTGCCGCCGCGGTCGGGTACCACGCGCGCGAGCGCAAGACCTTCTGGTGGGAGCACTTCAAGCGGCTCGCGGACCCGCTCGACGACTGGCGCGACCAGCGCGACGTCATCACGGTCGACGAGGTGCTCGAGGTCGGGCCCTGGGAGCAGGCGAAGCAGAGCCTCGTGCGACGCGTCCGCTTCCGCGGCACGGTCGGGCCGGGCACGCGGCTCTCCGACGAGACGACGCAGCAGTTCGCCGTCTACGAGCCGCCGCACGTGCCCGGCGACGACCCGAATGCGTGGCGCTCGACGCACGCGAAGACGACGCTGATGCTCGACGAGGACGTGTTCGAGCTCGTCGAGAGCGCGGGCCGCCACACCACGGCGATCCCGTGGAAGGCGACGCCGATCGCGCTCACGCCGGCGCAGCCGCCCAACAGCGCGCCGCTCGAGCAGTCGATCGAGCGCTGGGCCGATGCCCTCGCCGACGCGCTCGAGGACGGCGGCGAGCTCCCGGCGGCGCTGCCCGACGACGCCTCCCTCGACGTGCTGCGGCGCCGGGCGCCTGCTCGGCTCGCCGCGGTGGAGGGCGACGGCACGACCGACGCGATTGTCCGCTCGCTCGCCGAGCTGGACGCATCCTTCGTCGCCGTGCAGGGCCCGCCCGGCACCGGCAAGACCTACACCGGCGCGCGGGTGATCGCTGAGCTCGTGGGCCGTGGCTGGCGGATCGGCGTGGTCGCGCAGTCGCACGCGACCGTCGAGCACATGCTCGAGCGCGTCGTCGACGCGGGCGTGCCGGCCGAGCGGGTGCTGAAGAAGCCGCGCGAGGGCGACGTCGACGCGCACGCGTGGACGTCGGTGAAGGATGCGTCCGAGGCGCTGGGCGGCGAGCCGGGCGTGATCGGCGGCACGGCCTGGGCGTTCGCGGGGCACGCGAACAAGGGGTTCGCGCCGCTCGACCTGCTCGTCATCGACGAGGCCGGGCAGTTCTCGCTCGCGAACACGGTCGCCGCGGGCGGCGCGGCGCGGCGCCTGCTGCTCATCGGCGACCCGCAGCAGCTGCCGCAGGTGAGCCAGGGCACGCACCCGGCGCCGGTCGACGGCTCGGCGCTCGGCTGGCTCTGCGATGGCGAGGCGGTCATCCCAGAGCGCTTCGGCTACTTCCTCGGTACGTCGTGGCGGATGCATCCGGAGCTCTGCGCGGCCGTCTCCGACCTCGCCTACGACGGGCGGCTCGGCGCGCACGACTCCGCGCGGCGTCTGACCGGCGTCGAGCCAGGGCTCGAGCCCGTCGCGGTGCGGCACGCGGGCAGCACGACGTCATCGGCGGAGGAGGCGGATGCGGTCGTCGCGATCGTGCGCGACCTGGTCGGCCGCGAGTGGCACGACGGCACCGTCGCCCGGCCGCTCGATCCGCGCGACGTCATCGTCGTCGCGCCCTACAACGCGCAGGTCGGGCTGCTGCACGACCGGCTTGCCGCCGCGGGCTTCGGCGACGCCTCGGTCGGCACGGTCGACCGCTTTCAGGGGCGGGAGGCGGCGGTCGTGATCGTCTCGATGGCGGCGTCGAGCGCGGTCGACGTGCCGCGCGGCATCGAGTTCCTGCTGTCGGTGAACCGGCTCAACGTCGCGATCTCGCGCGGGCAGTGGCGGGCGTACCTCGTGCACTCCCCGGGGCTCCGCGCGCACCTGCCGCCGACGCCGGAGGGCGTCGCGCAGCTGAGCGCGTTCCTGCGGCTGCTCGGCTGAGCCGCGGCGGTCGGCGGTCGCGAGCGCCGGCGATCGTCACCGTCCGGGCCGACCCCTGGCCACGCATCCGCCCCTCTGTGAGACTCGGGGAGCGCGCCGGTGCGTCACCGCCTCGGCCGCGGCGCACTCGCGCCACCGACGAGAGGATGCACCATGACCGTGAAGCTCGAGGACGCCCGCCGCGTGATCGCCGCCGCCGAGGCGAAGGCCGACGAGATCGGCCAGCCCATGAACATCGCCGTCGTGGACGCCGGCGGGAACCTGGTCGCGCACGTACGGCAGGACGGCGCGTGGATCGGCAGCGTCGACATCTCGATCAGCAAGGCGTGGACGTCGCGCGCCTTCGACATCTCGACGAAGGACCTCGGGGACAACTCCCAGTCGACCCAGCAGTTCTTCGGCATCAACACGACGAATGGCGGGAGGGTCGCGATCTTCGCCGGCGGCATCCCGCTGACGCGCGACGGCGCGGTCGTCGGCGCTGTCGGTGTCAGCGGCGGATCGGGTGCGCAGGACCACTCGGTCGCGGAGGCGGGTGCCGCGGCCTTCTGATCGGGGGCGCAACGAGGGACTACTCGCAGCCCACGCCATCGTTGTCGCGGTCCAGGTGGCTCGCGTAGCCCGGCTCGCCCCTGTACACGGGTGCTGCCCCAGCGTTCCGTGCGGCCGTGCAGTTGGCGTAGTACACGTTGCCACCACCGCTGGACGATCCGGAGCCGGCCACGGGCGCGGGTCGTGCCGGCGCGGCCGGAGCCTGTGCGGCCGGAGCCGGCGCCGCCGCTGGCGGCGCCGGGGCGGGTGCTGGCGCGGCAGCGGCCTGGGCCGATGCAAGCGATGCTTCGAGTTCGACGATGCGCGCTTCGAGCCCCGCGATCGACGCCTCGAGTTCGGTGACGCGAGCATTGGCGGTGTCGAGATCTGCACCGCCCGCCGCCGCTGCGGCGACCGCCTCGTCGAGGTCCCCCTGCAACGCCTCCGCCTCTTGCTCGCAGCTTGCGACGAGCGCGCGCGCTTCCGCCTCCGCTGACTGCGCATCGGCGACCTCCACCGTGGCGTCGTCCAAAGCCTGCTGGGTCTCAGCCAGTTGCGTAGGGATGCCCCCCGCGGCGGCCACGCCGATGACGATGCCCGCGCAGTTGCTGAGGAGCAGCACGACTACGGCCGCTAGCGAGATCAGGACCCAGAACCAGGCCCCTCGCCGACGGGTCCGCGCGACCTGGGCGGTCGTCCCGACGTACGCGGTCGCAGGCACGCCCTGCGCCCACATGGGGTTCGGAGTGCGGCCTCGCGTGGAATCGCCCGGGCCCGGCTGCTGGAAAGGAGGCATGGCAGGCATCGCGGATCCTTGTCGTGCGAGAGATGGGGTACAGACGAGGATCGCGGTCTCGATGGGAGCGGGCAAGTGGACGGAGTCATACCTTCGGAAACGCTGAGCACCGGCGGCTCGTGGAGAGACGAGCGTCCCGTCGGTTCGTGCTGATGTCGCGGTAATCGGTTGGTGCACGGGCGACGTTCTGATCGCGTTCGCGGCGTCACTGCCTGCCGACCACGGGCGGCGCGACGCGCGGCGCCTCGGCGCGGCGTCGCGCGAGCGACACCATCCATTCGACGAGCAGCGCGAGCAGCCCACCGAGCCACGGGATGGCCGCGACCATGGCGATCACGGCCGACACGTCGTTGACCGGCGAGTCAGTGCCCGTGCTGCCGAGCATGAGGCCGAGCGTCGAGGCGACCGACTCACTCGTGTCGCCGCCGTCGACCACCGTGAGGCCGACGATGAGCACCCCGATCGAGGTGAGCCACGACCAGATGATGGCGCGCGTGCGATGACCTGGCCCGCGGAGCGATCCGCGCCGGCGCAGCATGCCGACGGCCGCCGGCACGACGACAGCCGCGTACCCGATGAGCCAGATCGGGAACGAGAAGACCATGCCGACGAGCAGCCAGCCGCCGGTGGGCAGCTTGAGCGCGATGGCCACGAGCGGCGCCAGGATGGCGACCCACGCGGCGGTGACGAGCGCCGCGTCGTCGTGGCCGCGCTCGGGCGGGTTCGGATGCATGCGGCTAGCGTGCCGCATCGACCTTCGGAGTGCGGCACGCGCGCCGTGTTGCGGCGGTGCGACGCAGCACGCCCGCACCCATCTCACAGGACAAAGGGGGGAGAGTTGGGGGACACACTCTCGATCGGAGGCCACGATGACCGACCGTCGCAGCGATGCCGACGACAACCTCGCGACCTACCTGAACGAGCACCTGCTCGCATCCGAGGGCGGCGTGCAGGCGTTCAAGGCGGCGGCGCGCACCTTCGAGGGCACCGCGCACGAGCAGGCGCTGCTCGCGCTCTCCGGCGAGATCGAGCGCGACCGGCGCGACCTCGCGCGCATCATCCAGCAGCTCGGGTTTCGGCCGAAGGGCTGGAAGCGCCTGCTCACGGGACTCCTGCGCATCGGCGGCGGCGTGAACCCCGTCAACCTGCTGCGGCTGCGCCGCAGCTCGCTCGCGCAGATGGAGCTCGACTTCCTCACCGGCGCGGTGCGGGCGAAGCGGTCGATGTGGGATTCGCTGCTCGAGCTGGCGGAGAGCGACCCGCGGCAGGATCGCGCGCTCCTCCTCTCGCTGCAGCTGCGTGCCGACCAGCAGATCGAGGAGATCCAGCGCATCAACCGCGAGACGGTGCGGGAGCGCTTCCATCGCAGCGCTGACTGAGGCCGTGCGAGCGGCTCAGCCGAGTCGCGGCGGCAGGACCGGCGGTGCGACCGACGCGACCGCACGCCGCGATCTGCCGGCGGCGACGATCCACTCGACGACGAGCGCCGCCCAGCCGACGATCCAAGCCACCGCCGCGATCCACGAGATGGCCTCGGTCAGGCTGTGCGCTGGCGACGGGCTGACGGGTGCGCCGAGCATGAGCGTCAGCGTCGACTGGACCGACTCCGTCGTATCGCCGCCGTCGATGACGGTGAACCCGAGCACGACGACGCCCACCGACGTCAGCAGCGCCCAGATGATGGCGCGGACGCGGCGAGTGCCGAACCGCAGCTGCCCGCGGCGCCGGAGCATGCCGAGCGACACCGCGACGATGAGCAGCCCGTAGCCGGCGAGCCAGAGCAGCCCCGAGATGAAGAAGAAGACCATGAGCCAGCCGCTCGACGGCAGCTTCACGAGCACGGCCACGATCGGCGCCGCGATCGCGATGACCGCCGCCACGACCGCTCCGGGGCCGGGCGCTGGAGGTGGCGCGTACCTCGGTGCGGGCGGAGGAGCGTAGGTCATGACGAGAGCATGGCGGGCGGTGGCGCGCAGGGCAACGGGACGGTCACGGCTCGGATGCTGCATCGCCGATCGCGTCGTCGTCGGAGGTTGCGTCGTTCGGCGCGACACGCGACAGCCACGCCGAGGCCACGAGGCTCAGCCCGGTGAAGGCGAACACGACCGCCGCGCCGCCGAGCGCGGAGATCGCCGCGACGAGGAGTGGTATCGCCGTCTGCCCCGCGCGATTGCCGACGAGCCGCATCGATGCGCCGACACCGCGCTGGTGACGCGGCGTGAGCATCGTCATCCACGACATCGTCAGCGGCTGCACGGTGCCGGCAGCGAGCCCGTAGACGACCATCGCGAGCACGAGCAGGACGGGGTGGACGGGCAGGGCGAGAGCCGCGAGCCCTACGGCAGACAGCAGCGATCCGACGATCAGCACGCGACGGCGACCGAACGCCCCGGTCAGCCGTCCGAGACTCAGTCGCGACACCATCGTTGCGAGACCGCGCGCCACGAGCAGCGCCGTGAGCACCCACGGCGCGAACGAGCGCTCCTGGGCGAGCAGCGGCAGGTAGGCGAGCGCGATGTCGAGCGACGACAGCACGAGGCTGCTCGTGACGAGCGCCGATACGACGCCGGGACGACGGAGCAGCCGCCACGCGGCCGGGGCGAGCCGCTCGGGCGTTGCATCGCGTTCGTCGTCAGCCAGGCGCCTGGTCGACCGCACGAGCAACGCCAGCACGAGCACCGCCGCGGACGCGCCCAGGCAGCACCACGACACCAGCTCGAACGGCGGTGACTGCGGTGAGCCGCCCGGCAGTGCCAGCAGGAACGGGCCGAGCATCTGCCCGCTGGAGGTGGCGAAGGTGTAGATGCCGAAGACCGCGTCGAGCCGGCCGCCGGGGGCATCGCGCATCACCCACGCCTGCTCGCCGACGACCGACCACAGCACGCCGAGGCCGAGCAGCACCGTCGCCGCGATGAGGCCGAAGAGCGTCGTCCCCCACAGCAGCGCCATGACCACCGCGCCGACGTAGGCGGCCCCGCCCATTGCGAGCGGCGCCCGCTCGCCGAAGCGGTCCGTCAGCCGCCCGGACGGGATGGCGAGCAGCAGCGGAGGCACCGCGAAGGCCGCGGTGGCGACGCCGAGCCAGACCGGACCGAAGCCGAGGTCGAGGATCGCGTAGCTGATCGCCGGTCGCATCGCGTAGCTCACGAGCTGCACGAGCACCGCGTGCGCGAGCAGCAGCGCGAGCTGCGGCGTCAACCAGCCGCGCCCCACCTCAGCGCCGGGGGCGTGGGTAGACGATGCCGTCCATGATCGGGCGCGCGGTGCGCACGATCGCGGTGCGCCGCACCTTGAGGCCGTCGAGCTCGATCTCGACCTCGAGGGCGCCCGTCGGGTGTTCGATCGAGAGCCGGGCGCCGTCCGGCGCGACGACCAGACCGTCGGCGACCGAGCCGGGCAGCAGCGCGGCGACGCCGACGCTCGCGGCGCCCAGCACGCCGATCGACGTGTGGCAGCGATGCGGGATGAACGTGCGGGTTGACAGCGTGCCGCCCCCCGTCGGTGCCGAGACCATCGTCATCTTCGGCACGGTTGCGTCGCGCACATCGCCGAGGCCCATCTGCTCGCCCGCGTCGATGCGGATGCGTTCGAGAGCCGCCCGCAGCGCATCGTCGGCCTCCAGCTCGGTCGGCGTCTCGTCGCCGCGGACACCCATGTCGGATGCGCGGAGCACGACGGTGGGCATGCCGTTGTCGACGAGGGTCACGGCGATGCCGTCGATCTCGTCGACCACCCGGCCGGTCGGCAGCAGGCTGCCGCAGCTGGAGCCGGCGGCGTCCTCGAAGTCCAGGACGATGCCGCCGGCGGTGCCGGGCACGCCGTCGATGCGGGTGCCGCCGTCATAGTCGACGACCCCGCCGGGCGTCGGGACGTGCGCGACCGCACCGCCGCCGGTGTTGACCATGCGGATCGGCACGAGCGTCTCGCCGTCGTCGGCGGGGATGAGGCCGCGCTCGATCGCGAAGGGGCCGACGCCGGCGAGCAGGTTGCCGCAGTTCTGCCGGTCGCTGACGAGCGCCTCGTCGACCGACACCTGCAGGAAGAGGTACTCCACCGCATCCGGCTCGCCATGCCCCGGCACGGGCCGCACGACAGCGACCTTGCTCGTGAGCGGATGTGCTCCGCCGATCCCGTCGATCTGCCGCGCGTCAGGGGACCCCATGATGCGCAGCAGCAAGTCGTCGCGCTCGGCTCGGTCGGCGGGCAGGTCCTCGGCCAGGAAGTACGCGCCCTTCGACGTGCCGCCGCGCATGAGCATGCAGCGCACGCCCGCGCCGGAGGCCCCCGTCACGACGCCGCCTCCAGCTGCGCGCGGGGCGCGTGCTGCGCCTCGGCCTCAGCCCGCACCGCGTGCATCGCGCTGATGACGCTGTCGAGGTGCGCTGCCATCGCCTGTTCGGCCGCCTCGCGGTCGCGGCGGCAGATGGTCTCGATGATGGCCAGGTGCTCGACGACGGAGACGTCGGCGCGCCCCGGCTTCTGCGCGAGCCGGAACTGCTGCCGCACGTTCTGCCCGCGCAGGCGTCGGATGAGCGTCAGCGCCGTGCGCTGACCGGAGATCTCGTGGACGCGGTCGTGCAGCTCACGGTTCTTCGCCGCGTACAGCTCCCGGTCGCCGTCGTCGACCGCGGTCCGCATGACCGTGCCGAGCGCCTGCAGCTCTGCGATCTCCGCATCGGTGATGGCCTCCGCCGCCTTGCCGGCGCACAGGCTCTCGAGCGCGCGCCTCGCCTCGGCGATTTCGATCGCCTCGTCGAAGCTGATGGCCCTCACTCGGGCGCCGCGGTTGGCCACGCGCTCGACCAGACCCTCGCCGGTCAGCTCGCGCAGGGCCTCGCGCACCGCGGGTCGGGATGCGCCGAACGTCTCGGAGAGGTCGGCCTCGACGAGCCGCTGGTTGGGCACCAGCTCGCCGTTCAGGATCATCTCCCGGATCTGCCCCGCAAGATCCATGCCTGTCTCCATCTCAATCGTCGTTCTCGGGTGCAGCCGGTGGGGCGACGATCGCCGCCCCACCGCGTCCGCACATCATCCCGTGTAGCCGAAGATCTCCGTCCACAGCGCCGCGTCCGCCTCGAGGTTGTCGAGCGACTCCTCGAGCGTCGAGCGGAACACGAACTCGGAACCAGCCTCGGGCAGCTCGACGTCACCGATCGTGGGGTTCGGAGCGCTCTCACGGACCGGGTAGTCGCCGAGCTCGGCGGCGAGCGTCTGACCCTGCGTCGAGAGGAGCCAGTTCACGAAGACCGCGGCCGCGTTGGGGCTGCCCGCATCGGCGGTCGCGCCGAGGTAGAACGGATACGCGGCGGCACCCTCCTCCGGCGTCGCGATCGTGATCGGCGCACCGTCGAGCGATGCCGCGTAGGCGGTGGCGATCGGCATCGGCCCGACCGCGATCTCGCCGCGCGCAACCGCGTCGGTCAGAGCCGCGGACGACTCGAAGATCCGCGGGCCGTTCGCCGCGAAGTCACGCATCCAGTCCTCGCCGAGCACGTCGAGCTGGAACCGCGTGAGCGCGGCGGTGCTGCCGCCGGCACCGACCTGCACGATGCCGGCCTGGCCACCCGACCACTGCTCATCCAGCAGGTCGGCCCAGTTCTGCGGGGCGCTCGCCTCGTCGACGATCTGGTTGTTGTAGCCGAAGCTGTAGACGCGGTCGAAGCTCGAGTAGTACAGGCCGTCCTCGTAGGTGGCCTCCTCGATGAGGCCGCCCGAGATGTCGTCGGTCAGCTCGACCGGCGCGAACGCCCCGGACTCGGCGATGCCGGCGATGAGGTCCTCACCCGAGATGCGGATCACATCCGCCGCGAGCTGACCCGCGGACTGCTCGGCCAGGATGCGCGAGTTGAGGCTGTTGGGCGCGAGCCGGACGATCTCGACCTCGAGACCGGTCGCCTCCGTGAACGCATCGGCAGCCTGCTGCTCCGAGACCTCGCTGCCGCCCGTGTAGAAGACGATGGCGTCCTCCTCCTGGGCGGCCGCGTAGACGTCGGCCGTAGCGATGACCTCGCCGTCGACGACGAGGTCCTCGCCGGCCGCCGGTGCGCCCTCGGAGGAGCTCGGCGAACCGCCGCCCGAGCAGCCGGTGAGGGCGAGGGTCGTGATGGCCGCGCCGGCGAGCGCGACCTTGATGGACTTGTGCATGGTGATCCTCCGTTGGATCGAATCGGGATGGGGTTGGTCGGCTACTTCGTCTGCTCGGCGCCGAAGCGACGTGCGATGAAGGCGAGCACGAAGATCACGACGCAGTAGACGAGGCTCGTCGCGGCGCTGCGCTGCAGCACGCCGTTCTCGAAGTCCTCGAAGATCACGATCGAGAGCAGCCTCGTGTCGGTGGTGAACAGGAACAGCGGCACGGTCAGCTCGCGCATCGAGAGCATGAGCAGCAGCAGGAAGGTGGAGGTGAGCGGCACCCGCAGCAGCGGCATCGTGATCCGCCATACGGCCCGCCAGCGGCTCGCGCCGTGCATCACCGCGCTGTCCTCGAGGTCGTGGTGGATCTGCAGGATCGACGAGCTCGCACCCTGGTAGCCCTGCGGCATCTGCGCTGCCACGAAGGCGATCATCATCACCAGCAGCGTGCCGTAGATGGGCACCGGCAGGATCAGCCAGGTCCACAGCAGGCCGAGGCCGAGCACGATCGCCGGCACGGCGAGCGGCAGCATCGAGATGTAGCCGAGGCCCTCGCGGCCGGGCAGCTTGGAGCGGTTGACGACGTAGGAGACCACGAAGGCGAGCAGCGTCCCCGCGAGCGCCGCGACGACGGCGACGATCACCGAGTTGATGGTGGCCTGGTGCACGACGGAGGAGCCGAGCGTCTCCTCGAACTGCTCGAACGACAGCCTGCCCTCGCTGAACGCCTGCGTGATGCTGCCGACGTAGGGCGAGTCGTGGAGGACGACGAAGAGCAGCGCGACGATCGGCAGCACGGTCGACAGCACGAAGTAGACGAGCCCGATGATGAGCGCCGGCAGCCTGAACCAGCCGAGGTTGACCACGCCGAGCTTCAGGCCCTTGCCCGAGACGGTGGTGTAGCTGCGCTTCGAGACCACCCAGCGCTGCAGGGCGGTGACCGCGAGCACGATGACGACGAGCGTGATGGCCACCGCGGCGGCCTCGTTGCCGCGCGACGGCGCCGAGTTCATGAGCCGGTAGATGTAGGTCGGCAGGGTGTCGAGGCCGCCGGCGCTGCCGATGATCTGCGACACCGGGAAGTTCTCGACCGTGAGGACGAAGATGAGGATGCCCGCGCCGAGGATCGCTGGGGTCGCGAGCGGGAAGGTGACCTTGCGCAGCACGGTAAGCGGCGTCGCACCGTGGATGCGCGCGGCCTCCTCGAGGTCGGGGTTCATGAGGCTCAGCGACGCGTGGATCAGCAGGAACGCGTACGGCGCGTAGTAGAGGGCGAGCACGAAGACGAGCCCGGCGACGTTGAAGATGTCGACGATCGCCGGCATGCCGAGGTCGCGAGCGAGGATGTTGAGCAGTCCTGCGTTCGGCCCGCCGAGCACTGCCCACGCGAGCGCGCCGACGTAGGACGGCAGGAACATCGGCAGCAGGCCGACGAAGTAGAGGAAACCCTTCGCGTAGGCGTTGGTGCGCGCCGCGACGAAGGCGAGGAAGCCGCCGATCGCGAGCGCGAGGATCGACGCGCCGACACCGACGAGCAGCGAGTTCAGCGCCGCCTGACCGGCACCGGGGCCGACGACCGCGGCGAAGTTCTCGAGGGTCAGCCCGGAGAGGTCGAGGTTGCCGGGCCGGGGCGTCGTCGTCGTGAACGCAGACAGCACGACGAGCGCGATCGGCATCACGATGAGGATCGCGAGCAGCGCGTAGAGCACTGCGGGCAGCACCCCGCGCCGCACGGCCGACGTGGCGGTCGACTTCGCCGTGGCTGCGTGCCGCTGCGGGCGCTCGAGGGTCGACGTCGCCATCAGGCCGCGACCTCTGCGTGCGCGGTCGTCGGCACGTCGGCGGGCGGCAGGTCGTCGACATCGAGCGGCAGCACCTGGATCGCATCGACGTCGATGCTCAGGCGCACCTCCTGGCCCTCGCCGCCGCGGAGCGGCCGGTGCTTCGAGCCGTAGACCTCGATCTGCACCCCCGGTGCGATCTCGACGCGGTAGATCGCGCTCGCGCCGAGGAACTCACGGGTGAGGACGTGACCGGTGATGATGTTGCCGTCGGGCCGGTCGTCCGCCGTGAGCACGTCCTCGCCACGGATGGCAGCCCGCAGCTGCGTCGCCTTCTCGTAGGCGGGTACGCGGAGCGTGAAGTCGGCGCCGGCGAGCCGCACGTGCGTGCTGTCGACCGCCTCGACGTCGAGGATATTGCCGACGCCGAGGAAGTCGGCGATCGAAGCGCTGCGCGGGCGGCCGTAGATCTCATCGGGCGTGCCGATCTGGACGATGCGGCCGTGCTGCATCATCGCGATCCGATCCGCGAGCGCCAGTGCCTCCTCCTGATCGTGCGTGACGTACACGGAGGTGAGGCCGAGCCGCTGCTGCAGCTCGCGCAGGTCGCCGCGCAGGCGGTGGCGCAGGCGGGCGTCGAGGTTGGAGAGCGGCTCGTCGAGCAGCATGATCGACGGCTGCATCACGACGCTGCGGGCGAGCGCGACGCGCTGCATCTGCCCGCCGGAGAGCATGCTCGCGCCGCGGTCGGCGAACTCCTCGAGCCCGACGAGCTCGAGCGTCTCCAGCACGCGCTTCCGGGTGTCGGCCTTCGACGAGCGCTGCATCTGCAGCGGGAACGCGACGTTCTCGAACACGGTCATGTGCGGCCAGATCGCGTACGACTGGAAGACCATCCCGATGTTGCGCTTGTGGGACGGGCGGTTCACGCCCGTGCTCGCGTCGAACAAGACGTTGTCGCCGACCGTGATGCGTCCCGTCGTCGGCGTCTCGAGCCCGGCGATGCATCGCATCGTGCTCGTCTTGCCGCAGCCGGACTGCCCGAGCAGCACGACCGATTCGCCCTCGCCGATGTCGAGGTCGAGATCGCGCACCGCGACGTTGTCGCCGTACTTGAGCGTCAGTGCTTCGACCTTGATCTCCATCAGGCCTTCTCCTCGTCCTCGGCTCGGAAGCCGTACGCGTCGTAGGACAGCTCGCCCGCGCGCCAGCGCGACCGGAGTCCTTCTTCCTTCTGCTCGCGCGCCCGCACGAGCTCGACAGCGATGTCGATCTCGTCGGCCGGCACGACGGCGGCGCCGTCGGCGTCGAGCACCACGATGTCGCCGGTGCGGACGGTCGCGCCGCCGATCTCGACGGCAGCATCGACCTGACCGCGGGCGTCCTTGCCGGCACCGTGTGCGCGGATCCAGCGCGTCCAGACCGGGATGCCCATCCCGCGCAGCTCCTCGACGTCGCGCACACTGGCGTCGCAGAGGATGCCCGCGGCCCCGGCGACCTGCAGCTGCGTCACGAGCAGGTCGCCGATGAGCGCGACGGGGCGGGCCTCGGGCATGGTCAGCACGGCGATCTCCCCGGGCTGGATGCGAGCGCACAGCTCGTGCACGCCGCGGTTGTCGTCCTGCGCGCACAGCACCGTACGGGCAGGGCCGGCGGCCCGGCTGCCCGCGACGAGCTGGATGAGGTCGACGTCGACGAGGCCCTTGCGACCTCGCGCCTCGTAGACCGTCGCGACCCCCGCGTCCGCGAGCGTCGAGATGGCCCCGGTCTGGACGGCGACGCCGCTCACAGCGCGCCGACCACGTTGGGTACGAGGCGCTGGAACGCCTCGGCCTGGCGGATGCCCTTGTCGCCGGTGACCTTGCGGGCGTGGTTGCCCCGGTGCTCGGCGCGCTCGGCGTAGTACTGCTGCAGGTACGACTGCGCCTTCATGGCAGCCATGGCCCGCTTCTTCTGCTCGAACACGTCGGTGATGTCGACGAAGACGGTCGGCATGAATCCGCAGAGCTCCGGCTGGTGCGGCTCGAAGACGAGGAACTCGCTCGGCGGTGCCGTGCGGAAGCCGGCCTCGACGACCGCACCGGCCGTCAGCAGGCGAGCCTTCGAGACGACGGCGTTCGCGACCGGGTGGTCGGGGTTGAAGGGGTCCTTGTCGGGATGCGTCAGCACCACATGCGGCTGGAAGTCGCGGATGAGCTCCGCGAGACGCTCCACCGTGTCCTCCCCCACGTTGAGCGGGTAGTCACCGCAGTCGAAGCTTTCGAAGCTCGCCCCGACGGCCTCTGCCGCCTCCGTCGCCTCCGCGTGGCGGTGGCGCTTGACGTTCTCGACCGTCTGGCCCGGCTCCTTCCAGAGCTCACCGCTCTCGCCGCGCTCGCCGTAGCTGAGGGCGACCACGCGCGCCTCGCCTCCGGCCGCAGTGTGCTTGGCGATGACTCCGGCTGCGCGCCAGACGAAGTCGGCGCTGTGTGCGCCGACGACGAGCATGCGTCGTGCTTCCATTCGTGGGGTTCCTTCCAGGTCGCCGCGGCCGGCCGTCAGGCCGTTGCCGCCGAGATCGGTGCGCTCTCGTCGCGGAGGCGACGGAGCCAGTTGCCGGCCGCGTCGGTCGACCAGCTGGGCTGACCGATCGAGCGGAGGTAGTCGGAGGCGTCCTGCACCTCATGGACGCGGCGCTCCGCGTGCTGCTTCGAGCCGACGATGAGCCGCTCGACGAAGGCCTCGGCATCGCCGCTCAGCTCGGCGACGATCTGCCCGCGCAGCCACGCCTCGCAGCCAGCGGCCTCGGCCGCGCCGACGCTCTCGAGGATGACGCCGGCGAAGCCCTTCATGAACGCGGAGCGGATGAGCTTGCGCGCCGCGGCGTCGCCCGCCTCCCCCTGGATCGACTCGACGTCGGCGCCGACGGGGGCGAAGAGCTCGACGAAGCGCTGCGCACCGGGACCGCTGACCATGAGCGGTGTCTGTGCGCCGGCACGAGGCACCGGCGCCAGGACGGCGACGTCGACGAACGGCACGCCCTGCGCGCCGGCGAGATCGCCGAGCTCGCGCTTCAGCGCGGGTGAGCCGGTGTTGAGGTCTGCCAGCACGGGGGCATGCTCGAGGGCGGCGAGCACCTGCTCGGTCACGCCCTTGGCGGCGCGAGCGCCGACGAGCGTGATGACGAGCTCGGCAGGCCGAAGCGCTTCGGCCAGGTCGTCATGCTGCGCGACATCGGGGTCGTCGAGGCGGGTGAAGGGATCGAATCCGTGGACCTCGAAGCCGGCATCGGCGAGCCCCCGGGCGTACAGCGCCCCTGCCTCACCGAGTCCGATGACCGTTGCCTTCGCCACGTTGCCTCCCGCGTCATTGCCGTGCAGGCTCGACCGTACGCGGCGGTCGCCAATCTTGTCAACGTATTTTGTAAGACAACTTTGGCGACGAAATGGTCAGGGCGAGAAGGGAAGGATGATGCAACGGAAGACGATGCCTCGTTTCGCTACACGGACCGCGGTTGGCGGCGGACCGGCCCGCGCTCGCAAGGCTGCGCTCCGCTTGCTCTGCTCAGGTTGACGCGGGAGGCTTGCGGCGCATCCGCTCGATCCGACGCATCCGCTTGGAGGCCGCATGACCACCGCCGTCATCGTCGGCGCCGGACCCAACGGCCTCACCGCCGCCGCCGTGCTCGCTCGCGCGGGCCTCGACGTCACCGTGCTCGAGCGCCTCGACTACGTCGGCGGTGCGAGCGCATCCGTGCCCGCCTTCGGCGACCAGGCCATCATCGACCTCGGCGCGGCGGGGCACCCGTTCGGCGCGACGAGCCCCGCCTTCCGGGCGCTCGGGCTCGAGCAGCACGGGCTCGAGTGGGTGCACGCCGACTACCCCATGGCGCACCCGCTGCCCGGCGGCCGCGCCGCAGTGCTGCACCGCGACGCCGAGCAGACCGCCCGCGAGCTGGGCGTCGACGCCCGCGCGTGGCTGCGGCTGCACAAGCCCGCGACCGACGACCCCAACGGCACGGCCGAGAGCATCCTCGGGCCGCTCGTGCGCATCCCGAGCGACCCGCTGCTGCTCGCCCGCATCGGCGTGCGCGGTGCCTGGCCCGCGACGATGCTCGCGCACACGATCTTCCGCTCCGGTGCCGCGCAGGCGCTCTTCGCCGGCAGCGTCACGCACGCGACGCTGCCGCTCGGCTACCCGCTGACGAGCGCGTTCGGCGTCGCCTTCGGCGGTGTCGGCCACACCGCCGGCTGGCCGTTCGCGAAGGGCGGGTCGCAGTCGATCGTGGATGCGCTGGCCCGCGTCGCCGAGCTCGCCGGCGCCCGCATCCAGACGGGCGTCGACGTGACGGACCTGCGCGACCTGCCCGATGCCGACCTCATCCTGCTCGACGTCACGCCGCACCAGCTCGCGCGCATGGCCGGCGACCGCATCGAGGGCCCGTACGCGAAGCGCCTGCGCACCTGGAAGTACGGGCCGGCAGTGTCGAAGCTCGACCTGCTGCTCGACGGCCCGGTGCCGTGGGAGGACGAGCGGGTCGCGCGCGCCGGCACCGTCCACCTCGGCGGCACGATGTCCGAGATCGCGGCCGCCGAGCACGCGGTCGCGGTGGGGCGGATGCCGGACGAGCCGTTCGTGCTCGTCACCCAGCCGACGGCTGCCGACCCAGACCGCGCACCTGCGGGGCGGCACATCCTGTGGGCGTACGCGCACGTGCCGCACGCGTGGCCGGGCGACGCATCCGCCGCGATCGAGCGGCAGATCGAGCGGTTCGCGCCGGGCTTCCGCGACCGCATCCTCGAGCGGCGGCCGATGACCCCGGCCGCGATGGAGCTGTGGAACCCGAACCTGGTCGGCGGCTCGATCGGCGGCGGCACGCTCGCGGGCACGCAGCAGCTGCTGCGACCGGTGCTGGCGCACCCGTACCGCGTGCCGATGCCTGGACGGGTCTTCCTCTGCTCGTCGTCGACGCCGCCGGGCGGCGGGGTGCACGGCATGAGCGGCTGGCACGCGGCGCACGCGGCGCTGCGCGAGATCGGTGTGCACGAGGGCTGAGCGATGGGTGAGCGCGCGGGTCTGGCGGTGCTCGAGCGTCTCTCGCCCGGGCTCGAGGCGACGCGTGGCCGTGGTCTCGATACGCGCGGCTCCGCCGTGCTACTCGACCAGCGTGTGGAGAGTGGTCTCGATACGCGCGGCTTCGCCGTGCTACTCGACCAGCGTGGGGGAACGCGCGGCTTCGCCGTGCTCCTCGACCCGCGTGTGGGGACCGGTCTCCTCGACCAGCGCGTCGGGGCGGAGGTGTAGCGATGGACTGGGGAGCGATCGTCGGCTGGCTCGACGCCCCGCACGCGGAGCTCGCGCGGCAGGTGCTGCAGCGCGGCACGGCCGCCATCTTCGCGGTCGCGTTCCTCTCGACGCTGCTGCAGTTCCCGGCGCTGCTCGGCGAGCGCGGCCTCTCCCCCGCGCCGCGGTACATCGCCGCCGGCGCGCTCGAGGGCCAGCCGAGCATCTTCCGGTGGCACTACTCCGACCGGTTCCTGCGCATCCTCTGCGTCGTCTGCATCGCGATCGCGCTCGCGCTCGTCGCGGGCCTGCCGCAGCTCGGCCCGCCGTGGCTGCCGATGCTCGCGTTCCTCGTGCTCTGGATCGTCTACCTCTCGATCCTGCCGATCGGCCAGGTGTTCTACGGCTTCGGCTGGGAGCTGCTGCTGTGCGAAGCAGGGTTCCTGGTCGCCTTCCTCGGCTCGGATGCGGTGGCACCGCCGACGCTCGCGCTGCTGCTCATCGTCTGGCTGGTGTTCCGGCTCGAGTTCGGCGCCGGGATGATCAAGCTGCGCGGCGGCCGCGAGTGGCGCGACCTGACGGCGCTCATGTACCACCACGAGACGCAGCCGATGCCGAATCCGCTCAGCCGCTGGGCGCACCTCGCGCCGGCGTGGTGGCACAAGGTCGAGGTGCTCGGCAATCACTTCGCGCAGCTCGTCGCGCCGTGGGTGCTGCTCGTCTGCGCCCTCGGCGCGATCGGCGGGGTGCGCGGCGACGCGACCGGCGTCACCGCGGTGCTCGGCGCGATCATGACCGCTGCCGCAGCGATCATGATCCTCACGCAGGGCTGGCTCGTGCTGACCGGCAACTTCGCCTGGCTCAACTGGATCACGATTGTGCTCGCCTTCGCGGCCGTCGACGATCGCGCCGTCGCGTGGCTGCTGCCCGCCTGGCCCGAGACCCGCGCGTACGAGCCGACGCCGATGTGGTTCGGCATCCTGATCGCCATCGTCTTCGTCGCCTACGCCTGGCTCTCGATCCCGTCGGCGCGCAACCTCGCGTCGGAGCGTCAGCTCATGAACGCGTCGTTCAACCGGCTGCGGCTCGCCAACGCCTACGGCGCGTTCGGCACCGTGACGAAGCGGCGCGACGAGATCATCATCGAGGGCACGATGGCGGATGCGCCGGAGGACGGCGACTGGGTCGAGTACGGCTTCAAGGGCAAGCCCGGCGACGTGCGACGGGTGCCGGGCTGGTTCGCGCCGTACCACCTGCGCCTCGACTGGCTCATGTGGTTCCTGGCGCTGGGACAGCGGGGCACATGGTTCCGGGTGCTGCTCGAGCGGCTGCTCGAAGCAGACCCGCCGACCCTGCGCCTGCTCGGTCACGACCCGTTCGACGGCGAGCCACCGCGCTGGGTGCGGGCGCGCGTCTACCGCTACCGGTTCGCCACCCGCGCAGAGCGACGCGCGACCGGGCAGGTGTGGATGCGCGAGGACCGCGGACTGCTCGTCGCGCCGATGCGGCTCGCGCGCCGCTGACCGCACTGGGCCGGTTTCCGGTACCGATGTGTCGGTGCGAGGCACCCGCGACCGACACATCGGTACCGGAACCGGAGCAAGCGCGCGTCGCTGCCAGGCGCCCGGTCAGCGCGAGGGCTGCGGCGGCTGGGCGGAGGCCGCCCAGTCCACCCGCTCGCGCATCGCCCGCAGCGCGAAGACGACCGTCGCGACGCCCGACTGCGGCTCCTCGTGCGCGATCGAGCTGCGGTAGAGCGCGTCGATGGCCTCCTGCGAGGTCGCCGACGCGGCGTCGACGTCGCCGCGGTCGTGCCACGCGCGCAGCTGCACGGCGAGCGCCGCGACGGCATCGGCGGCGAGCCTCCGCTCGTCGCGCTCGAGCGTGATCTCGATCGGCCGGTCCCACGCTGCGGCCGCGAGCGCCTCAAGCACGTCGTCCATCCGGAAGACGACCGAGCGCAGCGCCGACACCGCCTGCTCGTCGGCGTCGAGGTCGTGCCGGTGCCACAGCATCCGCACGTTGAAGCGTCGCGCCTCACGCGCCTCGTCGACCTGCGCGTCGAGCGCGACGACCCGGTCGCGGAGCTCCGGGCCCCACCCCGCCCAGTCCTCACGCTCGGGTGGCCACTCGCCCCTGAGCGTGTCGGCGAGCACCTCCGTGCGCTCGGCGAGGTCGTCGACGGTGTCGTGGATCTGCTGCCGCGTCTCGCGGTCGTAGAGCGGCGGCATCGCCACGGCGTTCACGAGCACGCCGATCGCCATGCCGAGCGTGAACTGCCCGACGTAGCCGATCGCGTAGCCGTCGGCATCGACGCCGCCGAAGATGATGACGAGGAGCGCGACGACCGGCACGACCGTCGCGGCCTGGCCGAAGCGAGGGATGCCCTGCATGAGCACGGCGACCCCCGCGATGAGGCCGATCTTGGCGATGCCGGGCCACTCGACGGCGAGCAGGCCGATACCGATGATCGCGCCCACCAGCATGCCGATCGCCTGCCGCAGCGCGGTGCGAGCGACGGTGAAGATCGTGGTGCCGGTCGCGACGAACGCCCCGAGTGGCGCGGCGTAGGCGTAGTCGGCCAGATCGCCGCCCATCCGGTTGGCGAGCAGCCAGGCGGCCATCGCGGCGAGCGCCGCGCGCACGGCGATCGCGACGCGGAACATCGGCAGGGCGCGGGCGACCGAGCGCTTCGCCACGCGCGCGGCGGCCTTCGCGTCGGGCGCGGCCGCGGTCATGGGCGCGAGCGCGCCCTCACCGGTCACCTCGGGATCGGCGACGGATGCGGGCCCGGTGCCGGTCGTCGACGCCTCGTCGCGCCCACCCCCGTCGAGCGGGCCACCACGCGGCTCATCAGGTCGAGTCACGGAGCCACCGTAGTCCCCCATCGGGGGACGAAGCAGCCACCGGCGATCGCCGATGCCCAGCGCTCGCTGCTGAGCGCCCGGACGCTGCAGTCCCCGATGCTGAGAGCATGGGGGCGTGCGGAGCGCGGTGAGGATCGCGGCGATGGTCATCGCGGCCACGCTGCTCGCCGGCTGCGTGCCCGGGGCGCTCGTCCCGACGCCGAGTCCCGCCGCATCCGCGACGCGCTCGGCTGAGCCCGAGCCGTCGACGGCGCCGTCACCGACGCCGTCTCCGCAGGCCACCCCCGTGCTGCTGGCGACCCTCGCCGCGTCCGACGGGCTCGCGATCGTCGACCCGGACGCCAGGTCGCCGGTGCTCGACGTCGTCACGGTGGGGCGCGCGCCATAGGGCGTCGCCGCTACGGCCGACACCGCGTTCGTCGCGACCGCCGAGGGGCTCGCGGTCGTCGACCTCGTGAGCCGAGAGCGCACCGCGCTCCTGCCCTTCCTCCACGACGCGCAGCTGCATCCGCCAGGTTCCGACGCGTTCGGGGAGTACCGCGACGGCGGGCTCGGCATCGCCGTCTCGCCCGACGGCACGCGGGTGTACGTCGCGGTGCACCGCTGGCCGGACCCGGCTTGGCTCGAGGTCTTCGATGTGGCGCAGGGCGCCTTCACGGCGAGCGCCGACGTCGGCGTGCGCCCGTTCGACGTGCTCGCCGACCCCGAGGGCGAGTGGGTCGCGACCGTCGACCACGACAGCTACACCGTGTCGCTCGTCGACACCGCGACGCTCGAGGTCGAGCAGGTCGAGATCGCGCCGTTCGGCAACTTCGGCTTCGCGGGGTGGGAGAAGCCGCACTACGCCTCGCTGACCGACGACGGCCGGATCGCGCTGCCGTACCAGGGGCTTGTGACGGTGCTCCTCGATCCGGCGACCGGCGAGACCCAGCGGGTCGAGGCGTCGGCGAACTCGCACCAGCACGGCGTCGCGACCGCGCCCGACGGGCGGCTCGTCGCTGCCGGCACCGGGCCGTTCGGCACGGCGACCGGCGGCACGAACGTCTCCTTCCTCGACCCCTCGGACGGCGACGAGGTCGTCGTGCCGCTCGCGCACCCGCACGAGACCGTGGCGATCTGGCAGCCGGATGCCGACGGCGCCTGGGAGGCGGTGCTCGCCGGCGGCTTCACGCGCGACGGCTGGTGGGACGGACTGACGCTCGTCGAGCCCTCGGGCTCCATCCGCGAGGTGCCGCTCGAAGGGCGGCCTCAGCACGTCATCTCGGCGACCCTGCCGGCCGTGGCGCCCTGAGCACAGCGAAGCGGGGCCGTTCCGGTGGGAACGGCCCCGCTGGTGCTGCGGTCACGACAGCAGCGTGCGTGCGAGTGCGTCCATCGAGGCGCGATCGCGGGCTGCGACAGCGCGCTCGAAGGCGGCGGCTTCGCGGCGAACCTGCTCGGTGACGACTGGCTCCAGGGCCCAGCGCTCGAGCAGTCGCGAAGCACTCAGAGCGAGCCGGCGGGGAGCCGGCAGCGAGAGGGTCACGGTTGACATGGTGATGCTGCTTTCTGGCATGGCGATATAGGCCTGCGAATGGGCGAGCGATATCGCTGAAGGAATTGCGTGGGAATTGCGCGACGAGCTGCACCATTCGGTGCGGATGCGCGGAATGCGACGAGTGGCGGACGGGTCGCGATGGACTCGGCCGTGCAGCTGTCGCCGATCAGCGAGGGGTGAAGGAAGGCGCAGGGCTCAGATGCCTGCAGTGGCCTGGCGATCGCGACGCCGGTGATGGCATCGCGGGCCGGTGGCCCGTGCGCTCCGCGCTAGCGGATCCCGCCGGGGAGGAGGGCTCCAGTGGTCTGGATGTTGACGGTCATGAACACGAGCTCCTCCTTTCTCGACGTGCGGGAGTTCGCAAGAGCGAAGGTATACCGAGGTCGCGACGGAATGCAAGCGGGATCGCGGAATTGGGTGAATGAACTGTCGAATGGGGGACAGAGCGGGGTGGAATGGTCTCGACTCGGGTGGCGCGCGGGGCGCGCCGTCCGGCTCGACCAGCAGAGCGGGTGGCCTCGACTCGGGCGGCGCGCGGGGCGCGCCGTCCGGCTCGACCGGCAAGGCAAGGGCGCCGTCCGGCTCGACCGGCAAGAGGGAGAAGCGCGCTGGGCGGCTCGACCAGCAACGGCGCAGGATTGGTCAGACCAATGTTGACAAGGGGTCGGCGCGTGCCGTAGCGTCCTGCACATTGGTCAGACCAATCGGTCGGGCCACTCGATGACGAGGAGGCGACATGGACGAGACGCGCGAGGCGTTCGCGATCCAGCTGATCGGCCTCTCGACGCCCGAGCCCGACGGCTCCCGTCGCCTCTTCCCCGAGCGCGAGCTCTGCACCCGGCTCGACGTCAGCCGCGGCGCGCTCCGCGAGCGCCTCTCCGAGCTCGAGTCGATCGGCATCCTCTCCCGCCGCCAGGGCCACGGCACCTACCTGCAGGCACCCGGCCCCGACGTCATCCGCACGTACTTCACCACCATGCGCGCCCTCGGCTTCCTCGACTCGAGCGAGATCGCCGAGGCTCGCGAGATGCTCGAGACCGTCGTCGCCGTGCAGGCCGCGCGCCGCGCCGGCGACGCCGACGCCGAGCGCCTCCGCGACCTCGTCGACGAGATGGTCGCGTGCACCGCAGCGGGCGATCACGACCGCGCGACCGAGGCCGACCTGGCGTTCCACGCCGAGCTCTTCGCCATCGTCGCCAATCCGGTCTTCACGATGGTCCACAACGGGCTCGCCCACGCGCTCGCGCAGGCGATGCACGAGCGCCGAGCCGCCGCGATCGCCGCTGAGGGCGTCACCGCCGACGGACGGGCCGAGACCGACACCATCCACTACCCGATCGTCGAGGCGATCGCCGCGAACGACCCCGATGCCGCCCGCAGCGCGATCCGCCGGCACTTCGAGATCCACTCGCTCATCACGCTGGACACCGCCAAGGAGGGCACCCCGTGAGCACCCCATCCCCCGTCGTCTTCGTCGGACTCGGTGCCATCGGCACCCCGATGTCGCAGCGCATCGCGGCGGCCGGCTTCGCCGTCACCGGCGTCGACCCGTTCGAGGCGGCGCGCGAGCGCTCGGCAGCGGCCGGCATCCCCGCCGTCGCGAGCATCGCGGAGGCGCCCGCCGACGGCGACGTCGTCGTCATGGTCGCCACGCCCGACCAGCTCGACGAGCTCGTCGCGCAGGCGACCTCCGCGGGCGTCGCCGCGGGACGCACGTGGGTCGTCATGTCGACCGTCGGCCCGGATGCCGTCCGTCGCGCCGGCGAGCAGCTCACGGCGGCGGGCGCCCGCGTCGTCGACGCGCCCGTCACGGGCGGCGTCGCCCGCGCCACGACCGGCGAGCTCATCATCTTCGCCTCAGGCGCGGAGCAGGACCTCGCCGCGACCGCCGACCTGCTCCGGCCGCTCGGCACCGCGCGCATCGTCGGCACCGACCTCGGGCAGGGCCAGGCGATCAAGGTCGTCAACCAGCACCTCTGCTCGGTGCACATCGTCGCGGCGGCCGAGGCGCTCGCGCTCGGCGCGGCGCTCGGGCTCGACAAGGCCGATGTGCTCGACCTCGTCGGCGGCGGCGCGGCCGGCAGCTGGATGCTCAGCGACCGCGGCCCCCGCATGCTGCAGGGCGCCGATGCCGAGGTCACCAGCACGATCGGCATCTTCGTCAAGGACTCCGGCCTGGTCGCGGATGCGGCCGCCGGCGTCGGCGCGGAGGTGCCGGTGCTCGCCGCCGCCCGCGAGCGCTACCTGCTCGCCGCATCCGCGGGGCTCGAGCGCCGCGACGACAGCAGCGTCATCGAGACCTACCAGCACTAGAACACGCGGCTCGGCCCCCCGGTCCGAGCGCAGCTCCCGCCACGGCCGATCCCGGCACGGGCTCACCACGCACGCACCCAGCACGAACGCCCGCGAGGCATGTTCGAGGAGGAACCATGTCCACCAGCAGCACCACCGACGCGCAGCCGCCCGTCGCGAAGAAGGACAACGCCGTCAAGGTGTCGCTCGCGTCGATGATCGGCACGGTCGTCGAGTCCTACGACTTCTTCATCTACGCGACCGCATCCGCCACCTACTTCGGCGCCGTGTTCTTCGCGACCGACGACCCGCTGGTCGGCGCGCTCGCCTCGTTCGCGACCCTCGCGATCGGCTTCCTCTTCCGTCCGCTCGGCGGCTACCTCGCCGGCCACTTCGGTGACCGCATCGGCCGCAAGCGCGTGCTCATCTGGTCGCTCGTGGTGATGGGCGTGGTGACGACGCTCATCGGCGTGCTGCCGACCTTCGCGACGATCGGCATCGCCGCGCCGATCATGCTCATCCTGCTGCGCGTCATCCAGGGCGTCGCCTACGGCGCCGAGTGGGGCGGCGCGGTGCTCATGGCCGTCGAGCACGCGCCCACGCACCGCCGCGGCTTCTTCGGCGCGCTGCCGCAGATCGGTATTCCCGGCGGCCTGCTCGTCGCCAACGGCACCATCCTCGCGACGAGCGGCCTGCCGGGCGACTGGGCCTGGCGCGTGCCGTTCCTGCTCGCGAGCGTCATGGTGATCATCGGCCTCTTCATCCGCCTCAAGGTGGCCGAGAGCCCCGCGTTCGAGCAGGCGAAGGAGCAGGGCGAGCTGCTCAAGCAGCCCGCGCTCGAGACCCTCAAGCAGGACTGGCGCGTGATCGTCCGCATCATCGGCCTGCGCCTCGCCGAGACCGGCGGCTACTACGTGACCACCGCGTTCACCGTCACCTACGTCGGCCTCGCCTCCATCACGGCCGGCTCGAACGTGCTGATCGGCACGCTCGTCGGATCGGCGCTCGGGCTCGGCAGCCACCTGCTCTTCGGCGCGCTGAGCGATCGGATCGGCCGCAAGAAGGTCTTCCTCATCGGCTCGGTCTTCACGATCCTGTTCGGCATCCCGATGTTCCTGCTCATCAACACGGGCTCGCTCGTCATGATCGTCATCGCGATCGCGCTCTCGCTGCTGCTGAGCCACGACCCGATCTTCGCGGTCGAGTCGAGCTGGTTCTCCGAGCTCTTCCCCGCCAACCGCCGCACCTCGGGCATCTCGCTCGGCTACAACGGCGCCGCCATCATCGCCGGCTTCCTGCCCTTCATCGCCACCGCCGCCTACGGGTGGATGGGCTGGATGGGCCCGGCGCTGCTGCTCACCCTGCTCGGCGTCATCTCGACGCTGACCGCGATCACGGCTCGCGAGACCGCGCCCGCCGTGGTCGGCGCATCCGCCGCCGCATCCGACACCCGCATCGCAGAGAGGGTCTCCGCATGACCATCGCCGACACCGCCGCCCGCGTCGCGGGCAAGGACGGCCGCAGCCGCGACGAGCGCATCACCGCCGTCGCCGACAGCGCCTACCGCGCTCGCCACCACGCCCTCGACATGGGCGAGGTGCAGGGACAGGGCTACGTCGGGCAGGCGCTCGGCGCCGCCGACATGATGGCCGCCGTCTATGCCGACCAGCTGCGCTACGACCCGGCCGACCCGCACTGGGAGGGACGCGACCGCTTCCTGCTCTCCACCGGGCACTACGCGATCGGCTTCTACGCCGCGATCGCCGACGCGGGCATCGTGCCCGTCGAGGAGCTGCTCACCTACGCGACCGACGACTCACGCCTGCCGATGTCGGGCATGGCGTCGTACACGCCGGGCATGGAGATCTCGGGCGGCTCGCTCGGCCACGGCCTGACGGTCGCGGTGGGCATGGCGCTCGCGCTGCGGCTGCAGGGCCGCTCGGACCAGCGCGTCATCAACTTCCTCTCCGACGGCGAGCTCGACGAGGGCTCGACGTGGGAGGCCGCGATGGGCGCCGCCCACCACCGCCTCGGCAACCTCACGGCGATGATCGACATGAACGCGCTGCAGGCCGACGGCCCGACCGCTTCGGTGCTGCGCATCGAGCCGGTCGAGGAGAAGTGGCGCGCGTTCGGCTGGCACGCCATCCGCATCGACGGCAACGACCCGGCGGCGCTCATCGACGCGCTCGACGAGTGCGCGGCGATCGCCACGGCAGACGGCCAGCCGCAGGTCATCATCTGCGACACGAAGGTCGGGCGCGGCGTGCCGCTGCTCGAGGAGCGCGAGAAGGCGCACTTCATGCGCATCGAGGAGCACGAGTGGCAGATCTGCCGCGAGCAGCTCACCGCAGGACGCGAGCAGGAGGCAGCACGATGACCACGGCCACGAAGCCCAAGGGGCTCAGCACGAGCGCGATGATCGCGTCGTTCGCAGACCCCGGCCAGCGCACCGAGTCGGCCCCGTTCGGCCACGCCCTCGCGGCGCTCGCCGAGCAGGACGAGCGGATCGTCGGCCTCACCGCCGACCTCGGCAAGTACACCGACATGCACATCTTCGCCGAGGCGCATCCCGAGCGCTTCTTCCAGATGGGCATGAGCGAGCAGCTGCTCTTCGGCGCCGCCGCCGGCATGGCGGAGCTCGGCCTCGTGCCGTTCGCGTCGACCTACTCCGTCTTCGCGGCGCGCCGGGCGTACGACTTCATCGCCCTCGACATCGCCGAGCCGAACCTCAACGTCAACGTGGTGGGCGGCCTCCCGGGCCTCACGACCGGCTACGGTCCGAGCCACCAGGCCACAGAGGACATGGCGATCTTCCGCGGCCTGCCGAACCTCACGATCGTCGACCCGTGCGACGCGCTCGACATCGCGCAGTCGGTGCCGCAGCTCGCCGCGCACGACGGCCCCACCTACCTGCGCCTGCTGCGCGGCAAGGTGCCGGCGGTGCTCGACGAGTACGACTACACGTTCGAGCTCGGCAAGGCCAAGGTGCTGCGCGTCGGCGCCGACGTCGTGCTCGTCTCGTCGGGCCTCATGACCATGCGCGCGCTGCAGGCGGCGGATGCGCTGGCGGCCCACAAGGTCGACGTGGCGGTCGTGCACTCCCCCACGATCAAGCCGTTCGACGCGGAGACCGTGCTCGCGGAGCTCGACACCCCGCGGCTCGCGTTCACGCTCGAGAACCACACGGTGGTCGGCGGGCTGTTCTCGGCCACGGCCGACGCCGCCGCGCAGCGGGGCCTCGGCAAGCGGATCGTGCCGATCGCGCTGCCGGACGAGTTCCTCGACGCCGGCGCGCTGCCGACGCTGCACGAGCGCTACGGCCTGTCGAAGGACCGCATCGTCGCGAAGGTGCTGGCCGAGCTGGGCTGAGGTGCGCACGAGGAGGGGAGGGGCGTCGAGCCCCGCCCCTCCGTCGTCCGCTCTCCGGTACCGATCTGCGGGTGCGGCTCGCCCGCATCCGCAGATCGGTACCGCAAATCGCAGTCCGCGGCGTTTGTGGCACCGATGTGCCTGCCAAAGGCGCCGGGAAGCGACAAGTCGGTACCGCAACCCGCAGGTCGGAGCGCTTTGCGGTACGGATGTGTCGCTCGAAGGCGCCAGTAGGCGACCACTCGGTACCGCAACCCGCAGGTCTCACCACTTCCCAGGCACGAGGCGCCCGTCGCAGCATGAGCTGGCGGCGACTCGGTGCCGCATGCGACTGCGGGCCGCGACCCAGCGCTCAGCGGCTGAGCGACGCCTCCATGCGAGCCGCGATCACGTCGCGCGCCGACGTGTTGTGGGCGCGCAGCACCCCGCGCGCCAGGTCGGCGTCGCCGCTCGCGATCGCCTCGACGATCGGCGCGTGCCGAGCCGCCGACATGTTCGCGATCGCGGTCTCCTGACCGGCCGCGGTGATGACCGCGCGCGCGAGCCCGCTCACCCGCCGCCACGATTCGACGAGCGTGTGGTTGCCGCTCGCAATGCAGATGGCCTCGTGGAACGCCAGGTCGGCCGCGACCTGATCGGCGATCGACGCCTGCTCGCTCTCCTCCATGCGCGCGAGCGCCTCGCGCAGCTGCGGCACGACCTCGTCGAGGTCGTCGCGCTGGCACACGACCTCGGCCGCCGCCGACTCGAGCGCGAAGCGCACGTCGAAGATCTCCCGCACCTCCTCGGGCGTGACGACGCGCACCGAGAGGCGGCCGCGCGCATCCTTCGACAGCAGGCCCTCCTCCTCGAGGTGGCGCAGCGCCTCGCGCAGCGTGCCGCGGGAGACCCCGAGCGATGCGCTCAGCTCGGTCTCGGCGAGGTGCGTGCCCGGCGCGAGCTCGCCGGTGCTCACAGCCGAGCGGAGCCGGTCGAGGATCAGCTCACGCCGTGTGACGCGCTCGATCGATCCCAGGGATCGGAACTGCGCATCGACTGTCATGTTGCCCACGGTATCGAGCATTCCTTCCTCGTGCCTCGCGAAGCGGGGGACGGATCAGCGCGTGCTGCGCTCAGTGGAGGTGGCTGGCGCCGTTGATGTCGATGTTCGTGCCCTGGAGGTAGGCGGCATCATCGCTCGAGAGGAACGCGAAGACGGCGGCGATCTCTTCGGTCGAAGCGACCCGGCCGATGGGGATGTCGGCGGCGAGCTTGGCCTCCGACTCGGGCGTGGAGCCGACCCGGATGTTCGTGTCGACCGCCCCGGGGGTGACGGAGTTGACGGTGACGCCCGAGTCGGCGATCTCACGGGCGAGCGCCTTCGTGAAGCCGAGGATCGCGGCCTTCGCAGCCGAGTAGGGCACCTTGCCGAAGACGCCGCCGCCACGCTGGGCGGAGACCGACGACATGTTGACGATGCGGCCCCAGCCGGCGTCGAGCATCGCGGGCAGGAACGCCTTCGTGACCAGGTAGGTGCCGGTGGCGTTGACCGCCATGACCTTGTTCCAGAGCGCCAGGTCGGTCTCGAGGAACGGGACAGGCGACGTGATGCCGGCGATGTTCGCGAGCGCGCCGACGGCGGGCAGCCGGCCGGCGTCGACCTCGGCCTGCACGGCGGCGTGGGCCGCGGTGACGGATGCCTCGTCGGCGACGTTCGCGGCGGTGCCGAAGGCGGGCACGCCGTGCCGCTCGCCGATCTCGGCGGCGACCTGCGCGGCGCGGTCGCCGTCGAGGTCGAGGATGGCGATCGCCCAGCCGTCGCGGGCGTAGCGGTCGGCGACGGTCATGCCGATGCCGCGCTCGGACGCCGCGCCGGTGATCACGGCAGTGCGCTCGGTCGTGGTGCTGGTCATGATGCTCCTTGGATGTTCAGGGACGGATCGGAGAGGTCTGGATCGGCGTCGAGGCCGGCGACGAGCGGCGCCATGCGGGCTGCCGCGTCGCGGATCGCGCCGACGCGGGCGGCGCGCGCCTCGTCGCTCAGCGCGCCGGTCGCGTCGTCCGCGTAGGCGCGCGAGGGCAGCTCGAGCGCGAATCCGCCCGCGTAGCCGATGCCGCCGAGCGCTTCGAGCGCGGCGGCGAAGTCGACCTCGCCGTCACCGATCGCTCGGCTGAACTCGCCGGCGACGGCGTCGCGCAGGTGCACGTGGGCGATGCCATCGCCCCACGCGCGGATGGTGTCGACGAGGTCGTCGCCCGCGGCGACGACGTGCGCGACGTCGAGGATTGGCCGCACGCCGCTGCCGGCGAGGCGCGCGTGCAGCGCGTCGGCGCGCTCGCGGTCGAAGCAGAGCCGCAGGAAGTGCAGCGACTCGACCCACAGCTCGACGCCGTGGTCGGTCGCGAGCTGCCCGGCGCGCACGAGCGCGGCGGCGACCCGGTCGAGGTCGGCGTCGAGGTCGACGATGGGCTCGTGATCCAGGGCGCCGCAGGGCAGCACGAGCGCGTCGGCGCCGATCGCGGCGGTGAGGCGCACGAGGCGCTCGACGTGCGCCGCCTGCGCGTCGGTGTCGGCATCCGGGTCGTTGAACGCCCCGACGTCGCTGTTGACGCTGCGCACCCGCAGGTCGTGGGCGGCGATGGTGGCGGCGACCTGCTCGATCGCGGCGTCGTCGAGCTCGTAGGGCACGTGGTCGCAGACGCCGGGCAGCGCGCCGAGGTCGATCTCGGCGAACCCGAGCCGCTCGATCTCGGCCAGCGCCTGCTCGAGCGTCAGGTGCTGGAACGAGATGGTCGAGCACCCGAGCCTGCTGGGCAGCAGCGACCCGGGGAGCCCGGCGACGACGTCGGTCATGGCAGCACGACGCCCTTGCGCGCGTCGCCCATGGGGATGGGGGTGTAGCGGGTCACCTCGACCGGGCTCGCGAGCAGTCCCTCGAGCTCGACGTTGAAGTCGGCGACCGGCGCGGCGGCGCCGTGCGCGTCGAGGGTCGCGGCGGAGTCCCAGTGCTCGATCATCGCGATCGTGCCGTCCTCGGCCTCCTGGATCGCGTAGAGGTTGCAGCCCTCCTCCTCGTGCACGCGCGGGATGACGCGCTGCATCGCGGCGAGCACCTGCTCGCGCTTGCCCTCGGCGGGGCGGAAGATGGCGGTGACCACCAGCGGTGCGTCGGTGCTGGATGCGTCGCTGCCAGGCGCGTCGGTGCTGGTCGCGTCGGTGCCGGTCACGTCGGGGTTGGATCCGTCGGGTGCGGTCGAGTCGGTCATGGCTGTTCCCTCGTGTCTGTCGTCGTCAGCGCTGCGGCCGACGGATCGTCTGGTAGATGCCGGAGTGGTCGAGGCCGCCGTCGCCGGCGGCGGATGCGGCCTCGAAGAGCGCGAGCGCCGTGCGGGCGGCGTCGAGCCGCAGCCCCGCGTCGTCGGCCGCTTCGCGCGCGAAGCGGAGGTCCTTCACCTGGTAGTCGATCGTGCCGCCGGGCTCGAACGACTCGGTGATCCAGTGGTGCCGCTTCTGCCGCAGCACCTCGCTCGAGGCGAGCCCGGAGCCGAGCGCGTCAGCGAGGGTCTCGGCGTCGATGCCGCTCGCGCGGGCGAGGGCGAAGGCCTCCGACAGCGCGGTGACCGTCTCGGCGACGATGAGCTGGTTGCACAGCTTGGCCATCGCGCCGGTGCCGGTGCCACCCATCCGCGTCACGCGCGAGGCGCACGGCTCGAGCAGCTCGGCGAGCTCGGCGACCTGGCGCTCGCTGCCGCCGACGAAGAAGCTGATGCGGCCCTCGGCCGCACCGAGCACGCCGCCCGACATCGGTGCGTCGACGACGTCGATGCCCTGGGCCGCGAGCTCGTCGGCCAGCTCGCGCAGCGCGACCGGCGAGACCGTGCCGTGCACGACGAGCATCGGATGCTCGACGCCGGCCGCCCGCCAGCCGGCGAGCAGCCCGTCGTCGCCCTCGAGCACCTCGCGCACCTGCGGCAGGTCGGGCAGCGCGGTGAGGACCACCTCGGCCGCCGCGGCGGCGGGCGTCGTGGCGACCACGACATCCGCCGCCCCGTCGCGCCGTGCCTCATCGCGCCGTGCCTCCTCACGCAGGGCCTCCTCACGCAGGGCCTCGGCACGCGACGCGCTGCGGTTCCAGACCGTCAGCGCGCCGCGCGCCGCGAGCCTGCGCGCCATCGGCAGGCCCATGGCACCCAGCCCGAGGAGGCTCAGCGAGCGGCTCATGAGGATCGGATCACGCCGCGGCTGCAGCGGCGAGCGCCTCGGTCTCGCGGCGCAGCTCGATGGCCTGCGCGAGCGAGTCATCGACCTCGACATCGTCCCAGCGCACGCTCTCGCCCTGCTTGATGTCGTTCTTGAGCGGCACGTGGTGCGCGAGCGCGACCGGCAGGTAGCCCTCGGCGACCGACGTGCGGGCCGAGACGAGCTTGCCGTAGACCGCGAAGCCGCCCTCGCCGTCGAGCGTGTCGCCCGCGGCCAGGTCCTTCTTGGCGGTCGCCACGACATCCGCCGTGAAGCCGATGGCCGTGCCCGTCGCGACGCCGCGCAGCACCGCGTTCGCGATCGAGACGTTGAGCTCGAGACCGACGTAGTGGTACGGGCGGTAGAGCGCCGCGTACTGCCCGGTCGGGTCCGGGTGCCACGGGTACTCCTGGAAGCACTCGGAGACGTAGTCGTTGGTCGCCTTCACGACCACGAACACGCCCTCCTGGGTGTTGTGGGGGATCCAGTCACCCTCGCGGGTGTAGCTCGACATCACGTCGACGGTGCCCTCGTGCGAGAGCACGCCGCCGACCGACTCCGGACGGCAGACCGTGGCGATCTCCTCGAGGTTGCCGGGCGTGAAGCTGAGGCCGGCGTCGCCGGGGACGAGGCCCGCAGCGTTGGCGACGGCTGCCATCTCGATGGCGGCCTTCGTGCCGTCGCGGAACGACGTGTGCATGTAGGGGTTGAGCTGGCCGGACTGCTTGAGCTCGTCCGAGAACTCCCAGTGGTCCCACACGTTGTCGGGGTTCATCTGGTTGTAGCCGGGCAGGTACTTCGCGCCCTTGCCGGCGCAGACGACGTCGAAGCCGCTCGTGCGCGCCCAGTCGACGAGCTCCCAGATGAGCGCGGGCTGGTCGCCGAACGCCATCGAGTAGACGACGCCCGCCTCCTTCGCGCGCTTCGCGAGCGCCGGGCCGGCGAGGGCGTCGGCCTCGACCGTCACCATCATCACGTGCTTGCCGGAGTCGATCGCGGCGAGCGCGTGCTTGATGCCGACGATCGGGTTGCCCGTCGCCTCGACGATCACGTCGATGTCGGTGCGGAAGAGGTCCATCGCGTTCGCGATGACGGCCGTCTTGCCCTCGGACAGGTCGTCGACCGAGTCGACGATGGCGTCCTCCGGCCAGCCGACGCGGGCGAGGGACTCGCGGGCGCGCGCCGTGTTGATGTCGGCGATCGCGAGTACGCGGACGCCGGGGATGTTGCGGGCCTGCGAGAGGTACATCGTCCCGAACCGGCCGGAGCCGATCAGGCCGACGCGGATCGGCTGGCCCTGTGCTTCGCGCTCCTTGAGCAGCTCGTGCAGGTTCATGGTCGCTCTCCTGAGATGTGGGATGTCGGGGATCGAGGGGTGGGGCCGCGCAGCCTGGGTGCTCGGATGCGGCGGGTCGTCCGGCCGGAAGACCGGAGGGGGTGGCGGGGCCCCGTGAGAGGGGCCCCGCCGTCGGTCACATGCCGCGGATCTGCTCAACCCAGGTCTGGACCTGCTCGGGCAGGCCCTCGACGACGGGCTGCGTCGCCTCGACCCATGCCTCGCGGTCGGTCACCTCGGAGAACGTCGCGCCGCCCTCCTCGAGCTCGGCCCGGTACTCCTCCATCTGGGTGATGGTGTTCTCGGTGTACTCCTCGCCGACCTGCGCGGCCGCGGTGCGGATGATCTCCTGCTGCGACTCGGGCAGGCCCACGAGGGCGTCCTCCCAGAGGATGAAGTGGTAGTTCGCGTACATGTGCTCGGTCTCGGCGATGTACGGGTTCACCTCGTGGATGGAGTTGAACAGGATCGCGTCGAGCGGGTTCTCCTGGCCGTCGATGACTCCCGACTCCAGCGCCGAGTAGACCTCGTTGAACGGCAGGGCCTCGGCGCGGGCGCCGATCGCCTCCCACGTCGCGAGCATCGTCGGAGCGCTGGGCGTGCGGATGGTGAGGCCCTGCACGTCGTCGATCGAGTCGACCGGCTCGCTCGTGGTGAGCATGCGCGGTCCGCGGTACATGTTGCCGAGCGGCTCGTAGCCGGAGGCCTCGCTGACCGCGTCGACGATCTCGGTGCCGAGCTCGCCGCCCCAGACGCTCTCGAACTGCTCGTAGTCCTCGTAGAGGAACGGCGCCGTCTCGACGCTCGCGAGGTCGGTGTACGACTCGAGCGAGAGGAGGCTCTCGATGACGATGTCGGTCGATCCGAGCTGCAGGCCCTCGATCATCTCCTCCCAGGTGCCGAGCGTCGAGGCGGGGTGCACCTCGACGGTGATGTTGCCGTCGGAGGCCTCCGAGACGAGCTCGGCGAAGCGCTCGGCGGCGACCTGGCGGGCGTCCTCCTCGCTGCCGGCGTGGCCGAGCACGAGGGTGAGCGGGGCGGCGGCGTCGCCCTCGCCGCCTGTCGATGCCGGAGCGGAGTCGCTCGGGCGGCAGCCCGTCAGGGCGATGAGGGCGATGGCGCCGACCGCGACGCTGCGGACGATGGTGCGCTGGTGCATGATGCTCCTTGCTTGGGTTGGGGTAGAGGTGGGGGAAGGGGTTCGGGCGATCACTGCAGCAGCAGGTTCGGGAGCCAGAGGGAGATCTCGGGCACGAACGTGATGAGCAGCAGGAAGAGGAGGCCGGCGAGCAGGAAGGGCACGACGGCCTTCACCGCTCGGAGCATCGAGACCTTGCCGATCTCGGCCGCGAGCATCAGTCCGATGCCGACGGGCGGGGTGAGGAGGCCGATGCTCAGGTTGACGACGATGATGATGCCGAGGTGGACGGGGTCGATGCCAGCAGCGGTCGCGACCGGCAGCAGGATCGGCGTGAGGATGATCAGCGCGGCGTTGGCCTCGATGAACATGCCCGCGACGAGCAGCACGGCGTTGATGAGCAGCAGCAGGATGATCGGGTTGCTCGTGATGCCGAAGATCGCCTCGGCGGCCTGCTGCGGCACGAGGCCGAGCGTGAGCGCCCACGAGTAGATCTGCGCGGCGGCGAGCACCAGCATGATGAGGCCGACGATGAGGGCCGAGTCGGCCATCCCGAACAGGAACTTCCTCCACGTCAGCTCGCGGTAGACGAAGATGCCGACGAGCAGGGCGTAGACGACGGCCACGGCCGCGGCCTCGGTGGGCGTGAACCAGCCGAAGCGGATGCCGCCGAGGATGATGAAGGGCAGCAGCAGCGCCGGCGTGGCCTTCCAGAGCGACGACCAGAACGGCGGGCGCTCCTCCTTGGGGATGGTGCCGATCGGCCGGTTCAGGGCCTTCGCCTCGGCGATCGCCTCGTCGGTGAAGCCGAGCGACTTCGAGGTGAAGTGCACGACGAGCATGAGGATGGCGACGTAGAGGAACGCGGGCACGATGCCGGCGAAGAAGAGCGCGCCGATCGACGTGCCGCTCACGACGCCGTAGACGATCATCGTGATCGACGGCGGCATGATCGGGTCGACGACCGGTGCGGCCGCCATGACGGCGGATGCGTAGGCCGGCTTGTACTTGCGCTGCTTCATCGCGGGGATGAGGATGCGCCCGAGGCTCGAGATGCTCGCGACCGCGGAGCCCGAGATGCCGCCGAAGAGCAGCGACGAGAGCACGGTCGTCTGCGCGATGCCGGCGCGCATGCCGCCGACGATCGAGTCGGCGAGGTCGAGCATCCGCTTCGTCATGCCGCCCTCGTTCATGACCGCACCGGCGAGCACGAACAGCGGGATGGCGAGGAGGGGGAACGGGGTCATGCCCGCGACGAGGCGCTGGGCGCCGACCGACAGTGGCGCGTCGGTCGTGAGCCAGATGGCGACGAACGAAGCTGCGGCGAGTGCGAATCCGACCGGCACGCGCAGCAGCATCGCTGCGCCGAAGGTCGACAAGATGGTGGGGCCCATCACACCTCTCCCTTGACGATGATCAGGTCTTCCGGCTGGTAGATCAGCGGAGGGTTGAGGGGGTCCTCGTCCTCGCCGGCGTTGAAGTTCAGCCACCACGCCTCGATCACGAAGATGAGGGCGATCGCCGAGCCGACGGGGACCGCGAGCGCGACCCAGCCGGTGGAGATGTCGAGGCCGGGAGCGGTGCGGCTCCACGAGGCGCCGAGGCCCTCGATGCCGAACCAGAGCAGCAGCAGCAGCGCGCCGGCGACGATGAGCGTGGCGACGGTGTCGATGGTGCGCGAGAGCCACTGGCGGTACTTCACGTACTCCCAGATGTCGAGCACCATGTGGCGGCCGCGACGCACGCCCAGGGCGATGGCCAGCATGGCGAGCCACACGAACGAGTACGACCCGAGCTCCGACGTCCACGCGGATGAGTCCTGCGTGACGTAGCGCGCGAGCACCTGCCACATGACTGCGAAGATGACGACCGCCAGCAGGGCGACGCACACCACCTGCAGCACGAGGTCCAAGCCGGAGAGCACCCGGCTGACAGCTCTCTTCATCGATCGCTCCTTTGCGATGCGGCCGGTTGATCCGGCGTCTTGCATGAGTGAACCAAGGTTGCGTTCTACTGTCAACAGTAGAACGCGCGCGTTATGAAACCGTGACGGACTGCTCGGCGCGGAACTCCGCCTCGAGCTCTCGGCGGAACCGGACGGCCGCGAGCGACCCGTCCGCATCCACGTCGTTCCAGGTGACCGAGCGGTCCTTGGGCACGTCGCGGATGAGCTTCGCGCCGTGCGCGAGGCCCAGCGGGAGCGCCTCCTGCTCGAGCGAGAAGCTCGCGGGGCGGAGCTTGCCGAAGACCGTGAAGCCGCCCTCGCCGTCGAGCGTCTCGCCGGCCTTGAGGTCGCGCTTCGCGGTCGTCACGACGTCGCCGCGGAAGCCTGTCGGGGCGCCGGTGGGCTCGCCGCGCAGCACAGCGCTCGCGATCGAGACCCCGAGCTCGAGGCCGATCATGTGGTACGGCCGGTAGAGCGAGCCGTAGCGGCCCGTCTCGTCGGTCTTCACGCCGTACTCGGCGAAGCACTGCACGGCGTAGTCGGTCTTCGCCTCGAAGGTGACGTAGACCCCCCAGCGGATGTCCCGCTCGACCTCCGAGCCGTCGCGGTGCAGGCTCGAGGCGATCTCGACGGTGCCACGGCGGTCGAGCTCGCCGCCGACGGAGCGCTCGCGGAAGATGCGCGGGAGGTCCTCGACGCCCGCGGGCGGGAAGTGGAGGCCCTCGAGCTGCGGCTCGAGACCGGTGCCGTTCGCGACGGCGGCCATCTCGATCGCCGACTTCGTGCCGTCGAGGAACGAGTTGAACATCTTCGGGTTGAAGTCGCCCGAGGCGAGCTGCTCCGGCGTGAAGCCGTAGTAGTCCCAGACGGTGTCGGGCGTCGAGTAGTGGTACTCGGGCAGGTACTTCGTGCCCTTGCCGGCGCCGACGACGTCGAAGCCGACCGTGCGGCACCAGTCGACGAGCTCGGAGATGAGCGCGGGCTGGTCGCCGTACGCCATGGAGTAGACGACGCCGGCCGCGGCAGCGCGGCGCTGCAGCAGCGGGCCGACCATGCAGTCGGCCTCGACGTTGACCATGATCACGTGCTTGCCGTTGTCGATGGCCGCGACCGCGTGGTCGGTGCCGACGATCGGGTTGCCGGTGATCTCGAGGATGACCTCGACCGAGGGATGCTTGATGAGCGCCATCGAGTCGTCGATCACGGCGGTCAGGCCGGTGCGCGCGGCCTCGTCGAGCGAAGTGGCGGCGTAGCGGTCGGCCGACCAACCGGTGCGCGAGAGCGCGTCCTTCGCCTTCGGCACGTTGATGTCTGCAACGCCGACGACGTGGAACTCGGGGGTGACGGATGCCTGCGTGAGGAACATCGACGCGAACTTGCCGGCACCGATCACGCCGACTCGGATGGGGCCGGACTCGGCCGCTCGACGACGCAGTAGCGCGTGGAGGTTCATGACTGCTCCTTTGCAGTGGGCATCTCGTGCTGTTCTACTGTTGACAGTAAAACACGGTCTGGGATCTCGTCAAGTGCGAGCTGTGGAGAGGCCTGACCGAGCGGGTGCAGCGCGGCGTACTCTGCCCCCATGCTCCGGAGGCTCGCAGCAGGCGCCGCGCTCGTCGCGGCGCTCGCGCTCGCGGGTTGCACGCCGCCGGGGCCGACGGAGTCCTCGACGCCGGTCGCGACGCCGACCAGCGAGCCACCGAGCGAAGAGGACCTTCTGGTTGAGGCGCGAGCTGCGTGGGACGCTTACCGAGATCGGCTCGATGACTTCGGAGCGGACCCGTCGACGGCCACTCGTGAAGGTCTACTCGAAGTGGCGACGCCGGAAGTTGCAGACGCGCTGCTCGTCAATTTCGAGGATGCCGCTGAGCGGCGCCTACACACCGAGGGCACTCGCGAAACGACGGCGTTTGAGGTGTCCGACTTCTCGTCCGGTCCGGCGTCACTTCAAGTCAGCGTCTGCGTCGACCTCTCCGGAGAACGCTACATAGGAGACGAGGGCACCGATCTCACTCCCCCGGACCGACCGAACCAGCGAGGCTCGCTTGTGGACCTAGTTCGAGCGCATCAGGGAGACAACTACCTGATCGCGGGCGAGGCTGAGCTCGCCTTGACCGACTCCCAAAACCCATGCGACTAGCAACCCGATGCCTTGCCTCCGCGACGCTGCTGATAGTCGGCGCAGCGGTTACTGCTGGCGCCGTCGCGCCTGAACCTCCGCCGGTCGTTTCCGAGTTTGAGGACGCCGCGCTCGTCTTGGCGGGCGAGAGGCTTGATGCCGGCACTCCCAGCACCGGTGCCCGCGCCGGCGCAACAGACTGGGCCGCACTCTGGGCCGCTTACATACAGTCGCTCCGCGAGGAATGCATGGCGAACTCCACGCCTGGGCTGGAGCGGTGTGACGTGCTGGTCGCGACGGGGCCCGGCCAGGCAGTGGCAGCAACTGGAGTCGCGCCGATCACGCTCGCGGACCTCGCGCAGTTCCGCCCGATCGTCGGGGAGCTCGTCGTCGAGCCGGACGGGTGGGGCGTCGTCGGCACACCGACGAACTTCTACGCCACCGCCGTGACGCACACGATGGACGGCGAGCTGTTCGACGCTCCGATCGAGGTGCGCTGGACACCCACCGCGTACGTCTTCGACTACGGCGACGGCACGACCGAGACGAGCGACGCATCCGGCGCGGCGTGGAGCGGCACCGACGAGTCGTGGACGGAGACCGCGACGAGCCACGCCTACGCGGAGCGCGTCGACGTCACCGCATCCCTCACGGTCGTCTTCACCGCCGAGGTCGACGCGGGCGGCGGCTGGTTCGCGGTGCCCGGCACCCTGCCCGTCGGCGCGCCACCGGTGAGCGTGAAGATCTTCGAGGTCGAGACCGTGCTCACGAACGGCGACTGCATGGCGAACCCCTCGGCCCCGGGATGCGGGTGACCCGGGCTAGAGTCGCCGCATGACGACCTCCTCGCCCGGCTGGGGCATCCTCGCGCCCGGCGGCATCGCCGGAGCATTCGCCCGCGACCTCGCCGTCGGCGGCCACCGCCTCGTCGCGGTCGGCAGCCGCGATCAGGGTCGCGCCGAGGCGTTCGCGACGACGCATGGCGCCACCACTGCGCACGGCAGCTACGAGGCCCTCGTCGCCGATCCCGACGTCGACGTCATCTACGTCGCGTCGCCGCACGGGCTGCACCGCGAGCACGCGCTGCTCGCGATCGAGGCGGGGAAGCACGTGCTGGTCGAGAAGGCGTTCACCACGACGGGCGACGAAGCGCAGGAGGTCGTCGACGCCGCCCGCGCGAAGGGCGTCTTCGTGATGGAGGCGATGTGGACGCGCTTCCTGCCGACGATGGTCGCCGTGCGCGAGCGCATCGCGGCGGGCGATCTCGGCGAGCTCGTGAGCGTCACCGCCGACCACTCGCAGATGCTCGACCTCTCCCCCGGCAGCCGCATGATCGAGCCCGCGCTGGGCGGTGGCGCGCTCCTCGACCTCGGCGTCTACTGCGTCTCGCTCGCGCACGCGTTCCTCGGTCCGGTGACGCAGGTGCGCGCGGCGGGTGCCGTCGATCAGGCGGGCGTCGACCACCGAGGCTCGGCGATCCTCACGCACGAGGGCGGTCGCCAGTCGACCGTGACCTTCTCGATGGAGACGCTCGGTTCCAACCGCGCCTCGATCGCCGGCACAGAGGGCGTGATCGAGCTCGACCCCGCGTTCTACGTGTGGACCGGGTTCACTCGCCGCCACGCATCCGGCGACAAGGAGACGTTCGTGCCCGAGACGGACGGACGCGGGATGCAGTTCCAGGCCGTAGAGGTCGAGCGCTGCGTCGCGGCGGGGCAGCTCGAGAGCCCGCTCATGCCGCTCGACGAGACGGTCGCCATCATGCGCGTGATGGACGAGATCACCGCGCAGATGCGCGCCTCCGCCTGAACTCTCAACGTCGCTGGTGGTTGCTCGCCCGCCATAGCGGCCCGAGCGACCACTGGCGACGTTGAGGATTCGGGTCAGCTCGCGGCTGCTGCGGCCGCCTCGCGCTCGGCGATGCGAGCCCGCACCTCCGGGCGGCGGAGCGGCGGCACGGTCTGCGGCGGCTGGCGCCGGTCCGGCAGGTCGGCGAGCAGGTGCTCGGTGATGTGCGCGATCTCGGCGACCGCGCGCTCGAACGCGTCGCGAGTCCGTTCCGTCGGATGCGTGATGCCAGAGACCTTCCGCACGTACTGCCGCGCGGCGGCCTCGATCTCCTCGTCGTTGGCGGCGGGCTGCAGCCCCCGCAGCTCGGTGATGTTCCTGCACATGGCGACCACGGTAGGCCGCCGGTGCGGTGATCGCCAAGGGCCGATGGTCTCGATACGCGGTCGGCTGCGCCGACTGCTACTCGACCAGCGAGTGATCAGGAGTACGCGGTCGGCTGCGCCGACTGCTCCTCGACCAGCGGGTGGTCAGGACTCCTTCGTGATCTCCACGCTGACGAAGAGCTGGCTCTTGCCGGCACCCGCGTAGACACCGCGCAGCGGCGGCACGTCGTTGTAGTCGCGGCCGAGCCCGACCTTGACGTGGCGCTCGCCGATGTCGATGAGGTTCGTCGGGTCCCACGCGTTCCACTCGCCGGTGAACCACTCCACCCACGCGTGCGACTCACCGCGGATCGTCTCGCCGATCTGCGCGTTCGGCCGGGGGTGCAGGTAGCCCGAGACGTAGCGTGCCGGGATGCCGACCTGGCGGAGCGCGCCGATCGTGATGTGCGCGATGTCCTGGCAGACGCCCTTGCGGTTGGTCCAGGCCTCGGCGGCGAGCGTGTGCACGTGCGTCACGCCCGACATGTACTCCATCTCCTCGCCGACCATGCGCGCGATCGCCGCAGCGGCGGCCCCAGGCGTCTCGGACGCATCCCGGATCTCCTGCGCCGCGGCGATGAGGTCGTCGGTCGGGCGGGTGCGGATCGTCTGGCCGAGCTGCTCGACGTACTGCGTGGCCCGCAGCGCGACCTTCTCGAGCTGCTCCCACGACAGGTCGTGCCCGCCGGTGAGGCGCGGGCGCACCTCGATGAGGCTCGTCGCGGTCAGCTGCAGCTCGGTGTGCGGGGCGAGCACGTCGAACGAGACGACCTTCGTGCCCCAGTAGTCCTCGTACGTGTTCACCGAGGTGTTGGGGCGGATGTCGAGGTTCGAGTAGATGACGAACTGGCCGTCGGATGTCGACGGCAGCATGCGCGACTCGTTGTACGACGCGACGGCCGGCTGCTCGTAGCGGTAGCCGGTGGTGTGACGGATGCGGATGCGGCTCACGATGCCTCCCTGGTCCAGGCGGGCATGTTGTGGGTCGGGAAGTAGCGCTCGCGCACGGCGTGCGACACGTTCGTCGTGGTCGTCTGGACCTTGTCCATCACGACCGGCAGGTCCTCGATGATGTCCTGGATCGGGCGGAACTCGAGCTCCGCGCGGATCTGCCCGAGCATCCGCTGGGCGATGTCGACGTAGCCGACCCGCTCCTGCCGCGGCTCGATGTCCTGCAGGCACGCCTCGGCGCTCCGCACCGAGAACAGGATCGAGCGCGGGAACAGCCGGTCGAGCAGCAGGAACTCGGCCGCGTTCGTGCTCGAGGGCACCCCGCGGTAGGTGCGCAGGTAGGCCTCGTAGGCGCCGACCGAACGCAGGATGGTCGTCCACGACGGGCCGGACGCCTCGGTGAGCGCGCGGGTCGCGAGCAGTCGCGCGACCATGTCGGCGCGCTCGATCGAGCGGCCCAGCGTGAAGAAGCTCCACGCGTCGTCGTGGCTCACCGTCGAGTCGGCCATCCCGCTCGCGAGCGCCGAGCGCTCGCGCACCCAGCCGAACATCTGGTGCACCTGGTCGGGGCTCACGCGCCGCGGCATGTTCGCGTAGGTGGCGTTGAGCACCTCCCACAGCTCGGTCGAGATGATCTCGCGAGCGCGGCGAGCGTTCTCGCGGGCGGCGTTCACGGAGTAGGCGATCGACGCCGGCTGCGTGCGGTCGGTCGCGAGCGAGTTCACGACGTCGACGCGCGTGAGCTTGCGCTCCGGCGGGGCGTCGTGGCCCATGACGCCGAGCAGCGCGCGGCAGGCGGTGTCCTCGTCGACCGCGACATCCTCGAGCAGCAGCTGGAGGTAGACGTCGAGGATGCGCGCGGTGCCGTCGGCCCGCTCGATGTAGCGGCCGATCCAGAACAGGCTCTCGGCGATGCGGCTGAGCATCATGGCTGGGTGCCTTCCGTGTCGGGCCGGTGTCGTCTCGGGACGCGGTCGGCTCCGCCGACCGCGCCTCGACGAGGGCCGGAGGACTGCGACTGGCGCTGCGACTGGCGCTGCCCGCCGCGCGACTGCGACTGCGACTGCGACTGGCTCTGCTGCTGCTGCTCGCCCTGGCCGCGCGGGGCGTCCTGCGGCGACTGGTCCTGCGGGTGCTCGTGGCCGGCGATGATCGAGATCGGCCGGGTCATCGGCTCACCCGACGCGCCGAACTCGGCGTCGTGGTCGATGAGCGGCAGCTGCTCGCGAGCGCCGGCGATCACCCAGGTGTCCTTCGAGCCGCCGCCCTGCGACGAGTTCACGACCAGCTGGCCCTCGGGCAGCGCGACGCGCGTGAGGCCACCGGGCAGCACCCAGACATCCTTGCCGTCGTTGACGGCGAACGGGCGGAGGTCGACGTGGCGGGGGCGCATGCCGTCCTCGACGAGCGTCGGGATGGTCGACAGCTGCACGACCGGCTGCGCGATCCAGCCGCGCGGGTCGTCGAGCAGCCGCTGCTTGAGCGCCTCGAGCTCCTCGGGCGTCGCGTCGGGGCCGACGACGAGGCCCTTGCCGCCCGAGCCGTCGACGGGCTTCACGACGAGCTCGTGCAGGCGGTCGATGACCTCCTCGAGCGCGCCCGGATCCTCGAGCCGCCACGTGTCGACGTTCTTGAGGATCGGCTCCTCCGACAGGTAGTAGCGGATGAGCTCTGGCACGTAGGTGTAGACCAGCTTGTCGTCGGCGATGCCGTTGCCGACCGCGTTGGCGATCGTGACGTTGCCGAGGCGCGCGGCGAGCATGAGGCCGGGGCTGCCGAGCATCGAGTCGGCGCGGAACTGCAGCGGGTCGAGGTAGTCGTCGTCGACGCGGCGGTAGATGACGTCGACGCGCGCCGGCCCCTCCGTCGTGCGCATGTAGACGCGGCCGCCGGAGGTGAACAGGTCGCGGCCCTCGACGAGCTCGACGCCCATGAGGCGCGCGAGCAGCGTGTGCTCGAAGTAGGCGGAGTTGTAGACGCCGGGCGTGAGCACGACGACGCGCGGGTCGTCGACGCCGGCGGGCGCGGCGGCGCGCAGCGCGTGGAGCAGCTTGTCGCAGTAGTCGCCGACCGGGCGCACGCGCATGGTCGAGAACATCTCGGGCAGCGTCTGCGCGATCACGCGGCGGTTCGAGATGACGTACGAGACGCCGGAGGGCACGCGCACGTTGTCCTCGAGCACGCGCCACTCGCCGTCCTGGTCGCGGATGAGGTCGATCCCCGAGACGTGGATGCGCACGCCGTTCGCGCCGACGACGCCCGCGGCCTGGCGGTGGAAGTGCGTCGACGTGGAGATGAGCTTCGCCGGGACGATGCCGTCCTCGACCGCGCGCTGGGGGCCGTACATGTCGGCGAGGAACGCCTCGAGCGCCCGCACCCGCTGCTGCACGCCCGACTCGACGTGGCGCCAGTCCTCGGCGGTGATGATGCGCGGGATGGCGTCGAGCGGGAACGGCCGCTCCTCGCCCGCGAAGTCGAAGGTGACGCCCTGCGCGAGGTAGGAGGTGGCGAGCGCGTCGGCGCGCGTGCGGAGGTCGTCCTTCGTCAGCTCCGAGAGCGCGTCGTACAGCGGCTTGTACGGGCCGCGCGCGGCGCCCTTGCTCTCGAACATCTCATCCCACGCGGTGCCCTCGCGCTTCCGGGGGTTCGCGAAGGGCTTGTCGTAGTCGTCGAACAGATCGCCCATGTCCGCGAGCCTAGCCGGACCGCTGTTTCCGGCTCGTGTCGGCGGCCCCGGCGCATCCGCGGTCCCGGGGCCCTCGACCGCTTCGTCAGCCGACCTTGCGGCGGTACAGCGCGGTGGCGAGCACCGCCGCGACGGCGAGGATGCCGACGCACCAGCCGAGCGCGATCCACAGCTCGGCGCCCACCGGCTGCTGCGCGAGCAGCGCCCTGATCGCGTCGACGATCGACGTGACCGGCTGATGCTCGGCGAACCAGCGCACCGGGCCGGGCATCGACTCGGTGGGCACGAAGGCCGACGAGACGAACGGCAGCAGGATGAGCGGGTAGGAGAAGGCGCTCGCGCCGTCGACGGTCTTGGCCGAGAGGCCGGCGATCACCGCGATCCAGGTGAGGGCGAGCGTGAAGAGCGTCAGGATGCCGGCGACGCCGAGCCACGCGAGCACGCTCGCGCCCGAGCGGAAGCCCATGAGCAGCGCGGCGCCGATCACGATCGCGACCGAGACGAGGTTCGCCACGAGCGACGTGAGCACGTGCGCCCAGAGCACCGAGGAGCGCGCGATCGGCATCGACTGGAAGCGCTCGACGATGCCGGCCTGCAGGTCGAGGAAGAGCCGGTACGCCGTGTACGCGATGCCCGAGGCGACGGTGATGAGCAGGATGCCGGGCAGCAGGTAGTCGACGTACGAGGCGCCGCCCACGTCGATCGCGCCGCCGAAGACGAAGACGAACAGCACGAGGAACGCGATCGGCATCACCGCGGTGGTGATGATCGTGTCGGGGCTGCGGAGGATGTGGCGCAGCGAGCGCCCGGTGAGCACGGCGGTGTCGCCGACGGCGTGCGTGGTCATGCGGACTCCTCGGAGGCGGGCGCCGCGGTGGGCGCATCGGTGCCGGCACGGCCGACGATGGCGAGGAAGACCTCCTCGAGGGTGGGCTGCACCTCGACGACCTCGACGGTCGCCTTGGGCAGCAGCGCGCGGAGCTCGGCGAGCGTGCCGTCGACCGCGATGCGACCCTCGTGCAGGATCGCGATGCGGTCGGCGAGCTGCTCGGCCTCCTCCAGGTACTGCGTGGTGAGCAGCACGGTCGTGCCGGAGCGCGCGAGCTCGCGCACCGCATCCCACACCTCGTTGCGGGCCTGCGGGTCGAGCCCGGTGGTCGGCTCGTCGAGGACGATGACCGGCGGCGAGCCGATGAGGCTCATCGCGATGTCGAGCCGGCGGCGCATGCCGCCCGAGTAGGTGCCGACCCGGCGACCGCCGGCCTCGTCGAGCGAGAAGCGCGCGAGGAGGGCGTCGGCGATGGCGCCGGGATCTTGCAGGTGGCGGAGGCGCGCGACGAGCGCGAGGTTCTCGCGGCCGGTGAGGATCTCGTCGACGGCGGCGAACTGCCCGGTGAGGCTGATCGCCTCGCGGACGGCCGCCGCGTCGGTGCGCACGTCGTGGCCCTCGACGGTCGCCGTGCCCGCATCCTGCCGCAGCAGTGTCGCGAGGATGCGCACGAGGGTCGTCTTCCCGGCACCGTTCGAGCCGAGCAGGGCGACGATCGTGCCCCGCTCGACGTCGAGGTCGACGCCGCGCAGCACCGAGAGCGCCTTGTACGACTTCTCGACGCCCCGGACCCGGATGACCGGCTCCGCGATCGCGGTGCTCATCGCTCCCCCTCGGCGACGGCCTTGGCGATCGAGGCGTTGAGGCGGGCGCGCTCCTTCGAGATCCAGCTGCCCTGCGGGTAGTTGGCGAGGAAGGTCTCGGCGAAGTCGACCGCGTCGTCGCCGAGCAGCTCGTGGATGGGCGTCCGCGCCTCGGCGCCCTGCTCGAGCAGCGTCACGAGGTCGTCGAGCATGGCGAGCAGCATCGCGGTGTCGTTGCCGGCGCCCAGGTTCATCAGGTACCGCTCGAGCGCTGCACCGCTCGCCCGGTACGGCTCCGGCAGCGCCTTCACGCGCGCCTTGTACTCGCGGTACTGACGCTTGCCCTCGAAGTCGCCGATGATCTTCTCGAAGATCGACATGGTCACATCCCTCCTGCCGTGGTGGGGCCGGTCCGGCCCTCTGCGCGCAGGGACTCGAGGCGCTCCGAGAGGAAGCCCCAGTTCGCCCAGAACTCCTCCAGGTACTCGCCGCCCTGCGCGTTCAGCGAGTAGACCTTGCGCGGAGGGCCCTTCTCCGAGGGCACCTTCTCGACGTCGACGAGGCCGCGCTGCTCCACGCGCACCAGGAGGGCGTAGATCGTGCCCTCCGCGATGTCGCTGAAGCCCTCCTCGCGGAGCCGCGCGGTGATCTCGTACCCGTAGGCGGGGCCGCCGCCGAGGATCGCGAGCACCAGGCCCTCGAGGATGCCCTTGAGCATCTCCGTCACCTGTCTGGGCATCCCGTCCTCCGTCCTGATGAGCACCGGCTGCATCTCTGGTGCCGACTACTCAGTGTCACTGACTACTGGTACATAGTATCGCTGAGTACCGGTTGCGCAAGCCCTTCGTGCGGTGGATCTGGCGACGGTCGTGGGGTGACACCGGCGGCGGCCCGGTGCACCCTGTCGGCATGGATGCGATCGCCCGACTCCGACCGGACGGCCTCGTCCGCTCCCCCGCCTTCAGCCATGTCGCGATCGTCCCGCCGGGGGCGACGATGGTCTACGTCGGCGGCCAGAACGGTGTCGACGAGACCGGCGCGCTCGTCTCGGACGATGCTGCCGCCCAGTCGGCGCGTGCCGTCGACAACGCCGCCGTCGCGCTTGCCGCGGCAGGCGCGTCGCTCGCCGACGTCGTGCAGTGGACGGTGCTGCTCGCCGAGGGCGCCGACATCGCCGCCGCCTACGGCGCCGTGGCGCAGAAGCTCGCGAGCGACGGCGAGCCGGCGCTCGTGACCGCGGCGATCGTCTCGGCGCTCGGCGTGCCCGGCGCCCTCGTGGAGGTGAGCGCCGTCGCGGCGGTCATGCCCGCCTGAATCTCGACGTCGCGGGTGGTAGCGCGAGCGGTATATCGCCTCGTGCGACCACCCGCGACGTTGAGATCCGGGGACGGTCAGCTCGAGGGGGCGCGGCCGCGGGACTGCTTGAGGCCGAGCATGTACGGGAGGCCCTCGCCGACGGCGCGGAAGGTGCTGCCGAGCCGCGCCGACCACGACGCCGGCGGCACCGGCGGCGGGTCGTCGAGGTCGGCGACGTCGACGAAGAAGGCCCGGATCTCGCCGATGCCCTCGAGGTCGGGGGTGATCTCGCGCACGTCGCCCGGCACGGACGCCTCGCCGGTGCGGTACAGGTCCTCCGAGAGCAGCACGTACTCGGGGATCGGCACGGTGTTCTTCAGCAGCCGGTGCGCGAGGATCACGTCGATCCCGACGAGCTTCCTGCGGCCGCGGATGGCCTGGCTCGCGACGTCGCCGACGTGCGCGACGAACTTCAGCTTCAGGTCGCGCGCCTGCCGGCATCCGCCGCAGGGGCAGAGGTTCGCGACGACGTACTCGCGCTCGTGGTGGAACGCGCGGTGCATCGCGACCGCGGCGCCCAGGATCTCGCCGACCGCGCCGTCGTCGCTGGTCCCCACCCGGCGCGAGAGGAACGCGGCGTCGCCCTCGATCTCGACGAGCTCGAAGCCCGGGGCGGCGTCGACCATCCGGTCGAGCATCCGCGCGGTGTTCACCTCGGCGTGCGCCAGGGTCATGCGGTGCGACCCCATGTAGTCCGTGTAGCCGCCGATGTCGGCGATGAGGAGGGTCGCCCGCTCGGTGGTCACGGCGCTCACGATCCCACCGATGCCCCCGCGCCACAACGGCGGATGTCACCGCGCCACGACCGGATGCCGCCGCGCGGCCGGTCAGGGCGCCGGCGGCTCCTCGAGCGGCTCGCGAGGGCCGTAGCGGTCGAGCTCGTCGCCGACGTGGGCGAGCGCGGCCTCGGTGCTCGGGGCGTAGCCGAGCACGGCGAGCAGGAACCGCTCCGCGTCGATCGCCCGCAGGCGGAGCGCGGTGCTCGCCCGCACGGTCGCGGTGCGGCGGGTGCGGCGCAGCAGCGCGATCTCGCCGAACCCGTCGCCCTCTGCGAGCGTCGCGACGACGCGACCGTCACCCACGACATCCGCTCGCCCGGACTCGACGACGTAGAAGCGGTCACCGATCTCGCCTTCGGTGATCACCGCCTGCCCGGAGTGCACCGCGATCGACTCGAGCCCGCGGGCGAGCTGCTCGATGGCCGGCAGCGGCAGCGGCGCGAGCATCGGCACCCGCTGCAGCAGGTGGATGGCGCCGTCGAGGTCGCCGACCGTCCCGTCGAGCCGGCGGAGGCGGCGCCAGGCGACGAGCGCGAGCACCGGGCACAGCAGGCCGATCGCGATGAGCGCCGCCTCGACGCCGAACCACTGCACGAGCGCCGACGCGAGGAGGGCGCCGACCCCGATCGAGACGGCGACGAGGCTCTCGAGGATGCCGAAGACGCGCGCGAGCACCTCGTCCGGCGCCAGTCGGCCGATCAGGGTGAAGCCGGCGACGTCGATGAGCGCGTTGCCGACGCCGATGAAGGCCAGCAGCACGAGCGCAGCGGGCTGCTCGGGGAAGACGCCCACGAGGGCGAGCGGCAGTCCCCACAGCGCGACGCCGAGGGCGAACCAGCCGCCCAGCCGCCCGGAGCCGACGAGGAACGACGCGGCGAGGGAGCCGGCGACCGCGCCGACGCCGACGGCTGCCATGAGGGCGGCGGCGCCGGGCTCGCCCGTGCCGAGCAGCTCGATCGCCACCACCACCGAGAACACCGTGAGCGCACCGCGCGTCAGCGACTGCGCGGCGGCGAGGACGAGGATGAGCTGGAGGTCCGGGCGCCCGGCGACCGCGCGGATGCCGTCCGCCGCCTCGCGCAGCAGTCCGGGACCGCGGGGCGCGGCCGCCCGAGGCGCACCGTCGTAGCGGACGCGGAGCAGCAGCAGCGCCGCCCAGATCGACGCGCCGGCGGCGACCGCGAACACGACCGACACGTCGGCGACCGCGAGCAGCACCGTGGCCAGCAGCGGTCCGACGAGCGTGGCCACCGAGTCGAGCATCCCGCGCACGACGTTGGCGCTCGTCAGCTCGTGCCCCGTGCGGCACAGCGTCGGCAGGAGCGCGGAGTGGGCGGGGCGGAAGAGCGTGGCGGCGATGGTCGAGAGCACCGCGAGGGCGTAGACGACGAGCGTCGGTCCGGCGAGCGCCACCGTGATGGCCGCGGCGCCGGTCGCGACGCCGCGCGCGGCGGAGACCACGACGAGCACCCGCTCGCGCCGCCCCCGATCGGCGAACGGCGACAGCAGCGGGGCGAGGATCGCCGACGGCACCATGCGGAGGAGGCCGACGAGGCCGACGGCGAGCGCGCCGCCGTCCGCGTAGGCGACGATGCCGAGCGCGACGGTGAACGCCCACTCCGCGGTCCACGCGCCGAGGAAGCTCAGCTGCGCGCGGCGGAGGTTGGGGTTGCGCCAGTTGCTCGTGAAGGCAGCCGCGGCCAGCGCGAGCCGGCCGCTGCCCCGCGCCTCCGCCATGCGGGCACTCTACGGCCGCACCGGGCACGGCGCTACGGCCGGGCGCGGGCCGCGCGCGGGACGGCGATCGGCGCCGATAGCGTGGAGGGATGCCCGACCCCAGCCCCGCAGCGCTCGAGCGCGCCGAGTCGCTCATCGCGATCACTCCCGACTTCCCGTCGCCGGGCGTGCTCTTCCGCGACATCGGACCGCTGCTGACCGATGCGGATGCGCTCGCGACCGTCACGCACGCGCTGGCCGCCCCGTTCGAGGGCGGCTTCGACCTCGTGGCGGGCGTCGAGGCGCGCGGCTTCCTGCTCGCCGGCGCGGTCGCGGCGACCGCGGGAACCGGTCTGCTGCCCATCCGGAAGGCCGGGAAGACGCCGCGACCCACCGCATCCGTCGACTACGCGCTCGAGTACGGGGTCGCGACGATCGAGGCGGCGGGCGACCTCACGGGCCGGCGGGTGCTGCTCGTCGACGATGTGCTCGCGACCGGGGGCACGCTCGTCGCGGCGATCAGCCTCGTCGAGCAGCTCGGCGGCACCGTCACGGGCGTCGCCGTCGTGCTCGAGCTCTCGGACCTCGGCGGCCGGCGGCGCCTCCCCCAGGCACGCGCGGTCTTCACCGCCTGAATCTCAACGGAGCGGCTGGTCGCGCGAGGGCACTATCCCCTCCTGCTACCAACCGCTCCGTTGAGATCAGTGGAGGGCGATCGTCTCGACGCTGCGCAGCTGGTCGCGGATGAAGCGGTTCGCGTGCGCGGCGAGGTCGGCGGAGTCGTCCCACAGGTTGCGCCAGATGCCGAGCGTGTTCGACAGCGACTCGGAGACCACCGCGCTCGAGAACGACTCGAAGACGATCGGGCCGTCGTAGCCGAGCCGGCCGAGCCCGCGGAAGAACGAGCCGAAGTCGACCGAGCCGGTGCCGAGGTAGCCGCGGTGGCTCTCACCGATGTGCACGTACTTCAGGCGGTCGCCCGCGTCGAGGACGGGCTCGAGCATCCCCGACTCCTCGATGTTCATGTGGTACGTGTCGAGGTGCAGGTGCACGTTGTCGTGGCCGACCTCCTCGAGGAAGCGCAGGCCGCCGCGGGCGGTGTTCGCGATGTTCGTCTCGTAGCGGTTGACGATCTCGAGCGAGAGGGTGACGCCCGCGGCGGCCGCCCGGTCGCCGAGCCGGCCGAGCGCGGCCGCCGAGCTCGCTCGGCCTGCCGCGGTCGCCGGTGCCATGTACTTCTGCATCGCCGAGTAGATGACGCCGCAGAGGTGCTGCCCGCCGGCCTCCGCCACCACGTCGATCGCGCGCTCGAGCAGCGTCTCGCCCTGGCGGCTGACCGCGGGGTCCTCGCTCGAGAGGTCGTGCGCGGCGTCGAGGCCGAGGCTCGAGGTCATGGCGACGCCGTGGTCGTCGAGCATGCGCCGCACGAGCGCGCCGTCGATCGCGAACGGATCCATGAGCGGCAGCTCGAGCAGGTCGAACCCCGCTGCCTGGGTGCCGGCGATGGCCGTCTGGAGGCCCGCCTCGTCGAATGTGCCGGTGAAGACGAGGCCGTGGACGCCGATCTGCATGGTGAGCTCCTTCGCTGGTGGTCAGTGGGCCGCGTCGAGGATGGCGCGGCGGACGTGCTCGTCGTCCCGACCGTCGATGCGGTCGAGGACGTCGTCGGACAGGAAGCGCGGCTCGCCCGCGGCGAGCGCGCCGAGCAGGATGCGCGCGAACTTGTCGGCCATCTCGGTGATGCGGAGGCACTCGGCCGGGCTCGCGCCGATGGCGAAGATGCCGTGGTTCTGCAGCCACGCGACCTTGGGCAGCGCGCCGTGCCGGTCGGCGAAGCCGCGCAACTCGTGCCGCATGAGCCGCCCGAGGCCGAGGCCGGGGTCGACGTACGGCACGAGCAGGCTGCGCGTGCCGAGCACGACGACCTGGTCGGGGAAGAGCGCGCCGGCAACGAGCAGCTCCGCCCGGTCCGAGCACAGCAGCGCATTGGCGGCGACCGGATGCGTGTGGCACGCGGCCTCGGCGCCGGACGTCAGGACGACGGCGTGCAGCAGCGCCTCGACGCTCGGCCGCTTCGCCGCCGGGTCGACGCGCGCATCCATGAGCGCCTGGGCGACCCGCGCGTCGCCAGCGCCGCCCTCGAACGCCGTCGGGTCGTCGAGCAGCTCGAGGATGGGCTCGAACCGGCACTCGACGAGGTCGTCGGGACCGGAGGCCGCGAGCGACGACCCGGTGGCCTTGACGAGCATCCGCTCGTCGTCGAGCCGCGCCGAGACGTTGCCCTCGGCGAGGATCGTGAGCTCGCGCTGCGGCTCCCCCACGGCGTGGGCGAGCCGCAGCAGCGACGCCTCGAGCGCGCTCATCGCACGGTCACTTGGCGCCCGGGGCGGTCCCCGGCACCGAGAGCGGCTTCGCGAGCCCGCCCTGCCGTCGCCGGATCGTCGCGTTCGAGAGCAGCGAGGCACCGAGCAGCACGACGCCGAGCGCGAGCAGCTGCGCCTGGGCGCCCTCGTTGCCGGGCACGACGAGCAGGATCGACGCGTTGAGCCACACGATCAGCAGCGCGGCGAGCAGGATGCCGCTCAGGCGCCCGATGCCGCCGGTGATGGCGACGCCGCCGAGCACCGCGATCGTGATGGCGGGCAGCGCCATGCCGCTGCCGCTCGTGCCCGCGTCGGGCCGGGCGGAGGCGAACTGCGCGACGGTGTAGACGCCGACGAGCCCGGCGATGGCGCCGGCGGTGACGTAGGCCATCATGCGGGTGCGGCGCGTGTCGATGCCGGCCCACTGCGCCGCCGTGTCGTTCGTGCCGATCGCGTAGAGCTTGCGGCCGTAGGTCGTGCGGTTGAGCACGAACCAGGCGACGATCGCGACGGGCAGCAGGAAGGTGAAGACGCCCAGCGGCACGAGCGGCAGCCCGCCGCCGATGACGGGCAGCTCGATCGCCTTCGCCGCGCTGTAGAACTCCGAGATCTCCGGGCCGGAGATCGGGCGCTGCTCGCTCACGACGAGCGCGATCGAGCGGTAGGCGTAGAAGGTCGCGAGCGTCGTGATGAGCGCCGGGTAGCCGAGGTAGGCCGTCAGGAAGCCGTTGACCGCGCCGAGCAGCGCACCGAAGGCGACCGCGAGCACGACGGCGACCGCGAGCGGCAGCCCCACCTGCTGGTAGAGCATCGCGAAGACGATGCCCGTGAGCGAGACCATCGAGCCGACCGAGAGGTCGATGCCGCCGCGGCCGGACGTGATGACGAAGAGCTCGGCGAGCGCGAGCAGCGCGAGCGGCACGTAGGCGATGAGCGTCGAGGCGAGGTAGTCGCTGTTGAAGCGGCCGCTCGTGAGCCCGATGCCGTCGAGGATCGCCATCGCGACGAGCAGCACGACGATGAGGGCGAGCAGCAGCACGGCGCGGTCCTTGAGGGCGCCGCCGGTGATCCAGTCGCGGAAGCGCGAGGGCTCGCGGCGCTGGTCGGCCGTGGTGGGGGTGGTGACGGCGGTCATGCGCGCCTCCTCGTTCGCTCGCGGATCAGGTCGGTGCCGACGGCCACCAGGATGAAGATGCCGACGAAGAGGAAGCCGAGCTGGGTGGGCCAGCCGAGCTGGGTGACGCCGGAGACGACGGTCTGCACGAGGATCGCGCCGAGCAGCGTGCCGACGACGCTGCCGCGGCCGCCGAGGATCGACGTGCCGCCGATCACGACGGCGGCGATGACCTGCAGCTCCTTGCCGGAGCCGACGGACTGGTCGAGCGTCGCGGTGCCGGTCGCGATGACCATGCACGCGGCCAGGCCGGCGAGGGCGCCGGTGACGACGTAGACCCACACGAGCCGCGGCTGCACCTTGATGCCCGCGAGCCGCGCGGCGTTCTGGTTGCCGCCGATCGCGTAGAGGTTGCGGCCCGCCTTCGCGTAGCGCAGGAACCACCAGGCGGCGGCGACCGCGATCACGGCGATCGCGAACGAGTGCGGCACCCCGAGGGTCGAGCCGGCACCGCCGCGCCCGAAGAACTCGAGCGTCGAGGGGATGCCGTTCACGGTCGACGAGTCGAAGACCCGCAGGCCCAGCCACTGGAAGAGGTTCGCGGTGCCGAACGTGATGATGATCGGATGCACGCGCCCGTAGGCGATGAGGAAGCCGTTGATCGCGCCGAGCGCCGCGCCGATCACGATCGCGACCAGCACGGCGGCGATCGCCGGGATGTCGAACGCGACGAGCATCCGCGCGGTCGTGACCGCGGAGACCATGATCATCGCGGCCACCGAGACGTCGATGCCCGCGGTGATGATGACGAAGGTCATGCCGACGCCGATGAGTGCGATCGGCGCGACCTGCACGAGCAGCGGGCCGATCGATGCGGGCGTGAGGAACGCGGGCGTGAAGATGCCGAGCAGCACCCACAGGATCACGAGCACGCCGAGCAGCACGATCTCCTGCCCGGTGACGATGGGCGGCAGGATGCGCCGCAGGCTCAGCGGCTTCGCGGCGGCCGGCGCGACGGTGTCGGTGCTCATCGGGGCTCCTCCCCAGGGGTGGGTCGACCGGGCAGGTCGGCGACGGGCTGGCCGGTCGCGGTCTGCGCGGCGGCGGGGTCGTCGACCGCGCCGGCGGCTGCGGCGAGCAGCGAGGCCTGGCTCGCGCTCGGCGGGAACTCGTGCGCGACGCGGCCCGACCGGAACACGAGGATGCGGTCGGCGATCCGCTGCACCTCGGCGAGGTCGGTCGTGATGACGAGCACGGCGGTGCCGCGCTCGGCGAGGTCGGCGATGATGCGGTGGATCTCCTCCTTGGCGCCGACGTCGACGCCCTGCGTCGGCTCGGCGAGCACGAGCAGCCTGGGCTGCTCGACGATCTGCCGCGCGAGGACGACCTTCTGGGCGTTGCCGCCCGACATGGCGCCGATGGGCTGGCGGCCCGACGGCGTCTTCACGGCGAGGCGGCGGATGAGGTCGTCGGAGATGCGGCGCTCGGCCTTGGGCGAGACCCAGCCCAGCCTGCCGAGCAGGCCGAGCGAGCCGATCGTGATGTTGAAGGCGATGGGCTGGAACGAGAACGAGCCCTGCGACGAGCGGTTGGCTGGCACCATGCGGATGCCGCGGCGCTTCGCCTCGGAGGGCGTCGCGGGGTGCCGGTCGTCGCCCGCGGCGCGCATGCGGCCGGAGCTCGCGGCGCGCATGCCGTAGACGACCTCGCCCACCTCGGCCGCGCCGGAGCCGACGAGCCCGTAGAGGCCGACGACCTCGCCGGCGCGCACCGACAGCGACACGTCCGAGAAGGCGCCGTCGAGCGTGAGGTGCTCGAGCTCGAGCACGAGGTCGCCGTGCTCGCCCTCCTTGTGCACGCCCTCGGCGATCTCGCCGCCGACCATGCGCTCGGCGATCTCGCGGACGGTCAGCTCGCCGATCGGCTGCGACGAGACCGTCTCGCCGTCGCGCATGATGGTGACCTCGTCGGCGATGCGGAAGAGCTCGTCGAGCCGGTGGCTGATGTAGATGATCGAGACGCCGTCGGCGGCGAGTCGCCGCACGACGCCGAAGAGCACCTCGATCTCGGCGTCGGTGAGGATGGCGCTCGGCTCGTCGAGGATGAGCACGCTCGCCTGCTCCAGCAGCGCCTTCGCGATCGACACCTGCTGCTGCTTGGCGATCGAGAGCGCGCCGAGCGGCTGCGAGGCGAGCGAGCGGTCGAGCCCGACGGTGTCGAGCAGCTCGAGCATGCGGGGCGCCTGCGCGCGCCAGTCGATGGTGGGGCCGCGGGTGATCTCGCGGCCGACGAAGAAGTTCTCGGCCACCGTCAGCTCGGGGAAGAGCTGCGGCTCCTGGTAGACCGTCTGCACGCCGAGCGCGATCGCGTCGGTCGTCGAGGCGATCGAGACGTCATGGCCGTCGATCGCGATCGTGCCCGTGTCGGGGCGCTCCGCGCCCGCGAGGATCTTGATGAGCGTCGACTTGCCGGCGCCGTTCTCGCCCACGAGCGCGTGGACGGTGCCGGGCCGCACGGTGATGTCGGCGTGGCGGATGGCGCGGACGCCGCCGTAGCGCTTGGAGATGTCGCGCATCTCGAGCCTCGGCGTCGGGCCCTGACCCGGTGCCGGGTCGGTGCGCTGGGCGGTGTCGGTCATGGTGCTCCTGGTCGGCGTCGGCGCCGGGTCGGTCACGGTGGTGCGAGTGGGAGTCGCGTGAGGGGGTGCCGGGGCGCGGCGCGAGCCGCGCCCCGGCAGTCGGGAGCCACGATGGCCGTGGCGCCCTGGGTCATCCGAGCCGGTGACTAGTAGTCGTAGTCCCCGGCGTTCTCGGCGGTGAAGACCGTCGGCGGGCCGAGCAGCAGGACGCCCGACGCCTCGTCGTACTCCGCCTCGGCGAGCGCCTCGTTGTCGACGCCGCTCAGGTCACCCAGGTCGCCGTCGTTCGCGAGCTGCACGCCGGCCCAGCCGGTGAGGTAGCCCAGCGCCTCGACGTCCCAGAGGATCGAGCCGCTCGACGCGCCCGACTCGAGGTAGGGCAGCATCGACTGCGGCGTGCCGAGGCCCACCGTGAAGACCTCGCCCGTGCGGCCGGCGTCCTGCACGGCCTGCGCGACGCCCGGTGCGCTCGAGGTGCACTCGCCGACGAGGCCGGTGAGGTCCGGGTTGCTGTTCATGAGGTCGGTCGCCATCTGCGTCGCCATGGCCTGGTCCTCGCCGGCGTACACGACGTCGACGATCTCGGCGTCGGGGTACTCCGAGGCGGTGTACTCCTCCTGCACCTCGATCCACGCGTTCAGGTTCGCCGCGGTCTCACCGCACGAGACGATCGCGTACTTGCCCGAGCCGCCCATGGCCTCGAGCAGCGTGTCGGTCAGCGCCTGGCCGATGCCCTCGACCGATGCCTGGTTGACGAAGACCTCGCGCACCGAGTCGGGTGCGTCGGTGTCGGTCGTGGCGACGTGGATGCCGGCCGCCTGGGCCTCCTCGAGCAGCGGTGCCATCGAGTTCGGGTCGTTCGGCGCCACGAAGAGCACGTCGACGCCCTGCTGGATGAACGAGCGCACGATGTCGGCCTGCGCGGCCGCGTCGGCGGTGGTCGGGCCCTGGTAGAGCCACTCGAAGCCGAGCTCCTCCGCGGCCTGCTGGCCACCGGTGTTCATGGCCTCGAAGTAGGGGATGCCCTGCAGCTTCGGGACGAACGCGATGGTCAGGCCCTCGGCGCTCGCGCCCTCGGTACCGCCGGAGGCGCCGGGTGCGGCGGACTCGCCGGGCTCGTTGCGCGACGTGCAGCCGGCGAGGACGACGGCAGCCGCCGCCGAGAGCGCCAGTGCTCCCGCGATCTTGCGTGAGATCTTCATCGATGCTCCTTCTGGGTGGGGCGACGGGTGCTTCCCGTCCGCGCCTGGACCGGCGCCGTGCCGGTCGTCTGGCCGCCGGGGACGGGAACGCGCGTGACAGGCACGCCGACCGCTCTCCAGTCCTCGACGAAGTCGTCGGATGCGCCCGCATCCGTGATGAGGCTCGTCACCTCGTCGGCGCGAGCGAACGAGTGCAGCGCGAAGCCGCGCGTCTTGCTCGAGTCGAACAGCCCGTGCACCGCGTCGCTCGCGGCGACGAGCGCCTGCTTCGAGACGGCCTCGTCGGTCGCGAGCTCGAGCAGCCCGCGCTCCGGGGAGAGGCCGACGACGCCGACGAAGGCCTTGTCGATGCGGCCGCGGCCCACGAGCGCGTCGGTGATGGGACCGACGAGGCCGGAGCTCTCGCGGCGCAGCGTGCCGCCGGGCATGATGACGCGGGCGTCGGAGCGCTCGAGCAGCACCATCGCGGTGGGCAGCGACTGGGTGACGACGACGAGGCCCTGGCGCTGCACGAGCTCGAGGGCGAGGTGGTGCGCGGTGCTCGAGGTGTCGAGCGCGATGACGTCGCCGTCGTCGACGAGTGCCGCCGCCTCGGCCGCGATCGCGAGCTTCGCAGCCGACTCGCGGTGCATGCGGTCGCGGAAGGCGCCCTCGTCGCCGCGCTCGGGGAGCACGGCTCCACCGCGGGTGCGTCGCAGGAGCTGCCGGCGCTCGAGGGCGTCGAGGTCCTTGCGGATCGTCACCTCGGAGACCCCGAGGTCGCGAGCGAGCTCGGCGACGGCCACGGAGCCCACGGCTCCGAGCGCATCGAGGATGCTCGCCTCACGACTGACCACAGCGTCTCCCTTGTCGGTGATGTTGGCGACAGTACGCATCCGAAACCGCTTTCGCAAGCGAGCGATACCAAATCGCAACATTTGGGCTTGCGTTCGAAACCCCCACCGGGCATGCTGGCTCGCAGCGAGCACCCCATCGCGCAGCCGCTCGGCCGCCGCGACGTCGACGAGGACAGGAGCGACCATGGCGATCACGCCCGCCGCGACCTCCGCCCCCCGCATGCGTCCCGTCTGCTTCCGCCTCCGCGTGCGACCAGAGCTCGTCCCCGCCTACCGCGAGCGCCACGCCGCCGTCTGGCCCGAGATGCTGCAGGCGCTCGCCGAGACCGGCTGGCACGACTACCGGATCTTCGTCGCCGACGACGGCACGTGCATCGGCACCTTCACGACGCGCGACCTCGACGCGTCGCTCGCCGGCATGGCCGCCCGCGACATCAACGCGCGCTGGCAGGCCGAGATGCAGCCCTTCTTCGAGGGCCTCGACGCACCCGCCGACCGATCCTTCGAGCTCATCCCGCTCGCCTTCGACCTCGACGCGCAGCTCGCCGCGCTCGACCCATCCCCTAGGAGCTGACATGGCCGTCACCCCCACACCTGCGCAGCTGGACCGGCTGCAGATCGAGGTCCCCAGCTGGGCCTACGGCAACTCGGGCACGCGCTTCCGCGTGTTCACGACGCCCGGCACGCCGCGCGACCCGTTCGAGAAGCTCGCCGATGCGGCCGAGGTGCACCGCCACACCGGCCTCGCCCCGACCGTCGCGCTGCACTACCCGTGGGACAAGGTGGACGACTGGGATGCGCTGCGCCGGCACGCCGAAGACCTCGGCGTGGCGCTCGGCACGGTGAACTCGAACACCTTCCAGGACGACGACTTCAAGTTCGGCTCGCTCGCCCACCCCGACGCGCGCATCCGCCGCAAGGCCGTCGACCACCACCTCGAGTGCATCGAGGTCATGCACGCCACCGGCTCGCGCGACCTGAAGGTGTGGCTCGCCGACGGCACGAACTACCCCGGCCAGGACTCGATCCGCGAGCGCCAGGACCGGCTCGCCGAGTCGCTCGCCCAGATCTACGCCGAGATCGACGAGGAGCACCGCATGGTGCTCGAGTACAAGTTCTTCGAGCCGGCGTTCTACCACACCGACATCCCCGACTGGGGGACGAGCTACGTGCACTGCCTCGCGCTCGGCGACCGCGCGAAGGTCGTGCTCGACACCGGCCACCACGCGCCCGGCACGAACATCGAGTTCATCGTCGCGCAGCTGCTGCGCCTCGGGAAGCTCGGCGCCTTCGACTTCAACTCGCGCTTCTACGCCGACGACGACCTCATCGTCGGCGCGGCCGACCCGTTCCAGCTCTTCCGCATCGTCGTTGAGCTCATCGCCGGCGGCGGCTACGGCGACCCCGACGTGCAGCTCGTGCTCGACCAGTGCCACAACATCGAGGCGAAGGTGCCCGGCCAGATCCGCAGCGTGCTCAACGTGCAGGAGGCGATCGCGAAGGCGCTCTCGCTCGACACCGACGCGCTCGCGGTCGCCCGCCGCGACTGCGACGTGCTGCTCGCGAACGAGATCATGATGGACGCCTACGCGACCGACGTGCGGCCGCTGCTCACCGAGCACCGCGCCGCGAAGGGGCTGCCCGAGAACCCGATGCGCGCGTTCCTCGACTCCGGCTACCTCGACCGCATCGCCGCCGAGCGCGTCGGCGGCACGCAGGCCGGCTGGGGCGCATGAGCGCCCGGATCGACGACGGAGACGACATGGACCAGGCAGTCAACGACCTCATCGCGCGGAGCAACCGGCTGGGCGCCGACCCGCGCAACACCAACTACGCGGGCGGCAACACCTCCGCGAAGGGCGTCGCCACCGACCCCGCGAGCGGCCAGGACGTCGAGCTCGTCTGGGTGAAGGGCTCCGGCGGTGACCTCGGCACGCTCACGCCCGCCGGCCTCGCCGCCCTGCGGCTCGACCGCGTGCGCGGGCTCGAGGCCGTCTACCCCGGCATCGAGCGCGAGGACGAGATGGTCGCCGCATTCGACTACTGCCTGCACGGCAAGGGCGGCGCGGCACCCTCGATCGACACCGCGATGCACGCGCTCGTCGAGCAGCCGCACGTCGACCACCTGCACCCGGACGCCGGCATCGCCATCGCGACCGCCGCCGACGGCGAGGCGCTCACGCGGCAGATCTTCGGCGACGGCGTCGTGTGGGTGCCGTGGCGCCGCCCGGGCTTCCAGCTCGGCCTCGACATCCGCGAGATCCAGCACGCGCACCCCGAGGCGATCGGCTGCATCCTCGGCGGCCACGGCATCACGGCGTGGGGCGCCACGAGCGACGAGTGCGAGGAGCGCTCGCTGCGGATCATCCGCACCGCGGAGGCGTACATCTCAGAGCACGGCAAGCCCGAGCCGCTCGGTGCGCCGCTCGAGGGCTTCGGCCCGCTCGAGCCCCAGGCCCGGCGCGCTCGCGCGGCCGAGCTCGCCGCGCAGCTGCGCGGGCTCGCGTCGACCGACCGCCCGATGGTCGGCCGCTTCACCGACGACGAGGTCGTGCTCGACTTCCTCTCGCGCAGCGAGCACCCGCGGCTCGCCGCCCTGGGCTCGTCGTGCCCGGATCACTTCCTGCGCACGAAGGTCAAGCCGATGGTGCTCGACCTGCCCGCCGACGCGCCCATCGACGAGGTGCGCGCCCGGCTCGTCGCGCTGCACGAGGCCTACCGCGCCGACTACACCGCCTACTACGAGCGCCACGCCACCGCCGACTCCCCCGCGATCCGCGGTGCCGATCCGGCGATCGTGCTCGTGCCGGGCATCGGCATGTTCTCGTTCGGCAAGGACGCGCAGACCGCCCGGGTCGCCGGCGAGTTCGCGATCAACGCGATCAACGCGATGCGCGGCGCCGAGGCGCTCTCGCGCTACCAGCCCATCTCCGACGAGGAGAAGTTCCGCATCGAGTACTGGGCGCTCGAGGAGGCGAAGCTGCAGCGGATGCCGAAGCCGCGCTCGCACGCCGGCCGCGTCGCGCTCGTCACGGGTGCCGCATCCGGCATCGGCAAGGCGATCGCCACCCGGCTCGCGGCCGACGGCGCGTGCGTCGTGATCGCCGACCTCGACCTCGAGAAGGCGCGGGCCGCCGCGGCCGAGCTCGGCTCGACCGACGTCGCGATCGGCGTGCGGTGCGACGTGACGAGGGCCGAGGAGGTGCAGGCGGCGGTCGACGCGACGGTGCTCGCGTTCGGCGGCGTCGACCTCGTCGTGAACAACGCCGGCCTCTCGCTCTCGCGATCGCTGCTCGAGACCACCGAGGCCGACTGGGACCTGCAGCACGACGTGATGTCGAAGGGCTCGTTCCTCGTCTCGCGCGCCGCCGCGCGGGCGCTCATCGACCAGGGCATGGGCGGCGACATCGTCTACATCTCGTCGAAGAACGCCGTCTTCGCCGGCCCGAACAACATCGCCTACTCGGCGACGAAGGCCGACCAGGCGCACCAGGTGCGACTGCTCGCCGCGGAGCTCGGCCAGCACGGCGTGCGCGTGAACGGCATCAACCCGGACGGCGTCGTGCGCGGCTCCGGCATCTTCGCCGGCGGCTGGGGCGCGTCGCGCGCGGAGGTCTACGGGGTGAAGGAGGAGGAGCTCGGCAAGTACTACGCGGGCCGCACCCTGCTGGGCCTCGAGGTGCTCCCTGAGCACGTGGCCAACGCGGTCGCCGTGCTCACCGGTCCCGACCTCAGCCACACGACCGGGCTGCACGTGCCGGTCGACTCGGGCGTCGCGGCCGCGTTCCTGCGATGACGGCGACCGTCGCCGCGATCGACCTCGGCGCGACGAGCGGCCGGGTCGTGAAGGCAGAGGTCGGGCCGAGCACGCTCCGGCTCGACGAGGTCGCGCGCTTCGAGAACCGGCCGGTGAAGATCGGCGACGGCCTGCACTGGAGCGTGCTGGCGCTCTACGACGCGGCGCTGCAGGGCGTCGCGACCGCGTCGCGGGATGCGTCGCTCGCGTCGGTCGCGGTCGACTCGTGGGCGGTCGACTACGGCCTGCTGCGGCGCGGCAGCCTGCTCGGCATCCCCTTCTCGTACCGCGACGACCGCACGGCGCACGGGCTCGAGCTCGTCGACGCGGTCATCGCGCAGCCGGAGCTCTACGCGCGCTGCGGGCTGCAGCGGATGCCGTTCACCACGATCAACCAGCTCATGGTCGACCGCGAGCGCGGCCTCCTCGAGGCGGCGGACCGGCTGCTCATGCTGCCCGACCTCTTCGGCTACTGGATGACCGGGCGGATGGTCACGGAGCGCACGAACGCGTCGACGACGGGGCTCATGCGCCTCGACGGCGCCTGGGACACCGAGCTCATGGGCATGCTGGGCATCGACCCGACGCTGCTCTCGGAGGTCGTCGAGCCCGGCACGCGGCTCGCGCCCATCAACGCGGTCACGCGGGCGCACTTCGGCATCGAGGGCGCGCCCGACGTGCTCGCGATCGGGTCGCACGACACCGCATCCGCCGTGGTCGCGGTGCCGATGGAGCCGGGCGGCGCCTACATCTCGAGCGGCACCTGGTCGCTCGTCGGCATCGAGACGCCGGCGCCCATCGCGACCGCGGAGGCGCTCGACGCCTCGTTCACGAACGAGGGCGGCGTCGACGGCCGCACGCGGTTCCTCAAGAACGTCATGGGGCTGTGGATCCTGAGCGAGGCCGTGCGCACGTGGCAGGCGGCGGGCGAGCGGCTCGGGCTGCCGGAGCTGCTCGAGGCCGCCGCCGCGGTCGACTGGGCCGTGCCGGTCTTCGACCCCACCGACGCCGTCTTCTACCCGCCCGGCGACATGCCCGAGCGCATCCGCGCCTGGTTCGAGGAGCGCGGGCAGCGCCCGCCCCGCGGCCGCGCGGAGGTCGTGCGCTGCATCCTGGAGTCGCTCGCGGAGGGCTACGCCGTCACGCTGCGGGATGCCGCGCGCATCAGCGGCCAGGCGATCGAGCGCGTGCACGTGGTCGGCGGCGGCGCGCGCAACGCGCTGCTGTGCCAGCTCACGGCCGACCGCACCGGCCTGACCGTCGTGGCCGGCCCGGTCGAGGCGACCGCGATCGGGAACGTGCTCGTGCAGGCGCGCGCGCTCGGCGCGGCGCCGGAGTCGCTCGAGGAGCTGCGCGCACTCGTCCGCGCGACCCACGAGCTGCGGGAGTACCGCCCCCGGCACCGCGCCTGAGCCGGCGCTGCCGCTCGCGGTGACGCGCCCGGGTTCGGCCGTCGGCGAGCATCCGGAAGCCTTCGCGCGCCCGGGCGTTGCATCTCATGGTGCGCCCACGCGGGGCGCTCGAGACGAAGGAGCAGGACGATGGCACGGTTCGACGGCAAGGTGGCACTCGTGACGGGCGGCGGCTCGGGCATCGGCGAGGCGGTGAGCAAGCGGCTCGCGAGCGAGGGTGCGCAGGTCGTGGTGACCGACATCGCCGTCGACGCGGCGCAGCGGGTCGTCGACGAGATCGTCGCCGCGGGGGGCACGGCGACCGCCGTGCAGCAGGACGTGGCCTCCGCGGAGGACGCCGAGCGCGTCGTCCGCACCGCGGTCGAGACCTACGGCGGCCTCCACCTCGCGGTCAACAACGCCGGCATCGGCGGCGCTCCGGCGCGCACGGCCGACATCGCGCCGGAGGCGTGGCAGAAGGTCGTCGACGTCAACCTCACGGGCGTGCTCCACGGCATGCGCGCGCAGATCCCGGCGATGCTCGAGCACCCGCAGCAGTCCGCGATCGTCAACATGGCGTCGATCCACGGCTCGGTCGCGGCACCCATGAGCAGCGCCTACACGGCCACGAAGCACGCGGTCGTCGGGCTGACGAAGAACGCGGCCGTCGAGTACGGCCCTGAGGGCCTGCGCATCAACGCCGTCGGCCCCGGCTACATCCTCACGCCGCTGCTCGAGCAGAACCTCGACCAGGCCGCGCGCGACGGGATGGCCGCGAAGCACGCGCTCGGCCGCCTCGGCACGCCCGACGAGGTCGCCGCGCTCACCGCCTTCCTGCTCTCCGAGGACGCGAGCTTCATCACCGGCAGCTACCACCTCGTCGACGGCGGCTACACGGCCGTCTGACGCCGTCCGCCACGAAGGGCCCGCCGCAGCAGCGCTGCGCCGGGCCCTTCGCCGTGCGGGTCAGAGGGCGACGTCGCCGCAGAGGTGCACGCGGATGCCCATGCCGGCGAACATCGCCGCCTTCGCGGTGAGCGCCCGGTCGGCGGCGTCCGCGTCGGGCGCGTAGGCGACCTGGATGTGGTTCGACTTGTGGCGCGCCATCAGCTGGTCGCGGCTCACGCCGTGCAGCACGGCGTGCATGATCGGCCACTGGCGGTCGGTCGACTCGAGGCGGCGCTGCGTCTCCTCCTCGGGCAGCGCGACGACGTGCGCCCTGCCGATGTCGACGTGCAGCGCGCCGTCCATGACGAACACGCGCGACCAGACGATCTCGCCCGGCTTCGAGACGCCCGAGAGCGTGCCGCCGCCCTTCGGGAAGAACATCGGCACCTGGCGCATCGAGTACGAGCGGTCGTAGCCGCCGTTGTGGCTCGCGGGCACCGAGCCCGAGATCTCGAACACCCAGACGAACTCGCCGTCGTAGTCCTCGCCCCAGCGGATGTCGTGCAGCGTCGTCGCGGGGTCGAAGCCCATCGCGGTCCACACCCGGTTCGTCACGAGCGCGTCGACCGCGACGCCCTCGTCGACCTCGTTGAAGTGCGGCAGCGGCGCGCCGGCCCACAGCTCCCGCTCGCCGTCGCGCGAGCGCACCGGCGGGCGCTCGACGTTGTTGAGCAGCCCCTCGGCGAGGTCGGACGCGGCGCACTGGTCCTTGAGGCCCTGCTGGTACTGGATGCCGATCGCGTCGACGCCGTAGTCGTCGCCGATGCGGAGCGCCGCGATGTACATGCGCATCTGGCTCAGCACCTGCTCCCGCGTCAGCTCGGTCGCGTCGTCCTCGCCCCAGTGGAACGTCAGCCCGGCGTCCTCGAGCCACCGCAGCGCGCCCTCCGCCTCGGCGTCCGGCACGCGGTCCATCTCGGCCAGTAGCGCGCTCTGCGAGAGGCGCTCCTTGTAGATGCCGGTCGGGTTGAGCATCTCGTCGTCGATGATCGCGTTGTACATGCCCATGCAGCCCTCGTCGAAGACGCCGATGACCGCGTGGTCGTCCCGCAGCTGTGCCGCGAGCTCGGTGCCCAGGCGGGCCTCCTCGCTCTCCGGCAGCGCCGGGAGGTCGCGCACGTGCTCGGTCGCGTGAGCGATCGTGCCGGTCTCGAGCCACTCCGCCAGCTTCGTGCGCGCCCACGCGTCGGTGAAGTCCTCGCTCCACAGGATCGAATGCGCGATCTCGGCCTTCGTCAGGCTCGCGGTGAGGTTGAGCAGCCCGACGAGGCCCGGGAACTGCCCGGACCAGTTGGCGACGATGAGGATCGGGCCGCGGTGGGCGCGGAGGCCCGCGAGCACGTGGTGGCTGTACTGCCAGACGGCGTCGACGACGACGACCGGCGCATCCTTCGGCACGTCGCGGAAGACGCGGATGCCCTTCGCCTGCGAGTCGATGAAGCCGTGCCCGGTCTCGGGGTCGACCTCGTGGGCGCGCTGCATGGCCCACCCGTGCGACTCGAGCGCCGCGCCGACCTGCGCCTCGAACGCCTGCTGGGCGGGCCAGCAGGTGGTGTTCGCGGCGAGCCGCAGATCGCCGGAGGCGACCGCGTAGACGGTGCGGGGGGCAGCCTCGGCGGCGACGCGCCGCTCGGGGAACGTGTAGGTGGTCACGGTGTCCTTCCTCGCGGCGCGCTCGCGCCGCCTGATGTCAGCGGTACGCGGCGACGACGCGGTGGATCTCGGCGATGGCGGCCTCGTCCGGTGCGTCGAGCATCATGCGGCAGGTGCCGTCGGCGACGCCGAGGATGCGCAGCGCCTCCTTCATGCGCGCCATGTCGCCGCCGATGATGGCGACGACGTCGTCGACGTCGTGCTGGGCGCGGTCGATCGCGGCCGCGTCACCGCTCGCGGCGGCGCCGGCGAGCGCGCGGAACGGCCGCGGCAGCACCGAGCTCACGCCCGAGACGACGCCCTGCGCGCCGGAGCCGGCGGCGGCGACGAGGTCGCGGTCGGCGCCGGTGTAGAGCACGAAGGACTCCGGCACCGCATCGCGGTAGGCCTGGATCTCGTCGAGCGAGAGCTCGCTCACCTTCGCGCCCACCACGTTCGGCAGCGTCGCGAGCCGCGCGAGCAGCGCGGGCGAGACGTGGTTGCCGCTGCGCGCGGGGTAGACGTAGACCCAGAGCGCGATGCCGTCGGATGCGGCCGACAGCTGCGCGAAGTAGTCGAGGATCGCCTCGTCGCTCACGGGCAGGTAGTAGGGCGTGATCGCGGCGACCTCGGTGGCGCCGGCGGCGCGGGCGATCGCGAGGCGGCGCAGGGCGCCGTACGCGCTCGGGTGGCCGATGTGCACGACCACGCGCATGGTGCCGCCGAGCGTGTCGATCGCGAGGCGCGTGAGCGTCGTGAACTCGTCCTCCTCGATGACGGGGAACTCGCCGGTCGTGCCGAGCACGAAGGCGCCCTCATTGCCGGAGCGGCCGACGTGCTCGAGGATCGCGCGGCTGCCCTCGGCGTCGAGCTCACCGCCGGGCAGGAACGAGGTGGGGACTGCGGTCAGGATGTCGTGGGGCACGTCAGCTCCGTCGGGTGTCGGCGCCGGGCGCGCTCGCGCCGGCAGGATCGGTGTGGTCGGTCTGGTCGGTCTGGCCGGCCTGGTCGGTCTGGTACTCGGCGGCCTCGGCCTCCGCCTCCTCGCGGAGGCGCTCGGCGAGCGAGCCCCGATCGCGGCGCGACCGCATCGCCGACCGGATGGCCGGCACGACGACGGAGAGCACCGCGAGCGCGAGCAGCACGAGCGCGATGGGGCTCACGACCTCGAGGAAGGGGCGCGTCGGCAGGATCGCGAGCGTGCGGGCGAGGTTCTCCTCCGCGAGCGGCCCGAGCAGGAGGCCGAGCACGACCGGGCCGGCGGGCATCTCGATGCGCTTGAAGACCAGGCCGACCACGCCGAACACGAGCATCGTGAGCACCGTCGAGAGGCTGTTCGTCGTCGCGTAGGTGCCGACGATGCAGAAGATGAGGATGCCGCTCCACAGGTACGGCTGCGGCACGTCGAGCAGGCGCACCATGCCCTTCATGCGCACGAGGCTGAGGCCGAGCGACAGCAGGGTCGCGAGCAGCATGATGCCGGCGATCGAGACGACGAGGTCGGGGTGGTTCGTGAAGAGGCTCGGACCCGGGGCGATGCCCCAGATGATCATCGAGCCGATCATCACCGCCATGACCGAGTCGCCCGGGACGCCGAGCGCCATGGTCGTCGTGAGCGACCCGCCGAGCGTCGCGCTCGAGGCCGTGTCGGCCGCGGCGAGTCCCTCGAGCGAGCCCTTGCCGAAGCGCTCGGGCGTCTTCGAGACGCGGCGGGCGCGCTCCCAGCCGATGAGCCCGGCGATGTCGCCGCCCGCGGCGGGGATGAGGCCGACGCCGAGCCCGACGCCGCCGCCGACGGCCACCGCACGGCCGGTCTGGCGCAGCTCCGAGCGGTTCGGCCACCACCGGCCGAGGCTCGAGATGGGCCGCACCGACGACTTCGTGTGGGTGAGCAGCTGGTCGAAGAGCTCGGCGATGCCGAAGAGGCCGATGATGACGGCGATGAAGTTGAGGCCCTCCTGCAGCTCGAGCACGCCGAAGGTGAAGCGCTGGTCGGCCGTGGCCGAGTAGGCGCCGACGGTGCCGAGCATGAGGCCGATGAGGCCGCCGAGGATGCCCTTGATCATCGACTTCGACGAGATGCCGATCATCACGGCGATGCCGAAGACGACGAGCGCGAAGAGCTCCGGGCTCTTGAACGACGACCGCGCGAACGAGGCGATCGGCACGGCGGCGGCGCAGAACAGGATGATCGACGCGAGGATGCCGACGGCCGAGACGAGCGCGGAGACGGTGAGCGCGAGGCCCGCCTTGCCCTGCTTCGCCATCGGGTAGCCGTCGAGCGTCGTCGCGATCGACGCCGGTGTGCCCGGCGTGTTCACGAGGATGGACGGCACGCGGTCGCCGAAGTTGGCGGCGACGTAGATGGACAGCAGCACCGCGAGGCCCTGCACGGGCTCCATGGTCATGGTGAAGCCGGCGGCGAGCGCGACGACCATGGTCGCGGTGAGGCCGGGGAAGGCTCCGACGAGCATGCCGAGGACCATGCCCACGACGAGGGCGATGATGACGTTGATCTCGAGCAGGGCCGAGATGCCGTCGACGAAGGCGTTCACAGGGGGATCCTCAGCAGCATCGCGAACAGCACCCAGTTGAGGGCTGCGAGCGCGATCGGGTAGATGACGAGGCCCTTCCAGCCGCGGTGGCCGTAGAGCAGCAGCAGGGCAGCGACCGCGAGCGCGGTCGCGATCGGGAACACGGGGATCTTGATGCCGGGCAGCACGAGGTCGTTCACGGCCCAGAGCGCGAGGTAGGCGAGCGCGATCGCCATGGTGCCGCCGACGCGGAGGAGGCCGCCCGGCTGGGCCGTCTCGATCTCGTCGCGCGGATCGGCGCCGCGCAGCATCGTGCGCAGCACGAGCGGGCCGGCGGTCACGACGGCGGCGACCCCGAGGAACACGGGCCACGCCCGGGCGTCCATCTGGCCCGGCGCCGCCTCGCGGCGCAGCTCGATCTGCGAGGAGAGCACGAGGTAGGCGATCGCGAGCGCGAGGAGCGCGAGCGACACCACCAGCTCCATCGCGGTGTCGCGCGTCCAGCGACGCGCGGGTGCGGGTGCGGGTGCGGCGTCCGTCATCGTCGACTCCTCAGCAGTCGCGCGGAAGGGGGCTGCCGGGTCGGCAGCGCGGGCCGGCGGGCTGGAGCCCGCGCGACGGGGATGGGGCGGCCGGGCTCGGCCCGGCCGCCCCGAGGCGTCAGCCCAGGAGGTCCTGGAAGATGCCGAACTGGTCCTCGACGAACGTCGTGAACTCCTCGGAGTCCCGGTAGACGACGAGGTTGCCCGAGTTGTCCTGGAACTGCTGGTAGCTCTCGCTCTCGACGGCCTGCGCGATCGCGTCCTCGAGCGTGGCGTGCACGTCCTCCGGAAGACCGGCCGGCGCGTAGATGCCGCCCCAGCCGCCGAACGCGACGTCCTCGCCGAGCGCCTCCTCGACGGTCTCGACGTCGGGTGCCTTCGGGTGGCGCTCGCCGTGCATGACGGCGAGCACGCGGACGGCGCCCTCTTGGGCGAGCGCCTCGCCGAGGCCAGAGACGGCCGCGTCGGCCTCGCCGGATGCCGCGGCGGAGACGGCGGTCGCGCCGCCGTCGTAGGGCACGGGGGTCAGCTGCGCGCCGGTGACGTCGCCGAGGCCCAGCGTGGCGGCCTCCCAGATCGAGCCTGCGCCGGAGTTGGCGACCGTGAGCGGCGCCTCCTCCGAGCGGGCGACGAGGTCCTCGAGCGTCTGGATGTCGCTGTCGGCGGCGACCGAGATGACGCCGGGGGCGAGCATGATCTGCCCCAGGAAGTCGTAGTTCTCGGGCAGCACGTCGGCGCCCTGCGTCGTGTTGAGCATCGCGATCTCGACCGGTCCGAAGCCGATGACGGTGCCGTCGGCGGGCTGCGACGCGACGTACTCCATCGCGAGCGCGCCGGAAGCGCCGGGCATGTTCTCGGCGATCACCGAGACGCCGAGGATCTGCTCGAGCTCCGCGGCGAGCGCGCGGGACGACAGGTCGGAGCCGCCACCGGGGTTGGCCTGGATGATCAGGCGGATGTCGCCCTCGGGGAACGTGGAGGCCGCGGACTCCTCGGGAGCCGCGCTCCCGTCGGTGCTCGGGGTGCTCGCGGAGCAGCCGACCAGTGCGGCGGCGCCGATGCCGATCGCTGCGAGTGCGGCGATCGGGCGGGGGGCGTGGGGACGGGGCATCGTTGCTCCTCCTCGTCATCGAGTGGGTCGGCGGGTGCCGATGGCCCGACACTAGCCCCGTTCACTGTTTACAGTCAACTGTTGTGCTGGATGCCGTCGTCGGCGTCTTGCCGGCGGGCGGGCGCGGGCGACGCCGGCAAGCGTGCCGGACGCCGCCGCGGCCAGGCGCGGCCCCGGTGCAGGCGGGTGACCGCCCGCCGTTGTCAGCGAGCCTCGATGGCAGCGCGCATGCGCGCGTGCGACCCCTCGAGGTGCCGCGCGAGCGCTGCCGAGGCGGCCTCCTCGTCGCCCGACCGCATCGTCTGCAGCAGCCGCGCGTGGTCCTCCGCCGCATCCGTGAGGTCGCGGTCCTGGTGGATGGTCACGTCGAGGAGCGCCTCGAAGGTCGGCTTGTACTGCTCCCACGCGCCCAGCAGCCGGGGGTGCTCGGCGAGGTCGTAGATGCGCGAGTGGAAGACGAGGTCGGCCGCGAGGAACGCCTCGGCGTCCTGCCGGCGGGCGCTCTCGAGCATCGCCTCGACAGAGCCTTCGGACTCGCGCCAGCGCTCCTCGTCCTCGACCCGCATCGCGCGCCGCAGCGCGAGCGCCTCGAGCGCGCCGCGCAGGCTGTAGAGCTGCTCGACATCGTCGAGCGTGAGGCCGATCACGAAGACGCCCGCGGGCTTGCGCACCTCGACGAGCCGCTCGAAGCTCAGCTGCGTGAAGGCGTCGCGCACCGGGCCGCGGCTGACGGCGAACTCCTCGGCGACGGCCTCCTCCACGAGGCGCGAGCCCGGCAGGATCTCACCGCGGACGATCCGCTGCCGCAGCACGTCCGCGACCTGGCGCCCGAGGCTCCTCGACCGCTGCACCTGCACTGACGACATCGCGCCCTCCTTCTGTCAACCGTAGACATTGTGCGCTGTGGGAGCCGTCCCGCGCGACTCTCGCGCCGGTCGGGGCGGCGGCTGCCGCTAGCCTCGAGCCATGCCTGAGACCAGCGGCGTCCTCATCGTCGGCTCGATCAACGTCGACCTGACGACCTTCTCGGCCCGCGTGCCCGAGCGCGGCGAGACCATCACCGGCGACGCGTTCGAGCTGCAGCTCGGCGGCAAGGGCGCCAACCAGGCGGTCGCCGTGGCACGGGCCGGCGCGACGGCGCACATGGTCGGATGCGTCGGCGACGACGTGTTCGGCCGGCTCGTCACCGAGAGCCTCGGCACCGCCGGTGTCGACCTCCAGCACGTCCGCACCGTGCCTGGCCAGACCGGCATCGCGCACATCCGCGTCGCCGACGACGGCGACAACGACATCGTCGTGGTGCCGCAGGCGAACGCCTCGCTCGACGCAGCGCAGCTCGAGCACGCATTCTCGGCCCTCGCAGGCAGCGCGCGCGTGCTGCTCACCCAGCTCGAGACGCCCTTCGCCATCACCCTCGCGGCAGCGCGGCTCGCGCGCGAGGCGGGGATGACCGTGATCCTCGACCCCGCGCCGGCAGCGCCGCTCGATCCGGCCATCTGGCCGCTCGTCGACATCGTGAAGCCGAACGAGTCGGAGGCGAGCCTGCTCACCGGCATCCGGGTCGACTCGCGCGAGGGCGCGATCGCGGCGGGGCGCTGGTTCCTCGAGCGGGGCGCGGGTGCCGCGCTCATCACGATGGGCGGTGCGGGCAGCGTGCTCATCACGGCGGAGGGCGCGACCGACCACCCGTCGATCCCGGTCGAGGTGGTCGACACGACCGCCGCGGGCGACGCCTACGCGGGTGCGCTCGCCGCGGCCATCGCCGCCGGCCTGCCGCTCGAGCAGGCGATCCGCCGCGCCGCGGCGGCCGGCGCGATCGCGGTCACGCGCCGCGGCTCCTCGTCCAGCGTGCCGACGGCAGCCGAGGTCGACGCGCTGCTGGGCTAGGCCGAGCCGAGCACGCCGAAGCCGCCGCGCGCCGCATCGGCGCTGCCGCGTGCATCGCGCTCCCAGGGAGCGGCGATCGGGAAGTACGCCTCGAGGAACGCGCGCACCGCGGCGGTGCGCTCCTCGACGGAGATCTCGGGGAACGAGCCGTCGTTGAGGCAGAACATGTCCTGGTCGCGCTTCCGCAGCAGCCGCTGCATCGCCGGCAGCGCCTTGCGCAGGGTCGTCTCGATGTACTGCACCTTCGCGCCGGTCTGCTGGACCGCTCGCCCGGTCATGAGCGCGTAGTAGTGGTAGAGCGAGTTCGTCACCGAGATGTCGGTCGCCGAGCGGAAGCGCGCCGCGGCCGTGCGGCGGAACTCCTCCGGGAACTCCCGCTCCATCTCGGCCATCACGCCGCGCGTGAGCGGCGCCGCGCAGTGCTCGAGGTGGCGGGTGGTGATGGCGCCGAAGCGGCGGCGCAGCACCTGCCGGTTCGTGCGCGCGGCGTTGTCGTGGCCGGAGCGGTCGGGCGTCGTGTCGCCGAGCCCGATGCGCGTGGTCGCCTCGACGAACTTCGTGACGCCACCGGGCGAGAAGAAGATGTCGGGCTTGAGCGCCCGGCCGAAGAACATGTCGTCGTTCGAGTAGAGGAAGTGCTCGCTGAGCCCCTCGATGCGGTGCAGCTGCGCCTCGACCGCGTGCGAGTTGTGCGTGGGCAGCACCGAGGGGTCGGCGAACATCGCCTCTGCGGGCACGATCGTGACCCTCGGGTGGTCGGCGAGCCAGGCGGGCGCGGGCGAGTCGGTGGCGATGAAGATCCGGCGCACCCAGGGAGCGTGCATGTGCACGGACCGCAGCGCGTACTTGAGCTCGTCGATCTGCCGGTAGCGGGCCTCGGAGTCGTCGCCCTCGCCGACGACGTACGCCTGCATCCGCTTCGCGCGCTCGCGCTGGAAGTCGTCGCTCGAGCCGTCGACCCACGAGAACACCATGTCGATGTCGAACGACACGTCGCTCGCGAGCGGCTCCCACATGTCCTGGATCGTCTGCCACTCGCGGCCGTAGCGCTGCACCGTGTCGACGACCGCCTCGTGGCGCGGCATCGTCGCGCGCATGAGGGCGTTGGGCAGCGGCGCGGTGAGCGACTCCTCGCCGAAGCGCCAGAGCTCGAGCTGCACCGCGGTCTCGCGGCCGTAGCGCAGCCGTCCCGCGGGCTCGACCCTCGGCCGGTAGACGCGCATGGCGGATGCCTTCGGGTGGCCGGCGAGGCGGCCGTCGGCGAGCAGCACCGGGCCGCGGCCCGCCTTCTTGGGCGCGATCGCCTCGGCGTAGAACGGCTCGCCCGCGAACGCCTCGGCGAGCGCCGCGGCGAGCGCCTTGCGGCGGGCGCGGTCGACCGCGATGATCGGCCGGCCGTCGTCGTCGCGCACGAGCAGGCACGGGATGCCGGCCTCGTCGAGCGCCGCGCCGATCGCGAGCAGGTCCTCGACCATCGACTCGTGCGGCGTCATGTGGCCGTCCGCGAGCGCGTACAGCCCCTTGCGCACCACGACGTCGTCCCGATCGAACCGCGCGAGCCGTCCGTCGACGTGCACCAGCACGAGCTCCGGCGCGGTCGACACCTGCGGTTCGACGTCGTCCGTGGGGCGCACGAACGCGGCAGCGTCAGCGGGATGCGGGTCGGGGATGCGGTGCTTCACGTGCTGGGCGGCTCCTGCCTTCTCGGGTGCGCCCGGCGTGCCGGGGCGCTCCCCATGGTACGACCGCCTCTCATCGGCCGTTCACCTGGCGTACACGCCGTGTGCAGACCCGGTTTCCGTGGGTGGACTGGAATAGGTTTCGACCAGTGCTCGATGCAGAGCGCACCCGACGACAGCGGAGGGCACCGTGCAGATCCGATCGGCCGAGCACCCGAGGCCGAACCACTTCCTGCTCCACATCTCTGACACCCATCTCCTCGCCGGCGGCGGCAGCCTCTACGACCGCGTCCCGAGCGAGGTGCACCTGCGCCGCCTCTTCGCCGAGTTCGAGGCGTCGGGTGCCCGGCCCGACGCGATCGTCTTCACCGGTGACCTCGCCGACCGCGGCGAGCCCGACGCCTATCGCCGGCTGCGCGCCATCGTCGAGCCGGTCGCCGACGACCTCGGCGCCCGCGTCGTGTGGGTCATGGGCAACCACGACGAGCGCGGGGCGTTCCGGCGCGAGCTGCTCGACGAGCCCGCCTCCGACGCCCCCGTCGACGCCGTGGTCGACCTCGACGGGCTGCGCATCGTGACGCTCGACTCGACCGTGCCCGGCCGCCACCACGGCGAGGTGAGCCCCGAGCAGCTCGAGTGGTTGCGGGGTGTGCTCGCGACGCCGGCGCCGCACGGCACGATCCTCGCGATGCACCACCCGCCGATGCCGAGCGTGCTCGACCTCGCCGTGAGCGTCGAGCTGCGCGACCAGTCGGCGCTCGCCGCGTCGCTCGTCGGCACCGATGTGCGCGCGATCCTCGCGGGGCACCTGCACTACTCGTCGACGGCGTCGGTGGCCGGCATCCCGGTGTCGGTCGCGTCGGCCACGTGCTACACGCAGGACCTCAACGTGCCGGTCGGCGGCACGCGCGGCCGCGACGGCGCGCGCGCGTTCAACCTCGTGCACGTCTACCCGAGCACGGTCGTGCACTCGGTCGTGCCGCTCGGCGAGTTCGCGGCGCTCGACTGGGTCGACGCCGACGAGTCGTCCCGGCGGCTCGAGGCGGCCGGGGTGCGGCTCGCCGAGCGGCAGGCGGCGCTGGTCTCGGCCTGACCCAGGGCCGGGGCCGAGGCGCTCAGACCAGCCGCGCCTCGAGGATCACGTCGTCGGTGACGCGCACCTGCACGTCGGCGAGCCGGATGCCCTCCGGCAGCTCCGCGGCGAGGTCGATGCGGCGGCCCTCGTAGCCGTGGACCTTGCCGCGCGTCGCCGCGAGCAGCGCCGCGACGAGCGGGTTGCCGCTCTCGAGCCTGATGTCGCTGAGCGTGACGCCCATCCGGTCGTCGATGCTCGCGCTCGCCGAGCCGTGCACCGACGCGCCCAGCAGCCCCTTGCGGACCTTGCCGTCGACGATGAGCCGGAGGCTGTGGGGGCCGGTCGACTCCACGTCGACGTCGAGCCGCGAGACGGTGACGCCCATGTCGAGCAGCGCCGACTCGGCGAGGCCGAGCACGGCGGCGCCGAGCTGGTGCTTGGGCACCGAGACGATCGCGTGCCCGTGCAGCGGGCGCTCGTTGCTGGGCCTCGCCAGCTCGACGGCGAGCTCGCGGTTGTCGGTCTCGATCCAGCGGAACGGCAGGTCGCGCAGCTGCGCGTCGAGCGTCACCTCGGCGCCGGAGACGCGCATCGGCGTCGCCCGGACGGTCAGGTTGCGGAGCACGGCCGGCTCGCTCGACACCGGTGCACCCTGCGGCTCCAGCCTGGCGCGGTCGCGGTCGATCTCGCCGGCGAGGGTGAAGTCGGTGAGGTCGAGGTGCAGCCGCGCGATGTCGGCGCCGTCGAGCTCCGCGTCGATGACGGAGGTGCACGCGATGCCCGCGGGCTCCGCCGCGATCACGAGGGTGCGGATGCGCTTCGCCAGCTGTGCGCCGTCGGTCGGCCTGGGGGCGTGCCCGAGGAGGATGCTCTCTGCCACGCCCGCGAGCGTACGCCAGTCTCGCCGGTAAGCGAACTCAGGCTCCCAGCGCTCGGCGCATCCCCGCCTCCGCCGAGCGCATGACGGCGCCGTGCTGCCGGGCGAGGGCGCCGTGCAGCAGCGGGCTCAGCGCGCGCAGGACGCGCTGGCGCACCTGCACCTCCTGCGCGAACGCGACGCGGGTGCCGACCCCCTCGGGCTCGACGCGCCACGCGCACCAGCCCTGGAGGTCGCCGCTGATGGCGGCGCGCAGCTCGTGCGGCAGCGGCTCGCCCCCTGCCTCGTGCGCGTCCTCAGCCAGGGTGATGCGCAGGCGGTAGCCGAGCGGCGCGCGCACCTCCAGGTCGGCCGTGCGCGCCCCTGCGGTGAGCGAGCCACCGGTCACCCGCACCGCGGGCCACCACGCGCCGTAGCCGGACAGGTCCTCGAGGAGCGCCAGCACGGCCTCCGGGGCCGCGTCGAGCTGCCACGCGTGGTCGAAGCGGTAGTGCGTGCGCATCCGTCCATCATGCCCCTGTCCACCCTGGGAGCCGGGGCGTAGCGTCGCGCCATGAGCAGCCTCGTCGTCCACTTCGAGATCCACGCGAGCGAGCCGCAGCGGCTCATCGACTTCTACGCCCAGCTGCTGGGGTGGCGGTTCGAGCGGTTCGGGCAGTGGCAGTACTGGTCGATCGCGACCGGTGAGGGCTCGATCGGCACGGGCTCGCCCGGCATGGGGATCGACGGCGGGCTCACGCAGCGCGAGGGTCCGGCACCCGCGGCGGGCGCGCCCGTCAACGGCAGCACGATCGTCGTGAGCGTCGACGACGTCGACGCGTCGTTCGCGCGCGGCATCGAGCTCGGCGGCGCAGCGGCCGTGCACCCTGCGGACCTCCAGGGCGTCGGCCGCGTCGGCTACCTGCGCGATCCCGACGGCAACGTCTTCGGCATGATCTCCGAGGTGCTCGCCGACGGCACCGACGTGCGGCAGCAGGCGGACGCGGCCGACCCGATGCAGGCGACGCCCGAGCCGTAGCAGCTCGGGGACCCCCGCCGCCAGCGGGGACCCGGTGCACCGGGTCCCGTCCGGTGGAAGGGGTCCCCGACGCCCGGGCTACGCCCCGACGGCCGCCCGGAACTCCCGGACGAGCATGTCGAGGTCGCCCTCCTGGATGACGATGGGCGGCGCGAGGCGCACGGTCTGGCCGTGCGTGTCCTTCGCGAGGATGCCGCGCTCGAGCAGCCGCATGCAGACGTCGCGCGCCGTGCCGACGGCCGGGTCGATGTCGATGCCCGCCCACAGCCCCGCGCCGCGCACAGCGGTGACGCCGTGGCCGACCAGCTCGCCGAGCCCCGCGTGCAGCCTGGCGCCCAGCGCGCGGGCGCGCGCCTGCATGTCGCCCTCGGCGAGCATCCGCACGACCTCGAGGCCGACCGCGGCCGCGAGCGGGTTGCCGCCGAAGGTCGAGCCGTGCGAGCCGGGCGTGAGGACGCCGAGCACGTCGGCGTCCGCGACCACGGCCGAGACCGGCACCACGCCCCCGCCGAGCGCCTTCCCCAGCAGGTAGACGTCGGGCACGACGCCCTCGTTGTCGCACTGGAACGTCGCGCCGGTGCGGCCGAGGCCCGACTGGATCTCGTCGGCGATGAAGAGCACGCGCTCGCGCGCGGTGATCTCGCGCACGCGCTGCAGGTAGCCGGCCGGCGGCACGATGATGCCGGCCTCGCCCTGGATGGGCTCGAGCAGCACGGCCGCCGTGTTGGGCGTGATCGCGGCCTCGAGCGCCTCTGCGTCGCCGAACGGCACACGCACGAAGCCGGGCGTGAACGGACCGTAGCCGGTGGTGGCATCCGGGTCGTCGGAGAACGAGACGATCGTGGTGGTGCGGCCGTGGAAGTTGCCCTCCATCACGATGATCTCGGCCTGCCCGGCGGGCACGCCCTTGACCTCGTAGGCCCAGCGGCGAGCCACCTTGATGCCCGACTCGACGGCCTCGGCACCGGTGTTCATCGGCAGCACCATGTCCTTGCCGGCGAGCCGCGCGAGCGCCTCGACGAACGGTCCGAGCGCGGCGGCGTGGAACGCCCGGCTCGTGAGCGTGACGCGGTCGAGCTGCGCGTGCGCCGCCGCCAGCAGGCGCGGGTTGCCGTGGCCGAAGTTGACCGCCGAGTACGCGGCGAGGCAGTCGAGGTAGCGGCTTCCGTCGACGTCGGTCACCCAGGCGCCGGACGCCTCGACGACCACGACCGGCAGCGGGTGGTAGTTGTGCGCGGCGCTCGACTCGACCTGCGCGATGGCGGCCTGCGTCGCGGTGCTCAGCGCGTCGGCGTGGGTCGTCGTGCCGGTCATCGTCGCAGCTCCAGCGTGCAGCACTTGATGCCGCCGCCGCCGAGCAGCAGCTCGGAGAGGTCGAGGCCGATCGTCTCGTAGCCGCGCTCGGTGAGCTGGCGCTCGAAGTCGGTCGCCCTGCCCGCGATGAGCATCGTGCGGCCGTCGCCGAACGAGTTGAGGCCCAGCACGGCGGCGTCCTCCTCGTTCACGTGCACGGCGTCGGGGTAGCGGCGCTCGAGCTCGGCGCGGCTGGCGTCGTCGAAGGCCTTCGGCAGGTAGGCGATGTTCTCGTCGTCGAGGATCGCGATCGCGGTGTCGAGGTGGTAGAACGCCGGGTCGACGAGGCGGAGGCTCACGACCTCGCGGCCGAAGATGCCGCGCAGCTCGTCGTGCGACTCGAGCGAGGTGCGGAAGCCGTGGCCGGCGAGGATCGCGCCGTTCGAGAGCAGGAAGTCGCCCTCGCCCTCGTTGATCTGCTGCGGCTCGTGCACCTCGAAGCCGTTCGCGGCGAACCACGCCATGTAGGCGGGGCCCTCCGGCACGCGCTGCTCGTAGGTGAACTTCGCGCCGTAGGCCTTGCCGTCGAGCGTGAAGCCGCCATTCGCGGCGTAGACCATGTCGTTGAGGCCCTCGATGGGGTCGATCAGCTCGACGTCGTAGCCGAGGCCGCGGTAGGCGTCGTAGAGCGTCTCCCACTGGCGGACGGCGGTCGAGGTGCTCGTGGGGATCTCGGGGTGCATCCAGGGGTTGATGCGGTAGCTCACGGTGAAGTGCTCCGGTCGGCACATCAGCACCGTCTTGTGCACGGCGGAGCGGGTGGTCGGGGCTGCGGTCTCGGGGCGCGCGATGATGGTCGTCTCAGGCTGCATGGCTCCATGCTCGCAAGGAATCGACGCACGGGCGGCGGTTTCGACGCCGGTTCTTTGCGAGCAGACCCGTGCGGGTCGTAGATTCGTGCGCATGGATCGCATCGACCACGGCATCATCGACCAGCTGCGGCTCAACGCCCGGGCGGGCTACGCCGACATCGGCGGCGAGGTCGGGCTCTCGGCCTCCGCCGTGAAGCGGCGCATCGACCGTCTGGTGGCCGACGGCGTCATCCGCGGGTTCACCGTGCAGGTCGACCCGGCGGTCGAGGGGCTCGCGACCGAGGCCTACGTCGAGCTGTTCTGCCGCGGGACGGTCTCGCCGAAGGACCTCAAGCGCATCCTCTCGGGCGTTCCCGAGATCGTCGAGGCGGGGACGGTGACGGGCGAGGCGGACGCGTTCGTGATCATGCGGGCGCGCGACGTGATCGCGCTCGAGGACGCGCTCGAGAAGGTGCGCGCGGCGTCGAGCGTCGACCACACCAGGTCGGCCATCGTGCTCTCGAAGCTCATCACCCGGAACGCAGGCTAGCCGCCGGCGATCGCTACCGTTGCAGGCATGCGCGTCATCACCGTCTCGGCGATCTGCTTCGAGCGCGAGGACGGCGCCGTGCTGACGGTGCGCAAGCGCGGCACGAGCGCGTGGATGCTGCCGGGCGGCAAGCCGGAGGCGGGCGAGGGCGCCGCGGCGTGCGCCGTGCGCGAGGTGCTCGAGGAGCTGGGCGTCGCGATCGCGCTCGACCGGATCGAGCCGATGGGCGACTTCGAGACGCGCGCCGCCAACGAGGCGGGCTTCGCGCTGCGCGCGAGCGTCTTCCGCACGCGTGACGCCATCGCACCGGAACCGCTCGCCGAGATCGAGGCGGTGCGCTGGATCGACCCGGCGGTCGGGATCGACGACGCGGCAGAGGCGCCGCTCAACCGCGAGCTCGTGTTCCCGCTGCTGCTGGCGGAGCGCGCTCGGCACCGCTGAGACGAGAAGGGGGCCCGACCATCGCGGTCGGGCCCCTCTTGCATCAGCGGGCGGCAGCGTCACGGCTGCCGCGCAGAGCCTCGCTCCATGATCGAGGGTCCCGCTCGTATTCCCTTGTCTGGCCCGATTCCCCTCCGCCTCTCGGCGTCGGGGCCCCAGCCGGGCCGTTCGACCACGGTAGTGACGCCACCTGGGCATCCGCCATGGGGAGAACTACCCATCGCTGGATGCGGGCCGACGTCACGCGTCGGCGTCGTGGAGGAAGCCCGGCGGCCCCTGCGTGGGACGCCGGGGCCGATAGCGGCGCCACACGTCGCGGAAGCCGAGGTAGCCCCGGCGCATGGACACCGCGCACCAGGCGAGGCCGACGGCGACGCCGACGGCGATCGCCCACGGCACGGAGCCGGTCGACGTGACCACGATCGCGGCGGCGAGCAGGCCGTCGACGCACGCGTTCACCACCACGATGAGCACCATCGAGCTGCCGAAGAGGTGGCTGGCTGCGCTGCGGCGAGCGATGAACGAGTAGGTCTGGTCCATCCCCGCCTGGTCGTCGGTGACAGCGGCGAGGAAGTAGCCCGCGACGCGGGGGTCGAGGTCGACGTAGCCGCCGCGCAGCCGGTTCATCGCGACGACGTACATCATGTCCTCCTGCGCGACGTTCAGCACGCGGAGCTGCGTCATGAAGCCGATCAGCGCGAGGAACGCCAGGATCGCGAGCATCGCCGGCGAGAACCAGCCGGCGTAGCCCGATGCCTGGCCGAGCAGCCCCATCGTGACGAGCCCGGCCGACACGAGCGTCAGGAAGATCGTGATGCGGGTGAGCACCTCGCTCTGCGCGGTGCCGCGAGCGGCGAGCAGCCCCCAGTGCTCGGTCGCGAGGATCTGGGCGCGCCGGGCGAGCGCGGCGTCGGTCTCGGCGCTCGCCGCGGCGGGGGCGTCAGCGCCCGACGCATCCGGCGCCGAGGGCGCGGCCAGGTCGTCGGCCATGGCTCATTGTGCGGCCGATCGCGCGTCGGCCGCCAGGGCCCTCCTGCAGCGGCGCAGCGCCGCAGCCGTGCTCAGTCGACGTGCCGCGGCGAGCGCCAGCCCAGCATCCAGTCGCCCGCGAGCTCGGCCAGCATCGTCGGCATGAGGTTGAACGCGCCGTTGCGGGCGGCGACCAGCACGGGGTTGCGCGCCTGCACCGTGGTGCGCGCGAGGCGGTGCGAGAGCTGCTGGAAACGCTGGGTGCGGCCGACCCGCTCGCGGTCGTACTGCCGCAGCGCCTCGTCGCGGGAGTGGTCCTCGAGCAGGATGCCGAGCGTCGCGGCGTCCTCGAAGGTCAGGTTGCCGCCCTGGCCGAGCGTGGGCAGCATCGCGTGCGCCGCGTCGCCGAGCAGCACCACGCCCGGGCGGTGGAAGCTGCGCAGCGGCGTCGCGAGCGACCACAGGTCGCGGCGCACGATCCCGGCCTGCGGCGTCGCGGCGATGTGATCGCGCACCTCGGGCGCCCAGGTGTCGAAGCGGGCGCGGGCGGCCTCGAGCTCGTCGCGCGAGGAGCGGCCCATGCGCGCGTGGGCCATGCCCCACCAGTAGACGCGGCCGCCGTCGATCGGCTCCATGCCGAACTCTGCGCCGCGACCCAGGTACTGCCGCACGCCCGAGGGCGAGTCCGCCTCCGCCTGCACGACGCCGTACCAGCAGGTCGCGCCGGAGTAGTCGGTGCGCGCCTTCGGCCAGAGCGCCTTCCGCACCGCGGAGTCGATGCCGTCGGCGCCGACGACGAGGTCGGCCTCGATCGTCTCGAAGCGGGCGGCCTCGACCGCGCGCACCTGCGCGCGGCTCGCGCGGCCCTCCGCCCGGCGGTCGATGGGGTCGTCGCCGGGCTCGAGTGCCCGGTGGATGCGGCGGCCCAGCTTCGTGCCGCGCGCCCGGTCGCGGCGGCGCTGGCGCTCGTCGCGGGCGTCGGCGGAGTCCGGGTCGGCCGCGCCGTGCTCGATCGTGACGCTCGGGCGGCCGCTCGCGCCGTCGGTCACGCCGACCACCCGCATGCCGGTCTCGATCTCGCGGCCCTCGCGGAGCGCATCCAGCAGGGTCGAGCGGTGGATCGCGTGGATCGCGCTCGAGTCGAGCTGGAAGCCGCGGTGCAGCGGCGAGCCCTGGTCGGTGAAGATGCCCTCCGGCAGTGCCCGGACGGCACGCTCGCGCACCGCGTCGCCGACGCCGAGGGCGTCGAGCGCCGCAAGCCCGTTCTCGGTGATGCTGATGCCGGCGCCGACGCTGCGCACGGCGGGCGCCGCCTCGAGCACCCGCACCTGCCAGCCGGCGGCCTCCAGTCCACGGGCGGCGGCGAGGCCGCCGAGTCCTGCACCGACGATGATGGCGGTCTGCGTCATGCCCGCAGGCTACCGTCGTGGGCTGGACGGCGCGGCGGGACGATCCTCCGAGGCGTGGTCGGCAGCAGAGGGGTGGCGGAAGCGCCACCTTCCGCTCGTCGGTCGCCGGGTGCACGATCCTGCTCGAGGGCCGGCATCCGGGCCGGCCACGGCATCGGCAGGAGACGTGATGCGAACGGTGATGCGCGGCGTGGCAGCCGCAGGACTGGCAGGGGCGATGCTCGTCGTCGCGCCTGCCGCGCACGCGGCCAGCGGGTGCGAGGTGATGACGATGCGGCAGCCCGCGAACGCCCAGTACGGCACGGTCATGGACATCGAGCAGGTGCCGGGCGTCGGGACCGTCTACTACGGCAGCTTCGAGCTCGTCGAGGGGGACGGCAGCTGGGGCAGGCATCCCGTCGTCTGGTACGGCCTCGACGGGGAACCCGTGCGGGTCGGGCCGACGGACATGGTCGACGGTGTCGCCTTCGAGCTGACCCCGACCGGCCTCATCAACGGCCAGGGCTTCGACGCATCCGGTCGCGAGCGCGCCTGGGTGCAGAGCCTCCGGTCGGGGCGGATCACCTGGGTCGAGACCGAGCAGGAGGCCGCTGGGATCGGCGTGCGACGCATCAACGACCGCGGTGATGCGGTCGGCACCGTCTGGACGAGCGACCTCGAGGCCGAGGCCCGCGTGTGGTCGCCGCGCCTCGACCGACCGGGCACGGCACTGCCGAACGACAGCGCATTCCCGTACGCCGAGGGTTGGGACATCACCAACGACCTCCGGGTCGCGGGCGCGACCTCGCTCGAGCTGCCGGACCTCGAGGCCGTCGTGCCATGGGGAGCGATCTGGTCACGGCGGGGCGAGGTCACGCACGTGGCGAGCAATCCCGGCGTCGAGGCGGACACGTACGTGCGCCTCCTGGACGAGCGCGGCGAGGCGGCTGGGGTCGCGTGGTTCGGCGACTGGTTCGGCGGCCACTACGAGGCCGCTCGATGGCCCTCGCCCACGACGATCGAGTCGCTCGGACTGCTGCCGGGAGGCGGCTTCAGCGCGGTCTACGGGCAATCGGAGGGCGGCTGGGTCGTCGGCCTCGCCGACCGGTTCGACCCGGCCAGCGCTGGGGCGAACGAGGAGGGCGTCGTCGACCACAGCGTGCTCTGGACCGATGACTCGGGCGTCGCACGCGTGCTGCCGAGCCCCTACGCGCTCGAGCAGGGCCAGGAGGACTGGCGAGACTGGATCGGCGGCGCCGCCCACGGCGTCAACGCCGCGCTCGACCAGGTGGGCTCGACCTCCCACACCGGCTGGCACGTGGACGGCAGTCCTCGCCTCGACCCCGTCGTCTACACGAACGCGAGCGCGTGCGGTGCGGCGGTGACGACGAGCCACACGGCGTTCTGGGAGGAAGCGGCGCCCGAGGGTGCGGCCGCGACGGCCGGCGCACGGACCGCGGCGAGCGGGCAGCAGCCCGAGGGCTATGAGCACGCGAGGGCGCAGGAGCGGATCGCCCGGGTGCGCTGACGGCGGCCGGAGCACCGCCCGCAGCGCGGGTGGGGCTGCACTTCAGCGGAAGGTGCGTACGCCTCCCACACGCGCGGCGTCCCTCCACAGGACGGCGAGCTCGGTGCGCGAGCGCGCTCCCGTGCGGTCGAACAGCAGCGCGAGGTGCTTGCGCACCGTACGGCTCGAGAGCCCGAGCCGTCGTGCGACCTGGTCGTTGGTCATGCCCGCGGACACGAGCTCGACGACCTGCGTCTGCCGACGTGTGAGTCCGACCGGGCCACGGCCCGTCCCCGCGATCGCCTCGAGCGACCGCAGCGACTCTCGGGCGCGCAGCGACGCACCCAGCGCCGTCGCCAGCAGACCGACCGCATCGACGTCGTCGTCGCTGAAGTCGTCGTCGGTCCGCCACATCGACAGCAGCGTCATCCGGCTGCCTGCGCGCTCGACGACGAGCGCAGCCTGATAGGTCAGCCCACGCGGCTCCAGGCACACCTGGAACACCTCCGAGCGCCGCAGCTCGCGCACGTCGACGACCTCGGTGAGCCGACGCCGCGGCCTGTTCGCCGTCGCGAGGTGCGTCGCATACGGATGGGTGCCGAGCAGCCGTCGCCACGCAGCGCCTTCGCTGACGTCCAGCGGCGCGGCACCGTGCGTCAGCACGTTCGACGAGCCGTCGGCGAGGTCGACGCTCGAGAGCGTCACCGCGTCGGTGCCGACCTGCTGCGCGACGAGCGCCAGCAGCTCCGGCAGCGCATCCTGGCCGTCGACCACGGCGCGGCACAGCTCGACACCGCCGAACGCGAGGGCGCGAGCATCCATGCGCCGAGTATGCGCACCTGTCGCTCGCGACGCCAGAGCCGAGGCGGTGCGGTGCGAGTCGGTCGAGCGTCAGTCCCGCTCGGGCGCATCCGCCTCGCCGGCCCGCTGCGACACCCGCCGGTCCCAGACGAGCCACTTCTCATCGATCGCCTGCTCGATGTCGACGCCCGTCGCCTCCGCGAGCGCGAGCAGCATCCCCACCGCGTCCGCGAGCTCGAGCGCGAAGCGGCGATCGATCTCCTCCGGGCTGTGGCCCTTGTCTCGCTGCCGGCCGGTCTTCGCCAGCCACGCCTGCACGACCTCGCCGACCTCCTCCTGCAGCTTGAGCACGAGCCAGTCGGCGTCGCGCTCGAAGCCGTAGACGTCGGCGTACCGGCGCGAGATCGCGTCGATCTGGCGGGCGAGCGCTCGGAGCTCCATGCGGCCCATGCTCGCACGCGCGGTAGATTCGGTGACCATGGAACACGCCTTCGACGACCTGCTCGCGAGCAACCGCGACTTCGCCGCCTCCTTCGACCTGCAGGGCTTCGACGGTGTCGCGAAGTCCGGCGTCGCGATGGTGACCTGCATGGACTCGCGGATCGACCCGCTCGGCATGATCGGGCTCGTGCCCGGTGACGCGAAGATCCTGCGCAACCCGGGCGGCCGCGCCACCGAGCGCACGCTCGTCGCGCTCGTGCTGGGCGTCAACCTGCTGGGCGTCGACCGCGTGCTGCTCGTGCAGCACACGCGCTGCGCGATGGCCTCGAAGTCGGAGCGCGAGCTGCTCGTCGACATCTCGCACGCCGCCGGCACCGACGCGTCGTGGCTCGACCTCGGCGCGATCGAGCACCAGCGGCTCTCGATCATCGAGGACGTGCACCGCGTGCGCTCGCACCCGCTCATCGGCGACCGGGCCCGCGTCGGCGGCTTCCTCTACGACGTCGACTCCGGCCTCCTCGAGCAGGTCGCCTGAGCCTCGACGGAGCAGCCGGCGCCGCGAGGGGATAGCGCCCTCGCCCGACCGATCGCTCCGTCGGGATCTCGCCGGACGGAACCCGCGGCGGCAGGATGGGGGCATGGATCCCTTCCTGCAGGTGCCCCTCGCCGACCTCCGCGATCGGACGAGCATCAAGTGGCGGTTCTTCGAGCCCGACGTGCTCCCGCTGTGGGTCGCCGAGATGGACGTGCTGCCCGCCGAGCCGATCACCGAGGCCGTGCACGCGGCGATGCTTCGCGGCGACACCGGCTACCCGCACGGCACCGGCTACGCGGAGGCCTTCGGCCGGTTCGCCGCTGACCGCTGGGGCGCCGCGGTCGACGTCGAGCGCACCGCGCTCGTCAGCGACGTGATGATGGGCGCGTTCGAGCTCATCCGCATGCTCACCCCGCCCGGCGGCTCCGTGATCGTCACGAGCCCGGTCTACCCGCCGTTCCACGCCTACGCCGCGCACGCCGAGCGGCAGGTGGTCGAGGCGCCGCTCGGGCCCGACCTGCGGCTCGACCTCGCGGCGATCGAGGAGGCCTGCGCGCGCGTCGGCGGCGCCGGAGCGGTCGTGCTGCTGTGCAACCCGCACAACCCCACTGGCACCGTGCACACGCGCGCGGAGCTCGAGTCGCTCGCCGAGATCACCGCGCGCCACGGGGTGCGGGTGATCGCCGACGAGGTGCACGCACCGCTGCTCTTCGACGCGACCTTCACGCCCTACTGGACCGTCGACCCGCGCGGCTTCTCGCTCACGAGCGCGTCGAAGGCGTGGAACCTCGCGGGCCTCCGCACCGCGCTCATCGTCGGCGGCGCCGAGACGGCCGACGACCTCGCGGGCATCGCCGAGGTCGTGAGCCACGGCCCGTCGCACATCGCCTCGATCGCGCACGTGGCGGCCTTCGACGACGGCCGGGCGTGGCTCGACGACGTGCTCCTCGCCCTCCGCGAGCACCGGGCGCTGCTCGCGCGGCTGCTCGTCGAGCACGCGCCCACGATCCGCTGGCGACCGGGCGAGGCGACGTTCCTGGCCTGGCTCGACTGCAGCGCGACGCGCGTCGCCGACCTCGACCCGCACGCCGAGGCCGGCTACATCGGGCTCTCCACCGGCCCCGCGAAGGCGTTCCTCGAGCAGGCGCGCGTGGGCCTCAGCGCCGGCGAGGCGTTCGGCACCGGCGGCGAGAACCACGTGCGCCTCAACCTCGGCACGCGGCCCGAGGTGATCGAGGAGGCGGTCCGGAGGATGGGCGCGGTCGCCTGATCCGCGCGGCGACCGTCGACGGCTGGCCGCGTCGTCGCGCTCGTGGGCGCCGGCCCCTAGCGTCAGGGCATGACGATCCGACTGCGGCCGCTGCGCGACGACGACCTCGACCAGCTCTTCCGCTGGGAGCGCGACCCCGACGCCGTCGCGATGGCCGCCTTCACGCGCGAGGACCCCACCGACCGGGCGGCCTTCGACGCCCACTACCGGCGGGTGCGCGCCGATCCCGAGAACCACCTGCTCGTCATCGAGCAGGGCGCGCAGCTCGTCGGCGCCGTCTCGACGTTCACGATCGAGCAGGAGCGCGAGGTCAGCTACTGGATCGACCCGGCCCGCTGGGGGCGCGGCATCGCCTCCGCGGCGCTCGCGCTCCTGCTGGAGCGCGAGCGGCAGCGGCCGCTCTTCGCCCGCGCCGCGGCGCACAACCCCGCCTCAGCCGCCGTGCTGCTGCGCAACGGGTTCGTGCTCGTCGGCTCGGAGACGTCGTGGGCCGCCGGCGTCGGCAGGGAGATCGTCGAGCACGTCTACCGGCTCGACTGACCCAGCCTCAGGCGCCGGCGAGCAGGTCGACCATGCGGTCCTCGAACCCCGGCTCGACCTCCATGACGACGCGATGGCGAGCGCCCTCGCGGTCGGGCCAGGTGCCCCACTCCCCCTCGAGCCGCGCGACGGTGCGCCCGCGCGAGGGGCCGTCGCTGCAGTCGACCTCCACGTCGACGATCGGCGACAGCGTCGTGCGCACGAGGCCGGTCGCCACCGCGAGCGCGAGCGCGTCGTGGTTGCCTGACGCGCGCTCCCCCGTGTAGCCCTCGTAGTAGCCGAGGTAGAAGTCGAGGATGTCCGACGAGAAGCGGCCGACCGCGCCGCCGGCGGCGAGCCGCGCGCGATGCTCGTCGGTGATGAGCGAGGTCATCGTCACGTCGAGGCCCACCATCGTCAGCTCCCACGGCGCGTCGAAGACGGCCTGCGCCGCCTCCGGATCGTGCCAGATGTTCGCCTCCGCGGTGTCGCTCACGTTGCCCGCCGCGAGCGCCGCACCGCCCATGATCGTCACCTGCCGGATGCGCTCGGGCAGGGTCGGGTCGGCGTCGAGCGCGGCCGCGAGGTTCGTGAGCGGTCCGACCGCCACGATCTCGAGCGTGCCGTCGTGCTCGTGGCTGAGCCGCAGCATGAGCTGGACCGCGCTCTCGGCCGCGAGCCGCGGCTCGTGGGCGGTGTCGGCGCATCCGCCCAGCCCGTCGTCGCCGTGCACCTGGGGCGAGAAGACGGCGACGCGGCCGTTGCGGGGGCCGGCGGCGCCCACCGCGATCGGCACATCCGCGTGCCCGGCGAGGCGCAGCACCTCGGAGGTGTTGCGCGCGCCCTGATCGACGTCGACGTTGCCCCACACGACGGTGCAGCCGACCAGTTCGATCTCGTTCGAGAGCGCGGCGGTGAAGAGGGCGAGGGCGTCGTCGATCCCGGTGTCGACGTCGAGCAGCACGGTGGTCACCCGTCGAGCCTAGGCGGGCGCGCCACTGGCGGCGGCGCTCGGGCAGGACGACACTGGGGTCGTGATGCGCCTGCCGGATCTGCCGCAGCGCGACCGCATGCAGCTGCGCGCAGCGTGGGCGGACGCGGTGGGCGTGCCCGTCACGGCCTTCGACGGCGAGGGCGTCACCTGGGTCGAGCGCGACGACCTCGACTCGGTCGTCGTCATCGAGCTCGGCGCCGCGATGGTCGTCGCGGCGCCCAGGAGCGCGCTCATCGCGCTCGAGACCCGCCACCGGGTGACGCTGCGGGATGCCGCCGCGGTCGCGGCGCTGCTGCCGGGCTCGCGAGTGGTCGGCTCCGCGCACCTGCTCTTCACCGGCACCCGGCCCGCAGCGCCCTCGCACGGCGTCGTGCCGGGCGACGATCGCGACCTCGCGCTCGTCCGCGAGGCGGTCGACGGCGACGAGTGGGCCGAGGCGGGCGTCGAGCCGATGGAGCGCCACTGGGCGGTGCGCGAGGGCCGGGAGCCCGTCGCCGTCGCGGGCTTCCAGCGCTGGCACACCACCATCGCCCACATCGGCGTCGCCACCGCGGCACGGCGGCGCGGCCGCGGCTACGCGTCGGCCGCGGCGACCGGCGCGGTGTGCGCGGCGATCGACGCGGGGCTCGTGGCGCAGTGGCGCTGCCGCACCGGCAACGCGGCATCGCTGCGGGTCGCCGACCGGCTCGGGTTCACGCGCGTCGGAGCGCAGGCAGCCGTCGCGCTCGCGGTGCCCTAGCGACGGGCGGTCGCGTCAGCTGCTGCAGAGGCAGAACGGGTGCCCGGCAGGGTCGAGGAAGACGCGGAACGTCTCGCCCGGCTGGTGCTCGTGCTTCGTCGCGCCGAGCTCGAGCACGGCGGCCTCACCCTCGTCGAGGTCATCGACGACGACGTCGAGGTGCATCTGCTGCGGGTGCTCCTGGCCTGGCCAGTCGGGCGCCGCATACTGCTCGACCTGCTGGAAGCAGAGCATCTGGCCGTAGTCGGCCTTGATCTCGACCCAGTCGTCGTCGGAGCTCGACACCGGCCAGTCGAGGAGCGCGCTGTAGAACCGCGCGAGCGCGGCGGCGTCGGGGCAGTCGATGACGAGCGTGGGGAAGCGTGCGATGGCCATGGCGGCGAGGCTACGGGAGGCCGCCGACATCCGGAACACCGGCTTCTCGACGACGGCGCGCGATCAGAAGCCGTGGACCAGCGGGAAGATCGGCAGCGCCTCCTGGTGGTGCGCGTGCACGATCACGAGGAACACCACCGCGTCGAACAGCAGGTGCACCGTCACGACGTAGAAGAGGTTCTTCGTCCAGGAGAAGATCGCGCCCTGCACGAGCGCGAACGGGATCGTCAGCAGCGGCCCCCACGACTGGTAGCCGAGCTCCCACAGGAACGAGACGAAGATCGCCGCCTGCAGCAGGTTGGCGAGCCACGGCCGGAAGTGGCGCAGCAGCAGCGTGTAGACGGTGCAGATGAAGAAGAGCTCGTCCCACAGCCCGACCGCGTTGACGCCCATGAACAGGCGCCCGATCATGTCCCACTCCGCGACCGGCGGCCAGTTGCGGTAGACGCCGGAGGTGAGGAAGTAGAACGGCAGGATCAGGTAGGCGGCGAAGACGACCACGATGAGGTACGTCCACATCCGCCGCGACCAGCGCCCGCCCTTCCACGGGAAGCGCACCGCGTGGTCGCGGTAGACCCAGCGCGAGATCGCGTAGGGGATGAGCACGGCGCCGCCGAGCGCGATCGTGAACCGCAGGATGCCGGCGTTCGAGATGTCGGCGTGCAGGGAGATCATGCTGATCCAGGCGAGCGCGATCGCGATGATCGCGAGGTCCTGCCCGAGCTTCGACGAGCGGCCGGCGCGGTCGGTGAGCACGCCGCCGAGCACGCCCAGGATGAGCGGCAGGTAGCCCCAGTCGGTCATCACCCAGAACTGCAGCACGGCGCCGAGCGAGACGAGCGCGGCGGGGATGATGGCGACGGGGTGCGTCGCGGTGCCCTCGGCCGCGATCCGCGACGAGCCGCCGGCGGCACGGCCGCCACCGGTGCGGCCGTCATCGGAGCGGCTGCCCGGCGCGAGGCGGCCGGATGCCGGCGTGTTCGGGGCGGCGGTCGTCACGCACCCAGCCTACGGACGAGCGCCTGTCAACCGAGGGGATGATCCTGCATCCACCGCTCGATGCAAAGGCGCCGCGATCGCTCGGATCTGCGGCCGGGCGATGCTCGGATGGAGCCATGCAGACCAACAGACTCGATGCCCAGCGGCTCACCCACACCTACGGCGAGGGCAACAGCGCCGCTCCCGCGCTCGCCGACGTCTCGCTCACGATCGGCGCGGACGGCCCGGAGGCCGTCGCCATCATGGGCCCCAGCGGGTCGGGCAAGTCGACCCTCCTCCACGTGCTCGCCGGCATCATCGCGCCCGCCGACGGCCGCATCGTCTGGCGCGGACGCGACCTCGCGACCATGCGCGACGGCGAGCGCACCCGGCTGCGCCGCAGCGACTTCGGCTTCGTCTTCCAGTCGGGCCAGCTGCTGCCGGAGCTGCCGGCCATCGAGAACGTCGCGCTCCCGCTCATGCTCGGCGGCGGCTCGCGGTCGGCCGCGGAGGCGCAGGCGGGCACCCTGCTGCACCGGCTCGGCCTCGGCGGCATGCTCGCGCGCCGGCCGGGCGAGCTCTCGGGCGGCCAGGCGCAGCGCGTCGCGATCGCGCGGGCGCTCGTCGGCCAGCCCGGCATCGTCTTCGCCGACGAGCCGACCGGCGCGCTCGACCGGTCGACGGGCGACGCGGTGATGAGCCTGCTCATCGGCGCGACGCTCGGCCATGGCGCCTCGCTCGTCGTCGTCACGCACGACCCGGAGGTCGCGGCGATGTGCTCGCGCGTCGTCCGCCTGCAGGACGGCCGCATCGTCAGCGATGAGCGCGCCGCCGGCGACGGATGGCCGCAGACCGCCCCCGCCGGCGCGGAGCGGCCGGCCGCGACCACGCCGCTCGGCATGGGCGTGCCCGTCGCGCAGGCGGCGCTGCCGCAGCACCCCTCCTACGGCGCCGCGCGTGCCGAGCAGCGCGTCGAGAACCCGATGACCGCGCACCAGGGCTGGATCGAGGCGTCGCGATGACCGCCCTCCGACTCTGGGCGCGCCTCGCCCGCGCGACCGGCCCGCGCGCGACCGACGTGCTGAGCGCGATCGCCTTCGCCTTCGCGACCGCGGCGCTGCTCGCCGTGCTCGGCGGCGTCAACGCCTTCCGGATGCGGCTCGAGAGCGGCGCCGTCGACCGGTTCGACGGAGAGTTCGTGCTGACGCTCGCCTTCGTGGCAGCCGCGCTGCTGCTGCCCGCGGTGTGGACGCTCGCGCAGGCCGCCGTGCGGCTCGCCATCGCCCGCCGCGACGACCGGCTCGCGGCGCTGCGGCTCGCCGGCGCGACGCGCGGCCAGGTGAGCGCGATGGCCGTGCTCGACGCACTCGCGCAGGCGGTCGTCGGCGTCGCGATCGGCGCGCTGCTCGCGCTCGCCGTCACGCCGCTCATCGCCCGGATCGAGTTCCAGGGCATGCCGTTCGCGATCACCGAGCTGCTGCCGCCCGCCTGGGTGTGGCTCGCCGCCGCCGGCGCCGTGCTCGCGGTCGCGCTCGGAGCGGCGCTCGCGTCGCTGCGCCGCGTCCACGTCACCCCGCTCGGCGTCGCCCAGCGCGTGCGCGGCAAGCGGCTCTCGCTCTGGCGCATCCTCGTCTTCGTCGCCGCGGCGGCCGCGTACGTCGCCATCGTCGTCTACGACGTCGTCGACCTCGGCATCGCGTTCTCGATCGCGCTCATCGCCGTCTTCGTGCTCGCGTACACGTTCCTCGGACCGCTCATCATCCAGGGCGTCGCCTGGCTCGTGGCCAAGGGCGCGCGCCGTCCGGCGACGCTGCTCGCCGCGCGCCGCGTGCTCGACGACCCGCGCGGCGCCTTCAACATCGTCGGCGCGATGGCGATCGCCGTGCTGGCCGGCGGCTTCGCCTCCCTCGCGCCCGCGACCGCCGGCGGCGCGGACCAGATGAGCACCGACATGGCGACGGGCGCGGCGCTCACCATCGCGATCGCCGGCGTGCTCGGCGCGGTCCTCGCCGGCATCGCCCAGTCGGCGAAGGTGCTCGACCAGCGCCGCGAGCACCGGGCGATGCACCGCATGGGGGTCGAGCTGCCGGTGATGCGCGCGGCGATCGTGCGGCAGGTGGCGCTGCCGCTGCTCGTGGCGGTCGGCGGCGCTGCAGCGGCGGCCCTGCTGCTGATCCTCCCCACCTTCCTGTGGTGGATCCAGACGCCCGGCTCGATCATCATGTGGGCGCTCATGGCCGTGGGCGCCGTCGCCCTGACGCTCGCGGCGACCGCGTGCGCGCTGCCGCTCGTGCGCCGCGTCGCGACGGAGCTCGCGGCGGCGTAGCCGGCCGGCGCATCCGCCGCTCCGGCCGCGCTCCACCGCCACGACCCGACCCGCCCCGCCGACCCGACCTGCCGCAGCAGGTCCGGTCAGCGCGGGCGGGTCGAGCGGAGGTCAGCGCGGGAGGAGCGGGAGCACGTCCTCGGAGAAGTGCTCGAGGAAGCGGCGCTGGTCGTCGCCGGGGCCGTGGAACACGAGGTGGGTGAAGCCGAGCTCGGCGTAGTGGGCGATCCGGGCCGCCACGTCGGCCGCATCCGAGCCGACGATCCAGCGCTTCGCCACCTGCTCGATCGGCAGCTCGTCGGCGAGCCGCTGCATCTCGAGCGGGTCGTGCACGCTGTGCTTCTGCTCCTGCGTGAGCGAGAGCGCCGCCCAGAAGCGGGTGTTGTGCAGCGCCGCGTCGGGGTCGCGGTCGTAGGAGACCTTGATCTCGATCATCCGGTCGACGTCGGCGGTGTCGCGGCCCTCCTTCTCGAGGCCCTCCTCGAGGTTCGCGACGATCGTGTCGCGGTAGTACTCGTCGCCCTTGCCCGACGTGCAGATGTGGCCGTCGGCGAAGCGCGCCGCGTACCGGGTGGTGGCGGGCCCGCCGCCGGCGACGTAGATGGGGATGGGGGCGTCGGGCCGGTCGTAGATCGTCGCACCGCTCGTCGCGTAGTAGTCGCCCTCGAAGTCGACCCGCTCCTCGGTCCAGAGCCGGCGCATGAGCCGCACCGACTCGCGCAGCCGGGCGAACCGCTCCTTGAGCTCGGGGAAGTCGACGCCGATCGCCTGCTCGTTGAGCGACTCCCCCGTGCCGACGCCGAGGATCAGGCGGCCCGGGTGCACCTGGCCGAGGGTCGCGAACTGCTGGGCGACGACCGCCGGGTGGTAGCGGAGGGTCGGCGTGAGCACCGAGGTGCCGAGCACGATGCGCTCGGTGCGCTCGAGCGCCATGCCGAGCCACGCGACCGCGTTGGGGGCGTGCCCGCCGTCGTGCCGCCACGGCTGGAGGTGGTCGGAGATGAACGCGCTCTCGAGCCCGACCTGCTCCGCGAGCTGCACGAGCTCGAGCAGCTCAGCCGGGGAGAACTGCTCGGCGCTGGCCTTGTATCCGTACCGCATGGAGCAAGTCAAGCACTCGCGGCCGGAGGGACGGCCCTCGCCGGTCGGCGAGGTGCCGCTCGACAGCCGGAAGGGCTAGACCTTCAGCGCCAGCATCTGCTCGTCGGGGTTGCCGAAGCGGTGCGCCGTGATCGACACCGCCTGCTCACGCAGGAACGGCAGCAGCTCGATGCGGCCCTCGGTCGTCACCGGCCCGTCGTAGACCGCGACGCGCACGTTCCCCGCGAGCACCTCGCGCAGCTGTGGGTCGGACCCCACGACGCGGATGCGCCGCACCGGCTCCGACACGCGGGTCAGCCCGAGCGCGTCCTCGGTGTGCACCGGCTCGAGCGCCCCGCCGGAGCGGATGCGCTCGTGGAAGGCCGCGTCGGACTCCTCGACGATCTCCTCGATCCGCAGGTGCGGGATCGGCAGGCGCGAGAGCTTCACGACGCCGCTCGGGACCTCGAGCGCCGACGAGATGCGCACGACCGCCCGGGTGCGCGCCGCCGCGGCGAGCAGCCGCACGAGATCGACCATCGCGCCGTCGTCCGCCACGCGGATGAGCAGCTCGGCCGGCCGGTAGCGGAGCACGTTGCGCTCGACGCCGAGCGCGGAGACGTCCTTCGACACCCCGAACTCCTCCTCCCACCAGCGCTCGTCGCTGTTCGCGCCCGCGCGCACGCGGTCGAACTCGATGAAGTCGAGCTGCGGGGTCGCCGCCTCGATGACCCCCGCCACGCGCTTGTGCAGGCCGTGCAGGCGCACGGACTTCCTCGGCTCGGCGTGCACCGGCTCCCAGTCGACGAGCGTCGCCAGGTAGTTCGGTCCGCCCGCCTTCGCGCCGGGGCCGACCTGCGAGAGCTTCCAGCCCCCGAACGGCTGCCGGCGCACGATCGCGCCGGTGATGCCGCGGTTGACGTACAGGTTGCCCGCCTGCACCTCGTCGAGCCAGTGCGCCACCTCGTCGGGGTCGAGCGAGTGGATGCCGGCCGTCAGCCCGAACGGGGTGGCGTTCTGCGCCTCGATCGCCTCGTCGAGCGTGTCGACCTCGATGAGCGACAGGTGCGGGCCGAAGAACTCGGTCACGTGCGACATCGTGCCCGGCAGCACGGCGTCGCGGATGCCGGGCGACCAGAGCCTCCCCGACGCATCCAGCTGCCGCGGCTCGAGCAGCCACTCCTCGCCGTCCTCGAGCGTCGTCAGCGCGCGCAGCAGGTCGCCCTGCGCGGGCTCGATGAGCGGCCCCACGTGGGTGCGCGGGTCGAGCGGCGAGCCGACCCGCAGCGTGCGCGCCGCGTCGATGAGCTGCCGGCGGAAGCGCTCGCTGTCGCCCGCCGTGCCGACGAGGATGGCGACGGACGCCGCCGAGCACTTCTGGCCGGCGTGCAGGAAGGCGCTGCGCACGATGTCGGCCGCCGCGAGCTCGAGGTCGGCCGAGGGCGTCACGATGATGGCGTTCTTGCCGCTCGTCTCGGCGAGCAGCGGGAGGTCGCTGCGCCACGAGGTGAAGCGCGCCGCCGTGTCGGACGAGCCGGTGAGGATGAGCCTGCCGACGGCCGGGTGGGCGACGAGCCGCTGCGACAGCTCGCCCTCGTCCATGTCGCACAGCACGAGCACGTCGCGCGGCACGCCCGCCTCCCAGAGCGCCTCGGCCAGCACGGCCGCCGAGCGGCGGGCCTGCGGCGCGGGCTTGAGGATCACTGCGGACCCGGTCGCGAGCGCCGCGGTCACGCCGCCGCAGGCGATGGCCACCGGGAAGTTCCACGGCGGGGTGACGACGGTGAGCGCCACGGGCCGAGGCCGCGCGTCCTCCACCTGCTCGAGCAGGATCGCCTGCTCGGCGTAGTAGCGCGCGAAGTCGATGGCCTCCGACACCTCGGGATCGGCCTCGCCGATCGTCTTGCCCGTCTCGGCGATCATCACCTCGACGAGCCGCCCGCGGTAGACGCCGAGCGCCTCGGCCGCGTCGCGCAGCACTGCGGCCCGGCGCTCGGCACCCAGTGCCGCCCAGTCCCCCGCCGACTGCGCTGCCCGGTCGATGCGACGCTCGAGCGTGGGCCAGTCCTCGATGCGGTTCATGCCCAGCGTGCGGATGCCGAGCTGCGACTCCGCGGCGCGTGCCACCACCTGCCGTCCCCACGCGCGGTTCGACGCGAGCGACGGGTCGGTGTCGGGCTCGTTCTCGAACCCGAGCGGATGCGTCACCGACACGGCGAGGTCGCCCAGCCGGTCCTGCGTGCGGTTCGGACGCGGCTCCCCCGCGGCGTCCTCGCGCTCGAGCAGCGCGATCGAGGCGAGGAAGCGGTCGCGCTCGCGCTGCAGCACGGCGGGGTCGGCGAGGTCGAACATGCTCGACATGAAGTTCTCGCCCGAGGCGTTCTCCTCGAGCCGGCGGATCAGGTAGGCGACGGCCGCGTCGAACTGGTCGGGTCGCACGACGGGCGTGTAGAGCACGATCCGCGGGAAGACCTCGCGCACGGCCTCTCGGTGCTCGGCGGCCATGCCCAGCAGCATCTCGGCGTCGATGCGCTGATGCGTGCCGTGGTGGCGGGCGATCTCGGCCGCGTACGCGAGGTCGAAGAGGTTGTGGCTCGCGACGCCGAGCCGCACGGCGAAGGCGTTCTCGGGCAGCAGCGCCTCGCGCAGCACGCGCTTGAAGTTCGCGTCCGTCGACGCCTTCGACGGCGCGACGGCGAGCGGCCATCCGTGCAGCGCCGCGTCGACGCGCTCCATCGCGAGGTTCGCGCCTTTCACGAGCCGCACCTTGATGCCCGCGCCCCCGTCGGCGCGGCGCTGCTTCGCGAAGGCGGCGAGGCGGCGGTAGGCAGCGAGGGCATCCGGCAGGTACGCCTGCAGCACGATGCCGGCGTCGAGGCTCGCGAGCTCAGGCCGGGTGAGGAGGCGCTCGAAGACCGCGATCGTCAGGTCGAGGTCGCGGTACTCCTCCATGTCGAGGTTGATGAACTTCTGCGGGCTCGACTCCGCGGCGAGGCGGTAGAGCGGCAGCAGCCGCTCGACCACCTCGTCGACGGTCTCGTCGAACGCCCACGCCTGGAGCTGCGGCGCCATCGCCGACACCTTCACCGAGACGTAGTCGACGTCGTCGCGCTGCAGCAGCGCCATCGTGCCCTCGAGGCGGCTCACCGCCTCCTCGTCGCCCAGCACGGCCTCGCCGAGCAGGTTGATGTTGAGGCGCGTGCCGTCCGCGCGCAGCTTGCTGAGCGGCCGCGCGAGCCGGTTCGGCGAGGCGTCGATCACGAGGTGCGAGACCATGTCGCGCATCGCGCGCTTCACGATCGGGATGATCAGGCGGGGCGTGACGATGCCGAACCCGCCGCCGACGGTGACCCCGAGCTTGAGGTACCAGTCGAGGAAGCCGGGGATGTCGCGGCTGAGGGCCTCGAAGTTGCGGGCGCTCACCCGCGGATCCTCGGGCCGCACGACCTTGTCGACGAAGCCGATGGCGAAGTCGAGGCCGGCCGGGTCCTTCAGCAGGCCGGCGAGGCGCTCGGCCGCCTTGTCGGGCTTCGAGGTGCTGGGTCGCGCCGCCCAGCCGCGCACGCGTTCGACCGCCGCGAGCGCGAAGGGGTCCGCGGACTCCGGCTCGGTCAGCGCGACGGGCTCCGGGGCCGAGGCGGGCGCCGCGGCGAGCGGATTCGGGACGGGCGGGGGCGCGACGGGTGCCGCCTGCGGCGAGGGCATGGGGATCGCACGCTCCGGCTCCGGCTCCGGCGCCGGCTCCGGCTCGGGCTCCGGTTCGGGCTCGGGCTCCGGCTCGGGCTCCGGCTCGGGCTCGGGCTCGGGCTCGGGCTCCGGCTCGGGCTCGGGCTCGGGCTCCGGCTCGGGCTCGGGCTCCGGCTCGGGCTCGGGCTCCGGCTCGGGCTCGGGCTCGGGCTCCGGCTCCGGCTCGGGCTCCGGTTCGGGCTCGGGTTCGGGCTCCGGTTCCGGCTGAGGCTCCGGCTCCGGCTCCGGTTCGGGCTCCGGCTGCGGTTCGGGCTCCGGCTCCGGCTGCGGCTCCTGCTCGTGCACCGGCTGCGGCTCCGGCTGCGGCTCCTGCACCGGCTGCGGCTCCGGCCGGGCTCCGGGCTCCAGCGCGATCCCGGGCTCCGGCGCCGGCGGCGCCGTCGGCTCGGGCTGCATGTCGAGCTCCGGCTCGAGCTCGCGCCCGGCACGCTCCGCGGCCGCGCGCGCGGCGACCCTCGCGGCGAGGCCGCCGATGCGCGGCTGATCCGAGGGCGGCAGCACGGGGAGCATGGGCGAGACGGCGTGCCGGGCGCGAGCGGCGGCATCCCGGGCGTCCGACGTCGGCGCGTCGGTCGGCCGCGCCTCGCTCGGCGCGGCGACCGCGCGCAGCTCCGCCGCCAGCTCGACGGCGTCCATCTGCTGGGTCGGCACGTCGGCGCCCTCGCGCGACAGCGACCATCCGCCGGCCGGCAGCGCCTCGCCGACGTGGGCGGACGGGGACAGCTCCGCGGCGGCGAGGGGATCCGTCGCGGCCGCGAACGTCGCGTCGTCGACCTCGAAGGCCGGCAGGGAGTCGCCGGGCCGCAGCGCCACGAATGGATCGTCCGCGCGCTGCTCGTCGACGACCTCGACGTGCTCCTCCGGCTCGAGCGCCGGACCGTCGGTGCGGTGGTCGGCGTCGGCATGGGCGATCGCGTCGGCGATCAGCGCGTCGAAGTCGTCCCTGCGCTGCTCACTCATGCCGCATATCGTATGCGTGCGGACTCTCGAGGCCGACGGACGCCGCACCTGCGCGCGCCCGCGGCGCGGTGCATCCGCCGACCTACGAGGAGGCACCATGCCGCGCGTCGCCATCATCGGTGGAGGCCACAACGGGCTCACCGCAGCCGCCTACCTCGCCCGCGCGGGGGTCGAGGTGACCGTGCTCGAGCGGCTGCCGCACGTCGGCGGCGCGGCCGTCTCGGCGCAGGCGTTCGACGGGCTGGACGCGCGGCTGTCGCGCTACTCCTACCTCGTGAGCCTGCTGCCCGAGCGGATCATCCGCGACCTGGGGCTCGACGTGCGGCTCGCGCGGCGCCGCTACTCCTCCTACACGCCGGAGCCCGGCACCGATCGCGGCCTGCTCATCGACGCGGGCGACTGGGAGGCGACGCACGCCTCGTTCGCCGCGATCGGCGCTGCGGACGACGCGGATCGCTTCGCGGCGTTCTACGGCCGCACGACCCGCCTCGCGGGTGCCCTCTTCCCCACGATGACCGACCCGCTCCCCACCCGGGCGGCGGCGCGCGAGGCGGCCGGCGCCGCATCCGCGTGGTCGGAGGTCGTCGACGCGCCGATCGCCGACGCCATCGAGCGCGCCGTCGGCCACGACCTCGTGCGCGGCGTGATCGCGACGGACGCGCTCATCGGCACCTTCGCCGCGCTCGACGACCCCGGGCTCGAGCAGAACCGCTGCCTGCTGTACCACGTGATCGGCGGCGGCACCGGCGACTGGGACGTGCCGATCGGCGGCATGGGGCAGGTCTCCGGCGAGCTCGAGGTCGCCGCGCGGCAGGCCGGGGCGACCGTGCTCACGGGCGTCACCGTGACGCGCGTGACGCCGGACGGCGACGTCACCTGGAGCGAGCACATCGGCGGCCTCGCGAACGACTCCGAGGGGCTGCCGACCGGCACCGAGCTCACGGCGCAGTTCGACCTCGTGCTCTCTGCCGTCGCGCCGCACGTGCTCGGACAGCTGCTCGGCGACGAGGCCGACGCCGCGCCGCGCCCCGAGGGCGCGCAGGTCAAGGTCAACATGCTGCTGTCGCGGCTCCCCCGGCTCCGCGACGGCGTCGCGCCCGAGGCGGCGTTCGGCGGTACCTTCCACATCAACGAGGGCTACGGGCAGCTCGGCCGGGCCTACGCCGAGGCGGCCGCCGGCCGCATCCCGGATCCGCTGCCGTGCGAGATCTACTGCCACTCGCTCACGGACCCGTCGATCCTGGGAGACGACCTGCGCGCATCCGGGGCCCACACCCTCACCGCCTTCGGCCTGCACGTGCCCGATCGCCTGCTGACGCGGGAGACGAACGACGGGATGCGCGACGAGCTCGAGCGCGCCGTCGTCGCGTCGCTCGACTCGGTGCTCGCCGAGCCGATCCGGCCGCTGCTGCTCGAGGGCGCCGGCGGGCCGGCGATCGAGACGAGGACGACGCTCGACGTCGAGGATGCGCTCGCGATGCCCGGCGGCAACATCTTCCACGGACCGCTCTCGTGGCCGTGGCTCGAGCAGGAAGCGACGTCGATCGCGGAGGCGTGGGGCGTCGAGACGCGGCATCCCCGCATCCTCATGGCCGGTTCGGGCGCTCGTCGCGGCGGGGCCGTCTCGGGCATCGGCGGCCACAACGCGGCGCACGCGGCGCTGGAGCTGCTCCGCCCGTAGCCGCCGGTCGCCGATGCGCTGGGCGCGCTCAGCGCGGCGTGCGGCCCGCCCAGTCGGAGCGGTGGGTCGCGCGGCTCGGCGGCAGCGCGTTGAGCCGAGCCCACTCGGCGACGCGCTCGTCGAGCTCCGGCAGCTGCACCTCGATGCCCGCCGCCTCGAGCACCTCGACGACGCGGGCGATCTTCGCCGTGCCGACGCCCTTCTCGATGAAGCGCGCCTGCACGACGCCGCGAGCGTGCAGCTCCCCGTCGACGACGAAGCGCTGCTGCAGGTAGATGGCGCGCTCGTCGCCCCCGAGCACCGCCGTCTCGATGTCGAAGCGCTGCCACAGGTCGAGGCTGCGTCGGTAGACCATGGACGACTGCCCCACGACGGCGTAGATGCCGGCCTTCGCGATCGCGTCCGCCATCCCGGTGCGTGCCGTCATGTCGACGCGCGCGAGGTCCATGTACGACGGGTACCGGCCGTTGTTCATGTGGCCGAGCAGGTCGATGTCGGTCGGCAGCACCCGGAACGAGGTCTTCGCCACGTCGTCGATCGCGAGCTCCGGCTTGCCCTTGCTCTTGACGGTCATGGCCATCAGCCACTGCAACCACATGTTCACGAGGAGCCATCCTGCCCGACCGTCGAGCCGCGCCCGCGCACCTTTGGACCTCTCGCACAACGCAAGCCCGGTCGCGGATCCGCGCGGCTGTGCAGCCCTCGCCGCCCGGCAGTGCCGACATCCGGGGCGAGGGCTTGCATCGTGCGGGAGGGCCGGTGTCGGCGATCGGGGCGCGGGGCTGGGAGGATCGTCCGATGCACAAGGTGCTGCTCTACTACCGCTTCACGCCCATCGCCGACCCGGAGGCGGTGCGGCTGTGGCAGCACGCGCTCGCGACGTCGCTCGGCCTCACCGGCCGCATCCTCATCTCCCCGCACGGCATCAACGGCACCGTCGGCGGCGACATGGAGGCATGCAAGCGCTACGCGCGGGCCACCCGCGAGTATTCGGGGTTCCGAGGCATGGACATCAAGTGGTCGACCGGCACCGGTGACGACTTCCCACGGCTCACCGTGAAGGTGCGCGACGAGATCGTGACGTTCGGAGCGCCCGACGAGCTCGAGGTGGACGCGGGCGGCGTGGTCGGCGGCGGCACGCACCTGCAGCCTGCGGACCTGCACCGGCTCGTCGAGGAGCGCGACGACGTGGTCCTCTTCGACGGGCGCAACCGCTTCGAGGCCGACATCGGGCGCTTCCGGGGCGCGATCGTGCCCGACGTCGAGACGACCCGCGACTTCGTCGACCTGCTCGACTCCGGCGCCTACGACCACCTGAAGGACAAGCCCGTCGTGACGTACTGCACCGGCGGCGTGCGCTGCGAGGTGCTGTCGTCGCTCATGACGAAGCGCGGCTTCAGCGAGGTGTACCAGCTCGACGGCGGCATCGTGCGCTACGGCGAGACGTTCGGCAACGCCGGTCTCTGGGAGGGCTCCCTCTACGTCTTCGACCAGCGGCAGACGATGGACTTCGGCTCCGGCGCGGCGATCCTCGGCACCTGTGTGCGCTGCGGCACCGCCACGAGCGGCATGGGCAACTGCGCCGTGTGGTCGTGCCGCAAGCAGGTGACGACGTGCGAGACGTGCGAGCCCGCGTGCGCCGCGCACGCCGCTGCCGCCGCCTGAGGCGGCGCGCAGACCCCCGCCGCTACGCTGACCGCATGGGCGACGGCGACACGGGTGACGGTGGCACAGGCGACGGCGGCCTCCGCATCCGGCCGGCGACGACTGCGGACGCCGACGTGCTGCTGCCGCTCTTCGCCGCCCATCGCGCGGCCGACGAGCCCGACGAGAAGGTCGACCGCTACCGCGAGCGCCTCGGATCGCTCGTCGAGAACCACGCCCATCACATCGTCGTGGCCGAGCTCGACGGGCGGGTGATCGGCTACGCCGCCGCCCAGGACTACGGGCCGGCGCCGCACCGCGACTGGTCGATCGCCCGGATGCACGACCTGTGGGTGTCGCCGGACGCCCGCGGGCACGGCGCGGGCACGGCGCTCTTCGAGGCGGTCCGGTCGTGGGCGGAGCTCGACACCCGCGTGCGCGTGCTCGAGTGGCAGTCGCTCGACGTCGCGGCCGCGTTCTACCGCAGGCTCGGCCTCTCGGGCGAGCACGTCGACGAGACCGACCCGCGCGAGCGCTACGAGCTCGAGGTGCACCTGCCCTCGCGGCGCTGACCGAGCCGCCGCGCGGCGTCGGCCGCGTCAGACCCGGCCGGTGACGTTGTCGATCGCCATCCGCAGGATGATGCGGTCGGGCGAGTCCGGCGGCGCCTGCGTCGACGGGTTGCCGTAGCGGTTCTGCAGCTCGACGTAGAACGCGCCCGTCGGGTCGTCGATGACGCCCGCGAGGTGGCCGCGGATCTCGACGTAGAGCAGCGGGTCCTGCGGGTCGACGATCGACAGGCTCATCGTCGGGTTCGCCTGCAGGTTCTTGAGCTTCTGGCGCTTGCTCGTGTGCGTGAAGCGCACCTCGTCGCCCACGACCTGGAACCACATCGGGTTCGACTGCACCGTGCCGTCGGGCCGCACGGTCGCGAGGTGGGCGAACAGCGGCTGGTCCGTCAGGTAGCGGTACCGCTCGGGGATCGTCATGCCGTCAGCCTCGCACGCGGGCGCGCTACCGCGCGATCGACGCGTCGGCCGTCTCGCCGAGCCCGTCGAGCCGCCAGACGAGCGTGCGCGCGGGCAGCGAGATGGTCGTGACCGAGCAGTTCGGCAGGATCATGTCGGGCGTCAGCTCGGGCACGAGCTGGCGCAGCATCGAGGTGATGAAGCCGCCGTGCGAGACGACGAGCACCTGCACCTCGTCGTCCCCGGGCACGGCGGATGCCGCGCGCACGATGCGCTCGAGCGCCACGTCGGCGCGCACCACGGTCTCGGCGGCCTGCTCGGCCTGCCCGCTCGCGTCGAGCTGCGCGATCGTGTCGAACAGGCCGCGCCAACCGACCTGCTCACCGATCGAGCGGAGCGCGCTCAGCTCTCGATCGACCTCGAACCCGTGCTCGACGATGACCTCGCGCCACACGTCGGCCGCGGGGCGCTCCTCGTGGCTGCCGAAGTGCCACTCGCGCAGCACCTCGTCGTAGGTGATGGACGGCTGCGGGTCGAGCCGGGCGAGGATGCCCTCGGCGGTCGTGCGCGTGCGCTGCAGGTCGGAGGAGAAGGCGAGGTCGAAGCGCTCGCTCGAGAGCCGGTCGGCGACGGCGGCGATCTGGTCGCGGCCGCGCTCGGTGATCGGCGAGTCCGACCAGCCCTGCATGAGGTGGTTGATGTTGTGCTCGGTCTCGGCGTGCCGCACGATGCGCAGCCGCAGCGCGCGACCCTCGGCGTAGGCGGCGAGCTCCTCCGGCAGGTGCTGCTCGGGGCGGTCGGCCGGCCCGCCCGCCTCGTGACGTCCCTCGGTCATCGCTTCCCCATCCGCTCGAGCATGTCGTTGTAGGCGTTGAGGTCCGCGTCGCCGTCGCGCGACGCGGCGCGGTCGGTGCGCACCTGTTCGCGCCGGTCGCTGCGCGCCCAGAGCACGACGGTCGTGATCGCGAGGATCACCGTCGGGATCTCGCCGATGGACCACGCGATGCCGCCGCCGACCCGCTGGTCCGCGAGCGCGTCGACGCCGTTGCCCATCGCGCCGAACCAGTCGGCGAGCAGCAGCGCCTCACCGGTCATGAGCGTGAGGCCGAAGAACGCGTGGAAGACCATCGCGCCGAGCAGCAGCACGAGGCGCAGCGCGTAGGGCGGCCTGGCAGGGCCGGGGTCGATGCCGATGATCGCCTGCACGAACAGGTAGCCCGAGCCGACGAAGTGCACGACCATCCAGACGTGCCCGAGGTGCTCGTGCATCGACCAGGAGAAGAGCGGCGTGTAGTAGAAGAGCCACAGGCTCGCGACGAACAGCCCGGCCGCGACGAGCGGTGAGCTGAGCACCTCCATGTACTTCGAGTGCACGATGGCCATGAGCCACTCGCGACCGCCGCGCGAGCCGTCGCGGCGCTTCTGGATCGCCCGCATCGCGAGCGTGATCGGCGCGCCCGGCACGAGCAGCACCGGCACGGCCATGCCGAGCAGCATGTGCACGAGCATGTGGAGCGAGAACTGGAACTCCTGGTAGAGGTTCAGCGCGCCGTTCGTGCACCACCACAGCAGCGCGACGCCGGCGACCCACGCGACCGTGCGCTGGAGCGGCCAGCGGTCGCCGCGACGCGCGAGACGGGCGACGCCCGCGAGGTAGAAGAACGCCAGCATCGCGCAGATGACCGACCAGAGCGGGTCGATCGACCACTGGTCGGCGAGCCGCGCCGGCTCGAAGGTCGCCGGCAGCGGTCGCCCGGTGAGGATCTCGGCGGGCGTCGCCTCGGCACCGGGCGGCACCTCGGCGACCGGCGTCGGCGTGCGCGCGAGGCCGGCGGCGACGCCTGCGGTGACGCCCATGACCGCGAGCTCCAGCGCGAGCAGCAGCGCGACCGCGCGACCCGACACCCGCTGCGGCACCGCCGTCGCGGGCCGCAGCACGCGCATCCGCTGCCACGCGCCGAAGCCGCCGAGCACGAGCAGCAGCGCCGCCTTCGTGAGCGACAGGAGGCCGTAGGGGCTGAACCAGTCGCCCTCCATGCGCACCCAGGCCGAGACGATGCCCGAGAACGCGACGACGAGGAAGCTCACGAGGGCCAGCGAGGAGTAGCGCAGCAGCACGTCGCCGTAGGCGGCGTCGGCGACGACGTCGGATCCGCCGGGCTGCGGGTCGCGGCGGGCGAGCAGGCCGACGTGCAGCAGGCCACCCAGCCAGATCGAGACGAAGATGAGGTGCAGCAGCAGCGAGGACACGGCGATCGTGTGGTTCGCGGTGCCGCCCGCGTGCCCGCCGGAGGCGATGAGCCAGAACGGCACGGCCCAGAGCACCACGGTGAACGCGACCGCGACGGGTCCGCGCGCGACGAGCAGCAGCACGGTCAGCAGCGCGAGCGCGAGCAGCGTGCCGAGCAGCAGCCGGCCGGTCTCGACCTCGACGAAGAAGAACTGCAGCAGCTGGCCGAAGTCGTTCGTCGCGGTGACGGGGTTCGTCACCACCTGCCGGAACGACCCGAAGCCGACGAAGCCGTGCGCGACGGTCGCGATGCCGGCGGCAGCGCCCGCGAGGTCGAGCGTGCGGTGCCAGTCCCGGCTGCGCGGCCGGAGCGCGAAGCAGGCGAGCACGGCGCCGCCGAACGCGGCCGCGATCGCGACGTTCCGCAGCATCGTGGCCATCGGCACGCCGTAGCGCACGGCTGGGCCGGGGTCCTGCAGGCTCGGGGCCGCAGCGCCGCCGCCGAGCTCGAGCGCCGCCCACGCCGCGGCCAGGCCCGCGAGGATCGCGAGCGCCGGCGCGAGGAGACGGATGCGCTGCACCCGCCCAGGGTAGTCGTCGCCCCTATGAGCGACGTCGGCCCCCGGACGACAGGAGGGGCCCCGCCTCACGGCGGAGCCCCTCCTGCTGCTGTGGTGGTGCGAGCTACTTGACGGCAGCCTTGAGCTTGGAGCCGGCGGTCAGCTTGACGCGGTGGCCAGCGGCGATCTTGATCTCGGCGCCCGTCTGCGGGTTGCGGCCCGTGCGGGCAGCGGTCTCGGTGCGCTCGGCGCTGAAGAAGCCCGGGATCGAGACCTTGTCGCCAGCGGCGACGGCCGTCGAGACCTCGTCGAACAGGGCGTCCAGCACTGCGGTGACCTTGGCCTGCGAGAGGTCGGTCGTCGCTGCGATCTTCGAAGCGAGGGTGGTCTTGTTGATGGTCTCAGCCATGGTGTCCTCCTGATGGTGGCATGTCCGTCCCGCCTGGGGGCGGGCATCCGTCGGCGCCCGAGGGGGCTCCGACCAACCCCGAACGTAGCCCTGAACCCCTGGCGGGCACCGGAGAACCCGGGCGACACGCCGCAGTTTCCGCGGTTTTCCGCGGATCGCGAACGGATCAGCGACCCGGATCGACTCCTCGGCGGCTCGTGAGCCGCGCGACCGTCGCCGCACGGCGCCGCGCGAAGAGCGGCAGGAAGATGCCGATCAGCGGGCCGATCCCGAAGGCGAAGATCACGGTGCCGACCCCGACCGGGCCGCCGAGCAGCCAGCCGAGCAGCAGCACGGTGCCCTCGATGAGGGTGCGGACGATCCAGACGCGCCAGCCCGTGATCCGCACGATGCCGGTCATGAGGCCGTCGCGCGGCCCGGGACCCAGCTGCGGCGCGATGTAGAGCCCGGTCGCGAAGGCGAGCAGCACCATGCCGCCGACGAGCAGCGGCACCTGGGCCCACAGCCCCTGCACCTCGGGGATCAGCAGCAGCCCCACGTCGGCCGAAGGGCCCACGAGCACCGCGTTGAGGAGCGTGCCGATGCCCGGCCGCTGGCGCAGCGGGATCCAGATGAGCAGCACGAGCGCCGACACGGCGATCGTGGCCATGCCGTAGCTCATGGGCAGGTGCACGGCGAGGCCGAGCGAGAAGACGTCCCACGGACCGACGCCGAGGTCGGCGCGGATCAGCAGCGCGAGCGCGATGCCGTAGAGGAACAGGCCGACGAGCAGCTGGACGACCCGCGCGGTCGTGTCGCGCGGGCCCAGCGCATCGATGGGCAGCAGCAGCCGTCGGATCGGGTGCCCGGCGGATCGCTCGTGCGCTCGTGGGTGCTGCTGCTGGTGGGGACCGGTCGTCACAGCATCCATTCCACTCCATGGGCCATGCCGCCGTCGCGGGCCACTCCCCCGCAAGTGGCTCGTGCTCTCCAGTCCACTGAGGCGGCAGGATGAGCACATGGCATCCAGGCTCGGCACCCAGCTCGGCGAGTGGCGCGCGACGACCGCGGTCGCGCAGTCGCTCGCCGACCGCATCCGCATGCTGCTGCTCGACGGCCGCATGACGGTCGGCGAGCGGCTGCCCAGCGAGCGGGCGCTCGCCGCCGAGCTCGGCCGCTCCCGCGCCACGATCGCGCGGGCCTACGAGCTCCTCGAGTCGGGCGGCTACGTCGTGCGCACGCACGGCTCGGGCACCCGGGCATCGCTGCCGGCGCAGCGCCTGCAGCGTCCGGCCGCGGCGGACCACGACGTGATCGACCTCACGATCGCGTCGATCGGCTCCGCGCCGGGGCTGCACGCGGCGACGGTGCGGGCGCTCGACCGGCTCGCGGGACTGCTCGGCACCCCCGGGTACTCGATCGACGGCCTGCCGGAGCTGCGGGCGCGCATCGCGGATCGCTACACCGCGCGCGGCCTGCCGACCGACCCCGACCAGATCGTCGTCACGAGCGGCGCGATGCACGCGCTCTCGATCGTGCTGGCGGCATTCGGCGAGCGAGGTCGCAGCGCGGTGGTGGAGCAGCCGAGCTTCCCGCACGCGATCGACGCGCTCCGCCGCACGGGGCACCGGCTGCTCCCGACGCCCGTGACGCCGGATGCGGGCCCGGACGGCAGCGGCGGATGGGATGCGAACCACCTCGTCGAGACGCTGCGGTCGCAGCGGCCGGCGCTCGCCTACCTGGTCGCCGACTTCCACAACCCGACCGGGGCGACGATGCCCGAGCTCGAGCGGGCGAGGCTCGCCGCGGTCGCGCGCGCGACCGGCACGCTGCTCATCGTCGACGAGACGTGCGCCGAGCTCGACATCGACCGCGGCTGGACCCCGCGGCCCTTCGCCGCGCACGGGCCGGCGATCCTGCTCGGCTCGATGTCGAAGATCGCGTGGGGCGGGCTGCGCATCGGCTGGATCCGCGCGGGCCGCGAGCAGGTGGCCGCGCTGCTCGGCGCGCGGCCGTCGATCGACCTCGGCACCCCGCTGCTCGAGCAGTGCATCGCGATGGAGCTCTTCGACGAGATCGATGCGCTGCTCACGAGCACGCGCGACCGGCTGCGCGCCGGCCGTGCCGCGGTCGCGGCCGGCCTCGCCGAGCACCTCCCGGGCGTGGCGATGCCGCCGATGCCGGGCGGCCTCGCCGCCTGGGTCGACCTGGGCGGCCCGTGGTCGACCGCGCTCTCGCTCGCCGCGCGCGATCGAGGGCTGCTCCTGCCGCCCGGGCCGCGGTTCTCGGCCTCCGGCGTGCTCGACCGCTTCGCCCGCATCCCCATCACGTGGGAGCCGGCGCTCACCACCGAGGCCATGGTTCGCCTCGGCAGCGCCTGGCGCGCGCTGCACGCGGGCGAGCGCTCCAGCCGCGAGCACCTCGACCGCTCGGCGGTCGTCTAGCAGTCGACGCTGGACGCGCGGGCATTGACCAGCCGACGTGCACCCGGTTCGCTGGAGCGATGACCGTCCTCGGATTCCACGCGTCCCACGAGCAGCTGCCCCCCAGCAGGCTCCTCGCCGCGGTCCAGCACGCCGAGGCGGCGGGCTTCGACGCGGCGATGTGCTCCGACCACCTCGCCCCCTGGAGCGTGCGGCAGGCGCACAGCGGCTTCGCCCTGTCGTGGCTCGCCGCGGCGCTCGCCACCACCTCGCTGCGGTTCGGCGTCGTGACGGCGCCGGGGCAGCGGTACCACCCGGTCGTGCACGCGCAGGCGCTCGCGACGCTCGCCGAGATGTTCCCCGGGCGCTTCTGGGCCGCTCTGGGCTCCGGCGAGGCGATGAACGAGCACGTGACGGGCGACCCCTGGCCGGAGAAGGCCGTGCGGGAGCGACGGCTCGTCGAGTGCGTCGACGTCATCCGCCGCCTGCACGCCGGCGAGGAGGTGACGCACGAGGGCGAGATCACCGTGCATCGCGCCCGCGTCTGGTCGCTGCCGGAGGAGCCGCCGCCGCTGCTCGCCGCCGCCACCACCCCGGAGTCGGCCGCCGCCCACGCCGCCTGGGCCGACGGCCTCATCACCGTGGCCGGCGACGCCGAGTCGCTCCGACGGATCGTCGAGGCATATCGCGACGCCGGGGGGCGCGGCCCGGTCGCCGGCCAGCTGCACCTCTCCTGGGCGAGCGATGAGCAGGAGGCGCTGCGGATCGCCCGCGAGGAGTGGTCCAACGGCGTCATCCGCCCCCCGGAGGCCTGGGACATCGCCTTCCCCGAGGAGTTCGACCGGCGCAGCGCCGGCGCGAGCGAAGCGGACATCCGGGCGGCCGTGCACGTCTCGAGCGACCTGTCGCGGCACACGACCCACATCGCCGGGCTGCTCGCCACGGGCATCGATGCGCTGTACCTGCACCACGTCGGCGAGGAGCAGGCACCGTGGATCGACGCGTTCGGCGAGCGGGTCCTCCCCGCGCTGCGGGTCGGCGCGTGAGCCCGCGCCCGATCGAGGCCGCCGACAGCTGGTGGCGGAACGCCGTCTTCTACTGCCTCGACGTCGAGGTGTTCCAGGACTCCGACGGCGACGGGATCGGCGACCTGCAGGGACTCGTCTCGCGCATCCATACGCTCGCCGACCTCGGCGTCACGTGCCTGTGGCTCATGCCGTTCTTCCCGACCGCCGACCGGGACGACGGCTACGACATCACCGACTTCTTCGCGGTCGATCCCCGGCTCGGCACGCTCGGCGACCTCGTCGAGGTCATCCGCGTCGCCCGCGCGCAGGGCATGCGCGTGATCATCGACTTCGTCATGAACCACACCTCGGACCAGCACCCGTGGTTCCGGTCCTCGCGCTCCTCGCGCGACTCACCGCATCGCGACTGGTACGTGTGGCGGGATGCGCCGCCGGCGAAGCAGGACGCGCCCGTCTTCCCCGGCGAGGAGGACTCGACCTGGACGGAGGACGAGCGCACGGGCCAGTGGTACCTGCACCACTTCCGCGCGCACCAGCCCGACCTCAACATCGCGCACCCGCCCGTGCAGGTGCAGATCGAGCGGAACCTCGGGCTCTGGCTCGAGCTGGGCGTCTCGGGCTTCCGGGTCGACGCGGTGCCGTTCCTGTTCAGCAGCGCGCCCGCGCACGGCACCGAGACGACCGGCGCCGCGCCCGACTACCAGGGCGCCGACCACCTGCGCGGGATCCAGCGCTTCGTCTCGCGCCGCAACGGTGAGGCGATGCTGCTCGGCGAGGTCAACCTCCCGCACGAGCAGCAGCTGCAGTGGTTCGAGGCGGAGGGCGAGGCCTCGGGCCTGCACCTGCAGTTCGACTTCGTGTCGATGCAGCAGCTCTTCCTCTCGCTCGCACGCAAGGACGCGCGGCCGCTCGCCAAGGCCCTGCGCGACCGGCCGGAGCTGCCACCGGCGAGCCAGTGGGCGAACTTCGTGCGCAACCACGACGAGCTCACGCTCGACAAGCTCGCGCCGGAGGAGCTCGAGGAGGTGTTCACCGCCTTCGCGCCGGACGAGGGCATGCGGCTGTACGGGCGCGGCATCCGGCGTCGGCTGCCCACGATGCTCGGCGACGAGCGCGCGGTGCGGCTCGTCTACACGCTGATGTTCTCGCTGCCGGGATGCCCGGTGCTCTTCTACGGCGAGGAGATCGGCATGGGCGAGGCGCTCGAGGTGCCCGGCCGCTACGCGGTGCGCACGCCGATGCAGTGGGAACCGGATGCGAGCGGCGGGTTCTCGACGGCGCCGCAGCGGCGCTGGACCCGGCCGATGCCCGAGGGCGAGCTCGGCCCGCAGCGGGTGAACGTCGCCGACCAGCAGCGCGATCCGACGTCGCTCTGGCGGCACATCCAGCAGCTGACCGACCTGTACCGCGACACGCCGGAGCTCGCGTGGGCCGACCTCGAGGTCATCGGCGTGCGGCAGCGGTCGGTGCTCGCGCACGTGTGCCGCGGCGACGACTGGACGATGCTCGCGCTGCACAGCCTCGGCGACGAGCGCTCGGCCGTGCGGCTCGAGCTGTCGGCCGACGGCCCGGTGACGCTCGTCGACCGCTTCGACGGGTCGACGATCACGGTCGACGGGATGCTCGAGCTCGAGCTCGACCCGTACGGCTGGCGCTGGCTGCTCGTGACGCCCGCCGACGCGACGATCCGGCGCGTGTAGCGGCTACGCCGCCGGCGGGGCGGGCGCGGCGGACGGCGCCGGCCGGGCATCGCGACCGCGCGCGACGAGCTCCTGCAGGGAGCGGTCGATGCGCAGCAGCGCCCGCAGCCCGATGACCACGACCGCGATCACGGCGATGAGCGTCAGCAGGCTCGGGATGGCCAGGATGAGCGTGCGCGGGTTGCCGGTCATGAGGTACATGAGGAAGTCCATGCCGCCGACTCTTGCATGCGTCCGCCCGGGCTGCGATCACGATCCGAGCACGATGCGGGCATCGGACGACGAGGGGCCCCGACCGCGAGGTCGGGGCCCTTCGTGCGAAGCGGGTGGTTACCAGCTCGACTTGGTCACGCCGGGCAGCTCGCCACGGTGCGCCATGTCGCGGAAGCGCACACGAGAGATGCCGAACGCACCGACGTGGCCGCGGGGGCGGCCGTCGATCGCGTCGCGCTTGCGCACGCGGACCGGCGAGGCGTTGCGGGGCAGCTTCTGCAGCCCGAGACGAGCGGCCTCGCGCTCCTCGTCGGTGCTCTTGGGGTCGACGAGCGCCTTCTTGAGGGCAGCGCGCTTGTCGGCGTAGCGGGCGACGATGATCTTCCGCTGCTCGTTCTTGGCGATCATGCTCTTCTTGGCCATTTATCGCTCCTCTCGGAACTCGACGTGCTGACGCACGATGGGGTCGTACTTCTTCAGCACAAGTCGGTCGGGGTTGTTGCGACGGTTCTTCTTCGTCACGTAGGTGTAGCCGGTGCCGGCCGTCGAGCGGAGCTTGATGATCGGACGGACGTCCTGGGACTTCTTCGCCATCAGAGCTTCACCCCCCGAGCCTGCATGTCACGGACGACGGCCTCGATGCCACGGGCATCGATGACCTTCATGCCCTTGGCCGAGACGTTGAGCGTCACGTTGCGCTTGAGCGACGGGACGAAGTACGTCTTGCGCTGCACGTTCGGGTCGAAGCGTCGCTTCGTGCGCCGGTGCGAGTGCGAGATGTTGTGTCCGAAGCCGGGAACGGCTCCGGTCACCTGGCATACGGCTGCCATTGGTGCCTCCATGTGGTTACCGTGGGCCGGAGCCCACCCAAGATCACTTGCCTGCGCACGCTGAACCCTGGTCCTTGCGGGGTGGGAGGCACGTGCGCTGCGCGGCCGAAGCCGCACCAACGACCTATCGTACGGCATCCGGCTGCTGCGCGGCAATCCTCATCTGCAGCGGTCGCTGCGGCGCCGCGATCAGTGGGACGGCGGGAAGGCGGGCTGCCCGTCGGGCCCCATCGGCAGCGGGGTGCCGTCGGCGTAGGTCGGCCACGGGAGCAGCCCGGTCGGCGGCTGCTGCTGCGGTGGCATCTGCTGCTGCACCGGGTGGAGCGGCATCTGCTGCTGCACGGGCTGCTGCTGCATGGGCTGCTGGCCCGGCCACGCCGTCTGCTGCGGCCACGGCTGCTGCCCGGGCGCCGCGACGGCCGCGGGACGCACGTGCTCGCCGCGCGCCTCCGCCTCCTGCCAGTCGATGTTGCGGCGGTTCCAGTAGAGGAGCACGGTGATCGATGCCGCGAGCGCGGTCACGACGATCGCGGCGACCGTGGCGCGCCAGTACCACTCGCCCACGTCGAGGCCGAGGGCGTCGAGCGCGAAGTGCAGCGTGAGCAGCACCCCGACGAGCCCGAGCAGCGCGGCCGCGATGAGGCCGATGACGCGCGCCATCGCGGCGCGGCTGCGGTTGCCGAGCGAGATGAGCCCCCACGCGCCGGCCGCGGCCGCGCGCACGACCAGGATGGTCAGCAGCACGATGCCGAGCAGCTCGGCGAAGAGGAAGTCGTCCTCCCACGGCTCGCGCTCGGCCTCGCGGGGGCCGTCCATCCAGATGGCGATCATCAGCACGGCGAGCAGGTAGACGTTGGCCGCGACGCCGATCACGAGCGGCGTCGCGGAGCGCCGGGCGAGCACGAGGTCGAGCGCGAGCAGCCCGGTGAAGGCGAGGAAGACGACGACCGTCCAGACGACCCGGGACGCCTGGCTCTCGAAGTCGCCGACGAAGATGAGCACCACCGTGATGATCGTGACCACGGCCAGCAGGCAGATGCCCACGAAGAGCACCGGCTGGATCCCCAGGATGCGGCGCTGGCGGGATGCCGGTGCCGGAGCCTGCTGCGCTGGCTGCCGTCGCTGCGTGACGTCGTCGACGCCGCTCGGGTGCTGGGCGCCGTAGGCGCTGGGCGGGTTCGTCACGACGACCTCCTGGGGCTGCTGCCGTCATGATCACAGCCATGCCTGGGCGCTCGCCGCATATCTCTCGGCCCCTGTGGACGCGCGAGCCGCGGCGGTCGCTAGCGCGCCGCCGCGCAGACGGCGCAGAGGCCGAAGATGTCGACGACGTGCTCGGGCTCGACGAAGCCGTGCGCGGCAGCGACCTGCCCGGCCCAACGCTCGACGGCGGCCGCCTCGAGCTCGACCGTGCGGCCGCAGCGGCGGCAGATGAGGTGGTGGTGGTGCGTGCGCGTGCAGGCCCGGTAGAGGGCCTCGCCGCCTGACTGCAGCGCATCCGCCTCGCCGTCCTCGGCGAGCGCCGCGAGCGCGCGGTAGACGGTCGCGAGGCCGACCGTCGAGCCGGACTGCCGCATCGACTGGTGGAGCGCCTGCGCCGAGACGAACTCGTCGCTCGCGCCCAGCGCCTCCCGCACGGCTTCTCGCTGCTTCGTGGTGCGCCGCGGGGCGTCGGCGCTGGGGCCTGCGGTCGTGATCTCTGCGTCGCTCATGGTGTCCTCGCCTCGATGGTCGCACGGACCGCGGTGGGGCGCGCCCGGTCGCGCGCGCTGCCCACGAGCCACGCGGCGCCGTAGAGGAGCGCCGCGACCAGCGCGATCGCGCCGCCGGCCGCGAGATCGAGCCAGCGCGACGCCAGCAGGCCGACCACCCCGGAGGTGATGCCGATGGCGGGCGCGAGCACGAGCATCCACCGCCAGTCGCGCACCACGAGGCGCGCTGCGGCGGCGGGCGCGACGATGAGCGCGACCCCGAGGATGGCGCCCACGACCGGCATGATCGCCACGACCGTGCCGGCGATCAGCGCGAGCGAGACCGTCTCCGGGATCCACGGGCGCATGCCCGCCCGCCGGTAGCCGGCCTCGTCGGCGCTCGAGAAGACGAGGTGCCGCCCGGCGAGCGCCCACACGGCCGCCGCGGCGACGAGCAGCACGGCCGTCAGGCCGACATCGGCGCCGGTCACCGCCAGCACCTGGCCGACCAGGAACGACTCGACGTCGATCGCGAGGGGCGCGAGCGACTGCAGCAGCGCGCCGAGGGCGAAGCCGGCGGTGAGCATGACACCGGAGGCGACGGCAGGGCCCTGGGACCGGATGCGCCCGATGCCGACGGCGACGGCGATGAGCGCGACCGCGGCGACCGCGGCGCCGATCGGCACCGAGCCGCCGAGCATCGCCGCCGCGACGGCCCCTGGGAAGGTCGCGTGGGTGAGCGACATCGTGAAGAACGCGCGCTCGCGCAGCACGACGAGCACGCCGACGATCCCGGCGAGGGCTCCGGCGAGCACCACCTCGAGCATCGCGAGGGCGAAGAAGTCGAGCTGCGGCATCATCGCGTCCCTGCGACGGCGAGCGGGGCCCGCCGACGGCCGCGACCGCGCACGGCGCCCGCGGCGAGCGCGAGCAGGTAGCCCGCGATCATCGTCAGCGCGACGGTCGCGCCCGGGGCGGCGTCGAGGCCGAGCTCGGCGAGCTGCACCACGAGCCACAGCCCCAGCCAGCCGGTGACGGCGCCGAACAGGATGGCGACCACGATCGCGGCCCGCAGCGAGCCGGTGACCGCTCGTGCTGCTGCGGCAGGCACGATCACGACGGCGAGCGCGAGCAGCGTGCCGACCGACGCGGATGCGGCGACCACGACGAGCGCGACCGCGACCGTGCCGATCATCTCGAGCGCGAGCACGGGCAGCCCCGCGCGGCGGGCGCCGGCCGCGTCGAAGGCCGCGAACAGCTGCGCCCGGGCGGTCGCCGCGACGAGCGCGACGCCGACCGCGATGAGCGCGAGCGCGATCCAGAGGTCGCCCCACGTGATCGTGAGCAGGCGTCCGAAGAAGAAGTCGGAGAGGCTGCCGGCGATGCCCTCGGTCGCCGAGACGAGGACGACGCCGAGCGAGAAGAAGCTCGTCAGCACGATCGCCACCGCCGTGTCGCGGGGCTGCCCGCGGCGCGCGATGAGCGCGAGCACCACGGCGGCGACGAGCGCCGCACCGATGGCCCCCGGGAGCAGGCCGGCAGCGCCGCCGAGCACCGCGCCGATCGCGAGGCCCGGGAAGACCGCGTGCGTGAGCCCGTCGGCCGAGAACTCGAGCCGCCGCAGGTGCACAAGCACGCCGACGGTGCCGGCGGCGACCGCGAGCGCGAGCAGCAGCAGCAGCGGCCGCGCCATGAACGGCACGGCGAACGGCGTGAACGGGTCGAGCAGCGCCGCGATCGCCGGCGCCGTCATCGGGCGTCGCGGCGGTCGAGCCCGTCCTCGGCCTGCAGCAGGTGCTGGTGGCGCTCGGTGTGCTCCGCCTCGTGGTGCTCGGTGGTGGCGAGCGTGTGCCCGTCGATCTCCATGACGTGCGACGCGAACGCGGCCTCGACCCGCTCGAGCGTCAGCACGCATCCGGTCTCGTCGAACGCGATCTGCCGCTGGTTGACGAGCAGCGTGCGGTCGCACACGGCGCGCGCGAGCTCGAGGTCGTGGGTGGTGATGACGAGTGCGACGCCGCGCGCCTTCAGCGCGCGGACGGTCTCGAGCAGCGCCTCGCGCGAGCCCTGGTCGAGGCCGTTGAACGGCTCGTCGAGCAGCAGCAGGCGCGGCTCGCTCGCGAGCGCTCGGGCGAGGAGGCCGCGCTGGCGCTGCCCGCCGGAGAGGTCGCCGAACCGCGTGCGGCGCTGGGCGCTCAGGCCGACGGCCTCGAGCGCGTCGGCGACGATGCGCCGGTCGGCGCCGCCGGGCCAGCGCAGCCCGAGGCGCGGCGTCCGGCCCATCGAGACGACCTGCTCGAGCGTCACCGGGAAGGCCGGGTCGATCTCGCTCGACTGCGGCAGCGAGCCGATCTCGCCACGGCCCGTCGGCACGCGGAAGACGCGCGCGTCGTGCTCGGCGAGCCCGAGGAGACCGGCGAGCAGCGTCGACTTGCCGGCGCCGTTCGGCCCGATGAGCGCGACTGCCTCGCCGGGCAGCACCTCGAAGCTGACGTCGGTGAGCACCGGCGCGGCGCCGTAGCCGAACGCGGCGTCCGCGATCTCGACGACCGCGCCGGTGCTCGTGCTCATGACAGCGATCCTGGCACCGGCAGCGGCTCGGCGCCCCATCCGGTGACGAGCGCCGTCGTGTTGTGGATCTGCGAGCCGATGTAGGTGCCGGTCGGCGACCCCTCTGCACCCAGCGCGTCGGCAGCGAGCGCGTCCTCGCCCTGCCGCAGCTCGACGCCGGCCTCGCGCGCGATCGTCGCGGCGAGCTGCGGGTCGATCGCGTTCTCGCTGAAGACCACGGGCGCTCCGGTCGCGCGGATCTCGGCGACGAGCTCGTCGATGTGCGCCGCGCTCGCGTCGGCGCTGTCGTCGAGGCTCGGCAGCACCGTGCCGACCACCTGCACGTCGAACGCTCGCTCGAGGTAGCCGACGGTGTCGTGCGTCGTGACGACGAGGCGATCCTCGACCGGCACCTGCTCGATCGACGCGCGCATCCAGGTCTCGAGCTCGTCGAGCTCTGCGAGGTAGGCATCGGCGGAGGCGGCGATGTCGGCCTCCGGGTCGGCCGCGATCACGGCGTCGCGCACGGCCTCGGCCTGCACGATCGCGTTGGCCGGGTCGGTCCAGACGTGCGGGTCGAACTCGCCGTGGTCGTGGCCCTCGTGGCCCTCCTCCTCGGCGTGCTCGGCGTGCTCCTCCGCCGTCTCCCCCTCGTGGCCCGCGTCCTCGTGGTCGGCGTGCTCCTCCGCCGTCTCGCCCTCGTGCGCCTCCTCGGCGTGGTCGTGGCCCTCGTGCGGGTCGTCCTCGGCGGCGAGCAGCTCGATCCCCTCGGAGGTGTCGACGATCGTGCCGGCGAAGCCCGACGCCTCGACGGTGCTGTCGAGCCAGGTCTCGAGGCCCGCGCCGCTGATGACCAGCAGGTCGGCGCTCGCGAGCGCCGACAGCGCGGCGGGGCCGGGATCGAACGCATGGGCGGAGCTGCCGGGCTCGAGCAGGCTCGTCACCGTCGCGGCATCGCCGACGACCTCGCGCGTGATGTCGGCGAGCTGCGTCGTCGTGGCGACGATCTCGAGGCCGTCGTCGGTCGTGCCCTGGCCCGCCGCGCTGCCCGCGCATCCGGTGAGTGCCATCGCCATCGCGCCGATCGCGCCGACAGCAGGGAGGTTCCGCATGGGTGTCCTTGTCCAGCACAGCGCCCTGCCGTGCCCGTCCACGCTACGCGGAAATGAGAACGATTGTCAATCGCGCGGACTCGCAACACGTTCGAAACCAGCCGGGTCTAGGCTTCCCGCCATGGAGCGCACCACCGGCACACCGCAGTCCGCCATCATCGCCGCACTCGAGGCCCAGCCCTCGATCGACCCGGCGCCCGAGCTCGAGCGACGCATCGGCTTCCTCGTCGACTACCTCGCCGCCACGGGCGCGAAGGGGTTCGTGCTCGGCATCTCCGGCGGTCAGGACTCGACGCTCGCCGGACGCATCGCGCAGCTCGCGGTCGAGCGACGGCGCGCGGCGGGCGAGGATGCCTCGTTCGTGGCGGTGCGCCTGCCCTACGGCGTGCAGCACGACGAGGAGGACGCGCAGCTCGCGCTCGACTTCATCAAGGCCGACCGCGAGGTCGTCGTCGACGTGAAGCCCGGCGTCGACGAGCTCGAGCGCGAGGTCGAGGCCGCGATCGGCGAGGTCGTGGACTACCACAAGGGTAACGTCAAGGCGCGGGCGCGGATGGTCGTGCAGTACGCGATCGCGGGGCAGCTCGGCATGCTCGTGCTCGGCACGGACCACGCCGCCGAGGCGGTGACCGGCTTCTTCACGAAGTACGGCGACGGCGGCGCCGACGTGCTGCCGCTCTCGGGGCTGACGAAGAGCCAGGGCAAGGAGCTGCTGCGGGAGCTCGGGGCGCCGGACCGGCTGTGGCAGAAGGAGCCGACCGCCGACCTGCTCGACGGCAAGCCCGGGCAGGCCGACGAGCACGAGCTCGGGGTCAGCTACGAGCAGATCGACGCCTTCCTGCGCGGCGAGGACGTGGACGACGACGTCGCCGCCGAGATCGTCACGAAGTACGACCGCACCGAGCACAAGCGGCGGATGCCGGTGGCGCCGAGCGACGACTGGTGGCGTCCGCAGGCGGCGGAGTAGCGCCAGGCTCGTCGAGGAGCACGCCTCCCTGCTCGTCGAGGAGCACGCCGAAGGCGCACGTATCGAGACGGACCTCCGGCGCGAGCAGTGTGATCTCGATACGCGGCCGGCTTCGCCGGCTGCTACTCGATCGGCAGGTCACGCTCGTCGAGTAGCACGCCGGAGGCGCGCGTATCGAGACGAATCTCTGACGCGAGGAACGTGATCTCGATACGCGGCCGGCTTCGCCGGCTGCTACTCGATCGGCAGGGGGCGGCCGGCCTCGCCGGCCGCTCCTCAGTCAGCAGGTGGGGCGCTCAGTCGAGCAGCAGCGCCGGCTCCTCCAGGATCGACGCGACGTCGGCCACGAAGCGGCTGATCACGTCGCCGTCGATCGCGCGGTGGTCGAACGAGCCGCCCACGGTCGTCACCCAGCGGGGCCGCACCTCGCCGTCGACGACCCACGGCTTCTGCCGGATCGTGCCGAGCGCGATGATCCCCGTCTCCCCCGGGTTGAGGATCGGCGTGCCGGTGTCCATCCCGAAGACACCGATGTTCGTGATCGTGAACGTGCCGTGCTGCATGTCGCCGGGCTGCGTCCTGCCCTCGCGCGCGGTCGCGGTGAGCTGCTGCAGCGCCTTCGCGAGCTCGAGCAGCGACATATGCTGCGCGTCCTTCACGTTCGGCACGAGCAGGCCGCGCGGCGTCGCCGCAGCGATGCCGAGGTTCACGTAGTGGTGCACGACGAGCTCGTCGCCGGTGAACGTCGAGTTCACCTGCGGCGACCGGCGGATCGCCCACAGGATCGCCTTCGCCATGATGAGCAGCGGCGAGACCTTCACATCGGCGAAGTCGGCCGACCCCTTGAGGCGCTGGACGAACTCCATGGTCCGCGTCGCGTCCACGTCGGTGAACACCGACACGTGCGGCGCCGTGAACGCGGAGTCGACCATGCCCTGCGCGATCACCTTGCGCACGCCCTTGACCGGGATGCGCTCCTCGCGGCCGCCCGACCACTGCGGCGTCTCGAGGTTGCGGAACACGCTCGCCTGCTTGGCCGACTGCACGACGTCGTCGCGCGTGACCTCGCCAGCCAGGCCGGTGCCGGCCACGAGCGACAGGTCGACGCCGAGATCCTTCGCGAGCTTGCGGATCGGCGGCTTCGCGATCACCGGCGACGCGGATGCCGCGGGCACGGAGGCAGGCGGGGCCGGTCGCGCCGAGACGACGGCGGGCGGCACGTCGCGCACGGTGTGGGGCTTGCGGCGGCGGGTCTCCGCACCGCCGCGCACGCCGTAGCCGACGAGCACGGCGCCGCCGTCCTCGTCGCGGTCGACGGTCTGCTGCGTGTCGAGGGTCGTCTCGACCGCGTCCGCGTCGCCACCGGAGACGCGGATGATCGGCGTGCCGACCTCGACCGTCTGGCCCTCCTCGACGAGCAGCGCCTCCACGGTGCCGTCGAACGGGCTCGGCAGCTCGACGAGCGACTTCGCGGTCTCGACCTCGAGCAGCACGTCGTTGACGTGCACGGTGTCGCCGGGGTGCACGCGCCACGTGACGATCTCGGCCTCGGTGAGGCCCTCGCCCGGATCGGGCAGCCTGAACTCCTGCATCGGTCGTCCTCCGGTCGTCGTCAGTAGGCCAGCGAGCGGTCGACCGCGTCGAGCACGCGGTCGGCGTCGGGCAGGTAGATGTCTTCGAGCTGCGCCGGCGGGAAGGGGGTGTCGAAGCCCGACACCCGCAGCACCGGCGCCTCGAGCGAGTAGAAGGCGCGCTCGGCGATGGTCGCGGCGATCTCGGAGCCCACCGACACGTGGCCGGGCGCCTCCTGCGCGACGATCACGCGGCCGGTGCGCTGCGCCGACTCGACGAGCGGCGCCCAGTCGATCGGCGACAGCGAGCGCAGGTCGACGACCTCGCACGACGTTCCCTCGCCCTCCGCGATGAGAGCCGCCTGCAGCAGCACGTGCACCATCGCGCCGTGGCCGATGAGCGTCACGTCGGTGCCAGGCTTCGCCACGACGGCCTGGTGCAGGCGGGCGGCGGGCGCGGGCAGCACCTCGCCCTTCGACCAGTACTTCGACTTCGGCTCGAGGAAGATCACCGGGTCGTCGCTCTCGATCGCCTGCCGCAGCATCCAGTGCGCGTCGTTCGCGGTCGACGGGCTCACCACGCGCAGACCGGCGGTGTGCGCGAAGTACGCCTCCGGGCTCTCCTGGTGGTGCTCGACGGCGCCGATGTGGCCGCCGTAGGGGATGCGGATGACGATCGGCATCGACACGCGGCCGCGGTGGCGGGCCGTCATCTTCGCCAGCTGCGAGACGATCTGGTCGAAGCCCGGGTAGACGAAGCCGTCGAACTGGATCTCGATGACCGGCCGGTAGCCGCGCATCGCGAGGCCGATCGCAGTGCCGATGATGCCGGACTCGGCGAGCGGGGTGTCGAGCACCCGGTGCTCGCCGAACTCGGCGTGCAGCCCGTCAGTGATGCGGAAGACGCCGCCGAGCGGGCCGATGTCCTCGCCCATCAGCAGCACCTTGTCGTCGGCGCGCATCGCCTCGCGGAGCGCCGCGTTCAGCGCCTTCGCGATGGGCATCGTGACGGATGCCGCCGGCACCGCCTGCGCCTGCTCTGCCTGGGTGTCGCTCGTCATGCCTCGCCTCCGAAGCCGGCCTCGAACTCGGCGAGCGCGCGCTTCTGCTCGAGCACCAGCGGGTGCGGCTCGCTGTACACGTGGTCGAAGATGTCGTCGCTCGCGGCGGTGCCGGCGGCGAGCGTGCGGCGCCGCATGTCGGCGGCGAGCTCGGTCGCCTCCGCGTCCTGCTCGGCGAGCGCAGCGTCGTCGACGCCCAGCTCGCGCAGGTGCGCGGCGAGCCGCGCGATCGGGTCGCGCCGGCGCCACGCCTCCTCCTCCTCGGAAGGGCGGTAGCGCGTCGGGTCGTCGCTCGTCGTGTGCGCGCCCATCCGGTACGTGTCGGCCTCGACGTAGCCGGGCCGTCCCTGCCTGGCCGCGTCGAGCATCCGCCGCGTGACGGCGAACGAGGCGAGCGGGTCGTTGCCGTCGACCCACGCGGCGTCGAGGCCGAAGCCGCGCGCCCGCTCGTGCAGCGGGGTGCGGCTCTGGCGCGTGGACGGCACCGAGATGGCCCACTTGTTGTTCTGCACGAAGAAGACGATGGGCGCGTCGTAGCTCGCGGCGAAGACGAGGCCCTCGCTCGCGTCCCCCTGGCTGGCCGCGCCGTCGCCGTAGAACGCCATCACGGCCTCGTCGCGGGACGCGTCCCCGGTGCCGCACGCGCCATCGAGGCGGATGCCCATGGCGTAGCCGGTCGAGTGCAGCGCATGGGTGGCGATCACGAGCGAGTAGATGCGCATGCCGCGGGTCTCGAGCGGGTCCCAGCCGCCGTGCACGGCACCGCGGAAGATGTCGATGATCTGCAGCATGTCGACGCCGCGGTGCAGCGCGATGAGGTGCTCGCGGTAGGAGGGGAAGATCGTGTCCTGCTCGCGCGACGCCCAGGCCGCGCCGACCTGGGCGCCCTCCTGGCCGATCGACGGCACCCAGAGGCCGAGCTTGCCCTGCCGCTGCAGGTGGCCCGCCTCGATGTCGAACCGCCGGGTGCGCAGCATCTCGCCGTGCATCTCGAGCCGGTCGTCGGTCGACAGCTGCGCCGCGAGCTCGCGCCACTCCGCGTTCGCGTCGGACTCGACGAGCGAGCCGTCGGCGTCGAGCAGGCGGATGGGCTCCGTCGCGGCGTCGGCCGGGGTATCGGCCCGCGTCACTGCAGCGCCTGGATCTCGACGGCGGCCGCCACGATGTGGTCGTCGGCCTCCGGCTCCCCCACCGAGATGCGCACGCCGTCGGCGAAGACCTTCGCGACGATGCGGTTGGCGGCGAGGATGTCGTGGATCGCCTCCTCCTGACCGGGCTGCGACGGCACCCAGACGAAGTTGCCGAACGGCCGCGGCACCGGCACGCCGGCGTCGACGATGCGCTGCCAGAGCGCGTCGCGCTGCGCGGCGAGCACCTCGATGCGCGCGTAGGTCTCGTCGCGGTGCGCGAGCGCGGCGATCGCGGCGGCGGACGCGAGCGACGTCTGCGACAGCGGCACGCCGCACAGGTCGGCCCCGCGCAGCACAGCCGGGTCGCCGACCGCGTAGCCGACGCGCAGGCCGGCGAGGCCGTGCGCCTTCGAGAAGGTGCGCAGCACGACGAGGTTGGCGTGCTCGCGCTGGAGCGCGATGCCGTCGATCGCGGAGTCCTGCACGAACTCGATGTAGGCCTCGTCGAGCATGACGAGCACGTCGGAGGGGACGCGCGCGAGGAAGGCGTCGAGCGCAGCCGCGTCGACGATCGTCCCGGTGGGGTTGTTGGGGCTGCAGACGATCACGGCGCGCGTGCGCTCGGTGATGGCGTCGGCCATGGCGTCGAGGTCGTGCGCGTGCTCGGCGTCGACCGGCACCTCGATCGGCGTCGCGCCGCCGGTGCGGACGAAGAGCGGGTAGGCGTCGAAGGAGCGCCAGGCGTAGACCACCTCGTCGCCGGGGCCGGCGACGGCGTGGATGAGCTGCTGCAGCAGGGTCGCGGAGCCGTCGCCGATGAGGATGCTGCCCTCGTCGACGCCGAGCTCGGTCGCGAGCGCCGCCCGCAGCTCGGGCGCGCCGGGCCGCGGATAGCGGTTCACGCGCAGCGCCTCGCGCTGCACCGCCTCCACCACCGCGGGCAGCGGCGGGAAGGGGTTCTCGTTGCTCGAGAGCTTGTAGCCACCCTGGGGCGCCGGCCGTCCCTGCTGGTAGGGAGGCACCGCCGCGATCTCGGGTCGAAGTCGCACAGTCACCGGTTCAGGCTATTGCGCCTGCTGGCTCCGTCGGGGATATGGATGCCACAATCGGCCCATGCGCTTCCTGCTCCGCGTCGCCTTCACCGCGGTCGCCATCTGGCTCGTCACGCTCTTCGTGCCGGGCATCAGCATCGACTCGATCGGCAGCGCCTGGTGGGAGGTCGCGCTCACGACGCTCGGCGTCGCGCTGGTCTTCGCGATCGTCAACGCGACGATCGGCAACCTCATCCGGATCGTGGCGTTCCCGCTCTACATCCTCACCATCGGCATCGTCGCGCTGTTCGTGAACGCCTTCCTGCTGATGATCGTGCACTGGCTCTCGCAGCTCGTCGGGTACGGCATCGAGGTCGAGAGCTTCTGGTGGGGGATGCTCGCGGCGGTGTGCATCGCGTTCCTCACGTGGTTCATCACGATCGTGACGCGGCCGATCTTCGGCAAGGAGCGCCCGCGGGAGCGGTGAGCCGGCCGCGCTCGTCGAGGAGCACGGCGACGGAGTCGCCGCGCGTATCGAGACGAACTCCCTAGCGGCGGACCGCGACGCTCCACCCCGCGACGCCCTCGCCGCCGTCGGTCGCCGCGCGCAGGCGCTCCGCGAAGGTCGCCACGACGAAGTCGTCGGCGGGCGCCCGCGCGAGCGACTCGACGTACTCCTGCCCGTCGTGCCGCGCCGCAGCCCCCGTGCCGTGGCCGCCCGCGCTCTCGAGCGCGACCGTCGTGATCCCCTGCGCGTCGCCGATGCCGCCGAGCGCCGCGACCGGGTCGCCCGCGTGCGCGACGGACAGCACCTCGACGCCCGGCGGCAGCGCGGTGCCGTCGACCGGACCGCCGACGAGCATCGCCGTCTCGACGCTGAACCGCTCGGTCGCGGCGACGTTCGCGGCGGCCGCGGCGCCCTGCGAGTAGCCGAAGAGGTCGACCGGATCGTCCGGGCGGATGCCGGCCGCCTCCATCGCCTGCACGAGCGCCGCATCCGAGCCGCGCAGCACGTCGGGCGTCGAGCCCGCGTTCTCGAGGTTCGCCGGCCCGTCGAGCCCGGTCGCCGCATCCGGCAGCCGCGCCTCCGTGCCGCGCACGAAGACCTGGAACCGCCGCCCGCCGCCCGGCATGCGGTGCTCGTGGATCGTGATCTGCTCGTCCTGCGCGAGGATCACGCGCATCGCCTGCGCGGGTGAGGCGACCGGGCGCGCGGGCGGCGGGACCGGGCGCACCTCGGTGGCGCGCACCCGCTGCAGACCGCCTCCCACGCGCACCCCGAGCCCCGCGCCCGCCGCGAGCGCAGCGAACAGCTCGTCCTGTCCGATCGCCGCCTCCAGCCCGGCCGCGACCGGCGCGGGCACGCGCAGCAGCCCGGCGAGCGCCTCGTCCGTCGACTCCATGGCGATCGCGAGCGCCGGCACGAAGCCCGGCGTCGCGACGAGCCGCTCACCCGCGCGATCCCAGAAGCCCGCCGCGTGCGCCATGAGCTGCTCGAGCCGCACACCCGCAGCTCGGGCGTGCGCGACGAGGGCGGTGACGTGCTGCGGATGCGTGACCGCGAGCCGCGCGGCGAGCGGCACCACCACGAGCCCCGTGGCCAGCACGGCGCCGGCGCCCAGCACCAGCAGCGGCGACGACGCGGCGACCGCGCCGATCGCGAGCGCCGGCGCTACCGCGCCGAGGACGTGCGCCGCCCCACCGGCGAGCTCCTCGACGAGGCGGAGCACCGCGTCGGACGCCAGCTCGTAGGCGCGCCCCGCGAGCATCGTGTCGTCGTGCAGCCGCTCGAGCTCAACGGCGAGCGCGGCGGCGGCGGCGGTCCGCGCATCAAGCTCGGCAAGGCACGCGCGCATGCCCGCGGCGTCGACGCCGGGCGCCGCGTCGAGCAGCAGCCCGGGGACGCCGCGGAGCGCCAGCACGGCCCGCCGGACGAGCCAGCCCGCGTCGCGCAGCCGCGCGCACGCGATGCCCGTGACGCTGGGGTCCCACGCGCTCGCGGCGGCCTTCGGCGGCATCCCGAACGCCCCCGCGCCGACCACCGCGCCGACCGCCGCGCCCACGCCGAACGAGCCGCCCGCGCCGGAGCGGCCACCGAACCCGCCGGGGTCCGCACCGAACGAGCCGCCGCCGCCGTCCACCGCATCGGTCACGTCGCCCCCTCGATCGCGAGCGCGAGCATGCGGAGCTCGAGCTCCTCCTCGGCCAGCCGATCGTGCAGCGCGAGGCACCGCGCGTCGAACGCTGCCCGCGCCGGACCGAGCCAGGCGTCCTGCCCGCGCAGCAGCACGAGCCCAGCCGCCTCGTCGAGCAGCAGCGCCGCCCGGCGCACGGCCGCCTCCACGGCCCGAGCCTGCGCGACCGCCTTCGCGTGCGCGGCCGCCGCCGCCGCATCCGTCATCGTCATCGCACTCCCCCGGGGCACCGTGGCACTCGCGGAGCCCCGGGCGCCCGGCGCGCGTGCCGCCCTGTGGAGAGATCGGCCAGCGCCCGTGGCTCGGCGGCGGCGCGCGTTTGCCACAATGGGGCCGTGACCATCGACCGGGAGTTCGCCGACGCCACGCGCTTCCGCGTCTGCTTCGTCTGCACGGGCAACATCTGCCGCTCCCCGATGGCCGCCGCGGCGTTCGAGCGGCTCGCGCAGCGGCACGGCGTCGCCGAGCGGCTGCTGGTCGCGAGCGCCGGGATCAGCGAGTACCACGTGGGCGAGACCGCCGACCCGCGCACGCTCGCCGTGCTCTCGGATGCCGGCTACGAGGCCGGTGCGCACCGCGCCAAGCAGTTCAAGCCGCGCTGGCTCGACGACTTCGACCTCATCATCGCCTTCGACCGCGGGCAGGAGCGCGCGCTCCGCTCGCTCGCGCGCGGCGACGAGCAGCTGTCGAAGATCCGCCTGCTGCTCTCGTTCGACCCCGACGCCACCGGCCAGGACGTGCCGGACCCCTACTACTCGGAGGACGCCTTCTTCGGCACCGTCCTCCGCCAGATCGAGACCGCCGTCGGCAGGCTGTTCCGCCAGATCCAGCCCGCCATGCGCCCCTGAAGGAGCCCCATGCCGCTGCCCATCCAGCCCCTCTCCCCGCTCGACGGCCGCTACCAGCGGCAGACGTCGGCCCTCGCGGAGCACCTCTCGGAGGCCGGCCTCAACCGCGCGCGCGTGCACGTCGAGGTGGAGTGGCTGCTGTGGGTGGCCGAGCACCGGCTCTTCGGCGCGACCCCCGTCGAGCCGGGTGATGCGGAGGCGCTGCGCGCCTGGGCGGCCGGCTTCGGGCAGGCCGAGATCGACTGGCTCGCCGAGAAGGAGGCGGTCACCCGCCACGACGTGAAGGCGGTCGAGTACCTCGTGCGCGATCGGCTCGCGCAGCAGGGCCTCGAGCGGCTCTCCGAGGCGGTGCACATCGCCTGCACGAGCGAGGACATCAACAACCTCTCCTACGCCCTCACCATCCGCGCCGCGGTGCAGGACGTGTGGATGCCGGCGTTCCGCGCCGTCATCGACCGGCTGCGCGAGCTCGCGCTCGAACAGCGCGATCGCCCGATGCTCTCGCTCACGCACGGCCAGCCGGCGACGCCCACGACGCTCGGCAAGGAGCTCGCGGTCGTCGCCTGGCGCCTCGAGCGGCAGGCGACGCGCATCGAGGGCGTCGAGGTGCTCGGCAAGTTCGCCGGCGCGACCGGCACCTTCTCGGCCCACGTCGTCGCCGAGCCCGGCGCCGACTGGCCGGCCACCGCATCCGCCTTCGTCGAGCACCTCGGGCTGACCTGGAACCCGCTCACCACGCAGATCGAGTCGCACGACTGGCAGGCGGAGCTGTTCGGTGCGATCTCGCACGCCGGCCGCATCCTGCACAACCTGGCGACCGACGTGTGGACCTACATCATGCTCGGCACGTTCACGCAGATCCCGGTCGCGGGCGCCACCGGCTCGTCGACGATGCCGCACAAGATCAACCCCATCCGCTTCGAGAACGCCGAGGCGAACCTCGAGCTCGCGTCGGCGCTGCTCGACTCGCTCTCCGCCACGCTCGTGACGAGCCGCCTCCAGCGCGACCTGACCGACTCGTCGACGCAACGCAACATCGGCGTCGCGCTCGGCCACTCGCTGCTCGCGCTCGACAACCTGAAGCGCGGGCTGAGCGAGATCGCCGTGTCGGAAGCATCGCTCGACGCCGCGCTCGACGGCAACTGGGAGGTGCTCGCCGAGGCCATCCAGACGGTCATCCGCGCCGAGGTGCTCGCGGGCAGCTCGTCGATCGACGACCCCTACGCGCAGCTCAAGGAGCTGACCCGCGGGCAGCGCGTCGGGCAGGCGGAGCTCATCGCGTTCGTCGACGGCCTCGACATCTCGGATGCCGCCAAGGAGCGCCTGCGCCGCCTCACCCCCGGCACCTACACGGGCGTCGCGAGCGAGCTGGTCGACCGCCTGCCGTAGGGGTCGCCAAGGCGCGCGTGCCAGGCTGGTGGCATGCGAGCGACGATCCTGCACGCCCCTGGCGACATCCGTGTCGAGGAGTGGGCCGACCCGACCATCGAGCAGCCGACCGACGCGATCGTGCGGGTCGTGGCCGGCTGCGTGTGCGGCTCCGACCTCTGGTCGTACCGCGGCATCAACGAGGTGCTCGAGCCGCGCACGGTCGGCCACGAGGCGATCGGCGTCGTCGAGGCGGTCGGCGCGGACGTCGGTCGGGTGCGCGTCGGCGACTTCGTCATCGTGCCGTTCGACCACTGCTGCGGTCGCTGCGTGCACTGCCTCGCCGGGCAGACCCAGGGCTGCGTCGAGCTGGCGATGACGGCGAGCGGACAGGCGGAGCTGACGCGCGTCACGAACGCCGACGCGACCTGCTTCGTGCTCGACGAGGCCCCGTCGGCCGATCGCCACGCGGCCGTGCTCGCCCTCAGCGACGTGCTGCCCACCGGCTACCACGCAGCCGTCTCGGCCGGCGTCGGACCGGGCATGACCGCGGTCGTCGTCGGTGACGGCGCCGTCGGCCTGTGCGGCGTGCTCTCCGCTCGCCGCCTGGGCGCCGAGCGCATCATCGCCCTCTCGCGCAACCCCGAGCGGCAGCGCATCGCCACGGTGTTCGGGGCGACCGACCTCGTGCCGGAGCGGGGCGACGACGCGGTCGAGGTGGTGCGCGAGCTCACCGGCGGCGTCGGCGCGGATGCCGTGCTCGAGTGCGTCGGCACCGAGGAGTCGATGGCGACGGCGTTCGAGGTGGCCCGGCCGGGCGCGACCGTCGGGTACGTCGGCGTCCCGCATGGCGCAGCAGTCCCGTGGCGTTCCGCGTTCCGCGGCAACATCGGCCTGCGCGGCGGCATGGCGCCGGTGGTGCGCTACCTGCCGGAGCTCGTCCCGGCCGTGCTCGCGGGCGACCTCGACGCATCCGCCGTCTTCGACCTCGAGCTGCCGCTCGACGAGGCCGCCGAGGCCTATCGGGCGATGGACGAGCGCCGCTCCGTGAAGGCCCTGCTGCGACCCTGACGCCGGCGGCGATGGACGGGGAGTTCTCCCCATCGCCCTCCCCCGCCGCGGAGCCCTAGCGTGAGCACATCGGTAGACGGAGGTGATGTGTCGTGGCGATGAACCTGCCCGGTGAGCTGGTCTGGGTGCTCGACATGCTCGGCTACGACTGGCCGCCGCTCGACGAGGACGAGATGCGTCGCGCTGCCCAGATCATGCGGCAGTTCAAGGACGACATCGAGGGCACGATCGACGTCGCCGAGACGCGTGTGAAGGACGGCGTCGGTGCGGCGCTCACGGGGCAGGCCTCGACCTCGTTCAAGAGCGCGTGGGACGCCGACAGGTCGACGAACATCCAGAAGATGGTGGATGCGCTCGACCCGGTCGCAGGCGGCGTCGACATCGCGGCCGACGCGGTCGTGGCGCTCAAGGTGAAGGTGATCGCCGAGCTCGTCATCACCGCCGCGCAGATCGCCGCGGCCGCCGCGAGCGCGGTCTTCACGCTCGGCGCGAGCCTCGCGGCGAACGCGGCGATCATCGCGCTGCGGAAGAAGGCGCTCGACGTGCTGACGAACATCATGGTCGACCAGCTCGCGCAGCAGCTGCTGCCGATGATCATCGAGCCGCTGCAGGGGCCGATGATGGACGGCCTGACCGCGATGCTCGAGGCCGAGCTCGTCGAGGGCGCGATCGGCGACGTGAGCGAGTTCGAGGCTGACCTCGACGCGCTCGACCAGGCCGCCGGCGACCTCGAGTCGAACGCCGCAGATCAGGAGCGGCTCGCCGACGACTTCATCGCCCAGATCTCCTCCTGCCAGATCGTGACGGGGTAGCGCCGCATGTCGACCATCAAGATCATCGTCAAGGAAGCGATCGACACCATCGAGGAGATGCTGCCGAAGGTCGCCCGCGGCGTCGCCGAGAAGTCCGGCAGGCTCAGCTCCAAGACCCGTCAGATCAAGCAGCAGATCGAGGCGAAGGACCGCGAGCTCGCCGGCTCGCAGCGGGCACCGGACCGGCCGCGCGACCACGATGCGCCCGACCGCGTCACGCCCGAGGCCGATCGCCTCGAGGGGCCGCGGCGGCCTGAGCAGTACGAGGTCTACTACGAGATGACCCTCGACGAGGTCGACTGGGCGCGATCGCGCAGCGTGCACTTCAACCGCGCGAACACGGCGCTCGACGAGGCGATGCAGACGGACGCAGACTTCGAGGACTGGATGGAGTCGGTCTCGCCGGGCATCGCGGACCGCGTCGCCCAGCCAGGGGGCCGCCAGAACCCGTCGCCCGCCGACTTCATCTGGCACCACGCCCACCCCGACACGGTCCTCGGACGGAACGGCGTGATGCAGCTCGTGCCCACGCCGCAGCACACGCCCGGCTCGCTCTGGTGGGGTATCCTGCACCCGGGCAACCGCGGCGGCTTCGCGATCTGGGGGAAGAAGTGACGACGGGACGATCGATCTGGCTCACCGATCCGAACGGCGCGGAGGTCGAGGGAGACGCCTCGATCGAGACGCTCGACACCCTCCTGCTCGCCCTGCGCGATGCCGATGAGGAGCACGCGACGGTCTCGATGACCGATTCCGACGAGTGGAACCTCGAGTTCGGCGCCGATTCGGTGCTGCTCGAGAACGTCGGCCCGGACGGCCAAGAGGTCGGCACGCTGCGGTTCGCGGACGCGGGCGAAGCACGATCCATCGCTGCGGAGTTCCTCGCGGGCGACTTCGAGGCGCTGCGCGCTCGGCCGTGGGCGGCCTGAGCATGTCCGAGACGATCGACCGCTACGCCGGAGCACCGATGGTGCGCTTCCTCGACGCGTACGTCCTCGACGCGATCGGAGCGCTCGACGACGCGACGCGCGACACCATGGACCGGAACGTCTCGCGCATCCGGCAGGCCCTGCAGGTCGAAGGCGACACGTGGCAGGAGGTCGTCGAGACCGCGATGGCCATGCCGGACGACGCCGCGGACGGGGTGCGCACGTCGTGGGAGATGTTCGTCGACGAGTGCTTCCGCGCCGGCCAGACGCCCGACGCGCTCGCCTGGTCCCACGCCCTCGTCGACGCGCGCTTCCGGAGCTGATGCGGACGGCTTGCTCCAGGCCTCTCCGGGACGCGGCCGATCTCCGCGGTCGTCATGCGGATCCGCTCCCGCTCGCACGTCGATAGGGTCCCTGCGTGATCGAGATCCCGGACTTCGTCCCGCACGCCCCCGTGCCTGCCGACCTGATCGACGCCTACCGCGACCGCGTCCCGGAGGACCTCGTCGAGCTGTGGCAGCAGTACGGCTTCGGCACGTTCGGCGAGGGGTTCGTGCGCGTCATCGACCCACGCGCCTACGAAGCGGGCATCGGCGACGTGCTCGGCAAGGTCACGGGACAGGGCATCGCGATCCCGATCATGGTGACCGGGTTCGCCGACGTCGTCACCTGGGACCCGGGCGACGGCGTCACGGGCATCACGTACCGGAGCGAGGAGACCACCGGCCTCGGCTCGAGGGTCTCGACCTTCGTGAAGCTGACGGTCGGCGGCGGCGCGAAGCACCTGGAGCGGAAGCTCGACTGGGGACTCTTCCCGCACGCCGTCGCGAAGCACGGCGCGCTCGCCTTCGACGAGTCGTTCGTCTTCGTGCCGCTGCTGTCGCTCGGCGGGCCGAAGGACGTCGAGCACCTGCAGCCGCGCAAGACCATCGAGGCGATCCGCACGATGGTCGAGCTCCAGGGCGTCGTCGAGCACTGAACCGCTCGGCGGCCGCGTCCACCGGCTCCCGCGGTGAGCCGGGACGACATCACGCTGCCCGCGCCGACGATGGTCGGCGCGGGCAGCGCGGGTCGAGCGGCTAGAAGACGGCGGGCGTGCGCACCGGCTCGGACGCGAGCGACGTGCGCGCCTCCGAGATCGGCGTGAGGCCTGCCTCGATGCGAGCGCCGAGCCCGGCGTCCACGCTCTTCCAGTACTGGATCGCGCGCTCGCGGATCTCGGGCACGCGCGTCTTGCCGACGTGGCCGACGATGTTCGCCACGAGGCGCTCGCGCTCCGGGTCGCTCAGCACCTCGCGCACGAGCGTGCCGGCCTGGCCGAAGTCGTCGTCCTCCGGGTGCAGCGTGACGGCCGACCGCACGAGCTCGCCGTCGCTCTGCCAGCCGCCGCCGTCACCGGCCGCAGCGGCATCCGCCGCCGGTCCGCCGAACGAGTTGGGCGCGTAGACCGGCCGGCTCGGCGAGCGGAAGGTGTGGCGCAGCTGGCCGTCCTTGTCGTACGAGTCCACCTCGGCCGCGCGAGCGCGGTTGACGGGCAGCTCGGCGTGGTTGGCGCCGACGCGGTACCGCTGCGCGTCGGCGTAGCTGAAGATGCGCGCCTGCAGCATCTTGTCAGGGCTCGCCGCGATGCCGGGCACGAAGTGCGCCGGGCTGAAGGCCGCCTGCTCGATCTCGGCGAAGTAGTTCTCGGGGTTGCGGTCGAGCGTCATCTGGCCGACCTCGATGAGCGGGTAGTCGCCGTGCGGCCACACCTTCGTCAGGTCGAACGGGTTGAAGCGGTACGACACCGCGTCCTCGTACGGCATGACCTGCACCGAGAGCGTCCACGACGGGTGCTCGCCGTCCTCGATCGCGCCGTAGAGGTCGCGGATGTGGTGGTCGGCGTCGCTGCCGGCGAGCTGGTCGGCCTCCGCCTGCGTCAGGAAGTCGTTGCCCTGGTTCGTCTTGAAGTGGTACTTCACCCAGAAGCGCTCCCCCGCCGCGTTGATCCACTGGTAGGTGTGCGAGCCGAAGCCGTCCATGTGCCGCCACGTCTTGGGGAGGCCGCGGTCGCCCATGAGCCACGTCACCTGGTGGGCCGACTCGGGCGAGAGGGTCCAGAAGTCCCACTGCATGTCGTTGTCGCGCAGGTTCGAGCCCGGCAGGCGCTTCTGCGAGTGGATGAAGTCGGGGAACTTGATGCCGTCGCGGATGAAGAAGACGGGGGTGTTGTTGCCGACGAGGTCGTAGTTGCCCTCGGTCGTGTAGAACTTCAGCGAGAAGCCGCGCGGGTCGCGCCACGTGTCGGGGCTGCCCTGCTCGCCGGCCACGGTGGAGAAGCGTGCGAGCATCTCGGTCTCGACACCCGGCTGGAAGAGCGCGGCGCGGGTGTACTGCGAGACGTCGTGCGTCGTGACGAAGCGGCCGTAGGCGCCGCCGCCCTTGGCGTGCACCACCCGCTCCGGCACCCGCTCGCGGTTGAAGTGGGCGAGCTTCTCGACCAGGTAGTGGTCGGTCAGGGCGATCGCGCCGTCGGCGCCGACGCTCTGCGAGTGCGCGTCGCTCGCGATCGGCGTGCCGACGCTGTTCGTGGTGGGAGTCGTCATGCTTCCTCTTCCTCTGATCCTCGGTGTGTCCGCTGGGGGTCTCTGGGCACGGCGCGGCTGCGCCGTGCTCGGCGTGGGGCGGGCGACGCTGCCCGGGTGGTGTCGGTCAGGCGGGGTTCGCGCAGTCGGCGCAGAGCCCCACGAACGTGACCTCGGCCGCCTGCACCGTGAAGCCGGCCGGCGCATCCGCGTGCATGCACGGCGCCTCGCCCACCACGCAGTCGACGTCGTCGACGCGACCGCAGCTCGCGCAGACCGCGTGGTGGTGGTTGTCGCCGACGCGCCGCTCGTAGCGCGCGGACGACCGCGCCGGCTCGAAGCGGCGCACGAGACCGGCGGCGGTGAGGTCGCCGAGCACGTTGTGCACCGACTGCACGGACGTGTCCGCGCCAGCGCCTGCGAGCGCGCGGTGCACGTCGTCGGCATCGGCATGCGGCAGCCGGTCCAGCACCTCGAGCACCGCGAGGCGGCCCTGCGTCACGCGCAGGCCGCGTGCTCGCAGCAGCGCTGCGTCCGGCTCCGTCATGCCCTCACCGTAGCGCTTATCGTGAACGATTCAAAAGAATCCTCGACACTGGCGTGTCGACCGGCCGCGAGGCGGCAGTCGCCGCGCGTCAGTCCCCGGTGACGACGGGGCGGCCGGAGTCGTCGCGGCCCCACTCGGACCAGGAGCCGTCGTAGACGGTCGCCTCCCGGCCGGTGAGCGTCGCCGCGAGCGCGAGCACCGCCGCCGTCACGCCGGAGCCGCAGCTCGCGATGATCGGCCGCTCCCCCGCCGCCGCTCCGAGCCGCTCCGCCAGCGCCGCGGCGGGGAGCATGCGGCCGTCAGGCGCGATCGAGGCGTAGTGCAGCGAGTCCGCGCCCGGCATGTGCCCGGCACGCACGCCCTCGCGCGGGTCGGGCTCGGCGCCGCGGAACCGGCTCGGCGAGCGGGCGTCGAGCACGGCGGCGTCGCCGCTCGCGAGGGCCGCGGCAGTGACGTCGGCGTCGACGAAGGCGCTCGCGTCCCACACGACCGTCAGGTCGCTCGGGCGGCCGAGGCTCGCGGCGACCGGCGCGGTCGGGTGCCCGGCCTCCCTCCAGGCCGGCAGCCCGCCGTCGAGCACCGCGGCGTCGACGCCCGCGGCGCGCAGCATCCACCAGGCGCGGGCGCTCGAGAAGAGCCCCGCCGCGTCGTAGGCGACGACCCGGTCGCCGACGCGGATGCCGAGCCCGCGCAGCGCGCGCTCGAAGTCGGCGGGCGCGAGCAGGTCGTGCACGCCGACCGGCCCGAGCCCGTCCGCCTCGTCGTGCCGGGACATGGCGCCGTCGATGTCGAAGCGCACGGCACCCGGGATGCCGTCCTCGGGCAGCGGATCGCCCGAGCCCGGCGGCGCCATGCTCGCGTCCACGACGACGAGACCCTCGTCGTCGAGGTGGTCGGCCAGCCAGTCGACGGTGACGAGATCGCGCATGCCACCATCGTGCCAGCGGCCCCGCGCCGCAGCGCGCTACGGCTTCTTCTTGTCCTTCTTCTCGTCGACGATGCCGCCCAGCAGCCCGCCGATCGCGCCGCCCAGCGCGCCGCCCGCCGGTCCCCCGATGATGGCGCCGATGCCCGCGCCGATGCCCGCGAGGCTCGAGCCGTAGCTCACCCTCGCGATCGTCACCGTCGTCGAGCCGTCGTCGCCCGGCGCGACCTCGAACGAGCCGACGCCGGCCGACGCGACGATCAGCGCGACGGGGCTCGCGGTGCCGCTCGCCGCCATCCGGTCGTACATGCCGCGCGACTCGAAGAACGCGCGCTGCACGTCGCCCTTGCCCTCGCCCGCCTCGTAGCCGATCCGGTACAGCTCGAGCAGCGTCCTGGCCTCGTCGCCGGTGATGAGCTCGGCCACCTGCAGCCGATCGAGAATCGCCTCGTGGTCGCTCACGACGTCGCCCTTCGAGGCCTCCATGACGCGCCGCGCCTCCGCTCGGGTGGCATGCATGAGCCCGGCGATGTCGAGACCCACGGTGGCCGGTTGCTCCATCTTCATGATGCGCCTCCTGGTCGAGCCACTCGCGATGGAGGACCCAGGACGAAGGGCTCAGTCGTTGGATGCGCTCAGTGAAGCACCGGGCATGCGCCCTCACCAGGGGCGAGTCGCGGCCGCGATCCGCCGCCCGTCGTCACTGCTCGTCGGGGAACGCCGTGATGACCTGTCCGGAGCCGATGCCGACACCCACCGTCACCATCCACGACCGCTCGACCGAGCCGCCGTCGACGTACTCGACCAGCACGTCGTAGTTCGCGATGTCGTCGCGGTAGGGCTCGACGCGCGTCGGCCGCTCGAGCGCGAGATCGATCGCGAACCACGCGACGTCCTCCCAGCCCGCGCCGACCAGCTCTCCGAGCTCGCCGAAGTCGCCGGTGTGGCCGTCGGCGATGTGGCGCCAGCCCGCCCCGTCGGCGTTCCCGCACGTGAGCGTCGCGTCACCCGCAGCCACGCCGAGCGCGGGTGCCGCCGCACGATCGAACGTCGCGAGCGCCTCCCGACCCGCTCGGCCGTCGCAGACCTCGGTGCCGGCGACGTCATCCGCGATCGGATCGAGCCAGCGGCCGGCGGCGGTGAGGTGCGGGCCCGTCGGCGCGGATGCCTGGCCCGACCGCGACGCGGTTGGCGCGGGCTCCGCCGACCCGCCGGGCAGCAGCTGGAGCGAGCATCCGGCGAGCGCCGCCACGACGAGCACGCCGAGCAGCGCCCGACGGCTCACGGCTCGAAGCCCTCGCGCTTGTCGAGGTCGGCCGCGGACCGGCCCTTCGGCTTGATCGCGAGCATGAGCGTCGCGGTCAGCAGCAGCGTGAAGATGAACGCGACGCCGAACGCGACGAGCGCGAGCACGACGTCGCGCACCGACAGGAGCACGACGAGGCCAGCGAAGACGCCGGCCACGGCCGCGAAGGCGAGGTACTCGAACGGCTTCAGCTGCTGGCGCCGGGTGGGCTGGACGGGACCGTCGGTGCGGCGGTGATCCTGGCCGTCGGGTCGGTGGTGGTCGGTCATGCCTGGCTCCGCTCGCTCGCTGTGGTGCGCGCCGGGCGTGCGGAGGCCGCCGCGAGCGCGTGGTAGACCCCGACGATCACGGCGTAGGCGCCGAGCAGGCCGGTGAGGGTGACGGCGTCGCGCACGAACAGGAAGACGACGCCGAGCAGGAGGGTGAGGACCGCGACCGCGCGCCAGTCGCGCACGAGCCGCAGGGTGCGCGGCTCCCGCTCGCCGCGCATCCGCCACCAGCCGAGCAGCTCGATCGCGCCAGCACCGATGCCCCAGGCCGCGACCGTCAGCGCTAGCGTCAGCTCGCTCGGGGCCAGCAGCGCGAGCAGCGCGACGACGGCGAGCAGGGCGCTCCAGATCGCGCCGTGCGCGGGCCAGCGCCCCGCCCCGGCAGGCACCAGGCCTCGGCCGAGCCAGAGGGCCACCGCGGTGCCCGCGAGCAGGACGACGAGCGCGATGAGCCCGACGAGCGGCGAGTGCAGCTGGATGAACGGCAGCGGCAGACCCACGGCGAGTGCGGGGACGGCGCGCATCGCAGGGAGGTGCCAGGGGTGCCATCCCTGCGAGGGGCTCGGCGTGGCGGTCACGGCTCTCCTCACAGTTCCCCTCCATGCTACCGCTCGGCCCTCAGCGCCCGCCCCGGCGTAGCCTGGCCGCATGACGCTCGAGAGCCACCGCCCGTTCATCGAAGACCTCTACCGCGAGCTGCACGCGAGCCCCGAGCTCTCGAACCGCGAGCACCGCACCGCGGCGCGGATGGCGGAGCTGCTGCGCGAGGCCGGCCTCGACGTGCACGAGCAGGTGGGCGACTCCACCGGCGTCGTCGGGGTGCTGCGACGCGGTGACGGACCGACGGTGCTGCTGCGTGCCGACATGGACGGCCTGCCCGTCACCGAGGTCGAGCAGGTGCCGTACCGCTCGAGCGCGACCGACGAGTTCGAGGGCCAGCGCACGGGCGTCATGCACGCGTGCGGGCACGACACCCACATGGCCGCGCTCCAGGGCGCGCTGCGCATCCTGGCGGAGCAGGACGACTGGTCGGGCACGATCCTCGCGGTCTTCCAGCCCGCCGAGGAGATGATGGTGGGTGCCCTCGGCATGCAGGAGGCCCTGCGCGAGCGCTTCCCGGACGGCATCGACGTGGCGCTCGGCCAGCACGTCATGCCGGCCGCCGCCGACGAGGTGCGCAGCGCCGCGGGACCGGTGATGGCCGCGAGCGACCACCTCATCGTCACCGTCCACGGCCGTGGCGGCCACGGCTCGCAGCCCGAGAAGACGATCGACCCGATCGTGCTCACGGCGAGCATGGTGGTGCGGCTGCAGACGATCGTCTCGCGCGAGGTCGCGCCCTCCGACCGCGCCGTCGTCTCGATCGGCACGTTCCACGCCGGCACGAAGCAGAACATCATCCCGGAATCCGCGCGGTTCGAGGTGAACGTGCGCTCGTTCGAGGAGCCGGTGCGGCGGCGCGTGCTGGCCGCCATCGAGCGGATCGTGCAGGGCGAGTGCCAGGTCGCTGGGGCACCGCCGGCCACGATCGTGCGCGGCGACATCGCGCCGCTGACCGTGAACGACGACGACGCGGCCGCGACGGTGGGCGCGGCGTTCGATGCCGTCTTCGGCGACCGGCACGCCGCGCAGCAGCCGCTGCTCGGCTCCGAGGACTTCAGCTACCTGCCGGAGACGTGGGGCGCGCCCTACGTCTACTGGATGTACGGCGGCTTCGACCCCGAGCTCGTCCGGGTCGCGCGCGAGCGCGGCACCTTCGACATCGACGTGCCCTCGAACCACTCGCCCGACTTCATCCCCGTCCTGCAGCCCACCCTCGACACCGCGACCACCGCGATGGTGACGGCCGCGCGCGCGTTCCTCGTCTGAGCCGCGCACGCGGCGCCCACCGGGTGCTCGGCGCTGCCGTCGCTCGCGCGGGAATATCTGACATCAGACGCGACGTTGGACTCGGCGGCGCCGCAGGTGTGCGCCACGACTCTCTACGTCCTCGAGGAGCATCATGTCTGCACGTCCCCAGATCGGCATCATCGTCGGCAGCACGCGTCCCGTCCGCGTGGGCCGCCCGGTCGCCGACGAGATCGCGACGCTGATCGAGGCCGCCGGCGGCGACGTCGTCATGCTCGACCTCGCCGAGATCCGCCTGCCGCTGCTCGACGAGGCGCTGCCGCCCGCCTCCGGCGTGCGCACCCAGCCGCACTCGATCGCCTGGGGCGAGCAGATCGCGGCTCTCGACGGCGTCGTCTTCGTCACCCCGGACTACAACAGCGGGTACCCGGCGGCGCTCAAGAACGCGATCGACTACCTGAAGGCCGAGTGGAGCGCGCTCCCGGCCGTCGTCGTCTCCTACGGCTGGTCCGGCGGCGCCTCCGCGGCCGCGCAGCTCAGCGCCGTGCTCCGCTTCATCGGCCTCGACCTGCAGGGCGAGGGCGTGCAGATGCCGTTCCAGCCGACCGACTTCGACGCCTCGATGCGCATGACGGATCCCGCCGCGTTCGCGGGCCGCTCGGTGGAGCAGCTGCGCGCCGCCGTCGAGCAGCTCGTCGAGGTCTCGGCGCAGGCGGAGCGCGCCGCGGCCTGACCGCTCTGCACGGGCGGATGCGCGGCCGGCTGGCCGGCGCATCCGCCCGTCGCTGCATCCGGCCCCGTCGCCCGCCGGTCGTCCGCCGCCCGCCGAGATCGCGAGGGTCCCTAGGCTGGGGGCATGATCGCCGTCATCCTCTCGTTCTCCGACGACCCCGCCCGCCTCGAGCTGCGCCCGCGCCACCGCGAGCTGCTCGGCGAGATGCACGAGCAGGGGCTGCTGGTCGCCGCCGGCCCCTTCGCCGACCAGTCGGGAGCGCTGCTGCTGTTCGCGACGGACGACGTCGCCGAGGTGAAGACGGCCCTCGCCCGCGACCCGTACTACGGCGCACCGGGCGTCCAGATCGTCACGATCCAGCCATGGAGCGTGGTGACCGGCTCGGTCTGACCGCTCCTGGGGGGGGCGTCAGCGACGGGCTGCGGGCTCAGCGCCGCACGCCCAGCCGCGAGAGCACCCGGTCGGCGAGCGGCTTCCCGCCGGTCTGGCAGGTCGCGCAGTACTCGAAGGTGCTGTCGGCGTAGATCACCTGCCGCACGGTGTCGCCGCACACCGGGCACGCCTCGCCCTTCCGGCCGTGCACGCGCATGCCCTGCCGCTTCTCGCTCTTGAGCGAGGACGCCTTGACCCCGTGCGCGCGCTCGACCGCATCACCGAGCACCTTCTGCAGCGACGCGTACAGCCGGTGCACGTCGTCGGGCGGCATCGACGCCGGATGGAAGGGCGACATCCGCGCCGCGTGCAGGATCTCGTCGGAGTAGGCGTTGCCGATGCCGGCGATGCGCTGCTGATCGCGCAGCACGCCCTTGATCTGCGCGCGCCCCGCGTGCGCGAGGATCTGCGCGAATCGCTCCTCGGTGAAGGACGCGTCGAGCGGCTCGGGGCCGAGCGTCGCGATGCTGAGCACCTGGTCGGGATGCGCGACGACGTGGATCGCGAGCCGCTTCTGCGTCGCCTGCTCGGTGACGTCGAAGCCGTCGCCGCCGACGCCCTCGTCGCCGTCCGGCCGCTCGAGCACGACGCGCGCGGCGAGCGGTCCCCGACCGCGACCGGTCGTCGGCTTCGGCGCCTCCGCGCGCCACCGGACCCACCCCGACCGGGCGAGGTGCAGCACGAGGTGCAGGTGACGCGGCTCCTCGTCGCGCTCGACGTCGATGACGAGGTGCTTGCCGCGCCGGCCGGTGCCGGTGATCACCGCGTGCTCGAGCGCGTCGACCGGTGGGTCGAACGTCTTGAGCGCCGCGACCTCGGCGATCTGGACGCGCCGGATCGTGCGGCCGATCAGGCGCTCGCCCAGATCGGCCGCCAGCGCCTCCACCTCGGGCAGCTCCGGCATGCCGTCATCCTGCCGGATGCCGCCGACATCCGCACTGGTCGCGCGACGATGGGTGCGTCAGTCGCCCTTCAGGCGCAGCAGGCGAGCCTGGCCCTCTTCGCGCATGTCGACGACCTCGCCGCGCGCGGTGACGAAGTCGGTGAACGATCGGTGGCCGAGCGACTTCTCGTTGAACACGGGGTCCATCCGCTTCATCTGCTCCTTGACGACGTTCGCGTGCAGCCACTCGTCGTCGTTCTTCTGGTGCAGGATGCGCATCGCCCGCTCGAGCAGCCCCGTCGCGGCGTCGCCGCGCTGCGCGGTGGTCATGGCGACCTCGTCGGTCTCGGCCGCGACGGAGGCGCTCGACGCGCGCCGGCTGCGGCGACCCCGCGCGGGCTGCTGCTGCGCGGCCACCACCTCGGCCTCCGCGACGATCGCCTCGGCCTCGGCAGGGGTCGGCTCGGGGGCGTCGGGCTCCGGCTCCGGCTCGTCGATCTGCACCGGTTCGATGCCGGGCAGCGCGTCGTAGTCGGCGAACTCGTCGCACGCGGCGGCGAGCGACTTGGAGGTGCTGCCCGCGACGCCGATGCCGACCATGAAGCGGCCGAGCCGCTTCGTGCGCTGCGCGAGGGCGATGTAGTCGCTGTCGCCGGCGACCACGACGACGTGCGTGATGTTGTCGAGCCGGAACAGGTCCTCGACCACGTCGATCGAGAGGCGGATGTCGGCGCCGTTCTTGAGCGATCGGGTGGTCGGGAACATCTGCACGAGGTCGACCGCGCGGGCGAGCAGCTGATCGCGGTACGCGGCGTGGGCGGGCACCGACCAGTCGGCGTACGCGCGGCTCAGCACGATCGAGCCGTAGCTCGACGCGTAGTCGATGATGGCGCCGAGGTCGACGGTCGCCTGCGAGAAGCGGGTGCGTGCCTTCGACTCGCGGCCGTCGGTCGTGAGCGTGCGGACCTTGTCGGCGTGGAAGGCACCCCGACCGTGGATCTGGTCGTAGCGAGAGATGAGGATGTTGTCGAAGTCGATGTAGACGGCGACACGCGCCTCGGAGTCGGTGGGCATGCAGCCAGTCTGGCAGGGTCCTGGCCGGACGCATCCCGCGCACCGACACGCCCGGCTCCGGCCGCGGCTTGCATCGGCGGCCGATCCTCGGCATCGTGGCCGGCTCGCCAACGGAAGGAGCAGCCATGCTCACCCTGACCGAGAACGCCCAGACCATCATCACCGGCATCGTCGACGGCGCGCAGGCGCCCCAGACCGGCGGCCTGAGGATCGCGCAGGACGCCGAGGGTGCCGGGCTCAACGTCACCGTCGCCGAGCTGCCGGAGGCCGACGACCAGGTCGTCGAGTCGGCCGGCGCGAAGGTCTTCCTCGACCCGTCGGCCGTCGTCGCGCTCGACGACAAGGTGCTGGACGCATCCGCGACCCCCGACGGTCGCGTCGACTTCGCGATCGGCCAGCAGGGCTGACGCAGCGCACGAGGAAGGGCCCCGGTCGCATCGACCGGGGCCCTTCGCCGTGTCAGCCCTCGACGGGCGGCGGAGCGCCGTAGGGCACGCCGCCGAACGGCGTGCCACCGGGGGGCATGCCCGGCCCCCCGTCGCCGCCCATGCCGGGTGCGATGTCGACGAAGCGCGCGAGGTGGCCGTGGAACGCGACCGGGATCGTCTTCGTGGGGCCGCCTCGGTGCTTGGCGACGATGATGTCGGCCTCGCCCGGGCGGATGTCGCGGTCGTACGCGTCCTCGCGGTGCAGCAGCATCACGATGTCGGCGTCCTGCTCGATCGAGCCCGACTCACGGAGGTCGCTGATCGCGGGCTTCTTGTCGCCGCGCTGCTCCGGGCCGCGGTTGAGCTGCGAGAGCGCGATGACCGGCACCTGCAGCTCCTTCGCGAGCAGCTTGAGCGAGCGGGAGAACTCCGAGACCTCCTGCTGGCGCGACTCGACCTTCTTGCCGCTCGTCATGAGCTGCAGGTAGTCGACGACGACCATCTTGAGGCCCGCCTGCTGCTTGAGGCGTCGGCACTTGGCGCGGATCTCGACGAGCGTGAGGTTGGGGCTGTCGTCGATGTAGAGCGGCGCGTCGTTGATGCGCCCGCGCACCTGCGCCAGCGTCGTCCAGTCGCGGCCCTCGATCGCACCCTTGCGCAGCTTCTGCAGCAGGATGCTCGACTCGGCCGAGAGCAGCTTCATGGCGATCTCGGTGCGCCCCATCTCGAGCGAGAAGAAGACCGAGGGCATGTCGTTCTTGATGGAGCACGACCGCACGAGGTCCATCGCGAGCGTGGACTTGCCGAGGCCTGGTCGGGCGGCGACGACGATCAGCTGGCCCGGGTGCAGGCCGTTCGTGAGCTCGTCGAGCTCGCGGAAGCCGGTCGGCACGCCCGTCATCACGCCGTCGAGGCCCTTCGCGGCCTCGATCTCCTCGATCGCCGACTCGACGGCGAGGCTGAGCGGCACGTAGTCCTCGGACTGGTCCTCGCCCATCACGGAGTAGATCTCGGCCTGCGCGTGGTTGACGAGGTCGGTGACCTCGCCCTCCGAGGCGTAGCCCATCTGCACGATGCGCGTGCCCGCCTCGACGAGCCGCCGCAGCACCGCCTTCTCGGCAACGATCTCGGCGTAGTAGCCGGCGTTCGCCGCGGTCGGCACCATCGACGTCAGCGAGTGCAGGTACTGCACGCCGCCGGCGCGCGAGAGCATCGCCGTCTTCGTCAGCTCGTCGGCCACCGTGATGACGTCGGTCGGCTCGCCGCGCGAGTAGAGGGAGAGGATCGCCTCGTAGACGATCTCGTGCTTCGGCTGGTAGAAGTCGTTGCCCCGGACCGTCTCGAGGCAGTCGGCGACCGCGTCCTTCGACAGCAGCATGCCGCCGATGGCGGACTGCTCGGCGAGCATGTCGTGCGGCGGGGTGCGCTCGCTGTAGCGGCTCTCGTCGAGGCCGATCTCTGCAAGGTCTGTCATGCCCATCCCCCCTGTGCGCCAGATGCTGGCGCAGGCCGCCCACACCGATCGATCGAGGGAGCCTCGCACAGGCTAGGAGCGCTGGGCCGCCCCGTCGAATCGGTCCTGTGGAGAGCGCTGTGGAGAGCTGTGGACAGGGCCGCGAAACGCCGAGGGCTCAGCGCCGCTCCATCCCCAGCCCTGTGCACAGATCTGTGGATTCGAACTGCGGATAAGCCCAGAAAGCGGCTCTGACCGGGGGTTTCCCTTTCCACATCCGGCGTGTGGAATGTGGTGTCAAGTGCACGTTGAAGGTTGTGCGATCGAGCGCTCGAGGGTCCGTCGAGCTGCACACGAGGGCAAGCGGAAGGGCCCGCATCCACAGGGGATGCGGGCCCGACAGCGGTGACGGGGAACGTCACTTCGCGGCGACCACCTTGAGGGTGATCGTGGCGATGATGTCGTCGCGGAGGCGAGCCGTCGCCTGGTGGTCGCCCACCGAGCGGATCGGCGTCGGGATCTCGATGACGCGCTTGTCGACGGAGCCATGACCGGCGGCCTGGACGGCGTCGGCGATGTCCTTCGTCTGGATGGAGCCGAAGAGACGGCCCTCGGCGCCGGCCTTGGCGGTCAGCGTGACGGGGTTCGCCTCGAGCCGGGCGCGCAGGTCCTGCGCCTCCTCGATCGTGGCGTGCTCGCGTGCGACGCGGGCTGCCTTGATCTGCTCGACCTGCTTCTCACCACCGCGCGTCCACATGACCGCGAGGCCCTGCGGGACGAGGTAGTTGCGAGCGAAGCCGGTCTTGACGTCGACGACGTCACCAGCGGAGCCGAGGCCGGAGACCTCGTTCGTGAGGATGAGCTTTGCCATGTTCCTCAGCCCCCTCAGCGTCCGGCGCCGGAGTAGGGCAGGAGCGCCATCTCGCGCGCGTTCTTGATCGCCTTGGCGATCAGGCGCTGCTCCTGCACCGACACGCCGGTGATGCGACGGGCACGGATCTTGCCGCGCTCGGAGATGAACTTCTTCAGCGTCGCGACGTCCTTCCAGTCGATGACGCCGACCTTGATCGCCTTCGCCGGAGCGAGCGGCTTTCCGCCCTTCGGGCCCCGCGGCTTGCGGTTGTTCTGCGGCTTGCCAGCCATGTGTCCTTCTTTCGTGCTCGGGACTGCCGTCCCGTGAGTGCTTGGTGCCGAGAAGCCTTAGAAGGGCGTCTCGTCGTTGTACGAGGTGCCGGGCGCGCCCCAGACGTCGCCGCCCGATGCGGGCTGCGCCTGCTGCTGGGCGGGCTGACCCCACGGCTCGTCCGCGACCTGCTGCGGCTGACCGAAGTTGCCGCCGCCGCCCTGGCCGCCGGAGCTGCGGCCTGCGCCGCCGCCCTGTGCGCGCGTGACCTGTGCGGTCGCGTAGCGGAGCGAGGGGCCGATCTCGTCGACCTCGAGCTCGATGACCGTGCGCTTCTCGCCCTGCTGCGTCTCGAAGGAGCGCTGCTTCAGGCGACCCTGCGCGATGACGCGCGAGCCCTTCGTCAGGCTCTGCGACACGTGCTCGGCGAACTCGCGCCAGACCGACGCGCGGAGGAACAGCGCTTCGCCGTCCTTCCACTCGTTCGCCTGGCGGTCGAAGGTGCGTGGGGTCGACGCGATCGTGAAGTTCGCGACCGCGAGCCCGTTCTGCGTGTAGCGCAGCTCCGGGTCAGCCGTCAGGTTGCCGACCACCGTGATGATCGTCTCGCCTGCCATGGCTACTTGGCCTCGACCTCTGCGGGAGCCTCGGTGGCTGCAGGGGCTGCGGGGGTCGCGTCGACGGGCGCCGCGGGCTGCGCCGGTGCCTTGTCAGCCTTCGCGGCGGCCTTGGCAGCCTTCGCGTCGTAGTGGCGCTTCGAGTCACCGGTCTGCGAGACCGCGGTCTCGGAGCGCAGCACCTTGGTGCGCATGACGGCCTCGGACAGGCCCAGCTGGCGATCGAGCTCGTCGGTCGTGGCGGACTCGGCCGAGAAGTTGACGACGGCGTAGATGCCCTCGGTCTTCTTGTCGATCTCGTATGCCAGGCGCCGACGGCCCCAGATGTCGATCTTCTCGATGGTGCCGCCATCGTTGCGGATGACGTTGAGGAACTTGTCGAGCGACGGAGCGACGGTGCGCTCGTCCACCTCCGGGTCGAGAATCACCATGAGTTCGTACTGCTGCATGCTTCACCCACCTCCTTCGGACTAGAACGGCTGCAGACGATCTGCAGCAGGAGGGTATGCATGTGCGGGATCAGAGTCCGCGCAACCTGTCGATCCTACCGCACCGGCCACTCCCCCGCTACGAGACTTCTCAACGGAGCGGGTGGCAGCACGGGGTGATGCTGCCCTCGCGCGACCAGCTGCTCCGTTGAGGACGAGGTCAGGACGAGCGGGAGGCCCACCAGTCGCGGAGGACCTGCTCCGCGCGCTCGGCGCCCAGCGGGCCGTGCTCGAGGCGCTGCTCGAGCAGCATCCGGTACGCCTCCCCCACCTCGCGGCCGGGCCGGATGCCGAGGATGGCCATGATCTGCTCGCCGTCGAGGTCGGGACGCACCGCGTCCATCTCCTCCTGCTCGCGCAGCTCGGCGATCCGGTGCTCGAGGTCGTCGTAGGCGAAGTCGAGCCGCTCCGCCTTCCGGCGGTTGCGGGTCGTGACGTCGGAGCGCGTGAGGATGTGCAGCCGCTCGAGCAGCGGTCCGGCGTCGCGCACGTAGCGGCGCACCGCGGAGTCGGTCCACGCCTGCTCGCCGTAGCCGTAGAAGCGCAGGTGCAGCTCGACGAGCCGCGCGACCGCCTTCACGGTGTCGTTGTCGAAGCGCAGCGCCTTGAGCCGCTGCTTCGCCATCCGCGCGCCGACGAGGTCGTGCTGGTGGAACGTGACGACCCGCCCCTCGATGCGTCGCGTGGCGGGCTTGCCGATGTCGTGCAGCAGGCCCGCGAGCCGCGACACGAGGTCGGGCGCCGCATCCGGGTTGCGCGATGCCTCGAGGTCGATGCCCTGCTGCAGCACGGTGAGCGAGTGCTCGAAGACGTCCTTGTGGTGCGCGTGCTCGTCGGCCTCGAGCCGCAGCGCCGGCACCTCCGGCAGCACGATGTCGAGGATGCCCGCGTCGGTCAGCAGCCGCAGCCCCGGCACCGGGGTGCTCGTCAGCAGCAGCTTCGAGAGCTCGTCGCGCACCCGCTCCGCTGAGATGTCGCGGATCCGCTCGGCGAGCGCGGCCATCGCCTCGAGCGCGCGGGGCGCGACCTCGAAGCCGAGCTGCGCGGCGAAGCGCGCGGCGCGCATCATGCGCAGCGGGTCGTCGTCGAACGAGCGCTCGGGCGCCATCGGGGTGTCGAGCACGCCCTGCAGCAGGTGCTCGAGCCCGCCGCCGACGTCGATGAGCTGCGGCACCGTCGCCTCGCTGCCGTCGCGCCGGGGCGTGAGCATGAGCGCCATCGCGTTCACCGTGAAGTCGCGGCGCTCGAGGTCGTCCTCGAGCGAGTCCCCGAAGGCGACGGTCGGCTTGCGCGAGACGCCGTCGTACGTGTCGGCCCGGTAGGTGGTGATCTCGACGTCGGCGCCGCCGATGCGCGCGGCGATCGTGCCGAACTCGCGGCCGACATCCCAGGTCGCGTCGGCCAGCGGCGCGACGAGCGCGTGGATCTCGTCGGGCGTCGCGCTCGAGGCGAAGTCGAGGTCGGTGACCGGCCGGTCGAGGAAGGCGTCGCGCACCGGGCCGCCGACGAGCGCGAGCTCGTGCCCGGCGCCGGCGAAGGCCTCGGCCAGCTGGGCGGTCGGCGCGGATGCGACGAGGGCGTGCAGTCGCGCGGTCGCCTCAGCCATGTCGGTCACGAGACACCATTCTGGCAGGGCCACTCGCCGTCGCCCGCGCGGCTGCGCGGCACCACGGCCGCGCCGATGCTTCGGCGGTACCCTGTCAGCCATGCTGTCGGCAGGTCGCCTCGCGCGTCGGCGCGCGACCGCGTGCGCCGCCGCGGCTGTCGCGACGGCGCTGCTCGCCGGCCCGCTGCTGGCTCCGAGCCCGGCGAGCGCGACGACAGCGACCGACGAGGCACCGACCCTCATGCTCGCCCCCGTCGACCCGCTGCTGAGCGAGGGCGAGGCGCTCGAGGTCGAGGTGCTGCTGCGCAACCCCACCCGCGAGAGCCTGCCCCCGACGCGCATCGAGGTGCTGCGCACGAGCGCGCCGATCGGCACGCGCTACGGGCTCAGCCGCTGGTTCGAGGGCGACGGGATCCTCGCGAGCTCGGTCGTCGCCACCCTGGACCTGCCGGGGGTCGCCGCGCTCGGCCGCACCTCGACGACCATCACGGTCGATGCGGACGCGCTCGGGCTCGACGGCGCGAGCTGGGGCGCCTACGGCCTCGCCGCATCCGCGCCCGACATGGAGGGCGCCACGAGCGTCGTGGTCCGCGACGAGCCGGGCGAGGCGAGCCCCACGCGCCTGGCGCTCGCCGCGCCGATCGACGCCGGCGTCGACGCCACCGGCCTGCTCACCGCGGAGGAGCTGGCATCGCTCACCGAGCCGGGCAGTGACACCGACGAAGCGCTCGACGCGGCGCTCGACGCCGGTGCGACGATCGGCGTCGACCCGGCGATCGGCGCGAGCGCCGAGGCGCTCGGCACGGACGCGCCCGAGTCGGCCGCCGACTGGCTCGAGCTCGCGGAGACCCGCGACACCTATCCGCTGCTGTACGCGAACGCCGACCCGATCGCGCAGGCCCGCGCCGGCGCCTTCCCGGTCGAGCCGCTCGGCATCCCGGTCGAGGACGACGAGCCGCTGCCCGGCACCGCCGGCGAGGTCGGCGCGCGCATGCCGGTGATCGACGCGACCGGCGCGATCGTGCAGGAGGCGGAGCTCGGGACGCTCGCCGGCATGGGCACCGTGGTGCTCTCGACCGACAACCTCGCCGAGGCGCTCGAGGGCAGCACGCCCAGCGCGCACGCGAGCGTCGGCGGCGTCGACGTGCTCGCCGCGGATGCCGAGGTGCAGCAGCGGCTGCAGGACGCGACGGACGCGAACGCCGACACCGCGGCGCAGGGGCGCGCAGAGCTCGTGGCGCTGCTCGCCACGATCACCCGCGAGCGACCGAGCGACCAGCGCACGCTCGCCGCGGTGCTGCCCGCCACCACGCAGGGATCGCCGGTCGCGGTGCTCGAGACCCTCGCCGACGCCGGCTTCGTCGAGACGGTGAGCATGGACGACGCGCTCGAGACGCCCACCCGCGAGGCGGTGCTCGCCGCGATCGACGACCCCGAGCGCGACGCGGGGGCTGAGCTCGTGAGCGCCGCGCTCGCGCAGGAGGCAGAGGCGTCGCGCGTCGCGACCATCGTCGACGAGCCCGCGTCGCTGCTGGCGGGGCTCCGGCTCACGCTGCTGGCGGCGCTGCCGGATGCGGGCCGCGCCGTGACCGACGCCGACCGCGCGGCGATCGACGGGCTGGGCGGCGAGCTGGGCCAGGTGCGCGACGCGGTCCAGATCGTCGGCGGCAGCGACATCCGCGCCGTGGGCGAGAGCGTGCCGCTGCCGATCACGATCGCGAACGGTCTCACCGTGCCCGTGCAGGTCGTGCTGTCGCTGCGACCGCTCAACGCGCTGGTCTCCGTGCCGCAGCCCAGCACGAACATCAGCCTCGCCGCGAGCACGCAGCAGCGCGTGCAGGTGCCGATCGACGTCGTGGGCACCGGTACGGTGCTCATGGTCGCCCAGCTGCACACGCCCGACGGCGTGCCGCTCGGGCAGCCGCAGATCATGCGCGTGACCGCGCAGCCCACCATCGAGACCGCCGTCGCCGTGGCGCTGGGCATCGCCATCGTGCTGCTCATCGCCTTCGGCATCTGGCGGTCGGTGCGCAAGCGTCGCCGGGGCGAGGCCCACGGCGACGCCGATGACATCAGCGATCGCGCAGCCCGCGATCAGCCCGTGAAGGAGTCCCTGTGAGCACAGGCAAGGCAAGCGCGATCATCGCGGCAGGCACGATGGTGTCGCGGGTGCTGGGCTTCATCAAGATGGCCATGCTCGTCATCGCGATCGGCCAGTCCAGCTCGGCGGCCGGCGCGGCGTTCGGCCTCGCCAACCAGCTGCCCAACAACGTCTACGCGCTCGTCGCCGGCGGTGTCATGAGCGCCGTGCTCGTGCCCCAGATCGTCAAGGCGTCGAAGGCTGCAGACGGCGGAGAGGCGTACGTCTCGAAGATCCTGACGCTCGGGGGCTCGGTGTTCATCGCGCTCGCCGTGATCGCCACGGTCGCGGCGCCGGTGCTCGTCGACCTCTACGCCATCGCCGGCGACGGCTTCAGCGCCGAGCAGATGACCGTCGCGATCGGCCTCGCCTACTGGTGCATGCCGCAGATCCTCTTCTACGCGATCTACACGCTGCTCGGCGAGATCTACAACGCCCGCAGCCAGTTCGGGCCGTACACGTGGGCGCCGGTCGCGAACAACGTCATCTCGATCGCCGGGCTGGGCTTCTTCATCTGGCTGTTCGGCGGCGAGGCCGTGAACCGCAGCATCGACGTCTGGGACTGGGACCGCGTGATGGTGCTGGGCCTCGTCACCACGGCGGGCGTGGCCGTGCAGGCGCTCGTGCTCGTGCTGTTCTTCCGCCGCACCGGCATGCGGTTCCGGCTCGACTTCGGCTGGCGCGGCGTGGGCCTGCGCGCCACCGGCAAGGCCTCGCTCTGGCTGTTCGGCATCGTCATCATCGGGCAGGTCAAGGGGCTCGTGCAGTCGCGCGTCGCCACGCTCGGCGACGGCGCCAACATCCTCACGATGCAGAACGCCTGGTACCTCTTCTCGCTCCCGCACTCGATCATCGCCGTCTCGATCGCGATCGCGTACTTCACCCGCATGTCGCACCACGCGGCGTCGCACGACATGGGCGGCATCCGCGCCGACCTGTCGAGCGCCCTCCGTGCCGTCGGCATGCTCACCACCATCTCGGCGCTCGTGCTGGCCGTCGTGGCGGTGCCCTTCGCGCGCATCCTCGAGCCGCGGTTCGAGCTCATGATGGCGATGGCCTGGGTGATCTGGGCGTTCCTCGTGTGCCTCGTGGCGTTCAGCGCCGAGTACGTGGTGCAGCGCGTCTTCTTCGCGCTCGGCGACACCCGCACTGCGTTCGTCTACTCCTGCTTCGGGATGTTCGTCACGTTCGCGGGCCTGTGGTGGGCGTCGACGCTGCCGCCGGAGTGGATCATCGCGGGCACGGCGCTCGCCGTCTCGGTCGCCAACCTCATCTCCTTCGCCGTCTGGCTCGTGCTCGTGCGGGTGAAGATCGGCGCGTTCGGGTTCAAGCTCATCGCGATCCGGCACATCCAGTACCTCGCGTACGGCCTGCTCGCCGCCGCCGCCGGCTTCGGCGTCGTGCTGGCGCTCGGCGGCTACCGGCCGGACGGCTTCGGCACGATCAACGTGCTCGGCGCCGTCACCACGTGCGTCGCCGCCGGGCTCGTGATGGGGCTCATCTACTTCGGGCTGCTCTTCATCACGCGCAACCCCGACTTCCGGGCGACGGTCGACGTCGTGCTCGACCGCTTCCGCCGCGGCCGCTCGAGCGCCGAGCCCGCCGAGCGCGTGGAGCCCGCCGAGCCGGTCTGAGCGGCGCATCCCGCTGGGCAAGCCCACAAGGTCGGCGTCTAGGCTGGCGACCCGGCACCGTCGCAGGCAGCCGGGGATCAACGCCAGGGGGATCGCATGGCCAGCTCGCTCATCCGCGTCGCCGGACCGCTGCTCGTCGGTGTCGCCGCAGGCATCGGGGCCATCGTGGGCGCGTCGCTCACGCGCGACCGCAAGCAGCAGCTCGAGCTGGAGTCCGCACCTCGCCCGCTCGCGGTCGAGGGCTGGTGGTCGTCGGATGCGTCGTCGTCGCTCGCGCACTCCCACCCGGCCGTGCTCATCGTGGACGCCGACACCGCGCGCCTCGTCGACTCGTGGGATCGCCGCGCTCGCGCGCGCGTGCACCACCCCGTCGTGCGCCGCACCCCCGAGTGGCCCGCGACCGGCCTCATCGTCGTCGACGCCGCCACCGGCGACCTGCTGGCGGTCGTCAGCGAGCCAGGCCACGCGGGAATGCCCGCCACCTAGAATCTGTTGACCCCAAGGATCCCGCCTCGACTCAGGAGACAAGAGTGCACGACCTCATCATCATCGGCTCCGGCCCCGCCGGCTTCACCGCGGCCATCTACGCGGCACGCGCCAACCTGAAGCCGATCGTGCTGGCCTCGAGCGTCGAGATGGGCGGCGACCTCATGACCACGACGGATGTCGAGAACTTCCCGGGCTTCCCCGAGGGCATCCAGGGTCCTGACCTCATGTTCGCCATGCAGCAGCAGGCCGAGCGCTTCGGCGCCGACGTGCGGATGCAGGACGTCACCGACCTCGAGCTCGACGGCGAGGTGAAGCGCGTGCACGTCGGCGACGAGGTGCTCGAGGCTCGCGCCGTGATCTTCGCGACCGGCTCGGCCTACCGCAAGCTCGGCATCGACGGCGAGGAGCGCCTCTCCGGGCACGGCGTCTCGTGGTGCGCCACGTGCGACGGCTTCTTCTTCAAGCAGAAGCAGCTCATCGTCGTCGGCGGCGGCGACTCCGCGATGGAGGAGGCCAACTTCCTCACGAAGTTCGCCGACAAGGTCACGATCGTGCACCGCTCCGAGACGTTCCGCGCGAGCGAGGTCATGCTCGACCGCTCGCGCGCCAACGAGAAGATCGAGTTCGTCACGAACGCGTTCGTCGAGTCGATCGAGGGCGAGGCGCAGGTCTCGGCGGTCACGCTGCGCGACCGCATCACGGGTGAGACCAGCCGGATGCCGATCGACGGCGTGTTCGTCGCGATCGGCTCGGACCCCCGCACGCACCTCGTGCACGGCAAGCTCGAGCTGACCGCCGAGGGCACGATCGCCGTCGGCGGCCGCAGCTCGCGCACGTCGGTCGAGGGTGTCTTCGCCGCCGGCGACGTCATCGACCCCACGTACCGCCAGGCCGTCACGGCCGCCGCGTCCGGCACCGTCGCCGCGCTCGACGCGGAGCACTACTTGGCCGCGCACGCCGTGCCGGTCCTCGTCACGAGCCCTGAGGAGGCAGCACTGTGAAGGAAGTCACCACCGCGTCGTTCGAGCAGGACGTGCTCAACGCCGACAAGCCCGTCCTCGTCGACTTCTGGGCCGCCTGGTGCGGCCCGTGCCGCGCGGTCAGCCCCATCCTGGAGCAGATCGACGGCGAGACCGAGAAGCTCGACGTCGTCAAGGTGAACGTCGACCAGGAGCCCGACCTGGCCATGCGCTACAACATCACGTCGATCCCCGCCATGAAGCTCTTCCAGGGCGGCGCGGTCGTGAAGGAGCTCATCGGCGCTCGTCCGAAGCCCGCGATCGAGCAGGAGCTCGCAGCGTTCCTGTGATCCACGCCTGACGAAGGCCCCGAGGATGCGTCCTCGGGGCCTTCGTCGTATGCGCTGCCGTGCGGCGAGCGCTCAGTCGTCGGAGGGCTCCAGGCCGGCGCCCACGCCCTGCTCCCCCAGCTCGGAGAGGATGCGGTTGAGGTCGCCCACCGTCGCGAAGTCGATCGTGAGCTGGCCCTTCGAGCGTCCGAGCGCGATGCGCACGCGCGTGTCGAGACGGTCCTCGAGCCGCGTCGCGATCTCGTCGAGGCCGTGCTGCACGGCGCCCTTCGTCGGCGTCCGGCGGGGGCTCCGCGCCTGGAACAGCCCTGCCGCAGCCTCCGCTGCACGAACTGAGAGATCTTCATTGACGATCTTCGCGGCGAGCTGCTCCATCGCCTCGACGGTCGGCAGCGAGAGGATCGCCCGCGCGTGGCCCGCCGACAGCACCCCGCCGGCCACCTTCGCCTGGATCGACTCGGGGAGCTTCAGCAGCCGGATCGTGTTCGAGATCTGCGGCCGGCTGCGGCCGATCCGCTTCGACAGCTCATCTTGCGTGATCGAGAAGTCGTCCATCAGCTGCTGGTACGCCGATGCCTCCTCGAGCGGGTTGAGCGAGGCGCGGTGCAGGTTCTCGAGCAGCGCGTCGCGCAGCATCGCGTCATCGGGGGTGTCCTTGATGACGGCGGGGATGGTCTCGAGGCCGGCTCGCTGGCTCGCGCGCCAGCGCCGCTCCCCCATGATGAGCTCGTAGTGCGTGCCGTCGTCGCCGACCGACACGGGGCGCACGACGATGGGCTGCAGCACGCCGAACTCGCGGATGGAGTGCTCGAGCTCTGCGAGGTCGTCCTCGTCGAAGACGGTGCGCGGCTGGTTCGCGTTCGGGCGGATGTCGCCGGGCGCGACAGCACCGAAGGTCGCGCCCGGGATGGCGAGCAGCCCCTGCGCCTCGTCCTCCTCGCCGGAGAAGAACACATCGACAGGCCGCCCGCCGGGCCTCGGCGCTCGTCGAGCGCGTCGGTGCGCCGGTGTCATCTCGGATGCCGTCGGCGCAGCGTCGTCGCGCTCGTCGATCTCTGCTGCCGGCGCCGGCCCCGTCGGGATGAGGGCGCCGATGCCGCGCCCCAGTCCTGCCCTCTTGCTCATGCCGTTCCTCTGCGTGCGATCTCTGCGGCTGCCTCACGGTACGAGAGCGCGCCCGGGGAGTTGGGGTCGTAGGCGATCACCGTCTGTCCATAGCCGGGGGCCTCGGAGACACGCACCGACCGCGGGATGATCGCGTCGAGCGTCTGCTCCGGGAAGTGCTTGCGCACCTCGTCGACGACCTGCCGCGACAGCAGCGTGCGACCGTCGAACATGGTGAGGAGCACGGTCGAGAGATCCAGCGTGGGGTTCAGGTGCGCCTTGATGCGCTCGATCGTGTCCATCAGCTGCGACACGCCCTCGAGCGCGTAGTACTCGCACTGGATGGGCAGCAGCACCTCGGTCGCGGCAGTGAACGCGTTGATCGTCAGCAGACCCAAGGAGGGCGGGCAGTCGATGAAGATGTAGTGCGGCGGCTCCGACGTCGCGCTGAGGTAGGCGTCGAGCGCCTTCCGCAGGCGGTGCTCGCGCTGCTCCATCGCGGCGAGCTCGAGATCGGCGCCTGCGAGGTGGATGGTGGACGGCACGACCTGCAGCCGGTCGCTCTGCGGGCTCACGGCGATCGCGGACTGCAGCGGCTCGCCCTCGATGAGCACGTCGTAGGTGCTGACGACGTCGGCGTGGTGATCGATGCCGAGCGCGGTCGACGCGTTGCCCTGTGGGTCGAGGTCGAGCACGAGCACCCTCGCGCCGCCCTGTGCGAGCGCTGCGGCGAGGTTCACGGCGGTCGTGGTCTTGCCCACGCCGCCCTTCTGGTTCACCACGGTGAAGATGCGCGTGCGCTTCGGCAGCGGCAGTTCGACGGATGAGAGCGCCTGTCGGCGGCGTGCCATCGCGGCGAGCTCGCGTGCGATGGGGGTGGTGTCGAACTTGCCCGTGGTCACGCATGCCCTCCTGATCGATGTTTCACGTGGAACATCGAGCGCGGGCAGCGAGGTTCCGGGACGTGGTCCAAGGGGTCCAGTCTGGCCCCTCCGGCGTCGATCGCAAAGTCGAGGGCGACGTTCGCGCGGCGAGCGTTGTACACAGGGCTGTGGAGAACGCTGTTTGCAATCCCTCGGCCTCGCCTCGAGCATGAAGGTTGGCTGCGTACCGCGATATCCCGCGTGATTCCGCGGATTTCGGCACTCTGCCGGGTGGTTGGCACCACCCTTGGTGTCGGCTCGAGCTCGCTGGTTATGCACATCTTTCCACAGGCCGAGCACTGCTCCGCGTGTCGCTGAGCGCAACGGGGCGCGTCGCTGCACTCCTGTCGCCGGGCAAGCTGATGAATCATCACACGCACCCATGTCTCCAGCCGGTGGAGTCCTTGGCACGCGTAAGTGCCCTGAGCGGCGCCACGAGCCCGGTCTGTCGGCGCGGATGTTCCACGTGAAACACCGGGAAGCGTGTTGCGGCACGCGCTGGCACATCGTAACGGAGGCTCTGATGTGCCGACGCCGATTGCGGTCGCCATTCGGGCGCCGGCAGCGCGTGCGCGTGCGTGCGAGGCGTCGCGCTGCACGCGTCCGCAGATGGCTCTGCACACGAATGTTCCACGTGAAACATCGCGCGACGGCGAGTGTTGCACATACGCATCTGTTCGGGGCACGATCGCCACCGACGCGCGCTTCAACATGGATCGTTGCTGAGCCAGTCGGCGCGCGATGTTTCACGTGGAACATGGGACACACCTGTCGCCGACTCCCAACTGCTCGCGATCCACGACGCGACGATCCACGACGCGACAGACCACGGATGAGCGCCCGCTGTACCGGCGGCGGTACGACGCCACGCTGCGGAGGTGCCGCGTGCACGCCAGCGGCTTCACGCTCCCAGATGTTTCACGTGGAACATGCAGAGCCGTCGCCGGTGCTGGAGCGCGTCAACGGCCAGCAGGAGAGGCAGCGGGGCCGCAGACCCTCGGGTCGATGGAGCAGCTCCTGCGCGGGTTGCTGGACGGGCCTGCCCGTTCTCTCCCGCCCGGTTCGTGTACTGTCCGCAGCGCACTGCGACGACGCAACCGAACTCACGGCAGATGTTCCACGTGAAACATCCGGCTGTGCCGGCGGATGCACCCCTAATCCGCGTCCGGCGCCGCGAGCGACGCTCGACCGGCACATCGTGAGGGCAAAGAGACACCCCCGCCGGGATCGGCGGGGGGGTGTGGCGATGCGCGACGACCTTCAGGGATCTACGAGCGCTCGGACGACGCGCGTCGGCTCCAGACCGGCGTCGGCGCCCAGCTCCAGCACCTCGACGTCCTCCAGGCGATGCTTCCGGATCACCTTCTGCGCCGCGTCGATCTCCTCCGCGGCACGTCCGCCCTTCATGAGCAGCAGCGTGCCACCGCTCCGCACCAGGGGCGCGGTCAGCGGGATGAGCGTGCGCAGGGCCGAGACCGCTCGAGCCGTGACCTGGTCGAGGGGGAGGAGCGCCCCCGAGCCTGGCACCTCCTCGGCTCGAGCGCGCAGCACCGCCACGTTGTCGAGGCCCATCCGGTCGACCTCCGCCTGCAGCCAGTCGGTGCGGCGCTCCATCGGCTCGATCAGCGTCAGGTGCACGTCCGGCCGGGCGATCGCCAGCACGAGGCCTGGCAGTCCCGCCCCAGAGCCCACATCGCCGACCCGGCCCTCGAGCAGCGGAGCCAGCAACGCAGAATTGAGGATGTGTCGACTCCAAAGCTGCGGGAGCTCGCGGGGTCCGATCAAGCCGAGCAGCTCGCCCTTCGCCGCGAGCGACGCGGTGAACGATCGCGCCAGCTCGATCCGGTCGCCGAACAGCTGGGCGGCGGCGGCGGGCTCGTCCTCGAGCACCGGGGGAGCGGTGTCCGCCACGGGTTCAGGCGGGCAGGACGACGATGTGGCGCGCAGCGCCCTCACCCTCGGAGTCGCTCGTCAGCCCGAGCTCCCGCACCAGGTCGTGCACCAGCTTGCGCTCGTACGACGACATCGGCTCGAGGGCCACGCGGGGCTCCCCAGCCTCCAGCCTCGCTGCTGCGGCGTCGACCATCGCCTGCAGCTCCTCCGCGCGGGCGTCGCGCGACCCCGCGACGTCGAGCACGAGCCGCGAGAACTCACCGGTCTGCTGCTGCACCGCGAGGCGCGTCAGCTCCTGCAGCGCGGCCACGACGTCGGGCTTCGCGAGGCCACCGAGGTCGTCGCCGGCCTCACCCACGACGATCGTCGTGCGCATCTCGGTCTGCTCGATCTCGATGTCGCCGTCGAGGTCCGCGATGTCGAGCAGTCCCTCGACGTAGTCCGCGGCGATCTCGCCCTCGTCCAGCTGGCCCTGCGCCTCGACCTCGACGGTCGACTCCTGCTCCGTCATGCTCAGCCCTCTCGCTGCGACTTCGGCTTCTTGCCGCGCGGCTGTGCGCGCTGCGTCCTGAGGTCGATCTGCGCCTGCGTCTCGGTCGGCTCGGCCTCGTCGACGGCCGGCAGACCCATCCGCTGCCGCTTGCGCGCCATGCGCGCCTCGCGCGCGAGCGCGGCCTCGGAGCCGGGCGTGGGCAGCTTGTTGATGATGATGAGCTGCTGCACGAGCGTGTAGATGTTCGAGACGAGCCAGTAGAACATCGTGCCGAGCGGGAAGAGCCAGGCCGAGATGAGCAGGAAGACCGGGATGATGTACAGCAGGATCCGCTGCTGCCGGTACATCGGCGACTCCTTCATCGCCGGCGTCTGGTTCTTCGTCATGATCTGCAGCTGCGTGTAGAACTGCGTCGCGCACATGATGAGCGTCAGGATGACCGCGGTGATGATCACCGGGACGTTGCCCTCGGTGAAGCCCGCCTGCATCGTCTTGTGCAGCGGCACGATGCCGAACAGCGTCGACTCGCTGAACTTGATCGCCAGGTCCTGGGTCAGCAGGCCGACACCCGGACGGCGGTTGTTCGCGTCGGTCAGCACCTGCACCAGGCCGAGGAAGATCGGCATCTGGATCAGCAGCGGGAGGCACGAGGCGAAGGGGTTCGTGCCCGCCTTCCGGTAGGCCTCCATGGTCTCGCGCTGCATCGCCTCGCGGGAGAACTGGTCCTTCTTGCCCTTGTACTTCTTCTGGATGCGCTGGATCTCAGGCTGGATCTCGAGCGACTTGCGCGACGAGACGATCTGGCGCACGGTGAGCGGGATCATCGCGCTGCGGATGACGAGCACGAGGCCGACGATCGAGAGCACCCACGTCAGTCCCGAGCCCGGGTCGCCGCCGAGGGCGGTGACGATCCAGTGGAATCCGACCAGGATCGCCTCGATGACCCACTTGATGGGCCACATCAGCAGGGCGAAGATGTCCAAGCTGTCACTGCTCCTTGCGAGCGAGGACGAACCCCGCTCGAGTCGTTGCGAGCCGCGCGTGCGGCTCTGGGATGTCGTCCACTCCGCCGGCCGCCCAGGGATGGCAGCGGATGATGCGCCGAGCGCCCAACCAGATGCCGCGCACCACCCCGTGCTGCTGGATGGCCTGGAGGGTGTAGCTCGAGCAGCTGGGGTAGTAGCGGCACACGTCGCCGTAGAGCGGTGAGACCACCGCGCGGTAGGCGACGAGGATCGCGACGCAGATGTTGCGAGGGAGCAGCCACAGCCTCAGCAGGCTCCGACTCATGACCGACGCACCAGCAGCGGCGCAATGCCGGCCCTCAGTGTAGCGAAGTCAGCCTCGCCCGCCGGGGGGAGTGCGCGGATCACGATGTCGGCGGTCTCGATGCCGTCGAGCTCTGCTCGGACGATCTCGCTGAGCCGCCGCTTCACGCGGTTGCGGACCACGGCGTTGCCGACCTGCTTGGACACGATGAACCCGAAGCGGCTGACTGCCGCTTCGGGCTTCGCGCGGTGCACCACCGCGAGGGGGCCGCCCGCGCGGCGACCGGTGCGCACGATGCGACGGAAGTCGTCGCCGCGCATGATCCGGTTCGCCTTCGCGAGCACCTCGTGGGCTACGCGGAGAGCTCGGTGCGGCCCTTGGCGCGGCGCGCAGCGAGGATGGCGCGGCCGGCACGCGTGCGCATGCGGAGGCGGAAGCCGTGCTTCTTGGCGCGGCGGCGGTTGTTCGGCTGGAACGTACGCTTGCTCATGGTGGATCTCCCGTGGTCCGGCTCGATCGCCGGAAGTCGTCTGGTCGAGCCGCGAGGCTCGACGATGCGCCGCACGACGGGCGCGGCAACCTGACAACCATACGCGAGTCCTGGCCCTCGGTCAACGACGCCCACCCCCGCTGCACGCCACGCCGAGGTCATGACGCGAGGACTTGCACCCTGTGCGCTATGCGTGCAGACTCTGGGGATCCGCGCCGCGGCAGGTGCCCGGGGAGCAGTGCACGGCGTGGACGGCACACCCCATCACCTGTGGATAATGGTGTGGAAAGCACCGACCCTCCACAGCACCAGAAGAGGAACCGCATCCTGATGGCCCCGGACACCCGAACCGGACAGCTCTGGTCCTCCGTGCTGACGACACTCGAGGGCGATGCCCGGATTCCCCCGTCGTTGCGCGGATTCTTGGACCTCGTGGAGCCGCAGGGCGTCATGGGCTCGGTGCTGTACCTCGAGGTGCCGAACGACCTCACGCGCGACATGCTCGAGCAGCGGCTGCGCGTGCCGATCACCGATTCGCTTGTGGACAACGCTGTGGACATCGCGTCGTTCAAGATCGTCGTCAACCTCGAGCTCGAGCGCGAGGAGCCGCTGCCGGACGTCATCGACGATCCCACCGCCGAGCCCGTCGTCTCGCCGATCCCGTCGTTCGAGCGCGAGCCGTCCGAGCAGTCGTCCCGGCGCGTCGACTCGCGGCTCAACCCGAAGTACGTCTTCGACAACTTCGTCATCGGCGGCTCGAACCGGTTCGCGCACGCGGCAGCGCTCGCCGTCGCCGAGACGCCGGCCAAGGCGTACAACCCGCTCTTCATCTACGGTGACTCGGGCCTCGGCAAGACGCACCTCCTCCACGCGATCGGCCACTACGCCGAGGGCATGTACCCGGGCATCCGGGTGCGGTACGTGTCGAGCGAGGAGTTCACGAACGACTTCATCAACTCGATCGCCAACAACCTGAACCAGTCGTTCCAGCAGCGCTACCGCGAGGTCGACGTGCTGCTCATCGACGACATCCAGTTCCTGCGCGGCAAGGAGTCGACGCAGGAGGCGTTCTTCCACACCTTCAACACGCTGCACGACCACAACAAGCAGGTGGTCATCACCTCCGACGTGGCGCCGAAGCTGCTGCAGGGCTTCGAGGCCCGCATGGTGAGCCGCTTCGAGTGGGGCCTCATCACCGATGTCACCGCTCCCGACCTCGAGACCCGCATCGCGATCCTCCGCAAGAAGGCCGAGGCCGAGCGGATCCAGATCCCGCCGGAGGTGCTGTCGGTCATCGCCGACAAGGTGCAGTCGAACATCCGCGAGCTCGAGGGCACGCTCATCCGGGTCACCGCGTTCGCGAGCCTCAACCGCCTGCCGGTCACGATGGACCTCGCGCAGACGGTGCTCAAGGACCTCTTCTCCTTCGACGAGGAGGCGGTGGTGTCGCCGAGCGACATCATCAGCCACACGGCGGCCTACTTCCGGCTCACCGTCGAGGATCTGCACGGCTCATCCCGGTCGCAGACCATCGCGCTCGCGCGGCAGATCGCCATGTACCTGTGCCGCGAGATGACGAGCATGTCGCTGCCGAAGATCGGGCAGCTGTTCGGCAACCGCGATCACACCACCGTCATGTACGCGAACAAGAAGATCGAGAAGCTCATCCAGGAGCGCCGGTCGGTCTACACGCAGGTGACGGAGCTCACGTCGAGGATCCGGCAGCAGCAACGTTGACGGTCGAGTAGCAGCCGGCTTCCCGGCCGCGTATCGAGACCCGTCGGGCTCGGCCCCACATGCTGATCGAGGAGCACGGCCGGAGGCCGCGCGCATCGAGATCTCTTCCGTCGACCGCGGGGAGCGCTGTCCGCTGTGGCTGCTCGAGCACGGTTCAGCGGTGAGGTCTCGGTACGCGGCCGGCTTCGCCGGCTGCTACTCGACCTTGCGTGCTGCACGCAGAAGTCGTTCCTCCTTGCGCGCTCCGCACGCAACCCTCAACGTGCACTTCATGTGGTTCGGGTGTGGACGGCCACGGCGAGCCTGTGGAGAACCAGGCCTCGAGCTGTGGACGGCGGCCCGAGGCGCCGCCTCCGAGTCCACCGATCTGTGGACGCCCGTCAACAGCGGCTCAACATCTTCCAACGTTGTAGTTCCCAATCCAGGACCGGCGAGGAGGTGAGCGATCCACAGAACCCACAGGGGTTATGAATGACAGAGTTCTTGAGATGAGATCCGGCGAGTCACCAACCATGAGCGTCGGACCGGTGCGGGACCGCGGTCTGCGGATGACGAGCCTGTGCCAGAATCGACACCGCCGTGCACGCCCTGCCGTGCGGCCTCTGCCCAGCAGGGCCACGAGCAACCGAAGGAGGATGCCGAGTGAAGTTCGTCATCAATCGTGATGTCTTCAGCGACGCCGTGTCGTTCGCCGTGAAGCTGCTGCCGCAGCGGCCCACGATGCCGATCCTCAGCGGTGTCCGCATCGAGGCCACGCCCGACGGCGTCGTCTTCTCGTCCTTCGACTTCGAGTCCTCGGCCCGCACCTCGGTGCAGGCGGATGTCGACACCGAGGGCGTGGTGCTCGTCTCCGGCAAGATGATGAGCGACATCGCGGCGAAGCTGCCGCAGCGCGAGGTCCGCATCGAGGACGACGGCCAGAAGGTCTCGATCCGCTGCGGCAACGCCAACTTCTCGCTCGCGAAGATGCCGCTCGAGGAGTACCCGACCGTGCCGACCGTCGAGGGCCGCACCGGCGTCGTCGAGGGCAAGGCCTTCGCCGAGGCCATCGCGCAGGTCGCGATCTCGGCATCGCGCGAGGACGTCACGCCGGTCATCACGGGCGTGCAGCTCGAGGCCGCCGACAACGTGCTCACGCTCATCGCCACCGACCGCTACCGCGTCTCGGTGCGCAGCATCCCGTGGGACGCCGGCGACCAGACCGATGCGCTCACGTCGCTCGTGCCGGCTCGCACCCTCACCGAGGTCGGCCGCACGTTCGGCGGCGCCGACCGCATCGAGATCACGATGAGCGAGGCCGGCGAGCGCCAGCAGATCGCGTTCTCGACCGCCGACCGCACCGTGACGAGCCTGCTCATCAAGGGCAACTACCCGCCGGTGCGCCGCCTGTTCCCGGAGCAGGTCGAGCACCACGCCGTCGTGAACACGGCGGAGCTCGTCGACGCCACCCGGCGCGTGCAGCTCGTGCTCGACGCCGAGGCCGCCATCCGCTACACCTTCAGCGACGGCCAGGCGCAGCTCGAGGCGATCGGCTCCGAGCAGGCGCAGGCCTCCGAGATCATCGACGCCGTGCTCGAGGGCGGCGAGATCGTGCTCTCGATCAAGCCGCAGCTGCTCATCGACGGCATCCAGGCGACCCACTCGGAGTTCGTGCGCGTCGCGTTCACGCACTCCGAGAACACGAACAAGCCGGGCCCGATGCTCATCCGCGGCCAGACCTCGCGCGACGACGCCGAGGCCACCGACTTCAAGTACCTGCTGCAGCCCAACCTGCTGCTGCGCTAGCGAACCGGCGAGGGAGCACCATGACGCACATCGGCCTGATCGGGCTCGGCAAGATGGGCGGCAACATGCGCACCCGCCTGCGCGCCGCCGGCATCGAGGTGACCGGCTTCGACCGCAACCCCGAGGTCACCGACGTCGAGAGCGTCGACGCGCTCATCGCCGCCCTGCCGACGCCGCGCGTCGTGTGGGTGATGGTGCCCGCCGGCGAGATCACGGATGCCGTGGTCACCGAGCTCGGCGAGAAGCTCGAGGCGGGCGACCTGGTGATCGACGGCGGCAACTCCCGCTTCACCGAGGACGAGCGGCACGCCGCCCAGCTCGGCGAGCGGGGCATCCGCTTCGTCGACGTCGGCGTCTCCGGCGGCGTCTGGGGCCTCGAGAACGGCTACGGCCTCATGGTCGGCGGAGAGAAGGCCGACGTCGACTCGCTGCTGCCGGTCTTCGACGCGCTGCGCCCCGAGGGACCGCGCGAGGAGGGCTACGTGCACGCCGGCCCGACGGGCGCAGGCCACTACGTGAAGATGGTGCACAACGGCATCGAGTACGGCCTCATGCAGGCGTACGCCGAGGGCTTCGAGCTGCTCGAGCGCAAGGAGCTCGTGCACGACGTCGCCGGCAGCTTCAAGGCCTGGCAGCGCGGCACCGTCGTGCGCTCCTGGCTGCTCGACCTCATGGTGCGCGCGCTCGACGAGGACGACGACCTGTCCGAGATCGAGGGCTACGTCGACGACTCCGGCGAGGGACGCTGGACCGTGGAGGAGGCGATCGCCAACGCGGTGCCGATGCCCGCGATCTCGGCGTCGCTCTTCGCCCGCTTCGAGTCGCGCCAGGACGACAGCCCGGCCATGAAGGCCGTGGCCGCGCTGCGCAACCAGTTCGGCGGCCACGCGGTCAAGAAGGCCTAGGTGCGCGTCAGCCGACTCGCGCTGACCGACTTCCGCAACTATCGGGCGGCGGACGTCGTGTTCGAGTCCGGCGCGAACCTGCTGGTCGGGCGCAACGGCCAGGGCAAGACCAACATGGTCGAGTCGCTCGTGTGGATCGCGACCGGCTCGAGCCACCGGGTGCCGACCGACGTCGCGCTCATCCGTGCGGGGGAGCAGCGCGCGATCGTGCGCTGCTCGGTCACGAACGACGAGCGAGCCTTCCAGCTCGACGTCGAGCTCAACGCGCGCGGCGCCAACCGCGCGCAGGCGAACGGGCAGAACGTGCGCATCCGCGACCTGCCTCGCTACCTGCAGGCGGTGCTCTTCAGCCCCGAGGACCTGCAGCTCGTGCGCGCCGACCCCTCTGGCCGGCGGCGGTTCCTCGACGAGCTCGCGGTGATGCGCGCGCCGCGGCTCGCGGGCGTCCACAGCGACCTCGACCGCGTGCTGAAGCAGCGCAACTCCCTGCTGAAGAGCGCCCGTGCCGCACGGCTGCGCCCCGACGACCTCACCACGCTCGAGGTGTGGGACGGCAGGCTCATCGAGCTGGGGCTCGAGGTCACGCGCACCCGCCGCGCGCTCGTCGCCGACCTCGCGCCGCACGTCGATGCGTCATACCGGCTGGTCGCGGGGGATGAGCACGCGGCGAGGATCGCCCTCGTCACGAACGTGCCGGACGACGCGGATGCCTTCCGCGCGCTGCTCGCCGAGCGCCGGCGCGACGAGCTCGACCGCGGCGTGAGCCTCGTCGGGCCGCACCGCGACGACCTCGAGCTGCACCTCAACGACCTGCTCGCACGGCACTACGCGAGCCACGGGGAGTCCTGGTCGTTCGCCCTCGCGCTCAAGCTCGCCTCCGCGGAGCTGCTGCGCGACGGGTCGGGCGGCGACCCGGTGATGATCCTCGACGACGTGTTCGCCGAGCTCGACGCCGGTCGCCGGCAGCGGCTGGCGGAAGCGGCGGGAGGCTTCGAGCAGGTGCTCATCACCGCGGCCGTCGAGGACGACGTGCCGGATGCGCTGCGCGACCACCGCATCCGGATCGTCGGCGGCGAGGTGGTCGACGATGCGTGAGCTCGCGGCGACCGAGCCGGAGCGGGTCTGGCTGCGGCTCAAGGCCAAGCTCGGCGACCCCGAGATGGTCACGCGCGACGGCCGCCGGCGCTCCCGCCGCGAGCCCGGCGCATCCGTGCCGTTCGGCAAGGGTCGCGACCCGCGCGCGCTCGGCGACGTGCTCGTCGGCTTCGCCGACGACCGGGGCTGGACCGCGACGCTCGCACGCGCCGACGTGATCGCCCACTGGGGCGAGCTCGTGGGGGAGGAGAACGCGGATCGCACCGAGCCGGTGTCGTTCGACGAGGGCGTGCTCACCGTGCGCTGCGCCTCGACGGCCTGGACGCAGCAGATGCGGATCCTGCGCGCCGAGACGACGACCCGCATCCTCGCCCGCTTCCCGGACTGCGGCCTGCAGCGCGTCGAGTTCGTGGGGCCGAGCGTGCCGAGCTTCTCGAGGGGCCGCCGCTCCGTGCCCGGGCGGGGGCCGCGAGACACCTGGGGCTAGCCGGATAAGGTGTCAGACATCCGAGCTCGAGGAGGAGCGATGCCCAGGCCTTCGCGCACCCATGACGCCGTCGACCAGCTGCTCGACGCCATCATCGACGGGACGCTGACCGCGGGCGAGCAGCTGCCGCCCGAGGGCCAGCTCGCCACGGAGTTCGGCGTCTCGCGCCTCACGCTGCGCGAGGCCGTGCGCCTGCTGCAGGCCCAGGGTGTCATCGTGCAGGTGCCCGGCAGCCGGCATCGCATCGCCCCGGTCTCGGAGTGGACCGGCATGGATGCGGTGGTGCGCCACGCCCGCAGCGCCGGGCAGCGCCGGCGGTCATCGCTCGAGCTGCTCGAGGTGCGGGTGATGATCGAGACCGGCGCGGCGCAGCTCGCCGCCGAGCGCCGCACGGCCGAGCACCTCGACGCGCTCGAGTCGTCGCTGCAGCGGATGGTCGCGCACCACGAGGCGGACGAGGTCGACGCGTTCGTCGCGGCCGACCTCGAGTTCCACGAGACGATCCTGCACGCGGCCGAGAACCGCATCCTCATCGCGGCGATGCTGCCGCTCACCTCGATGCTCGCGGAGACCCGCGGGGAGACGAGCGCGGTGGCCGAGATCCGCGAGCATGCCATCGCCCAGCACGGCAAGCTGCTCGAGGCCATCCGCGCGGGCGTGCCGGTCGCGGCGAGGGATGCCATGTGGACGCACATGATGCAGACGCGCGACGACCTCATCGCCCTCGTCCTCGACTGAGACCGCGTCTTGACATCCGGCGCACACCGCTCGAAGATGTCTGATATCTGATCCGACCGCGCGCACCGCCTCGCGCCGTGGTCCCCGCGAACAAGGGAGTTCTCGTGCAGCTGAGCGAGCTGCTGGCCACCGCGCCGGCACCGATCGAGGTCGCAGCGGCCGATGTGGCCGCCGCGCGCAGCGACGACCTCGTCTTCGTCGTCCTCGACGACGACCCGACCGGCACGCAGTCCGTCGCCGGGCTCCCGGTGCTCACCCGCTGGGAGGCCGAGGACCTCGACTGGGCGCTCGCGCAGTCCGCCCCCGCCGTCTACGTGCTGACGAACACGCGCTCGCTCGGCGAGGACGATGCCGCCGCGCGCAACCGCGAGGTGGTGGCGGTCGCGGTCGCCGCAGCGGCCCGCGCGGGCAAGCGCGTGTCCTTCGTCAGCCGCAGCGACTCGACGCTCCGCGGCCACTTCCCGCTCGAGACCGCTGTGCTGAGCGCCGCCGCTGCCGAGCACGCGGGTGCCGCCCCGCACCTCACCATGCTTGTGCCCGCGTTCCCGGATGCGGGCCGCATCACCGTCGACGCCGTCCACTACTGGGTGGTCGACGGCGAGGCGACGCCGGTGGGGGAGACCGCCTTCGCGGCCGACGCGACGTTCGGCTACGCCTCGTCCGACCTGCGCGACTGGGTGGAGGAGAAGACCGGCGGGCGCATCCGCCGCGATGACGTCGCCGCCCTGACGCTCGGCGTGATCCGCGCCGGCACCGCTGCGGTCACCGACTTCCTCCGGGCGCTGCCGGCCGGCACGGTCGTCGCGGTCGACGCCGTCGACGAGCACGACATGCGCCAGGTCGCGCTCGCGCTCCACGCCCTCGACAAGGAGGGCGTCACGACGCTCCTCCGCATCGGCCCGCCCTACCTGCGCGCCCACATCGGCCAGGAGATCGCCGCGCCCGTCACCGCCGACCGCATCGAGATGGTCCACGAGCGCGGCGGCCTCGTGGTCGTCGGCAGCCACGTGCCGCTCACGACCGCGCAGCTCGAGGCGCTCCGCGCCGACCGCCCCGACACCGTGACGATCGAGCTCGACGTGCGCTCGCTCATCGACGAGCGCCGCGAGGCGCACCTGACGGAGCGCGCGGATGCGGTCGCGCACGCGATCGCCGCAGGCACCGTCATCGTGCACACGAGCCGCGAGCTCGTCACGGGCCGCGACGGCGCCGAGAGCCTCGACATCGCCCGACGCGTGTCGTCGGGGCTCGTCGAGCTCGTCGCCCGGGTGCTCGAGGCGGCGCCCCCGCGCTTCGTCATCGCGAAGGGCGGCATCACCTCGAGCGACGTCGCCTCGGAGGCGCTGCAGATCCGCCGCGCCGAGGTGGTCGGCCCGATGCTGCCCGGCATCGTCTCGCTGTGGCAGCCGCAGGTTGGGCCCGCCGTCGGCATCCCCTACGTCGTCTTCGCCGGCAACGTCGGCGAGCGCTCGTCGCTCGCGCTCGTCGTGCGCACGCTCGCCGGCTGAGCCGTGCCGACCACCACCCCGCTCGAGAGGCGCAGCATGACCACCACCGTCGCAGTGATCGGGCTCGGCGCCATGGGGCTGCCCATGGCGACCCGCCTCGCCGAGCGGTTCGACGTGCGGGGCTTCGACATCGCCGAGGCCCGGCTCGACCTGGCGGCGCAGCACGGCGTCGCGCCCGCGGCGTCGGCGGCCGAGGCGGTCGAGGGTGCCGAGGCGGTCATCGTCGCGGTGCGCACGGGCGAGCAGCTCCGCGACCTGCTCTTCGGCGACGAGGGCCTCGCCGAGCACCTGGCCGAGGGATCGGTCGTCATCCTCACGAGCACGGTCGGCACGGACGGCATCGCCGAGCTGGCTGCGCGGCTCACGTCGCTCGGCGCCGCCCTCGTCGACGCGCCGCTCTCCGGCGGACCCGTGCGGGCCGGCGAGGGAGACCTGCTCATCGTCGTCGGTGCGGCGCCCGCAGCGCTCGACACGGCGAGGCCCGTGCTCGAGCAGCTGTCGTCGACGCTCTCGGTCGTGGGCGACGAGCCGGGCGACGGCCAGGCGCTCAAGACGGTCAACCAGCTGCTGTGCGGCGTGCACATCGCCGCGGCCGCCGAGGCGCTCGCGCTCGCCGATGCCCTCGGGCTCGATCGGGAGCGCACGCTCGAGGCGCTCAGCGCCGGTGCCGCCGGCTCGTTCATGCTCGGCAATCGCGGCCCGCGTTCGCTGCAGGCCTACGACGATGGCGGCGCCGAGGTGCTCAGCCGGCTCGACATCTTCGTGAAGGACCTCGGCATCGTCGGCGACGCCGCGCGCAAGGCCCACCTGGCCGTGCCGGTGGCCGCCGCGGCCGAGCAGTTGTTCCTCCTGGGGGAGGCGCAGGGCCTCGGCGAGCTGGACGACTCCGCCGTCATCCGAGTCGTCGCGCCGACCCGTCGGAGCCCCTCCCGGGCGTGACGCGCGACCGGCTCGCGACCGAGCCGCGCGGCCGACCCGGTTCCGAGCGGGGGATCGTCCTCCGACGTGATCGTGCCCGAGGAGCCCGGTGGAGGCCTCCAGCGCCTCAGAACGCGACTTCGGCGGTGTGTTCTGGCCTCCGGCTCGGAGATCGTCCCGCAGAGGCGCGTTCATCGCAGCGCCGACCGCCGTTCCGGGGTAGAATCGGAGGGTTGCGCAGCCCCCGGTGGCCGCGCGGAAGGCGGACGCAGGAACGATGGCGAACGAGCAGGACGCACAGCCCGACGACCAGAGGGCGAAGCAGCCCGAGCAGGGCGACTACGGCGCCGACCAGATCCAGATCCTCGAGGGTCTCGAGGCGGTGCGCAAGCGCCCGGGCATGTACATCGGCTCGACCGGCCCCCGCGGCCTGCACCACCTCGTCTACGAGATCGTCGACAACGCCGTCGACGAGGCGCTCGCAGGGCACTGCGACAACATCGAGGTGACGATCCTGCCCGACGGCGGCGTCCGCGTCGCCGACAACGGCCGAGGCATCCCGGTCGACCCGCACTCGAGCGACCCCTCCAAGTCGACCGTCGAGGTCGTGCTCACCGTGCTCCACGCCGGCGGCAAGTTCGGCGGCGGCGGGTACGCGGTCTCCGGCGGCCTGCACGGCGTCGGCTCCTCGGTCGTGAACGCGCTCTCGTCGAAGCTCGAGGTCGAGATCCGCCGCCAGGGCAGCGTGCACCGGCAGGCGTTCGCCGTCGGCGTGCCCGTCGGCCCGCTCGTGACCGGCGAGGACGCCGACACCACCGGCACGACGCTGACGTTCTGGCCGAGCACCGAGATCTTCGAGACGGTCGAGTTCGACTACGAGACGCTCGCGAAGCGCTTCCAGCAGATGGCCTTCCTCAACAAGGGGCTGCGCATCGCGCTCGAGGACCTGCGCCCGGAGGCGCTCATCCAGCCCGACGGCGACGACAGCGCCGCGCCGGTCCAGCGCGCCGACGAGTTCCTCTACGAGCAGGGCCTCAAGGACTACGTCGCCTACCTCAACGAGTCGAAGAAGTCCGAGCCGGTGCACCCCGAGATCATCGACTTCGAGTCGGAGGACAAGGAGCGCCGCATCTCGGTCGAGATCGCGATGCAGTGGACCGGGTCCTACCAGGAGGCCGTCTACACCTACGCGAACACGATCAACACGCATGAGGGCGGCACGCACGAGGAGGGCTTCCGCGCGGCGCTCACCACGCTCGTCAACCGCTACGCGCGGCAGACGAACCAGCTCAAGGAGAAGGACGAGAACCTCACGGGCGAGGACGTGCGCGAGGGCCTCACGGCGATCGTCTCGGTCAAGCTCGGCGAGCCGCAGTTCGAGGGGCAGACGAAGACGAAGCTCGGCAACACCGAGGCGAAGTCGTTCGTCCAGCGCGTGACGGGCGAGCAGCTCGGGCACTGGTTCGAGTCGAACCCCGCCTCGGCCAAGGAGATCGTCCGCAAGGCGATCCAGGCGGGCATGGCGCGCCTCGCCGCCCGCAAGGCCCGCGAGCAGACGCGGCGCAAGGGGCTGCTCGAGTCGAGCGGCATGCCCGGCAAGCTCAAGGACTGCCAGTCGAAGGACCCGACCATCTCGGAGATCTTCCTCGTCGAGGGCAACTCGGCAGGCGGCTCCGCGGTGCAGGGGCGCGACCCCTACCGCCAGGCGATCCTGCCGCTGCGCGGCAAGGTGCTCAACGTCGAGAAGGCGCGGCTCGACCGCGCGCTCGGCAACGCCGAGATCCAGTCGATGATCACGGCGTTCGGCGCCGGCCTCGGCGAGGACTTCGACCCCGACAAGGCCCGCTACCACAAGATCGTGCTCATGGCCGATGCCGACGTCGACGGCCAGCACATCACGACGCTGCTGCTGACGCTGCTGTTCCGCTACATGCGGCCGCTCATCGACAAGGGCTACGTCTACCTCGCGGCGCCGCCGCTGTTCAAGCTGAAGTGGACGAACGCCGACCACGAGTACGCCTACAGCGACCGGGAGCGCGACGCGATGCTCGCGAGCGGCTCGGCCTCCGGCAAGCGCATCCCCAAGGACAACGGCGTGCAGCGCTACAAGGGCCTCGGCGAGATGAACTACTCGGAGCTGTGGGAGACGACCATGGACCCGAAGACCCGCACCCTCAAGCAGGTCACGATGGACGACGCCGCGGTGGCCGACTCGATGTTCTCGACCCTCATGGGCGAGGACGTCGACGCGCGACGCACCTTCATCCAGAAGAATGCCCGCGACGTGCGGTTCCTGGATATCTAAGAGCTGCCGCGCGTCGCGGGCAGGTCGAGTAGCACGGCGAAGCCGCGCGTATCGAGACCACGTGACGTGCACGCCCAACGCACCCGAACGCATCCGCACGCAAGCGAAGAACACGAGACCCCATGACTGACACCACACCCCCCGAGCCCTTCGACCGCGACGCGCCCGATCACGGCGCGATCGAGCAGGTCGACCTGCAGCTCGAGATGCAGCGGTCGTACCTCGACTACGCGATGAGCGTCATCGTCGGCCGCGCGCTGCCCGAGGTGCGCGACGGCATGAAGCCGGTGCACCGTCGCGTGATCTACGCGATGTACGACGGCGGCTACCGCCCCGACAAGGCGTTCTCGAAGTGCTCGCGCGTGGTGGGCGACGTCATGGGCCAGTTCCACCCGCACGGCGACACGGCCATCTACGACGCGCTCGTGCGCCTCGTGCAGCCGTGGAGCCTGCGCTACCCGCTCGCGCTCGGGCAGGGCAACTTCGGCTCCGCCGGCGACGACGAGGCCGCCGCCCCCCGGTACACCGAGACGAAGATGTCGCAGCTCGCCATGGAGATGGTGCGCGACATCGACGAGGACACCGTCGACTTCCAGGACAACTACGACGGGCGCACGCAGGAGCCCGCCGTGCTGCCGGCGCGCTTCCCGAACCTGCTCGTCAACGGCTCGGTCGGCATCGCGGTCGGCATGGCGACGAACATCCCGCCGCACAACCTGCGCGAGGTCGCCGACGGCGCGATCTGGCACCTCGAGCACCCGGATGCGTCGAAGGAGGAGCTGCAGGCGGCGCTGCTGCAGCGCATCCACGGCCCCGACTTCCCGACCGGTGCGCAGATCCTCGGCACCAAGGGCATCCAGGAGGCCTACCGGACGGGCCGCGGCTCGATCACGATGCGCGGCGTCGTCACGGTCGAGGAGATCCAGGGCCGCACCGCGCTCGTGGTCACCGAGCTGCCGTACCAGGTGAACCCGGACCGCCTCGCGGTGCGCATCGCCGACCTCGTGAAGGACGGCAAGCTGCACGGCATCGCCAACCTCGAGGACCAGACCTCCGGCCGCACCGGCCAGCGCCTCGTCATCACGCTCAAGCGCGACGCGGTCGCGAAGGTCGTGCTGAACAACCTCTACAAGCACACGCAGCTGCAGGAGAACTTCGGCGCGAACATGCTGGCGATCGTCGACGGCGTGCCCCGCACGCTCTCGATCGACGGCTTCATCACGCACTGGGCCGACCACCAGGTCGAGGTCATCGTGCGGCGCACGCAGTTCCGCCTCGCCAAGGCCGAGGCGCGCATGCACATCCTCGAGGCCTACCTCAAGGCGCTCGACGCGCTCGACGAGGTGATCGCGCTCATCCGCCGCTCGCCCACGACCGAGGCGGCGCGCGACGGGCTCATGGAGCTGCTCGACATCGACACCGAGCAGGCGAGCGCGATCCTCGAGATGCAGCTGCGCCGGCTGGCGGCGCTCGAGCGGCAGAAGGTGCACGACGAGGCCGAGGAGCTCACCGTGCGCATCGCCGACTACAAGGAGATCATCGCGAGCCCGGTGCGGCAGCGCCGCATCATCGTCGAGGAGCTCACCGAGATCGTCGACAAGCACGGCGACGACCGGCGCACCGAGATCATGCACGGCTACGGCGGCGACGTCTCGATGGAAGACCTGATCCCCGAGGAGCAGGTCGTCGTGAGCCTCACGAACGGCGGCTACATCAAGCGCACCCGCATCGACCAGTACCGCGCGCAGCACCGCGGCGGCAAGGGCGTGCGCGGCGCACAGCTGCGCAGCGACGACGTGGTCGAGCACTTCAGCGTGAACTCCACGCACGACTGGATGCTGTTCTTCACGAACCTCGGCCGCGTCTACCGCATGAAGGCGTACGAGGTGGTCGAGGCCGGTCGCGATGCGAAGGGCCAGCACGTCGCGAACCTGCTGGCGTTCCAGCCGGACGAGCAGGTGCAGACGGTGCTGACGCTGCGCGACTACGCGCAGGCCGAGTACCTCGTGCTCGCGACGCGCGACGGCCAGGTGAAGAAGACCCGCCTCGAGCTGTACGACACGAACCGCACCGGCGGCATCATCGCCGTGAACCTCGCCGAGGGCGACCGGCTCATCTCGGCGATGCTCGCGGATGCGTCCGACGAGATCCTCGTGGTGACGAAGTCGGGGCGCGCGGCGCGCTTCGCGGCGACCGACGAGGCCCTGCGGCCGATGGGCCGCAACACCGGCGGCGTGCGCGGCATCCGCCTCCGGGACGGCGACCAGGCGCTCGCGGCCATGGTGATCGGCGACGAGGGCTACGTGTTCGTCGTCACCGAGCAGGGCTTCGGCAAGAAGACGCCGGTCGCCGACTACCCGTCGAAGGGCCGCGGCACGCAGGGCGTGCTCACCTTCTCGTCCGGGGACCACGACCGCGGTGCGCTCGTGGGCGCCACGATCGTCGGCGACGGCGAGGAGCTGCTGCTCATCCGCGCCTCCGGCAAGGTCATCCGCTCGCACGTCGACGAGGTGCGCGCGACCGGCCGCACGACGATGGGCGTGCAGTTCGCCGAGAAGTCGACCACCGACCTCGTGATCTCGATCGCCCGCAACATCGAGCGCGAGGTCGAGGAGGAGGCGCTCGTCGACGAGGCCGCCCACGTCGAGGATCCCGCCGAGGCGGCGCTCACCGACGAGGCTGCCGCGGTCTCGGAGACCGATGGCGCTATCGTTGACGCCACGGACGCGGTCGCGCCCGAGGCCGCAGAGGCCGACGCCGACGCCACCGAGGAGACCGACGAATGAGCATCGCCGAGAAGCTGCAGAGCAAGACGCCTCGCCGCAGCGGCTCGAGCAAGCAGGTGCGCCTGCGACTCGTGCACATCGACTTCTGGTCTGCCATGAAGGTCTCGGCGGTGCTGGGCCTCGTGCTCGGCATCGTGCAGCTCGTGGTCACGTTCGTGATGTGGACGCTGCTGCAGGTCGTCGGCCTGTTCGGCAAGCTCGACGAGGTGCTGCGCGACATCCTGGCGCAGCCGGACTTCGCGATCACGTCGATCATCTCGCTGCCGCAGGTGATGATGTTCACGCTGCTCGTCGCGGTGCTGAACTTCGTCGTCATCACGGTGCTCGGCGCCGTCATCGCGGCGCTCTACAACATGTCGGTGCGCATCACCGGCGGCCTCCAGGTCGGCTTCGCCAACCAGTGAGCCGGCGCGGGGCCGGGTGCAGCACAGCCCGGACTTCGTGGTAGAGTCGATGCTTGTGCTCGGGGCTATAGCTCAGGCGGTTAGAGCGCTTCGCTGATAACGAAGAGGTCCCTGGTTCGAGTCCAGGTAGCCCCACCACGCACAACTCCCACGGCACGCAGGTGCCACGGGGCCTTAGCTCAGTTGGTAGAGCGCCTGCTTTGCAAGCAGGATGTCGGGAGTTCGATTCTCCCAGGCTCCACACCCAGCCCCACCCTCCGGTGGGGCTTTCGTGTTGCCAGGGGCAGTCGGCCGACCCGGTCGCGCTCCGGGCGGATGCCAGGATGGAGTCGATGGACGGGCGGATGGACGGGCGCAGGGACTGGCGCCGGCGGCTGGTGAGCGCGATCCGCACGGACCCCGCGCAGCGCCCGATGACGGAGGCGCTCCTCACGATCGACGACGTGCACGCGCGCAAGGTGATCGACCTCGCGATGCGCATCGCCGAGGCCCTCACGACGGTGGGCGCGTCCGCCAACGATGCGACCCTCGCAACGACGCGCGTCGCGGCCGCGCTCGGCATCCGGCCAGTGCACGTCGACATCACCTACAACTCCATCGGCGTCTCGTACCACCGCAACCACGACGACCTGCCGATCACGCTCATCCGGGTGGTCCGCGCGCCGGTGCCCGACCACGCGAAGCTCCAGCGGCTGCAGGCGCTCGTCGCCGAGATCGAGGGGGGCATCGCGCTCGAGCAGGCCCGCGCGCGGTTCCACGAGATCCGCCGCACGCCCTTCCTCTACCGGCCCACGTTCGTCGTGCTCGCGCAGGGCATGCTCGCGGTGGGCGTCTGCGTGCTGTTCGGGGCGTCCTGGGTGATCGCCGCGATCGCCTTCATGGCGTCGTGCGCCGCCGCGATGGCGCAGCGGGGCATGGCGCGCCTGCGCGTGCCCTACTTCTTCTCGCAGATCGTCGGCGCCCTCGTGGTCACCGCTGCGGCCGCGGCCACCGGCGCGCTCTCGAGCATGGGGGTGCCGCTCCTCGACGGCGTGCGGCCGTCGATCATCGTCGCCGCCGGCATCGTGCTCATGCTCGCCGGGCTGTCGGTCGTGGGCGCTGCCCAGGACGCGATCGACGGCTTCGCGCTCACCGCCGGCGGACGCATCCTCGACCTCGTGATGCTGACGCTCGGCGTGGTGATCGGCATCATCGGCGGCCTGTCGTTCGCGAGCTCGCTCGGCGCGGGCTTCGTCGTCACGAGCGAGGCGCCCGCGCTCGGTCCGCTGCCGCTGCAGCTCGCCGGCGCCGTCATCATCGCGGTCGCCGTCGCGCTCATGAACGGCGCGGGGCTGCGCGCGACGGTCGTGAGCGCCCTGCTCGGCGGCATCGCGTGGATCGGCTACAGCGCCGGGATCGCCGCGGGGCTCGACGTCGCGGTGGCGAGCGGGCTCGGCGCGCTGCTCGCGAGCTTCATCGGCATCGTGGTGGCCCACCGGCTCCACGTGCCGTCGATCGCGGTCACCACGGCGGCCATCGTGCCGCTCGTGCCCGGCTACGCCGTCTTCCGCGGACTGCTCGAGCTCGTGGAGTCCGACGGCAGCGCCGGGAGCCTCGTGCTGGGCGGCGCGACGCTCGTCGGCGCCGCCGCGGTCGGCATCGCGCTGGCCTCCGGGGCGTCGCTCGGGCTGTTCCTCGGGGCACCCTTCCGCGACACCGTGCAGAGCGTCGTGCGGGGCCGCGGCCGGGCGCGTTGAGCGCGCTCGAATCGCATCCACAGCAGATTCCTACTACCGTTGATGGGTCGCGATGCGTCCATCCGGCGCATCGACGACGTGCGATGCGACTGAGGGAGATGCGATGAGCGAGATGACGAGACCGGCCGAACGACCCGAGAAGCCCCGCCGGATGCCACGCCGGCCGAAGCCCCTCCACCCCGCGCTCGACGTCCCGCCCGCCCCCGCGAAGGACGCCGCAGGGCGCCCGCTCGACCGCATCGTCTTCGCCGTCGCGGCAGCCGTCGCGCTCGGCTTCGTGCTGTGGGGCGCGATCTCCACCGACTCGCTCGCCGTCGCCTCGGCCGCCGGCCTCGAGTGGGTCGTGCACAACACCGGCTGGCTGTTCGCGCTCGCCGCCACCGGCTTCGTGATCTTCATCGTCTGGATCGCGGCGAGCCGCTTCGGCAGCATCCCGCTCGGCGACGACGGCGAGGACCCCGAGTTCAGCACCGTGTCGTGGATCGCGATGATGTTCTCGGCCGGCATGGGCATCGGCCTCGTCTTCTTCGGCGTGACCGAGCCGGTCAGCCACCTCGTCACGCCCCCGCCGGGCACCGGCGGCGGCGACGAGTCCGAGGCGATCCGCACGGCGATGGCCACCACGATGTTCCACTGGTCGCTGCACCCGTGGGCGATCTACGCCGTCGTCGGGCTCGCCCTCGCGTACAGCGTGTTCCGCAAGCGGCGCGCGCTGACGATCTCGGCCGCGTTCACGTCGCTGCTCGGCAAGCGCACCGTGGACGGCCCGGTCGGCCGCGCGATCGACATCTTCGCGATCTTCGCGACCCTGTTCGGCTCGGCGACCTCGCTCGGCCTCGGCGCGCTGCAGATCGGCTCCGGCCTCGAGATCGTCGCCGGCATCGGCGAGATCGGCAACGGCGTGCTCGTCGCGATCATCGCGGTGCTCACCGCCGCGTTCGTCGTGTCGGCCGTCTCGGGCATCTCGCGCGGCATCAAGTGGCTCTCGAACATCAACATGGTGCTCGCGGCGGCGCTGGCGCTCTTCGTCTTCGTCATCGGCCCGACGATCTTCATCCTCAACCTGCTGCCGACGACGATCGGCGGCTACTTCGAGCAGCTCGCCGTGATGTCGGCCCGCACGGAGGCCGCAGGCGGCGAGGCCGTCGCCGCCTGGCTGTCGGGCTGGACGATCTTCTACTGGGCGTGGTGGGTCAGCTGGACGCCGTTCGTCGGCATGTTCATCGCGCGCATCTCGCGCGGCCGCACCATCCGCCAGTTCGTCACCGGCGTGCTCGTCGCCCCGACCCTCGTCTCGCTCGTCTGGTTCGCGATCTTCGGCGGGCTCGGCATCGACCTCGAGCGGGCCGGCGTCGACCTCGGCAGCTCCGGCAGCCCGGAGGCGACGCTCTTCACGGCGCTCGCTGAGCTGCCGCTCGCGCAGATCAGCTCGATCGTCGTCATGGTCCTGGTCGCGATCTTCTTCGTCTCCGGCGCCGACGCTGCCTCCATCGTCATGGGCACGCTCTCGCACCGGGGCTCGCTCCGGCCCGCGCGCAGGACCGTCATCTTCTGGGGCATCGCGACCGGCGCGGTCGCGGCGATCATGCTGCTCATCGGCGGCGAGGACGCGCTCAACGGCCTGCAGCAGGTGACGATCGTCGCGGCGCTGCCGTTCGTCGTCGTGATGATCGGGCTCGCGATCGCGCTCACGAAGGACCTCTCGCAGGATCCCGTCGTCGTGCGCCGCGCCTACGCGTTCGCCGCGGTCGAGCAGGCGGTGGTGGCGGGCGTCACCGAGCACGGCGACGACTTCCAGCTCACCGTCGAGCAGACCGCACCCGGCGAGGGCGTCGGCGAGATGGTGCCCACCCAGGCCATCGAGCCGACGGCGCACCCGTCCGACCCGTCGCCCGGGCCGGATGCGCCGGGCTGGCGCGGCGCGGACCGCGACGCGAGGCTCGCGGCGGAGGACGCAGACGCACCCACGGCGTCGGCCGAGCGGCCCTAGGATGGCGGGATGCGCATGCGAGTGGCCGCCTACGCCCTGATCACCAGGGGCGAGGGCGACGCGCGCGAGATCCTGCTGCCGCACTGGAACGAGGGTGGCATGAGCGGCTGGACCCTGCCGGGCGGCGGCGTCGAGCCGGGCGAGCACCCGGCCGACGGCGCCGTGCGCGAGGTCAAGGAGGAGACGGGGTACGACGTGCGGCTCACGAGCCTGCTGGGCGTCGACTCCGCCGTGGTGCCCACGAGCCTCCGGGGCGACGAGATGCAGGCGCTGCGGATCCTCTACCGCGCCGAGGTCATCGGCGGCGAGCTCACGGTCGAGGTCGACGGCACGACCGACGACGTCGCGTGGCACCCGCTGTCGTCGGTGCGGCAGCTGCGGCACGTGCATGCCGTCGACTGGGCGATCCGCCACCTGCACGACGCCGGATCACCGCTGCGCTGACCGATGCATCCGCTCGTCGTCGTCGGTCTCTGCATCATGGTGGCCAGCTGCATCGTCAGCGGCGTCGACGCCGTCCGCACGATGCGGTCGGGTCGCGAGCCCGAGCGGCGGATGCGCGCGTTCGTGCTGGCCGGCGGGCTGCTGCTGGCCGGCGGCCTGCTCGTGGTGCTCGGCGTCAGCCTCGGCTGAGCACCGCGCTGCCGCGTACGACGAAGGGGCCCCCGCCGGATGGCGGGGGCCCCTTCGTCATACGGGATCAGGCCTGCGGCGCGCCGGCCTCGGGACCGTCGGCGAGACCGCCGGAGGGCTGGTCCGTCGGGCGCGGGGGAGCGTCGATCGCGGAGTCCTCGGCGTCCGGGATCCACAGGTCGTCGTCGGCGCGGAGCGTCTGCCATGCCGCGTAGGCGGCGCTGACGACGGCGACCGAGCCGACGCCGATGAGCAGCCACTGCCAGGCGTTCGGGCCGCTCTTCTGCGCCGGGACCGGCACGAGGTCCGGCACGGTCGTGTAGCGGCGCACGTTCTCGATCGCGCTCTTCACGCGGTCGTCCTTCGCGACCTGCGCTACAGCGGCGAGTGAGCCGAGCCCCGACGCGATCGCGGGCACGACGGCGGCGTTCCAGCCGCGCGTGGCGCGCGAGATGCCGTCGCGGCCGGCGTCGACGCCGCGGTGCACGTACTGCTCGGCGGTGGGGATGAGCGACTCGGTGCCGTAGGCGCGAGCCTGGGCCTTCGCCTCGCGGGCGATGCGGGCGGCGTGCTGGCTGACGACGCGCTGCTCAGCCCAGAGCTTGTCGGCCTGCTTGCGGAGCTTCTTGATCTCCTTCGCGCGCTTGCGCGTGAGTTCGAGCGACATAGATGTCCTTCCGTGGTCGAAGCCTGGGCGTCATCCTTGCAGGTTTTCCTGAGCGAGTCACCCAGTCCGACGCGGTTTCGCTGTCGTCGAACGGGCGCATCCCGCGACCTCCGGCGACCCCCGCTGTGGGAGGATCGAGCCATGGCTCATCACACCGCTGTCGCGACGATCCGCACCAACCTCGGCGAGATCAAGGTCAACCTCCTCGGCGACCACGCCCCAAAGACCGTGCAGAACTTCGTCGAGCTCGCCACCGGCGCGCGCGAGTGGACGCACCCCGCCACCGGCGAGAAGTCCACCGCCCCGCTCTACGACGGCGTCGTCTTCCACCGGATCATCCCCGACTTCATGATCCAGGGCGGCGACCCGCTCGGCCAGGGCGTCGGCGGTCCGGGCTACCAGTTCGACGACGAGATCCACCCGGACCTCGGCTTCAACGCCCCCTACGTGCTTGCGATGGCGAACGCCGGCAAGGTCGCGGGACGCGGCACCAACGGCTCGCAGTTCTTCATCACGACGGTCGCGACCCCCTGGCTGCAGGGCAAGCACACGATCTTCGGCCTCGTCGAGGACGCCGAGTCGCAGCGCGTCGTCGACGCCATCCAGGCGGTCCCCACCGACGGCCGCGACCGCCCCCTCGACGACGTCGTCATCGAGACCGTCGAGATCGCGCAGGTCTGACCCCCCGGTGAGCGCCGCACCGCCCGCCGATCGCTGCTACAGGCACCCGGATCGGTCCAGCTGGGTCCTGTGCCAGCGCTGCGGCCGCACGATCTGCGGCGAGTGCCAGCAGCAGGCCCCGGTGGGCGTGCGGTGCCCCGACTGCGTGCGCGAGCTGCGCGCTGAGCAGCAGACGATGCTGCGCGAGACGCGCGCGTCCAACGGCGCGCCCCGCACTGCGATCGGCCGCCGAGCGCGTCAGTGGCTCGCGCAGCCCGCGCCGGTCACGATCGCGATCGCGGTGGTCACGGCTGCCGTCGGGGTGCTCCAGATCCTGCCCGGCGACCTCGCCGAGTCGCTGCTCTTCTACACGCCGTTCTCGCTGGCCGAGCCCTGGCGCTTCGTCACCTACGCGCTCGTCCACGCCGGCGTGCTGCACTTCGTGTTCAACATGCTCGTGCTCTGGATGGTCGGACCACCGATCGAGGAGCGCATCGGCAGGCTGCCGTTCCTGGCGGCCTACCTCGTGAGCGTCGCGGGTGCGGCCGTCGCGGTCGCGTGGTTCACGCCGGCCGCGGGTGTGGTCGGCGCATCCGGCGGCATCTACGCGCTGTTCGGCATGACGATCGGCATGCAGCGGATGGTCGGGCGCGTGAATCGATCGCTGCTCATCATCGTCGGCATCAACCTGGTCATCACGTTCCTGTTCGCGAGCATCTCGTGGCCCGCGCACGTCGGCGGGCTGCTCATCGGGCTCGCGCTCGGCTTCGGCATCGGCTTCGCCGACAAGCGGTCGAAGGTCAGGACGTCGACGTCGTCGTGGCTCGTGATCGGCGCGACCGCCCTCGTGCTGGCCGCGCTCTTCGCCGCGAGGGTCGCGACGCTCCTCTGAGGCGCGTCACGAGCCCCGCGCGTCACGCTCCGCGGGCCGTGGGAGCGAGTTGTCCACAATTCTCTCCACAGGTGTGGAGAACTACACCGGTGTAACTCGCTACTTCCAGCGGGTGGTCATGATGAACCCGATGAACATCACGCCGAAGCCGATCACGATGTTCCAGGAGCCGAGCGACGGCACCGGCAGGGTCGTGCCGGAGATGTAGTAGACGATGACCCACAGGAAGCCCACGAGCATGAAGCCGAACATCACGGGCTTGAACCACGCGGGGTTCCGCTGCTCGTCGTGCGGGGAACGCGCCGACTTGGCTCTCGCCGTCGACGCCTTGTCGACGGACTTCTCGCTAGGGCTCATGGCAACCCATGCTAATGCAGTCGACGCCTAGGATTGTCCTGTGGTCGGGCAGCAGCGCACGGACCGGCGCCCCCGGCGTCGGGCCACCGTGGTGAGCGTGCTCGGCGAGCTGCTGCTGACCGCGGGCGTGCTCGCGCTCGGGTACGCCGGCTGGCAGCTCTGGCTCTCGGACGCGGTGCTCGGCAGCGAGCAGCAGCAGGCCGCCAGGTCGTTCGCCGCGCAGCTGGGGCCGCTCGAGCCGGCCGAGCCGACGACCGAAGGGCTCCGCACCGACGAGCCCCCGGCCGAGGCGGCGGTCGCCGACCGCGAGTCGTTCGCCGTCATGCACATCCCTCGGCTCGGCGCCTTCCAGCGCGTCGTCGGCGAGGGCACGAGCCGCGCCGTGCTCGATTCGCTCGACCAGGGCCTGGCGCACTACAGCGACTCCGCGCAGCCGGGGGCGCTCGGCAACTTCGCGGTCGCCGGGCATCGCAACGGCCAGGGCGGCCCGTTCACCCACCTCGACGAGATGCGGGTGGGCGACCGGATCTTCGTGCAGACCGCGAACGCCTGGTACGTCTACGAGTTCCGCAACCACGAGTACGTGCCGCCGACGGCGGTGGGTGTCGTCGCGATGGTGCCGCAGCAGCCGACCACGCCCGCGGACGGCCGCTACCTCACGCTCACGACCTGCAACCCCGAGTGGTCGGCGGCTGGCCGCCTGGTGGCCTACGCCACCTTCGTCGGCTGGCAGAGCGCGGCAGACGGCATGCCGAGCGAGCTCGCCGACGCGATCGGGGCCGCCTGATGTACGCCGCGCTGTGGCGGGCGCTGCCCGGCCCGTGGCCGCTGCGGCTGCTGATCGTGCTGCTGCTGGTCGCCGCCGTCGCGGCCGCGCTCATCCTCCACGGCTACCCGTGGGTGATGCAGACCTTCTTCCCCACCCCTGACCCCATGCTCGAACGAGCACCGTCCGAATGAGCAGAGCCACCCCCATGACCCGGATCCTCGTCGTCGACAACTTCGACAGCTTCGTCTACACCCTCGCGGGCTACCTCCAGGAGCTCGGTGCCGAGGTCTCCGTCGTGCGCAACGACGAGGTCGACGCCTCGACGATCGGCGAGTGGGATGCGGTGCTGCTCTCGCCCGGACCGGGTGCGCCGGGTGATGCGGGCGTCTCCATCCCGATGGTGCATGCCGCGATCGAGCACCGCACGCCGCTCCTCGGCGTCTGCCTCGGGCACCAGGCGATCGCCGAGGCGCTCGGCGGGGTGGTGACGCACGCGCCCGAGCTCATGCACGGCAAGACGAGCCTCGTCGACCACGACGACTCCACGATCTTCCACGGCCTGCCGAGCCCGCTGACCGCGACCCGCTACCACTCGCTCGCGATCGTCGACGGCACGATGCCGGAGGCGCTGCGGGTGACCGCGCGCACGGCGGGTCCCGGCGCGGTCATCATGGCGGTCGAGCACCGCGACGCGCCCGTCTGGGGCGTGCAGTTCCACCCCGAGTCGGTGCTGACCGAGGGTGGCTACCGGATGCTGGGCAACTGGCTCGAGGCGGCAGGTCTCGCGGGCGCCGCCGAGCTCGCCGCCGGACGAGCGCCGCTCGTCACGCTCGCGCCGCCGCCCGACCACGTGGCCTGACGCGCGCTCCGGGCGTCAGCCCTCGTCGCCGCCGCCACCCTCTTCGCCGCCGCCCTCTTCGCCGCCGTTGCCGCCGCCGTTGTCCCCACCCTCGGGCTCCGTCGGCTCGGCCGGGGGCTGGGTGGGCTGGGTCGGCGGGGCCGGTGCCGGAGCCGGCGCGGGGCGGGACTGGCCGTTGCAGTAGAGCAGCGTGATCGTGCTGCCCTGGGGGTGCGCGCCCGGCGTGAGCGACTGCTCGACCACGTCGCCGCCTCGGCAGCGGGTCGTGAAGCGGCGGTCGACGGTCAGGCCGAGCGCCGACAGCTCCTCGGCGGCCGCGGCGATCGGCCGCTCGAGCACGTTCGGCACGTCGACGAGCCCGGACGACAGCACGAGGTTGACGGTGGCGCCGCGCGCGACGTCGGTGCCGGCGCTCGGGTCGGTGCTGATGACGAGGTCCTGCGGCACGGTCGACGAGTTCTCGCGGGTGACCGAGCCGACGCTGAAGCCGCCGGCCTCGAGCGCCTGCCTGGCCTGCGCCTCGCTGAGGTTGGCGACGCTCATGAGCGGCGCGGGTGGTGGGCCGTTGGAGATGACGAGCGTCACGGCGGCGCCGGGCGAGACCGTGATGCCCGCATCCGGCTCCGTCCGCAGCACCGTGCCGGCCTCCGCCTCGTCGATGACGCGCCGCACCTCGGGGGTGAGGCTCGCCTCCTCGATCGCGGTGATGGCCGCCTCCTCCTCGAGCCCGGAGACCGTGGGGACCACGGTCGAGAGCCCGGCGATCGGCAGGCTGCCGCCGAGGCTGACCGCCCAGACGACCGCGCCGACGACGAGCACGCCGATGAGCGCGACCGCGGCCCAGAGCCAGACGAGGTGGGGGCGGCGGCTCCGCTGCACCGGCTGCTCGACCTCGGGCTCGGCGTCGTCAGCGGCGAGCGCCGCGAACATCGTCGTCGCCGCGCCGATCTCGAGCGGCGCGGTCTGCGTGCGCACGAACGGCACGAGCACCCCGGCGAGCGCGTCGTCGAGCGCCTCCTTGAACTCGCTCGCCGTCTGGAAGCGGTCGCCGCGGCGCTTCTCGAGTGCCTTGGTGACGATCGAGTCCATCTCCGGCGTGATGCCGGGCGTGATCGACGACGCGAGCGGCGGCTCCTCGGCGACGTGCTGGTAGGCGACGCCCACCGCCGTGTCGGCCTCGAAGGGCGCGCGGCCGGTGAGCAGCTCGAAGAGGATGACGCCGGTCGAGTACAGGTCGGTGCGCGCGTCGACGGTCTCGCCGCGGGCCTGCTCAGGGGAGAAGTACTGCGCCGTGCCGAGGATGAGGCCGGTCTGCGCGACGTTCGCGCTCGTCTCGCTGACGGCGCGGGCGATGCCGAAGTCCATCACCTTGATCTGCCCGCCGGGCGTGACCATGACGTTGCCGGGCTTGATGTCGCGATGCACGATGCCCGCGCGGTGGGAGTACTCGAGGGCGGTGAGGATGCCCTTGGTGATGCGCACGGCCTCGGCCTCGGAGAGCGGGCCCTCGGCGATGATGTCCTTGACCATCCGGCCGTCGACGTACTCCATCACGATGTACGGCACCGCGGCGGGCTCGCCGTGCGGTCCCACGGCGGGCTCCTCGCCGGCGTCGAAGACCCGCACGACGGTGGGGTGCGACATGCGCGCCGCCGACTGCGCCTCCTGGCGGAAGCGGGTGCGGAACTCCGGGTCGAGCGAGAGCTCGGGCTTCAGCAGCTTGACCGCGACCTGCCGGTCGAGCCGCGTGTCGCGCGCGCGGTGCACCTGCGCCATGCCGCCCTGGCCGATCAGGTCGCCGATCTCGTAGCGGTCGCCGAGGGTCCGCAGCGACGCGATGATGCTGTCGGTCATCGCTGGTCCTCTCGTCGTGCGTGGCCTTCGACCCTGCTCGCGCGGGGATCCGTCGATTCTACGGCACCCGGCGGTTCAGGGCCCGTCGGTCGGCTCGACGGGCAGCGTCTCGATCGGCTCCGTCGGCGTCGGGGTCGGCTCCGGCTCGGGCTCCGGCGTCTCCTCGGCGGTGGCCGTCATGGTGAGCGCGGGCGACGAGCCGCTCGTGAGCGTCTCGCCGTCGGGGATCTCGCAGCGGTAGACGTACGAGACCGATGTCTCGCCGGCGGGCACGGTCGTGAAGTCGAGCTGCGCGGTGCCGGTCTCGAACGTCTCGGTCTGCCCGTCGGGCCACACGACCGTCGCGGTGTACCCGCCGAGCGTGTAGCCGGCCGGGCAGCTCGCGGCGTCCCAGACGACCGAGACCGCGGCGCCCGCCGTCACGGCGGCAGGGTCCGATCCGTCCGACAGCCGCGGCGCCGCGGTCGGGTCGGCGATCTCGGAGACCGGGCCGTAGATCGTGCCGGTCACGGTGGAGCCCTCGGCGACCGGGCCGGTCGGGTTCACCGCGTAGACGAGCCCGATGTCGGCGGGGTCGGTCGCGGCGTTGCCCGTCTCGACGTCGGCGACGAGCCCGAGGCCCTCGATCGCGCCGCGGAACTCCGTCTCGTCCATCCCGATGAACGTCGCCTCGTCGATGTCGACCGTCGCGGCGGTGCTCTCGGTCGGCTGCTGCGACGTCTCGGTCGCGGCGGGCGGCGTCTGGTTGCCGTTCAGCAGCATCAGGGCGATCGCGACGCCGGCCGCCACGAGCAGCACGGCGAGGATCACGACGGGCCAGATCCACGGGTTCGTGCGGCGCTTCTCGGCGTCGCGCGTCGTCGTGGTCGTGCGCGTCACCGGCAGCGCGGCCGTCGCCGGGCTCGACTGCGTCGTGATGACGCGGGTCGCCGCCTGCGTGGGCGAGTCGATCGTGGCGAACGAGTCGGTCGATGCGATGCCCGGCACGATCGCCGCGGCGCCCGCGATGTCGCCGCGGCGCAGCATGGTCGCCGCGCGCGAGAGGTGCGCCGCCGACGTCGGCCGGTCGGCGGGGGTCTTCGCGATGCACGACAGCACGAGGTTCCGCACCGGCTCGGGCACGGTGCCCGGCAGGTCCGGCGGCGCGTCGTTGATGTGCGCCATCGCGATCGAGACCTGCGACTCGCCCGTGAACGGCCTGCGGCCCGCGAGGGCCTCGTACGCGACGATGCCGAGCGAGTAGATGTCGGTCGCGGGCGCGGCCTGCTGCCCGGAGGCCTGCTCGGGGGAGAGGTACTGCACCGTGCCCATCACCTGGCCGGTGGCCGTGAGCGGCACCTGGTCGGCGATCCGGGCGATGCCGAAGTCGGTGATCTTGACCCGGCCCTCGGGGGTGATGAGCAGGTTCCCGGGCTTGATGTCGCGGTGCACGAGCCCCGCCTGGTGGGCGGCGTGCAGCGCGGCAGAGGTCTGCGCGACGATATCGAGCACCTTGTCGGCCGAGAGGGTGCGGTCGCGGTCGAGGATCGCGCTGAGCGGCTCGCCCGGCACGAGCTCCATCACCAGGAAGGCGCTGCCCTCCTCCTCGCCGTAGTCGAAGACGTTGGCGATGCCCTCGTGGTTCACGAGCGCGGCGTGCCGGGCCTCGGCGCGGAAGCGCTCGAGGAACCCGGGATCGCCCATGTACTCGTCCTTGAGGATCTTCAGCGCGACGGTGCGGCCGATCACCTGATCGGTCGCCTGCCACACCTCGCCCATGCCGCCGATGGCGATCCGGCTGGACAGCTGGTATCGCCCACCGAAGGTGAGTCCGCTGGAAGGTCTCATGAGTTCAGCACCGCCTCGATCACTGCTCTCCCGATTGGCGCGGCGATCACGTTTGAAGTATCACCGACGATGTTCTCATCTGGCACGACCACGACGGCCACCGCCACGCTCCGATCGTCGAGCTCTCCGTAGCCTGTGAACCACAGGTTGAAGGGCTCGTTGTTCTCACCGGTCTCCGCGGTGCCGGTCTTGCCGCCCACGGTGACGCCCGGGATCTGCGCGTTCGTCGCGAGCCCCTCGTTGACGGCGAGCTCCATCGCGGCGCGCATCTCGGCGGCCGTGGCCGACGACACGGGGTTGCCCATGATCGTCGGCTCCGGGTCGTCGAGCACGTCGAGGTTCGGCGCCAGCACGCGGTCGACCATGTTGGGCCGCATGAGCGTGCCGTCGTTCGCGATCGCCGCGGTCGTCATCGCGATCTGCAGCGGCGTCACGCGCACGTCGAACTGGCCGAACGAGGTGAGCTGCAACTGCGAGGGATCGAGGTCGCTCGGGTACCTGCTGGGCTGCACCGAGACCGGGATGTCGAGGTCCTGGCCGTAGCCGAACGCGGCGGCCTGCTCGGCGATCGCGTCCTCGCCGAGCTCCTCGCCGAGCAGGGCGAAGGGGATGTTGCACGACAGGCTCAGCGCGGTCTCGAGGTTCACCCGCTCGCCCGGCCCGCAGGTCGTGCGGGACGCGTTGCGGATCTCGGTCGACGTGCCGGTGAGCGTGAGCGTCTCGGGGTTGTCGAACTCGGAGTCGAGCGTGTAGCGGCCCGACTCGAGCGCCGCGGCGAGCACGAGCACCTTGAAGACCGAGCCGGGGAAGTAGAGGTCGCCGGCGATCGCGCGGTTCTGCAGCGGCTGCTCGGGGTCGTTCAGCAGCTGGTTGTAGGTCTCGGTGACGGCGGCCGTGTCGTGCAGGGCGAAGGCGTTCGGGTCGAACGTGGGGCTCGAGTACATCGCGAGCACGTCGCCCGTCTCGGTGTCGAGCGCGACGACCGCGCCCTCGCGCGCGCCGAGCGCATCCGCCGCGGCCTGCTGGGCGGCGCTCGAGATCGTCAGCTCGACCGACGAGCCGGCCGGGTCCTGACCCGTGAGGGTCGCGACGATCTGGTCGAGGAACTGGCTGTTCGCGGTGCCGGTGAGCTCCTCGTTCATGGCGCCCTCGATGCCGGTGTTGCCCTGGCCGAGGGTGTTGTAGCCGGTGACCGGCGCGTAGAGCGCGCCGAGCGGGTACTCGCGCTGCCACTCGTACTCGTCGTCCGACGGCGTCGAGAGCGCGACTTGCACGCCGTCGACGACGATCGAGCCGCGCTCGACCGCGAACGAGTCGCGGAGCGTGCGGGTGTTGCGCGGGTCGCCGTGCAGCGCATCCGCCTGCACCGCCTGGATCATCGTCGACGAGCCGAAGAGGCCGACGAACATGATGAGCAGCAGCGTGCTGATGCGGCGGATCGGCCGGCGCATGCTCTGCTCCGGGTCCGGGTTGCTGGTCATGCGATCCCCCTTCCGCGCACCGAGTCGCTCAGCCGCAGCAGCAGCGCGACGATGAGCCAGTTGGCCAGCAGCGAGGAGCCGCCGGCGGCGAGGAACGGCGTGGTGAGGCCCGTGAGCGGGATGAGCCTCGTGACGCCGCCCACGACGATGAACACCTGCAGGCCGATCGCGAAGGCGAGGCCGATCGCGAGCAGCTTCGTGAAGTCGTCAGGACCCTGGAAGCCGACGCGCACGCCGCGCGAGACGAGCACGAGGTACAGCGCGAGGATCGCGAAGATGCCGGCGAGGCCGAGCTCCTCACCGAGCGACGGGATGATGTAGTCGCTGTTGGCGTAGGGCGTGATGCCCGGCCGCCCCAGCCCGAGGCCGGTGCCGAGCAGGCCGCCGTGCGCCATGCCGAAGACGCCCTGCACGATCTGGAACGAGCCGCCCGTCGCGCCGTAGACGTCGGCGTCGAACGCGTGGATCCACGCGTGGATGCGGCGCTGCACGTAGCCGAGCGTGAAGTAGGCGGCGACGCCGCCGAGCGCGACGAGGCCGACGCCGATGAGCATCCACGAGCGGCGCCCGGTCGCGACGTAGATCATCACGAGGAAGAGCCCGAAGTAGAGCAGCGAGGTGCCGAGGTCGCGCTGGAACACCAGCACGAGCATGCACATCGCCCAGACGATGAGGATGGGGCCGAGGTCGCGCAGGCGCGGGAACCGGATGCCGAGGAAGCGCTTGCCGACCACCGAGAGCGAGTCGCGGGCGGTCATGAGGTAGCCGGCGAAGAAGATCGCCAGCGCGATCTTCGCGAGCTCGCCCGGCTGCAGCGAGACGAGGTCGCCGACGCCGATCCACACGGTCGCGCCGTTGATCGTGCGGCCGAGGCCGGGCACGAGCGGCAGGATGAGCAGCAGGATCGCGACGGCCATCGCGAGGAACCGGTAGCGGGCGAGCACGCGGTGGTTGCGCACGACGACGATCGCGACGATCGCGACGATGATCGCCATGCCGGTCCACGCGATCTGCCGCATCGAGGCGGCGTCCCAGCCGGTGACGCCCTCGTCGATGTCGATCCGGTAGATCATCGCGATGCCGATGCCGTTGAGCGCGGTCACCACCGGCAGGATGATCGCGTCCGCCTCCCGCGCGACGACGCGGAGCGTGATGTGCAGCGCGAGCGTGAGCACGCCGAGCCCCGCGGCGAGCTGCAGCGGGAACAGGTCGACGCGCTGCAGCGCGCCGAGCTGCACGAGCACCATGGCGCCGCCGGCGATCACCCAGGCGATCACGAGCAGGAAGAGCTCGAGGTTGCGCAGCTTCGCGGGGTTGCGGATGCGCACCTTGATGGCCTCGGTCACGTCGCGCAGCTGCACGATGCCGGTCTGCAGCGCGTTCGGGGAGGTCCGGTCGGACGGTGTCGTCTGCTGCGTCATGGCGATCGCTCCAGTCGCTCGATCACGGCTTCGGCGTCGGCCAGCGAGTCGGCCGAGATCGTCTGCTCCACGCTGCGGCGGTTGAAGGGGGTGAGGTCGTCGACCGCGATGTCGGTCTCCTCGACCTGCGTCGCGAGCACGATCGGCCCGATCTGCTGCTGGATGCCCTGGTAGATCGCGACGTTCCCCGCCTCGTTGACGCCGACGAAGTAGCGGTCCTGCGTCCAGGTGTAGAAGAGCACCGAGAGGATGCCGATGCCGATCACGGCGAGGGCCGCGCCGACGCTCCAGCTGATCCGCCGGTTGCGCCGCATGCGGCGCTGCTCGGCGAGCAGCTCCTGCAGGAACTCCTCGCTCTCGGGCTCGAAGTGCTCGAACGCCGGCTGCTGGCGCGACTGGCGCGGGTGGAGCAGCAGCTGGCCGAGCGAGACCGACGTCCGCTCCGGCTCGACCGCCTCGTAGGAGATGGGGGCGGCGGCGGAGCCGACCGTGGTCGGCTCGATCGACGAGCGGCGGCGCTCGTCGATGTCGCAGAGCACGACGGTGACGTTGTCGGGGGCGCCGCGGGAGAGCGCCTCGTTGACGAGGCGCTGCACGGTCGACGGGGTGTCGAGGCCCTGCTCGAGGATCGCCCGCAGGCGCTCCTCGTCGACGTAGCTCGACAGGCCGTCGGAGCAGACGAGCCACCGGTCGCCGGGGAGCGCGTCGTGGACGGCGGTGTCGATCTCCGGGTCGGTCTCGACGTTGCCGAGCACGCGCATGACGACGTTGCGCCGCGGGTGGTGCTCGGCCTCCTCGCGCGTGATGCGCCCGGCGTCGACGAGCCGCTGCACGAAGGTGTGGTCGGTGGAGATCTGCTCGAGCGCGCCGACGCGGTAGCGGTAGATGCGGCTGTCGCCGATGTGCGCGAGGCCGATGCGGTCACCGACCCGGATGATGCCCGAGCCGGTCGTGCCCATGCCCGAGAGCTCCGGGTGCTCGACCATCGCCTGCTGCAGCGCGTCGTTGCCGGTGCGGAGCGCCTGGGCGAGGGCCGCGGCCGCCTCCTCGGCGGTCGCGTACTCGCGGTCGGCCTCGCGCGCCTTGCGGGTCACGATCGCGCTCGCGACGTCGCCGCCCGCGTGGCCGCCCATGCCGTCGGCGACGAAGCACAGGTAGGTCCCGGCGTAGCCGGAGTCCTGGTTCTCCGAGCGGATCCTGCCGACGTGGCTGATCGCGGCCGCGAGGGGTGTGCTCAAGCTCAGCGCCTCAGCTCGAACGTGGTGGTCCCGATCCGCACCGAGCTGCCGACGCGCACCGGGGTCGCCTCGGTGATCCGCTTGCCGTCGACGTAGGTGCCGTTCGTCGACCCCAGGTCCTGCACCATCCACTGGTCGCGCCAGCGCACGATCTTGGCGTGCGCGCTCGACGTGTAGTCGTCCTTGATCTGCAGGCCCGACCCGCTCGAGCGCCCGATCGACAGCCCCGTCTCAGGCAGGTCGAGCTCGAGGCCGGCGCGCGGGCCGGAGGTGATGACGACCCGGCTCGCGGCGCCGCCGCTCGGCGCGACGCGCTCGGTGACGGTCGTGGGGGTGTCGGCCGGGGCAGGTGCCTGTGCGGTCGCGCCCGCCGCGGCCGCGCGGTTCTGCTGGCTCTGCACGGCGACGCGCTGCAGCGGCGTCAGGCGCGGCCCGAACAGGTCGCTGCGCAGCGAGTAGAGCACGATGAAGATGAACAGCCACAGGAGCGCGAGGAAGCCGATCCTGATGATGATGAGGGTCAGCTCGCTCATGCTCGCCCCTTCGGCTGCGCCAGCACGCGGTACACGATGCGCGTGGCGCCGATGTCGATGATGGAGTCGGGCTCGAGCAGCGCGCTGCTGAGCGCGCGCCCGTTGAGGGTCGTGCCGTTCGTGGAGCCGAGGTCGCTCACCTGGGCGCGGGTGCCGTCCCAGACGATCTCGGCGTGCTTGCGGGATGCGCCGGCGTCGTCGACCGTGATGTCGGCATCCGAGCCCCGGCCGATCACCGTGCGGCCGCGGCGGAGCGCGTGGCGCTTGCCCTTGATGTCGACGACCGCCGTCCAGACGACCTCGCCGGCCTCCGTGCCGGAGACGATCTCGAGCATGCCGGTCGTCTTGCCGTCGTCGGGCTCGAGGCCGAGGTCGATCGCGCCGGCGAACGAGTAGCCCGACTGGCGCGCGTGCGCCTGCACGGTGCCGGTCAGCTCGTCGAGGAGCGCGTCGCCGAGGCGGCGGAGGCGCTCGAAGTCGGCGGGCGCGAGCCGGACGGTCAGGCGGTTGGGGACCAGGATGCGATCGCGCGAGACCACCGACGCGTTCGTGTCGAGCTCGCGCTTGAGCGCGCTGGCGATCTCCACCGGCTCGACGCCCGAGCGGAAGGTCTTCGCGAAGGCGCCGTTGACGGCCTTCTCGAGCCCGCGCTCGATCGAATCGAGGAATCCCATGGATGTATCACCGTCCTTTGCCGCCGTCAGCGTACCTGCCGAGCCTAGGAACCTGATATTCTCGTGTGGTTGCCCGGTTCCGACCAGGCTTCGCGCGAGTGGCGGAATTGGCAGACGCGCTGGCTTCAGGTGCCAGTGTCCGCAAGGACGTGGGGGTTCAAGTCCCCCCTCGCGCACGAACGGCCCCGGGCTCCACCCCGGGGCCTTTCGCTTGCCCGATCAGTGGGCGGTCGGCTCGAGGACGACCTTGATGCACTCGTCCTCCTTCTTCTGGAAGATCTCGTACATGTCGGGCGCCTGCTCGAGCGGCACGCGATGCGTGGTGAGGTCGGCGGTGCCGAGCGGGTCGGCCGGGTCCTCGACGATCGGCAGCAGCTCGTCGCGCCACGACTGCACGTTGCACTGGCCCATCCGCAGCGTGATCTGCTTGTCGAAGAGCGTCATCATCGGCATCGGGTCGGCCGAGCCGACGTAGACGCCGCTGAGCGACACGGTGCCGCCTCGCCGCACGGCGTCGAAGGCCGTGTGCATCGCCGAGAGCCGGTCGAGGCCCGCGTGCTTCATGAGCGGCTTCGCGAGCAGGTCGGGCAGCGCGCCGACGAGCTGCTGCGCGGTCGCGGTGCCGGGCGCGCCGTGCGCCTCCATGCCGACGGCATCGACGATCCGGTCGGGACCGCGGCCCTCGGTGAGGTCCGTGAGCGCGTCGGTCGCGTGGTCCATGTCGAGCGTCTCGACGCCGTAGCGCTCCGCCATGGCACGGCGCTCGGCGACCGGCTCGACGGCGATGACGCGGTGGCCGAGGTGGCGGCCGATGCGCGCGACGAACTGCCCGACCGGGCCGAGGCCCATGACGCCGAGCGTCTCGCCGGGCTGGAGGCCGGCGTAGGCGACGCCCTGCCAGGCGGTCGGCAGGATGTCGCTGAGGAAGAGGTAGCGGTCGTCGGGCAGCTCGGAGCCGACCTTGGTCGCGTTGAAGTCGGCGAGCGGCACGCGCAGCCGCTCGGCCTGCCCGCCGGGCACCGAGCCGTAGAGCGACGTGTAGCCGTAGAGCGCGGCGCCGGCGCCCTGGTCGCGGTTCTGCGTCGTCTCGCACTGCGTCGTCAGGCCGCGCGAGCACATGAAGCAGCTGCCGCACGCGATGACGAACGGGATCACGACGCGATCGCCCGGCTGCAGGCTCGAGACCGCCGAGCCCACCTCCTCGACGATGCCCATCGGCTCGTGCCCGAGGATGTCGCCCTTCTTGAGGAAGGGGCTGAACAGCTCGTAGAGGTGGAGGTCGGACCCGCAGATCGCGGTCGACGTGATGCGGATCACCGCATCCGTCGGCTCTTGGATCCGCGGGTCCGGCACCTCGTCGACCGAGACCTTGCGCTTGCCCTGCCAGGTGAGTGCTTTCATGCCTCCACGCTAGGCCGGTGGGGTACAGATCGGCTGAGATTCGGAGCAGACGTGGAGGTCCCGGCCCGCGCGCTCAGCGGTCCTTCGCGACCTTCCCGATGAGCGCCTCGCCGATCGCGAGGCGGTCCTGGTCGTCGTCGCCCGGCACCCGGTCGCCGCGCAGGCTCCGCCCGGCCGTCTCGTTGAACGTGAGGATGGCGAGCAGGCCGACGATGCCGGCGACGGTCATGTAGAAGCCGGGCACGAGCGTCGAGCCAGTCTGCTCGATGAGCGCCTCGTTGATGAGGCCGGCCGGGCCGCCGAGCAGCGACGTCGCGACGTTGTAGCCGAGCGCGAAGCCCGCGTAGCGCACCGTGGTGGGGAAGAGCGCCGGCAGCGACGCCGAGATGTTGCACAGCAGCATCACGAGGAAGAGGCCGAAGATCGCAAGCCCGAGCACCTGCAGCACGAGGTTCCCGGTGTTGAGCAGCATCACCGCCGGCACCGAGAACAGCGTGAACCCGATCGCGGCCGTGAGCAGCAGCGGCCGTCGCCCGATCCGGTCCGTGAGCGCCCCCATGGGGATGATCACCGCCATCATCACGAGCTGGACGCCCACGAGCATGAGTCCCGCCTGCGTGCCGTCCATGTCGAGCGAGGTCTGGAGGAACGTGGGCATGTAGGTGAGCACGAGGTAGAACGCGGTGTTGATGAGGATCGTGATGCCCATGATCTTCAGCAGCTGCTTCGGCTGCTGCGTCACGAGGTCGCGCAGCGTCTGCCAGGCGCTCGTCCGGGTGTCCTGCTCCTTGGCCTCCTCGAAGACGGCCGACTCGTGCAGGCGCGCGCGCATGGCGAGGGCGATGAGGCCGAGCGGCAGCGTGAGCAGGAACGGCAGGCGCCACCAGCCGGCCTCCATGCCGTCGCTGCCGACGATCGCCTCGAGCGCGGTGACGAGGATGGCCGCGAGCGAGAAGCCGAGCAGGGTGCCGAACTCGAGGAACGACCCCCAGAACCCGCGGCGGTCGTCGGGCGCGTGCTCCGCCATGTAGACGGCGGCGCCCGCGTACTCGCCGCCGGCCGAGAAGCCCTGCACGATGCGCAGCAGGAACAGCAGCACCGGTGCGAGCCAGCCGACCTGCTCGAAGGTCGGCAGCAGGCCGATGGCGGCGGTGGCGACCGAGATCATCATGATCGTGAAGACGAGCACCTTCTGGCGCCCGATGCGGTCGCCGAGTGGGCCGAGGATCGCGCCGCCGAGCGGGCGGACGAGGAACGAGACGGCGAAGCCGAAGAGCGTCCAGAGGATCGCGTCCTCCGAGCCGCCGAAGATCTGCGTCGAGAGGTGCACGGCGAGGTAGCCGTAGATGCCGTAGTCGAACCACTCGATCGCGTTGCCCGCCATGGCGCCCATGACCGACTTGCGGACGGTCGTGCGCTGGACGGGGGAGAGGTCGATCTCGCGCGTGATGGGCGGCGGGCCGCTCTCGGGGTGTGCGGGTGCTGTCTGCTCGGTCATGGGCCGTATCCCTTCCGGATGGGTGGATCGTGCGGGGTGTGCGGTCGTGCAGGGCGGTGGTCAGCGGTGCAGGTGGAGGGCGAGGCGCACGTAGGCGCGGGCGGCGGCGTGGAGGTCGGCGATGCGGACGCGCTCGTCCGGCTGGTGCGCCTGCCCGGTGATGTCGCCCGGGCCGAGGATGATCGTCGGGCAGCCGTGGTGCCGCGCGATGAAGCCGCCCTCGCACGCGGCCGTCCATGCCTCGACGGGCGCGGGAGCGCCCTCGGCGACGAGCGCGTCGACGGCGGCGGCGACGAGCGGATGCGCGCGGTCGGTCTCGAAGCCGGGCATCTCCATGAGCAGCGAGGCCTCGGCGGTGCAGCCGTCGTCGCGGAGCGCGCCCTCGATGCCGGCGCTGAGCTGCCCGAGCGCCTCCGCCCCGGTCTCGCCCGGCATGAGCCGCCGGTCGACGAGCAGCGTGCAGCGGTCCGGCACGATCGAGGTGCCGTGCCCGCCCTCGATGCGTCCCACGTTCCAGGTGGCGGAGCCCAGCAGCCCGGCGGCGCCGGCGCGCAGCCGCGCGTGGTCGTCGGCGATCCAGTCGACGATGCGCGCCGCGGTCGTGATCGCGCTCGCGCCGTCCTCGGGACGGCCGGCGTGCGCGGCGCGGCCGCTCACCTCGACCTGCAGGTTGGCGGCGCCCCGGCAGGCGATGACGACGGCGAGGTCGGTCGGCTCGGCGACGATGCACGCGCGGTAGACGGAGGCGGCGTCGGTCGCCGCGAGGTGCGCCTCGATGCCGGTCGCGAGGTCCTCCTCGTCGACGGTCACGAGCAGCTCGAGCGGCAGCTCGGGGCGCACGGTGTGCACGGCGGCGAGCGCCTGCAGCGCCGCGGCGATGCCGCCCTTCATGTCGGCGGCGCCGCGGCCCGTGAGCCAGCCGTCCGCGACGCGCGGGTTGAACGGGTCGGCCGCCCAGCCCTCACCCGCCGGCACGACGTCGCTGTGGCCGAGCATGAGGATGCCGGGCATCGCCTCGGTCGGGTCTGGCCCGAAGCGGATCGACAGGTTGGGGCGATCCGGCGCGACCGGCTCGCGGCGGCTGCGCCCGCCCAGCCGCGACGCGATCGACTCGAGCACCCGCACGGCGACGAGCTCGGTGCCGCCGGGGTTCTCGCTCGCCGCGAGGATGAGCGAGGATGCGTCGGCGACGATCGTCGCCTCGTCGACGAGCGCGAGCGCCCGCTCCAGGTCGGCGTCGACGCTGCCGGCGGCATCCGTCACGCGTCGCCTCGCACGATCAGCTCGCGCGGCGCGCTCGTGAGCACCTCGACGCCGTCGGCGGTGATCGCGATCGACTCGCTCAGCTCGCAGCCGTAGCCCGACATCCACATGCCCGCGATGATGTGCAGGCAGACGCCCGGCTCGAGCACCGTCGTGTCGTCGCCGCGCACCGAGACCGTGCGCTCGCCCCAGTCGGGCGGGTAGCCGATGCCGATCGAGTAGCCGAGCCGCGAGGGCTTCTCGACGCCATGCTGCGCGATGTGCTGCGCCCAGATCGCGTGCACGTCGGCGACCGCACGGCCGGGACGCAGCCCGTCGAGCACGAGCGCGAGCCCCTCGGCGGTGATGTCGGCGAGCCGCTCGAGCCGCGCGTCGGGGCGACCGAGCGTCAGCGTGCGCGCGAGCGGCGCGTGGTAGCGGTGGTGGGCGCCCGCGAGCTCGATCGAGACGGCCTCGCCGGCGCCGAGCCGACGCGCGCTGAAGGTCATGTGCGGGGTGTCGGCCGACTCGCCGGTCGGCAGCATCGGCACGATCGCGGGGTAGTCGCCCTCCGCGCCCTCGACGCCGGTCGCCTGCGCGAACTGGATCGCCGCAGCGACGTCGTTGAGCCGGGCGCCCTCCGTGACGGCGTCGATCCCGGCCTGCATCGCGGCCGACGCGACCCGGCCGGCCTTGCGCATGAGCTCGAGCTCGGCCGGGCTCTTCACGAGCCGCGCCCAGTTCACGAGCTCGTGGCTGTCGACGAGCTGCCACTCGGGCAGCCCGCGCTCGAGGGCGTGGAACGCGCGCACCGAGAAGAAGTGGGCGTCGGCCTCGAAGCCGACGCGGCCGCGCTGCGCGAAGCCGTGCTCGCGCAGCTGCTGCGCCGCCCAGTCGAACGGGTGCACGGCCTGCTGGTGCACGAGCGCCTCGGGGTAGCCCAGGATGCGCTCGGGCGGCGTCTGCGCGGTGCGGTGCGCGCCGCCGGCGTCCATCGCCCGCATGATGAGCAGCGGCTCGCCGACGAGCGGCACGAACAGCAGCTGCGGCATGTAGAACGACCACGCGTCGTAGCCGGTGAGGTAGTGCAGGTTCGCCGGGTCGACGACCACGAGCCCGTCGAGCCCCGACGCCTGCATGCGTGCGCGCGTGCGGGCGAGCCGGTCGGTCAGCGCTTCGGGGCTGGGGCGCACGGATGCCTCCTCGAGTCGGTCCAGCAACCCTATGCCGGGGGCCGCCGGGTCCCGCCGGAGCCGCGCGGTGCCCGCGCCGTCCCGACGGCCCGGTCATGCACGCGCCGTCGTGCCCGCGCCGTCACTCCCGCAGCGGCACGAAGGCGTACCGGCCCCGGTCCTCCCGCGCGCGCGGCCGCCCGTCGCGCACGTCGACGACGGTCATCCGGCCCGCGACGGGGGCGACCATCCGGCCGCCGTCGGCGAGCTGCGCGACGAGCGCGTCGGGCATCCGCCACAGGTCGGCCGAGACCAGGATGCGGTCGAAGGGCGCGTCGTCGGGCAGGCCGAGGATGTGCGGCGTCGCCTGCCGCACGCGCGCGCGGCTGCCGTGCGCTGCGAGGTTGGCGTTGGCGGTCTCGACGAGCTGCGGCACGAGCTCCACGCCGATCACGGCAGCGCCGAGCTCCTCGAGGATAGCCGCGGTCCAGCCGGAGCCGGCGCCGACGTCGAGCACCCGGTCGCCCGGTCCGGCGTCGAGCAGCTCGAGCATGCGGGCGACCGTGGACGGCTGCGAGCTCGTGGCGTCCCAGCCGATCCCGACGGGGCGGTCGACGTCGGCCAGGTGCCGCACCACGGGCGGCAGGAAGGTCGCGCGCGGCGTCGCCGCCATGGCGGCGCGCACCCGCTCGACGACCCCTGGCTCGACGTGCAGCTCGCTCACGGATCGCACGCTACGCCCGCGCGCTGCGCAGGTCGAGGGCCGCTGCCGCGGCGTGATGGAGCGGTGCGGACTGGCTCATGGGCGCTTGCGCTCTCGCAAGGTCTGGTGAAGGCGCCTGGTCTGTCCGCACCGCTCGACTTGGCCGCGACTGTACGCCGACGGCCACCCCGCCGCAACGGTCCGGTCGTCGGCTGTGGACGGGCGCGAGGCCGTCAGCCGAGCGGCACCTGCGGCGCGCGGATGCCGGGGTGGCCGCGCGGGATCGATGCGAACAGCACCCAGCCCGAGATCGCGACGCAGGCGATGATGAGCGGGTAGGTGAGCGCGACGCGCATGATGGCGAGCCAGGTCGCCTCGTCGAGCCACCACAGCACCGTGAAGACGGCGACGCGGACGACGTACTGCGCCACCCAGACCCACGAGGCGCGGCTGTACGCGCGCAGCAGCCCGGGGTCCCGGCGCCATCGCGTCCGGGTGCCGATGAGGCCGCCGACGATGAGGCCGAGGAACGGCCAGCGCACGGCGATCGACACGATCCACGCGAGCGCGCTCGCCGCGTTCGACAGCAGCTGGACGAGGAAGAAGTTGCGTGCCTCACCCGTCTGCTGGGCGATCATCGCGGCGACGGCGGTCGCGAGCATGCCGATGAGCACCGCTCGCGCTGTGCGGCGCTGCACGACGGACAGCACCAGGACGACGGCGCTCGCGGCGAGCGACCAGACGACGGATGCGGTGAGGTCGCCGTCGCTCGCGAGCCAGCCCACGAGGAACCCGACCGGGGGCACGCTGCCCTCGACGGCCGCCCGGCCGCCGCCGAGCAGCCGCGCGAGCGACTCCTCGCGCGTCGGGTCGGCGTCGGCACGCTCGCCGATGGGCGGGGGATCGGCGGCGTCGCCGGGGAGATCAGACATCGGGCGCGCCACGGAGCGAGGCTATCCCGGGCCGGCATCGGGCCGCCAGGCGGCCGGGGCGGGGCTGCGGCTCAGTTCGTGCGCCACCCGCGCGGGCCGCGCGAGCCCGCCCGGTACTCGTGCATCGGCACCGCATCCGATCGCCACGCGTCGAGCACCGGCTCGACGATGCGCCAGCACTCCTCGGCGGCGTCGCCGCGCACCGCGAGCCGCGGGTCGCTGTCGAGGATCGACGCCAGCACCTCGCCGTAGGGCAGCAGCGACCCGCCGCCCAGCTCGCCGCGCAGCACCGTCTGCTCGAGGGTGAAGGGGTCGCCCTTGCCGTTCGTCGTCAGGTGCAGCTCGAAGCCGTCGGGCTTGAAGTCGATGACGAAGCGATCGGGGGTGTCGCGGCCCGAGAGCCCCTTCGGCACGTGCGCGGGCGCCTTCCAGTGCACGATCGCGCGCTTGCGCACGCCCGCGAGCGACTTGCCGGAGCGCAGGATGAACGGCACCCCCGCCCAGCGCGGGTTCGCGATCTCGACCTGCACCTCCGCGAGCGTCTCGGTGCCGAGCGACGGGTCGACGCCCTCCTCGGCGACGTAGTCGGGCACGTCCCGCCCCTCGACGGCGCCCGCGGTGTAGCGCGCGCGGCGCGAGTGCCGGACGGGGTCGACGACGCTCGCCGCGCGCAGCACCTGGCTGATCGCGTCGCGGAGGTCGCGCTCACCGACGCTCGCGATCGGCTCGATGGCGATGAGCGCCATGATCTGGAGCAGGTGGGACTGGATCATGTCGCGCAGCGCGCCGTTGCGGTCGTAGTACCCGGCGCGGCCCTCGAGCGTGACGGTCTCGTCGTAGAGGATCTCGACCCGCTCGATGCCGTCGCGGTCCCAGGTCGGCTCCAGCAGCCGGTTCGCGAAGCGCAGGCCGAGCAGGTTCAGCACCGTGTGCAGGCCGAGGAAGTGGTCGATGCGGAAGATGCGCTCCTCGGGCACGATGCGGGTGACGAGCGCGTTGAGGCGCCGCGCCGACTCGAGGCTGTCGCCGAACGGCTTCTCGATCGCGAGGATCGTGCCGTCGGGCACGCCGATCTGCTCGAGGGTGCCGCACACGAGCTCGGTGATGTGCGGCGGCAGCGCGAAGTAGATGACGAGCCGGTCGCACGCGATGCTGTCGAGCAGTGCGCGGAGCGCGACCGGATCGGTGGCGTCGGTCGCTACGTAGCGCGTGGACGACAGCACGGCCTTCGCAGCCGCGCCCTGGGCGCCTCCGACGTTCAGCGCGGTGCGCACGCGATCGTGCCAGTCGCCCGCGGCGAGCTCGCGCAGATCGGCGCCGACGATCTCGACGCGGCGCGACGGCTGCGATCGCAGCAGCGTGGCGATGCCCGGCAGCAGCAGGCGACTCGTGAGGTCGCCGGATGCGCCGAGGATGAGCAGGGTGGTCGAGCGGCTCGGTGCCATGGCCCGATCCTCGCATCCCCGGCTGGGGGCGCGTCAGGCGGGGCGGCTCACCACCAAATGCCGCCGCCCGCCGAGATGCCCGCCAAGGTGAGCGCGACGAGCACGAGCGCCACGACGGCGGGGGCGATGCCGCGGCCGCCCGCGTGGCGCGACTTGAAGAGCGCGATGATCGCGAGGATGCCCGCGATCGCCGCGGGGCCGCCGCCGAAGATGACGCCGATGAAGAACGGGATCGGCATGAGGACCAGGCCGACCAGGCCGATCCCGAACGCCCACCACGCCCACGGGTTGGATCGCTTGGTCTCCATGGCCCCATGGTCGCAGCAGGAGCCTCGGAGGCCGCTGGTGATCGCGGCACCGATCGGCTTCCTCAGCACCGCCCGACGTTGTCGTCAGGCTTTTGCGGACACTGTTGCGATTGACGGTTCGCGGGTCTTTGCTGGTCGCAGCAACTGCGACGAGGGCCGTGCGAGGCCCGAGCGCGCTGCCAGGCGCTGCGGCGCCGCGGCCGGGAGTGGACGATGCGGGCAGAGGGTCGGGGACGCGCGCCGGGGGCTCCCGCGCCCCGGTCGCGCACGCCCCGCCACGCCGCGCCGCGCGTGCGCCACCGCGGGCACCGCGCGCTCGCGGCCGCGGTCGCCATCACCACGAGCCTGCTCGCGCCGCTCGGCGCGGCACCCGCGGCGGCGACCGAGCCGCCGCACGAGCCGGACGAGGTCACGGCCACGCTCACCCTGCTCGCGGAGGTCGACGGGGGCGACGGCGGGGATGCCGCGCTCGGCGAGTGGGTGCTCGAGGCAGTCGGCCCGACGCCCATCCGAGGCGCGAGCGGCGACCCCTCGGTGACCGGCACGCCCGTCGCGGCCGGCGCCTACGCGCTGCAGGTGACCGGCGGCAGGGGCGGGTACGGCGCCTCCGCATGGTCGTGCACCGGCGGCGTCCTCGACCAAGCCACGGTGACGCTCGTCGCCGGCGACGACGTGACCTGCGCCGTCGTGCTCGACGACCACCCCGTCGACCTCGCGCTCACGCTCGACGACGGCGGCGCCGCCCCGGCGAACGGCGGCGCGTTCGACCTCGCGATCGGCGTGCACAACCTCGGCGCCCGCGACGTCGACCTCGACGAGGCGGTCACCGCGATCGCGGCCGTGCCCGTCGGCGCCGTCGTGACGGCCGTGCCCGGCGGCTGCTCGGCGTCGGCCGGGATCGTCACGTGCGGCATCGACCCGGCGGCGCTCGCCGCCGGCGCAGCTGTGTCGCTGTCGATCGCGCTCCGGTTCGACGCGGGCGCGACCGCCGGCGCGTTCGTGACGGTCGCATCCGTCTCCACCGACGACGACGCGGCGCCCGTCCCCGCGGCGTGCGGCGCGTCGAACAACGTCGACTGCGAGCAGACCGAGCTGCGCTACCCCACGCTCACGCTCGTGCAGGTGCTCGCGACCGACGACGGCGGCGACGCCACGCTCGCCGACTTCACGCTCAGCGCATCCGGACCCGTCGAGATCGGCGGCCCGAGCGGCGCGCCGGCCGTCACCGTCGCACCGGTGCCGGCCGGGGCCTACCGGCTGGGCGCCGCCGGACCCGCGGGCTACGCGGCAGGGGCGTGGAGCTGCACCGGCGGGTCGCTCGAGGGCGACACGCTCGTGATCACCGGCGCCATCGACGTCACCTGCACCATCGGGCGCGACGACGGGGCCGTCGACCTGGAGCTGACGGCGAGCGGCGACGAGGTCGTGGCGGTCGGCAGCGAGACCGGCCTCTCGCTGCTCGTCCGCAACCTCGGCGCCCGAGCCGTCGACCACGACGAGCCGGTGGCGGTCGCCGTGGCGCTGCCGACCGGCATGCGCTTCGTGAGCGGGGCGGGCTGCGCCGCCGACGGCGGCACCGTCGCCTGCGCGATCGACCCGGCCGCGCTGGGATCCGGCGCCGCCGTGCGGCTCGAGCTGCGGGTCGCGATCGCGGCGGACGCGGTCGCCGGCACGCTCGACAGCGGGGCGACCGTCTCGACCGAGGACGATGCCGTGCCCGCGGGCGGCTGCGAGCGGCCCTCGAACAACGCCGCGTGCCTGCACACGCGCGTCGTCGCCGGGTCGGTGACGGCGCAGAAATCGGTGTGGGAGCGCGTGAACGGGGCGTGGATGTCGTCCGACGGCACCGTCCGCTTCGGCGACAGCGTGCAGTTCCGCATCGTCGTGCGGGCGGTGGGCGAGGCGCCGAGCACCGGCGTCGTGCTCCTCGACCGGCTGCCCGACGGCCTGCGCGTCGACGAGGCGGCCCGCTGCTCGATGCCGTGCACCGTCGACCTCGACGACGCCACCGGCACGCAGCGCATCACGATCGGGACGATGGCGCCCGGCGACGTCGTCACCGTGACAATCGAGGCGACGGTGCCGGGCGTCCCGTCGCAGGCGGACGGGACCACCGTGCGGGTCGCCTTCGACAGCGCGGCGTCGCTCTCGAGCGACAACGTCGAGAGCGCGCCCACGAACATGGTCACGCTGCGCGCGAGCCACGCGCTGCCGGCCGCGCGCCGCAGCGGCGGCGAGATCCCGCTCGGCGGCATCGGCCTCGCGCTCGCCCTGCTCGTCGCCGGCGGGCTGCTGCTCGTCCGCTCCCGGGAGCTCATGCCCCGCTGACCCCACCGACCCCGAGCCCCCGTCTGTCGTGACCAGGCGGGGGCTCGGCCCTGTCCCGGGCGGATGCGCCGTGGCAGGCTGTGGCCATGACGCGCGAGCTCCACCTCACCGGCGACGACGCCGCCGACCGCCTGCTCTCCGACGACGACTTCGCGCTGCTGACGGGCATGCTGCTCGACCAGCAGGTGCCGATGGAGACGGCGTTCGCGGGGCCTGCGAAGCTGCGCGACCGGCTCGGCGACCTCGACGCGGCGGCGATCGCGACGATGGACCCCGACGCGTTCCAGGCCGCGTTCGCCGAGAAGCCGGCGGTGCACCGCTTCCCCGGCTCGATGGCGAAGCGCGTGCAGCAGCTCGCCGCGGTCGTCGCTGACGAGTGGGGCGGCGACGCCGGCGCCATCTGGCGATCGGGCGATCCGGACGGCGCGGAGGTGCTCCGTCGGCTGCAGGCGCTCCCGGGCTTCGGCGAGCAGAAGGCGCGCATCTTCCTCGCGCTGCTCGGCAAGCGCGCCGGCTTCGATGGTGCGGGATGGCGGGAGGCGTCCGCGCCCTACGGCGAGGAGGGCTCGAAGCGCTCCGTGGCCGACATCGTCGACGCCGACTCGCTCGCCGAGGTGCGGAAGGCGAAGCAGGCGGCGAAGGCCGCCGCGAAGGAGGCCGCCGGCTGATCGAGCCTCAGGCCGAGCGCGGACGTGTGCGCGCGACAGGCGACGGCGCGCCCGTCGCTCATGACGGGATGCCGGGCGCGACGCCGGTCGTCACCAGGTACGCAGCGGTCGCGAGCATGGCGATGTTGACGATCAGGGCGCCGATGCCGATCCCGGTCGCGAGCGCGACCAGGGTCGATCGGGCGCCTGCCGCGCGAAGGCGCTTGCGCACGACCAGCCCGCCTACGGTCGCCACCAGCGCCGGGACCACGCCGACGGCCGGCGCGATCCAGGCGAGGAGTGCGGCGACGAGCAGCATCCAGCCGGCAGTCCGGGAGGGGCTCGAAGGTCGAGGCCGGGACGCGCCGATCCCCGAGTGGATCGACGGGTGCTGCAGTGATTGCTGCGATGGGTAGCGCTGCGACGGAGGCGAGCTCCGAGTCGGCGCTGGGGCGGCAGGGCCCGGTCGCGGCATCTCGAACGCTCGCCGGGCGAGCTCTTCCACCCAGACCTGATCGAGCGCTGACCCCTCTACGCCGAAGCCGTCGAACCACGCCTGCAGACCTGAGGCGGTGAGCACGAGGGTGCGGCGGTTAGATGCGTCCGCTGCGACCTCCGCCTCTGGATTGGTGAGCACGATGACGGACGTCACGAGGTGCGGGCTCAAGTAGCGTCGCCAGAGGTCGAGCTGCTTCGGAGTGTTGACGAGGCCGCCCTTGAAGGGCTGGCCATTTCGGACGAAGTGGAGCTGGTCACCTTCGCGCGAGATGACCTCGTAGCGCAGCGGAACGCCTCCGGCGGCGCCCCTCCAGTGCTTGGCATCCATGAGCCAGAACTGGCCACCGGCCCAGAGGAGCTGGTCGATGTCGCCCCGTTGTCCGGGCGGCCGCAACGAGAAGAAGACCATCATGCTCGGGTTCCGCTGGAGCGCCTGCAGCGAGTAGGACGCGAGGAGCTCCTCACCCTTCGTCCCTGCCCGCACGAGGCTCGGAGCGATGCCTCGCGCCGACGCCAGCCCCGCACCAGGCGTGCCGAAGGCGCGTCGGTGCGCGCTCGACGGCGCTGGTGTCGTCATGGTCCCCCTTGGCGCCTGAGCGAGGGTGCCTCCCTGCCCCACCGGCATCTTGCACGTTCAGCAAGTGCCGCGCCCAATCGAGGCGAAGCGCTCGCGGTTACCGCGCGCGGGTCAGCGCCGCTTCGCGCGTCCCCGCGGCAGCAGCTCGACGGTCGGGATGCGCGGCGACGGCAGCGTCGTGCCCGAGCCGTCGTCGACGACGCCGAAGCGCGGGCGCGCATCGGTCGGTGCCTCGCGCTCCGCCATCCACGCCTCGCGCGCCCGCTGCACCGTGGCGTGGTCGCGGCCGATGAAGTTCCAGAACATCACGACCTCCTCCTCGTGCGGCACGCCGCCGAGCAGGATCGCGACGCCGTCGGCGCGCTCCGCCGACACGATCGCGGAGGCGCGCCCGGGCTCGAGCACGCCGATCTCGCCGACGCCGATGGGCACGTCGTCGAGCGCGATGCCCGGCGTCAGCGCGAGCACCCCGTGCTCGAAGCGCTCCTCGAGCGCGAGCTGCGCCTCCGCGCCGCCCGGGATGCGCAGCTCGGCGCCCAGCAGCGGCGAGAACGTGGGCGCGGCGCTCGTGGCCCCGGCGTGGGAGCCGACGAAGACGCGCACCGTCGCGCCGCCCGGCAGCCGCGCGCTCGGCACGTCGTCGACGCCCGCGAACGACGGCTCGACGTCGTGGTGGTCGAGCGGCAGCGCCGTCCACAGCTGCACGCCGTGCAGCACGGCCGTGTCGCTCGTGGAGTACTCGCTGTGCGAGATGCCGTGCCCCGCGGTCATGACGTTGACGCCGCCCGGGCGCACGGTGTGCTGCGCGCCGGTCGAGTCGGTGTGCGCGATGGCGCCCTCGACGAGCCACGAGACCGTCTGCAGGCCGGTGTGCGGGTGGGGCGGCACATCCATGCCCGGGCCGTCGCTGATGTCGACCGGCCCGAAGGAGTCGGCGAAGCACCACGCACCGATCATGTGGCGGTGCTTGTTGGGCAGGCTGCGCAGCACCGGCAGCGCGCGCGGCCCGCCGAGCGGCACCTCGCGCGGCAGCAGCAGCTCGACGCCGGCCGCGCGCGCCTCGTCGATGCAGGCTCGCTCCGCCCCTTCGACCAGCAGCGCCTCGTCGTTGCTCATGCGTCCACGCTAGTCTCCGCCGCGCGGATTCCGTCGGCCGGTGGAGGCGCCCGGCCGGGCGCCGCCCTACCGTGGCGGGCATGGACCTCACGATCCCGGAAGCCGTGCTCCTGCTCGCCATCGACGACGAGGCGGGCACGCCGCTCATCGACGACTCGTCGCTCGGCATCGCGATGGCGGCCGCTGCGACTGCGCAGCTGCTGCTCGACGGGCGGATGCGGCTCGCGGGCGCCGGCGAGCCCGGCTCGCCGGAGGGCGCCCTCGTCGCCGCCACCGGCGGCACCGACGCGCGGCTCGAGCCGCTCGTCGCCGAGGTCGCCGGGCGCACGCCGAAGGCCGCGATCGAGCGGGTGGCCGGCTGGGGCGGCACGCGCACCCCGGGCGGGAGGCTGCGCGGGCGCCTGACGGACGACTTCGCGGCCGCCGGCGTGCTCGCGCGCGAGCAGGATCGCTTCCTCGGCATGACCTGGCGCGAGCGCTGGGAGCGCGGCGAGCGCCGCGCGGTCGAGGATGCGCTGCAGGCCAGGGCGCGCGCGGTGCTCGACGGCAGCGACGAGCCGCGCGTCGCGACGGCGCTCGCGATCCTGCACGGGGCCAAGGCGCTGCCCGCGGTGTTCCCCGACCTGCCGAAGGAGGCGCTCGAGCGCCGCGGCGAGGAGCTCGCGAGCGCGAGCTGGGCGAGCGCGTCCGTGCGCGCCGCGATCGAGGCGATCGAGGCCGCGATGGTGGCGATCATGGTCGTGACGATGATCGTGCCGATGACGTCGAGCGGCTCCTAGGCGCCAAGCCGCGATCCGGCTGCGGCGCAGGAGCGCGGTGCCAGGATGGGGCGACCGCTCGACCGACCGAGGAGGCACGACGGATGCCGCACGTCTCGACCGTCATCGGCCACGCCCTGGGCGCCGGCTTCGCCGTGCTCGCGTCGGTCCGACGGCCCCACCCGATCCACCCGCACGGCGTGCAGCTGCGCGGCTCCCTCCGCCGCACCGGCTGCGCGCTGCGGACCGGCGTCCCGTGGTTCGACGGGGCAGACGCTGTGCCCGTGCGCGTGCTCGCGCGCGCGTCTCGCTCCGCGGGCCTCCCGGCCCCGCTGCCGGACGTGATCGGCCTCGCCGTGCAGGTCGACGGCGACGACGGCCGGGCCGACCTCGAGCTCGCGTCGACCGGGCGGGGCTGGCCGTCGCGCTTCTGGCTGCTGCTGCACCGCTCGCCGTCGCGCGCGCACCTCGGCTCCCTGTTCCCGTACCGGACGCCCACCGGCCCGGTGCTCGTCGCCGCGCGGACCCGCGCACCCGCCGACCTGCCGATGACGCCGGAGGCGCTCGGCGAGCGCCTCGAGTCGGAGCCGTGGCGCCTGACCCTGCTCGTGGCGCGCCCTCGCGGGGCGTGGCATCCGTTCGCCGAGCTGGAGCTCATGCGCGAGCCCGGCCCGCTGGATCCGCTCCTGCGGTTCGACGCCGGGCGGCATCCGCTGCCGGGCACGGAGCAGTACGACTGGGCGCGGCGAGCGCGGCAGCCCTCCTACGACCGCGTGCAGCGCGACGCGGCTCGGCGCTGACGCGTCAGATGCCGAAGAGCTGCTTGCCGAAGACGATCACGACGATGCCCGCGATCGCGAGCAGCGCGCACAGCGTGAGCAGCAGGCCGGCCACCGCCGTCGAGCCGGGCCGGTGGCTCTCGAGCGAGCGGATGGCGAGCGCGTAGACGACCGGGATGCCCGCGCCGAGCAGCAGCCCGACGGCGAGCACCGAGACGATGGCAGTGGCGAGCGCGCCCAGGTCGAAGCCCATCAGCGGTCCTCCGTCCGGGGCTTGGGTCGCTTCTTGCGCTTCCGCGGCTTCGCGAGCGGCGCGATGCCGGACGCGACCGCGCTCAGCTCGCGGTCGATCTCGCGCTTGCGCTCCGCCTTCGGCTGGTCCCACTCCTCGGTGACGTTGTGGTGGCCGACGTGGCTCGCGCGCGAGCGCAGCCACATCACGAGGCACGCGGCGAGCAGCAGGAGGGTGACGACGATCGATCCGCCCAGGTGCCCGAAGATGCTGGCGATGCCGAAGCACAGCGCGCCGACGGCACCCGCCGCGGGCAGGGTGATGAGCCACGCGATGAGCATGCGGCGCGCGACCGACCAGCGCACCTTGGCGTCCGTGCGGGCGACCCCCGAGCCGATGACGGAGCCGGAGGCCACGTGCGTGGTCGACAGCGGCAGCCCGAGGTGGCTCGAGGTGAGGATGATCGAGGCGCTCGAGAAGTCGGCCGACATGCCCTGCCGCGGCGAGATGTCGACGATGCCCTTGCCGAGCGTCCGGATGACGCGCCAGCCGCCCATGTAGGTGCCGGCGGCGATCGCCACCGCGCAGACGACCCGCACCCACAGCGGCATGTCCGCCTCCGGGTCGAGCGTCCCGTGCGCGACGAGCGCGAGGAAGATGACGCCCATCGTCTTCTGGGCGTCGTTCGTGCCGTGCGCGAGCGACATGAGGGAGGCGGCGCCGATCTGGCCCCAGCGGAAGTCGGTGCGCTCGCGCCGCTCGCTCAGCCCCGCGGTCACGCGCTGCACGAGCCACGTGCCGCAGAAGGCGACGAGGCCGGCGATCACCGGCGCGAGCAGCGCCGGGATGAGGATCTTCTGCGCGACGCCGCCCCACAGCACACCGGTGAGGCCGAGCGCCGCGATCGTCGCCCCGATGAGGCCGCCGAAGAGCGCGTGGCTCGACGACGACGGCAGCCCGAAGAGCCACGTGAGCACGTTCCACACGATCGCGCCGGTGAGCCCGCACAGGACGATGAGCATGAGGCTCTCGCCGTCCACGCCCGTGAGGTCGACGATCCCCGACCCCACGGTGCGCGCCACCTCGATCGAGAGGAACGCGCCGACGAGGTTGAGGGTCGCGGAGAGGGCGACGGCCGGCTTCGGCTTGAGCGCGCCGGTCGCGACGGACGGGGCCATCGCGTTCGCGGTGTCGTGGAAGCCGTTCGTGAAGTCGAACGCGAGCGCGACGACCACGACGATCGCGAGGATGACGGTCTCCTGCATCGCGCCAGTCTCCACCACCGGCGCCCTCGGCGTCCAACCGCCGTAGCATCGGGGCATGACCTCGACGCCGCCGCCGTCCTCGCAGCCGCCCGGGTGGTACCCGGATCCGTACGCCGCGACGCCCGGCATCGAGCGCTGGTGGAACGGCCTGCAGTGGCTCGCCGAGACGCGCGACCCGGCCGCGCAGCCGACCTGGTCGCCCGCCCCGTGGGAGGACGTCCCGGAGCCGGAGCGGCAGACCGCCAGCTGGGGCGCTCGCCTCGGCGCCTACCTGCTCGACATGATCCCGATGGTGGTGCTCGCCATGGTCGTGCTCGGCGCGTTCGGCTGGTTCGGCCTGGTCGGCCGAGCGGCGGAGGGCGACGAGGCCGCGTTCGCCGAGCTCGAGGCGCTCAGCGCGCCCGGCAGCCCCGCCTCCATCGCGAGCATCGTGATCGGCGCGATCGCCTACTTCTGCTACAACGTGGGCTTCCACATGGCGAAGGGCCAGACGCCCGGCAAGATGCTCGTCGGCATCCGGGTGCGGATGCGCGACGAGGACCGGCTGCCGGACGCGCGGGCGGCGATCGTGCGCTGGGCGGTGCAGCAGGGCGCCCCGCAGCTGCTGAGCGGCTTCGCCGGGCTCGGCTTCTTCGCCGGCGTCTTCAGCATCGTCGACCACCTGTGGCCGCTGTGGGATCCGCGCGGGCAGGCGCTGCACGACAAGGCCGCGCGCACGATCGTCGTCCGCGCGCCGCGCCGGGGCGTCAGCTGAGGCCGAGCCAGTAGAACGACTGGGTGCCGAAGGTCAGCGAGAAGCGCCCGTCCTCGGCGATCGTCGGGAACTGGCCGCCGCCGAACAGGTCGTTGAGCCGGGCGCGCGCGAACTGCGGGGCGTCGATCGTCACGTGCACCGGGTTGTGGCTGAACGAGAAGACGCAGAGCACGCGCTCGGCCCTCGGCCCGGCGTAGCTGCCGTCGCCCTCGTACGAGCGCACGAACGCGAGCACGGCGTCGTTGTCGGTGTCGAGCACCGTGATGTCGCCGAGGCCGAACACCGGATGCGCGCGGCGCACGTGCAGCACCGAGCGCATCCAGTGCAGCAGGCTCGACGCCTGCGCCATCTGCGACTCCACGTTGACGGCGGCGTAGTGGTAGACGAGCGACTGCACGACCGGCAGGAACAGCTTGCCTGGGTCGGCGTTCGAGAAGCCGGCGTTGCGGTCGGGCGTCCACTGCATCGGCGTGCGGGATGCGTCGCGGTCGTCGAGCCAGATGTTGTCGCCCATGCCGATCTCGTCGCCGTAGTAGAGGAACGGCGAGCCCGGCAGCGAGAAGAGCAGCGCGTTGGCGAGCTCGAGCTCCGCGCGCGAGTTGTCGAGCAGCGATGACAGCCGGCGGCGCACGCCCACGTTCGACCGCATCCGCGGGTCGTAGGCGTACCAGCCGTACATCGCCTGCCGGTACTCCTCGCTCACCATCTCGAGCGTCAGCTCGTCGTGGTTGCGCAGGAACACCCCCCACGCGGCGCCCGGCGGCACGTCGACCTGCTCGGCGAGGATGCGCTTGAGCTCGAGCGCGTTCTGCGCCCGCAGCGAGTAGAAGATGCGCGGCATCGTCGGGAAGTCGAAGGCCATGTGGCACTCGGGCTCCGCGGCCGTGCCGAAGTACGCGGCCGTCTCGGCGGGCCACTGGTTCGCCTCGGCGATGAGCACGCGGCCCGGGTACTCGTCGTCGACGATGCGCCGCAGTCGCTTCACGTACTCGTGGGTGGCGGGCTCGGACTCGCCGTTGCCGCCCTCCGACTCGTAGAGGTAGGGGATCGCGTCGAGCCGGATGGCGTCGACGCCGAGGTCGAGCCAGAAGCGCAGCACGTCCTCGATCGCGGCGTGCACGGCGGGGTTCTCGAAGTTGAGGTCGGGCTGGTGCGAGAAGAAGCGGTGCCAGTAGAACTGGCGGCGCACGGCGTCGAACGCCCAGTTCGACTCCTCGGTGTCGACGAAGATGATGCGCACGTTGGGGTAGCCGTCATCGGAGTCGCGCCACACGTAGAAGTCGCCGTACGGGCCCTCCGGGTCCTCGCGGGAGGCGAGGAACCACGGGTGCTGATCGCTCGTGTGGTTGATCGGCATGTCGATCATCACGCGCATGTTGCGGGCGTGCGCCTCGGCGACGAAGTGGCTGAAGTCGTCGATCGTGCCGTACTCGGCGAGCACGGCCTTGAAGTCCGAGACGTCGTAGCCGCCGTCGCGCAGCGGCGACTGGTAGAACGGCGGCACCCAGATGCCGTCGACGCCGAGCCACTGCAGGTAGTCGAGCTTCGAGGTGAGGCCCTGGAAGTCGCCGAAGCCGTCGCCGTTCGAGTCGACGAACGAGCGCACCATCACCTCGTAGAAGACGCTCTTGCGGTGCCAGTCGCGATCGAGGGCGAGGCCTGGCACGTTGCCGCCGATAATCGGGATGGGCGAGGTGAAGCTGGAGGTGAAGCTCACGGGCGCTCCTCGAGGTGCGGTGCCTGGGAGCGCAAGCCAACCACGGATCCGCACGCGAGGGCGATGGACGCGCACGCGGCGCCGGCGCCCCTCGGGCACCGACGCCGCGGTCGGGTCAGCCGGCGAGCGCGAGCTCGTTCGGCGCCCCGGCGATCGTGCCGGTGGCGAGCACCTCGCCGGTCGCGAGGTCGATGCGGTGCACCGCGTTCGAGGCGGGCTCGGTCACGATGGCCGTGTCCCCGTCGACGAGCAGCGCGGGGTGGGCCTCCTGCCACTCGGACGGCCCCTCCCACGCCTCGATGACCGGGTAGGAGTCGACGAGCTGGCCGGTGGTGACGTCGATGCGGTGGATGCCGCCGTCGGTGCCGAGCAGCCACGCGTCACCCGCGTCGTCGCGACCGATGCCGCGCCAGGTGTACGAGACGCGGTCGGGCAGCGGCACGACGTCGAGCTGCGCGCCGTCCTCGACCGCGCCGTCCCTGATCGCACCGGTGTCGACGAGCGCGATGCTGTGGAGCAGCGAGCCCTCGGCGTCAGGGTCGTCCTTGTAGTCGACGACCGCGATGGGCGACCCCTCGGTGACGTAGGCGTTGCCGACCCGGCCGAACGCGTCGGGGCTCGCGAGCTTCGCGAACGCGCCGTCGATGTAGGTCAGCACGCCGTCCTCGCAGCCGAAGAGCACGGCCTCGCCTGCGGCGACGCCCTCCCCGTGGACCGCGGGGCACTCCTCGAACCGCGCCGTCTCGTGGCCGTGGTCGTCGAGCACGCGCACCCCCGAGCGCGACTCGCTGTCGCCGAGCGTCGAGAGGATGGTGCCGTCGGCGAGCTGCACCGCGACGCCGTGGTGGGCGGCCTCCGACTCGAGCGTCTCCATCTCGGGCAGCCCGTCGGCGCCGAGCAGCGCATCGGTCTCGAACAGGTGGAAGTCGCCCGTGCCGTCGTCGAAGAGCACGGTGCGGCCCTCGTGGCGCACGACGTGGCCCGGCGTGGTCGCCGGGAACATCGTGTCGGTGAGCTCGGCGTCGCCGCCGGTCGCGCCGGTGGCGAGCACCTGGAAGCCGCCCTCGGTCGTGACGAGGACGTGCTCGCCGTCGCCTGCGGTGTTGAGGCGGTTGAAGCCGTCGAGCGGCAGGTCGGCGACCTGCTCGAGCGACGCGGCGTCGAGCACCGCGATCCCGCCGTCATAGGCGATCGCGAGGCGCTGGCCAGGCTCGGCGGGAGTCGAGGCCTCGGCCGTCGCGGGGGCCGTCTCGGACGCGGCGGGGGCCGAGCCGGTCGAGCAGCCGGCGAGCGCGATGGCTGCGGCCGTCGCGAGGCCTGCGACGGCGAGGTGCCGTCGGCGGGAGGTGGTGGGGTGGTGCATGGGTGACTCCTCGGGTGGTGGTGGTGGTCGGGTGGATGGTGCTGGGCGCGCCGATCGGCGGGGGGTCAGGCGAGCGCTGCCTCGATGCGATCGGCGTTCGCGCGGAGCATCTCGAGGTACGTCTCGGCGCCCTCGCCGGGGCCGGTGAGCGACTCGGTGAAGAGGGTCTCGACGCGGACCTCGAGGCCGGCCTCCTCGGCGAGCACCTGCACGAGCCGGTCCGGTTGCGACGACTCCGCGAAGATCACCGGCACGCCGGCGTCCCGGATCGCGCCCGCGAGGTCGGCGAGGTCGCTCGCGCTCGGCGCGGCGAGGGTCGTGCCACCGGGCACGACCGCCCCGACGAGCCGGAAGCCGTACCGCTCGGCGAGGTAGCCGAAGACGTGGTGGTTCGTCACGAACGCGCGCCGTGCCTCGGGGATCGCGCCGAAGCGCGCGGCGAGGTCGGCGTCGAGGGCGTCGAGCTGCCCGCCGTACGCGGCCGCCGCCTCGTCGAGCACCGTGACGTCGATGCCGTGGACGTGCTCGGCGATCGCGGCGCGGAGCGCGTCGACGACGGCGCGCATCTGCGTGGGGTCGGTCCAGAAGTGCGGGTCCGCGCCCGCGGCGTCTTCGCTCGAGTACTCGAGCACGTCGACGTGGTCGCCGGCCTCCACGATGGGCACGCCCGCGGCCTCTGCAGCCGCGACGTGCTGCTCGAGGCCCTCCTCGAGCCCGAGGCCGTTCGCGACGACCAGGTCGGCGGACTCGAGGCCTGCGGCCTCCTGGGCCGAGATCTCGAACGAGTGGGGATCGGCGTTCGGCCGCATGAGGGTCGTCACCATCGCCTGCTCGCCGACGAGCTCGCCGACGACGTCGCCGAGGATGTTCGTGGTCACGACGATGCTGGGCTGCTCGGCGGCGACGGGTGCGCAGCCCGCGACCCCGATCGCGACCGCGAGCGCGGCGACGGCAGCCGCCGCGCGGCGGCTCGAGCGACGCGCGCTCATCGGCCGGTCTCCGCGAGGTGCAGCGGCGCGGGCACCGAGAGCGTGCGCGCGATGCGCGCGCCGTCGGCGTAGTCGATCTCGAGCACCGCGTCGTCGGCCGCCACCGGCACGTAGGCGCGGTTCGCGTCGACCTCGAGCGCCAGCGATGCGGCGGCGCCGGGGTCGGCGAGCGCGGCCGCGAGCACCGGCTCCGTCGCGCCGAGCGCCGCGCCCGCCTCGTCCAGCACGAGCACCCGGCCGTCCGCGGCGATCGCGACGACGTGCCCGGCCTCGTCGTCGACGGCCACGACGCGCTTGAGCGGCACGGGCGTCTCGACGAGCGTCCAGGTGCGCTCCCGGGTGTCGAGCAGCCAGAAGCCGGCCTCGCCTGCGACCGCCGCGGTCGTCGCGCGACCCGCGCGCATGCCGAAGCCCGTCGGGCGGAGCTCGGCGACCGTGCCGGCCGGGAGCGCGATCGCCTCGAGCTGGACGCCCGCGTCCGTCTCGGTCGCGAGCACGGCACCCGCCTCGCAGCCGACGACCGCGCTGACGCGCGTGACGATGCCACCCGCGGGTGCGGCGCACGGCTCGCTCGCCAGCTGCGTGCCCGCCGCGTCGAGCACGACGACGGCGCCGTCACGGGCGACGATCGCGCCATCGCCCGCGGGCGTCGCGAACCCCCCGGCCGCGGCGTCGAACCGCCCGGTCTCGACGAGCTCACCGCGGCCGAGCGCGTCGCGGTCGAGCAGCACGACCTCGTCGCCGCCGAGCACGGCGGTGCGCGACTCGGTGGACGAGATCGACACGGGCCCCGCGAGGTCGAGGTCGCCGACGACCCGGGGGTCGGCGCGGTAGTAGTGCACGTGGTCGGCGTGGTCGACGGTCCAGACCCCCGTGTCGACGAGCGTGACGCCGTCGGCCGTGGTCGCGGCGAGGAAGCGCCCGTCGTGGGTGAGCGCCTCGACCTCGCCGAGCGCGCCGAGCTGCTCGACCGACTCGTCGAGCGGATCGAGCAGGTGGGCCTCGCCGTCGGCGCCGACGGCGGTGAGGAGGTGCTGGGGCTCGGCGAGCTCCGCCGCGCCCTCGACGTAGCCGTGCGGCACGGCGCGCTCGGTCGCGTCACCGGTCGCGCTCGGGGCTGCCGGTGCAGGCGCGCTGCAGCCGGCGAGCGCGAGCGCCGCGATCGCCAGCAGCGCGCCGGCCGCGCCTCGTCGGTGGGTGGTCGGTCCCAAGGTGGTCGGTCCCAGGGTGGTCGGTCGCAGGGTCACGCTGCGCTCCTCTCGCTGGCGCGCGCGGGCGCGCCGTCCGTCGGTGTGGGGGCGGCGAACCGCGCGCCGTCGCGCGGTCGGAGGTCGACGAGGGCGCGCAGCGCGCTCGAGGCGGCGAAGGCCAGCACCGCGGCGATCGCGATCGACGCCCCCGCGGCGGTGCCGAGGTGCCACGAGCCGATGAGACCAGCGGCCACGGCGGCCGAGCCGATCGCGGCGCCGCCGAGCATGCCGCCGACGATGCTGCGCGACCACACCGCGGCGGCGGCGGGCGGCGCGACGAGGAGCGCGACGACGAGGAGCGTCCCGACTGCCTGGTACGAGGCGACGACGGCGATCGTGATGAGGGCTGCGAGGCCGACCCGCGCGATGCCGGGGCGCAGCCGCAGCGTGGTCGCGATCCGCTCGTCGAAGGCGAGCGCCAGGATCGGGCGGTGCAGGAGGGCGGCGAGCGCGGCGGTCGCGCCGAGGCCGATCGCGAGGGCGAGCAGCTCCGCCTCGCGAATCGCCAGGACGTCGCCGAAGAGGATCGCGGTCGCGTCGGTCGCGAAGCTGCCCGAGTGCGACACGATGACGACGCCGAGCGCGAGCATGCCGACGAAGGCGATGCCGATGGCGGTGTCGTCCCGCAGCCGCGCGCGGCGCGTGAGCCAGCCGATGCCGACGGCCATCGCGGCGGCGCTCGCGGCCGCGCCGACGAGGGGCGAGCCGCCGACGATGGTCGCGATCGCGACGCCCGGCAGCATCCCGTGGCCGAGCGCCTCGCCGAGGAACGCCATGCCCCGCGCCACCACCCACGCGCCGGCGACGGCGCAGATGCACGCGGCGAGCGCGCCGCCGAGGAGCGCCCGCGCGAAGAAGCTCGTCTCGAACGGCGCGAGCAGCAGCTCGAAGGACCAGGGCATGTCAGCAAGATAACGATAATGATTCTCAAAGTACAATCGGGGGCATGAGCACAGCATCCGCCCTCCCGACCTCCGGCTCGACCGGCATCCGCGTCACCGACCTCGTCGTCCGGCGGGGCGACGTCACCGCCCTCGACGCCCTCGACTGCGAGCTGCCCGCCGGGGTCGTGACGGCCGTGGTCGGCGGCAACGGCTCCGGCAAGTCGACGCTCCTCGAGGTGCTGGCCGGCATCGTCGCGCCGACGACGGGCGCGATGGCGGGGCTCCCCGACGCGCGAGCGCTCGTCGTGCAGCGCACCGGGGGCGACGACCGGCTGCCGCTGACCGGCAGGCAGGCCGTCGAGATGGGGCTGTGGCGCGAGCTGGGGCCCCTGCGGCGGGTCGGCCCGCACGGCCGCCGACGGGTGGACGCCGCGCTCGACGCGGTGGGGATGCGCGGCGAGGCGCACCGGCAGCTCGGCGCGATGTCGGGCGGGCAGCGGCAGCGCGTCCTCGTCGCGCAGGGCCTCGTGCAGGACGCGCCGCTGCTGCTGCTCGACGAGCCGGCTGCGGCCGCCGACGTCGACGCGCGCGACCGCATCGACGCCGCGCTCGCCGAGCGGGCTTGGCAGGGCGCGGTCGTCGTGGTCGCCACCCACGACCGCGCGAGCCTCGCGCGAGCCGACCGCGCGCTGCTGCTGGACCGCGGGCGGCTCGTCGCGGCGGGCTCGCCCGCCGAGGTGGCCGTCGCGCAGGCGGCGCGAGCCGCGGCGGCGCTCGCGCCTCAGGCCGGCGGCGCACCCGTCGACGAGCGGATGACGAGCACGGGCGCGTAGCTCGTGTGGCTGCGGTCAGGCTCGGTGACGGGCCGGCCGTGCGGATGCTCGGCGAGCGCCGTCATGATCCAGGCGACCACGTCCTCGCCGTGCTGCGCGGGATCCTGCCGGATGGTCGTGAGGCCGAACGCGGCCGCCGTGGGCACGTCGTCGACGCCGATGACGCTCAGCTCCTCCGGCACGCGGATGCCGAGCTGGTGCGCGGCGAGGAGCACCCCGAGCGCGACCTCGTCGGTGCCGGCGACGATCCCAGTGGGGCGATCGGCCCGGGCGAGCAGCTCCCGGGCGGTCGCGTGCGCGCCCTCGAGCGTGGTCGGCACCGTCATGATCGGGCGCATCCGGAGGCCATGCTTGGCAGAGACTCGCTCGAACGCCCGCTTGCGCCGGTCGGACGACGAGGCGTCGATCGGCTGCACCTCCGTCTCGCTCATCATGTGCAGCAGGTCGCGGTGACCGAGGCGCACGAGGTGCTCCGCCGCCTGCTCGCCGGCCGCGTCGTCGTCGAGGCAGAACGAGCGCGAGTGCGGCGTGGGCTCGCCGACCGTGGCCACCGGGATGCCCAGCTCGTCGAGCCGCGAGAGGTCGCCGCCCACGAGGCTCCAGGTGATCGTCACGAGCCCGTCGACCTCGCCGCGGTCCATGAAGCGCTCGAACTTCTCGTGGCCGCCCCGTCCGAACGCGCCGAGGTCGTAGAGCAGCACGTCGTGCTCGTGCGCGTCGGCGGCGTGCGCGATCCCGTGCAGCACCGAGCCGAAGTACCAGCGGTCGACGGAGGGGGTCAGCACCCCGATCGTGCGCGTCAGCCCCGTCGCGAGCCGCCTCGCCGCGCCCGAGGCGCGGAAGCCGAGGTCGCCCGCGGTGCGGCGCACGCGCTCGCGCGTCTCCGGCGACACCCCGTCGGCGCCGGAGAGCGCGCGGGATGCGGTCGCCTTCGACACCCCTGCGGCGCGGGCGACGTCGTCGAGCCTGGGCATCGCGCCTCCTCGCGCCGTGACGGGCCTCGTCGCCCGTCCATCGATGGAACCGGTTCCGAGGGTATAGCGCCACCATGTCGCACGCGAGCGTCGGCCCGCCGTGATCGTGACCGAATCGAAACATTGTCATGTGGCCAGGACCCGTCCGCCGTGCGCTACCGTCACTGGCAGTGGAACCGGTTCCGGCTCCCTGCACGAGGCCGTGCTCCGTCGCGGCTCGTACCCCTTGGCACTGAGCGAACGAAGGAGTTCACGTGAAGCACGCACGCAGGATCGCGGTGCCGCTCGGCATCGCCGGCGTCACCGCGCTCGCCCTCACGGGCTGTGTCGGCGACGCGCCCACCGATCCGTCGGCGGCACCCGGCGCATCCGGTGGCACCGCGGCGGAGGGCTGTGAGGCCTACGCCGACTACGGCACGTTCGACGGCGCCGAGGTCAACGCCTACGGCACCATCCTCGACGCCGAGGCGGACCGCCTCAACGAGTCGTGGGCCGAGTTCGAGGAGTGCACCGGCATCGACGTCGTGTACGAGGGCTCCGCCGAGTTCGAGGCGCAGATCAACGTCCGCGTCCAGGGCGGCAACCCGCCCGACCTCGCCTTCTTCCCGCAGCCCGGCCTGCTCGCATCCGTCGTCGGCACCGGCAGCGTGCTGCCCGCGCCCGAGTCGGTGGCCGCCAACGCGACCGAGTACTGGAACGAGACGTTCCAGGGCTTCGGCACGGTCGACGGCACGCTCTACGGCGCACCGCTCATGTCGTCCGTCAAGGGCTTCGTCTGGTACTCGCCGTCGGTCTTCGAGGAGAACGGCTGGGAGATCCCGACCACGCTCGACGAGCTCGACGAGCTGACCGCGACCATCGCCGAGACCGACGTCACGCCCTGGTGCGTGGGCTTCGGCTCCGGTGAGGCGACGGGCTGGCCCGGCACCGACTGGCTCGAGGACTACGTGCTGCGCCTGCACGGCGCGGACGTCTACGAGCAGTGGGTCGCGCACGAGATCCCGTTCGACGACCCCCGCATCGTCGAGGCGCTCGACCGCGTCGGTGACCTCATCAAGAACCCCGAGTACGTGAACGGCGGCATCGGCGACGTCTCGACGATCGCGACGACCGACTTCGGCGAGGCCGGCCTGCCGGTGCTCGACGGCGAGTGCGCGATGCACCACCAGGCCTCGTTCTACGAGGGCTTCTGGAGCGACGACAACTCGGTCGAGGTGGCCGAGGACGGCCAGGTCTGGGCGTTCCTCCTGCCCGGCACCGAGGCTGACGCAGCTGCGGTCACCGGCGGCGCCGAGATCGTGGCGGCGTTCAACGACTCCGACGAGGTCGTCGCGGTGCAGACCTACCTGGCGAGCCCCGAGTGGGCGAACAGCCGCGTCTCGCTCGGCGGTGTGCTCTCGGCCAACTCGGGTCTCGACCCGGCGAACGCCTCGAGCGACCTGCTGCGCCAGGCCTACGAGATCCTGCAGGACCCGAACACGACGTTCCGGTTCGACGGGTCCGACTCGATGCCGGGCGCTGTCGGCTCGGGCACGCTGTGGACCGGCATGGTCGACTGGATCTCCGGTGCCGACACGCAGTCCGTCCTGTCCACGGTGGAGCAGAGCTGGCCGTAATCGGCCGTTGATGCCCGATGTGGGGGCCGCGCACGCGGCCCCCACATCCGCATCTGGGAGGTGTCCATGACCACGTTGGATCTTTTCGGCAAGGTGCTGCAGGCGATCGTCGCGCTCGCGGCGTTCGGTGTCGTGATGGCGCTGCTGCTCGCCTTCCTCGACCGCGACGACACCGTGCAGCGGCGCGGCTTCCTCGCATCGCTCAAGGTCGGGCTGCGACCGCGCATCATCATCGCGGCGGCGTTCGTGCTGCTCGCGGTGCTCGCGCGCGTGCTCTACGGCACCGTCTCGTGGATGACGCAGGAGCTCACGAACTCGCTCATCCTCATCGGCATCCTCGGCGTGGTCGGCGTCGTGCTGCAGCTGCTGCTCGACCGGGCGCTCGAGCCCGCGTCGCCCGCGGTCCGCAGCGCGGTCTTCCGGCTCGTGGCGGCCGCGCTCATCGCGGTCGTCATCGTCCTCGCCCCGATGGGCGAGAGCGGCGCGATCCCGATGCTCGACTGGGTGACGCCGGCGCTGTCGCTCGCGGCGACCATCGCGGGCTGGCCGCTCGTCGCGGCGCTCGTCGCGACCGCCGCCATCGCGTTCGCGCCCGCGCGCATCCGCCGCTCGCTGCGGCTGCTCGCTTGGATCGCGGCCGCGGTCGCCATCGTGGTGATCGCGCTCGTGCTCGAGGGCGGCCGGGAGGTGCCGATCGGCGTGTGGCCGTGGGCCTTCGCCGCGGCGCTCAGCATCGCCGGGCTGCTCGGCTACCTCGCCGACCACGACGAGGACTCGAAGCCGATGCTCGTGTTCCTCATGCCGGCGGCGCTGCTGCTCACGATCGGCCTCGTCTACCCGGCGATCCGCACCGCGATCCTCGCGTTCACCGACGCGACGGGCACGTTCAACGGCGCCGACAACTTCGTCTGGATGTTCACCCAGCCGGAGGCGCTCATCACGCTCGGCAACACGATCGTCTGGGTGATCCTGGTGCCGCTGCTCTCGACGGCCATCGGCCTCGCGTACGCGATCTTCATCGACAAGAGCCGCGGCGAGCGGTTCTTCAAGATGCTGCTCTTCATGCCGTTCGCGCTCTCGATGGTCGGCGCGAGCATCATCTGGAAGTTCATGTACGCCTACCGCGGGCCGGAGCAGGACCAGATCGGCTTCGTCAACCAGATCATCGTCTGGCTGGGCGGCGAGCCGCAGCAGATCCTGCAGAACAGCCCGTGGAACACGCTCGCGCTCATCATCGTGATGATCTGGATCCAGACCGGATTCGCGATGGTCGTGCTCTCCGCGGCCATCAAGGGCGTGCCCGTCGAGCAGATCGAGGCCGCATCGATCGACGGGGCCAACCCGTGGCAGCGGTTCTCCAACGTGGTGCTGCCGGGCATCCGCTCGTCGCTCGTCGTGGTCGTCACCACGATCTCGATCGCCACGCTCAAGGTGTTCGACATCGTCCGCACGATGACCGCGGGCAACTTCAACACCTCCGTGGTGGCGAACGAGATGTACACGCAGGCGTTCCGATCGGGCGAGCCCGGCCGAGGCGCCGCGCTCGCGCTCATCCTGTTCGTGATGGTGCTGCCGATCGTCGTCTACAACATCCGAGTGCTCAACCAGCAGAAGGGCATCCGATGAGCCAGATCGCCGTGACCCCAGACCCCGAGATCACGCTCGCGTCGACCGACGCGGCGCTCGGCACGAAGCTCGACCGCGTGAAGCGGCGCCTCACCAGCCCGTGGGCCACGATCGCGGCGATCGTCATCGCCGTGATCTGGACCATCCCGACCTTCGGGCTGCTGCTGTCGTCGTTCCGTCCCTCCGACCAGATCTCCGGGTCCGGCTGGTGGACGTTCTTCACCGACCCGCAGCTGACGCTCGCGAACTACAGCGAGGTGCTGTTCTCGGCGTCGTCGTCGTCGCCGCAGCTGGGCGAGTACTTCGTGAACTCGCTCGCGATCGCCATCCCCGGCACGATCTTCCCGCTCGTGCTCGCGTCGCTCGCGGCGTACGCCTTTGCCTGGATCAAGTTCCGCGGCTCGTCGACGCTCTTCGTGATCGTCTTCGCCCTGCAGATCGTGCCGCTGCAGATGGCGCTCATCCCGCTGCTGCAGCTGTTCGTGACGTTCATGCAGCCGTTCCAGGACGCGCTGCACGAGACGCTGCCGTTCATCAGCGAGCGGCAGTTCCTGCCGGTGTGGATCGCGCACACGATCTTCGCGCTCCCGCTCGCGACGTTCCTGCTGCACAACTTCATCTCGGAGATCCCGGGCGAGGTCATCGAGGCGGCGCGCGTCGACGGCGCGGGGCACGGGCAGATCTTCTTCCGCATCATCCTGCCGCTCGCGACGCCGGCGATCGCGTCGTTCGCGATCTTCCAGTTCCTCTGGGTCTGGAACGATCTGCTCGTCGCCCTCGTGTTCTCCTCCGGCACACCGGATACCGCGCCGCTCATGCAGCGGCTGGCAGAGCTCGCGGGTTCGCGCGGCGAGAACTGGGAGCGACTCACGGCGGGGGCGTTCGTCTCGCTGCTCGTGCCGCTCGCGGTGTTCTTCGGCCTCCAGCGCTACTTCGTCCGAGGCCTGCTGGCGGGCTCCGCGAAGGGCTAGTCACCCGCGCGTGCGGTACCGGATCGTCGTCTCGGAGTCAGCGAGGCGACGATTCGGTACCGCTATTCCGATTGCTTCGAACCAACGCGTCGGCGACGCCGCGAATGCGCTCTCGGGGAGGGCTCTGCTCGGCCATCCCCGACGTTGCGCCGGCGCGTGCGTCAGTTCGACCGGCGCAACATCGAGCGAAGCGTGAGTTGGAATGCCGCCAAGCGACCGAAGGCGGGGACAAGCGCTGCTTCGATGCATTTGTCGAGATGTCACCGGCGATACATAGACTCGAGACGACGAAAGAGGACCGATGGCACGCAGGCGCGGATTGCTGGCAGAGATGCAACGGCAGGCGAGGTTGGCGGAGCAGCGACAGCGCCAAGCGCAGCGGCAGCAGCAATCGGCGAGCGCGGCGCATATTCGCTAGCTCGAGAGAGCGCGGGCCGCGGAGGCGCGCGCGGATGCTGCGTTCGCGCGCGCCTCTGAAGCGGACCGGAAGCGTCTCGAGAAGGAAGCCGCTGCGGCTCATCAAGCAGCAATGCTCGAAGAAGCAGAGTTCAGGACGCAAGAGCTGCAGGATCACCTGCAGGCCCTTGATTCGCTGCTTGCAGCGACGCTGTCCATCGATGACTTCGTCGATCTGGAGGCGCTGAAGCAGCCAGTAGTGCACCCGCCGTTCCCGCGGTGGGATCTGGAGTCGCCGATAGCGAGCCCGCCCGAATTCCCGGACCCGCCGATGCCTGTGCTCGAGCCAGTGCCGGAACCCAAGGCGCTCTTCGGCAAGCAGAAGAAGTGGGAGCTCGCGAAGGCCGAAGCCGAGCATCGGCACAGTGCCGCGCTCGCGCAGTGGAACGGCGAACGCGCACGCCTGGCGTCACTGCGTGACGCCAATGTGCGACTTCACGAGCAGGCGGAACGGGAACGCCTGACCGCCTTGTCCCAAGCTCGGACCGCATATCACGCGCAATCCGAGGCGCGAATCGCCCAAGCAGCAAAGCAGCACGAGGAGATCGACGCCCTCGTCGCGGGCCTGGCTTACGGAGTTCCCTCGGCCGTCGACGAGTACGTCACCATCGTGCTTGCCAACTCTGTCTATCCAGAAGGCTTCGACGTCGAGCATGACGCGAACTTCGATGCTTCGAGCGGCGAACTCGTCCTCAGAGTCAGCATCCCGGACCCGGCTGCGGTCCCGACCGATCGGGCATTCAAGTACGTGAGAGCGAGCGACGAGATCGTTGCCGTCGCGCAGACGCAGAAAGAGTCGCGCGAGCGGTACGCGTCCATCGTCCATCAGGTTGCACTTCGCTCCCTTCACGAGGTGTTCGAGGCGGACCGAAGGAACTTGATTCGCTCCGTCTCGCTCGAGGTGGGCACGCTTACGCAGCACCCTGCGACCGGCAGAGACACGTTCATCCGCTTCGTCGCGGTCGCCGCAGACCGTGATCGATTCGGAGAGTTCAACCTCGGTGCGGTCGTCCCCGCCGCCACCCTGGAGCTATTGGGCGCGGCAGTGGCGAAGCAGCCGTACCTGCTGAAGGGTGTGGACGCCAACGGCGTTCGCTCGTACGCGGGGGAGTAGCAGGTGAGGTTCAATCCGCCGCCCAATTGGCCGCAGCCACCTGCTGGCTGGCAGCCGCCACCCACCTGGACGCCGGAGCCGTCCTGGGGTGCAGCGCCGGAGGGTTGGCAGCTCTGGGTTGACGATGACCTAGCATCCGGGACTGCGCGCCCTGCGGCCGTTCCGGAGGCTCAACTCAGAGATGAGACGCTAGCGGGGGCCGTCCAGCAGGCTCCGCCGAGTGATTCCGCGGACGACGAGCTGTCGGTCATCGACCTCGACGACGAGCGAGTGCTGCAGTCGGTTGGGATCTATCGGTACCACCACCCGCTCGAGTCTGCGCCAGCGTTTGCGGCGGCACTGGAAGACCTCCAGAAGGAAGTGGCCGCGTCGGTCAAGGACGACAGCGCCATCCTGCGCTCCAACTTGTTCACGCTGAACAACTCGCTCGCCGAGGGGCGGCGCATGTCCGCCGACCTCGCCAAGCTGATGCTGTCCGCCTATAACGCTGAGGCTGATAACTGCGTCCGGACGCTGCGAGCCGGCAACGTTGAGATCGCCAAGCGCCGACTGGAGGCCTGCCGTCGGAGAATCTCAAAATACGGCGCGCGAATGGAGATGCGGGTCAGCGACCAGTACCACGAGCTTCGCGTTCGTGAGCTCGAGCTCACAGCGGACTGGCTGATGAAGAAGCAGGAAGAGCGCGAAGAGGCCCGTGAACAGCGCGCCGCACTCAAGGAGCAGAAGCGGGTGGAGCGGGAGCTCGCGGAGCAACGCGAGCTGCTCGAGAAGGAGCGCGCGCACTTCCTCAACGCTCTCGCTGCGGTGGGTGTTGATTCGGACGAGGGTGTAGAGCTGCGGGCGCGGCTTAGCGAGATCGACGCGGCGATCGAGCAGAACGATTTCCGCGCGGCGAATATCCGAGCCGGTTACGTCTACGTGATCTCCAACCGGGGGGCATTCGGGCGTCAGGTCGTGAAGATCGGCCTGACACGGCGTCTGGACCCGCTTGAACGCATCTCAGAGCTCAGCGGAGCGTCAGTCCCGTTCAGGTTTGACGTGCACGCCCTGTACTTCTCAGACGACGCAGTGGGACTCGAAGCAGAGTTGCATCGTCACTTCAGATCTCGCGCGCTCAATGTCGCGAATAATCGCAAGGAGTTCTTCTTCGCGACACCTCAGGAGGTGCGGACGGTCCTCATGGCGCAGGTCGGCAACCTGCTCGAGTTCGACGAGGAGGCCGCCGCCACCGAGTACTTGCAGTCAGTTGGCAGCTGGCCAGAGGGCGCCCTCTCTGGCCCGATCAGTCACTGAGTGGGACTTCTCGTGCATCAGCTGCCGGCGAGCGCCCGGTGCACCGGCACGACCGCCGCGGCGCTCCACGCCTGCGGGCGGCACGACGCCGGGTAGGCGACGGGGGAGGAGGCCTCGTCGCGGCTGAAGCCGGCGAAGAGCTCCGGCAGCCGGCCGTCGAACGCGTCGGCCGTGCGCACGAGCTGCGCGGCGAGCACGCGGGCCGCGTCGCCGAGGCCGGCCCGCAGCATCCCCTCGATCACCACGCCGGTGTCGTGCGGCCACACCGACCCGCAGTGGTACGACAGCGGCCAGTAGCCGCCCTGGTCGGTCGACATCGTCCGCAGCCCCCAGCCGGAGGCGAAGCGCTCGTCGACGAGCAGCCGCGCGATCTGCGCCTCTTCCTCGGCGGTGAGCAGCGTCGTGCCGAGCAGCTGACCCATGTTCGAGGTCTTCGCGTCGACCGGCTCGCCCGCGCCGTCGAGCGCGATCGCCGGGTAGCGCTCGCCGTCGCGCTCGACCCAGAACGTGGCGCGGAAGCGCTCGCGCATCCCCTCGGCCCACGCGCGCCACTCGTCGGCGCCCTCGGTGTCGCCGAGCGCCTCGAGCAGCGCCGCGCCGCCCTCCGCCGCCTGGCACGCCTGCGCCTGCACCTCGCAGAGCGCGATCGGCCCCTCCGCGATGCGGCCGTCGCGGAAGCGCACGGAGTCGCCCGAGTCCTTCCAGCCCTGGTTCGCGAGCCCGGTGCCCGTCTCGTCGATGTACTTCAGGAAGCCGGAGCCATCGGGGCTGCCGTGGTCGCGCAGCCAGCCGAGCGCGCCCTCGAGCGCCGGGCGCAGCTCGCGCACCGTCGCGATCGGCAGGCCGGCGCGCCAGGCGTCGTGCAGCAGCACGACCCAGAGCGGCGTCGCGTCGATCGTGCCGAAGTACACGGGCGGCAGGACGATGCCCTCGCCGGGCATCGTGAACGTCGACTGCCGCAGCTCGTGCAGGATCTTGCCCGGCTGCTCCGCGGTCGCGGCGTCGACGACGACCCCCTGGCGGGCGGCGAGCGTGCGGAGCGTGCCCTCGGCGAGCTCGAGCGAGAGCGGCAGCAGCAGGCGGGCGGTGATGAGCGAGTCCCGCCCGAAGAGCGTCATGAACCACGGGGCGCCGGCCGCCGCGAACGGCCCCTGGCCGGCGTCGAGCAGCAGCGCCTGCAGGTCGTCGGCGGCGCGGACGGCCCAGCGGTCGAGCGCGGCGTCGCCGCTCGGCTCGAGCGCGGCCAGCGGGCGGTCGGCGGCCGGCCCGACGACGGCGGTCGGGTCGTGGAGCCCGATCGTGAGGCCCGCATCCGCCACGGAGCCGGGCGCCACCTGCAGCCGCCAGCGCACGACGACGCGGTCGCCGTCGCGCGAGACATCGGCGCCCGGCGCGGCGAGCGCCAGCGCGCGCGTCCCGTCGCCGGCCTCGAGGGCTCCCGGCCCCTGCTCGCGCCACGAGAGCGGCATCGGCGCGGCCAGCCCCGCCTTCACCGTCGAGAGCTCGGCGATCGAGACGTCGACCGCGAGCTCCACGTCGGCGGTGACGGCTGCGTCGAGGCCGTTGCGGATGCGCACGCGCTCCTCGAGCGCGCCGGCCGCGACGGTGCGCTCGCGCTCGACGAGCACCCGCGGGTCGGGGGTCTCGTCGTCGATCGCGCGGGCGACCCCGTGGAACACGACGCGACCGGCGGACCGGGCGGTGCCGGTCGCCTCGACCGGTTCGCCGCCGACGCGCAGCGACAGGCCGCGCACGTAGCGCCAGTCGCCGTGGAACACCCCGTGGATCGCCGCGCCGCCCATCTCGCCGGACGGGTCCGACCACGACTGCGTCGGCGCCTCGAGCACCACGAGGGCGTCGTTCAGCAGCGGCTGTCGACCGCGATCCGACGCTGGAGCTGCACTGCTCATCCTGGGCCTCCCGACCGGGGTTCACTTCGGACGATCGATACGCTACCGTCAGGATTGGAACGATCCAAGCGGGCTTTCGCCGCGCGGGTCGAAGGCATCACAAGGGTGTGAGACCGAGGAGCAGCTGATGGGGACGACCCTCGCCGACGTCGCGGCGCATGCCGGCGTCTCGGTGCAGACCGTCTCCAACGCGCTCAACAACCCGGGGCTGCTCAAGCGGTCGACGCTCGACCGCGTGCTCGCCGCCGTCGACGACCTCGACTACTCGCCGAACCTCCAGGCGAGGCGCCTGCGGCAGCAGACCGTCGCGACGATCGGGCTGCGCATCGACCCGCTCACCGAGAACGTCGCCGCGTCGCTGCTCGACCGATTCCTGCACGAGCTCACCGCCCGCGCCGACGCGCAGGGCAGGCACGTGCTGCTCTTCACCGCCGTGGACGACGAGGAGGAGGTGCGCAAGATCCGCGAGCTCGCGAGCCAGCGGGTCGCCGACCGCTTCCTGCTCACGTCGACCCACCTCGGCGACGCGCGCGTCACCTCGCTGCTCGACGAGGGACTGCCGTTCGCCGCGTTCGGCCGGCCCTGGGGGGCCGCGCGCGAGCACAACTGGGTCGACGTCGACGGCGCCGCGGGCACGCGCGCCGCGACGGATGCGCTGCTCGACGCCGGTCACCGGCGCATCGGCTTCCTCGGCTGGCCCGCGGGCAGCGGGTCCGGCGACGACCGGCGACGCGGCTGGGCCGAGGCGATGGCCGAGCGGCTCGGCGTCGGCGGCGATGCCCTCGACGCCCTGACCGCGCGCTGCCAGGACCGCGTCGCGGATGCGCTGGTCGCCGCCGGACCGCTCCTCGAGCGGGGCGTCACCGCGCTCGTCTGCGCGTCCGACTCGCTCGCGACCGGCGGCATCGGCGCGGCGTCGCAGCTGGGGATCCGGCTGCCGGTCATCGGCTTCGACAACACCTCGCTCGCCGCGGGGCTCGGCTTCCCGAGCGTCGACCAGAGCCTCGGCGAGGTGGCCACCGCGGCGCTCGCCGCGATCGACGCCCAGCCGGGCGCCGTCACGACCATCGTCCGGCCGCACCTCGTGCGGCGGGACGACGCACGGTGGGGGATCGCCCCCGCCGCCGACCGGGGACCCTCCCCATCCTGAAAGGAACAACCATGCGACACAGCAAGCTGGGCAGCGTCGCCCTCGCCGGCACGCTCGCCCTCGCCCTGGCCTCCTGCTCCGGGGGTGGCAGCACCGGCTCCAGCGGAGAGCCCGAAGCGCCCGCCGAGGCGCTGACGATGCTCATCGGCTCGTCCGGCGAGGCGGAGACGGCGGCCGTGCAGGCCGCGGCCGACGCCTGGAGCGCCGAGTCGGGCACCACCGTCGAGGTCATCGCGGCGTCCGACCTCAACCAGGAGCTCGCGCAGGGCTTCGCGGGCGACTCGGCACCCGACGTCTTCTACATGGGCTGGGACCAGTTCCAGACCTACGCGGGCGACGACTACCTCGAGCCCTACGCGGGCGACCTCGCGAACGCGGGCGACTTCTACCCGGCGCTCGTCGACACCTTCACCTTCGACGGCGAGTTCGTGTGCGCCCCGAAGGACTTCTCGACGCTCGGCCTCGTCATCAACACGCAGCTGTGGGAGGCCGCGGGCCTCACCGACGCCGACGTGCCGACGACGTGGGAGGAGCTGCAGACCGTCGCCCAGACGCTGACGACCGGCGACACCGTGGGGCTCTCGATGGGCGCGGAGTACGCGCGCGTCGGCGTCTTCATGGAGCAGGCGGGCGGCGGGCTCATGGACGGCGACACCGTGACCGCGAGCTCGCCTGAGAACGTCGAGGCGCTCGAGTACGTGCAGGGCCTGCTCGAGGCGGGCTCGCTCAAGTGGCCGGCCGACCTCGGGGCCGGCTGGGGCGGCGAGGCGTTCGGCAACGGCGCAGCGGCGATGGTGATCGAGGGGCCGTGGATCCGCGGTGCGCTCGAGGCCGACTTCCCGGACGTGGAGTTCCTGGTGGCGGAGCTGCCGGAGGGACCGGCCGGTCCCGGCACCTTCTCGTTCTCGAACTGCTGGGGCATCCCGCAGGGGCAGGACACCGCGGCCACCGCGCAGGAGCTCGTCGCCTTCCTGACGAGCGATGAGCAGCAGCTCGAGTTCGCCGACGCCTTCGGCGTCATCCCCTCGACGCAGGGGGCAGCCGCCACCTACGCCGAGACCTACCCGGAGAACGCCGCGTTCGTCGCGGGTGCCGACTACGCGGTCGGCCCCGTGAACTTCTCCGGCGCGGCCGACGTCGTGACCGAGTTCAACAACACGATCACGACGCTGCAGGGCGCTGACCCGCAGGCCGCGCTCGACGAGCTGCAGACGCAGCTCGAGGCCGCCTACGAGTCGTCGCAGGGCTGATGAGCTCCGTCTCGACCGCCCCCGCGCCGCGCAAGCGGCGCGGGGGCGCGCGGGGCGGTGAGGCGGTCGCCGGCTGGCTCTTCACGCTGCCGGCGATCCTCATCATCGGCGTCTTCCTGATCGCGCCGATCGCCCTCGCGCTGTGGGTCTCGTTCACCGACTGGAACGGCCGCAACTCACCGCTGTTCAACGAGAGCGTCGACGTCGTCGGCCTCGAGAACTACGCGGCGATCACGACCGACGACTCGCTCACGCGCGAGCTGTTCGGCCGCTCGATCCGCAACACCGTCTACTTCGTGCTCTTCGTCGTGCCGCTCCAGACGGCGCTCGCGCTCTTCCTCGCCGTGCAGGTGAACCGGCGGCTGCTGAAGGGCAAGGGCTTCTTCCGCACCGCGTTCTACTTCCCGTCGGTGACCTCGTCGATCGCGATCACGGGCGTCTTCCTCTTCCTCTTCGCGGCCACGGGCGTGGTCAACCGCGTGCTCGGGGCGCTCAGCGTCGACGGCCCGAACTGGTTCGCGGATCCGCGCGGGGTGTTCCACATCCTCTTCCGCAGCACCGCAGCGCCACCCGGGCTCGACTCGCCCGGGTTCCTGGGCGTCACGCCGTGGGAGTGGATGGCGGGACCGTCGGTCGCCATGGTCGTGATCATCGCCATGGTGATCTTCACCACCTCCGGCACGTTCATGCTGCTGTTTCTCGCGGGGCTGCAGAACATCGGCGCCGAGGTCGGCGAGGCGGCGGTGATGGACGGCGCGGGCCCCATCCGCACCTTCTTCTCGGTGACGCTGCCGATGCTCCGACCGACGCTCTTCACGGTGCTGACGCTCGGGCTCATCGGCACGTGGCAGGTGTTCGACCAGATCTACCTGACGCGCGGCACCCCCGCGGCACCGACGCTCTCCAGCCCGGCGTACCTCGCCTTCAACCAGGCGTTCGAGAACAACGAGCCCGGCATCGCCGCGGCCATCGCCTTCGTGCTGTTCCTCATCATCATCGCCATGACGCTCATCCAGCGGCTGGTGCTGGGGGAGCGGGACGAGAGCGGCATGGGCAAGCGGCGCAAGGGGCGCGACCGCGAGGCACCGCTGCTCGCAGAGGGCGCGGTGCGGCTCGAAGCCGGTCCGCAGAGCACCACGGGAGGTGGACTCACATGAAGGAGCGCGTCAGCGGCGGCCTGATCGTCGGCTACGTCATCCTCGTCATCTTGGCGCTGGTCTACATCTACCCGTTCGTGATCGCCGTGAGCGGCTCGTTCAAGACGGATGCGGAGGCCAACGGGGATCCGATGTCGCTCATCCCGCAGACGTTCACGTACGCCGCCTACGAGCGGCTGTTCACCGGCGACCTGCCCCTGTGGGCGGCGAACTCGGCGTTCATCACGATCGTGGTGACCGTGTTCCGGGTGTTCTTCGACTCGCTGGCGGGCTACGCGCTGTCGCGGCTGAAGTTCCGCGGCCGCGGCTTCGTGTTCGCGGTGTTCATCGCGGTGCTCGCCGTGCCGTCGGTGGTGCTGATGATCCCGCGCTTCCTGGTGATCAAGGAGCTCGGGCTCTACGACACCTACGGCGGCATGATCATCCCGCTGCTGGCGACCGCTGCCGGCGTCTTCATCATGAAGCAGTTCTTCGACTCGATCCCGGTCTCCATCGAGGAGGCCGCCCGGATCGACGGCGCGGGCGTGTTCCGCACCTTCTGGTCGGTGACGCTCCCGATGGCCTCGCCGGCGCTCATCACGCTGACGATCCTGTCGTTCCAGGGCTCCTGGAACGAGTTCGGGCACTTCGTCATCTCGCGGCAGAGCCCCGAGCTGCACACGCTCACGACCGGTGTCGGCTCGCTCGTGTCGGGGGCGCTGGGCTCCGGCACGCAGTTCCCGCTCAAGCTCGCGGCGGCGGTGCTGATGACGATCCCGGTGGCGATCGTGTTCTTCATCTTCCAGAGGCGCATCATGTCGACGACGGAGGGCGCCGAGAAGGGGTGATGCCGGACGCCGGAGGGCGCGGGCGGCAGCGCCGCACCGCGCCCTCCGGCGTCAGCGGGTCGAGGCGATCGCGCGCCTCACCCCTCCGGGTCCACCAGCCGCAGCCGCGGCCGCTGGGTCGACCGATCGCCGCTGCCCGTGCCCCGCAGGAGCGGCAGCTGCACCGGACCGGTGTCGTGCCGCTGCACGCGCTCGACCGCCGCGAGGTGCCGCTCGCCGGTGTCGATGCGCTGCTTCGGCCGGCTGGCCCGCGCCTCGAGCGCGCGGTGGACGACGACGACGGCGGCGGCGCTCGCGGCGTGCGGGCTCCCCGCTCCCGGCAGCGGCACCGGCATCGTGACGTCCTCGAGGCCAAAGCCCGCGAAGGCCGCCGGCAGCCGCCCGTGGAACGCGTCGGCCGCGGCGAGGAGCCGCTCGGCGAGCGCGCGTGCCTCGTCGCGGAAGCCCGCGCGCAGCAGCCCCTCGATCGCGAGGGCCGTCTCGTGCGGATGGATCGCGCCGCCGCGCTCGAGCAGCGGCCAGTAGTCCCGGTCGTCCGCGGCGAGCGAGCGCAGCCCGAAGCCGGAGGCGATCGCCTCGTCGAGCAGCATCCGCGCGACGATCGACTCCTCGTGCTCGTCGAGGATCCGGGTGCCGAGCAGCTGGCCGAGCTCCGCGCCGAGGCGGTCGTGCGGTGCGCCGTCGTGGTCGATGGCGAGCGAGGGGGTGCGCGCGGAGCCGTCGCCGCTCCAGAAGGCGTCGCGGAAGCGCGAGCGCAGCCGAGCCGCCCACGCCCGCCACTCGTCGCCGTCGTCGCCGAGCGCGTCGAGCAGGTCTGCCGCGCCGACGGCGGCTCGGCAGGCGATCGCCTGCACGGCCGCGCTCACCTCGTCGTCGTCGGGATCTGCGAGGAAGCCGTCACCGGTGCGCACGGCGAGCCAGCCGAGCGCGGCGTGCAGCGCGGTGCGCAGCTCGCGGGCGGTCTCGGTGGGCATGCCGGCGAGCCACGTCTCGTGGAGGAGCACGATCCAGAGCGGCGTCGCCTCCACCGATGCGCGGAAGACGGGCGCGCTGCCGTCCTGGCGCACCTCGTGCGGGATGCGCCCGGGCTCCTCGCCCGTCTCGGCGTCGTGGAGCACCCCCTGCCGGGTCGCGAGCGTGCGCAGCGTGCCCTCGGCGATCGCGGCGGTCTGCGGCAGCGCGAGGCGCGCGGCCACGAGCGCCTCGCGCGACAGCAGCGTCAGCTGCCAGGGCGCGGAGGCGGCGAGGAACGGGCCGTGGCCGACGTCGAGGGAGAGGTCGTCGAGATCGGCCACGGCACGCCCGGCCCAGCGATCGAGGGCTGCGACGCCGGTCGCGCGGAGCGGGGGGAGGGACGCGGTCGGCGGCCCCGGCTCGGCGAGCTGCGCGTCGTCGACCGCGAGCTCGATCGAGAGGGTCGCCCAGTCGCCCGGTCGCACGACGACGCTGCGCGACGCCGTGACGCGGTGGCCGTCGATCTCGATCGCGCCCTTGGCGCTCGCGCATCGCAGCGTGCGGGTGCCGTCCGTCGCCACCGCAGCGCCATCGTCGAGGCGGAGGTCGATCGGCACGGCCTCCGGCCTGCCGGCGTGCACGGAGGCGAGCGGCGCGAGCTCGAGGTCGAGGCGCAGCTCGAGGAGCGCGGTGACCTCGACGTCGCGGCCGTTGACGATCGTCACGCGCTCGACGAAGCCGCCGGGCTCGACGGCGCGCATCCGCTCGACGAGCACGCGCGGGGTCGACGAGTCGCCGTCGAGCTGCCGTGCGACGGCGCGGAAGACGGTGCTGTCGCGGTCGTCCGCGGTCGTGAGGTGCTCGATCGGCCGGCCGTCGACGAGCAGCTCGAGGCTGCGCACCCAGCGCCAGTCGCCGTGGAAGATGCCGTCGGCGGCGCCGCCCATCGTGCCGTCCCGGCGCGACCACACCTGCGTCGGCGCCGAGAGCGCGACGAGCTCGTCGTGGAGGAGCGGCGGTCTGCCGGTCTTCGCATCGAGCTCGGGATGCATCGGATGTCCTATCGTCGCCGTGCTGCGGCACTCGTCACGCTAGCCGCGGCGTCGGAGGGCAGCGCCCAAGGCGCCCTCAGCCTTGGCGCACGGGAGGCTCAACCGCCCGCGCAACCGCCCCACGCAGCGACCGGGTGCTGGGCGGACCGCTACGGCGTCGGCGTGCGGGCGTCGTAGGCGAGGAAGGAGCGCTGCGCGCGCGTGACGACCGCGATGAGCGCGACGATGAGGAGCCCGCCGATGAGCGGCGGGCACCACAGGGCGACGAGGCTCGCGGCGGCGCCCGCGTAGAGGTCGCCGATGCGCGGTCCGCCCGCGACGACCACGGTGAACAGCCCCTGCGTGCGCCCGCGCATCTCGTCGGGTGCGGCGGTCAGCATCATGGTCGAGCGGAAGATGGCGCTGATCTCGTCGCTCGCGCCCATGCCGGCGAGCGCGAGCGCCGAGACGGCGAGCGCCGGCCACGCGACCTGCGACCAGTCCGCGCCGACCGGGCCGCCCCATCCGAGCGACATCGCGAGCAGCACGGCGCCGAAGAGCGCGACGAACGCGCCGTAGACGGTGATCGCCCGGGCGACGGCGACGCCGTGCCGGTGCACGTGCGCGACGGGGCCGGAGAAGAGGCTCGCGAGCAGCGTGCCGACCGCAGCGGCGGCGGTGAGCACGCCGACGGTGATCGGGCCGCCGCCGATCGCGATCGCGCCGACCGCCGGGAGCAGCGCGAAGGGGCGGCCGAACGACATGGCGATGATGTCGACGAGGAACGACATCCGGATGTTCGGCGCCTGCCGCAGGAACCGCCAACCGTCGAGCAGCGACTCGAGGCCGGGCTTCGCGACCGCGCCGAGCGGCGGCAACCGCGGCAGCCCGAGGATGCCGACGAACCCGGCGGTGAAGAGCACCGCGTCGATCGCGAACGTGATCGGCAGGCCGACGCCGGCGACGAGCACGCCCGCGAGCGCCGGCCCGACGGTCAGCATGATGCCGATCGCGATGCCGTTGAGCGCGGTCGCGCGCGAGATCAGGTGCGCGGGCAGGATGCGCGGCGTGACGGCCGAGCGCGTCGCCCCCGAGACGGTCGCGGCGACGGTGTTGAGCGTCGTGAGCACGTAGAACGGCCAGACGAGCGCGCGCTCCCCGTCGGCGACGAGCGCCGCGTCCCAGGTCGAGAGCGCCACGAGGCCCAGCACCGCCGCCCAGCCGACGAGGCTCGAGACGATGAGCACGGCGCGGCGGTCGAAGGCGTCGGCGATCATCCCGCCCCAGAGGCCCGCGACCACCATCGGCAGCAGGGCGATGCCGCCGACGAGGGCGACCGCCATGGTGCTGCCGGTCATGTCGAAGATCTGCAGGCCGACCGCGACGACGGTCATCTGCGCGCCGATGCCGCTGATCGCGTTGCCGATCCACAGCCGGGCGAAGACGGGGGAGGCCGTCAGCGGTGCGAGGTCGACGAGCCGTCGGCGCTTCGCGGGCGCGGGTGCGCCGGCCGTCTCGCGCGGGTCGGTCTCGACCCCGGCGGGCGGCAGGATCGCGTGGTCGCCGGTCGCCGTGCTCTCGTCCTGGCCGGTCACGCCACGTCGTCGATGCCGTAGAGCGCGTCGATCGCCGACAGGAAGTCGTCGTGACGGCCCTCGGCGGCGAGCTCGCGCGCGCGCACCGTCGGCTTGTGCAGGAGCACCCCGGCGAAGTGGCGCAGGGCCTGCTCGGCGGCGCGCCGCTCCTCCTCGCTGCCGCGCTTCGCGACGCGGGCGAGCTCGGCCTCCATGGCCTCCTCGACGTGCTGGCGCAGCGCGGCGATCGCGGGTCCCAGGCGGCGCTCCTCCGTGCCGCGCTCGAACCGGCGCGCGGCCTTGCGCACGAGGTCGCGGGCATCGGCGGCGGCGGTCAGGTGCTCGAGCGGCGCGTGCAGGCGGATGGTCTCGAGGTCGAGCACCTCGACCCCGGCGACCGTCGCGACATCCGGGTCGACGTTGCGGGGCATGCCCATGTCGATGACGAGCTGCGCGCCGCGGCCGTGCTCGACCGGGCAGCCCGCCACCGTCGCGCCGGCGGCGTGCATCGGGCATCCCGCGCTCGTGCCGCCGAGGGCGACGGGGCAGGTCGCGGCGTCGTGCGCCTGACCGGGGAAGTCGTGCGTCGCGAGCCGCGCGCGGCCGGCGTGCAGCAGGGCGGCGTCGACGACGAACCGGTCGGCGCTCGTGCAGGTGACGATGACGTCGGCGGACGCTGCGGCGAGCGCGGCGTCGCGCGCGTCGACGTGACCGATCGCGTGGCTGCGGGCGAAGCCCTCGCCGCGGTCGGACGGGCTCCAGACCTCGATGTGCTTCGCGCCGCGGCGACGCAGCTCGGCGAGCGAGACGCCCGCGAAGCGGCCGGTGCCGACGAGCAGCACGCGAGCGTCCACGAAGTCGACGCGCGCGCTCGCGAGGTCGAGCGCGAGGCGCACGATCGAGCGGCCGGCCTCGCCGATGCCCGTGCGGTTCTTGATGCCGCGCTGCGTCTCGGAGGCGCGCTGGAAGAGGCGCTCGAGGTGCGGCGACGTGGTGCCGGCGACCTGCGCCGACTGCAGCGCCCGTCGCACCTGGCCGGCGATCTCGCCCTCGCCCACGACGACCGACTCGAGGCCGGCGGCGACGGCGAACAGGTGCTCCGCGGCCTCGACGTCGGCGAGCGGCTCGAGCGTCTCGGGCTGGTGGAAGCCGAGCGCGTCGGCCGCGACGGTCTGCGCGATGCCGGCCGCGTCATCCGCCTCGGCGTCGATGTCGAGGTACACCTCGAAGCGGTTGCAGGTCGAGACGACGACCGCCCCGTCGACAGCGGGGTGCGAGGCGAAGGAGCTGGGCAGCTGTGAGGCGTCAGCCGTCGACAGTGCCTCGAGGGCAGTGAAGTCGGCGTTCTTGTGACTCGCCGTCAGGCAGATGAGCACCAGACCATCCTACTGTCCCCCAGGGGTGCCCGCGGAGCACGTGCGCCTCCGCCCAGCGCGAACGGGAGCGGCCCGGGCGCTCGCCCGGGCCGCTCCGCCGGCCTCACTTGCCGAAGGCGTCCTTCGCGGCGTCCTTGACGTGCTCGCCCGCCTGCTTGGCGTTCGCGCTCGCCTGCTGGGCCTTGCCCTCGGCCTCGAGGCGCTCGTCGCCGGTCGCGGCGCCGAAGACCTCCTTGGCCTTGCCGCCGAGCTCCTCGACCTTGTGGCTCATCTTGTCGTCCGTGCCCATGTCGGGCCTCCTTCGTAGGATGCGCGGGATCGCGCGATGGCTGCGGCGCGATCGCGCCGCAGAGGTCGGTCACTCGGCCCGGCGGGCGCTCGCGACGGCGGCGCGCAGCCCGCCGCTGACGTGGATGAGGATCGGCACCTGCGCGCCGAGCCGCTGCTGCGTGCGCTCGGCGGCGGTCGCGGCGCGCTCCACGACCTCGTCGAGCCGCGCGCCGTGCCGCACGTGGAGCGCGATGCGCCACGCCGGCCGGCCGCGCCGAGCCCACCAGGGCTGCACGTCGACGTCGAGCACGTCGGGCATCGTGCCGAGCTCGAGCCGGTAGAGGTCGCGGACGGCGTGCTTGTCGACGGCGATGCCGTGGTCGGCCACCGCGTCGCCGCTGCGGCCGCGGCCGCGGGTCGCGCCGTGCACCGCCGCGAGCAGCACGAGGACGGCGCCGGCCGCGGCCGCGACGATCGTCCAGTCGAGCGCCGCCGCCGTCGCGGCCAAGGGCGAGAGGGCGGCGTGCACGAGGTCGGGTCGCACGTGCCAGAGCACGACGACCGCGCCCAGCGCGAGCCACGCGGTGCCCAGGAGGGCGAGCAGCATCCGGTTGAGGGTCCTCGACGAGCGGCTCACGCGTCGCGCTCCTCTCGGACGACGACGCGCACCGTCGGTCGCGGCCGCAGCGCCTCGATGAGCGCGCGGGCTGCCTCGTCGGCGGCGGCGGTGTCGGTGCCGAAGCCGCTCGGCGGCCGCAGCGCGACCTCCGCCGAGGTCCTGCCGAGCGTCGTGCGGGTGCGGTCGACCGGCGCTCTCGACGCGAGCGCCGCGGTTCGCGAGATGGCGCTCGCGAGCACGGCGTCGTCGGCGACGATCGCAACGCCCTCGCGCTGCAGCGCTCGCCGCGAGCGTCGCCCGGGGGCGAGCGCCAGGGCGAGCATCGCGAGCCCGACGAGCCCGGCGGCAGCGCCGATCCCGATGCCGACGGCACCGGCGCCGCCCGCGAGCGAGGCGAGCTCCGCGCTCCCCGGCAGCGTCGCACCGGGCACGGTCGTGCCCGTGCGCTCGAGCAGCAGCAGCGCCGCGACGGCAGCGACGGCGAGGGCGGTCAGCCACAGCGCGATGCTCGCGGAGAGGGAGCGCGAGCGGTGCAGCTCGCGCCGCTCGAGGCGCCGGAGCTCGCGCGCATCCGGGGCTGGAGCGCTCGCCGGGGGACTCGACTGCGGGGTCATGGGGGTGTCCTTCCTGGGGGGTGGAGCGCTCAGCGGACGCGCGAGCGCTCGGGCACCGAGCAGCCCGTGATGCGGACCTCGCACGCGCCGAGCGTCGCGCCGGTGAGGGTGCCCGCCCGCTCGAGCAGCTGCCGCCTGGCACGCTCGGCAGCGGCCAGCACGGTCTCGTCGCCGAGGCCGATGGGGGTGGTGATGCGGAGGTCGAGCGACGGTCCGCGCTCGACCACGTCGGCCCGGACGTCGGCGCGCGGGGCGCCGAACGCCTCCGCCGCGGCCGCGCGCACGGTGGCGCGCAGCGCGCGGGGGGCGATCGTGATCGCGCCGGGCACGTCGGTCACCCGACGCTCCTGCCCCGGGCGGCGTCCACAGCCGCCCGCAGGTCGAGCCTCCTGGTCGCGACCGCGCCGACGAGGGCGCCGAGGGCCGCGAGCGCGAGGCCGAGGAGGAAGCCCCCGAAGCCGAACGCGAGCGCGAGCGCTGCGAGGGCGAGCCCGGTCAGGACGCCGACCGTGATGGCGTTCATGCGGCGCGCGGCTCGTCGGGCTCGTCGTCCTCGCCCGGGATGTGCACGTCGGAGACGGTCACGTTGACCTCGGCGACCTCCATGCCGATGAGCTCGACGATCGCGGTGCTCACCGCGCGGCGCACGTTCTCGGCCACGATGTGCAGCTGCTCGGGGTAGGCGACGACGATCGTGACGTCGGCGGCCACCTGGCGCTCGCCGACCTCGACGCGCACGCCCTGACCGAGGTCGCTCTGCCCGAGCGCGTCGCGGACGGCGCCGACCACGCGCGCCGCGCCGCCGCCGAGCGCGTGCACGCCGGGCACCTCGCGCGCGGCGATGCCGGCGATCTTCGCGACGACCGGGTCGACGACGGTCGTGGTGCCCTGGACGCCGTCGGCGGTGCGCCCGTCGGTCGGTGTGGTGCTGCTCATGGTGTCCTCCGGTTCCGGGGGCGGATCCGCCCTCCGTGACTGTGACGTCACGAGCGATGGATTCGTCACGGATCGCCTCCGCGGATCCCGCGTCGGGTCGCGGGCGTCGCTCGCGGCGACTCCGGCTACGCTCCGAGCAGATGAGCGTGCAGCTGGAGACGGCACCCGACGCACTCCTCGCGCAGCGCGCGAAGGACGGCGACGAGCGGGCGTTCGCCGTGCTCGTGCGGCGGCACTCGCCGTTCCTCATCGCGTTCGCGACCCGCTACCTGGGCGGCTCGAGCGACGCCGACGACGTCGTGCAGGAGGCGCTCGTCACCGCCTGGCGGCAGCTCGACGAGCTGCGCGACCCCGCGCGCGTGCGATCGTGGCTCGCGACGTCGGTGGCGAGGCGGGCGACCGACGTGCTGCGCACGCGGGCGCGCCGCGACGTGCAGCCGCTGCCCGACGAGGAGGGCCCGGCGACCTCGCCGCAGCCGGACGCGGTCGCCGAGGGCAGGGCGGCGACGCGAGCGCTCGGGGACGTCCTGGCGGCGCTCCCCGAGGACCAGCGCGAGGTGTGGCTGCTGCGCGAGATGGCGGAGCTCTCCTACGACGAGATCGCGGCACGGCTCGAGGTCAGCCCCGCCACCGTGCGCGGTCGGCTGGCACGCGCCCGGGGTGCGGTGCTCGCGGCGATGGCAGAGTGGAGGTGACCATGGACGACACGATCGGAGGATCCGGCCGGACGCTCGAGGAGCTGTCCGCCTACTTCGACGCGGGCAGGTCGCCGCGGGTCGTCGCCATCGAGGAGGACGCGGAGTGCCGCGCCATGCTCGCCTCGATGGAGCGCCTGTCGCGCCTGACGCGGGCGCTCGTCGTCGAGGAGTCGGGCGCGGTGGACGCCGGGTGGGTCGACCGCGTGCTGGCCGTGGTGCGGGACGAGGTGCGCGCCGGCCGCGACCTGCCGCTCGAGGCGATCGACGACCGCACCGAGACGACCGTCACCGAAGGGGCGCTGCGCGAGCTCGTCCGCCGCGCGGGCGACGAGGTCGACGACGTGCTCGTCGGCAGCGTCGAGCTGCGCATCGACGAGGCGCCGGCGCTGCACGTGCGCGTGACCATCGGGGTGCGGTTCGGCTCGCCCATGCGCGCCAGGGCCGACGCCGTGCGCGCGGCCATCGGCGCCGCCCTCGCCGCGCACGCGCCGGCACCGGTGCGCGAGATCGACGTGGTGATCGACGACGTCTTCGACGCGGGGGTGCTGGATGCCTGAGAGCCCGCAGCGCGTGGCCGAGCTCGTCGACGCGGCGGTCGCCGCGCATCCGAGCGTCGCGCGCGCCTACCGCGCCGTGCCGACCGTCGCCGGCAGGGCGGCGCCTTCGAGCGTGCTCGCGCACGTCACGCTGCTGCCCCGACGGGTGGCCGTGAGCGTGGGCGTGGCCGAGGTCGACGACTCGCGCGTCGTGGCCTCCGACGTCGCCCGCGCGGTGCGCGACGCGCTGCCGGAGGACTGGGGCGACGCCGCGGTGCGCGTGCAGGTGCGCCGCATCGAGCAGCCGGAGGTCGACGCGCACGGCTGAGCGCGCACGGCGCGGCCCCACGTACGAGGTGGGATGATGGAGGGGATGCCTGCTCTCCGCGAAGACCACCCGCTCAGCACCCGCACCGGCTCGTCCGGGCTGGTGCGGGCGTACCGCGGCGACCGCCCCGCGGTGACCCCCGTCTGGTTCATGCGGCAGGCCGGTCGATCGCTGCCCGAGTACCGCGAGCTGCGCCGCCGCACCGACGGCCCGGAGCGCGACATGCTCGACACGTGCCTCGACCCCGCGCTCGCGAGCGAGATCACGCTGCAGCCGGTGCGCCGCCACGGCGTCGACGCCGCCATCTTCTTCAGCGACATCATGGTGCCGCTGCGGCTCGCGGGCGTCGACGTGAAGATCGAGCCGGGCGTCGGCCCGGTGGTCGCGCAGCCGATCCGCACGCCGGAGGACGTCGAGCGGCTCGTCTCGCTCGACCCGGCAACGCTCGACGGCGCGCTCGAGCCTGTGCGCGAGGGCGTGCGGCAGACGGTCGCCGGCCTCGCCGCGATCGGCGACGGCTCGACCCCGCTCATCGGCTTCGCGGGCGCTCCGTTCACGCTCGCCGCCTACCTCGTCGCGGGGCGTCCCTCGAAGGACCACCTCGAGGCCCGCACGCTCATGCGTGCGTTCCCGGATGCCTGGGACCGGCTCGCGCGCTGGACCGCCGACGTCACCGGGCGCTTCCTCCGCGCGCAGGTCGAGGAGGGCGCCTCGGCGGCCCAGCTCTTCGACTCGTGGGCGGGCTCGCTGCCGCTCGAGCAGTACCGCGAGCACGTCGCGCCGGCCTCGCGCATCGCGCTCGACGCCGTGCGCGACCTCGTCGACGCCTCCGGCCGCCGGGTGCCGCTCGTGCACTTCGGCGTCGGCGCGGGCGAGCTCTACGGCGCGATGGACCTCGACGTCGACTGCGTCGGCGTCGACTGGCGCGTGCCGCTCGACGTCGCGCTCGAGCGCATCGGCTCCGACGTGACGGTGCAGGGCAACCTCGACCCCGCCGTGCTCGGCGCCCCGTGGGAGATCGTCGAGGCGGCGATCGACCACGTGATGATGGCCGGCTCCGTCGCCCGCGCGCACGTGTTCAACCTCGGCCACGGCGTGCCGCCGTCGACCGACCCGGATGTGCTGACGCGCGTCGTGCAGGCGGTGCACGCGCGGTGACCGCTGACGCTGGGCAGGCGGACGCGACCCCGCTGCCCGAGGGCTCGCTGCCGGAGACCCCGCTGCCCGAGGGGCAGCGGTGGGACTCGATCGTCGTCGGCGCCGGCGCCGCCGGCCTGACCGTCGCGCACGACCTCGCCGGACGGGGCTACCGCGTGCTCGTGCTCGAGGCCTCCGATCGTCTGGGCGGCGTGGCCACCGGCATCGACGTCGCGGGGCTCGCGCTCGACGCCGGCGCCGAGTCGTTCGCCACCCGCGGCGGCGCCGTCGCCGAGCTCGCTGCGGAGCTCGGCCTCGCCGACGACATCGTCTCGCCGAACCCGGCGGGCGCGTGGCTGCAGCTGGGCGACCGCGCGGTGCCGCTGCCGAAGGCGAGCCTGCTCGGCATCCCCTCGTCGCCGCTCGCCCGCGACGTCATCGACGCGCTCGGCTGGGGCGGCGCGATCCGCGCCTACGCGGACCGGCTGATGCCGGTGCTGCGCATCGGCAAGGACGACGCGCTCGGCCCGCTCGTGCGGCGACGCATGGGGCGCAAGGCGCTCGACCGGCTCGTGGCGCCGCTCGCGGGCGGCGTCTACTCCGCCGACGTCGAGCGGCTCGACGTCGCGACGGTCGCGCCGGGGCTCAACAACGCGCTCACGCAGGCGGGCTCGCTCTCGGGCGCCGTCGCCGTCGTGCTGGAGGAGCGTGCCGCCGCCGTGGCGCGCGGCGACGCCGCGCCCAGCAACGCGCAGCGGCCCGGCTCGGCGGTGCAGGGCATCCGCGGCGGCGTCCACCGGATCACGGCGGCGCTCGCGGAGCGCGCTCGCGCGCACCACGCCGACCTGCGCACCGGGGTGCGCGTGACCGCGGCGTCGCCGACGCCGACCGGCTGGGCCGTCGAGACGGATGCGGGCGCCTTCGCGGGTTCGTCGCTCGTCGTCGCGCTGCCGGAGCCGGAGGCGCTGCGCGTGCTGGGCGGGCTCGACGGCTTCGCGCCGCTCGCGACCGACGCGACCGGCGTCACGGTCGAGCTCGTCACGCTCGTCCTCCCGCCCGGCGCGATCTCGGGCGACCCGCGCGGCACGGGCGTGCTCGTCGCGGCCGACGCCCCCGGCATCCGGGCGAAGGCGCTGACGCACGCGAGCGCGAAGTGGCCGTGGCTGCGCGACGCTGCCGATGGCCGCGAGGTCGTGCGGCTGTCGTACGGCTCCGGCGCCGCCGCCCCGGCGACCGAGGGACTCGACGACGACGCGGCCGCGGCGCTCGCGCTGCAGGACGCGCGCGCGATCCTCGGCCGCGACCTCCCGGAGCCGGTCGCGAGCGCGCGCGTGCGGTGGGAGCAGGGGCAGCCGACGACCGTGGTCGGCGCGCGCGGCCGCCACCAGGCGCTGCGCGAAGCCGCCGACGCGCACCGCAACCTGGTCCTGGTCGGCGCCGCGGTCGCGGGCACCGGCCTCGCGCAGGTCGTGCCGGACGCACGGCGGGCGGCGCTCGGCATCCGCCGCGAGCGCTTCGCGGTGCCCGGCACCCCGTGGACCGACGAGGTGGCCCCCGAGGGGGCCGCGCACCACGAGACGGACGGGGCGGCGCCGCCCGCCGCATCCGCCACCGCAGCACGAGACGCAGACGAGCGAGGAGACGCATGAGCGAGCACACGCCGCAGCAGGCCGGTCAGGAGCAGGCCGACCAGCAGCAGGACGACGGCTACACGATCTGGAGCGTCCACCGCCGCGGCGCGACCGCCGACGGCGCCTCGGGCGCGGGCACGTCGCTGGCCGACGAGATCGCCGCGCTCGAGCGCGAGGGCATCGTCGTCCGCGGCATCTACGACGTCTCAGGCATGCGCCACGACGCCGACGTGATGGTGTGGATGCACGGGGCGCCCGGCGCCGCCCTCGAGCCGCAGGCGCTGCAGGCGGCCGTGCGCCGGGTGCGCCGCACCCGCGAGCTCGCGGGCACCACGCAGACGTGGGGCGCGATGGGCGTGCACCGCGACGCCGAGTTCAACAAGCGGCACGTGCCGGGCTACATGCGCGGCATCGAGCCGAAGCGGTGGGTGACGGTCTACCCGTTCAACCGCTCGTACGACTGGTACCTGCTGCCGGCCGAGGACCGCGGCCGGATGCTCGCCGAGCACGGCCGCGCCGGCGCCGCCTACCGCGGCGTCGTGGCGAACACCGTCTCGGCGTTCGCGCTCGGCGACTACGAGTGGATCCTGCCGCTCGAGGCGGACGAGCTGACCGAGCTCGTCGACATGATGCGCGAGCTGCGGGCCGTCGAGGCGCGCATGCACGTGCGCGACGAGATCCCATTCTTCACGGGCCGCCGGATCGCGGCCGACGAGATCGAGGAGGTGCTCGCATGAGCGACACGACGACGACCGGCGGCTGCTGCGGCGGTGGGTGCTGCGGCACGTCCGCATCGAATGCCGTGCAGCAGCAGGGCGAGCAGCAGCAGGCGGAGCAGCAGGCACCGCAGCGGCGCGAGACGAAGGCGCCGGCAGCGACCTCCGTGCACCTCGAGCCGGGTGCCGCCGTGCCGAGCGCGAGCCCGGCTGCGCAGGCGGGCCCCGAGCACGTGGAGGAGCCGGTCGCCTACGACGGCATCCTGCTGTCGGGCTTCGGCGGCCCGGAGGGGCAGGACGACGTCATCCCCTTCCTCCGCAACGTCACGCGCGGCCGCGGCATCCCCGACGAGCGCCTCGAGGAGGTCGCGGGCCACTACCGCCACTTCGGCGGCGTGAGCCCCATCAACGAGCAGAACCGCGAGCTCAAGGCGGCGCTCGAGGGCGCGCTCGCGGCCGCCGGCGTCGACCTGCCCGTCTACTGGGGCAACCGCAACTGGGCGCCCTACCTCGACGAGGCGCTGCAGCAGGCCGCCGACGCGGGCGCCACGCGCCTGATCGCCATCCCCACCTCGGCCTACTCGTCCTACTCGTCGTGCCGCCAGTACCGCGAGGACTGGGCGGATGCGCTCGAGGCGACCGGCCTGCAGGCGTCGATGCAGATCGACAAGGTGCGGCAGTTCTTCAACCACCCGGGCTTCCTGGCGACCTTCGTCGACGGCGTGCGCGCATCCGTCGCCGAGGCGCGCGAGGCGGGCTTCGCCGACGCCGAGATCGAGGTGCTCTTCGCGACCCACTCGATCCCGACCGCCGACGCGGAGCGCTCCGGCGCACCCGACCTGCACGAGTGGGGGCCGGGCGGCGGCTACGAGGGCCAGCACCTCGCCGCCGCCGAGCACGTGATGGCGGAGGCGGCGCCCGGCATCGCCTGGCAGCTCGTCTACCAGTCGCGCTCCGGCCCCGCGTCGCAGCCGTGGCTCGAGCCCGACATCAACGACGCAATCGAGGCGCTCGAGTCGCGCAAGGCCATCGTGATCGTGCCGCTCGGCTTCGTGAGCGACCACATGGAGGTCATGTGGGACCTCGACGAGGAGGCCATCGAGACGGCCACCGAGGCGGGGCTGTGGGCGCGCCGCGCGCCGACCCCCGGCATCGATCCGCAGTACGTGGGCGCGCTCGTCGACCTCGTGCAGGAGCGCCTCGAGGGCCGGCCGGAGGCCGAGCGCAAGTCGGTCACCTCGATCCACACCTGGTACGACGTCTGCCGGCCGGGCTGCTGCGAGAACCCGCGCCTCGGGTTCCGGCCGGCGATCGCGGGGCTGCAGCCGTGACCATCCGGGTGGGCACGCGCGGCTCGGCGCTCGCGCTCGCGCAGACCACGGCGCTCGCGGCCCGCTTCGCGGGTGAGGTCGAGATCGTCGAGATCACGACGCAGGGCGACACCGACCGCTCGTCGCTGTCGCAGCTCGGCGGCACGGGCGTGTTCGTCTCGGCGCTGCGGGATGCGCTGCTCGACGGCCGCGTCGACGTCGCCGTGCACTCGATGAAGGACCTCCCCACCGCGCCCGCCGCCGGCATCGAGCTCGCGGCCGTCACGAAGCGCGAGGACGCCCGCGACGCGCTGTGCGCGCGCGACGGGCTCACGCTCGCCGACCTGCCGGAGGGCGCCAAGGTGGGCACCGGCTCGCCGCGCCGCATGGCGCAGCTGCGGGTCGCGCGGCCCGACCTCGAGGTCGTCGACATCCGCGGCAACGTGCCGACGCGGCTCGCCCGCGCGCAGGGCGACCCGCAGACCGGGGAGCGCGACCTCGACGCGGTCGTGCTCGCGCTCGCGGGGCTCAAGCGCCTGGGGCTCGAGGACCGGGCGACCGAGGTGCTCGACCTCATCGACTTCCCGACCGCGCCCGCGCAGGGCGCGCTAGCGGTCGAGATCCGCGACGGCGACGGCGCCGCCAGAGCGGCGGTCGCGAAGACCGACCACGCGCCGACGCGCGCGGCGGTCGACGCCGAGCGGCGCGTGCTCGCGGGGCTCGAGGCGGGCTGCGCGGCACCGCTCGCCGCGCACGCGGAGGTCGCCGACGGCATGCTCTTCCTCTCGGCGATCGCGTACGCGACCGACGGCTCGAGCCGGGTGGCCGCATCCCACGCCTACACGCTCGACTCGACCAGGGCATCCGAGCTCGAGGAGGCCGCGCGCGACGTGGCCGACCGCGCGGTCGCAGAGCTGCTGGACGGCGGCGCGGCCGACCTCGTGCAGGCCGCCAGGGCGTAGCCGCCGGCCGAGCGCGGCCGCGTGCAGCGACCACCCCTGTGACGACGGGCCGTGACCACGAGCCCGGCTGGGTCTGCGAGGATGCGGAGCACCCACCACCGATTCCGGAGGAACCCATGCGCGTCCTGATCCCCCGAGGCGGCACCTGGGGCGACGAGGTGGCCGAGCTCGTCACCGATGCCGGCCTCGAGCCGCTCATCCTGCCGCTCGTGCAGATCGAGCCCGCCGAGGACCAGCAGCGGCTGCAGCAGATCCTCGGGCAGCTCGCGGAGGGCCGCTTCGACTGGCTGGTCGTCACGAGCCAGTCGACCGTGCGGGTGCTGCCGCGCGTGCCCTCGTCCGTGCAGGTCGCGGCCGTCGGCTCGGTGACGGCGGCATCGCTGCGCGAGCGCGGGGTGCCGGTCGCGTTCATCCCCACGCGGCAGTCCGCGGCCGGGCTCGTCGACGAGTGGCCGATCCGCGAGGGCCGGGTGCTGTGGCCGCACGCGCTCGACGCGCGGCCGACGATCGCGAGCGGGCTGCGCCAGCACGGCATGCAGGTCACCGAGGTGGTCGCCTACCGCACGGTGCCGGTGTTCGAGTCGGGCGAGCAGCTCGTCGAGGCCGTGACGACGCAGACCGGAGCGATCCCGATCGTCGGTGCCCCGGCGCATCCCGCGAGGACGGACGCGCAGGAGCAGCAGGCCGCACAGGGCCCCGCGGCGGCCGAGCGGGACGCCCGCGAGCAGGACGCCCGCGAGCAGCAGGACAGGGACCACGTCACGGAGCAGGGCGCCCACGACGCCGTGCTCACGGCCGTCGAGCCCGCGGAGACGCCCATCGACGCGGTGCTCGTCACCTCCGGCTCGGTGGCGAAGCAGGTCGCGCGGCTCGGCCTCGCGGCCGAGACCCGCATCATCGCGATCGGCGAGCAGACGGCGGAGGACTGCCGCAAGTACGGCCTGCAGGTCGCGGGCATCGCGCAGCGCCCGAACGCGCAGGCGCTCGTCGCGGCCCTCGTCGCTACCGCCCGCTGAGATCTCAACGTCGCGGGTGGTCGCACACCGGCGATATCGCCTCGTACGACCACCCGCGACGTTGAGAACCGGCATAGCCTGGCGGCATGGCCGACACGAACCCCGCGCTCGAGGCGCTCGCCGCATCCGGGCTCGAGCATGAGATCACCCGCCACGGTCGCGTGTCGTCGCTCGCGGAGGCCGCCGAGGCCCGCGGGGTCAGGCCCGCCGAGGTCATCAAGACGATGGTCGTGCGCCGAGGGGAGGGCGACCACCTGCTCGTGCTCGTGCCGGGCGACCGCACGATCGCCTGGCCGAAGCTGCGGCAGCTGCTCGGCGTCAGCCGCCTGTCGATGCCCGACGCCGACGCCGCCTTCGCCGTGACGGGGTTCCGGCGCGGCACGATCACGCCGTTCGGCACGACGACCCCGCTGCCGATCGTCGCCGACGAGCGCGTGCTCGGGCACCGCGTGTCGATCGGCGGCGGTGAGCACGGCGTCGCGGCGACGCTCGACGGCGACGCCCTCGTCGCGCACCTGAACGCGCAGGTCGCCGACGTCACCGAGCACGAGGTCTGACCGGGACTGCGTCAGGCGGGCGGCTCGTCGAGCGCCCGCAGCACCTCGAGAACCTGCTCGGCGGGCATCTCGCACGGCCGCAGCAGCGTGCCGGCTCGGGTGCGCCAGACGTTGGCGCTCATCCGGCGCGCACCGCCGAGCTCCTCGCCGTCGATCGTGCTCGAACGGCCGTCCGCGCGGTCGACCCGCGTGATGCCCCAGGCGCGCCCGTCGATGCGCTGCCGGCTCCAGCCGAGCGGCACGCGCGCGACGAGCGCGTCGAGGTCGTCCGGCGCATCCTCCATGCCTCGACGGTAGTCCCGGTGCCGCGGGACGGCGTTGCCGCGGCGCCGCCCGGACGGCGGCAGCGGGGCGGCTCGGCAGCCGCCCCGCTCCCGTCAGCTCAGCCCTCCCAGTGCTCGCACGTGACGTCCGGGTTGAAGTCGGCGTGCATGCCCCAGGGGTTGTGCTTGAACACCCAGGCGTGCAGCGCGTAGAACGGCGCTGTCCCGGGCGGGGCGACCACCTGCATGACGCGGTCGAAGAGCATCGGCGGGTCGTCGTGCTCCGCATCCCACTCGGCCTGCGGCACGATGTACTCGACCGCGACGAGCCGCAGCCCGCCGTTGCGCATCGGCTCGTACACGAGCAGCTCCGGCGCGCCCACCTCGGCGGTGGTGTCGTAGAGCGACCAGTCCGCCCAGTGCACGCCCATGCCGGCGTCCGGCAGGGTGAAGCACGCGTCGAGCAGGGTGCCCTCCTCCGGGGGCAGGTAGCCGTCCGCCATCGCGTGATCGGTGTTGTGGTACTGCGCGATCGAGGCACGGAGCTCGGCCAGATCGCTGTTGTAGGCCGAGGGCGTGTGCCCTGCGGCTCCCGCGGCGGTCGGAGCGGCGACGAGCGCTCCGGCTGCGAGCAGCGCCACGATGGCGCTCCTGAGACGAGTCCTCATGGCACGAGCCGATCGAGGACACGCGTGTGCAGCATCGTCTTCTCCTTCGATTGCGGCGGCGTCCGCCGCCGATGGGCGCATGCTACGACTGGCCGAGCGGACCGCACACGGCGTCATCGCTTGGGGGAGGCGCCACTGCCATCAGCTGAGGGATGCGCTGGGCCGCTCGAGCGCGTAGCATCGCTCGCGCAATCGTCGGCGGTGTCAGCGCCGACGCCCCACGCCAGGAAGCAGCCGAGATGACCGAGATCCGCGGAGCCGCGACAGCGCGCTGACCCGACGACCACGCATCGTCGACGCATCCGTCAGCGCTCATCCGCTCTCGGAGGATCTCTCTTGGCACACCCTGTCATCGCGCTCTCGCGCGTCACCTTCCACTGGCCGGACGGCACCGGCGTCTTCGGCGCCCCGGGCGTCTCCGGCGCGCTCGGCCACGGCCGCACGGGCATCGTCGGCCGCAACGGCGCCGGCAAGTCGACGCTGCTCGGGCTCATCGAGGGCCGGCTCGAGCCGGCCTCCGGCGAGCTCGTCGTGCACGGCAGCGTCGCGACGCTGCCGCAGCAGCTCGACCTCGGGCCCGGCACCGTCGCGGATGCGCTCGGCATCGCCCCGGTGCTCGACGCGATCGCCGCCATCGAGCGCGGCGACGTCGCGACGCGGCGCTTCGACGCGGTCGGCGACCGCTGGGGCGTCGAGGCCGAGGCGCTCGGCGAGCTGGCGGCGCTCGGCCTCGCGGGCGACGAGGCGCTGCTGCGGCGCCCGATCGCCACGCTCTCCGGCGGCGAGGCCGTGCTCGTCGGGCTCGCCGCGATCCGGCTGCAGCGCGCCGACATCGCGCTGCTCGACGAGCCCACGAACAACCTGGATGCCGGGGCGCGCCGCCGCCTGCACGACGCCGTCGCGGCGTGGCGCGGCTCGCTGCTCGTCGTGAGCCACGACATCGAGCTGCTCGAGCGAGTCGACCGCATCGCCGAGCTGCACGGATCGGCGCTGCGCACCTTCGAGGGTCCCTACTCGGTCTACCGCAGCGCGGTCGAGGCGGAGCAGGCGGCGGCCGCGCATGCGATGCGCGACGCCGAGCAGCTCGTCCGGCGCGAGCACCGCGACCGCCTCGACGCCGCGGAGCAGCGGTCGAAGGCCGAGGCGGCCGGCCGCCGCGCGGGCCAGGCGGGCGGCATCCCGAAGATCGTCGCCGGCGGCCTGCAGCGCAGGGCCGAGCGCACGAGCGCCCGGTCCAAGGCGCTGCACGAGGGGCGGGAGGCGACCGCCGAGGCGGCGCTCGAGCTGGCCGAGGAGCGGCTCCGCGACGACCGGTCGATCCGCATCGACCTGCCCGGCACGCGCGTGCCACCCGGCCGCGACGTGCTCGCGCTGCGCACGAGCACCGGCGACGTGCTGGTGCGGGGCGCCGAGCGCATCGCGCTCACGGGCGGGAACGGCGCGGGCAAGACGACGCTGCTCGACGCGATCGCCGGCCTCGAGCCGCCGCCCGGACGGCCGGATCCGATCGCCGAGGTGACGCACCGCATCCGGCAGACCGCGATGCTGCCCCAGCGCATCCGCTTCGCCGACGACGACGCGACGCTCGTCGACGCGGTGCGCGAGACGGCGCCGACCCGGCCGCCGCAGGAGGTGCGGGCGCAGCTCGCGCGGTTCCTCTTCCGCGGTGCGCGCGCCGAGCAGCGGGTGCGCGAGCTGTCGGGTGGCGAGCGCTTCCGGCTCGCGCTCGCGCGGCTGCTGCTCGCCGACCCGCCGCCGCAACTGCTGCTGCTCGACGAGCCGACGAACTCGCTGGACCTCGACAGCATCGACGGGCTCGTGGATGCGCTCACCGCCTTCGAGGGCGCGGTCGTGGTCGTGAGCCACGACGCCGCGTTCCTCGAGCGCCTGGGGCTCACCCGCCGGTGGACGATCGACGGCGGCCGGCTCATCGACCGCCCGGCCTGACCGGCGTACGATCCGACCAGCACGAGGGGGCAGCCATGCACGTGGATCCTGCAGCGCTCGACGCCGCCGTCGCGAAGCACGCGTTCACCGGCGTCGCGACGATCGATGTGGGCGACCGGCGCACGCTCGAGCGCTGCGAGGGCTTCCTCCACCGGGCGCTGCGGGTGCCGATGACCGCGGAGGCGCGCATCGCGATCGCGAGCGGCAGCAAGGCGCTCACCGCGCTCGCCGTGATGCGCCTCGTCGAGGACGGCCGCCTGCGCCTCGACCAGCGGGTGCGCGAGCTGCTCGGCGACGACCTGCCGCGCATCGACGACGCCGTCACGATCGAGCAGCTGCTGACCCACACCTCCGGCATCGGCGACTACCTCGACGAGGAGGCCGACTGGGAGCCCGAGGACTACGTGCTCACGGTGCCGTCCCACGAGCTCACGAGCGCCGCGGCGTTCCTGCCGATGCTCGACGGCCACGACCAGAAGCTCCCGCCGGGGGAGCGGTTCTCGTACTGCAACGGCGGCTACATGGTGCTCGCCGTGCTGCTCGAGCGCGTCACGGACGAGGGCTACCACGACGTGGTGCGCCGGCTCGTGCTGGAGCCGGCGGGCCTCGAGCGCACCGGCTTCCTGCCGCTCAACGACCTGCCGGCGGATGCGGCGCCCGGCTACGTGGCAGACGCGGGCGACCTCATGAACACGCTGCACCTGCCGGTGCTCGGCAACGGCGACGGCGGCGCATTCACGACTGCCGCCGACCTGCACCGCTTCTGGCTCGCGCTGCTCGACGGCCGCATCGTGTCGCAGGGCAGCGTCGAGGCGATGATCCGGCCCCGCTTCGACGTGCCCGACGAGCGCAAGCGGTACGGGATGGGCTTCTGGCTGCACCCGACCCACGACGCGCTCATCCTCGAGGGCTACGACGCCGGCGCCTCCTTCCGCTCGACGCACCTCGTCGCGAGCCGGACGACGGTGAGCGTGCTCGGCAACAGCTCGGAGGGCGGCTGGCCCGTCATCTTCGCGCTCGCCGACGCGATCGACGCGGAGCTCGGCGCGTGAGCGACCCGCACGTGCTCGGCCCTGACCTGGCGCCGACGCCGTTCACCGCCGACGAGATCCGCGCCGGCAATCCCGACGGCCGCAGGCTGCTCGTGCGCACCCGGCTCGAGGGGCGCACGACCTACCACTGCGACAGCTTCCAGGACGGCGACACCGACGGCTGCGTGCTCTCGCAGGTCGTGACGGATGCGTCGGGCACGCCCGTCGACGACCCGCGCACCTCGCGCGTCACCTGGCGCGAGCTGCAGGCGCACGCCGCGTTCCCGGAGGCGGCGACCACCGTGACGCCCGAGCGCATCCGGCTCGCCGTCGGCGAGGTCGACTGCCTGCGGTACGACGTGCAGCGGGCCGACGGCACCAGCACGTTCTGGTTCGCCGTCGACCGCCCGGGCATGCCGCTCCGCTCCGCCTCCCGGGGCGCGGAGGTGGAGGTCGTCGAGATCGCCTGAGCGCCGCGTCAGCGGTCGATCGAGGCCATGTTCGCGTCGTCGTGCCGGGCGCCTGCTGCGGGCTCGAGCGCGTCGAGCCGCGCGATCTGGTCGGAAGAGAGCCCGATGCCGTCGGCCGCCGTGTTCTCCTCGACGCGCGCCACGCGGCGGGTGCCGGGGATCGGCGCGATGTCGTCGCCGCGCGACAGGATCCAGGCGAGCGCGGTCTGTGCCGGCGTCGCACCGATCTCGGCGCCGATCGCGGTGACCTCGTCGACGAGCGCGAGGTTGCGTGCGAAGCTGGCGCCGGTGAACCGCGGGTTGGTCTTGCGCCAGTCGTCGTCGGCGATGTCGTCGACGCTGCGGATGCTGCCCGCGAGCAGCCCGTGCCCGAGCGGCGAGTAGGGCACGAAGCCGATGCCCAGCTCGCGCAGCACCGGCAGGATCTCGCCCTCGACATCGCGCGTCCAGAGCGAGTACTCCGTCTGCAGCGCCGTCACCGGGTGCACGGCGTGCGCCCGCCGGATCGTCTCGGCCGACGCCTCCGAGAGCCCGAGGTGCAGCACCTTCCCCTCGGCGACGAGCTCGGCGACCGCGCCGACGGTGTCCTCGATGGGCACGGCGGGGTCGACGCGGTGCTGGTAGTACAGGTCGATCCTGTCGGTGCCGAGGCGACGGAGGGAGCCCTCCACCGCGGCTCGGATGCTCTCCGGCCGGCTGTCGATCCGACCGGGCTGCGGCTCCGCGCCGCCGCGGTGCGAGACGAGGCCGAACTTCGTGGCGATCACGACCCGGTCGCGGCGGTCGGCGACGGCGCGCCCGACGAGCTCCTCGCTGAGGAACGGCCCGTAGACCTCTGCGGTGTCGATGTGCGTGACACCGAGCTCGATCGCCCGGTGGATGGTCCGGGTGGACTCGTCGTGGTCGAGCGCCCCCTCTGACGTGTAGGTGCCGGCCATGGTCATGGCGCCGAGGCCGATGCGGGAGACCTCGAGGTCTCCGAGTCGTGCGGTCTGCATGGTGGTGCTCCTTCGGTTCAGGCCTGCGAGGTGGGCATGGCCCACAGCTCGGCGATGGACGAGTGGCTGGGCCGCGTCACCATGTAGGCGATGCTGTCGGCGATGTCGTCGGGCTGCAGGCGCACGGGGATGTCGTCGGTCGCGTCGAGCCCGTCGCGCACCTCCTGGCTGTTGTGCGAGACGAGCTCGGTCACGACCGCCCCCGGCTCGAGCACGCCGACGCGGACCTGCTGCTTCGTGACCTCCTGGCGCAGCGCCTCCGTGAAGCCGAGCACGCCGAACTTCGTCATGGCGTAGACGCCGAAGCTCGGCCATGCCTGGCGCCCGGCGATCGACGAGACGTTCACGATGTCGGCGACACCGCGCAGGTCGTCCTTCGCCGCGGCGAGCAGGTGCGGCAGCGCCGCGTGGGTCATGTGCAGCAGGCCCTGCTGGTTGATCGCGATCATCCGGTCCCACTCGTCGATGTCGGCGCCGAGGACGGGGCCGAGCAGCATGAGGCCGGCGTTGTTCACGAGGATGTCGAGGCGGCCGAAGGACTGCACCACGGTCGCGACGGCGGCCTGCGCCTGCGCGCGGTCGGTGATGTCGGCCTCGACGGCGAGCGCGGTGCCGCCGTCGGCCTCGATGGCGGCGACGAGCTCGTCGAGCCGGTCCTTGCGGCGGGCGACGACGGCGACGGTCGCGCCGTGCTCGGCGAGGCGCCGGGCGGTCGCCTCGCCGATGCCGCTGCTGGCTCCGGTGACGATCGCGACCGTGCCGGTGAGTGCGGTGATGCGCATGGGATTCCTTCGGTGGTGGTGTCGGCGTGTCAGGCGTCGTGCGAGAGCGAGGCCGAGAGCTCGCGGTGGGCGTCGATCTGCTGCTGCACGGTCGCCTGCTTCTGCTCGATGCCGGCCATGGCGTCGGCCCCTGCGATGAAGCGGCCGGGGAGCGCGCCGCCGTCCGAGAGGGTCACGAGCGCCGCGGCCAGCTTCGCCGGGTCGCCGACCTGGGTGCCGTGCATGCCGCGCCACGCCTCGATGGTCTGCGCGGTGCCCTCGGCGTAGTCCTCGATCTCGAGCTCGGGCCAGAGGGTCGACGAGCCCTCGACGAGCAGCTCGGTGCGGAAGAAGCCGGGCTCGACCGACATGGTGTCGATGCCGAACGGCGCGACCTCCTCCGCGAGCGACTCCATCCAGCCCTCGAGGGCGTGCTTCGAGGCGGCGTAGGCCGACGTGAAGCCGCCGCCGACGAAGCCCGCGGTCGACGTGACCGTGATGATCTGGCCGGAGCGCTGCGCGCGGAGGACCGGCAGGACCGCGCGCGTGACGTTGAGCGGGCCGAAGAAGTTCGTCTCCATCTGCGCGCGCACCTGCTCGGGGCTCAGGGTCTCGAAGTAGCCGGCGTAGAAGTTGCCCGCGTTGTTGACGAGCACGTCGATGCGACCGAAGCGCTCGACCGCGGCGGCGGTGGCGCGCTCGGCGGACGCGGGGTCGGTGACGTCGAGCGCGACCGCCAGCAGGCGGTCGTGCTCGCCGAGGGCGTCGGCGACGCGCCGCGCGTCGCGGCCCGTCGCGACGACGGCGTGCCCTGCCGAGAGCGCTGCGTGGGCGATGTCGATGCCCATGCCGCGGCTCGCGCCGGTGATGAGCCAGACCTTGGGGTCAGCCATGGTGGGTGCTTCCTTCTCTCGGGTGTCGGCCCAGCGGCCGGTGTCCGTTGCGGATGCCCCCAGTCAACGTGCGCGCCGCGGCCCGAGGGAGACCCGGTCGATAGGGTCACTGGCCGTACCTCCCTGGGGCGCCGGGGGTGGCCTAGCGTCGACCCCATGGACATCCGGGACGACATCCGCGAGTTCCTGACCACGCGTCGGGCGCGGCTCACCCCTGCCGACCTGGGGCTGCCGGACTTCGGCGGCCGTCGCCGCGTCGCGGGCCTCCGCCGCGAGGAGGTCGCGCTCGTCGCGGGCGTGAGCGTCGAGTACTACGTGCGCCTCGAGCGCGGCAACGCGACGGGCGTCTCGGCGTCGGTGCTCGAGGGCGTCGCCCGCGCCCTGCGGCTCGACGACGCGGAGGTCCAGCACCTCCACGACCTCGTGCGCGCCGCGAACGACGGCGCGGCTCCCGCGCGGCGTCGAGCACGGCCCCGGACGCAGGCGATCCGGCCCGGCATGCAGCAGCTCCTCGACGCGATGCACGGCATCCCGGTGGTGGTGCAGAGCGGACGGCTCGACGTCGTGGGCGTCAACGCCCTGGGTCGCGCGCTGTTCTCCGAGCTCTTCGACAGCCCGCGCCAGCCGGCGAACTTCGCCCGCTACCTCTTCCTCGATCCGCGCGCGCCCCGGTTCTACCGGCAGTGGGACGACTCGGCCCAGCAGATCGTCGCCCTGCTGCGCGCCGAGGCCGGGCGCGCCCCGCGCGACCGCGACCTCAGCGACCTCGTGGGCGAGCTCGCGACCTGCAGCGACACGTTCCGCGCCCTGTGGGCGTCGCATGACGTGCGCGAGCACCGGACGGGCGTGAAGGCGGTCACGCATCCGCTCGTCGGCGAGATCGACCTCTCGTTCGAGGCGCTCGACGTCAGCACGGAGCGGGGGCTGCAGCTGATCGCGTTCACCGCCGAGCCCGGCTCCGCGTCCGACGGGGCGCTGCGACTGCTCGCGAGCTGGGCGGCGTCCGAGCCCGCCGCGGCGTCGGTCGACCGCCGGACCGCCGGCACGGGCGGGTAGCGACCGGCGTCAGCGCGATGCGGCGATCGCCCGGAGCAGCCGCGCCACGTGCTGGATGCCGGGGCTGCCGGTCATCGTCCTGCGGTGCACGATGCCCACCCGCCGCGCGGGGAGCGGATCGTCCACCGGCACGGCGACGACGCCCTCGGGGAGCGTGGGCCTGCCGAGCCGAGGCACGAGCGCGACGACCACCGCCTGCTCCACGAGCGCGACGTGGGTCGCGAAGTCGGGGTCGTAGACCCTGATGTCGGGCACGCGGCCGAGGTCGGCGAAGATCCGCAGCAGCGCCTCGTGGCAGATCGCACCCCGCGTCGAGCTCACCCAGCGCTCGTCGAGCAGGTCGGCGGCGCCCACCGCCTCGCGCGCCGCCAGAGGGTGGCTGCGGTGCACCAGCAGGTCGGCGACGTCCTCGCAGATCCACTCGAGCACGAGGTGCTCCGGCTCCGGCAGCGGCACAGAGCTCCAGTCGTGCACGATGCCGATGTCGGCCTCCGCCGCCGCGACGCGGGCGATGGCCTCTCGCGGGTCCTCCGCGAGCACGTGCACGTCGAGCTCCGCGCCGTCGGCGGCGAGCGCGGCGAGCATCGGCGCGACGAGTCCGCGGCACGCCGTGGAGAACGCCGCCATGCGGATCCGCCCCTGCGGCTTCGTCGGGTCGGTCAGCAGCGTGGATTCGAGCTCCTCGAGCTCGGCCAGGAGCTTGCGCCCGTACGCCGCGAGCGCCATCCCGCGCTCCGTCAGGAGCACGCCCCGCCCTCGCCGCTCGAGCACCGGGAAGCCCGTCTGGCGCTCGAGCTTCTTGATCTGCTGCGACACCGCCGAGGGGCTGAAGCCCAGCGCCTCGGATGCCGCGGCGACGGTGCCGTGGTGCTCGACGGCGGCGAGCGCCTGCAGTGCTCCGGTGTCGATCATGAAGCGACGCTACCGGATGCTGTGCACGAATGGCCGCTGGTCCTTCACGCCCGGCCCTGCCACCGTGGGTGGGCGCGGACGACCGCTCCGTCGCTCATGATCTGCGACGGAGGACCGAGCATGGCGAGCATCCTGCAGGACGGCTTGATCTCGCTCGAGGACGTGCAGCGGGCGCGAGCGAGCATCGGCGAGCACTGCTTGCGCACGCCCGTCATGCTCGCGCAGCCGCACGCGCCGGGCGGGCGGTCGCTCTGGATCAAGGCGGAGTCGCTGCAGCACACGGGCTCCTTCAAGCTCCGCGGCGCCACCAACGCGATCGCCGCCCTCGGCCCCGACGCGAGAGCGGCGGGTGTCGTGGGCTACTCGGCGGGGAACCACGGCCGCGGGCTCGCGCGGGCGGCCCGCCTGGCCGGCGTCGCCGCGACGATCGTCATGCCCGACGCGGCGCCCGAGGCGAAGGTCCGCGGCACGAGGGAGGAGGGCGCGACGGTGATCCTGCGCCCGCCGACCGAGACCACGGCGCACGCGAAGCACCTCGCCCTCACGCTCGGGCTGACGGTCGTCCCTCCGGACGACGACCCGCACATCATCGCCGGGCAGGGCACGATCGGGCTCGAGCTGCTCGAGCAGATCGACGAGCTCGACGTCGTGCTCGTGCCCGTCGGCGGCGGCGGCCTCATCTCCGGCATCGCGGTGGTGCTCAAGCGCCTGCGACCGCAGGTCCGGGTGATCGCGGTCGAGCCCGCGCTCGCGGGCGACCTCGCCGAGGGGTTCGCCGCGGGCGAGCGGAAGCGCTGGTCCAGGGACGTGACCGGTCGCACGATCGCCGACGGCCTCCGATCCACCAACGTCGGCGACCTGCCGTGGGTGCACATCCAGGCGCTCGTGGACGACGTCGTGACGGTCTCCGAGGCGTCGATCGTCGAGGCGATGCGGTGGCTGTCCGACGCGACCGGCCTCGCGGTGGAGCCGAGCGGCGCGGTGGCTGCCGCGGCCGTCCTCGAGCACGCCGCCACGATCGGCGACGGCACCGTCGCTGCGATCGCGACCGGCGGGAACATCGACCCGGCGGTGTTCGCGGCGCTCGTCGCCCGCTGACCGCCGCGACCGCGACTGCCTCGTCCACCGCGGAGCAGCGTCCGGCGCCCGATCCGCACATGCGCGCCGCGCTCCGACGCGTGCCAGCATGATGCGACGGGCGCCGGCCGCGCGCCGACGGAGGGGAGCAGCATGACCGGGAGCCAGCCGCATCGCCTCGAGACGGGAGCCGGAGGGGGAGCGGGGGCATCCGCGCACCCACCGCTCGACCACCGGCTCCGGCGCATGGTCGGCCGCGACCCCGATGAGCCGCACCGCAGCGCGACACCGCTCGAGCTGCTCTTCGACCTGACGTTCGTCGTCGCGTTCAGCCAAGCCGGGACCCAGGCCGCACACCTGCTCGAGATCGGGCACGTCGTGCCGGCGATCATCGGCTTCACGATCGCCGTCTTCGCGATCTGCCTCGCCTGGATCAACTACTCGTGGCTCGCCTCGGCGTTCGACAACGACGACATCTTCTTCCGCGTCGCGACCATGGTGCAGATGATCGGCGTGCTCGTGCTCGCCCTCGGGCTCCCACCCGCGTTCCACTCGATCGACGAGGGCGAGCATCTCGACAACGGCGTGCTGGTCGGCGGCTACGTGATCATGCGCGTCGCCACCGTCGCGATGTGGCTCCGGGTCGCGCGACACGCGCCGGCGCAGCGTCGATCCGCGCTCGCCTACGCGGGTGTCATCGGGCTCATCCAGGTCGGCTGGGCGACGACCATCGTCATCAATCCCGCACTGCCCGTCATGCTGGGGATCTTCGTGGTGCTCGGCACCCTCGAGCTGCTCGGCCCCTACGTGATCGAGCGCCGCGTGGGCAGCACGCCGTGGCACGCGCACCACATCGCCGAGCGCTACGCCCTGCTCGTCATCATCACGATCGGCGAGGTCATCCTCGGCACCATCCTCGCGATCTCGGCCGTCGTGGAGGAGCAGGGCTGGAGCGTCGAGGCCGCGCTCGTCGCCTTCGGCGGCACGGCGCTCGCGTTCTGCATGTGGTGGGTCTACTTCACGATGCCGTCGGGGAAGGTGCTGCACCGGTTCCGTGCGCGCGGATTCACCTGGGGGTACGGGCACCTGGCGATCTTCGGCTCGATCGCGGCGACCGGCGCCGGCCTGCACGTCGCGGCGTACGAGATCCAGGGGGTGGCCCACATCGACCACGTGGCGGCGATGGTCACGGTCGCCGTGCCGGTCGGCGTGTTCCTCATCGCACTGTTCGCGATCTACTCGCTCCTGCTGCGCGAGCTGGACCGGTTCCACATCCTGCTCTTCGCCCTCAGCGTGGCAACGCTGGCCGCCGCGGTGCTCGCGGTCGTCGCGGGGGCGAGCATGGGCACGGGCATCGTGCTCACGGCCTGCGCGCCGCTCGTCGTGATCGTCGGCTACGAGGCGATCGGGCACCGGCACCAGGCCGCGGCACTGCACCGCGCGCTCGACCGGTAGCCCACGCCCGACAGCGCTCCGCTGCAGCGCGAGAGTACCCTTGGGAGGATGCCTCCCACCCTCCGCCCCCGCAGGCTGCGGCAGAGCGCTCCCATGCGCCGCCTCGTGGCCGAGACCCGCATCCACCCGGCGCAGCTCGTGCTCCCGATGTTCGTCGCCGAGGGGATCGATGAGCCCCGCGCGATCCGCTCGATGCCCGGGCAGGTGCAGCACACGCTCGACTCCGCGGCGCGCGAGGTCGAGCGCGCCATCGCCGCGGGCGTCGGCGGCATCATGCTCTTCGGCGTGCCGACGGCGAAGGATGCGGTCGGCTCCGGCGCGACCGACCCCGACGGCATCCTCAACGTGGCGACGCGCTTCCTCGCCGAGCGCTTCGGCGACGCGACGGTCGTGCAGACCGACCTGTGCCTCGACGAGTTCACCGACCACGGCCACTGCGGCGTGCTCGACGAGCGCGGCGCGGTCGACAACGACGCGACGCTCGAGCGCTACGCGGCCATGGCGATCGCGCAGGCGGAGGCCGGATCACAGATCCTGGGGCTCAGCGGCATGATGGACGGCCAGGTCGAGCACGTCCGCACCGCCCTCGACGCGGCCGGGCACCTCGACACCGCCATCCTCGCCTACTCGGCGAAGTACGCGACCGCGCTCTACGGGCCGTTCCGCGAGGCCGTCGACTCGAGCCTCACCGGCGACCGCAAGACCTACCAGCAGGACCCGGCGAACCGCCGCGAGGGCCTGCGCGAGGCGCTGCTCGACATCGCCGAGGGCGCCGACATCGTGATGGTGAAGCCGGCGAGCCTCTACCTCGACGTGCTCGCCGACGTCGCCGCGGCCTCCGACGTGCCGGTGTGGGCCTACCAGGTCTCCGGCGAGTACGCGATGGTCGAGGCGGCCGCCGCGAACGGCTGGATCGACCGCGACCGGATGATCGCCGAGAGCCTGACGAGCATCGTGCGCGCGGGCGCCGACGTCGTGCTCACGTACTGGGCGATCGAGCACGCACAGCTGCTGGGCACCCACGGGCTCGGCGCGCCGACGACGGGAGCAGGACGATGAGCACGAACGCCGAGCTGTTCGAGCGGGCGAAGCTCGCGATCCCGGGCGGCGTCAACAGCCCCGTGCGCGCCTTCGGCTCGGTCGGCGGCACGCCCGCGTTCCTCGTGCGCGCCAAGGGCGCCCACGTGACCGACGCCGAGGGGCGCGACCTCGTCGACCTGGTCGCGAGCTGGGGCCCGGCGATCCTCGGCCACGCGCATCCGGAGGTCGTCGAGGCGGTGCAGGACGCCGCAGCGCACGGGCTCTCGTTCGGCGCCTCGACGCCCGCCGAGGCGCTGCTCGCCGAGGAGGTGGAGCGGCGCGTCGGCCCGGTCGAGCGGCTGCGGCTCGTCTCCACCGGCACCGAGGCGACCATGACCGCGATCCGGCTCGCGCGCGGCGCGACCGGCCGCGACCTGCTCGTGAAGTTCGACGGGCACTACCACGGGCACTCCGACGGCCTGCTCGTCGCAGCGGGCTCCGGCCTCGCGACGCTCGCGATGCCCGGGTCGGCGGGCATCCCCGCCGCCGTCGCGGCCACGACGGTCGTGGTCCCCTACAACGACCGCGCTGCGATCGAGCAGCTCTTCGCCGAGCGCGGCAGCGAGATCGCCGCGATCATCGTCGAGGCGGCGGCGGCGAACATGGGCCTCGTCGAGCCCGACGGCGACTTCAACGCCTTCCTCGCCCGCACGGCCCACGCCCACGGCGCGCTGCTCATCAGCGACGAGGTGCTCACCGGCTTCCGCGTGCACCGCTCCGGCATGTGGGGGATCGAGCAGTGGACGGGCGACGACGCCCCCGACCTCCTGACGTTCGGCAAGGTCATCGGCGGCGGCATGCCGCTCGCCGCGCTCGGCGGTCGCCGCGACCTCATGGAGCTGCTCGCGCCGCTCGGCCCCGTCTACCAGGCTGGCACGCTGTCGGGGAACCCGGTCGCGGTCGCGGCCGGCCTCACGACGCTGCGCCTCGCGACCGACGACGTCTACCGCAGGCTCGACCACGCGGCCGACGTCATCACCGGCGCGCTCACGGACGCCCTGCGGGCGGAGGGCGTCGCGCACGCCATCTCGCGCGTCGGCAGCCTGTTCTCGGTCGCGTTCCGCGACGGCGCCCCGCGGAACTTCGACGAGGTGAAGGCGCAGGACGCCTTCCGCTACCCGCCGTTCTTCCACGCGATGCTCGACGCGGGCGTGAGCCTGCCGCCGAGCGTGTTCGAGGCGTGGTTCGTCACCGCCGCGCACGACGAGGCGGCGCTCGGCCGCATCGTCGACGCGCTGCCGGGAGCGGCGCGCGCGGCAGCGGCGGCGACCGCCGTCTGACCCTGGCTCTAGGCGGACGACCGCCCGCGGACTAGCGTGGCGGCATGGCGACGTCGCCGAGGTGCCCGAGCTGCGGCACCCCCATGCGCGAGATCGTGTGGGGGTACGGCACGATCGCCGACGTCGAGGACGCCGGCGACGTGGTGATCGGCGGATGCGTCATCGACGTCGACGACGACGGCCGCGTCGCGGCGCTCCAGTGCCCGGTCTGCGGCACGCGCGCCGACGCCCAGGGCGTCGCGCTCGAGGCGCCGCAGGCGCCCGCGACCACCGAGCACCCCTTCGCCGTGAGCTTCAGCAGCCCGCCCCGGGAACGATGGGAGGTCACCATGACGGATGCGCACGAGGTGCGACCGGACACCGGATCGTCGCACGCGCCGCCGGACGGCGCGGAGGCGTCGCCGTTCGTCGACGAGGACTTCGGCGGTGCCGCGAGCGGCGACGGCTGGCGCGATCGCGTCGAGCCGTACTCGTCGCGCGACGACGCGCTCCCGCCGCCGTCCGCCCCGACGCCCGACCACGTCGAGCCGTACGCCTCGCGGGAGGACCCGCTGCCCGCCGGCGGACCCGTCACGCCCGACCGCGTCGAGCCCTACGCGTCGCGCGCGCACGACCTGCCGCCGGCATCCGCGCCCGGCCGCGACCACGTCGACCCCTATGCGTCGCGCCAGGACCAGCTGCCGCAGGCGACCGGCGCGTGGCGCGAGCGGGTCGAGCCGTACAGCGGCTCGCCCGCCGACGAGGCGCCCGTCGACCCGGCATCCGCGGGCATCCCGCCCGTCGACGACGGGGCCGACGCCGTGCCCGGCGAGGCGGTCGACGCGCGCTGGAGCTTCACGAGCGACTTCACCGACGCCGAGGAGGAGGGCTGGCCGCCCGGCAGCCGCGACGACGACTGATGCCGCGGCGCGGCCGCGATCAGAACAGCCGCGCGTGCCCGGAGTCGATGCCGCGCATCTCGTCGTAGTCGAGCACGACGCAGCGGATGCCGCGGTCCTCGGCGAGCGTGCGGGCCTGCGGCTTGATCTCCTGGGCGGCGAAGATCCCGCTCACCGGCGCGATGCGCGGGTCGCGGTTGAGCAGCTCGAGGTAGCGGGTGAGCTGCTCGACGCCGTCGATCTCGCCGCGGCGCTTGATCTCGACCGCGACCGTGACGCCGGCCTCGTCCTTCGCCAGGATGTCGACCGGGCCGATGGGCGTCATGTACTCGCGCCGCCACAGCTCGTAGCCGTCGCCGAGCCGCTCGATCTGCTCGGCGAGCAGCACCTGCAGGTGCGCCTCGACGCCGTCCTTCACGAGGCCCGGGTCGACGCCCAGCTCGTGGCTCGAGTCGGAGAGCACCTCGTGCACCGAGACGATGAGCGAGTCGCCGGTCTTCTTGTGCGTCACGGTCCACACCTCCGTGATGCCCGCGTCCCGCTGCGCCTCGTCGGGCTCGGATGCGTGGAAGACGGCGGGCGGGCTCATCCAGTTGAGCGGCTTGTACGAGCCGCCGTCGGAGTGCACGAGGATCGAGCCGTCGGCCTTGAGCATGAGCACGCGCGGGGCGAGCGGCAGGTGGGCGGACAGCCGGCCCGCGTAGTCGACGGAGCAGTGGGCGACGACGATCCTCACGACCGCACCTCCTGGACGCGGTCGCGCTCCCGCGCGACGTGGCTGGTGAGCAGCGAGAGCAGCACGAAGGCGAGCACCGCGAGCATCGCGGTGCGCAGCCCCACGAGGTCGCCGAGCAGGCCGAGCAGCGGCGGTCCGGCGAGGAAGGCGATGTAGCCGATCGCCGAGACCGTGCCGACGCGGGCGGCGGCGAGCCGCGGCTCGTCGGCGGCGGCGCTCATGCCGACCGGGAAGCCGAGGCTCGCGCCGAGGCCCCAGAGCACGACCCCGGTGATGACGAGCGCCGGGTGGTCGGCGAAGATCACGAGCAGCAGCCCGATCGCGGCGAGCGCCGCTGTGCCGCGCAGCACCGGCACGCGGCCGAAGCGCGCGAGCAGCCAGACGCCGAGCAGCCGGCCTGCCGTCATCGCGGTGAGGAAGAGCGCCAGCGTGAAGGCGCCGCCCTCGAACGTGAAGCCGTGGCCGTCGACCATCACGAGCGCGAGCCAGTCGTTGGCGCTGCCCTCGGTGAGCGCCATGCCGAGCACGAGCAGGCCGAGCAGCAGCGTGCGGGGGTCCTTCCAGACGGCGAGGCGCTCGCGGAGGGTGACGGGCTCCTCGTGCTCCTCGACCGCGTCCTCGGGGAGGTGGCGGTAGACGACGACGCCGAGCGCGACCGTGAGCGCGGCCACCAGGGTCGCCTGCCAGCCGAGCGTGACGCCGAGCAGCTCGCACAGCCCGCCGAGCCCCGCGCCGGCCACGGTGCCGATCGAGAAGAAGGCGTGGAAGATCGGCATGATCGGCTTGCCCGCGGCGCGCTCGTTCGCGGCCCCGGAGATGTTCATCGCCACGTCGGTGATGCCGGTCAGGCTGCCGCCGACGATGAAGCCCGCCACCACGAGCCACGGCAGCGACGCCTCCGCGGCCCAGCCCGCGATGGCGAGGCCGCCGGAGACGGCAATCATGCCGAACGAGGCGACGATCCGCGTGCCGATCGCGTGGATCACGTGGCTCGCGACGAGCAGCCCGGTGATCGACCCGATCGAGATGCCGAGCAGCAGGAGGCCCATCTCGCCGGTCGAGACGCCGAGCACGTCGCGCACGTGGGGGATCCGCGCCATCCAGCTGGCGAAGCCGAAGCCCATGGTGAAGAAGGCGGCGAAGACGGCATTCCGCCAGGCGATCAGAGGGGGCACTCCGACATTCTGCCGTGCGCGGTGCCACGGCGCACGCTCGGCCGCACTGCCACGTCGCGCCCGGGGCTCCGAGGAGTAGCGTCGGGATCGTGGCAGGCACGGTCATCGGGACCCCCGTCATCCGGACCTCGGGTCTCGACAAGCGGTTCGGGCGCGTGCGAGCGCTCGACGGGCTCGACCTCGTCGTCGAGCGGGGCGACGTGCACGGCTTCCTGGGGCCGAACGGCGCCGGCAAGTCGACGGCCATCCGGGTGCTGCTCGGGATGCTGCGCGCGACCGGCGGCGAGGCGCGTGTGCTCGGCATGGATCCGTGGCACGACACCGTGGCGATCCACCGACGCGTCGCCTACGTGCCCGGCGACGTGACCCTCTGGCCGACCCTGACCGGCGGCGAGGCGATCGACACGATCACGCGGCTGCGCGGCCACCTGGCGCCCGCCGCGGACCGCGCCCGGCTCATCAGCGCCTTCGACTTCGACCCGCGCAGGAAGGCCAAGACCTACTCGAAGGGCAACCGGCAGAAGGTCGCGCTCATCGCGGCGTTCGCGAGCGAGGCCGACCTCTACATCCTCGACGAGCCGACGAGCGGGCTCGACCCGCTCATGGAGAGCGTCTTCCAGGCGGAGGTGCGGCGGATCGCCGACCGCGGGGCCACCGTGCTGCTCTCGAGCCACATCCTGAGCGAGGTCGAGCGGCTCTGCTCGCGGGTGTCGATCATCCGCGACGGCTCGATCGTCGAGTCCGGCACGCTCGACGAGCTGCGCCACCTCCAGCACACCGTGGTGGCCTACCGGGGGCCGGTGCCGGAGGGCGTGCCGATCGCCGACGTCTCGATCGACGGCGAGCGCGTGCGCGGCTCGATCGCGGGGGCGGACGTGCCGGCGGTGCTCCGCTGGCTCGGAGAGCGCGGGGCGCAGGGCGTCACGCTCACGCCGCCGAGCCTCGAGGAGCTGTTCCTCCGCCACTACGGCGACGAGCCGCGGGTCGACCGGGCGCGCGCAGAGCGCGCGATCGGCGATCGGCACGCGGATGCGACGGCGGTCGTCGAGGCATCCGGTACGGACGAGGATGTCCGCGCCGCCGAGGATGTCCGCGCGGCCGACGATGCCGGCGCGAACGCCGCGCCCGTGCATCCGACCGGGCACGGCCGCCACTCGAGGTGAGCGTGACCGGCACCGGATTGCTGCTCGCGGCGGCGCTGCGGCGCGACCGCCTCGTCGTCGTGCTGTGGGTCGTCGGCATCGCCGGCCTCTGGGCCGCGGGCGTCGGCGGCGTCGGCGCGGCGTTCGACGAGTCGGCCAGGCGCGGGCTCGTCGCGCTGCTGTCGGCGCAGCCGGCGCTGCTGCTCGCGCGCGGCGCGCCGGCCGGCACCGGCCTCGGCGCGGTCATGTTGGTGTCGACCTACGCGTACCTCGCGGTGATGGTGGCGTTCATGATGACGTTCTTCGCGGTGCGGCACTCGCGCGGCGACGAGGATGCGGGGCGCGCGGAGCTCGTCCGCGGCACCGCGGTCGGGCGCTGGGCGCCGCTCGTCGCGACGCTGCTCGCCGGCGCGATCGAGCTGGCCGTCGTGTGCGGCGTCACCCTCGCGGCATCGGTGGCGCTCGGCCTGCCGCCACTCGGCTCGCTGCTGCTGGCGGCGGCGCTCGCGGGCGTCGGGGTGGCCGCGATGCTCGTCGGGCTGCTGGCAGGGCAGGTCTTCCCGACCTCCCGCGCCGCGAACGGCGCGGCGGCGATCGTCGTCGGCGTGTGGTTCTTCGTGCGCGGCATCGGGGATGCGCTGGGCGAGCCGAGCGCCGACCTCACGCGCGTCGAGTCCGCGTGGCTCAGCTGGGCGTCGCCGATCGGCTGGGGCGCCCTGGCGCATCCGTACGCCGACGAGCCGTGGGCGCCCGACGGCACGCCGCTGCTGCTCTTCGTCGCGGCCGCCGTCCTGCTGGGCGCGATCGTGCTGGTGCTCGAGGCGCGGCGGGAGCTGGGGCGCTCGCTGCTGCCGGAGCGGCCGGGGCGGGGCGCCGGCAGTGCCCTGCTAGGCTGTCACCCGGGCGGTGCGCCGGTCGGGCTCACCGGGCGGCTGCTGCTCGGCGCGACCGTGGGCTGGACCGTCGTCGGCCTCGCGCTCGGCGTGATGGCGGGCCGCCTCGCGCCGATCATCGCGAGCGCGCTCGACGACAACCCGGCGCTGGCGGCGCTCGTGAGCAGGCTCGGCGAGGAGGGCGGCGGCGACGCCGAGGCCACCTTCATCACGGCGCTCGCGGGCATCCTCGGCGTGATCGCGTGCGCCGCCGCCATGCAGGCGGTGCTGCGGCTGCGGCACGAGGAGCAGGCGCACGGCGAGCTGCTGCTCGCGACGCCCGTGCGGCGGTCCGGGTGGCTCGGCAGCCACCTGCTGCTCGGGGCGCTCGCGGCGCTCACGACGCTCGCGGGCTTCACCGTGGTGACCGGCGCGTCGCTGGCCGCGAGCGACGACGACCGCTGGCGGCAGCTCGTCGACATCGCCGTCACGCACCTGCCGCTCGTCGCGATCTACCTCGCCGTCGGCGCGGCGCTCGTCGCCTTCCTGCCGTCGACGGTCACGTGGCTCGGCTGGGTGCTGCTCGTCGGCCTCATGCTCGTGGGCGAGTTCGCGCCGCTGTTCGGCGATGCGTGGGCGTGGATCGAGAACATCAGCCCGTTCCACTGGGTCGCGAACCCGCTGGCCGCCGATCCCGACTGGACCGGCAGCTGGTGGCTGCTGGGCGTCGCGGCGGTGCTGCTCGCCGCGTCGGTGCTGCGCTTCCGCCGCCGCGACGCCCTCGTCTGACGTTCCACGCCCACCGCCCGCACGACGCAAGCCCGGCAGCTCCGCTGAGCGGGAGCACGGGCGGACGACGCGGATCCGGCAGGGATGACGGATGCAGGGCTTGCGTTGTGCGCTGGCGCTGCTCAGCGCACCGCGCCGAGGCGCAGCCAGGCGTCCGAGCGCGCGCGGAGCCCGAGCGTGACCGCCCTGGCGCCCAGGTAGCCGAACGAGAACGCCGCCCAGATGACGGCGAGCGCATCCCAGCCCGGGACGAGCGCGAGCAGCAGCAGCGGCAGGAACACCGCGAGGTTCACGACGCCGGTCCAGGCGAGGTAGCGCGCGTCGCCGGCGCCGATCAGCACGCCGTCGAGCACGAAGACGAAGCCGGCGATCGGCTGCGCGAGCGCGAGCAGCACGAGCGCGACCGGCAGCGCCGAGCGCACGTCGGCGTCGGTGGTGAAGACGCCGCCGAGCACCCAGGCGACCGAGAGCAGCAGCGCACCGACGACGCATCCGAAGCCAACGCCCCAGCCCTGCAGCCGTCGGGTCACCGCGCGCGCCTGCGCAGCGTCGTGCGCGCCGAGCGCCTTGCCCACCATCGCCTGCCCCGCGATCGCGAGTGCGTCGAGGGCGAACGCGAGCGTCGAGAAGAGGGTGAACGCGATCTGCGTCGCGGCGAGCGCGGTGGTGCCCGCCTGCGTCGCGACCGCGGTGGTGGCGAGCAGGGCCGCCCGCAGCGAGAGCGTGCGCACGAAGAGCCAGCCACCGGTCGACGCGGTGCGCCCGAGGTCGCCCCAGCGGATGCCGAGCGGCACCCGTTCCCGGATCGCGGCGCGCACTGCGAACCAGATGAAGAACGCGGCCATGCCCCACTGCGCGATCACCGTGCCGAGCGCGCTCCCCGCGACGCCGAGCCCCACGCCGTAGATGAGCGCGACGTTGAGCACCGCGTTCGCCGCGAAGCCGATCGCGGCGACGACGAGCGGCGTGCGGGTGTCCTGCAGCCCGCGCAGCAGCCCGGTCGCGGCGAGCACGATGAGCATCGCCGGCAGGCCCAGGATCGAGATGCCGAGGTAGACCGCGGCGTGCTCGGTGACGGCGGATGCGGCGCCGAAGAGGGCGACGACCGGACCCGCGAGCGGGGCGGTCGCGAGCAGCGCGATGCCGGCGACGATCGCGAGCCAGATGCCATCGATGCCGGCGCGGATCGCACCCGGCCGGTCGCCCGCGCCGAGCAGCCGCGCGACCGCCGGCGTGGTGCCGTACGCGAGGAAGATCAGCAGCCCGACGACGGTCGAGAGCACCGCGACGCCGATGCCGACGCCCGCGAGCTCCTCCGCACCGAGGTGGCCGACGAGCGCGGTGTCGACGAGCAGGAACGCGGGCTCGGCCACGAGCGCGCCGAGCGCGGGGACGGCGAGGGCGAGGATCTCCCGATCCAGCCCATCCGCCCGCCTCCGCACCCGCCAACGCTAGCGGGGCACGCTCGCTCTAGGCTGGCGGCATGACTCTGCCCTCCGGCCTCCCCGTCGACGACTTCAGCGACCGCATCCGGCCGCAGGACGACCTCTTCCTCCACGTGCACGAGCGCTGGCTCGAGCGCACCGAGATCCCCGACGACAAGGCGCGCTGGGGCTCCTTCGCCGTGCTGGCCGAGGAGGCCGAGCGAGCCGTGCGCGAGATCGTGATCGAGATGCAGGAGGCCGAGCCGGGCACCGACGCGCGCAAGGTGGGCGACCTCTACGCGTCGTTCCTCGACGAGGCGGCGGCCGACGCGAAGGGCATCGACCCGATCCGGCCGCTGCTCGAGCGCGTCGAGCAGGTGACCGACATCGAGGGCCTGCTCGCCCTCATCGGCGACCTCGAGTCCATCGGCGGGCCGAGCATCGCCGGGCAGTGGGTCGACACCGACCCGGGGGACCCCGGTCGCTACATCGTGCAGATGAGCCAGGGCGGCCTGGGCATGCCCGATGAGTCGTACTACCGGGAGGAGAGCTTCGCCGAGGTGCGCGAGGCCTACCTGGCGCACCTGACGACGATGTTCGGCCACCTCGGCTCCGAGCACGCGGAGGCCGACGCCGCGACGGTGTTCGCGCTCGAGACCGAGCTCGCGACCCACCACTGGGACCGCGTCGCCTCGCGCGACGACGAGAAGACCTACAACCTGCAGCGGCCCGCCGAGGCGCACCCGCACCTGCAGCCCTGGCTGAGGGCGATCCGCGCGCCTGAGGGCGTCTTCGACGAGGTCGTCGTGCGCCAGCCCAGCTACTTCGAGGGGCTCGCGACGATGCTCGTCGAGGAGCGGCTCGACGAGTGGAAGGCGTGGCTGCGGATGAGCATCCTGCACGCCTTCGCCTCCTACCTCACGACGCAGATCTCGCGCGACCAGTTCGCGTTCTACGGCACGGTGCTCACCGGCGCGAGCGTGCAGCGCGAGCGCTGGAAGCGCGGCGTCTCGCTCGTCGAGGGGCTGCTCGGCGACGCGGTCGGCAAGATCTACGTCGAGCGGCACTTCCCGCCGCACGCGAAGGCGGCGATGGACGTGCTCATCGAGCACCTCGTGGGCGCCTACCGCGAGTCGATCGCGGCGCTGGAGTGGATGAGCGAGGGCACCAGGGCGCGCGCGCTCGAGAAGCTCGAGCAGTTCACGCCGAAGATCGGCTACCCCGCACGCTGGCGCGACTACGGCTCGCTCGAGATCGGCGACGACCTCGTCGCCAACGTGCAGGCGGCGACCCGGTTCGAGCACGACCGCGAGCTCGCGAAGATCGGCAGGCCGATCGACCGCGACGAGTGGTTCATGAACCCGCAGACCGTCAACGCGTACTACAACCCGGGGTTCAACGAGATCGTGTTCCCCGCGGCGATCCTGCAGCCGCCGTTCTTCGACGCCGGGCGTGACGCCGCGTCGAACTTCGGCGCGATCGGCGCGGTCATCGGCCACGAGATCGGCCACGGCTTCGACGACCAGGGCTCGAAGTACGACGGCGAGGGCCGGCTGTCCGACTGGTGGACCGACGACGACCGGGCCGCCTTCGAGGAGCGGACCGGCTCGCTCATCGCGCAGTACGACGCGCTCGAGCCCGTCGCGGCGCCCGGCACCACGGTGAACGGGGCGCTCACCATCGGCGAGAACATCGGCGACCTGGGCGGGCTCGGCATCGCGTGGAAGGCCTACGTCGCGTCGCTCGGCGGCGAGGATGCGCCGGTCATCGACGGCTACACCGGCGCCCAGCGCTTCTTCCTGTCGTGGGCGTACGCGTGGCAGCTGAAGATCCGCACCGAGGAGGCCATCCGTCTCGCGTCCCTGGACCCGCACTCGCCGAACGAGCACCGCACGAACCAGGTGGTGAAGAACCTCGACGCGTTCGTCGAGGCCTTCGACGTGCGTCCGGGCGACGAGCTGTGGCTCGATCCGGCGGCGCGCGTCACCATCTGGTGACGCGCGGCCGCGCGCCCGCCCCGCGCCCCGGTCGGGGGACGAACCTGGGAGCGCGCCGCGGTCTCGCGTGGGTATCGTTGGGGCGACCAGGTCCAGCACAGCTGGCCCCCGAACGTCAGGAGCGAACATGCGCGGCAGGATCCTCTTCGTGATCGGCCTCGGCGCGGGCTACGTGCTCGGAGCGAAGGCCGGACGTCAGCGGTACGAGCAGATCGCGAGCACCGCCGACAAGCTGTGGAACTCCCCGAGCGTCAAGAAGCAGCGCCACGAGGTGCAGCACTTCGTCGAGACGAAGGCGCCCAAGCTCGTCGAGACCGCGACGGGCGCTGCAGGCGACGCCATCGGCAAGGTGACGAAGCGCAAGGGCCGCCGCGGCGACCACGGCACCGAGATCGCGCGCCCCGAGGACGTCTGATGGTGCAGCGCAAGTCGCTCGGCGACCTCCTCTCGGAGACGCCGCAGCTCATCGTCGACCTCGTCAAGGCCGAGATCGCGCACCTGAAGGGCGAGATCTCGGAGAAGGCCAAGGGGATCGGGGTGGGCGCGGCACTGCTCGCCGCCGCCGGCTTCTTCGCGATCTTCCTCTTCGCATGGCTCATCTACGCGGGCTTCGAGGGACTCAACGTGGTCTTCGCGCCCTGGCTCTCGGCGCTCATCGTCTCGGCGGTGCTGCTGATCGTGGTCGCGATCCTGGCGCTCGCGGGCCTGAGCTCGATCAAGAAGAACAAGGACTTCGATGACCTCGAGGCCGTCGACAGCATCAAGGACGACGTGAACATGGTGCGCGGGCTCGGCTACGCGGCCGATGGCACGAACCCGCTCGACGATCTGCCCGCGCCGTCGAGCAGCGGGGCGACGGTCGCGGCGCCCAGGACGAACGGAGACGTGCGATGACCGAGCAGCGCGAGATCGACCAGCGCGAGATCGACCGCAAGCGCGAGGAGCTGCGCCAGCACCTCAACGAGATCGAGGACCGCGTCAACCCCAGGAAGGTCGCGGACCGCGTGGTGGGCAAGGCGCAGGACTCCTACAACGAGGACCCGACGCCCTGGATCGCCGGCGCCGCCGGTGTCGCCGTACTCGTGCTGGGCGGCATCGCCCTCGCGATCTTCGGCCGCAGGTAGGCGCTCGCGCGGTCAGCCGACCTCGACCACGAGGCCCGGGAGCAGCCGCAGGTTGCGCGCCACGACGCCGCCGAGCTCCCACGCGGACTGCTGCTCCGTCGCCGCGGCGATCGCCTCGAAGGTGACGGTCTGGAAGACCAGGTCGGCGAGCGGCGCGAGCCGCAGCGCGCGGTCGACGTCGACGCTCGGGAGCGCGTCGCGCCAGACCGCGGCGTAGACCGCCTTCGCGGCCGACGCCGAGGCGTCGTCGGCGAAGCGCGTGAGGTGCGTCGCATCCAGGAACGGATGGCTCACGCAGCCGTCCGTCCAGTCGAAGATGCGCAGCGCGCGGCCGTCCCACGCGACGTTGCCCAGGTGCAGGTCGCCGTGCGCGAGGGTCTCCGGGATGCCGGCCTCCCAGCACGCGCGCGTCAGGGCGACCGCGCGGTCGGCGGCGGCGCGCACGTCGGCCAGCTCGGCATCCGTGAGCAGCTCGAGCTCGGCGCTCGTGGCGAGGAGGCGCAGGAAGGCGGCGATGGTCGCGTCGGCGCCCCGGTGCTCGAGGCCCGCGGCCAGCAGCGCGGGCACGTGCTCGATCGCCTCGAGCTGCGCGGCCGCCCACCGCTGCGCGACCTCCGCCGCGGTGCCCGCGGGCTGCTCGTCCTGCTCCGTGCCGTCCATCGGCTCCATGAGCAGCCAGCCCTCGTCGCGCTCGATCGCGACGAGCCGCGGCACGAGGTCGGGCAGCAGGCGCTCGACCGCGGCGTGGATGCTGGCCTCGCGCCGGAAGTGGTCGCACGACGCCTTGCACCACAGCTCGCCGCCGTCCGTCGGCACGCGCACGACGGCCGAGATGCTCCACAGCCGGAACGGCTCGACCGGCCCCGTGCGTCGCCGCCCGCTCGGCGCGAGCACGGCGTCGATCCACGCCTCGACGAGGTCGAACCAACCCGGGCGGAACCAGTCGGGACGCAGCACCGGTGACCGCCGGGGGTCGAGCTCGGCGAGCGCGGGCGCCACCACGGCGGCGTGGGCGGGGTCCGCGAGGGCGTCGGGTGCGACGAGGGCGCCCTCGGGCGCGCCGCCCCGCATGCCCACGAGGTGCACGAAGCCGCCGTCGGCGAGCTTCGCGGTGGGGGCGAGCGGGATGTCGGCGCCGACCAGGGCGAGGACGTCGGCGAGCGCGTGGCCGTCGTGGTCGGCAGGCAGGTCGGGCAGTACCGGCAGCGCACCCGTCGCATCCACGAGCACGGCACCGCGGTGGATGAGCGCGACGTGCTCGAGCGCCGCGATCGGCGGCTCCTAGGCTGCGGCCTCGACCGGGCGCAGCTCGCGGCGGTCGACGGTGAGCTCGGCGAGGTCGACGCGCACCGCCGTCTCCGGCGCCATGCGGTTCCAGCCGTCGCCCGTCAGCCCGCTCGAGGTCACGGCGATCGAGCCGTCCTCCGAGCGACGCCAGGAGAGCTGGTAGTAGTGGTCGACGTGGCCGGCCGGCAGGTCGTCGCCGAGGCCCGACTCCTCGAACAGCTCGTGGGGGATCGGCGCGCCCTCGTTGGCGTGCACCGCGATGAGCTCTCGGGGCGAGAGCACCAGCAGGTTGAGCGCCGAGGTCGGGAACTCGCGCCGCAGCTCGGTCACCGTCGCGGTGACGGCGTCGAACAGCGGCTCGCCGGCGTCGTGCCGGCGCAGGATGAGCGCGAAGACGACCGCGGTGTCGGTCTCGCCGCCCACGCGGGCGAGCTCCTCGTCCGTCACCTTCGCGCGCAGCCGGGCGAAGGGCGTGACGGAGCCGTTGTGCGCGAGCACGATCTCGTCGACGCGGAACGGGTGCGTGTTCTGCACGCGGCTCGCGAAGCCCTCGGTCGCGAGCCGCAGGTGCGTGAGGCGAGCGCGCGAGGGCGTGTCGCCGAGCGCGTCGGTGAGGTCGGGGTTGTCGAGGCCGCGCACGGGGTCGCGGTAGCGGCGCACGGCGTCGCCGTCGAGCCACGCGGTGCCCCAGCCGTCGGTGTGCAGTCGGCCGAGCCGCTGCCACTCGACGGCGGCGCGAGCGCCGATCACGTCCTTCGTGGTGGCAGGCGCGGGGGAGACGTGCGCCAGCAGTCTGCACATGGTCTTCCCCCTCTCCGTCCCCTCCATCCTCTCGCATCCTGCGCGCCGATGTCGGATGCGTCGTCACACTCGGTCACACAGGCCGACCCACAGCCGCGCGGCGGCGCTCCCGGCTGTCGCGCCCGGATGCGGGAGGATGGTGGGATGACCGTCGAGCTCACCCCGGAGCAGCTGGCGATCTTCGCATCCATCGAGGACGGCGACGGCCACCTGTTCATCACCGGCCGCGCCGGCACGGGCAAGTCGACGCTGCTGCGGCACCTCACCGAGCACTCGAAGAAGCAGATCATCGTGTGCGCTCCGACCGGCGTCGCCGCGCTCAACGTCGGCGGCCAGACGATCCACTCGCTGCTGAAGCTGCCGCTCGGCGTGATCGCCGACGCGCCGCTGCGGCAGAGCGCCGAGCTCAAGCGCATGCTGGGCAAGCTCGACCTGCTCGTCATCGACGAGATATCGATGGTGAACGCCGACCTCATGGATGCGATCGACCGGTCGCTGCGCCAGGCCCGCGGCGTGCGGTCGGTGCCGTTCGGCGGCGTGCAGGTCGTGATGTTCGGCGATCCCTACCAGCTCGCCCCGGTGCCCGGCGATGCCGAGGAGCGCGCCTACTTCGCCGACCACTACGAGTCGATGTGGTTCTTCGACGCGCGCGTGTGGCGCGAGGAGTGCGACCTCACGGTCGTCGAGCTCGTGCACATCCACCGCCAGACCGACCTGGAGTTCAAGCAGGCGCTCAACGCGGTGCGGCACGGCACGGTGACGGCCGACATCGCGCAGCTGCTCAACGACGCCGGCGCGCGCACGCCGCCCGGCGACGACGTGCTCACGCTCGCGACCCGCAATGACACCGTCAACCGCATCAACGCGCGCGAGCTCGCGCGCCTCCCCGGCAGGCACAAGACGGCGATGGCAGAGATCTCCGGCGACTTCGGCGGCCGGCAGTATCCGGCCGACGCCGAGCTGCAGATCAAGCTGGGCGCGCAGGTGATGTTCCTGCGCAACGACGCGGAGGGGCGCTGGGTCAACGGCTCGCTCGGCAAGGTCGTCGACATCGGCGGCACCGTGTGGGTCGAGGTCGACGGTCAGCAGCACGAGGTCGAGCCGGCCGTCTGGGAGCAGTACCGCTACTCCTACTCGCCGACCACGAAGGAGATCAAGCGCAACGTGGTGGCCGAGTTCACGCAGTTCCCGCTGCGGCTCGCGTGGGCGGTCACGATCCACAAGTCGCAGGGCAAGACCTTCGACCGGGCGGTCGTCGACCTCGGCACGCGCGCGTTCGCGCCCGGCCAGACCTACGTGGCGCTGTCGCGGCTCACGTCGCTCGCTGGCCTGTACCTGACCCGGCCGCTGCGGCCCGCCGACATCATCGTCGACCAGCGCGTGCGCCGCTTCATCCACGAGGTGCGCGCGCGCGACGCGGCGCGCGCCGCGCGCGACGACCTGCGCCAGGAACCGGCGCGCGATGCCGCGCCGGCCGAGACGGCCGCGGAGGAGGATCGTCGCGACCGCGTCGACGCCTTCGCCTCCGACGCGCCGCCGCCCTTCTAGCGGCTCAGCGCGCGACGGGAGGGGCGCTGTGGTCGAGCACCGGCAGCGCCGCGAGCTCCCGCAGGAAGCGGGTCGCCGCCCGCCGCTCCTCGCTCGACATCGCCGCGGCCACCGCGAAGCGGCGCGTGTGGTCCCTGCCGACCGATGCGGTCGCGGTCTCCCGCGTCTCGTCGGTCACGACGATCGAGAGCGCGCGGCGATCGGTCGGATGCGCCTCGCGGCGGATGTGCCCGGCGTGCTCCAGGCGGTCGAGCAGCTTGGTCACCGAGGGCCCGGTGATCCCGAGGTGCTCGGCGAGCATCGTCGAGGTGACGATGCGCCCCTCGCGTCGGGCGACCATGAGGAAGCGGACCGCCCGCATGTCGTTCTCGTTGAGCTTCATGAAGCGCCGGGTGGCCTCGCTGTGCGCCTCGGACGCCTGGTGCCAGCGCCGGAGGGCGTGGAAGAGGTCCATGACCTCCTCGACGTCGGCGTCGCTCATCCCGAGCTCGGTCACGAGCTCGGCGGATGCGTCGAGGCGCCGGGGGTCGAGCATCGCTCGCTGCTCGGCGGGGATGTCCTCTGGGCGCATCATGTGCCCATAGTAGGACGAAAGACTCATAGTTGCGTAGGCTCACTATTTGCTACGGTGTCGTCATGACGATCATCGAGCCGCTCGAGCAGGAGCTCGTCGTCCTCCTCGACGAGCGACGCGAGCCGATCGGCTCCGCCCCGAAGGCGACGGTGCACACGACCTCGACCGCGCTCCACCTCGCGTTCTCGTGCCACGTGCTCGACGACGACGGTCGCATGCTCGTCACCCGTCGTGCGCTCTCCAAGGTCGCGTGGCCCGGGGTGTGGACGAACTCCTGCTGCGGCCACCCCGCGCCCGGCGAGTCGATGGAGGCGGCCGTGCGCCGCCGGCTGCAGCACGAGCTCGGCGCCGAGGTGGGCCAGCTCGAGCTCGCGCTCCCGGACTTCGCCTACCGCGCGGTCGACGCGAGCGGCATCGTCGAGAACGAGGTCTGCCCCGTCTTCGTCGCCCGCGTCGTCGGCGCGCTCGACCCGGATCCGACCGAGGTGGCCGAGTGGCAGTGGGTCGAGCCCGACCAGCTGCTCGCGGGCATCCGTGCCACGCCGTGGGCGTTCAGCCCCTGGCTCGTGCTGCAGGCCGAGCAGCTGCCCGCGCTCGTGGGTGCGCCGTGACCGCCGTCGACACCCCGACGCTGCTCGCCGAGGTCGAGCAGCGGATCGCGCTGCTCGCGGCGCCGACGGGGCAGCACCCCGTGCAGGTCGCCGCCCAGCACGCCGTCGCGGGCGGCAAGCTGCTGCGCCCGCGGCTCGTCGTCGCGGCCGCGGGCGAGGGCGCCGATCGCGAGGCGGTGATCGCGACCGCCGCGGTGGTCGAGCTGCTGCACGCGGCGCTGCTCGTCCACGACGACGTCATCGACGCCGACGACGAGCGCCGGGGCCAGCCGTCGCTGTCCCGCGCCGCCGCCGACACCGCGATCGCCGCCGGCATCCCCGCCGCGACCGCCGCGCGCATCGGCATGACCACGGCGATCGTCGCGGGCGACGCCCTGCTCGTGCGCGCGATCGCAGCGCTCGCGCGCCTCGACGTGCCGACGGCCGTGCGCATCCGGCTCGCCGACATCGTCGAGCGCGCGATGGTGCGGGCGGCGGAGGGCGAGCACGACGACGTCCTGTTCGCCGGCGCCGTGCCCGACGAGGCGGCGATCGGCCGCATCCTCGAGGGCAAGACGGCCGACTACTCCTTCCGCGCACCGCTCGAGCTGGGCGCGGTGCTCGGTGGTCGCGACGAGGCTGTGATCGCCGAGCTCGGCGCGATCGGCCTGCGGATGGGCGTGCTCTACCAGCTGCGCGACGACGTGCTCGGCGTCTTCGGCGACGAGGCGGTCACGGGCAAGAGCGTGCTCAGCGACATCCGCGCCGGAGCGCCGACGCTGCTCTCGGCGCTCGCGAGCCGCGACCCGTCGTGGGCGCGCGTTGCGCACCACTACGGCGACCCGACGGCCGACGAGGGCGCCGCAGCCCGCATCCGCGCCGTCATGCGCGGCAGCGGGGCGCTCGACGAGGTCGAGCGGCGCATCGACGCCGAGTGCGCGGCCGTGAAGGCGCTGCTCGAGGCCGCACCGATCGAGGAGCGCCTGCGAGCCGAGCTGACCACGATCGTCGGCCGCTGCGCGGAGCGCGGACGATGACGGGCCTGGAGCTCTACACCGCGACCGCGCGGCGGGCGAGCTCCGCGGTGATCGCCGCATACTCGACCTCGTTCGGCATGGCGAGCCGGCTGCTGCCGCCCGCGATGCGCGGCGACATCCAGACGGTCTACGCCCTCGTGCGCGTCGCCGACGAGATCGTCGACGGCCCGGGCGCCGAGTCGGGGCTCGACGTGGCCGCGTGCCGCCGCGTGCTCGACGGGCTCGAGCAGGAGGTCGAGCGCGCGATCGCGACCGGCTTCAGCGCCGACCTCGTCGTCCACGCGTTCGCAGAGACAGCCCGCAGGGTCGGCATCGACCGCGGGCAGACCGCGCCGTTCTTCGCCGCCATGCGCCGCGACCTCGACCCCGTCGCGTTCGCCGACGACCGCGAGCTGCGGCAGTACGTCTACGGCTCCGCCGAGGTGGTGGGCATCATGTGCGTGCGCTGCTTCACCGTCGGCCACAGCCTGCCCGACGCCGAGGCGCGGCGGGTGGCGCGCGGCGCCCGAGCGCTCGGCAGCGCCTTCCAGGTCGTCAACTTCCTGCGCGACCTCGGCGCCGACGCCCAGGGGCTCGGCCGCACGTACCTGCCGGGGCTCGACCCAGCGCATCCCACCGACGAGGCCGTGGGTCGCGTGCTCGACCGGCTCGAGGGCGAGCTGCGCATCGCCCGTGGCACGATCCCGAGCCTGCCGCGGGAGGCACGGCCCGCCGTCACGGCGGCGCACGACCTCTTCGCCTCGCTCGCGCGCCGCATCCGGGCGACCCCCGCGGCCGAGCTGCCGGCGCGGCGGATCAGCGTGCCGCGCACCGAGAAGGCGGCGATCATCGCCCGGGCGGCGCTCGGCGCGGGCCTGGCGCGCGCCTCTGCGTCGTCGGTCCGGATGCCGCGGCCGGAGCCCGTCCGATGAGCCGCATCGTCGTCATCGGCGGCGGCATCGCCGGGCTCGCGAGCGCCGGCCTGCTCGCGCGCGACGGGCACGACGTCACGCTCGTCGAGCAGTCGGACGCGCTCGGCGGCCGCGCAGGGGTGTGGCGCTCGCGCGGCTTCACGTTCGACACCGGCCCGTCGTGGATGCTCATGCGCGAGCCGTACGAGCAGGCCTTCCGGATGCTCGGATCGAGCCTCGACGCCGAGCTCGACGTCGTGCGCCTCGACCCCGCCTACAAGGTGCTGTTCGAGGGCGAGCCCGAGGCGCTCGAGATCTCGGGCGACCTCGCGACCACGATCGAGCGCGTCGAGGCGATCGAGCCGGGTGCCGGCGCGCGCCTGCGCCGCTACCTCGACTCCGCGACCGAGACCGCGGCGCTCGCGACCGGCGGCCTGCTCTCCAACCGGTTCGACTCGCCCAGCGCGTTCGCCGGGATGGGGCTCGCGCGCCGCTTCCCGACCCTCGCCCGGCTGCTCGTGGAGTCGCTCGAGTCGCGCATCGCGCGCTCGTTCCGCGACCGGCGGCTGCGGCAGGCGCTCGGCTACCCGGCCGTGTTCCTGGGCACGGAGCCGAGGTCTGCGCCCTCGATGTACCACCTGATGAGCCACTTCGACCTCGTCGAGGGCGTCTGGTACCCGCAGGGCGGCTTCACGCGGATCGTGGAGGCCGTCGCGCGGCTCGCGACCGAGGCGGGCGCGACGCTCCGCACCGGTTCGCGCGTCGAGCGCATCCTCGTCGAGGACGGCGCGGCGCGGGGCGTCGTGCTCGCCGGCGGCGAGCGCATCGACGCCGACCTCGTGGTGTCCGCCGCCGACGGCCACGCGACCGACACGAAGCTGCTGGCGCACGTGCCGGGCCTCGCCGAGCGCGGGCGCCGCCGCTGGGCGCGCGGTGTCGCCGGCCCGTCCGCCGTGCTCGTCATGCTCGGCGTCGAGGGGCAGGTCCCCGAGCTCGAGCACCACACGCTGCTCTTCACGCGCGACTGGGAGGAGGGCTTCCGCCGCATCTTCGGGCCGCCCGCCGCCGACCCCGCCGACGGCGTGACCGATCCCGCGTCGCTCTACGTCAGCCGCACCTCCGCGACCGACCCCTCGGTCGCACCGGCGGGCCACGAGGCGCTCTTCGTGCTCGTGCCCGTGCCCGCCGACGTGCGCCTGGGCGCCGGCGGCGTCGACGGCGCGGGCGACGCGGCTGTCGAGGCCATCGCCGACCGGGCGATCGCGCAGATCGCCGAGTGGGCGGGCATCGACGACCTCGCCGGCCGCATCGTCACGCGCCGCACGGTCGGCCCCGCCGACTTCGCCGCCGACTTCGACGCGTGGCGGGGCACCGCCCTCGGCCCCGCGCACACGCTGCGGCAGAGCGCGTTCCTGCGCGGCTCGACGAAGCACCCGCGCGTGCGCGACCTGCTGCTCGCCGGCTCGACGACCGTGCCGGGGATCGGCGTGCCGATGTGCTTGATCTCCGCGGAGCTCGTCGTGAAGCACGTGCGGGGCGACCGCTCGACGGGCCCGCTGCAGCCGCTCGCGCCCGCGGCCGAGGGCACCCGATGAGCCTCGCGTACCTCGGCGCGATCGCCGTCGCGGCGCTCGGCACCGGCGCGCTCGACGCCCGCTACCGCCTCGCCCTCTTCCGCGACGCCCCGCGCACCCTGCTCGCGGTGGTGCTGACCGCGCTCGTGATGGTCGGCTTCGACCTCGCAGCCATCGCGACCGGCAACTTCCGGCTCGGCGCGTCGCCCTGGATGACGGGCATCGAGGTGCTGCCGCACCTGCCGATCGAGGAGCTGGCCTTCCTGCTCTTCCTCGCATACGTCGCGCTCGTCGCCTTCACCGGCGCGGAGCGCGTGCTCGTGTCGCGCCGGACGAGGGAGGCGTCGTGACCTACGCGCTGCTGCTCGCGCCGCTGCTGGCGGCCGCGATCGTCGCGGTCGTCGTCGCGCTCCGCCGCCGTCGCCGCAGCTGGGCGTCGCTCGCGATCGCCGCCGCGATCCTGCTCACCCTCACGATCGCCTTCGACTCGGCCATGATCGCGATCGACCTCTTCCGCTACGACGACGCCCTGCTCCTCGGCCCGCGCCTCGGCCTCGCCCCCGTCGAGGACCTCGCCTACGCGCTCATCGCCCTCTTCGTCGTGGTCGCGCTCTGGCGGCTGCTGCCGACGCGCATCCGCTCGTCGCGCGCGGCGCGCGCTAGCTGGGCGGAGCGCGCGCCCGGCGGCGCGGGAGCCGGGGAGCGCGCGGATGCCTGAGGTCGATCGCGCGGCCGGCCTCGGTCGCCGCCTGCTGCTCGCCTCCCGGCCGGTCAGCTGGGTCAACACCGCCTTCCCGTTCGCCGCCGCGATGCTGCTCACCACCGGCGAGGTCGACGCCCGGCTCGTCATCGGCACGCTCTTCTTCCTCGTGCCGTACAACCTCGCGATGTACGGCATCAACGACGTCTTCGACTACGAGTCCGACGCGAAGAACCCGCGGAAGGGCGGCGTCGAGGGCGCGCTGCTGCCGCCCTCGACGCACCGCGCGACGCTCGCGTGGTCTGTCGGGCTCGCGGCGCCGTTCGTGCTCGTGCTCCTCGCGCTCGGTGGGCCCGGGTCGTGGGCGGTGCTCGCGGTGAGCCTCTTCGCGGTCGTCGCCTACTCCGCGAAGGGGCTGCGCTTCAAGGAGGTGCCGTTGCTCGACTCGATCACCTCGAGCACCCACTTCGTCAGCCCCGCCGTCTACGGCCTCGTGCTCGCGGGCGCCGACTGGAGCCCGCAGCTCGCCGCGGTGCTCGCCGCCTTCTTCTGCTGGGGGATGGCGAGCCACGCCTTCGGCGCCGTGCAGGACGTCGTGCCCGACCGCGAGGCCGGGATCGGCTCGATCGCGACCGCGCTCGGCGCCCGCGCGACCGTGCGGCTCGCGATCGCGCTCTGGGCGGCCGCCGGCGCGCTCACGCTGCTCACGCCGTGGCCCGCGTGGGTCGCGGCCGCCGTCGCGCTGCCCTACATCGTGCTCGCCGCGCCGTTCTGGAGCGTCACCGACGCTGCGAGCGCCGCCGCCAACCGCGGCTGGCGGCGGTTCCTGTGGGTCAACTACGCCGCCGGCTTCGTGGTGACGATGGTCTGCATCCTGTGGGCGATGGGCGTGCGATGACCGGCCGACACGTGCTCGTCACCGGCGCCACCGGCTACGTCGGCGGCCGCCTCGCCCCGCGCCTCGTCGAGGCGGGGCACACCGTGCGCGTGCTCGCCCGCGACCCCGGGCGGCTGCGCGACGCCGCGTGGGCGGATGCGGTCGAGATCGTCCGCGGGGACCTCGAGGCGCCGGCTGACGTGCAGCGCGTCATGGAGGGCATCGACGTCGTCTACCACCTCGTGCACGCGATGGGCGCCGGCGGCGACTTCGCGAAGGCCGAGCTCGTGCAGGCCCGGCACGTCGCTGCGGCGGCGAAGGCGGCGGGCGTGCAGCGCATCGTCTACCTGTCGGGGCTGCACCCCGAGGGGGAGCACCTGTCGAAGCACCTCGCGTCGCGCGTCGCGGTGGGCGACGTGCTGCTCGCCTCCGGCGTGCCGACGATCGTGCTCGAGGCGGGCATCGTGATCGGCTCGGGCTCCGCCTCCTTCGAGATGATCCGGCACCTCACCGACGTGCTGCCCTACATGCCCGCGCCCCGCTGGGTGCGCAACTTCGTGCAGCCGATCGCGGTGCGCGACGTGCTGCACTACCTCGTCGAGGCTGCCTCGGTGCCCGGCGACGTGCACGGCACCTTCGACATCGGCGGCCCGGACGTGCTGCGCTACGGCCAGGTGATGAACGGCTACGCGGTCGAGGCCGGGCTGCCGCAGCGGCCGATCGCGCCGCTGCCGGTGCTCACGCCGTGGCTCGCCTCCCAGTGGGTCAACCTCGTGACCCCCGTGCCGCGCGCGATCGCGATCCCGCTGATCGGTTCGCTGCTGCACGACTGCGTGGTCGAGGAGCGGCGCATCGACGCGGTCATCCCGCCGCCCGAGGGCGGCCTCACCGGCTACCGCAGGGCTGTGCGCCTCGCGCTCGCGCGCGAGCGCTCTGGCGACATCGAGTCGAGCTGGCGCTCGGCGTCGGCGGCCGGCGCGCCGTCGGATCCGCTGCCCACCGATCCGCGCTGGTCGGGCACGACGGTGTTCGAGGATGCGCGGGAGCGCACCACGTCGGCGTCACCCGCTGCGGTCTGGGCGGTCGTCGAGTCGATCGGCGGCGCTCGCGGCTGGTACTCCGTGCCGCTGCTCTGGAGCCTCCGCGGCCTCGCGGACCGGCTCGTCGGCGGCGTCGGACTGCGCCGCGGCCGCCGCGACCCCGACCGGCTGCGCGAGGGCGACACGGTCGACTGGTGGCGCGTCGAGCGCATCGACCGCGGACGGCTGCTGCGGCTGCGCGCCGAGATGAAGGTGCCGGGACGAGCGTGGATCGAGTTCGAGGTGACCCCGGAGGGCGACGGGGCGCACTACCGCCAGCGCGCGATCTTCCTGCCGAGCGGCCTCACCGGCCGCCTCTACTGGTGGTCGCTCGTGCCCGCGCACCACGTGATCTTCGAGGCGATGGCGAGCCGCCTCGTCGGGGTCGCGGAGGCGTCGGAGCGATCCTCGCGCGGCTAGCATCGAGCAGATGAGGATCTGGTCGCTGCACCCCGCGCTGCTCGACCGCCAAGGGCTGACCGCCTGCTGGCGGGAGGGACTGCTCGCGCAGGCGGTGCTCGCCGGGCGCACGAAGGGCTACCTGCGGCACCCGCAGCTCGAGCGCTTCCGCGCGCAGCCGGATCCGCTCGCGAGCATCGGCGCCTACCTCGCGCGCGTCGCCGACGAGGCGGATGCGCGCGGCTACACCTACGACCGGACGCGCATCGACCGTCCGGGGCCGGCGCCGCTCATGGCGGTCACCGACGGCCAGCTCGAGCACGAGCTGCAGCACCTGCGCGCGAAGCTCGCGGGGCGCAGCCCCGACCGCCTGCCGCTCGCGGTGCGCGCGCTGCCGCATCCGTGCTTCGTCGTGGAGGCGGGCGGCATCGAGGGCTGGGAGCGCGTGTCGGACGGGACGGGCGCGACCTCCTGAACCGGCCCCGTGCGGGGCGGACGGTCGCGCCGCGCCCCCGTCATCCCGGCTGCGCGCAGATCTCGGCCATCTCGGCGAGGTAGTCGGCGTACGGCGCGAGCCCCGCTTCTGCGCGGATCCGCTCGATGCCGTCGGGGTCAGAGAGCGGCGTCGCGGGCACCGGCCCGTCGTCCGTGCAGGCGACCTGGGTGCCGTACCGCTGAGGCGCACCCGCCGCGGCCTGGATGCGGTCGTCGAGGTAGGCGAGGTTGCCGGGCGACCCCTGGCCCGCGTCGACGGCGACGCGCAGGTGCTCGAGCGCGCACCGCTGGAACCCCGGATCGAGGTCGGCGTGCTGGGCGATCGCCCACGCCGCGTCCTCGCCGTCCTCGCCCACGAGGTCGAACGTCGGCCACCCGTGCTCCGCGATGATCTCGGCGAGCCGCTCCGTGCGCGCCGCATCGCCCTCCTCGTCGGGGCCGGTGCCGAGCCGTCCGGCCTGATCGCGCTCCAGCATCGCCACCAGCTCGTCGTGCAGCGCCTGGTCGAACGCGGTGCCGGCGGCGGGCGGGGCCGGCGCGGGGCAGTCCGGCTCGGTCTCGATCGACGTGGGCGAGCTCGATGCGGATGCCGCCGGGGATGCGGTCGGCGACGATGAGGGCGGCGTCGAGGAGTCGTCGACCACCGGGTCCGCTGCGCAGCCGCAGAGCACCGCCACGGCGAGCAGCGCCGCCGCACCGATCGAGCGCGACGCGCCGATCGATCGCGACGCACCGATCGATCGCGACGCACCGGGGGCGGCCATGGGCGCGATGCTAGTGGATGCCCGCACCTCGGCGGGGCCCTCGTCTCAGCGGTGCTCGAACCGCCAGGGGAGCGCCCCCACGTGGAGGCGGTGGCGGGGGCCTTCCTCGGTGTCGGGCAGGCCGTCGTAGGCCTCATCGCCCGCCCAGATCGCAAGCCCGCGCTCGGGGTCCTGCTTCGTCGCGTAGCGCCGCAGCTCGTGCCGCCCGATGCCCGCGATCGCCGCATCGACGGTCGGGTAGGCCATGAGCGTGTCGAGCGTCACCCAGGTGGGCGGGAACAGCCGGAGCGTGCCGGCGCCGTGCTGCTTGAGCGCATCCGCCGGGCGGATCCACCGCGCGGCCACGGCCTCGGCCTGCTGCACCACGACCTCGCCCGCGGGCGCCTCGGCGACGAAGAACCAGGTGATGAACTTCGTCGCGAGCTGCTCGGGCGGCGACCAGTGCGAGAGCGGCACGAGCGCGTCGGGCGTCACGACGAGGCCCGACTCCTCGGCCGTCTCGCGCACCGCGGCGTTGCGCGCGGTGGTCTCCTCGTCGTCGACGCGATCGACCGGCTCGACCTTGCCGCCGGGGAACACCCAGGCACCCGCGAACGCGCCGCGGTCGGGCCGCTGCAGCAGCAGCACCTCGATCGCGCCCGCGCCGTCGCGCATGAGCACGAGCGTGGCGGCGGTCGGGATGACGGTCACGGACTCACGCTATCGCTGAGGAGGCCTCATCCGCGTCTGCAATGCCGGGATGCTCGCGGATCTGCGTCACCGAGACCGCGTGCAGGTCGGGCTTCTGCGCCGGCACGGCGAGCACCTCGAGGGGCGGCGTGCGATCGAGCGACGGATCGAGCCCCTGCAGGCTCGAGAACCGCCGCGCCTGCGTGACGACGTTGCGGTCGAGCGATGCGTTGAACGCGTTGTACGCCTCGACCGTGCTGTTGAGGCGCTTGCCCAGCGTCGTGAGGTGCGACCCCATCGTGCCGAGCCGCTTGTGCAGCTCGCGGCCGACCTCGAGCACCTGCATGGCCTCGCCGGCGAGCTGCTCCTGCCGCCAGGTGTAGCCGACCGTGCGGAGCAGCGCCACGAGCGTCGCGGGTGTGGCGAGGATGACGTTCCGAGCGAAGGCGCGCTCGAACAGCGTGGGGTCGCGCTCGAGCGCCGCGTTGAGGAACGGCTCCGCGGGCACGAACATGACCACGAACTCGGGAGTGCCGGGCACCGCCTCCCAGTAGGCCTTCGAGCCCAGCTGGTCGATGTGGTCGCGCATGTGGCGCGCGTGGGCGTCGAGGCGCTTGTCGCGGGTCGCGTCGTCGCGCGCCTCCATGGCCTCGAGGTAGCCGCTGAACGCGACCTTCGCGTCGACGATCACCTGCTTGTCGCCCGGCAGGTGCACGAGCATGTCGGGGCGCAGCGCGCCGTCGTCGGTGGCGTGGTGGGCCTGCTCGGTGAAGTCGACGTGCTCGAGCATGCCGGCCGACTCGACGACGCGCCGCAGCTGCAGCTCGCCCCAGCGCCCGCGCACCTGCGGCGCGCGGAGCGCGGTGACGAGCTGCCGCGTCTCGACGGTCAGCTGCTCGGACGATGCGCGCATGGCCCGCAGCTGCTCGGCAAGCGCGGCGTTCGCCTGCGCGCGCGCCTGCTCGGCCGCCGTCACCTCGCCGCGCACCGACTCGAGCGACTTCGACAGCGGCTCGACGAGCTGCTGCACCGCGGCCTCGCGCTTCGCGAGCTCGGCCGCGCCCTCGGTCTGCGATCGCCGCAGCCGCTCCTCCGCCTGCTCGAGGAAGACGGCGGAGTTGCGCTCGAGCGCCGCGCTGCTGAGCGCGGCGAACTCGTCGGCGCGGCGCTGCGCATCCTGCTGCAGCTCGGCGAGCACCTCCCTGCCGCGCTCCCGCTCCTCCGCGACGCGGCGCTGCGCCTCGTCGCGCACCTCCTCGAGCTGGGCGGCGTGACGGCGCTCCGCGATGTCGCGCTCCCGGATGCGCTCGGCCTCGAGCACCTCGAGCCGGCTCCGCGCGGCCAGCAGGTCGCCCGTGGTCGCGGCGCTGTCGGCGGTGGCGCGCGCGTGCCCGATCCGCGTGCCGAGCAGCGCGCCGAGCGCGCCGGCGAGCAGCACGGCGGCGAGTGCGGCGACGATGACGAGCGGCTCCATGGGTCCATGGGACCAGAGGCCGGTGACATCGTCGCCGGGACGCGCCAGCGGGGCGGATGCCCGGCGTCGTAGGGTCGACGCATGGTCGAGATCGAGCGCATCCTGGCACCCAACCCCGGCCCCATGACGCTGGACGGCACGAACACCTACGTGCTGGGCGGGCAGGTCGTCGTCGACCCGGGCCCTGCCGACGCCGAGCACATCGAGCGGCTGGTGCGGCTCCGGCCGCGGCTCATCCTCGTGACGCACCGCCACCCCGACCACACGGAGGGCGCGGCCGAGCTCGCGCGCTCCACCGGCGCCGCGCTCCGCGGCCTCGATCCCGACGAGTGCCTCGGCGGCGAGCCGCTCGTCGACGGCGAGTGGATCCCCGTCGACGACGTCGAGCTGCAGGTCATCGCCACCCCGGGCCACACGGCCGACTCGGTGTGCATCGTGGTGCCGGGCCGGGCGGTGCTCACCGGCGACACGATCCTCGGCAGGGGCACGACCGTGATCATGCACCCCGACGGCGCGGTCGGGCCCTACCTCGCGACGCTCGACCGGCTGGAGGCGCTCGGCGACCTCGAGGCGCTGCCGGGCCACGGCGATCCGCTGCCCTCCGTCGCCGCGGTGGCGCGCGAGTACCGCGCGCACCGGCTCGAGCGGCTCGAGCAGGTGCGCGACGCGCTCGCGACGCTCGGCACGACGGCCGCGGACGCACCCGTCGCCGCCGTCACCGACGTCGTCTACGCCGACGTCGACCCGTCGGTGCGGCAGGCGGCCGAGGCGTCGATGGCGGCGCAGCTCGCCTACCTCGCGCAGGCAGGCTGACGCCGGCGCTCAGCGCGAAGCGCGAGCACCAGCGAGGGCCCGGCTCAGCCGCTCTTGCGGCGGTGGACGCGCTTCTGGACGGCGGGACCGGAGTGCGCGCCCTGCACGCCGCCGGGGGCGCCCATGCCCTGCCCGTGGTGGCCGAGCTTCTTCTTGTCGAGCGCCTCGCGGAACTTGCGACGCTGCGCCTCCTCGGCCGTCTCGGTGCCCTCAGGGGTGTCCTGCGGCGTCTCAGGCTCGACCGGATCGTGACTCGTCATGGCTCAACCTTGCCCGCTGCGGGCACCGATGTCGAGTCGGCCGCACCCGCGGTCAGGTCGCGGGCGCCGCACGCAGCGGCGACGGCGACCCCGACGGGCGACTCTCCTGCGGCACGAGCGCGGCGAGGGTGCGCACGAGCGTCGTGAGCCAGACGAAGAGGATGCCGACGGCGATCGCCTCGAGCGCCGTGGCGCTGTAGACCTCGAGCGGTCGCCACAGCAGCACCGCGACGACGAGCGCGACCCCGGCCCCGACGGTCGTGAGGAGCAGCGCGCGGGGCGGCCCGGGCATCACGATCGTCACCACGACCATCGTGATCCCGAAGAGCCCGAGCGTGCCGAATGCCGCGATGTCGTGGAGCAGCTGCCCCCGATGCACCGGGAAGACGCCGACGCCGGCGAGCGCGGCACCGGTGAGGGCGAAGAGCGCGACCACCAGCGCGATCCGGCGCAGCGCGGCGTCGCCGAGCCGGCGGTGCAGGTCGCGACCGATGTACGCGCCGATCGTCGCGACCAGCAGCCCCGCGACGATGAGCGTGAGGTTGAACGCCCAGCCGGTGCCGAGGTCGGAGAAGTGCCGCTCCCACCAGCGCGGGTCGGCTGCCGTGATCATCGCGAACACGGTGCCGATGGTGAGGAACGCGAAGAGCAGGGTGGCCAGGTCGGTGGTGCGCAGCTCGACGCCCGCCTGGAAGGCGAGCCACCCGGCGGCCGCGCTCGCGGCGCCGGTGAGCAGCGCGCCGCCCAACGCGGGTGCCTGCAGCCCCTGCAGGCCGAGCGCGAGGATCTCGCCGGCCGTGAGCACCGCGAGGTACGCGACCGCGGCGAAGGCGATGGTGATCGCGATGGTCGAGACGCGTGCGATGACCGCCTGCCAGCGCGGCATCGGTGTCGTCTCCCCGCGTCGGTGCACGGCGGAGCTGACGGCGAACGCGGTGGCGGCGACGAGCGCGGCGATGCCGGCGGCCGGAAGCGCGACCGAGCCCTCGCCGGCGATCGGGCGCGGCGGGCCGGCGAGGGCGATGAGCCCGAGCGCGATGCCCACCGCGAAGCACGCCCACGCGGCCGCGATCGCGCGCGACTCGCGGCGCGCGTCCGCCTCGACCGGTGCCTCCATGCTGCCGATCGAACCACGCGGGACTGACCGGCAGCGGTGCGACCCGCGCTCGCCTCCCGACGGAGCGCTCCGAGCGGCCGCCCGGACGGCGATCGACCCGCCCCGCCGAAGCGGGACGGGTCGACGATGCGGCGCGAGGCCGGACGGTCAGCGGCGCAGGCCGCCGTCGCCGTCGATGCCGCGGTCGCGGTCGCGGTCGACGTCGCCGTCGCGGTCGATGTCGACCTGCTCCTTGGAGACCTCCGCGGAGACGCGCTCCTGATCGGTGACCGTGCGCTTCTCGACACCGATGCGCTCGGCGTCGACGACGTCCTTGTCGACGACCGGACGCTCGGCGTGCGTGGTGACGGCGATCTCGTCGTCGCCGAGCGTGCCGCCGGTCGAGGTGCCGGTGATCGGCTCGCGCACGACCTCGAACTCCTCGCGCTCGACGGGCACGGTCACGGTCTGCTGCTCCGTGACGACGTGCTTGCGGATGCGCAGGCGGCCCGTCTCGACGCGCTCGGTGCCGACGTTGAGCTGCTCCTCGCGGCGCACGATCGACTCGTCGCCGAGGTCGGAGGTGCGGTCGCGGTCGAGGTCCAGGTCACGGTCGCGGTCGCGGTCGAGCGATCCGTCGCCCAGCCCGCCGACGCCGCCCACGCCTGCGGTGGTGTCGCGGTCGTACGTCGTGGTGTCACGGCCGCCACCGCTGTAGTCGTAGTAGCGGAAGAGCTCGTCCTGCTCGCTCTCCTCCATGTGGCCGTCGGCCTCGATGCCGGGCGCGTCCTTCACGAAGGCCTTCGTGTACGGCACGTGGATGTCGTCGCCCTGCCGGGTCGCGCCGCTTACGGGCACGAAGCTCTCGCGGGAGCCGAACAGGCCGGTGTTGACCGTCACGAACTGCGGCTCTCCGGTGGTGTCGTCGGTGTAGACCTGCTTGACAGCACCGATCTTGTCGCCGTCGGAGTCGTAGACCGTGCCCCGGTAGAGCTCGTCGATGCTGAAGGTGTGATCCGTCATTGGTTCCCCCTCTTCTCTGCGCGCACCCCGGGTTGGGGTACAGCGGGTGGGGGACAACAGTGACAGACGCTTGGGCGTGCCGCACTCGGGAGACGCTCAGCATTCAACCAATTGACTTTCGATAGATATCGCGCGAGACTCGATGGATGTTGCAGTCCCGCCTCGTCGTCTTCGCCCTCCGCGTCGTGCTCGTCGTCGCCGCCCTCTGGCTGCTCGTGCTGCTGACGTTCGCCCTGCCCGGCGAGCTGTCCGACGGCACCCCGGAGCCCGGCGTGCGCCTGCCGACGCAGATCGTCCTCTCACTCGTGCTGCTGAGCGTGCTCGCGGTGATCGTCTGCATCTGGCGGCTGCTGACGCTCATCGGCCGCGACCGGCTGTTCAGCGACGCGTCGCGGCGCTGGGTGGATGCGATCGTGTGGTCGCTCGCGATCGGCTGGGCGCTCCTCGCCGGCTTCGCGCTCGCGGTCACGGCGGTCATCTTCTTCACGCCGGAGATCCGCGACCCGGGCATCCCGATGCTGCTGTTCGGCGTCGTGGTGCTCTCGTCGCTGCCGCTGCTGCTCATGATCGTCATGCGCGGCCTGCTGCGGCAGGCCACCGGCTACCGCGCAGAGCTCGAGGAGGTCATCTGATGCCCATCGTGGTGCGGATCGACGTCGAGCTCGCGAAGCGCAAGCTGAGCGTCGGCGACTTCGCCGAGCGGGTCGGGCTGACGCCCGCCAACGTCGCGGTGCTGAAGAACGGACGGGCGAAGGCCGTGCGCTTCTCGACGCTCGACGCGATGTGCCGCGTGCTCGAGTGCCAGCCCGGCGACCTGCTCGAGTGGGTCGAGGAGGCGGAGCCCGCCTGAGCCTCAGAGCAGCGTCTCTTGCGCCACGACGTCGCAGCTGTAGGTCGCCGCGCTCGAGGCACCGGGTTGGTTCACGCGTCGTCAGGACCCACGACAGAGAGCCATGTCCGAACCTCTCGCATCATCATCGCGCCACGCTCCAATACCGGCTCTCGCAGCATCGCCGTGAGAAAGGCGGCGTCCAGGACCAGAACGCGCGCGGGATCAGTCGGATCAGCATCGATCTCCACCTCGATTGCGACGAGATGCGAGTCGCGATCGTGCACTGTTGATGTTGATGCTGCCGGCGCTCCAAGACTGACAAGGATTCCCTCGAGCAGGATCATCATCCGGTGGTCGATGAACGCCCAGCTCTCGGAGGTCGCCTCACGGCCCCAGGCACCGATGATCTCTTCCTCGAGCATCTGCTCGAGGCGCCTGCCCTTGAGCCGCGACATCGTCCGCACGTCATTAGCGTCGAGCACGAGAACCCCGCAGATCAGCTCTGGGTAGTCTTCCCACTCGATGTCGTCGTCGTCGGGGTCTAGTCCGGTCTCTGGGGCCGGATCAGAGAAAAGGATCTGGACGATGAACGCGGTCGCGCCCTGCTCTACCTTGTGCTGAACCGCATTCAGATGCAGTCCGCAACGCTCTCGCAAGTATGTGCTCACGGCTCGGGCGGCGTGGTCGAACGAGGCGGGCGCCGGCAGTGCGCGCGACGACAGCTCCCGCACGCCGGCGTACATCTCCTCTTCCTTCAGATGTTCTGTCCGGCGTAGCCAGATGGAAGTGGCCGTGGACACGACGAGCAGCGTAGAGACGACAACCTTGCCGGGGACAGAATCGGTGACCGAGGTGGCCGACCCGAGGAGCCCCACGAGCAGAGTCGTGAGGAGGACCACGACATTGAGCCCCATGAACCTAACCGCCCCGCTTCCTGAGCCTCAGAGCAGCGTCTCCTGCGCCACGACGAAGGGCACGGAGGCGTCGAGCTCGATGCGGGCGTAGCCGAGCGGACCCGAGCCCACCGCGCCGCCGTTCGTCTCGAGCCACGCGTAGACGTAGATCGCGTAGCGGCGGCCCGGGACGGCGACGAAGTCGGTGACGAGCCCGTCGCTCGACACCGCGGTGCCGCTCGTCTGGCTGTCGAAGAGGTAGCCCTCCGCCGACGTGCGGTGCACGACGGTGACGAAGTGGTCCCGCTCCTGCTGGGTCTGCGCGTCCCCCGGCCGCCAGCTCTCCACCAGGATGCCGAGGTGGCAGACGACCGACGCGCCGATCGAGTAGTGGTTGAAGGACGTGAGTGCCACCCACGGCACGTAGGGCCGGACCGAGACGCGCGAGGCCCCGTGCTGCGCGGTGAAGAGCATCCCCGCGCCGCCGACGCTGAACGCCCACTGGCCCCAGTAGACGCCGCAGCTGCCCGCGAGCCTGCCGGAGCGCACGATCGCCGGGCCTGTGGTGCTGAAGGCGCTCGCGTACGTGCTGTGGTCCAGCCATGCCCACCGGTAGTAGCGCTGCTCGCCGGTGGCGTCGCGGTCGGGCCCGTAGACGTGGAGCAGGTCGCGCGGCTCCGGCCGGGCCGCCGCCTCGAACCATCCGCTCATGGTGAGGTCGAGGCCGTCGGAGACCTTGTGCATGACCGCGCCGCGCAGGTCGAGGTGGGTCAGCGGCACGAGCGTCTGGCGGAAGCGGTCGAGCCGCTCGGCCACGGCGTCCGGCACCGGCCGGTCATCGAGCAGCTGCTCGTCGACCGCCGGTCCGGATGCCGCTGCGATGATCGCGCGGCGCCGGAGCGCGGTCCTGCCGAGGGAGCCGACGAGCATCTCGATCTCGTCGTCGCCGATGTGGTCCTCGCGCTCGCCGCCGTCGGCCATCGCCGCCACCCCTTCGCAGCACCGCCCCGATCCGTGCGGCATCCGCATGACCCCGCGCGTCGGGACGATCCGAGGATGGCACCGCGCCACGAGGCGCAACAGCCCCGACCTCGTCGGCTCGCGCCGGCCCGTCCAGGGCCCCCTCGATAGCCTCGACGGATGCGCAGCCCCGTACCCGACTACCTGGACGAGGTGCGCCGGTCGTGCGCCGACGACGGCGACGAGGGCGAGGTCGCGAGCTACATCCCCGAGCTCGCCGATGCCGACCCCGAGCGCTTCGGCGTCGCGATCTGCACGATCGACGGCACGCTCTACGGCGCGGGCGACGACGAGCACCGCTTCACGATCCAGTCGATCTCGAAGCCCTTCGCCTACGCGCTCGCCCTCGCCGACCGCGGGCTCGAGACCGTGCTGGAGCACGTGGGCGTCGAGCCGTCCGGCGACGCGTTCAACGAGATCTCGCTCGAGCGCAACGGTCGCCCGCGGAACGCCATGATCAACATCGGAGCCATCACGACGCACACGCTCGTGGGCGAGGCCGACGCCAGCCCGGCCGAGCGGGTGGAGCGCATCCGCTCGGGCCTCTCCGCCTTCGCCGGTCGCGAGCTCGAGATCGACGAGCAGGTCTACGAGTCGGAGCGCTCCACCTCGAGCCGCAACATGGCGCTCGCCTACCTCGTGCACGCGCAGGGCAAGCTCGAGGGCGAGCCGCACGACGCCGTCGACGGCTACACGAAGCAGTGCTCGCTGCTCGTCGACGTGCGCGACCTCGCGGTGATGGCGATGACGCTCGCCGCCGGCGGCCGCAACCCCGTGACGCGCGAGCAGATCGTGCCCGCGTGGGTGTGCCGGCAGGTGCTCAGCGTGATGGCGACGTGCGGCATGTACGACGCGGCCGGTGACTGGATGAGCCACGTCGGCATCCCGGCGAAGAGCGGCGTCGCGGGCGGCGTGCTCGGTGCGCTGCCCGGCCAGGTCGGCATCGGTGCCTTCTCGCCGCGGCTCGACGAGTACGGCAACAGCGTGCGGGGCGTGCGCGTGTGCGAGCGGCTCTCGCGCGACATGGGCCTGCACCTCATGCAGGCGCCCGAGGTGGCCTCGCACGTGCTCTACGGCGTGGTGGAGCCGGACGCCGATGCTGACGGCGTGCGCGAGGTGCAGCTGCAGGGCACGATGCACTTCGCGGCCGCGGAGGTGGCGCTGCGGGAGCTCGAGCGCGTGCCGCAGGACGGCGAGCCGGTCGTGGTCGACCTCTCGCGCGTCGCCTCGACGAACAAGGTCGGCCGGCGGATGCTGCGCGAGGGCATCCGGCGCCTCGAGCGCGACGGGCACGAGGTGCGCGTCGAGGACCCGGACGGCCTGCTCGAGACCTGAGCCGGCTGGCGGGTCGGCCGGGCACGACGAAGGGGGCGGCCCCCTCGCGCGGTGCCGCCCCCTCCGGGACGGGTCAGACGGTCTGCTCAGATCGTCACGATGTCGATCTGCGAGTACTGCTCCTCTCCCACGACCGACGCGATCCAGTCGAGCACCTCTTGACGGTCCGTGCGGTAGGCGAAGTCGACGCCTCGGCACCATTCGTTGAGGCCGAAGGACGTCACCGCGACGATCGTGTTCGACTCGTACCCGCCGTAGAAGACGGGGCCGCCCGAGTCGCCGGAGCAGGTGCCGCCGCGACCCGCACCGTTGCCGTTGGTCTGCAGGTTGAACCCGTCCGTGTTCCTGCTCGAGAGGTTCGTGAGGATCGCGGAGGCCATGAGGCGCTCGCGGTACGACTCGACGGCGACCGGACTGCTCTTGGTCAGCCCGTAGCCGCTGGCCGTGAAGGTGACGTCCTGCCTGCCGCGCGCCGTCGCGAGGCTGTCGAGGGATCCCGGCGCCGCCAGAGCGCCGTACTCGTCGAGGTCGATCGGCTGATCGAGGATGACGATGCCCACGTCGTAGGTGTTCGGGAAGGATGCGAAGTCGTCGAAGCCGTAGTTGTAGAGCTCGTCGGACGTGGCGCAGAGCACGCCGAGCGTGTCGCCCGCGCAGGTCTCGGGATAGCCGGTGATCGGATCGAGCTCCGTGACCGGGTCGTAGTTGGCGCCGGCGTCCTGCTGGAAGTAGACGATGGCCGTCGCGTTGTCGTCGGTGCAGTGCCCCGCGGTGAGGAACACGGTCGGCGTGAGCAGGGATCCGGAGCACCGGCCGGTGAACTCGCCCTCCTCGTCGTAGAAGACCACCAGCCCGACGTACGGATGCTCGTTGTCCTCGACGTAGTTCCCGGTGATCGCAGACGCCGGGGCTGCGCTGCCCAGGATCAGTGCCACCGCGGCCACGACCCCCAAAAGTAGCTTTCGCATGAAACTCCTCCTTGAGCCAAGCGATGACCTGGTCCGCCGACAGGCGGCAGGCTGTTGGCGGTCACGCTATCCGCGGACAGCGTTACGCTCAAGCCTGGGCCGCCCGCAGCATGCGCTCGGAGCATCCACGTGCCGCTGCGAGCGGCTCTCGCGCGACATGGGCCTGCACCTCATGCAGGCGCCCGAGGTCGCCTCGCACGCGCACTACGGCGTGGTCGAGCCGGACGGCCTGCTCGAGACCTGAGCCGGCGCACCGCTCACGGTTCCGGGAGCGGTCACGGTCCGCAGCCGGCGGGCACCGAGCGACTGGCGCACCGCAGACACCGCGTCGTACCATCCGGTCAGCTCGTTCCCATCGAGGAGGTCGCTCGTGTCGCAACACACCCTCGCGCTGCCGGAGGTCGACCTCGTCTACGACGTCCACGGGCCGCTGCCGACCGCCGATGGCCGGCCGCCGCTGATGATGATCGGCCAGCCGATGGACGCGAGCGGGTTCCAGGCGCAGGTGGCCCTGTTCGGGGACCGCACCGTCGTGACCTACGACCCGCGAGGCCTGGGTCGGAGCACGCGAAAGGACGGCGCGACGACGAACGAGCCGGAGGTGCAAGCCGAGGACGTCCACGCCATCATCGAGGCGCTCGGCGCCGGCCCGGTCGAGATGCTCGCCAGCAGCGGTGGCGCGGTGACCGCGCTGGCCCTGGTGACGGCCCACCCTGGGGACGTGTCGACCCTGGTCGCGCATGAGCCGCCGATCGACTGCGTCCTGCCGGACGCGGAGGCGGTGCAGCGAGCCCGGACGGCCTACACGCAGGTGTACCGGGACAAGGGCTGGGGCGCCGGGATGGCTGCCTTCATCGCGATGACCTCGTGGGAGGGGGAGGTCACGGATGAGCACCTGGCTCGACCAACGCCGGACCCGGCCGCGTTCGGCCTGCCGACCGCGGACGACGGGACGCGCGACGATCCGCTGCTGTCAGACCGATCCTGGGCGGTGCCCCTCTACCGGCCGGACCTCGACGCACTGAGGGCGGCGCCGACCAGGATCATCGTCGCGGTCGGGGAGGAGTCGGTGGACGTCTACACCGGCCGGACCGCGATCGCCTTGGCGGAGCAGCTCGGCCAGCAGGCGACCGTCTTCCCCAGCCACCACGGCGGCTTCATGGGCGGCGAGTTCGGCTATGCCGGCCAACCGGAGGCGTTCGCCGCCAAGCTCCGCGAGGTGCTGGACCGCGCGTGAGGCCCGGCGTCCCGTCGGCAGCGCCTACGGCATGAGGCCCGCGACGGCAGTGATCTGCTGTCGCGGGCCTCTGCGGGCACTGCGAGACGGGTCGCGACTCAGAAGTCCCAGTCGTCGTCCGAGGTCGCCTCGGCCTTGCCGATCACGTACGACGAGCCCGACCCCGAGAAGAAGTCGTGGTTCTCGTCGGCGTTCGGCGAGAGCGCCGAGAGGATCGCGGGGCTGACGTCGGTCACCGTCGACGGGAACAGGGGCTCGAACCCGAGGTTCATGAGCGCCTTGTTCGCGTTGTAGTGGAGGAACTTCTTGACGTCCTCGGTGAGGCCGACGGCGTCGTAGAGGTCGGCCGTGTACTTCGACTCGTTCTCGTAGAGCTCGTAGAGCAGCGAGTACGTGTAGTCCTTGATCTCGGCCTGCTCCGCAGGGCTCAGCTTCTCGTAGCCCTTCTGGAACTTGTAGCCGATGTAGTACCCGTGCACGGCCTCGTCGCGGATGATGAGGCGGATGAGGTCGGCCGTGTTCGTGAGCTTGGCGCGGCTCGACCAGTACATCGGCAGGTAGAAGCCCGAGTAGAACAGGAACGACTCGAGCAGCGTCGAGGCGACCTTGCGCTTCAGCGGGTCGTCGCCCTCGTAGTAGTCGATGATGATCTCTGCCTTGCGCTGCAGGTAGGGATTCTCGGTCGACCAGCGGAAGGCGTCGTCGATCTCGGGCGTCGACGCGAGCGTCGAGAAGATCGACGAGTACGACTTCGCGTGCACCGACTCCATGAACGCGATGTTCGTGTAGACGGCCTCCTCGTGCGGCGTGATCGCGTCGGGGATGAGCGACACCGCGCCGACCGTGCCCTGGATCGTGTCGAGCAGCGTCAGGCCCGTGAAGACGCGCATCGTGAGCGTCTTCTCGTCGGGCGTCAGCGTGCCCCACGACTGCACGTCGTTCGACAGCGGCACCTTCTCGGGCAGCCAGAAGTTGTTGACGAGCCGGTTCCAGACCTCGAGGTCCTTGTCGTCCTCGATGCGGTTCCAGTTGATCGCCCGCACGAGCTGGTTGTGCTTGTGCGCGCGCTGCTGCGCCTCGGTCTGCGGCTTGCCGGCGCCGAGCGCCGCCTCGACCTCGTCGCGATCGGCGGCGATCGCCTCGCGCGCCTCGGGGGCGACCGGGGCCTCGGCGATCTCGTCGAACGCCGAGCCCGTCTGCGTGTCCTGCGTGTCCATGTCGGTGTCTCTCATCGTCTCGTCGTCGGCGTCACAGCATGCAGGAGACGCAGCCATCCACCTCAGTCCCTTCCAGCGCGAGCTGGCGGAGACGGATGTAGTAGATGGTCTTGATGCCCTTGCGCCATGCGTAGATCTGCGCCTTGTTGATGTCGCGGGTCGTCGCGGTGTCCTTGAAGAACAGCGTGAGCGACAGGCCCTGGTCGACGTGCTGCGTGGCCGCGGCGTAGGTGTCGATGATCTTCTCGGCGCCGATCTCGTAGGCGTCCTGGAAGTACTCGAGGTTGTCGTTCGTCATGAACGGCGCCGGGTAGTAGACGCGCCCGAGCTTGCCCTCCTTGCGGATCTCGATCTTCGACGCGATCGGGTGGATCGACGACGTCGAGTTGTTGATGTACGAGATCGAGCCGGTCGGGGGCACCGCCTGCAGGTTCTGGTTGTAGATGCCGTGCTCCTGCACGAGCGCCTGCAGCGCGCGCCAGTCCTCCCGCGTCGGGATGTGGATGTTCGACGTGTCGAACAGCTCCTGCACCCGAGCCGTCGCCGGCTTCCACTCCTGCTGCGTGTACTTCTCGAAGAACTCGCCCGACGCGTACTTCGAGCGCTCGAAGCCCTCGAACGTCTGGCCCTTCTCCTGCGCGAGCAGGTTCGACGCCCGGAGGGCGTGGAACAGCACCGTGTAGAAGTAGATGTTCGTGAAGTCGAGCCCCTCCTCGGAGCCGTAGTGGATGCGCTCGCGGCCGAGGTAGCCGTGCAGGTTCATCTGGCCGAGGCCGATGGCGTGGCTCATCGAGTTGCCGCGGGCGATCGAGGGCACCGAGCCGATGTTCGACTGGTCGGAGACCGCCGTCAGCGCGCGGATGGCCGTCTCGACCGTCTTGCCGAAGTCGGGCGAGTCCATCGACAGCGCGATGTTCATCGAGCCGAGGTTGCAGGAGATGTCCTTGCCGACGGACTCGTAGTCGAGGTCGTCGTCGTAGGTCGACGGGGTGTTGACCTGCAGGATCTCGCTGCACAGGTTCGACATGTTGATGCGGCCGTCGATCGGGTTGGCCCGGTTCACCGTGTCCTCGAACATGATGTACGGGTAGCCCGACTCGAACTGGATCTCGGCGAGCGTCTGGAAGAACTCGCGCGCGTTGATCTTCGTCTTCGTGATCCGGGCGTCGTCGACCATCTCGTGGTACTTCTCGGTCACCGAGATGTCGCTGAAGGGCACGCCGTAGACGCGCTCGACGTCGTAGGGCGAGAAGAGGTACATGTCCTCGCCCTTCTTCGCGAGGTCGAACGTGATGTCGGGCACGACGACGCCGAGCGACAGCGTCTTGATGCGGATCTTCTCGTCGGCGTTCTCACGCTTCGTGTCGAGGAACCGCATGATGTCGGGGTGGTGCGCCTGCAGGTACACCGCGCCCGCACCCTGACGGGCACCGAGCTGGTTCGCGTACGAGAAGCTGTCTTCGAACAGCTTCATCACGGGGATGACGCCGGAGGACTGGTTCTGGATCTGCTTGATCGGTGCGCCGTACTCGCGGATGTTCGTGAGGTTGAACGCCACGCCGCCGCCGCGCTTCGAGAGCTGCAGCGCCGAGTTGATCGAGCGGCCGATCGACTCCATGTTGTCCTCGATGCGGAGGAGGAAGCAGGAGACGAGCTCGCCGCGCTGCTTCTTGCCCGCGTTGAGGAACGTCGGGGTGGCCGGCTGGAAGCGGCCGTTCACCATCTCGTCGACGTACGCCTCGGCGAGCGGCTCGCTGCCCTCGGCGAGCGCGAGCGCGACGTTGACGACGCGGTCCTCGTAGCGCTCGAGGTAGCGCTTGCCGTCGAACGTCTTGAGCGTGTACGAGGTGTAGTACTTGAACGCCCCGAGGAACGTCGGGAAGCGGAACTTGTAGCCGTAGGCGCGCTTCATGAGCGACTTGATGAACTCGAAGGAGTACTGGTCGAGCACCTCCTGCTCGTAGTACTCGTTCTCGACCAGGTAGTCGAGCTTCTCCTTCAGCGAGTGGAAGAAGACCGTGTTCTGGTTGACGTGCTGCAGGAAGTACTGGTTCGCAGCCTCGCGGTCCTTCTCGAACTGGATCTTGCCGTCCGGTCCGTAGAGGTTGAGCATCGCGTTGAGCGAGTGGTAGTCCATCACGGACGTCTTGCCCGTCGTCATCTCTGGCGTCACCGTTGCCATAGTGCATCCAATCCATCGTTCACGACGCGCACGTCGTCGGGGGTTCCGAAGAGCTCGAAGCGGTAGAGGTGGGGCACGTGGCACTTCTTGGCGATGATGTCGCCCGCCAGTCCGTAGCCCGCACCGAAGTTCGTGTTGCCGGCGCTGATCACGCCGCGCAGGTGCTGTCGGTTCTGCTCGTCGTTGAGGAACCGGATGACCTGCTTGGGCACCGCGCCCTTGCCGTCGCCGCCGCCGTACGTCGGCACGATGAGCACGTAGGGCTCACGCTGCTCGAGGGGCGGCTCGGTGGCGTAGAGGGGGATGCGCGAGGCGGGCCGTCCGAGCTTCTCGACGAAGCGGGCGGTGTTGCCCGAGACGCTCGAGAAGTAGACGACCTCGCTCACGGCAGCCTCCACGACGGCGGTGCGGCTCAGGCCGCGAGGATCGCCTTGATGCGGTCGGGCTGGAAGCCCGACCAGTGCTGCTCGTCGGCGATGACGACGGGCGCCTGCATGTAGCCGAGGTCCTTGACGGTCTGGAGCGCCTTGTCGTCGGCGGTGACGTCGAAGATCTGGTACTCGATGCCCTGCGCGTCGAGCGCGCGGGTGGTCATCGTGCACTGGACGCAAGCGGGCTTGGAGTAGACGGTGACGGTCATGAGCGGCACTCCTCGTGTGTGTTCTCGTGTGGTGCGTGTGCTGGGAAGCAGTCCGGCCGTTGCCGGGCTCCCACTATATGTGGGGTCTGCGGCGGAGCAACGACACAAGATGGTGTGTTTCTCCACATCTGTTTCAACAACCATCCCCAGGTCGGGATTCCCGCCGCGGAACGACGCGGAAAAGCCTGTGGAGAGCGGCGGCGGCGACCTGTGCACGACCGGGAAACTCCATCCGCGACACGCCGGACGCGAACTACAGCCGTGTCGTTCGAGCTGCGCATCGCGTCCTCCCTGCGGTCGCCGGAGCCGTCCGACGGGTGGTGGATCACCCCGTCGTGGCCACGCTACGACCGGCCGCCCACACGATCCGGCGTGCTCTGCGTGCTCGCTGCGGACTCACACTCGGCACGGATTCGCCGGGGGTATCGTCCCCGACGTACCCCAACTGGAAGGAGCACAGCCATGGCTGACATCACCGGCAAGAAGGTCGCGTTCATCCTCACGGACGGCTTCGAGGACTCGGAGCTCACCAGCCCGTGGGAGGCCGTGCAGGGCGCCGGCGCGCTGCCGACCCTGATCGCGCCGAAGGACGGCCAGGTCGAGGGCAAGAACGGCCACACGCAGGCGGTCGACGCCGTCTCGGCCGACGCCAGCGCCGACGACTTCGATGCGCTCGTCCTCCCCGGCGGCGTCGTGAACGCCGACCACCTGCGCATCGACCAGCCGTCGGTGCAGCTCGTGCAGCGCTTCGTCGAGTCCGGCAAGCCGATCGGCGTGATCTGCCACGGCGCATGGATCCTCATCGAGGCCGGCGGCGTCTCCGGCCGCACCATCACGAGCTACCCGACGCTGCGGACCGACCTGCAGAACGCGGGCGCGACGTGGGTCGACGAGGAGGTCGTGACCGACCAGGGCCTCGTGTCGAGCCGCACGCCCGACGACCTGCCCGCCTTCAACGCAAAGCTCATCGAGGAGTTCGCCGAGGGCGTACACCCGCGCTGATCCGGCGCTGAGCGCCGTCCCTCGTCGACGCTGGCGCGTCGGGGAGGCATCCCTCAGCAGGGCACGGGATGCTTCTTCGACGCGCCGCCGACGACCGCAGGGAGCCCGATGGAGATCATCGTCACCGATGCCGACGCGATCGGCGCGCTGGTCGCCGACGAGGTGGAGGCGCTGCTCGCCCGCCGGCCGGATGCGGTGCTCGGCCTCGCGACGGGCTCGAGCCCGCTGCGCGTGTACGACGAGCTCGCGACGCGAGTGCGCGCAGGTCGGATGAGCTTCGCCGGCGCCCGGGGCTTCACGCTCGACGAGTACGTCGGGCTCGCGCCCGACGACCCGCGGTCGTACCGGGCGGTCATCCATGACGAGCTCGTCTCGCGCGTCGACTTCGCGCCCGGCGCCGTGCTGGGCCCGGATGGCGGTGCGCGCGACCTGCCCGCGGCTTGCGCCGCCTTCGAGCGCGAGATCCAGGCTGCCGGCGGGATCGACCTGCAGCTGCTCGGCGTGGGCACGACCGGCCACATCGCGTTCAACGAGCCGGCCTCGTCGTTCGCGTCGCGCACGCGCGTCAAGACGCTCACCGCGCAGACGCGGCGCGACAACGCGCGCTTCTTCGACGGCGACGTCGCCGCCGTGCCCCGCCACTGCCTGACGCAGGGGCTCGGCACGATCCTGGAGTCGCGGCAGGCGGTCGTGATCGCGACCGGCGCCGCGAAGGCGCCGGCGGTGCGCGAGATGGTGGAGGGCGCCGTCTCGGCGCGCTGGCCCTGCACGGCGCTGCAGCTGCACCCGAACGCGCTCGTCGTGCTCGACGAGGAGGCGGCTGCGGGGCTCGAGCTCATCGACTACTACCGCGAGGTCGCCGAGCACCGAGCGGCGGTGGGCGGGCACGTCTCGCGCTGACCGGGCGGCGGGAGCGACGCGTCCCGCGATTGCGCGAGCGGAGCGTCTCCACCGGGCGTGCGCCGGAGCGAACCGGATGGCATGCTCGCCCCGTGACCGACCGAGATCCCGTGCGAGCGCTGCGACGCGCCTCCCTCATCGTCGCAGCGCTCAACCTGGCGTACTGCTTCGTCGAGATGGGCGTGGCCCTCGCCATCGGCTCGGTGTCGCTGCTCGCCGACAGCGCTGACTTCCTCGAGGACACGGCGATCAACCTGCTCATCGTCATCGCGCTGGGCTGGTCGCTCGGTGCGCAGGCGATCGCCGGCCGGGCGATGGCCGGCATCATCCTCGTCCCCGCGGCGGTCGCCGCGTGGCAGGTGGTGGTGAAGTCGTCGGATCCGACGCCGCCGGATGTGCCGCTGCTCGTGATCACGGCCGCAGGCGCCGCGCTCGTCAACCTCGTGAGCGCGCTCGTGCTCGCTCGCGTGCGGCGGATGAGCGGTTCGCTGTCGAAGGCCGCGTTCCTCTCCGCCAGGAACGACGTGATCGTCAACCTGCTGATCATCGCGATGGCGCTCGTCACGGCCTGGACCGCGAGCGGCTGGCCGGACATCGTCCTCGGCGCCGTCATCGTGCTGCTCGCCGGGCACGCGGCATGGGAGGTCTGGGAGGCGGCGGGCGAGGAACGGCTCGCCGCGAAGGCGCTCGCGGGCGAGGCGGTCGACTGAGCCGGTCGTCAGTCCTCGAGCCAGCCGAGCTCGCGCGCGACGGCCGCGAGCGACGTGAAGAGGTGCGCGTTGTAGTCCGGGCCGAGCTGGCTCGGCAGTGCGAAGAGCACGGTGTCGGCCGCCTGCACCGCCTCGTCGGCGAGCAGGCGCCGGGCGACGTGCTCGGGATCGCCCGCGTACGTCGGTCCGCCGCGCACGGCGCCGCCCTCGATGCGCCCGGTCCCGTCGCGCTGCTCGTCGGCGAGGCCGAAGTAGCGCCGATCGTCGTCCGACACGATGGGGAAGGCGCTGCGCGTCACGGCGGTGCGCGGGCGGATGCCGTGACCCGCGCCCGCGTGCACCTCGAGGTAGGCGCGCACCTGGTCGGCCTGCTGCACGTGGAAGGGGCGGCCGTCGTCCTGGGTCAGCAGGGTGGACGAGAGCAGGTGGTAGCCGTGCTCGGCGGCCCAGAGCCCGGACGCGTGGTTGCCGGCGCCCCACCACAGCCGGTCGGCGAGCCCGGGGGAGCGCGGCTCGACGGGCAGGTCCGGCCCCTGCCCGAGCTCGACCGCGCGCTCGGATCGCGCCACCGGCTCACCGCGCAGCGCGCGGCGGAAGCGGTCGGCGCGCGCTCGCGCCTCGTCCGACCAGCTGCCGCCGGGCGCGAGGCCCAGGCCGAAGCGCTCCTGGCCGTCGGTGGCCCGCTCGGGGGAGCCGCGCGAGATGCCGAGCTGCAGGCGGCCGCCTGAGAGCAGGTCGGTCGCCGACGCGAGCTCGGTCATGGCGATCGGCTGCTCGTAGCGCAGGTCGATGACGCCGGTGCCGAGCTCGAGCGTGCTCGTGCGCGCCGCCATCGCGGCCAGCAGCGGGTAGGGCGTGGCGAGCGACTGGTCGAAGTGATGCACGCGCACCCAGGCGCCGTCGAAGCCGGCCTCCTCCGCCGCGACCGCGAGCTCGACGTGCATCCGGAGGCTGTCGCCGGCGGTCGGTACGCGCGAGCCGGGCACGTCGCGGTAGTGGCCGAAGGAGAGGAATCCGATCCGCTTGCGCATGTCGGAGGGAACCCGCGGGCGCGCGGCGCGATTCCCGCGCAGGATCGGAGAAGCGAGCGTCGTCCAGAGCGGCCATGATCGGTACCAGCGGGCCCCGAGCGGTCGGATCCCATCCCGCACCCGGACCAGCACGGAGGAACCCATGGCCGACGACACCCTCTCCGACGTCGAACGCACGGCGGTCAAGCAGCGCGCCGCGGAGCTGAAGAAGCAGGCGAGCCGCAAGGGCGGGACGAAGAAGGAGCGCGAGCTGCAGGATGCGCTCGAGGCGATCGACGGGCTCCCGGAGCCCGACAGGTCGATCGCGCAGATGGTGCACGAGGTCGTCACCGAGGTCGCGCCGCAGCTCGATCCGAAGACCTGGTACGGCTTCCCCTCGTACGCGAAGGACGGCAAGGTCGTCGTCTTCTTCCAGCAGGCGTCGAAGTTCGACTCCCGCTACGGCACCCTCGGCTTCCAGGACATCGCCACGCTCGACGACGGCGACATGTGGCCGACGTCGTACGCGGTCGTCGCCGACACCCCGGCCGTGCGCGAGCGCATCGCCGAGCTCGTCCGTCGGGCGGCCGGCTGACCGCTTGCGGCACCGATGTGCCCCCTCGCCGGGCGCGGAGGCGGCGCATCGGTGCCGCGAACAGCGCCGCAGACCGGCCTCCCGAACACGCGCGCACGGATCGGGAATGCATCCGCTCACAGCCCGTTCTAACTTGAGTCGAGCAGACTCAAGTTCGACGAACAGACTTCGAGGGGATGCACATGGCAGCCATCTACGGACCCATCGGCGACGGATCGTTCGACGACTTCATCGCCCGGATCCTCCAGGGACAGCGCGTGCCCGCGCAGCGCGCGATCGACCTGTCCCGACTCGTCTCGCGGCGCACGAGCTCGGTCATGGCGAGCGCGGTCGAGTACGCCCGCGAGCACCGGCACGCGGAGGTCGACGCGCTCCACCTGCTGCGGGCGCTGCTCGAGCTGCGCGAGGTCGCGACGGCCGTGCAGGGCACCGGCGCAGAGGTCGACGCGCTCCGTGCGGCGATCGAGGGTCGCATGCCCGCCGACGGCGAGCGCGAGGTCGACGGACCGCCGAGCCTCACGCCGTCCGCCCAGCGGGCGCTGCGCGACGCGTACCAGATCGCCCGCGCCAACGGCTCGAGCTACATCGACCCCGAGCACCTCTTCTTCGCGTTCCTCGTCGCGGGCGACACCGCGGCGGGCGGGCTGCTGCAGGAGGCCGGCATCACGCCCGAGGCGCTGCAGCGCGCGGCGACGCAGGCGCAGCGCGAGGCGATCGAGTCGCAGCAGGGCCGCACGCCGAGCAAGGCGGTCGACCCCAGCTCGACGACGCCCACGCTCGACGAGTTCGGCATCGACCTCACCGAGCGCGCCCGCGAGGGCAAGGTCGACCCGGTCATCGGCCGCGCCGACGAGATCGAGCAGACGATCGAGATCCTCTCCCGCCGCACGAAGAACAACCCCGTGCTGATCGGCGAGGCCGGCGTCGGCAAGACCGCCATCGTCGAGGGGCTCGCCCGCGCGATCGCCGAGGGCGACGTGCCGAAGTCGCTCATGGGCAAGCGGGTCGTCGCGCTCGACCTCACCGCGATGGTCGCCGGCACCCGCTACCGCGGCGACTTCGAGGAGCGCATCACGAAGGCGATGGACGAGATCACCGCCCACCGCGACGAGCTCATCGTCTTCATCGACGAGCTGCACACGATCCTCGGCGCCGGTGGCGGCGGGGAGGGCGGCATGGACGCCGCGAACATCCTGAAGCCGCGGCTCGCGCGCGGCGACCTGCACATGATCGGCGCGACGACGCTCGCGGAGTTCCGCCGGATCGAGAAGGACGCGGCGCTCACTCGCCGCTTCCAGCCGGTGCTCGTGGCCGAGCCGAGCGTCGAGGACGCCGTGCGCATCCTCGAGGGCCTCGCGTCGGCCTATGAGGAGCACCACCGCGTCTCGTACACGCCGGAGGCGCTCCGCGCCGCGGTCGAGCTCTCGCACCGCTACATCAGCGACCGCTTCCTGCCCGACAAGGCGATCGACCTCATCGACCAGGCCGGAGCGCGACTGCGGCTGCGGCTCGGCGCGAAGGTCGACGTGGATGCGCTGACGAAGGAGCGCGAGCACCTCGAGGACGAGAAGCGGCAGGCCGTCGAGGCGGAGGAGTTCGAGGAGGCGACCCGCCTGCGCGACCGCATCGCGGCCATCCAGTCGGCGATCGACTCCGGCTCCGGCGAGGACGGCGAGGTCGGCGAGGAGGAGATCGCCGAGGTCGTCGCGCGCGCGACGGGCATCCCGGCCGCGCGCCTCACCGAGGGCGACCGCTCCCGGCTCGCCCGTCTCGAGGAGGAGCTCCACGAGCGCGTCATCGGCCAGGACGATGCCGTCACCGCGGTCGCGAAGGCCGTGCGGCGCTCGCGGTCGGGGCTCGGCGACACCGGGCGCCCGATCGGCTCGTTCCTGTTCCTCGGCCCGACCGGCGTCGGCAAGACGGAGCTCGCGAAGTCGCTCGCGTCGAGCCTCTTCGGCTCGGAGGGCGCGCTCGTGCGCTTCGACATGTCGGAGTTCGGCGAGAAGCACACGGTCGCGCGCCTCATCGGCGCCCCTCCCGGATACGTCGGGTACGACGAGGCAGGCCAGCTGACCGAGAAGGTGCGGCGCCAGCCCTACTCCGTCGTGCTGCTCGACGAGATCGAGAAGGCGCACCCGGATGTCTTCAACCTGCTGCTGCAGGTGCTCGAGGACGGCCGGCTCACCGACGGCCAGGGACGCACGGTCGACTTCCGCAACACCGTCGTGATCATGACGTCGAACCTCGGCGGCGAGTTCCTGGCGTCGAAGTCTGGCCCGATCGGCTTCCAGGCCGGCGACGGCACCGGCTCGGCCGACGAGCTGCGGGCGAAGGTCATGGGCCGGCTGCGCGAGCAGATGCGCCCCGAGCTCATCAACCGCATCGACGAGATCGTGCTGTTCCAGAAGCTCGAGCCCGAGCAGCTGCGGCAGATCGTCACGCTGCTGCTCGACCGCGTAGCCGACCGCCTCGCGGCGCAGGAGCTGCGGCTCGACGTGACGGATGCGGCGCTCACGTGGCTCGCGCAGCGCGGCTACGAGCCCGAGTTCGGCGCCCGACCGCTGCGCAGGCTCATCCAGCGCGAGGTCGAGGACAGGGTGGCCGACCTCATCGTCGGCGGCCTCGAGTCGGGCACGGTGCGCGTCGACGTCGCGGGTGACGAGCTGTCCGTCGTCGCGTCGAACGACGAGCCGGCGACCGCCGCGATGTAGCGACGGCTGGTCGCGGTCGGTGTCATCCCGCGCCGATGATGTCGGCGCACACCGGCTGCCGATCGGGCAGCCACGAGAGGTAGGTCTGCCACTCCTCGTCGGTCAGCTCACGACCGGCGAGGAGGCAGGCTGCCTCGACGTGCGCCTGCGGGCGCGCGTCCCACAGCTGCACGCCCTGTGCGACGTTGACGAGGAACGCGTCGCCGTCAGGGTGCAGGAACCCCTGCGCGATGAGCGGGGCGTCGGCCGGGATCGGGTCGCCGAGCCGTCGGCCCGACGCGACGTCGTACAGGGTGACCGTCTCGTCGTTGGCGGTCGCGAGGAGCGTCGCGCCGTCAGCCCCGACCTGCAGCCCGTTGACCTCCCCGCGAGCGCCAGGCAGCGCGCCGGTGCGCGCGAGCGTGCCGAGGTCGTGGCGCGTGATGCGATTGTCGGCGGCGGCGAACAGCTCGTCGTCGCCGAAGGCGGTCACGCCGGGGCCGTCGAGCGCGTCGACGACGAGCGCCCCCGTGTCGCCGTCGAAGATGCCCGTGCGGAGCGTGCCGTCGAGCTCTCGCGTCACGGCGATGAGCGAGTCGTCCGCGCTCGCCGAGATCCATCGGACCCGCCCGCCGGTGGGCTCGATCGCGAGCGGCAGGAGTGCGCCCGTCCGCCCGTCGATCGCCCCGACGGACCCGCCCTCCATCGACAGGTAGGCGCGGGCTCCGGAGGGGCTCGGCCACAGCCGCTCGCTCGTCGGCGGCACGGGGCCGCCATCGACGCTCTCGCCGGTCGATGCGCGCAGCAGCACGAAGCGCTCGTCCGCGGGCCGGAACGCGATGATCAGGTCGTCGCCGAGCCATCCGGTGCCCCAGACGGGGTCGGGGATCGCGACGGCTGCCCGGTCGAGCGCCGGATCCCAGACCGAGAACGCCGTCATGTCGGTGTCGTAGACCGCGTCTGCGGGTCGCTCGGCGACCACGATCCGCGAGCCGTCGAGGCCGAACCCGTCGAACGCGACGTGGCCGGCCGCGACGACGCGCGAGACCGCGCCGCCGCCGTCGGTCCGGAAGAGCGAGAGCGTCGGGGTGGCTTTGCCGATGACGAGCAGCTGGGCGCCGTCGGCGGTCAGGCTGACCCCCGCCATCTCGCCCAGCTGCGGGTCGAAGCTGCGGCCCGTCGGCGAGCCGTCGGTGAGGCTGTGCTCGCTGACGCCGCCGAACGCGTCCGCGCAGTACGCGAGACCGGAGGCGGCGGAGGCCGCGAGGTACAGGCACGCGGTGGGCTTGGATGCGTCGAGGTCGCGCGCCCACAGCACCTCGCCGCGCTCCGGGTCGACCGCCACGGTCGAGAGCTCGCCGCTGCCGACGATCGTGCCGTCCGCGACGCGCACGAGCGCGTTGTTCGCGGAGCGCTCCGGCACCGGGATGCGGCCCGACACCTCGAGCGTCCGAGGGTCGAGCACGAGCAGCTCGGGAGCGGAGGTCCCGAGCACGACGGCACCGGAGGCGGTGAAGGCGAGCGCCGCGGCGAAGCTGCCCTGCGGCGGCTCGGCGGGGGCGAGCGCGCCGCTGCTGCGCAGCGCGCCGGTCGCCACGTCGATCGTGCTGACAGCGCCGTCGTCCAAGGCCATGGCGATCGTGGCGCCGTCGCCATCGATCGCCATGGCGCGCGGCATCGCCGGGAGGACGACCGGTGCGCCGACCTGCTCGAGCTCCGGCAGCGAGAAGGCGGTGACGGAGAACGAGCCGCTCGCATCCACGCCGAGCACCGCGGCACGAGCGCCGTCGCCGCTGGCAGCGACCGCCACGGGCTCCGGGGCGACCGCGGTGCTGAGCACGACCCCGCCCGTGCGCGGATCCCGCAGCACGAGTCGCTCCGCGTCCTCCACGGTCAGCGCCTGCCCGGTCGGCGTCATGGTGCCGGTCATGCCGCCGACGTCCAGGTATCGGGTGCTGACGAGCCCGCCGCTCGCCGTCACGACGCCCATGAGCGCCGAGCGCGCGCGGGCGTCCTCGGGCCAGCGCTGCCACAGCGTCGCGGCCAGGAGCGCCGAGACGTCGCGCTCCGAGCCGCGGAGGGCCAGTGAGGTCCCCAGCAGCGCCTCGATCGCGGCGTCCTCCCGCGCGGCGCTCGCGGCGGTCGCGCTGCGCGCCGCATCGGTGCTGCGGGCCACCGCGACGCTCCCGGCGGCGAGCGCGAGCACGAGCAGCGCGGCGACGCCCGCGAGCGCGGCGCTCAGCCGGTGGTTCTGGCGGCGATCGCGCATCGATCGCGCAACGAGCGCCGCTGCGGCCGCTCGCTCCGTGCCGGCCGAAGCGTCCAGGAACCGCGCCTCCGTCGCGGTCAGCACGGGATCGGCGCGCATCTGCCACTCGAGCGCCGCGGTCAGTCGGCTGCCGCGCAGGAGGTCCTCGGGGCGCTCGCCATCCGTCGCCCAGCGGTGGGCCGCGACCGACAGCTGCCGCATCGCGCGAGCATCGTCGGCGTCCTCCTCGAGCCAGGCGCGGAGCTGGGGCCACGCGGTGGCGACCGCCTCGTGTGTGATGACGAGGGCGTCGGCATCCGCGCTCACGAGCCTCGCGCCGGTGAGGCGCGCGACCACCGCGCGGCGGGCGGGGTCATCGGCGAGCATGTCGGCCGCCAAGCGCCGGCGCACCGGCTGCCCGTCCAGCCCGGGCTCGACGAGCCGGAGCATGATGTCGCGGCACAGCCGACGGTCGATCGGATCGAGCGAGCGGTAGAGCGAATCCGCGGAGCGGCCCACGGCGCCGGCGATGCCGCCCGAATCCTCGTAGCCCGAGACCGTGAGCACCGATCCCTCGCGGCGCGACCACGTCTCGACGAGGGCGTGCGACAGCAGCGGCAAGGCGCTGCTCTCACCGTCCGCGTCGCGGAGCAGCAGCTCGGTGAGGCCCGCCTCGAGTCGCAGTCCGGCATCCAGGGCAGGCGTCTCGATCGCTTCGTGGAGCTCGGTGCGCGACATGGTTGTGACCACGAGCACGGCAGCGGCGATGCGCGCGCCGACGTGGTCGAGGGACGCCGCTCGGTCGAGGAAGTCCGATCGCAAGGTCAGCAGCACGCGCACGCCTGCATCGGCGGCACTTGCGATGAGCGCGCACTGGCGATCGCGATCGGACGGCGAGAGCTGGAAGACCTCCTCGAACTGGTCGACGATGAGCAGCCGCCGTCCGCCACGGTCGTGCGCGATGCGATCGAGGGCGCGGGTCGCCTCACCGGTGGGCACCACCGTCTCGACCGACCAGCCCGCGGCACCGAGCGCCGCGCCGACCCCGGCGAGGGCGACGGACGACTTGCCGCACCCCGACGCGCCGATCAGCGCCAGGAATCCGGAGCGCTCGAGTCGCGCGGTCGCCGACCGCACCATGGTCCTGCGGCCGTGGAAGGCGGCGGCGTCCTCGATCGTGAACGCGGCGAGGCCGCGGTACGGGCAGTCGGCGCTCGCAGGTGGTGTGCGCCTCGGCGGGAGGAGCCCGGGGTCCTGACGCAGGATGCCTGTCTCGAGCGCGACCAGGTCGGGACCCGGCTCGATCCCCAGCTCGTCGGCGAGCGTGCGGCGCGCGGCGCGCAGGGTCGCGAGCGCCTCGGCCTGCCGCCCGCTGCGGTAGTTCGCGAGCGCGAGCAGGTGCCACCGCGATTCGCGGAGCGGCGCATCGCGCACGAGCTGCTCGGCGGCACCCAGCACGCTGCGGTGCTCACCGCACGCGAGGTGCGCGGCCTGCAGCTCCTCCTCGCCGGAGCGCCGCAGCTCCTCGAGCGCCCCGGCGGCGTCGCGCGCCGCCGGCCAGTCCGGGAGGTCGGCGAAGGGCGGTCCGCGCCAGAGGGCGAGCGCGCGCTGGTACGCATCCACCGCTCGCTCCGGCTCGCCGGCGTCGAGGCGCAGCCGCGCCGACACCAGCCCGCGCTCGAACTCCTGCCAGTCGACCGATGCAGCGGCGTCGAGGGCGTAGCCATCCGGTGCCGTCGTGATCGCGTGGCGGCCGAGCAGCCGACGCAGGCGGCTGACCGTCGCCTGCAGCTGCTTCGGCCAGGTGTCGGGCAGGCGATGCGCCCACGTCGCCTCGGCGAGCGCTGCGCTCGCGACGGCGAGGCCGGGTCGCACCGCCAGCGCGGCGAGGACCGCTCGATCGCGAGGGCTCAGCGCGCCGTCGTCGACCGCGGTGCTGCCGAGCACGCGGATCGCCACGGTCGCATTGTCTGCCCGCACCCGCGAGCGGTCAACGGGCGCTCGGGCCGCCGCATACCGGATGCATACCGGGGCGGGTCACGTCGATACCCAGGCCGGGCACGCTCGCGTCATGCACACCACCCGCAGCCACCCGCTCAGCTCACCTGCCGCCGCCGTGCTCACCGCAGCCGTGCTGCTCACCGGATGCGCCACCTCCGAAACGCCCGCGTGGACGCTCCTCGCCACCGACGCCGACCCGTCGCTCGTGCTCGAAGGCGATGCCACGCTCGTCGACCGCGTCCTGGTGCTCGACGGCCAGACGGGGTACGCGACGGTCGCCGCACCCGCCGAGCTCGACACGACCGCGGGCTTCACCGTCTCGGCGTGGGTCGCCCTCGCGGATGTGCAGCCGTTCGCCACGGCGGTCTCGCAACGAGGCTCGGTCGCGGGCAGCTTCTACCTCGGCGTCGCTGAGAGCGTATTCGCGTTCAGCATGAAGGACGCCGACACCAACGAGGAGGGCCACACCGTGCGCGCGCAGGGTGCGGCAGCGGTCGCCGATGCGCAGCGGTGGGTGCACCTGGCCGGCACGTTCGATGCCGCCGCGGGCGCGATGACCCTCTACGTCGACGGTGCCGAGGCGGCGACCACGGCGTTCGACGCGCCGATCCGCGTCGACGGCGACCTGCTGGTGGGCGGAGCCCAGGCGCACGCCGCCCCCGCGGACTTCTGGCCGGGAGCGGTCACCGCGGTGCGGATCACGCCCGCGACCGCCGATGCCGACGCGGTCACCGCCGAGATGGAGGCCACGCGCCCCGGGTCGGCGCCGCCCGAGGCCGCAGCGCCCGACCCAGCCGCCTACGGCGACGGCCTGCTCGACGGCACCTGGGACTACGTGTACGCGCCCGACGAGCGCGCGTTCCTCGCCGGGCTGCTGGGACCGGAGGCGATGGCAGAGATCGGCGACCTGACCGGCGCCCGCCTCGGCTTCGACGGCCCCCGGTGGTGGCAGGGCTTCGTCGGCGATGGAGAGGTGTGGGTGGTCGACGGCGTGCCGGAGGGCGACGGCGGTCCGTTCACGATCGACGGGAGCCGGCTGCGGATGGGCGACGACGCATCCGGGGCGACATACGAGTGGAGCCTCGCGGGCGACGAGCTGACGCTCCTGCTGCTGGACTGCAGCGCGGCTGGGAACCCGTGCACCGACACCGACATCGTGCGCTTCATCACCGAGCGCACGTGGACCCGGACCAGCACGGACCCCTCCTACTGACGCAGGCGGTTGTGCCCGCCCCCGTCGACCGCCATGCTCGATGCCCTGGAGGCGACATGGCTGCCGATCTCTCGCCGCGGCTCGCGGCGGTGCTGCAGGCGCTGCCGCTGCGCCCGGGGATGCGCGTGCTCGAGGTCGGGTGCGGGCCGGGCGCGCTCGCCCGCGCGATCGCCGAGCGCGTGGGGCCCGAGGGCCACGTGCTGGGCATCGACCGCTCGCCGCTCGCGATCGCGGCAGCCCAGAGCGCCCCCGACCGCGGCGGCCTCGACTTCCGCGTCGCCGCCGCCGAGGAGTTCCGGCTCCGCCGCGACGAGCAGCCGTTCGATCTGGTGGTCGCGATCCGCGTCGGCGCGCTCGACGGCCGGCATCCCGAGCTGGAGCAGGCGGCGCTCGCGCACCTTGCGGCGGCGACGACGCCTGACGCATCCGTCTACATCGACCGCGGCGACCCCCTCGAAGCGGTCCCCCTCCACTGATCTCAACGTCGCCGGTGGTAGCTGACCGCGATAGTGCGCTTGAGTGACCACCAGCGACGTTGAGGAGGATCGATGGGGGAGCGGGTCGCCGTCATCGGGGCGGGCGTGATCGGGCTGTCGGTCGCGCTCGAGCTCGCCGAGCGCGGCGGCCGCGAGATCGCGGTGCTGCACGACCAGGACCCGCTGGAGTCCACGTCGGCCGTCGCCGGCGCCGTCTGGTTCCCCTACGCGGCCGAGCGCTCCGCCGTCGTCGACGCGATGCTCGGCTCGACGCTCGAGCGCTGCACGGGGATCGCCGCCGAGCACCTGGAGGCGGGCATCGACCTCCGCACCGGCGTCATCGTCGAGCGGTCGCCGCAGCCGGACCGCTCGTGGACGGCGCTCGTGCGGGCGACCGAGGTCGATGCGGCCGAGCTGCCGGCCACGCTGCGCGGGACCGGCGCGACCGGCATGCGCACGACGGTGCCGCTCGCGACGATGTCGCTCTACCTGCCGTGGCTGCGGCGCCGGTGCGAGGCGCTCGGCGTGCGGTTCGAGCGCCGCGCCGTCGACGACGTGGATGCGCTCGCCGGCGACTTCGACGCCGCGATCGTCGCGGCCGGGGCGCGCGGCGGCACGCTGCTCGGCGACGACGCGAGCGTCGTGCCGATCCGTGGCCAGGTGGTGCGCGTGGAGGACCCGGGCGTGACGGAGTTCATCGTCGACGACGAGAACCCGGCGGGCCTCGCGTACGTGCTGCCGCGGCGCGACTGCCTCGTGCTCGGCGGCACGCACGAACCGGGCGCCACGTCGCTCGAGCCCGACCCCGCGATCGAGGCCGGCATCCTCGAGCGCTGCGCGGCGCTCGTGCCCGCCGTCGCCGGGCAGCGCATCCTGTCGCGCGCGGTCGGGCTGCGGCCGGGCCGGGAGCGGCTGCGGGTCGAGGAGGTCGCAGGCAGGGCGCTGCGCGTCGTCGCGGCGTACGGGCACGGCGGCTCCGGCATGACCCTCTCCTGGGGCACCGCCGAGCGGGTCGCGGCGCTGCTCGCGGAGCAGTGACGGCCTCGGTCTCGATCACGCTGCCGGGCACATAGGAAGCCTGGCTACCATGCTGCGATCGAGGTGCCTCCGGACTGCATGAGCGGCCCGTGCATCCGCCCGTGAGGAGCGCTCGTGAGCCAGACCACCGATCCGACCGCCCCCGCCGATCGCTTCGTCCGGTACCGCTGGTGGGGACTGCTCGCCATCAGCCTCGGCGTCGCGCTCATCATCATGGACTCGACGATCGTCTCGGTCGCGATCCCGTCGATCGTCGACGACCTCGGCATCTCGAGCACCGAGATCCAGTGGGTGCAGGAGATCTACACGCTGCTCTTCGCCGCGCTGCTGCTCACCTGGGGTCGGCTCGCCGACCGCATCGGCCGGCGCCGCATGATGCTCATCGGCGTCGTCATCTTCATCGTCGCGAGCGTGCTCTGCGCGATCGCCGACAGCGGGGCGCTGCTCATCGGCGGCCGCGCGCTGCAGGGTCTCGGCGGCTCGATGATCCTGCCGACCTCGCTCGCCCTGCTGAACGCCAACTTCCACGGCCGCGAGCGCGGCATCGCCTTCGCGGTCTGGGGCTCGACGATCGGCGGCATGGCGGCGATCGGACCGCTCGCGGGCGGCTGGCTGACCGAGAACGCGAGCTGGCGGTGGGCGTTCGGCATCAACGTGCCGGTGGGCCTGCTCATCATCGCCGGCCTGCTGCTGTTCGTCGCGGAGTCGTCAGAGGCGGTGGCCGGCGCGGTGCAGCGGCTCGACCTCGGCGGTGCGCTGCTGTCGATCCTCGGCTTCGGCGCGCTCGTCTTCGGCCTCATCGAGGGGCGCAACTACGGCTGGTGGACCGCCTCGGAGGATGCGCCGTTCGACGTCGCGGGGCTCTCGCCCGTGCCGGTCGCGTTCCTGGTGGCCGTCGTCGCGCTCACCGCGTTCGTGCTGCTCGAGCGGGCCAGGAGCCGTGCGGGCAAGGGCGTGATCCTCGACCTGTCGCTCTTCCGCATCCCGTCGTTCGCGAACGGCAACATCACCGCGCTCATCGTGAGCTTCGGCGAGTTCGGGCTCATCCTCTCGCTGCCGCTGTGGTTCCAGAACGTGCTCGGCTTCTCGGCGTTCGAGGCCGGGCTCGCGCTCGTGCCGCTCGCCGCCGGGTCCTTCCTCGCGAGCGGTGGGGTCGCGGCGCTCTCGCGCCGGTTGAGCCCGATCGCCGTCGTGCGCATCGGCATGGTGCTCGAGATCGCCGCCATCGCTGCGCTCGCCCTGCTCATCCGCCCCGACAGCACCGCCTGGCTGACCTCGCCGGTGCTCTTCGTCTACGGCATGGGCGTCGGGCTCGCGACCGCGCAGCTCACGAGCGTCGTGCTCGCGGACGTGCCGGTCGAGCGGAGCGGCCAGGGTTCTGCCACGCAGAGCACGGCGCGCCAGACCGGCTCGGCGCTCGGCATCGCGGTGCTCGGCACAGCCTTCTTCACGACCCTGCAGGTCGGCACCGAGGACCGGCTCGCGGATGCGGTCGCGGGCGACCCGACCTTGCAGGGCCTCGTCGACTCCGTGAACGCGAGCTCCGGCGGCAGCATCGCCGCGCTCGCTGCCAATCCGCAGACGGCGTTCGTCGCGGATGCGGCGCGCGCCGCGATGACGGACGGCACGTCGCTCGCAGCCTGGATCGCGGCGAGCGCGCTCGTCGTGGGCCTGCTCTCGAGCCTGCGCATCCGGCCGGAGGTCGGCGCCGTCGCACCCGAGCGGGCCGATGCGGCCTGACGACGCCCGCATCGCGACCTCCGTCGACGAGGTCGCCGCGCGCATCCGCGCCCTGATGGCGGAGCGCGACGTCGTGGTCGTCGGTCTCGCGGGCTACGGCGGCGCCGGCAAGACGACGCTCGCGCGGGCGCTCGCGGCCCGGCTGCCCGCCGAGCGGGTGCGCGGCGACGACTTCCTCGACCCGCGCGGCAGCCGCGACCGCAGCGACGACTGGGCCGCGCTGCTGCGAGACGAGCTCGGCTCCGTGCTCGACGCGCTCGGAGCGGGCCAGCCGGCCGAGTTCCGCCCCGTCGACTGGGCGACCGGCGGCCGGCAGCCCGCGCGCATCGCGCCGGCGGCAGCGGTGCAGCTCGTCGACGCCGTCGGCCTGCTGCATCCGCAGCTGCTGCCCCGGCTCGACCTCACCGTCTGGGTCGACGTGCCGCTCCAGGTGGCGACGGAGCGCGGGATGCGTCGCGACCGCGAGGCCGGGAACGACCACGACGCGCTCTGGTGCGACGTGTGGGCCCCGACCGAGCGCGCGTTCGACGCGCGCTTCGCCCCGCGCGACGTGGCCGACCTCCGGTACGTCGCCGACTGACCGCTACGCCTGCAGGGCGAGGGTGAAGGGCAGCACCGCGGATGCGCCGGCGCCGCGGAGCAGGCGGCCCGCGACCGTGATGGTCCACCGGCTGTCGACCAGGTCGTCGACCAGCAGGACCGGCTGCCCCGCGACGCCCTCCAGCGCGGTCGCCAGCTCCGGTCCGACGTCGAAGCGGTCCCAGACGCTCGCCAGCCGGTAGGCGCTGTTGCCGCCCGGCTCGCCCGACGGGCCGCCGTCGACGAGGCTGAGCGCGCCGAGGTACGGCAGGCGACCCACCTCCGACAGCGCCCGGGCGACCGAGTCGACCAGCTGCGGCCGGCGCCGCGACGGCACGCTCACGATCGCTGCCGGGCGCTCGTCCCAGCCCCACTCGGCCAGCACCCGCACGCACGCCTGCACGAGCGCCGGGCTCGCCGGCGCGTCGGGCGTGCTGGGCGAGAAGAGGTCGCGGAGGGCGCCGCCCCAGCCGAGGTCGGTGAGCCGCGCGAGCGCTCGCCCTGCTTCGAGGCGATCCGCCGGCGGGATGTTGCCCTTGACCGGCACGCCGAGGGAGCCGGCGCCGGTCGGCCACTGCGCGCGCGGCTCGATGGCGACGCCGACCCGGCTGAGCGACTGCTGCGCCTGGCCGGACGCCTCTTCCCGCACGTCGCGCGGGTACCAGGCCGGCTGCCCCGCCGCGGCCGCGCAGGTGTCGCAGCGGCCGCAGGGCACGGCGGTGTCGTCGTCGAGCGCTCGCTGCAGGAACTCCATCCGGCAGCCGCTCGTGCGCTCGTACTCGAGCATCGACTGCTGCTCCTGCACGCGAGCGGCGGCGATGCGCGCGTAGCGCTCGGCGTCGTAGACCCACGGCTCGCCGGTGGCGACCCAGCCGCCCGTGACGCGTCGCACCGCACCGTCGACGTCGAGCACCTTGAGCAGCAGCTCGAGCGGGGTGCGCTTGAGGTTGACGCGGGCCTCGAGGGCGGGCGTCGACAGCGGCGCGCCCTCGTACGCGAGCTCGTCGATCACGGCGAGCGCCTTCCGCTCGTCGGGCATCGACGAGGTCGCGAAGTACTGCCAGATGGCCTCGTCCTCCGTGCCGGGCAGCAGCAGCACGTCGGCGCTCGCGGCCCGGCCGGCGATCATCGCGGCACGACCGGCGCGACCGACCTGCTGGTAGTAGGCGACCGGCGATGAAGGCGCCCCGAGGTGGATGACGAAGCCCAGGTCCGGCTTGTCGAAGCCCATCCCGAGCGCGCTCGTCGCGACGAGCGCCTTCACGCGGTTCTGCTTGAGCGCCTGCTCGAGCCCTTCGCGCTCGCCGGCATCCGTCCGCCCCGTGTACGCCTGCACCTCGTGGCCCGCCTCGCGCAGCAGCCGGGCGGTGTCCTCGGCCGCGGAGACGGTGAGCGCATAGATGATGCCCGAGCCGGGCAGCTCGCCGAGGTGGCTGAGCAGCCACCCGAGCCGCGCGCCGGCATCCGGCAGCCGCAGCACGCCCAGGCGGAGGGATGCTCGCGCGAGCGGGCCGCGGATCGTCACGACCGGCTCGCCGCCGGCGTGCTCGAGCTGCTCGGCGACGTCGGTGACCACGCGCGAGTTGGCGGTCGCGGTCGTGGCCAGTACGGGGACGCCGTGCGGCATCTCGGCGATGAGGTCGCGGAGGCGGCGGTAGTCGGGGCGGAAGTCGTGGCCCCAGTCGGAGATGCAGTGCGCCTCGTCGACGACGAGCAGCCCGGTGCGCGGGATGAGCTTCGGCAGCTGCTCCTCGCGGAAGCGCGGGTTGTTGAGGCGCTCGGGCGAGACGAGCAGCACGTCGACCTCGTCGGCGTCGAGCTGCTGCAGCACGTCGCCCCACTCGTGCGGGTTGGCCGAGTTGATCGCGACGGCGCGCACGCCGGCGCGGGCGGCGGCCTCGACCTGGTCGCGCATGAGTGCGAGGAGCGGCGAGACGAGCAGCGTCGGGCCCGCGCCTCGCGCGCGCAGCAGCAGCGTCGCGACGAAGTACACCGCCGACTTGCCCCATCCGGTGCGCTGCACGACGAGCGCGCGCTGCCGGCCCTCGACGAGCGTCTCGATCGCCTCGAACTGCCCCTCGTGGAAGTCGGCGTCGGATGACCCGACGAGGGTGCGCAGGATCTCGAGGGCGTCGTCGCGCGTGCTCGTCACGGGTCCGAGCGTCTCAGGTGCCGCTGACAGGGCCGTCGGTCGGCGGGCCGTATGCGGGCGGTCCGTACGCCGGCGGGCCGTATGCCGGCGAGCCGTATGCCGGCGAGCCGTACGCGGGGTGCTGCGCAGAGCCCTAGGGCGCCATCTGCGCGCGGTAGGCCGGGTCGAAGCGGATGCCCGCGGGGTTCGACGGGAACACGCTCATGACGAGCGGCACGATGCCGACGCCGATGAGGGAGAGCAGCGCGAACGCGCCGTGGAAGCTCGCGTCCTGGAGGCGTCGCCACATCGCCGCGTAGGTGGGGAGCGCCAACGCGAGCGAGACGATCAGCATGATCCCGATGGTCGCGAGCATCCCGCCGGACAGCGCGAGGGTGGCGGGGTCGACCGAGGTCTCGATCCCGCTGCCGGTGCTGCTGGCGGCCGCGATGACCTGCACCATGAACGCCGCCCACACCACCCAGAACGGGATCTGCACGACGAGCGAGACGAGGAACGTGAAGAGCATCGCCCACCAGAACTCGCTCAGGCTCGCGCGCCCGGAGAAGGTGACGTAGCCGCGGAAGAAGCGGCCGACCGCCTGCCGGAACGACGCCCCGGGCAGCGGCTGGCCGATGGGGACGACGGAGGAGGTGCTCACCCCTCCAGTGTGGGGTACGCCGGACACGGATGGCGACGCTCGGGCCGGCGCTGGGGGATCAGGGGGTGAGCCCCGCTCTCACCGCGGCCTCGGCGAGCGCCCGTTCGCCCTCCACCTCGACGCCGTCGGCTGCCAGCCGGTCGTCGTCGGGCACGCCGCGGCCCCACGCGAGCAGCGCGAGGGAGCGCGCGGACCCCCGCACGACCGCCGTCGGCGCGTCGGCGGGCGCACCGGCGAGCTCGAGCCGCGCATCCGCGTCGACGGGCGCGAACACGACGCGCACGCGCGGCGGGGCGATGCGGCCGAGCCGCACCTGCCGCGGGTGCATGACCGTCACCACCTCGTCGAGGCAGTCGAGCCAGACGCGGTCGTCGACGTCGAGGTCCTCGCCGATGGCCGTGCGCAGGTCCCACAGGTGCACGAGCGTCTCGTGCACCTGCCGCCGGTGCCAGAACGCGACGGTGCCGGTCTGCTGCGCGCGCGGCACGCCGTCGTCGATGAGCGCCCACGCGGGGGCGGCGGGGTCGAGCTCGGCGAGCGTCTCTCGCAGCTCGCGCGCGCACGCCTCGTAGAGCGCGGGCAGGTCGAAGGGTCCACGGCCGAGCGGCGACTCCTGCTGCCGGCGCGCCTGCCCTGCCGCCCAGTGGTGGATGCGCGCGAGGTGCACGACGAGCGACTGCACCGTCCACCGCCCGAGCCACGGGATGCGCGCGGCCGGATCGGCGCGGCGCGTGGTCTCGAGGAAGCGCGCCTGCAGGTCGACGAGCACGGCGAGGTGGTCCATGCCGCGAACGCTACTCCCGGTCGCCGACCTCGGTCCGGCCGGTGAAGGCGGGGGTGCGCTTCTGCTGGAAGGCGGCGAAGCCCTCGCGGAAGTCGGGCGTCTGGGCGAGCGCCGCCTGCGCGATGTTCTCGGCGTCGACGGCCTGCCACAGGCCCATCCGCTCGTCGCGGAGCCCGCGGATGATCTCCTTCGAGGCGAGGTAGGCGAGCGTCGGGCCGGCCCCCGCGTGCGCGGCCGCGGCGCGCGTCGCCGCCAGCACCTCGTCGTCGGGGAACGACTGCGAGAAGAGTCCGAGCGCGACCGCCTCGGCGCCGGTCATGAGCCGGCCCGAGTAGATGAGGTCGAGCGTGCGGTGGGCGCCGAGCCGCTCGTAGAAGAGGGCGTGGCCGCCCGAGTCGAGCGTCGCGCCGAGCGCCGCGAACGGGCTGCCGACCTTCGCCGACTCGGCGACGTAGACGACGTCGGTGGCGATGAGCAGCCCGAGCCCGATGCCGAGGCACGCGCCGTGCGCGACCGCGAACGTCGGGGCGGGGAAGGCCGCCATCCGCTGCAGGAGGGGCTGCAGGGAGCCACGCAGGAAGCCGATCGCGTCGTCGGTGCGGGGGTCGACCTGCGAGATGTCGCGCCCCGCGCAGAAGGCCCTGCCCTCGCCGCGCAGCAGGAGCGCGCGCACGCCGGCGCGCTCGGCGGCCGCGTAGGCGTCCGACAGCTCCTGCAGCGCGGATGCGTCGAGCGCGTTGCGCCGATCGGGCGCGTCCAGCACGACCTCGGCGATGTCGTCGGTGATGGTGAGGTCGATCATCGGGACTCCTTCGTCGTCGGAAGCCTACGGTCGCGACCGGCTGCGGGCCCCGTCGTCACTCGGCCGCCTCGGCGCGCGCACGGTCCGAGAAGGGACCGCGGAGCGCAGCCCACTGCAGCAGCATGATCGTCTTGGCGTCGACGATGTCGGCCCCGATGCGCGCGAGCGCGTCGTCGATGTCGAGCTCGACCACCTCGGTGTCCTCGCCCTCCGCCGCGACGCCGTGCCGCGAGCCGGCGATGACGGATCCGCGGTCGTACGGCGCCGCGAAGCAGTGGAGCCGCTCGGTGACGGAGCCGGGGCTCATGTACACGTCGAACACGTGCTCGACGGGGCCGACGCGGTGCCCGAGCTCCTCCTCGGTCTCGCGCCGGATGGCGGCCTCGGGCTCGTCGGCGTCGAGGAGCCCCGCGGCGGCCTCGATGAGCATGCCGTCGGGGTGCTCGTTCACGTAGGCGGGGTAGCGGAACTGGCGCGTGAGCAGCACGGTCCGCGCGCCCTCGTCGTAGAGCAGGATGCAGGCGCCGTCGCCGCGGTCGTAGGTCTCGCGCTCCTGCGTCGACCAGCTGCCGTCCGAGTGCTGCAGCTCGAGCGTCGTCGCCCGCGTGACGAACCAGTTCGAGGTCAGCAGGCGCACGTCCGTGACGACGACGCGCGGGTTGCGGTCGAGGTCGCGGCCGGCGCGGTCGAGGCCCGTGCGGCCGCGGCGGTCCGGGATGTCGACGCCGGGCACGCCGGCGGGCGCATCGATCTCCTGGGCCATGCCGCTACACGTCGTAGTCGACGACGACTTTGGCCGTGTCGGACTTCGGATGCGACTGGCAGGTGAGCACGTAGCCGCGCGCGATCTCGTCGGGCTCGAGCGCGTAGTTCTCGGTCATCGTGACGCTGCCCGAGACGACCTTCGCGCGGCACGTGCCGCACACGCCGCCCGCGCACGCGAACGGCACGTCAGGTCGCACGCGCAGCGCGGCGTTGAGGATCGACTCGCGCGCCGACAGCGGCGACTCGACCTGCGTCGACTGCCCGTCGAGCGTGAAGTCGAGCGTCCAGGTGTCCTCGCCGGCATCGACCTGCACGGGACGTCCGCGGTCGCCTCCCGCCGCATCCGGCTTGCCCGTCGTGAACAGCTCGAAGCGGACGTGCGACGGGTCGACGCCCTTCGCGGCGAGCACGTCGCGGCACAGCTGCACGAGCTCGAACGGCCCGCAGAGGAACCACTCGTCGACGGTGTCGGGGCGGATGAGGTCGGTCAGGATGCGCTCGAGCCGCTCCTCGTCGATGCGGCCCGACATGAGCGGGGCGGCACGCTGCTCGCGCGAGAGCACGTGGTGCAGCGCGAGCCGCGAGGGGTAGCGGTCCTTGAGGTCGGCGAGCTCCTCGATGAACATGACGTCGAGGGTCGACCGGTTCGAGAACAGCAGCGAGAAGGTCGACGTCGCGGAGCGCGAGAGCACCTCGTGCGCGAGCGCCATCATCGGCGTGATGCCGCTGCCGGCCGCGATGCCCACGACGTGCGCGCCGTCGACCTCGTCGAGCGCCGAGGTGAACGTGCCCTGCGGCACCATCACGTCGATGCGCGCGCCGGGCTGCAGCTCTGCGTTCGCCCAGGTCGAGAAGCGGCCGCCGAGGTCGCGCTTGATCGCGACCGAGATCGAGCCGGGGGTCGGCGGGCGGCAGATCGAGTAGGAGCGGCGCACCTCGTGGCCGTCGATCGTCGCGCGGAGCGCCAGGTGCTGGCCGGCGACGTAGCCGAAGTCGTCGTGCAGCGCCTCGGGCACGGCGAACGTGACCTCGACGGCGCTCTCGGTGAGCGGTCGCACGGCGGCGACCTCGAGCTCGTGGAAGCGGGCGCGCTTGCGCGACGTGCTCGAGCCCAGGTTGATGGCGGCCACGCTCAGTGCACCTTGAAGTGGTCGAACGGCTCGAGGCACGCGAGGCACTCGAAGTGCGACTTGCAGGCGGTGGAGCCGAAGCGCGAGACCTCGCGCGTGCGCAGCGACCCGCAGCGCGGGCACTTCACCCCGAGCGAGAGCGGGATCGGGCCCTGCCGCTCGCCCGCGCGGTGCGTGGGCGGCGCGATGCCGTACGCCTCGAGCTTCGCCTTGCCCGCGTCGCTCATCCAGTCGGTCGTCCAGGCGGGGGAGAGGGTGAAGTCGACGCGCACGTCGCGGAAGCCCTCGACGGTGAGCGCGAGCAGCACGTCGTCGCGCATCTGGTCGATCGCCGGGCAGCCGGAGTAAGTGGGCGTGAGGGTGACGACGGTGGTCTGCCCCTCCATGCGCACGTCGCGGAGCACGCCGAGGTCCTCGATCGTGAGCACCGGCACCTCGGGGTCGGTGACGGCCGCGGCGATGCGCCACGCCTCCCGGGCACGCTGGTCGAGCCGCCCGCCGGAGGCGCGCGAGTCGAGACCATCCACGACCGGCGCGGCGCTCACCACGATGCTCCGGGGTGGCGGCGCGCGAGCACCTGCATCTCGGCGAGCAGCGGGCCGAGGTGCGTGGAGTGGTGGCCGTGGCGGCCGCCGCCCGACGACTGGCCGATCTTCGAGTTCGTGAAGTCGGCCTCGGAGATCTCCGCCTCTGCGAGGACAGCGGTCCAGATCTCGTCGAAGCCGGCGCGCAGGCTCGACGGCCGCGGCGCGATGTCGCCGAGGCGGTCGTGCAGATCGTCGTCGCGGAAGAGCTCGTCGGTGTACGGCCAGGTGTCCGTGAGCGCGACGAGCAGGCGGCGGCGCGACTCCTCGGTGCCGCCCGCGAGCCGGAGCGTCCACTGCACGGCGTGGTCGCGGTGGTACGCGACCTCCTTCACCGACTTCGCCGCGATCGCGGCGAGCGACGCATCCGTCGACCGCGACAGCGCCGTGTAGAGCTCCTGCATCCAGATCGCCGCGATCAGGCCGCGAGCGATCGTGTGCGCGAAGTCGCCGTTCGGCTGCTGGAAGAGCCACGCGCAGCGGAACTCGTGCTCGTCGCGCCAGTAGGCGAGGTCGTCCTCGGTCTTGCCGGATGCGGTGCCGGCGTAGTGCAGCAGCGAGCGCGCGTGCCCGAGCAGGTCGAGCGCGATGTTGCCGAGCGCCATGTCCTCCTCGAGCTCCGGGGCGCGCGAGATCCACCAGCCGAGCCGCTGGGAGAGGATGAGCGCGTCGTCGCCGAGCCGGAGCGCGTACGCCGCGACGTCGGGCGTCGCCGTCGCCGACGCATCCGCGCCGGACAGCTCGGACTGCAGCTCGAGCTCGTCGACCGAGACGTCGCCGTGCACGGCGTCGGCGTCGGCCTGGTGGGCGGCGGCGACGGATGCGGCGTCGCGGGCCGGGGGCTGGGGAGTCACAGGTGGGGGACCTCCGCGCTCTTCTCGTAGTACTTGGCGTGGCGGTAGTTCTTGCCCGCGGGGCTCTCGAAGAAGGCGCCCTTCTGGTCGGGGTCGCTCGTCGTGATCGCGCTCGAGCGCACGACCCACACCGAGACGCCCTCGTTGCGGCGCGTGTAGAGGTCGCGCGCGTTGCGCAGCGCCATGTCGTCGTCGGGCGCGTGGAGCGACCCGACGTGCACGTGGCTCAGGCCGCGGTTGGCGCGCACGAACACCTCGTACAGCGGCCAGCCCTCGCCGGCAACGTCTCCGGGTGTCGACATCTTCGTCTCCTCGTCCTGCTCCGTCGAACTTCCCTGAAGTCCGGGTCTCCTGCGCCGAAACCCGGAGTTCGGGGAAGCTCGACGGTCGTGTCGGTGTGGGTCAGGCGGCCTGGCGGGCGCGCGCGGCCTGCTTCTCGGCGTAGGCGGCGGCTGCCTCGCGCACCCACGCGCCGTCCTCATGCGCGTCGCGGCGGTGCTGGATGCGCTGGGCGTTCGCGGGCCCCCGGCCGGCGAGCACCTCGTTGAACTCGGTCCAGTCGATCTCCGACATGTCCCACTCGCCGCGCTCCTCGTTCCAGCGGAGGTTCGGGTCGGGGAGCGTGAGCCCCAGCACCTCGGCCTGCGGCACGAGCATGCTGACGAAGCGCTGGCGCAGCTCGTCGTTCGAGAAGCGCTTGATCTTCCACGCCATCGACTGCGCCGAGTTCGGCGACTCGTCGTCCGGCGGGCCGAACATCATGAGCGACGGCCAGTACCAGCGGTCCACGGCCTCCTGCGCCATCCGGTGCTGCGCCTCGGTGCCCTGGCTCAGCTCGAGCAGGATCTCGAAGCCCTGGCGCTGGTGGAACGACTCCTCCTTGCAGATGCGCACCATCGCGCGGCCGTAGGGGCCGTACGAGGCGCGGCACAGCGGCACCTGGTTGCAGATCGCGGCGCCGTCGACGAGCCAGCCGATCGCGCCCATGTCGGCCCACGTCGGCGTCGGGTAGTTGAAGATCGAGGAGTAGCGCGCGCGTGACTCGATGAGCTGCTCGGTCATCTCGTCGCGGCTGATGCCGAGCGTCTGCGCGGCGGAGTAGAGGTAGAGCCCGTGGCCGGCCTCGTCCTGCACCTTGGCCATGAGGATCGCCTTGCGCTTCAGGCTCGGGGCGCGCGAGATCCAGTTGCCCTCGGGCTGCATGCCGATGATCTCGGAGTGGGCGTGCTGGGAGATCTGGCGGATGAGCGTCTTGCGGTACGCGTCGGGCATCCAGTCGCGCGGCTCGATGCGCTGGTCGGCCTCGATGAGCGCATCGAAGCGGGCCTGCAGCTCGGCCTCGTCGAGGTCGCCCGTGGCGGATGCGTCGGGTGCGGTGAGCGTCATCGTCGCCTCCCCTTCCTGGGATTCGGAATTAGTTACCGAACGTTCAGTAAGTATAGACTCACCCGGAGCGGACCCGCAACGGCCGCTCGAGCACGACAGATCACACGGGCGATGGAGCACGGATGCGAGACGAGAGCTGGCTGGCCACGATCATGGCCGAGACGGACCGGGCCAAGGAGGCGTTCGGCATCGAGATCGCCGAGCTCGAGCGCGGCCGCGCCGTGCTCACGATGCCCATCACCGATGCGATGGTGAACGGCTTCGGCATCACCCACGGCGGGCTCGTCTTCACGCTCGCCGACACCGCCTTCGCCTACGCGTGCAACGAGGACGCCACGGTGACGGTCGCCTCCGGTGCCGACATCACGTTCGCGAAGGCCACGCACGTCGGGCAGACGCTCACCGCGACCGCCGAGCGCCGCTGGCGCTCCGGCCGCAACGGCATCTACGACGTGTCGGTCGTCGACGAGACCGGCGACACCGTCGCGGAGTTCCGCGGCCGCTCGTTCGCCACCAATCGCCCTGCCCCCGCGACGCCGACCGGCGCCGGCGGCCCCGCCTGACCCACCCGCGAGACGCCGAGCTTCCCCCAACCGCGGGTTTCCGCCCCCGAAACCCGCACTTCAGGGAAGCTCGGCATCACGAAGCACGAGGAAAGAGAGCGACGATGCTTGACCAGACCACCGCATCCGATGACCTCCGCGACCCGGATCTGCGAGACACCGGCGAGCGGCTCTCGCTCGACGAGCTGCGCGCCCTGCAGCTCGAGCGGCTCCAGCAGACCGTGCGCCACGCCTACGCGAACGTGCCGACCTACACGCGGAAGCTCGACGAGGCCGGGGTGACGCCCGACGACATCCGCTCGCTCGACGACCTGCAGCTGCTGCCCTTCACCACGAAGGAGGACCTGCGGGCGTCGTACCCGTTCGGCATGTTCGCGGTGCCGATGGCCGAGGTCGCGCGCATCCACGCGTCGTCCGGCACGACCGGCCGCCCGACCGTCGTCGGCTACACGAAGGCCGACCTCGATGTGTGGGCAGAGGTCGTCGCGCGCTCGCTGCGCGCCGCGGGCGTGCGACCGGGCATGAAGGTGCACAACGCCTACGGCTACGGCCTCTTCACCGGCGGCCAGGGCGCGCACGCGGGCATCGAGCGGCTCGGCGCGACCGTCATCCCCGTCTCCGGCGGGCAGACGGCGCGGCAGGTGCAGCTCATCCGCGACTTCGAGCCCGACGCGATCATGTGCACGCCCTCGTACCTGCTGACGATCGCGGATGCGTTCGAGGACGCGGGGCTCGACCCGCGCGAGACGTCGCTCAAGGTCGCCATCTGCGGTGCCGAGCCGTGGACGAACGAGATGCGGCACGAGCTCGAGCGGCGGATGGGCATCGACGCGGTCGACATCTACGGGCTGTCGGAGGTCATGGGCCCCGGCGTCGGCAGCGAGTTCGCGACGACGAAGGACGGGCCGACGATCTGGGAGGACCACTTCCTGCCCGAGGTGATCGACGGCGAGACCGGTCGGCAGCTGCCCGACGGCGAGATGGGCGAGCTCGTCTTCACGTCGCTCACGAAGCAGGCGTTCCCGGTGCTGCGCTACCGCACGCGCGACCTGACGCGGCTGCTGCCCGGCTCGGCGCAGTCGACGATGCGACGCATCGAGAAGATCACCGGCCGCAACGACGACATGATCATCCTCCGCGGCGTGAACCTCTTCCCGACGCAGATCGAGGAGATCGCGCTCGAGATCGAGCACCTGACGCCGCACTTCGTGCTCGAGCTCGTCAAGCGCGGGCGCATGGACGGCCTGGTCGTGAAGATCGAGTGCACGCCCGGGCTCAAGCCGGTCGTCTCCACCGCGGCCGCCGAGGTGCTCAAGCTGCGCGTGAAGGAGCGGATCGGCACGACCGTCGACGTCGAGGTCGTGCCGGCCGGGTCGCTGCCGCGCTCGGAGGGCAAGTACAAGCGCGTCTACGACCTGCGCGAGTCCGCTGCGGTGGTCGAGTAGCAGCCGGGCGGAGCCCGGCCGCGTATCGAGACCACGCCCGATGCTGGAGGATGGATCGATGACCGCCACCGCCGAGCCCGCCCGCCGCGGCCGCCCGGGCTACGACCGCGACTCGATGCTCGAGGTGGTCGTCGCGGCGTTCAACGAGCGCGGCTACGACGCGACGTCGCTCGGCGTCATCGCCGAGCGGCTCGGGCTGTCGAAGTCGGCGATCTACCACCACTTCGCCTCGAAGGAGCAGATGCTCGAGGTGGCGCTCGCCCAGGCGCTCGACGCGCTCGAGGCCGTGTTCGACGCGCCGGAGGCGACGTCGGGACCGGTGGTCGACCGCATCCGCTATGTCGTGCGCAGCGCCGTGCTCGTGCTGTGCGAGCGGAAGCCCTTCGTGACGCTGCTGCTGCGCCTGCGCGGCAACACCCCGATCGAGCTCGAGGCGATGCGCCGCCGGCGCGAGATCGACCGCAAGCTGCGGCTGCTGTTCGAGGCGTCGCGCGACGAGGGCACGCTGCGGCCCGACATGGATCCGCGCATCGCCGAGCGCCTGACCTTCGGCATGGTGAACTCGATCGCCGAGTGGTACCGGCCGGGCGGCTCGATCACGCCGGAGCAGCTCGCCGACTCGGTGCTCGAGCTCGTGCGCACCGGACTGCGCGAGCCGTCCTCGCTCTAGGCACATGGAGGGCTCGGAGGTCGCGCGCATCGCCGCGTGGCTCGCTGCGCGCGGCGTCGTCTACCAGTGCAACGGCGGCTGGGCGGTGGATGCGCTGGTCGGGCGGCAGACGCGGCCGCACGGCGATCTCGACGTGTTCCTGGACGCGGCGGCGGTCGCGGATGCCGTCGCCTGGCTCGAGCAGGACGGCTACGGCGTGGCGGAGGACTGGCTGCCCGTGCGCGTCGAGCTGCGCGCGGAGGGCCGGGCGGTCGACCCGCACCCGATGCGCCTCGAGCCGAACGGCGACGGGGTCCAGGCGCTGCTGGACGGTGGCTCGATCGTGCATCCCGTCGCGTCGCGCACGATCGGCCGCGTGGCGGGCTTCCCCGTGGTCGTGGCCGACGCCGCGCGGCTCATCGCGCTGCGTGCGGGCTACGAGCTGCGGGCGGTCGACCGGCATGACCTAGCGCTGCTCAGATCGCTGGAGGCCGCGCCGACGACGACGTGATCGTTACCGAATCGTGACAATGGGGTAGTGTGGGCGACTTGCACCGCGAAGGACGGCCGTCGCATCCGCCCCGAGAGTCCTTCGTGCCATCGAATCCAAGTCTTCCGGCCGGGCGGTCGCGCGCTCCGCGTGCGCGAGACGGGGCCTTGGAGTTCATCGTGAGCAAGCACACCACGTCCGGCATCACCTCCGGCACCCGCGCCCGCCGATCGAAGCGCGCGATCGCGGGGCTCGTCGCCACCGGCGTCGCCACCGTCGCGGGCGCCGTGCTCGTGCCGACCGCTGCGAACGCGGCATCGGACTCGACCTGGGACGCGCTCGCGCAGTGCGAGTCGGGCGGCAACTGGTCGATCAACACCGGCAACGGCTACTACGGCGGGCTGCAGTTCTCGCTGTCGACCTGGCAGGCCTACGGCGGCAGCGGCAACCCTGCCGACGCGTCGCGCGCGGAGCAGATCCGCGTGGCCGAGAACACGCTCGCCGGCCAGGGCTGGGGCGCATGGCCCTCGTGCTCGGCGCAGATCGGCGCGAGCGGCGCCGCCGAGCCGCGCGCTGCAGCGCCGGTGCAGCAGGCCGCTCCGGCCCCGCAGCAGCAGGCCGCCCCCGCGGCGCCGGCCGCGCCCGCCCAGCAGGCGGCACCCGCGCAGCAGGCGGCGGCGCCCGCACAGCAGGCGCCGGCAGCGCTGCAGCTGCCCGACGTCGAGCCGGGCGACGTGACCTACGCGGTCCTGCCGGGCGACACGCTCTTCGAGATCGCCGAGGCGCAGGGCGTCGAGAGCGGCTGGCTCGGCATCTTCGCCGTGAACCAGGACACGCTGTCGAACCCCGACCTGATCATGGCGGGCCAGCAGCTGGTGCTCCCCGCCGAGTAGCAGCCGGTCCTAGACGCGAAGCGGCCCCTCCCAGCACGTGGGAGGGGCCGCTCCGCGGCATCAGCGGCCGGACTGCTCCTGCGCCTGCGCCTGCTCCTTCGCGACGTAGGTCAGCAGGTCGTACTGCGCGACCGTCTCGTCGTCCTGGTTGGTGAGCACCGCATCCCATCGAACCTCGCCGTAGGGGTCGGTCTCGCGCGGCGTGATCTGCTTCGCCGTGAGCGTGACCCGCAGCGAGTCGCCCGGCGAGACGGGCGTCATGAAGCGGAGGTTGTCGAGGCCGGTGTTCGCGAGCACGGGACCCGGCGCCGGCTCGACGAAGAGCCCCGCCGCGAACGACAGCAGCAGGTAGCCGTGCGCCACGCGTCCCGGGAAGAACGGGTTCGCCTCCGCCGCCTCCTGGTCCATGTGGGCGTAGAAGAGGTCGCCGGTGAAGTCGGCGAAGTGCTCGATGTCGTCGAGCGTGATGACGCGGCGCTCCGAGACGACCTGGTCGCCGATGCGCAGCTCGGCGAGCGACTTGCGGAACGGGTGGGGCGCATCCGTCGACGCCGCGGCGCCCTGGTGCCAGACGCCGGTGAGCGCGGTGAGCATGGTCGGGCTGCCCTGGATGGCGGTGCGCTGCATGTGGTGGAGCACCGAGCGGATGCCGCCCAGCTCCTCACCGCCGCCCGCGCGGCCGGGGCCGCCGTGCACGAGCATCGGCAGCGGCGAGCCGTGGCCGGTGGAGGCGCGCGCGTCGTCGCGGTCGAGCAGCAGGATGCGGCCGTTGTGCGGCGCGATGCGGCGCGTGAGCTCGGCGACGAACACCGGGTCGTGGGATGCGACCGACGTCACGAGCGAGCCGCCGCCGCGCGCGACGATCTCCGCCGCCTGCTCGGGGCTGCCGTACTCGACGAGCGACGAGACGGGGCCGAACGCCTCGATCTCGTGCAGGGCCTCCGACTCGGGATCGCGGAACGCGAGCAGCGTCGGGGCGACGAACGCGCCGTCGACCGCCTCGCCGAGCGAGCCGTCGGCGAGCGTCACCTGGCCGGCGTCGCCGCCGACGACGATCTGCCCGCCACCCTCGCGCAGCTTCATGACCTGCTTGAGCACCTCGTCGCGCTGCTCGGTCGACGCGAGCGGTCCCATCGTCACGCCCTCGGCGCGCGGGTCGCCGACGACCACCTTCGCGGCGATGCGCTCGCGCACGGCGTCGGCCACCGCATCCGTCATGTCGGTCGGCACGATCGCGCGGCGGATGGCCGTGCACTTCTGGCCGGCCTTCGCCGTCATCTCCGTCACGACGCCGCGCACGAACGCGTCGAACTCCGGGGTGCCAGGCTCGGCGTCGGGGCCGAGCACGGATGCGTTGATCGAGTCGGTCTCGACGGTGAAGCGCACGCCGTGGGTCTGCACCGCGTCGTGGAGGCGCAGACCGGCGGCGGTCGACGCGGACCCGGTGAAGCTCACGGTGTCGCCGAGCCGCAGGTGGTCGAGCAGGTCGCGCGCGGAGCCGGAGACGAGCTGGATCGCGCCCGCGGGCAGCAGGCCCGACTCGGCGAGGATGCGGACCATGTGCTCGGCGACGTAGCCGGTCGGCGTCGCGGGCTTGATGAGCGTGGGCATGCCGGCGAGGAACGCGGGGGCGAGCTTCTCGAGCGCACCCCAGACGGGGAAGTTGAAGGCGTTGATCTGCACCGCGACGCCGGGCAGCGTCGTGCAGATGTGGCGGGCGAGGAACGAGCCGTCCTTCGAGAGCTGCTCGACCGGGCCGTCGAGGTAGATCGTCGACTGCGGCATCTCGCGGCGGCCCTTCGACGAGTAGGTGAACAGCACGCCGATGCCGCCGTCGATGTCGACCCACGAGTCGTTCTTCGTCGCGCCCGTGCGGCTCGAGAGCTCGTAGAGCTCGCCCTTGCGCTCGGTGAGCGCGAGCGCCATGCGCTTCAGCAGGATCGCCCGCTGGTGGAAGGTGAGCGGCGCGAGGCTGTGCTGGCCCACGGTGCGGGCGTGCTCGAGCGCGGCCGCGAGGTCGAGGCCCGTCGTCGAGACGCGCACGACCTCCTCGCCGGTGGAGGCGTCGCGTACGATCGCCGCGTCGCTCGCGGCGTCGCCGGTCGGCTCCCACCAGCCGTCCTGGACGTAGCTCGGCAGGATGCGGGTGCGGGTCATGAGGTCGGACATCGTCGTCTCCATCTGTCGTCGTCGTGGGTGGTCTCGAGGCGCCACGGCGCCTCGACCAGCGGGTCAGGTCCAGTCGTAGAAGCCGCGGCCGCTCTTCTTGCCGAGCCGGCCGTCCGCGACCATCTGGCGCAGCAGCGCGGGCGGCTCGAAGCGCGGGCCGAGCTCGCGGTGCAGCTGCTCGGCGATGCCGAGCCGCACGTCGAGGCCCACGATGTCGGTCGTGCGCAGCGGGCCGGTCGGGTGCTTGTAGCCGAGCTCCATCGCGAGATCGATGTCGCCCGGGCTCGCGACGCCCTCCTCGACCATGCGGATCGCCTCGAGGCCGATCGCGACGCCGAGCCGCGAGCTCGCGAAGCCGGGCGCGTCGTGGACGGTCACCGGCGCCTTGCCGATCGCCTCGACCCAGGCGCGCGCGTCGTTCGCGAGCCGCGGGTCCGTGTCGTCGCCGAGCACGATCTCGACGAGCGTCGATGCGGGCACCGGGTTGAAGAAGTGCAGCCCGAGGAAGCGGGCGGGGCGCTCGAGCGCCGCGGCGAGCCTGCCGATCGAGATCGACGAGGTGTTGCTCGCGAGCGCCGCGCGGTCGTGCAGGACGGCCTCGACGCGGGCGAGCGCCTCCGCCTTGAGCGCCTCGTCCTCGGGCACCGCCTCGATGACGAGGTCGGCGTCGGCGAAGGCGGTGACGTCGGTGGCGACGCGGATGCGGCCGGTCAGGTCGTCGAGCGGCTCGGCCCAGCCGCGCTCGACGCTCTTCGCGAGGCTCGCGCGCACCCGCTCGTCGGCGGCGTGCGCCGCGTCGGCGTCGCGCTCGACCACGACGACCTGGCTGCCGGCGAGCACGAACGCGTGCGCGATGCCGGCGCCCATGCGGCCGCCGCCGAGCACGCCGACGCGCTCGGGCGCGCCCGCGCCGACCGTGGCATCCGTCGTGTCGGTCATCGTCCTGCCTTCCGCTCGAGGAACGCGGTCATGCGCCGATGCTTCTCGGGGCTCTCGAAGAGCACCGCCTGCTCGGCGAGGTCGATCTCGGGATGCGCGCTCGCGGGGGCGAGCAGCGCGCGCTTCGTCGCCTGCGTGGCCGCGGGGTCGAGGGCCGCGATGCGGTCGGCGAGCTCGGCGGCGCGGGCGAGCGCCGCCTCCGGCTCGAGCACGGCCGAGACGAGGCCGGCGGCGAGCGCCTCGTCGGCGCCGAGCACGCGACCGGCCAGCAGCACCTCGCTCGCGAGCGCCTCGCCGACGATCTCCTTGAGGCGCCAGGTGGCGCCGGCGGCGGCGATGATGCCGAGGCCCGTCTCGGGGTTGCCGATCTTGAGCGTGGGCGTGCCGATGCGGATGTCGGCGGCATAGGCGAGCTCGGCGCCGCCGCCGAGCGCGTAGCCGTCGAGCACGGCGATGACGGGCATCGGCAGCGCGCGGATGCGCTGGAAGCAGCGGGTGTTGATGCCGGCGAGGGCGTCGGTCGCGCGGCGCTCGCGGAGCTGCGCGATGTCGGCGCCCGCCGCGAAGGTGCCGCCGGAGCCGGTGATGACGAGCGTGCGGCGCTCGACCTCGAGGCGGGCGCAGAGCCGGTGCAGGGCGTCGATGAGCTCCTGGTCGATCGCGTTGCGCTTCTCGGGCCGGTCGAGCGTCGCGAGCACGAAGCTGTCGCGCTCCTCGACCCGCAGCCCCCCGCTCACGCCCTCGTTCCGTTCTTCTCAACGGAGCGATCGGTCGTGCGAGGGGATAGTGCCCTCGCGCGACCGACTGCTCCGTTGAGGATGGGGATCACGGGCGCTCCAGGATGATCGACGTGCCCTGGCCGACGCCGACGCACATCGTCGCGAGGCCGCGGCGCGCGCCCTCGCGCTCCATGCGACCGAGCAGCGTCACGACGAGGCGCGCACCCGACGAGCCAAGCGGATGCCCGAGCGCGATCGCGCCGCCGTCGGCGTTGACGATCGTGTCGTCGAGCCCGAGCCGCCGGATGACGGCGAGCGACTGGGTCGCGAACGCCTCGTTGAGTTCGACCGCGCCGATGTCGTCGATCGTGAGCCCCGTGCGCGCGAGCAGCTTCTCGGTCGCCGGCACCGGGCCGAGCCCCATGATCTCGGGGGCGAGGCCCGCGCTCGCGCCGCCCACGATGCGGGCGCGCGGCGTCAGCCCGAGGCGACGCACGGCATCCTCGCTCGCGACCACGATCGCCGAGGCGCCGTCGTTGAGCGACGACGCGTTGCCCGCGGTGACGACCGAGCCGCCCGCGACGACGGGCCGCAGCGCTGCGAGCCGCTCGAGCGTGGTGTCGCGGCGCGGGCCCTCGTCGACCGCGACGTCGCCGCGCTTCGTGGGCACCGCGACGATCTCGTCGGCGAACCGCCCGGCGTCGATGGCGGCGATCGCCCGCTCATGCGAGCGCAGCGCGAAGGCGTCGGCCTCGGCGCGGGTGATGCCGTCGACGCGGGCGACCTCCTCGGCCGTCTCCGGCATCGCGTAGGTCGCCTTGTCGCGCGCTAGCAGCTTCGGGTTGGCGAACCGCCAGCCGATCGACGTGTCGAACGCCTCGCCCGGCTTGGCCCACGGCTTCTCCGGCTTCGCCTGCACCCAGGGCGCCCGCGTCATCGACTCGACGCCGCCGGCGACGACGATGTCGGCGTCGCCCGAGCGGATCATCTGCGACGCCATGATGATCGCCGACATGCCGGATGCGCAGAGCCGGTTCACCGTGATGCCCGGCACGGAGTCGGGCAGGTCGGCCAGCAGCACGGCCATGCGCGCGACGTTGCGGTTGTCCTCGCCCGCCTGGTTGGCGCCGCCGAGGATGACCTCGTCGATCAGACCGGGGTCGATGCCCGCACGGGCGACCGCCTCGCCGAGCACGAGGGCCGCGAGGTCGTCCGGGCGCACGCTCGCGAGCGCGCCGCCGTAGCGTCCGACCGGCGTTCGAGCGCCGCCGATGAGGAAGGCCTCGGGCATGGGACTCCTGACTGCGTCGTCAACGGCCGCGAATTAGTGACCGATCGTTCAGGAATAGCGTAGGCCCCGTCGGATGCCCTCGCAACCGCGCCGGGCGCGGCGTCAGCTGCGGTGCGGCTGCCGCGTGGGGCGAGAGCCGGAGAGCCACACGACCGCGGCCACGGCGAGGCCGAGCACGAGCATCGTGCCGGCAGCGAGCGCGAGCACCGTGAGGGCGATCTGGGCGAGCGTCCCGAGCAGGGCGAACAGCGACATGGTGGGCTCCTCTTCGTCACCTCCGACGCTATGGATCGGTGCCGTCCCGCCGCGTCCTCCCGCGGTCGCGCGCGGGTCATCCTGCGGGATGATCGCCGTCGCTCGCGCGGCCCGTGCCATGCTCGACCCATGCCGATCGAGCCCGACACGAAGGACTGGACGTGGGTGCTCCGCGAGCGCTGCGACGAGTGCGGGTTCGACCCCGCCGCGGTGGAGCGCGACGCGCTCGGCCAGCGCATCCGGGAGGCCGCCGCGGCGATGCATGCGCGCCTGCACGGTGATGCGGTGACGACGCGACCCGACGACGCCACCTGGTCGCCGCTCGAGTACGGCGCGCACGTGCGCGATGTCTGCACGGTCATGCACGGCCGGCTCGAGCAGCTGCTCGCCGAGGACGACCCGGAGTTCGCGAACTGGGACCAGGACCGCGCCGCGATCGACGGCGACTACACGAGCCAGCAGCCAGAGCACGTGGCGGTCGAGCTCGACCTCGCGGCGGCGGCCTTCGCGAGCGCGGCGGATGCGGTGCCCTCGGATGCGTGGGAGCGGCCGGGCAGGCGGTCGAACGGCTCCGTCTTCACGGTCGAGACGCTGCTGATCTACGCGCTGCACGACCTCGAGCACCACGTGCACGACGTGCGGCCGCTCGCCGCGTAGCCGCTCGGCCCTCCGCTCGTCGCGTAGCTCGGTGACGAAGCCGCCGCGCGCATCGAGACGATCCGTGTCCTGATCTCGATACGCGCGCGGCCTGCGGCCGCGTGCTACTCGATCAGCAGTGCCGCACTCAGCCGCGGAACGCGCTCAGCCCCGTCAGCGCCTGCCCGATCACGAGCGTGTGCACCTCGTCGGTGCCCTCGTAGGTGCGCACGCTCTCGAGGTTCGCCGCGTGCCGCATGGGGGAGAGGTCGAGCGTGATGCCGTTGCCGCCCAGCAGCGCCCGCGCCTCGCGGCAGATGTCGATCGCCGCTCGGCAGGAGGCGAGCTTGCCCATCGAGATCTCGTGCGGGCGCAGCAGCCCCGCGTCCTTGCGCCTCCCGAGGTGCAGCGCGAGCAGCTGCGCCTGCTGCAGTGCCAGCACCATCTCGGCGAGCCGGGCCTGCGTCAGCTGCATCCCGGCGAGCGGGCGGCCGAAGACCTCGCGCTCGCCGACGTAGGCGAGGGTCGTCTCGAGCGCGTCGCGCGCTGCGCCGAGCGCGCCCCACGCGATCCCGAAGCGCGCCTCGCTCAGGCACTCGAACGGCGCCCGCAGGCCGCGGGCATCCGGTAGCCGCATCGACTCGGGCACGCGCACGCCGTCGAGCGCGATGTCGCACTGGATCGACGCCCGCATCGACAGCTTCGGCGCGATCGGCGTCGCAGTGAATCCAGGCGACGACGTCTCGACGAGGAAGCCGCGCACCCCCTCGTCGGTCTGGGCCCAGACGACGGCGACGTCGGCGATCGACGCGAGGCCGATCCAGCGCTTCGTGCCGTCGAGGATCCAGTCGTCGCCGTCGCGGCGCGCGACCGTGCGCATCGCGCCGGGGTCGCTGCCGGCATCCGGCTCGGTGAGCGCGAAGCAGCCGATCGCCGAGCCGTCGGCCATGCGCGGCAGCCAGGCGTCGCGCTGCGCGTCGGACCCGTGCTTCGCGATCGCCGTCATCGCGAGCGATCCCTGCACCGAGACGAACGTGCGGATGCCGCTGTCGCCGGCCTCGAGCTCCGCCATTGCGAGGCCGTACTCGACGGCGCTGCGGCCGGCGCATCCGTGGCACGTGAGGTGCATGCCGAGGAGTCCCTCGGCGGCGAGCGCCGGCACCAGCTCGCGCGGGAAGTGGCCGCGCTCGAACCAGTCGGCGATGTGCGGCTTGACCTCGCGGTCGACGAGCGCGCGGATGCGCGACTGCACGGCGCGCTCCTCGTCGCTGAGCAGCGAGGCGATGTCGAGGAGGTCGGTGGTCATGGGAGGGAGTCTGGCAGGCGGGAGGTGTTCGATCGGCGGGGAAGTGGTCTCGATGCGCGGCCGACTTCGTCGGCTGCTATTCGACCAGCAAGGAGGGGTGGTCTCGATACGCGGCCGACTCCGCCGGCTGCTACTCGACCAGCACGGGGGGCTAGACCGCGAGGTCGGCGACCGTCTTGTCGGCGCGGAGGCCGCGCCAGACCGGGTGCCGCAGCGCCCCGGACGTGGTGCGCTCGGCGTGCTCCACCTCGCCGACCGCCGCGCGCACCCAGCGCACCTTCTTCACGACGTCGGCGGGCACGCCGTCGACGGCGGGCGTCGTCCTCCGCGGCCGCAGCTGGTCTCGCAGCCGGTCGCGGTCGGCCCCCGAGAAGCCCGACCCGACGCGGCCGGCGTACTGCAGCCGTCCGCCCTCGCCCGGTCGTGCGAGCACGAGCGAGCCGACCGTGCCGGCGAGCGACCCGTTGCCCTCGAGCCAGCCGATGACGACGACCTCCTCCATCTGCTGGTGCTTGAGCTTGCGCCAGTCGTCGCTCCGCCTGCCCGGCCGGTAGCGGCTGTCGTGCCGCTTCGCCATCACGCCCTCGAGCCCGCGCTCGGCCGTCACCTCGAGGATCCGCTCGAGCGATCCGCGCAGCGGCTTCGAGATCTTCACGCGCGCGCTCTCGTGCACGAGGGCGTCGAGCCGCGACTGCCGGTCGTCGAGCCGCTCGTCGAGGAGCCGCTCGCCCTCCTCCTCGAGCAGGTCGAAGAGCATGATCGTCGCCGGCGTCGCCTTCGCGGCCCGCGCCGCCTGCCGCCCGCTGAGCCCGCCGCGGTCCTGCAGCGCCTCGAAGTCGGCCGCGCCGCGCTTCAGGATGACGATCTCGCCGTCGAGCACCGCATCCGTCGCGACCGCGGCCGGCACCGCCTCCACGAGGTCGGGGAAGGCACCCGACAGGTCGCGGCCGTTGCGGCTCAGCAGCCGCACGGTCGTGCCGCTGCGCTCGACGATCACCCGCCAGCCGTCCCACTTCACCTCGAACGACCACTCCCGCTCGTCGTCGATGGCGGATGCGTCGCTGAGCGACGCGAGCATCGGCCGCAGGTCGGTCACGCGGTCGCCCTTCGAGCGCCCGGAGCCGAGCTGCTTGCCGAGCCGACGCTTCGGCGGCGCCGCCTGGGCCGTGTCGGCCTCTGCATCGACGTCGGCATCCCCCGCCTCGCCCTGCGCCTCGCGCGCCTCGGCCGCCTTCGACGGCGCGTAGCCCTTCAGCCGCGCGTCGCGCTCGGCGTCCTGCTCCTTCATCCGGTGCACGAGCCACTGCCGCTTGTCCGCATCGGTGCGGATGAGCGCGAACCGGTACGGGTCGCCGCCGAGTCCGCCGTCGGGCCGGCCGTGCAGCGTGGCGATCACCTCGTCGTCGCGCCACTTCTCGAGCTCGTACGTGCCCGCGTCCCAGATCTGCACCGTGCCGGCGCCGTACTCGCCCTTCGGGATCGTGCCCTCGAACGAGCCGTACTCGAGCGGGTGGTCCTCGGTCTGCACGCCCAGGCGGTTCTGCTTCGGGGTGGACGGGAGCCCCTTCGGCACCGCCCACGACACGAGCACGCCGTCCTGCTCGAGCCGGAAGTCGTAGTGCAGCCTGCTCGCCTGGTGCTTCTGCACGACCCACGAGCGCCCGTCGGTCGAGGTGGGCGGCTCGGCGGGGACGGGCTCGGGCGTGCGGTGCGCCGAGCGCATGCCGCGGTACTTCGCGAGCCGGTCGGGCGGCGGGTCGAGCGACGCGATCAGGTCGCCGTCGCGCTCGAGCCGCTCGAGCACCTCGGTGTACTCCAGCTGCTGCAGGCCGCCGGCCTCGATCTCGTCCCAGGTGCGGGGGGCGGCGACGGTCGGCAGCAGCCGGCCGCGCAGCGAGTAGGGCGCGACCGTCGTCTTCGAGCCGGAGTTCTGGCTCCAGTCGAGCAGCACCTTGCCGGTGCGGAGCGACTTCTTCATGTCGCTGACGATGAGCTCGGGATGCATCGCCTCGAGCGAGCGCGCGAGCTGGTGCGCGACCTCGCTCGCCTGCTCGCTCGTCACCGTGCCGTCGAGCCGCGCGTACATGTGGAGGCCCTTCGACCCGCTCGTGAGCGGCACCGGGTGCAGGCCGATGTCCTCGAGCAGCTCGCGCACCCAGAGCGCCACCTGCGCGCAGTCGTCGAGGTCGGCGCCCTCGCCGGGGTCGAGGTCGAGGACGAGCCGGTCGGGGTTCTGCCGGTCGCCGTCGAGCATGCGCCACTGCGGCACGTGCAGCTCGAGCGCGCCCATCTGCGCCATCCACGCGAGCGCGGCCGGCTCGGACAGCACCGGGTACTGCTTCGGCCCGGTCGAGTGCTGCAGCTCGACCGTCTGGATCCAGTCCGGCGCGCCCCGCTCGAGCGTCTTCTGGAAGAAGACCTGCCCCGGCTTCTGCTCGGTGCCGACCCCCTCGACCCAGCGCTTGCGGGTGACCGGGCGGCCGCCGGCGTGCGCGATGAGCGGCCCGGATGCGCGCAGCACGTACTCGAGCACGTCGCGCTTGGTCGTGCCGGTCGACGGATACAGCACCTTGTCGGGGTTGGAGAACCGCAGGCTCCGCCCGCCGACGACGATGCGATCGGCCGCCGCCACCTCAGGCGGACTTCCGCTTGCTCGCCGCCGTGGACTTCGCCGCCGGCTTCTTGGCCGCCGTCGTCTTCGCCGCCGGCTTCTTGGCCGCCGTCGTCTTCGCCGCGGGCTTCGAGGCCGGCGACTTCGCCGTCGACTTCGCGGCGGGCTTCTTCGCGGCCGGCTTCTTCGCCGCCGCCTTCGCGTCCGTGGACTTCGCCGCCGACGACCTCGCCGTCGTCGACCTCGACGTGCGCTTCGCCGGCGCGTCCTTCGCGGCGTCCTCCTCCTCGGCCTCGTCCTCCGCGTCGTCCGCGTCGCCCTTCGCGCTCGACCCCTTGCGCTTCTCGACGGAGCGCTGCAGCGCCTCGAGCAGGTCGATCACCTCGGCGCCCTCGTCCTCCTCGGTCTCGCCGAAGGTCGCGGCGGTGTTGAGCGCGTCACCCTGCTCGAGCTTCGCCTCGACGAGGGTGCGCAGCTGCTCCTGGTACTCGTCGACGTACTGCTCCGGCTCGAAGTCGGCCTCGAGGTCGCGCACGATCGAGCGGGCGAGGTCCATCTCGCGCTTGCCGACCGTGACGTCGTCGTCGAGCGCCGAGAACTCGGCCGCCCGCACCTCGTCCGACCAGCGGATGGTCTGCACGAGCAGCACGTCGTCGCGCACCCGCATCGTCGCGAGCCGCGTGCGCTGCCGCAGCGAGATGCGCACGACCGCGGTGCGCTCGGTCTCCTCGAGCACGCGGCGCAGCAGCACGTACGCCTTCGGGCTCTTGGAGTCGGGCTCGAGGTAGTAGCTGCGCTCGAACAGGATCGGGTCGATCTGCTCGTTGGGCACGAACTCGAGCACCTCGATCTCGCGGCTGCGCTCGGCCGGCAGCGCCTCGAGGTCCTCGCCGGTCAGCACGACGGTCTGCTCGCCGTCGTCGTACGCCTTGTCGATGTGCTCGTACGCGATCTTCTTGCCGCAGACCTCGCACTTGCGCTCGTACCGGATCCGCCCGCCGTCGGCGTCGTGCACCTGGTGCAGCTGCAGGTCGTGCTCCTCGGTCGCCGAGTAGAGCTTCACGGGCACATTGACCAGCCCGAAGGTGATCGAGCCCTTCCAGATCGCGCGCATGTGCTCACTTTCCACGATCCACCTGGACTTCCACCAGCCCCCGAGCCTGGGAGTCGATCGCGCTCGCGCGTGCGGTCGGCGTCCAGGGTGCGGGGGGATGATCCGCGCATGACCCTGCAGCATCCTGTGCGGCGCGCTCCTCGCACGTTCGGCGTAGAGGAGGAGGTGATCCTGCTCGAACCGGGCTCGCTCGCGCCGGTCGACGTCGCCGACGAGGTGATCGCCGAGCTCGAGCACTCCGATGCCGACGTGCACTGGATCACCCACGAGTACCTCCGCGCGCAGGTCGAGTTCTCGTCGCCCGTGCTCGCCGATGCGGATGCGGCCGATCGGGTGGTGCGGGAGTTCCGGCGCGCGGTCGCGGGCGCGGTCGCGCGCCGCGGGCTGCTGGCCGCGAGCTCCGGCACCGCGTACGGCGCCGGCCGGTCGGCCACCGGGGCGGGCGAGCGGTACGCGCGCTTCGCGCAGGAGCTGGGCGCCATCCATCCCGACCACCGCATCCAGGGGCTGCACGTGCACGTCGCGGTCTGGTCGCGCGAGGAGGGCGTCGCGGTGATGCGCGCGCTGCGGCCGTGGCTCGCGCCGCTCCTGGCCCTCACCGCGAACTCCCCGTGCTTCGGCGGCATCGACACCGGCTTCGCGAGCTGGCGCACCATCGTGGGGCGCCGCTTCACGACGGCGTCGGTGCCGCCGGCGTTCGCGGATGCCGCCGACTACGACCGGCGCGTGCGCGCCCTCGTCGGCCTCGGCGCGACGCTCGACCGCTCCTCGATCTTCTGGATGATGCGGCTCGCCGAGCGCTACCCGACGGTCGAGCTGCGCGTGTTCGACGCGCAGCTGACCGCCGACGAGACGGTCGGGGCCGCGCTGCTGGCCCGGGCTCTCGTGGAGTCGGCGGCCGCCGGTGACCTGCCGCATGCGGCGGCGGCCGCGCACGCCGAGCACCTGGACGCCGCGGTGTGGCACGCCGCGCGCCACGGGCTCGACGACGTGCTCGTCGACCCGGTCACGGCATCGATCGCGCCCGCCCGGCACGTGATCGAGCGCATGCTCGACGCCGTGCGCCCGGCGCTCGACGCATCGGGCGACCGCGATCGCGTCGAGGCGCTCGTCGCGCGGCTCCGCGCCGAGGGGAACGGCGCCGCCCGGCAGCGCGCGGCGCTCGCGGAAGGCGTGCCCGCGCTCGAGCGGCTGCTGCGCACGAGCTTCGCGCCCCCGGCCGCCGCCTAGGCCGCGGCGCCGCCGGGTTCTGCCGTCGCCGGGGCCGGGCGCCGAGCGCTACTCGACCGGCGCGATCGGCGGCGTCGACGACGACGCGGCGGGGCGCAGGTGGGCGTCGAGGAACGCGAGCGTCGACGACCAGGCCGCGGCCGAGGCATCCGCGTCGAACCGGCGCTCGATCTGCGCGTTCTGGAAGCCGTGCACGGCCCCCTCGTAGTGGCGCACCTCGATGCCGTCGAAGCCCTCGGCCGTGAGCCGCGCCTGCAGCTCCTCGGGCGATTCGCGCCCGGTCCAGTCATCGGTCTCGGCCAGCTGGAACAGCACCGGCACCCGCGGCGTCACGGTGCCGCGGGTCGTGCCGTAGTAGGCGACGACCGCGTCGAGCGATCCCTGTGCGGCGTAGGCGAGGGCGATCGTGGCGCCCATCGAGAAGCCGACGACGCCTGCGCTCGGGCTGCCGAGCGCCCGCGCCTCGCCGATCGCCTCGCTCACGAGGTGGAGGGCTCCGGGCAGGTCGTCGAGGCGCTCCCGCAGCAGCTCGCCGGCCTCGTCGTCGTCGGTCGTGGTGCGACCGCCGAAGAGGTCCGGCACCGCCACGCGGTAGCCCTCCGCCGCCAGCCGAGCGGCGAGCTCGTCGATCCACGGCAGCCGGCCGTTCCAGTCGTGCGCGAGCACGACGAGCGGTTCGCCCTCCTCGCCGTGCCAGGTGGTCGCCGTGCCGGACTCGTCACTGGACTCGCGCATGCTGCTCCCTCGGTCGGTGCGGCCACGCTAGCCGAGGCCGCAGGGCGGATCGGTCAGGATCCGGCCGCGGCGCCGCCGGTGAGCGCGTACTCGGCCGCCTCGAACGCGCCGTAGTCGCGCCCGCGCTGCTCGGCGGCGCGCAGGCGCTCGGCGTGCCCCCGTTCGGCGAGCTCGTCGAGGTAGCGGGTGTGGAAGACGAAGGCGGGCGCGTCGAAGACGGCGGTGCGAGCACGGATGGCGGCGGCCGCGCCGGCGAGCACGCCTGCCCGATCGACGTCGTCGCGCGCTGCGGCCACGGCCGCGAGCCCCTCGAGGCCGTAGGCGATGCCCTCCTCGTGCCGCAGTCCGACGGAGGTCGCGACGGCGTCGAGGAACAGCGGCTCGGCGTCGTCGCGCGCCCCGGTCAGCAGCAGGGCCCGTCCGAGGTGATGCGTGGCGACGCTCGCGGTGAACCGGTCGCCGCTGCCGACCGCGGCCTCCACCGCTCGCCGGAAGTCGGCGGTCGCGGCCTCGAGGTCGCCGGTGAGCACCGAGATGCGCCCGAGCGCGACGAGCGCGAGCGACTCGCCCCAGCCCGCGCCGAGCTCGCGGAACCGGCGCGCGCCGTCCTGCAGCCATGCCGAGGCCTGCGGGATGTCGGGGTCGGCCGTGTTGATCTCGGCGAGCCCGGCGGTGGCGACCGCCATGGTGGCGCCGAGCTCGTCGCCGCTGTCGGCGAAGGCCTGCGCGGCGCCGAGCAGCGCCGTCGGGATCTCGTGCGAGGGCGCGAGCCACATGTCGCGCCACGACACGTAGAAGGTGGCGATCGCGGTCGCGCGCGGCGAGACGGCGCCGGGCGGGCTCGCCACCACCTCGTCCATCCACATCGCGACCTCGATGAGGAACTCGCCGACCCACCAGTAGAGGAACAGTCGCCACGCCATGTCGGCGGCGGTCTCGACGTCGCCGCCGCTCGTGAGGTGCCGCACCGCCGTGCGGAGGTTGCCGCGCTCGAGGTTGAGGCGCGCGACCGCGCCGACCTGCTGGCTGAAGCCGAGCCCGCGCCCCTCGCGCCGCGCGAGCTCGAGGTAGACGGCGGCGTGCGCGTCGCGAGCGGCCTGCTCGTCGCCGGCCTCGCGCAGTCGCTCGACGCCGTGCTCCCGCACCGTCGCGAGCATCGAGAACACCGGCTCGCCGCCCATGTCCTCCTGCCGCAGCAGCGAGCTGTCGACGAGCGTCTCGAGCACGACCATGACGTCGGCGTCCCAGCCGCGCGCCTCACCGAGCGCCTCGATCGACTCGAGCGTGAAGCCGGGCGAGAAGACCGACAGGTCGCGCAGCACGCGCCGCTCCGGTTCGGTCAGCAGGCCGGTCGACCACTCGATCGTGGAGCGGAGCGTGCGCTGCCGCGGCGGGAGGTCGCGTGACGCGTCGACGAGCAGCGGCAGCTGGTGGTCGAGCCGCTGCAGGATGCCGGCAGGCGTGAGCACCCGCATGCGCGCAGCCGCGAGCTCGATCGCGAGCGGGATGCCCTCGAGCACGCGGCAGATGCCCACGATCGCCTCCACGTTCGCGGCGGTGACCTCGAAGTCGGGCTTCACCGCGTGCGCGCGCTCGACGAGCAGCTCGACGGCGGGGGAGGAGCGCGCTCGCGCGATCGAGTCGGGCGACGCCGGGTCGTGCGTCGCGAGCGGCGGCACCTCGACGACGCGCTCGCCGCGCACCCGCAGCACGGCCCGGCTCGTCACCAGGAACGACGCATCCGGGGCGATCGTGAACAGCCGCACGACGATCGGCGCGGCGGTGACGAGCTGCTCGAAGTTGTCGAGCACGAACAGCATGCGGCGCCCGCGCAGCGCGATGGCGAGCCGCTCCTCGAGCGGCAGCTCGCCGGTGTCGCGCACGCCGATGGCCGCGCCGATCGCGGGCAGCAGCAATGCGGGCTCGAGCACGTTCTCGAGCGGCACGAACGCGGCGCCGTCGGGGAAGCGATCGCCGTCCTGCGCGGCGGCCTCGGCCACGGCGATCGCGAGCCGGCTCTTGCCGATGCCGCCGGGTCCCAGCAGCGTCACGAGCCGGGTGCCGGGGTCGGCGAGCAGCGCGAGCGTGTCCCGGACCTCGCGCTCCCGGCCGATGAGCCGCGTGTACGGGGAGGGGATGCGGGCCGCGAGCAGGTCGAGCGCTGCGGGGACCGAGGCGTCGGGCGTGGGCACCGGGCGGGCGACGGCGGCGTCGAACCGCTCGGCGAGCAGCGTGGCGAGGTCGGCCTCGACGAGCTCGGCGAGGTCGTCCGGCGAGCGGTACGTCTTGTAGGAGGCCGTGTCATCCGCCTGGATGCGCTCGATCAGCTCGTCGAGGCGCGGCTCCCGCGTCGCGCCCTCGCGCAGGTAGATGAGCCGGGGCATCGACGGCCGCACGAGCCGGTACTCGTCCTCGAGGCCCGAGACGTCCTCGCCCGGCGCGACCCACCCGTAGCGCTCGGCGTAGATGCCGACGAAGACGTCGCTCTGCTCGAGGTAGGCGCGGTAGAGGTCCCGGGGCGGGTGCGGCCTCGCGCCGAGCTCGAACATGACGGGCGCGAGCCGCAGCCGCTCGATCGCGCCGCGCACCGCTCGCCGCTCGGCCTCGAGCTCGCGCAGCGTCGACGAGACGAAGACGCGCAGGCGCTGGTCGGGAGTCCGGATGCGCGCCCGGCCGCCGTCGCTCACCAGCTCGCCAGCGCGGGAGCGATCTGCTCGCGCTCCTGCTCCGGCAGCGCGAGGGCGATCGCCTCGGCGACGCTCAGGTCGCGGCCGTACCGCTCGCCCGCGGCGACGCCCTGCGGCTCCGTGGCGCGGATGGCATCGAGCTGCGGCATGTGCACGGTGAACGCCTCCGCGTCGAAGACGCCGATGCGCTGCCGGATGCCGTCGGCGACCGCCCACAGCGTGCCGGCGCGCTCCGCCTCGCCTCGTGCCGCGGCCACGGCGCAGAGCCCCTCGAGGGCGTACGCGACGCCCTCCTCGAAGTGCAGCCGCACCGAGACGAGCAGGGTGCGCACGCAGCCCGCCTCCGCCGCGTCGATCTCGCCGCGGACGAGCTGCAGGCGCGCCTGGTGGTTGCCCGCGACGGACACCGTGAAGAGGTCACCGACCGACTCGGCGACCTCGGTCGCCCGGTCGAAGCACGACTGCGCGTCGTCGGTGAGGCCGCGGAGCCACGCGAGCCGGCCGCGGGAGACCTCCGTGATCGCCTCCGCCCAGGGGTTGCCGAGCTCGCGAAGCCGCTCCACGGCCTCCCGCAGCTCGCGCTCGGCGGTGTCCAGGTCAGGGAGCGGCAGCTGCAGGCGCGCGGTCGCGCGCGCGGCGACGGCCATCGCCGCGGCGTCGCCGTCCTCGCTCTCGGTGAACAGGCGCACGCACTCGCCGAGGCCGGCCACGACCTCCTCGGTCGGGTGCTGCCACATCTCGCTCCAGAGCGAGAAGAACCACGCGACCGCCCGGGTGTGCGGGGTGATGGGCTTGTCCTTGCCGAGCAGCTCGAGCATCCAGACCCGCACCTCGCCGAAGAAGCCCGCGATCCACCAGTAGACGAGCAGGCGCCACGCGAAGTCGCCCGCGTCGTCGAGGCGGTCGATGTGCACGAGGTGCCGCACGGCCGCGCGGAGGTTCGGCAGCTCGAGGCCGAGCTGCACGACCGCGTCGCCCTGGCCCGCGCCGCGCAGGCCCGGGGCGACCGCCGCGACCAGGGCGCTGTAGTAGTCGGCGTGCGCCGCGCGCATCCGCCCCGCCTCGCCGTGCTCCTTCAGCTGCCCGAGGGCGTACTCGCGCACGACCGCGAGCAGCGAGAGCACCGAGCGGCCGCCGATCTCGGCCTGCTTGACGAGCGAGGCGTCGACGAGCGCCGCGATGCCGTCGATCGCCTGGCCCTCCCACGGGCGGCCCTTGCCGAGCGCCTCGACCGCCTCGAGCGTGAACTGGCGGGCGAAGACCCCGAGGTCCTCGAGCATCGCCCGCTGCTCGGGCGGCAGCAGGCTCACGCTCCAGTCGATCGTGGCGCGCATCGTGCGGTGCCGGCTGGGCAGATCGCGCGCGGCCGCCGTGAGCAGCGGCAGGCTCTGCTCGAGCCGCTGCGCGATGCCGCGCGGGGTCAGCAGCCGCACCTTCGCCGCCGCGAGCTCGATCGCGAGCGGCAGCCCCTCGAGCCGCCGGCAGATGTCGGAGACCGCGGCGGCGTTCTCGTCGGTGAGCTCGAAGTCGGGCTTCACGGCCTGCGCGCGGTCGACGAACAGCGCGCCGGCGGGGGAGCGCCGCACGCGCTCGGGGCCGGCTCGCGCGACGGCGTCGGGCACCGCGAGCGCCTTGACGTCGTACACGCGCTCGCCGCGGATCCGCAGCACGGTGCGGCTCGTGACGAGCAGCGACACCGTCGGGGCGACCGCGAAGAGCCGCACGAGCAGCGGCGCCGCCTCGACGATCTGCTCGAAGTTGTCGAGCACGAGCAGCACGCGCCGGCCGGCGAGCGCTCGCGCGATGCGCTCCTCGAGCGCCGCCTCGCCGGTGTCGCGGATGCCGAGCACGTAGGCGATCGTGGGCACGAGCAGCCCGGGCTCGAACACCCCCTCGAGCGGCAGGAAGTAGCGGCCGTCGGGGAACAGGTCGGCGGTGCTCTGCGCCACCTCGATCGCGAGCCGGCTCTTGCCGATCCCGCCCGGCCCGATGAGGCTCACGAGCTTCGTGCCGCGCTCGAACAGCTCCCGCACCTCCGCGATCTCGCGCTCGCGGCCGATCGTCGTGGTCGGGGGCACGGGGATGCGCGACTCGGGGGTCGGCGGGATCTCCTCCGCGCCGCCCTGCGGCTGCAGCTTCGACTCGTCGAAGCGCTCGGCGAGCAGCGTCGCGAGGTCGTTCGAGACCTTCTCCTCGAGCTCGGCGGCCGTCTCGAACGGCAGGTAGGCGGCGGAGTCGTCCTCGCGGATGCGCGCGATCAGCTCCTCGAGCCGCGGCTCCCGGTGCTCCGAGGCGCGGATGTAGATGAGCTTCGGCATCTCCGGCGGCGCGAGGTTGTACTCGTCCTCGAGCCCCGAGACCTCCTCGTCGGGCGCGACCCAGCCGTAGCTGTCCGCGTAGATGCCGACGAACACGTCGCTCTGCGACAGGTACGAGCGGTAGAGCGCGCGGGGCGGGTGCGGACGCGCGCCCAGCTCGAACATGACGGGGGCGAGCCGGATGCGCTCGATCGCCGCTCTGGCGGCACGGCGCTCCTCAGCGAGCTCACGGAGCGTCGAGCTCACGAACACCCGGAGCCGCTGGTCTGGGGTGCGGATCACGGGCCGGTGGGCGCCGGTCATGGCCACATCTTGGCCCCGCCGCGACGCGGACGCCAGATCCTTGATGAGAAACCATCGACACTCTTGAGCGTTAGCGTGGGGTCATGAACCGAGATGGGCGGTCGAGCGCCGCGGCGTCGGCCAAGGATGCGGCTGGCTGGGCGACCGACAAGGCACAGGATGCGGCGGCGGGTGCCGAGCGGCATCGCGCGGCGGACTGGGTCACGGGTGCCGGTCAGATCGCCAACGGCATCGTGCACTTCGCGATCGGCGCCATCGCGCTCGGCGTCGCGTTCGGCGGCGGCGGCTCGGCCGATCAGTCCGGGGCCATGCGGGCGATCCAGGAGTCGCCGCTCGGCAGCGTGGCGCTCTGGGCGGTCGGGCTCGCGCTGATCGCGCTCGCGCTGCTCGCGTTCGTCGCGGCCGTGGCTGCGTCGCGCCGCGGGTGGAAGGACGCGCTCAAGGAGGCCGGACGCGGCGTGGCCTACGCCGCCGTCGGTGCCACGGCGCTCGTCGTCGCGACGGGCGGCACCTCGGACGGCGAGTCGCAGACCGAGTCGTTCTCGGCGCAGCTCATGTCGAACCCGTTCGGTGCCCTGCTCGTCGGTCTCATCGGCGCGGGCATCGCCGCCATCGGCGTCTACTTCGTCGTCAAGGGCGCCAAGCGCAAGTTCCGCGAGGACGTCGCGCCGCCCGCCCGCTGGCGCCGCCTCGTCGACGTCCTCGGGACCGCCGGCTACATCGCGAAGGGCGTCGCGATCGTCATCGTCGGTGCGCTCTTCGTCATCGCGGCTGTGCGGCACGACCCGGAGGAGGCCGGTGGCCTCGATGGCGCGCTCCAGTCGCTCACGACCGTGCCGGGCGGCGTGATCGCGCTCATCGCCATCGCGGTCGGGCTCATGCTCTACGGCGTCTACTGCTTCGCCCGCGGCCTCTGGTCACGCTGAACCGGCGGACGATGACGGGCGACGCGCGGCCGGAGGTGCCGGCGCGCGCCGACGGCGCGGGCGGCGCATCCCACAGCCCGGCACGCAAGGCGCAGGACGCCGCAGCGGGAGTCGAGGACCACCGCGCGACCTCCTGGGTCGAGGCGGCGGGGCAGTCGGCGAACGGCGTCGTGCACGTGGTGATCGGCGGCATCGGCCTGAGCGTCGCGTTCGGGGCTGGCGGCTCGGCCGATCAGTCCGGTGCGATGCGCGCCCTGCGCGAGACTCCGGTCGGCGGCCTGGCGCTGTGGGTGGTCGGGGTCGCGCTCGTCGCGCTCGCGCTGCACGCGTTCGTGATCGCCGTCGCGGACTCGCGCGACGAGCGGCGCAACGCGATGCGCGCGGCGGGCCGCGGCATCGGCCACGCGGTCGTCGGCGGCACCGCGCTCGTCTTCGCGCTCGGCGGGTCGGTCGACGGCGAGGACGCGACGGAGTCGTTCTCGACGGGCGTGCTGCAGCATCCGGTCGGGCCGTGGCTGCTCGGCGTCGCCGGACTGGTGATCGCCGGCGTCGGCATCGCCTTCGTGATCCGCGGCGCCCGGCGCACGTTCTTCGAGGACGTCGCCCCGCCGCGGCGCTTCCGACGCATCGTCGAGGCGCTCGGCGCCCCGGGCTTCATCGCGAAGGGGGTCGCGGTGACGATCGTCGGCGGCCTGTTCGTCGTCGGGGCCGTGCGGCACGACCCGGGCGAGACCGGCGGCCTCGACGGCGCGCTCCAGTCGCTCACCACGGTCCCGGGCGGCGTGGTCGCGCTCGTCGCGATCGCCGTCGGACTGATCGTCTACGGCGTCTACTGCGTCGCGCGCGGCGTCTGGGCGCGCTGAGCCGGACCTACTTGGCTCGGCCCTGACGCGGGTGGGGCATGATCGGGTTCCGCAGCCGCGCGAGCCGCTTCGCGAGGTCGGCCGGGCGCACCCCGCGCTCGTTCAGGTCGTCTGCGGACAGCTCGTCGAGCGTCGCCTGCGGGCCGCGCTCGAGCGGGCGCCCCGCTGCAGGAGCGTCCCCGGCGTCTTCCGCCGCATCCTCCGGCGCCGACGGAACGTGCGGTGCGTGCTCGCCGTGGGCCGCGCCGCGCAGCCGCGCATCGAGCGCGCTCAGGTCGGGGCCGGTGGACTGCAGGTCGCGGCCCAGTGTGCGCAGCACGCGCACGGTGGTCTCGTAGTCGGCGTCCGAGACCGAGGCCTCGGTGCGGCGCGCGACCTCGGCGTCGCCGAGCGACGCGCGCGCCCGCTCGATCGCGGCAGCCGCGAGGTCGATCCAGTCCTCGAGGCGCCGATTGCGATGTACCGCCATGGTCGCCTCCTCCGCCGATCGTCGTGCCTCCATCTTCCTCCTCCAGGCTGAGCGCGACATGGGCGAGATGGCGGGCGATACGCTCGGCGCGTGCTGCTCAGCGACCGCGACATCCGCGCCCGACTCGCGTCCGGCGACCTTGCCCTCGACCCCCTCGACCTCGGCATGGTGCAGCCGTCGAGCGTCGACGTGCGGCTCGACAAGGGCTTCCGGCTGTTCGACAACCACAAGTACCCGTTCATCGATCCCGCCGAGGACCAGCCTGAGCTCACGCGGCTCGTCGAGGTCGGGCCGGACGAGGCGTTCATCCTGCACCCGGGCGAGTTCGTGCTCGGCGCCACGTACGAGCGCGTGACGCTCCCGGACGACGTCGCCGCCCGCCTCGAGGGCAAGTCGTCGCTCGGACGCCTGGGGCTCTTGACGCACTCGACCGCTGGCTTCATCGACCCGGGCTTCTCGGGCCACGTCACGCTCGAGCTCTCGAACGTGTCGACGCTGCCGATCAAGCTGTGGCCGGGCATGAAGATCGGGCAGGTCTGCTACTTCCAGCTCTCGTCGCCCTCGGAGCACCCGTACGGGCAGGGCCCGAACCTCAACCGCTACCAGGGGCAGCGCGGACCGACGGCGTCCCGCTCGTTCCAGAGCTTCCACCGCACGCGGATCGACTGAGGCTCGGGCGATGGCCGGGCCGCTCCGCGTCGAGCACGAGGTCGAGGTCGCGCGATGGGTGCAGGAGGCGCTGCGCGAGGACTTCTCGGTCAGCGCGGTCGTGCCGCCCGTCTTCGAGGCGTGCGCGCGCATCCTGCACCCGGCGTCGCTCGACGTGCCGACGGACGAGATGGATGCGTGGGGCAACCTCCAGTTCGCGTCGCGCGAGATCACCTGGGCGGAGGCTGCCGAGCTGATCGGCGATCGCGCGAGCCGCAGCCAGCCGTACACGGCGTGGCTCGCCCGCTTCGGCGAGCAGCAGTTCGAGATGCCCGATGGTGGCTGGCTGAACGAGCCGCACCAGGGCGACATCCCGCTGCCGCTGCTGACCGCGCTCGCGCAGTTGCTGCTCGACGAGCACGGCGAGGCCGACGTGCTCGCCGCGGTCTGGGAGGGGAGCGGGCTCGACATGAGCTCGGTCAGCGTCTTCGCCGCGGCTGATGACTCGATGAGCGGTCTGCTCGCCGACTGGCGCGCTCGGCGCGACGCCGAGGATGCGCACATCGCCGAACTGCGCGCGTCCATCGATCCTGACGTCGTCGACGCGATGCGGCATGGCCACGTACTCGGACTGCCGAGGGAGCACCAGGGGCGCGGGCACGTGCTGCTGCGCGGGCGGCTCGTCTCGTTGACCGACCCGACGTGGGTCGAGGCAGCAGGGCTGGGCTGGCGGCCCGGAGGGTGGGAGGGCGACGGGCGCACGCCCAACCTGCTCTGGCCGGCCGAGCCCGACGCGTCTCCCGCATGGATGGTCGCGACCGACCTGGACCTCGACACGACGCTCATCGGCGGCAGCGCGCGGCTGATCGGCCGGGTGCTCGCGCATCCGTCGTTCGAGGCGGAGCGGGTGCTGCCGACCGACCCGCTGGTGTGACGCACGAGGACGCCCTCGCCGAAGCGAGGGCGCCCTGGTGCTCGGTCAGAGTCAGCGCTGGTGGCGCAGATCCATGCCGATGCGCCGCAGCGTGCGCATGGTGGTGACGTAGTCGGCGTGGCTGACCGTGGTCGCGATGCGGTGCTGCAGCTGCTCCGGCGTGAGGCCGGAGTGGCGGATGCGCCGCGCAGACTTCACGATGCTGCGCGCGAGCGTCGGCCGTCCTCGACCGCCGTGGCCGAAGCCGTGGCGGTGCGGGGCGAAGCCGTGCTCCCGGTGGGCGAAGCCGTGCTCCCGCGGGCCGAAGCCTGGAGCGGAGCCGAGCGGCTGCTCACCGTGGTCGTGGCCGTGGGGCTGCTCGCCCGGGCCCCAGCGGTGCCCGCGCGGGTGGTCGGCACGCGCACGGTGATCGCCGTGCTCGCGGCCGAAGCCGTGCCAGTCGTCGTGGTGACCGTGCTCGCGGCCGAAGCCGTGCCGGTCGTGGTGGCCGCGGCCGCAGCCGTGTCCGGCGGGGTGCCGGTGTGCGTCCGGGTCGTGGTGCGGGTGCTCGGCGTGCTCGTGCTCCGCAGCGTGGTGCTGCTCGGCGTCAGGCTCGTGCGGGAGCGGGGCAGCGTCGTGCTGCTCCGGAGCGTCGTGCTGCTCGGCAGCGTCGTGCTGCTCGGCAGCGTCGTGCTGCGCGGGAGCGGTGCGGTCGAGCCCGTCGGTGGGCTGACCGTCGTCGGTGACGTGGTCGTCGGATCGCATGGCGATCTCCTCTCGATGGTGGGGCGGCCATCCGGCCGCTGCTGCAACCCGTCCGGAGGGCGGTGCAACTACATGTCATTGTGCATGTACATGTAGAGTGACATACATGTCGGACGGACGTCAAGAGCCCAGCGCGGATCCCAGCCCCGAGACCCAGCAGATCGCCGATGCGCTCGATCGCATCGGCATGCGCCGGCCGCCGCGGCCGGGACGCGGCGGACCGCCGTTCGGACCCGGTGGGCACCCGATCGGGCACGGCGGACCGCACGGCTTTGGACCGCGCGGCCATGGCGGACCTTCGCACGGTGACGGTGGCCAGGACGACCTCCGCGGCGACGGTGCGAGCCGCGGAGGGCCGTTCGCCGCGCGAGGCATGCGCGGGGCGATGGGCGCTCGGCGGATGCTGCACGCGGTCGTGCGCGCTGAGCAGCCGTCGTCGATCACCGACCTCGGGCACGCCATCGGCGTCGATCAGCCGCGTGCGTCCCGGCTCATCCAGTCGCTCGCCGACGCGGGCCTGGTGCGTCGCATCCCCGATCCCCGTGACGGCCGTCGCGTCGTGATCGAGGCGACCAAGGCGGGCCGCGCGCACATCGCCGCGCACGCGGAGGAGCGGGCCGCCGAGGTCGCGATCGCGGCCGAGGCGCTCACGCCCGCCGAGCGAGCCGAGCTCGCGCGCCTGCTGACGCGCCTTGCCGACGCCTGGCCGGCGCGCTAGGCGCCCGCTTCGTCAGCTGCTCGCGAGCGTCGTGAGGGTGGCCGTCGCGGGATCCCAGTAACGGATCGCGACGGCGGATGCGTCGATGGGCTCGCCCAGGAGCGCGAGGGCGGTCGGGATGTCGACGAGGCGCAGCCGCCGGGCGAGCGTCACGTGCGGCAGCCAGCGTCCGGGGAGGAAGTGCTCGTCGTCGGCGGGCCCCGCCGCCTCGCGGATCGTCGCCTGCAGCGCGAGGAGGGCCGGGCTCGGCAGCACGGCCCGCGCGAGCACGCGGCGGTCGCCGGACCCGAGCAGCATCGGCGGGCCGAGCACGAGGGGAACGGGCACGAGGGGCACGGGGAGCTCGACCTGCTCGAGCGGCAGCGCCGGCAGCCCGACCCGAGCGAGCAGGGTCACGTGGGGCCGATTGCTCGCCGCGTCGTGCCGGGCGAGGCTCGACAGCCCTGCGTCCGCGAGCGCGGTCCACTCAGCCCGCACCTGCGCCTCCGCGCCCTCGTCGAGCAGCAGCTCGACGCTCGACATCCGGGTCTCCATCCCCTCACCCTGCCCGACTGAGCCCGCTCGAGCCTGTTTCCGGTACCGATCTGCGGGTGCACGACGCCACGACCCGCAGATCGGTACCGGAGATCAGCTGGGGACACCTCGTCGCGCCAGGGCCGCGCGGACACGCTGCACGAGCACGGCTCCGCCGTTCCGCAGGTCGGCCTTCGTCACGCGGATGACGATCCACCCGAGCGACTCGAGCAGCTCCTGCCGACGGATGTCCTTCGCCCACTGCGCCGGATCGGTCAGGTGATGCTCGCCCTCGTACTCGATCGCGATCTTCCACTCCGGGTAGGCGAGGTCGATCACTGCGCGCAACTCCTCGTCGACCCACACCTCGAGCTGCACGGCGGGCTCCGGCAGCCCGGCCGCGACGATCGCGAGCCGCGAGCGCGTCTCCTGCGGGGACTCGGCGCCGGCGCGGGCAGCGGTCACCGCAGCCAGGAATGCCATGGCACCGTGCATGCCTCGGCAGCGCGCACCGAACTCGAGGAGGGTCTCGAGGTCCGTGAACGGCCGCCGGGGCATGCGCAGATCCGGGTAGTGCGTCGACGGGGTGACGAGCGCTTCGATGAGCACCACGAGGTCCTCGTGGCTCGTCTCCCTCGCCATCGACATGACGGTCGAGGCAGGGCCCAGGAGTGGCAGTCCGTCGAGCGTGCCTGACGAGAGCCGTGTCGCGTCGAACTCGCGTGCGCGCACGCCACGTGCGCGCGTCCGCGTCGTTCCGGCCGGGACACCGATGACCAGCGCTTCAGCGCGGGTCCACCGAGAGGCGACGGGCAGCTCCCACAGCCGAGCCGACGTCATGCCGGCGAACACGTGACCAGATCGCAGGTGCTGAGCGAACGCGGCGGCATGCTCGGCGACATCTACCGGCTCTCCCCGGGTGCGCACGCCGGTGAAGGGCGTCGTCAGGTCGCGGCTGCGGAGCCTGCTCGGCGAGACGCCTCGGGTGAGCGCCGTCGCGACGGAGAACGGGCCGTCGGCGAACGGCTCGGGTAGCTCCGCACGCCGGTTCATGGGCGCATGGTGCGCCGCAACCGAGCGCGTGCGGGTCGCGTCCACCCCTGCCTGTGGACGGGAGCGTCCCCGCCCGGGTGTTTCCGTTACCGATCTGCGGGTGGATCCGCTGCGCATCCGCAGATCGGTACCGGAAACGCGCTAGTCGGCTCGGGCCGCCGCGGCGCTCGGCTCGCCCTCGATCACCGTCGGCTTCGGGTGCACCGGCAGCACCAGCAGCAGGCCCGCGACCAGCACGAGCACGATGCCCAGGATGCCGAAGCGCACGTCGCCTGCGACCGTCACGAAGATGCCGAAGAGCGTCGGTGCGAGGAAGGAGACCGCGCGCCCGGTGGTGGCGTAGAGGCCGAACATCTCGCCCTCGCGGCCCGCCGGCGTGATGCGCGCCATGAAGGAGCGCGACGCCGACTGCACGGGGCCGACGAACGTCGACAGCGCGAGGCCGAAGACCCAGAACATGCCCTTCCCCTCGACGAAGAGCACCGCGAGGCCCGAGAGCGACAGCACGATGAGCGAGATGACGATGACGATCTTCGGGCCGAACCGGTCGTCCGCCCATCCGCCGATGAAGGTGCCCGCGCCGGCCATCACGTTCGCGGCGATCGCGAAGAGGATGACCTCCTCCGACGAGAAGCCGAACACCGACGAGGCGATGATCGCGCCGAAGGTGAACACGCCCGAGAGTCCGTCGCGGAAGATGGCGGACGCCACGAGGAAGAGCAGCGTCTTCGGCGCCGTGCGGCGGATGCGCCCGATCGTGCGGAAGAGGATGCGGTACGACTCGAGCATCCCCACGCGCTTGGGCGCGGCGCCGGTCGGCGGCACCTCCGGCACCCTGAGCAGCAGCGGCAGCGCGAAGACCAGGAACCAGATCGCGCTCGCGAGCACCGCGAGTCGCACGTCGAGCGCTCCGCCCTCGCGGCCGTTCGGGATCTGCAGCACGCCGCCGGCGTCCGGGTCGGCGAGCGGGAAGATGAAGAGCACGAGCAGCAGTCCGAGCAGCACGATGCCGCCCACGTAGCCCATGCCCCAGCCGTAGCCCGACGTGCGGCCGAGCGCCTCCTTCGTCGACACCTGGTGGAGCATCGCGTTGTAGTTGACCGACGCGAACTCGAAGAACAGGTTGCCGGCGGCGAGCAGCGCGGCGCCGAGCCAGATGTACTCGGGCACCGGCGCGACGAAGCACATGCCGATCATCGCGACGATCGTCACGCCGGTGTTCACCGCGACCCACAGCTTGCGACGGCCGCCGCCATCGGACCGTTGGCCGATGACCGGCGCGAGCGCCGCGACGAGCACGCCGGCGATCGCGATCGCCCACGCCACGATCGAGGCGTTCTCGGCGAGCGCGCGCGTCAGCTCGGGGGAGCCGCTGTCACCCGCGGCATCCACGATCGCCGGGTCGACGAAGAGGTCGGATGCGATGTACCGGCTGAAGACGAAGGTGGTGATGACCGCGTTGAACGACGCTGAGCCCCAGTCCCAGAGCGCCCACGCCGTCGCGCGTCGGCTCAGCTCGCGGCGGGCGATCGGCGCCACGCCGATCTGCGACGGCTGCACCAGGTCGTCGGGTGCGGGCTTGGCGGTGACGGATGCCGCGCGCGGCTCCTGAGGGGCGCTCATGCCCCTGAGCGTACGGCCGGAAGGCGAACGAGCGGGGCGACGCGGGTGTCGCGGCGGTGTCGCGTGTCGGGGCCGCCGCGGCGCCTGCGAGCGGCGACCTTTCACGGCGGATGCACAGCCGCGAAAGTTGACACAGGTCGACTCAAGGTGGAAAAGTTGAGCCATCGCGACTCAAGTCGGCGTCCAGCCGGGCGCAGGTCGCGGCTGCGGTTCCGGGGGACGAGCCCACCGCCAGGCAGCGCATCCAGCCGATGCGCTGCGGGGGATGTCGGTGCGCTCCTCCGCCGGAACCAAGCAGAGCAGGCAATCAGCAGGCAGACCGCAGCACAGCTGCGAACAGGAGGCACCACCATGGCACGAGCAGTCGGCATCGACCTCGGCACCACCAACTCCGTCGTCGCATTCCTCGACAACGGCGAGCCCACCGTCATCGCGAACGCCGAGGGCTTCCGCACGACCCCGTCGGTCGTCGCCTTCGTCAAGGAGGGCGAGACGCTCGTCGGCGAGCCCGCCAAGCGCCAGGCCGTCACGAACGTCGACCGCACCATCTCGTCGGTCAAGCGCCACATGGGCACCGGCTGGAAGCAGGACATCGACGGCAAGTCGTTCACGCCGCAGGAGATCTCGGCGCGCATCCTCGGCAAGCTCAAGCGCGACGCCGAGACGTACCTCGGCGAGCCGGTCACGGATGCCGTCATCACGGTGCCCGCGTACTTCAACGACGCCGAGCGCCAGGCCACGAAGGAGGCCGGCGAGATCTCCGGCCTCAACGTGCTGCGCATCATCAACGAGCCCACCGCCGCCGCGCTCGCCTATGGCCTCGACAAGGGCAAGGAGGACGAGCTCATCCTCGTCTTCGACCTCGGTGGCGGCACGTTCGACGTCTCGCTGCTCGAGGTGGGCAAGGACGACGACTTCTCGACCATCCAGGTGCGCTCGACCGCCGGTGACAACCGCCTCGGTGGCGACGACTGGGACGACCGCATCGTCGAGTGGCTCAAGAAGCGCTTCCAGGAGCAGACCGGCGTCGACGTCTCGAAGGACAAGATCGCCATGCGCCGCCTGAAGGAGGCCGCCGAGCAGGCGAAGAAGGAGCTCTCGTCGTCGTCGACCACGAGCATCCAGCTGCCCTACTTCTCGCTCACCGAGAACGGCCCCGCCAACCTCGAGGAGACGCTCACCCGCGCCCAGTTCGAGAACATGACGAAGGACCTGCTCGAGCGCACCCGCAAGCCGTTCGAGGACGTCATCCGCGAGGCCGGCATCACCGTCTCCGAGATCGCGCACGTCGTGCTCGTCGGCGGCTCGACCCGCATGCCCGCCGTCTCCGACCTGGTCAAGCAGCTCACCGGCGGCAAGGAGCCCAACAAGAGCGTCAACCCGGATGAGGTCGTCGCCGTCGGCGCCGCGCTCCAGGCCGGCGTGCTGAAGGGCGAGCGCAAGGACGTCCTGCTCATCGACGTCACGCCGCTGTCGCTCGGCATCGAGACCAAGGGCGGCATGATGACGAAGCTCATCGAGCGCAACACCGCCATCCCGACGAAGCGCTCCGAGACCTTCACGACCGCCGAGGACAACCAGCCCTCGGTCGCGATCCAGGTCTTCCAGGGCGAGCGCGACTTCACCCGCGACAACAAGCCGCTCGGCACGTTCGAGCTCACCGGCATCGCGCCGGCCCCGCGCGGCATCCCGCAGGTCGAGGTCACGTTCGACATCGACGCCAACGGCATCGTGCACGTGTCCGCGAAGGACAAGGGCACCGGCAAGGAGCAGTCGATGACGATCACCGGCGGCTCGAGCCTCTCGAAGGAGGACATCGAGCGGATGGTGAAGGACGCCGAGGAGAACGCGGCTGCCGACCACGCCCGCCGCGAGGCCGCCGAGCTGCGCAACACCGGCGAGACGCTCGTCTACTCGGTCGAGAAGGTGCTGACCGACAACGCCGAGCAGCTGCCCGACGACGTCAAGACCGAGGTGCAGGCCGACGTCGACGCGGTGAAGTCGGCCCTCGCGGGCGACGACGACGAGGCCGTGAAGACGGCGGTCGAGACGCTGCAGCAGTCGCAGTCGAAGCTGGGCGAGGCGATCTACCAGCAGGCGCAGGCGCAGCAGGGTGCCGAGGGCACCGACGGTGCGCCCGAGGACGGCGCCGCCCCGCAGGGCGAGCAGTCCGCTGAGGACGACGTCGTCGACGCCGAGGTCGTGGACGACGAGGACGAGAAGAAGCAGCCGTGAGCGAGCGCGAGGAGTCGAACATGCCCGACGAGTCGAACGAGCCCGACCGCCAGGACGCCGACGGCGCCCACGGCGAGGCCGGCACCCCGCAGCCCGCAGCCGCCGAGCCCGAGCAGACCGAGGAGGCCGCGCCCAGCGCGGCCGCCTCGGCGCCCGGTCCGGACGACCTGAGCGACGAGGACCGCGCCCTGCTCGAGGGCGAGGCCGCGGCGATCGAGGCTGAGCGTGCCGCGTTCGAGGCGAAGTCGGCCGCGCAGCTCGACGAGCTGCAGCGGCTGCGAGCCGAGTACGTCAACTACCGCAACCGCACCGAGCGGGAGCGCGCGGGCGACCGCGACGCGACCACGGCATCCGTCATCAAGGCGATGCTGCCGGCGCTCGACGGGCTCGACCTGGCCGAGAAGCACGGCGATCTCGCCGAGGGGCCGCTGGCGCTCGTGGCGCAGAAGCTGCGCGCCTCGTTCGACCAGCTCGGCGTCGTGCGGCTCGGCGAGGTCGGCGAGGCCTTCGACATCGACAAGCACGAGGCGGTGGCGCAGCTGCCGAACCCGGAGGTGACCGAGATGGTCGTCGCCGACGTCGTGCAGTCGGGCTACCGCGTCGGCGAGCGCACGGTGCGAGCCGCCAAGGTCGCGGTGTTCGTGCCGGCCGAGTGAGCTGAGGTCCGGCATGGCGAGCAACGACTGGTTCGACAAGGACTTCTACGCCACGCTCGGCGTGCAGAAGGACGTCACGCCTGCAGACCTCAAGAAGCAGTACCGCAAGCTCGCGCGCCAGTTCCACCCGGACTCCAACCCGGGCGATGCGAAGGCGGAGGCCCGGTTCAAGGAGATCTCCGAGGCGCACGCGGTGCTGTCGGATGCGAAGCAGCGGCAGGAGTACGACGCGATCCGCGCGATGGCCGGCGGCCGTCCGCGGTTCGCGCCGGGCGGCTCCGGTGGCTTCGAGGACGTCTTCGGCGGCTTCGGCGGCGGCCCGCGGGTGCAGTACTCGCAGGGCGACTTCGATGACCTGCTCGGCGGGATGTTCGGCGGGAGCAGCCCGTTCGGCTCGCGTCGTCCGGCCAAGGGCCGCGACGTCACCGCGCGGGCGGCGCTCGACTTCACGTCGGCGGTCCAGGGCGACACGCTCAAGCTGACCGTCGGCGGCAGGACGATGACCGTCAAGGTGCCCGCGGGCGTCCACGACGGCCAGAAGATCAAGCTGGCCGGCAAGGGCGATCCGTCGCCGACCGGCGGCGATCCCGGCGACCTGATCCTCACCGTGCAGGTGCGACCGCACCCGGTCTTCACGATGGACGGGCTCAACCTGCGCGTCGACGTGCCGGTCACCTTCGCGGAGGCGACCCTCGGCGCGACGATCGAGGTGCCCACGCTCGGTGGCAGCCCCGTGCGACTCAAGGTCGCGCCCGGCACGCCGTCCGGTCGCGTGCTGCGCGTCAAGGGCCGCGGCGTCGCCGGCAAGAAGGGCACGGGCGACCTGCTCGCGACCATCCAGGTCGCGGTGCCGAGTCACCTCACGAAGGACCAGGTCGAGCACCTCGAGCGCTTCGTCGAGGCGGGCCCGACCGAGTCGCCGCGCGCCGACCTGCTCGCGAAGGCGAAGGCAGCCTGATGGCGAGCGCGCCGGCCGGCTTCGACGAGACGTCGCCGATCTTCTCGATCGCGGCGGCCGCCGAGCTGGCCGGCCTGCACGCGCAGACCCTGCGCCAGTACGACCGGCTCGGGCTCGTGCAGCCGAGCCGCACCGCGGGCAACACCCGCCGGTACTCGATGCGCGACGTCGGGCGGCTCCGGCAGGTGCAGCTGCTCTCCGGCGAGGGCGTCTCGCTCGAGGGCATCCGCCGCATCCTCGAGATGAGCGACGAGAACCGCGACCTGCGGCAGCGCGTGCGCGAGCTCGAGTCGGCGCTCGCGGATGCGGTGATGCAGCAGCAGGGACGCCGCGTCTTCGCGGCCGGCACCGCGGGCATCACGACGATCCGGGCGGGCGCCCGGCCGACGAGACCGGGCTCGGTCGTGCTCTGGCGGCCCTCCGCCCGCTGACCGCCGCGCAGCGCCGAATGCTGCGCAGGGCCGGATGCCGCGCAGGGCCGGATGCGATGATGTGCGCGTGGACCAGGAGCCTCGCGCGAGCGTCGACCCCGCGGCGCCCCCGCCGCCGGGCACCGACACGCCCGTGCCCTCGGACGCCACCGAGCGAGCCGCCGCCGCCGGCCGCGTGCGGCGGCGCGAGGCCCCGGCAGCACCCGCCGCCGACCGGCTCGTGCCGGCCAAGGCGATCGAGACCCGCGCCGAGGAGCGCGCGCGACTGCGGCGCGAGCGGCTCCTGCTGCAGCCGCCCGTCGGCGCGCAGGGCGTCGCGAACCCCGCCGCCGGCTTCGCTCCGTCCGGCGCGATGCTGCCGCCCGGGCTCATGCCGGCGGTCGCCGACTCGATGCCGCAGCGGCTCGCGCCGCAGCAGCAGACCGCTGGGCACCCGCAAGGCGTGGCTCCGCACGGAGCGAACCCCTACCTAGCGCCTGCGTACGCCGCAGGTCCGTATGTCGCAGGTCCGTACGGTGCTGGCCCCTACGCCGCTGGTCCCTACGTACCCGGCCCGTACGCCCCGCCCGGGTACGGCCCCTACCCCCAGCTCGTGCTGGTGCCGCCGCGCATCCGCTGGACGACGCGGCAGCGCAGCGCGGCGCTCCTGAGCTCCTGGGTCGGGCAGACGCTCATGGCGCTCGCGACGCACCTCCTCACCGCGTTCTTCCTGATCGTCGGGTTCGCGTTCCTCCTGCACGCCTCCGGCGACGAGGTCTCCGACTTCGAGGCCGACTCGTTCACGACGGTCGTCTCGCTCTGGTCGACGCCGGAGCGCATCGGGGCCACGGTCGTCATCGGGCTGCTCGTCGGCGGCGGCCTCCTCGCGCTCGGCTGGCTGGCGCAGGCCCTCTGGTCGAAGTCGGCCGGACTCGCGAAGCCGCACCGCTCGACCTGGCTCGCCTGGCTGTGCACGACGGCGACGACCGGCTTCATCGGCGTGATGGTGTGGCCGATGGCGCTCATGGGCGGACTGTTCTTCATCCTCGGCGCGAGCTCCGCCTCGCTCACGACCGGCACGATGTGGACGACCCTGTTCGCGCTGCTCGGCATCGCGATCGTGCTGACGGGCGGCGTCGGGCTGCTGTTCGGCTGGCTCTTCCTGTCGACGGCCCGGCCGCGGGTCGACTTCGCCGCGCTGGCCGAGCAGGAGGAGGCCGCGGCTCGCGCTCGCGACGAGGCGGAGCTCGCGCGCGTCGAGCTGCGCGGCGAGCCGAGCCGGTGAGCCGCGCCCGGGCGGTCGCGCCCGACCCGCTCGACGCCGGGCAGCGCGCGGCGGTGCGGGCCGCCGGCAGCATCGGCCTGGCGCTCGTCGCGGCCGGCGCGAGCCTCGTGTGGGGGCTGCTCGTCGCGGCGATCGTGCTGCTGCTCGTGCGCTCGGTGGTGGTGGATCTCTTCGACGACGTCGCGTGGGGGCGCTCGGTGGTCGCGTGGGTCGAGCAGCTCGACGGCACGCCGCTCGCGCCCGTCGTGCTCGGGCTCGTGCTGCTCGCGGTCGGGGCGATGGCGCTCGGCTGCTGGCTCAGCACGCGGCGGATGCACCGGGCCGGCGTGCCCGCGGCCGCGGCGGTCACGTTCCGAGGCGCCGCGCTCGGCACCGGCATGCAGGCGGTGCTCTCGACGCTCTCGAGCTGGCTGCTCGGCCTGCTCGTGCTGCTGACCGGGGTGATCGGCTTCTGGATCGTCGCGGCCATCTACGTCGCCGGCTCGATCGTCGTCTCGACGCTCATCGGATGGCTCGCCGGGCCGCGCACGTGGCTCGCGATCGCCCGGCGTGAGGCACGGCGCGCGGTCGGCCCGGAGCATCCGGCTGTCAGGGGCGTCACGAGCGGATAGTGCGGTCGAGGCGTCGCTGGGCGCCGGATCCGCCGGGGGTGCCGGTCACCCCGCGCACGCAGCGGCGCCCCCGCCGCGGGGACGGGGGCGCCGCTGCGTGGATGCGCCGCTGCGGCAGGCGCCGCTGCGCCAGGTCAGGCGCCGGTGCTCGCCGACTCCGAGGGCGGCGACGCGTCAGCGGTCTCGTCCGAGCCGCCGGCGCTCAGCTGCGACCGGCGGTCGCGCTGCTCGACCGAGATCTTGCGCGGCTTCGCGCGCTCGGCGACCGGGATCGTCAGCATGAGCACGCCGTGCTCGTACGTCGCCTCGATGCGCTCGAGGTCGACGTCGTTGCCGAGGCCCAGCTGGCGCATGTAGCGACCGGCCGGCCGCTCCTGCGCGAGCCACTGCGCTCCGTCAGCCGCGCCGATCGTGCGCTCGGCCTGGATCGTCAGCGTGTTGGCGTCCACGTCGAGGTCGATCGAGCCGGGGTCGACGCCCGGCAGGTCGACGTTCACGATGTAGTGATCACCCGCGCGGTAGAGGTCCATGGGCATCCAGCTCGACGAGCGCTCGGTGCCTCCGCTCGTCAGCAGGCGGGCGGCCATCCGGTCCATCTCGCGGAACGGGTCGAAGGTCAGTGCCATTGACAACCACCTCCTCAACGTCGGGCCGTCGCCCCCATGCGACGGTCCCCGGTGTCTTAGGCAGCCCCTCGGGGCGTGCCCCGCGGAGCGACGCCAGATTAGCACTCTCGGTAGGAGAGTGCCAGCCGTTCTCAGCGACCTCTCGGCAGCATCTGACCCCTTGCGAAGGGTCCGGGTGCCCCGCATGCTCGATGGGATCGCGGCTGGCGCCGATGCCGACGCGACCGACACCGAGGGGGCGCAGATGCGACTGATCGCGCACGAGTTCATGACGCTGGACGGCGTGATGCAGGGGCCGGGCGGGGCGGAGGAGGACACCTCCGGTGGCTTCCGCTACGGCGGATGGGTGGCCCCGGCGTTCGACGAGACCGTCGGCGAGGTCGTCACGGGGTGGTTCGCGAAGACCGACGCGCTGCTCTTCGGCCGCGTCACCTACGGGATGATGGCCGACTACTGGCCGCAGGTGACCGACCCCGACGATCCCGTCGCCCAGCGCCTCAACACCGCGCCGAAGCACGTCGTCTCGACGACGCTCCGGCCCGAGGACGCGACGTGGGGCGGCACGGAGTCGGTCATCGGCGACGACGTCGTCGCGCGCATCCGCGCGCTCAAGGAGGGCGGCGACGGCGAGCTGCAGGTGCACGGCTCGTGGCAGCTGCTGCAGACGCTGATCGCCGAGGGTCTCCTCGACGAGCTGCGGCTCATCGTCTTCCCGACCATCGTCGGCCCCGGCAAGCGGCTCTTCGACGACGTCGCGCAGCCGTCGGGCTTCGACGTCACGGATGTGCGCATCGCCGACAGCGGCGCGGTGGCGATGACGCTCACCCCGGCGCCGTTCCGCACCGCGACCTACGCCATCGTCGACGGCAAGGAGGTCCAGGTCGAGGGCTGAGCGGTCAGGCGCGCCCGGCGCTCCGCGCGAGGATCCGCCTCGCGGCGCGGACCCGCACCGGGCGGCACCCCGCGTCGGTCAGGCGGGCGACGATCACGGGCTCGCGGCGCGCGAGCAGCATGCCGCGGCGCACGAGGAACGCGGGGCTCTTGCGGCGCTCGCGGAGGTCGCGCGCGAACCGCAGCCCCATCGTCACCCAGCGGGAGCGGTGCACGCAGAGCGCGTCGGCGAGGATGCCGCGGCGGCGCGCCTCGGCCACGACCTCGCCGACGAAGACGCCCTCGGCGACGAAGAGCGTGGCGCCGTCGAGCGTGACGTCGCGGCTGCCGACGGTCGCGCTGCGCGAGATGTCGTAGACGGGCGCGCTCGTGCGGCCGGTGCGCGCGAGCTGCTCGAGGGCGTCCGCCGCCCGATCGAGGTGCCACGAGCCGGGGTGGTCCCAGTCGACCTCGCCGGTCTCGAGCCGCGGCAGCGCGGGGTCGTCGCCCTCGCGGTAGAAGTCGTCGAGCCGCAGCACCGGCAGCCCGGAGCGCTCGGCGATGCGCGACTTGCCCGAGCCCGAGGCCCCGCCGATGAGCACGACCCGCGCGAGGGGCTCGGCGACGGCAGGCATGGGCTCCATCATCCCAGATCGGCCGACCCGCCCGCGTCGACCGGCGTCGTTCAGCGCCGCGTCAGTCGCCAGGCGGCATGCTCGACGCATGCGGGTGCTCCTGGTCGACGACGAGGTGCGGCTGGCCGACGGCATCCAGCGCGGGCTCCGCGCAGAGGGCATGACCGTCGACGTCGCCCACGACGGCGTCGACGGCCTCTGGCGCGTGCGGGAGTTCGCCTACGACGTCGTGCTGCTCGACGTGATGATGCCCGGCATGAGCGGCTACCGGGTCTGCCAGACGATGCGCGCGGAGGGCAACTGGACGCCCGTGCTCTTCCTCACCGCGAAGGACGGCGAGTGGGATGAGGTCGAGGGCCTCGACACCGGCGGCGACGACTGGCTCACGAAGCCGTTCTCGTTCCCGGTGCTCGTCGCCCGCATCCGCGCGCTCGTGCGGCGCGGCGCGCGCGAGCGGCCGGTGGTGCTCGAGGCGGGCGACCTGCGGCTCGACCCGGCCGCGCGCACGGTGCACCGCGGCGACACCGAGGTCGAGCTGACGGCGCGGGAGCTCGCGGTGCTCGAGCTGCTCATGCGCCGTCGGGGCGAGGCGGTGACGAAGGCCGAGCTGCTCGACGACGTCTGGTCGGAGGACTTCGAGGGCGACCCCAACATCGTCGAGGTCTACGTCGGCAGGATCCGGCGCAAGGTCGACCGGCCGTTCGGCAGGGATGCCATCCAGACGGTGCGCGGCGCCGGCTACCGGCTGGCGGCCGACGGTGGCTGACGCGGACCGCCCACCGCCGCAAGGCGCGTCCATCCGCCTCCGGATCACGGCTGCCGCGCTCGCGGTCGTCGCGGTCGCGCTCGGGCTCGGCGCGGTCGGCATCGTGTGGTCGCTCGACCGGCTGCTCACCGCCTCCGTCGCCGAGCAGCTCGGCGACGAGCTCGCGGCCCTCGCCGACGGCGTCGACGCCGGCACGATCCAGACCGCGGCGCTCGTGCAGCGCGACGACGACGTGCTCGTCGCCCTGCGCTCCGCCACCGGCGTTGTGGTGAACGCCGACCGGGCGACCGCCGTGCCGGTGCCGCCCGGCGCGGAGCCGCTCGAGGCGACCGTGGAGGGCGAGCGCTACGTCGTCGTCGCCCAGGAGGTCACGGCCGGCACGATCGTCGTCGCGCGCTCGGCGGCCGACATCGACGACGCCGCGCGGCTCGCGACCTCGCTGCTCATGATCGCCGTGCCGCTCGCGATCGTGCTCGTCGGGACGGTCGTCTGGATCGTCGTGGGCCGTGCCCTCGCGCCGGTCGATCGGATGCGCGCGCAGGTCGACGCGATCGACGCGACCGCGCTCGACCGCCGCGTGCCGACGAGCGGCCGCGACGACGAGGTCGACCGCCTCGCCGCGACCATGAACCGGATGCTCGCGCGCGTCGAGGAGGGCGCGAGGGCGCGGCGGCGGTTCGTCGCCGACGCCTCACACGAGCTGCGCTCGCCGCTCGCGTCGATGCGGCAGTTCGCCGAGCTGTCCCGCGCGCATCCCGACTCGACCGCGCCCGGCGAGCTCGCCGACGTCGTGCTCGAGGAGGGCGAGCGGATGCACGGCATCGTCGAGGGGCTGCTGCTGCTCGCCCGGCTCGACGAGCACGAGGCCGGCCAGCGGCGGCCCGTCGACCTCGACGACCTCGCGCTCACGGAGGTGGAGCGGGTGCGCGCCCTCGGGCGCGTGGCCGACGGCTCGGCGGTGCGCGTCGCGCCGGTCGTCGGCGACGCGCGGCTGCTCGCCCGGGCGCTCCGCAACCTCGTCGACAACGCCCTCCGCCATGCGCGGGACGCCGTCGCGCTCGGCTCGGTCGTGCGCGACGGGCGCGCGATGGTGTGGGTCGACGACGACGGGGCCGGCGTGCCGGAGTCGGAGCGCGAGCGCGTGTTCGAGCGCTTCGTGCGGCTCGACGAGGGGCGGGCGCGCGACGACGGCGGCTCCGGTCTCGGCCTCGCGATCGTGCGCGAGGTCGCGAGGGCACACGGCGGCGACGCCTGGATCACCGCCTCGCCCTCGGGCGGTGCGCGCTTCGTGCTCGAGCTCCCGGTCGCGACCGATCGATCCTGAAGCGGTGTTCAGCATCGTTCAGACGCGCGTCAGCGGTGGTCGAGGAAGGTGAGGCCCATGAACGAGACTCCCCGCGACCCCCAGCAGCCCCACGGCCAGGACGGCGACGGCCAGCACGCCGACGCCATCGCCGCCAACGACCCGGCCCCCCGCGACCCCGCGACCGGCGACGCCGCGCTGCGCGACGCCGACGCCACCACCCGCATCCACGAGGCGGCCCCGGCCGGCGCCCCCAAGCGGGGTCGCGGCATCCTCAAGCCCGTGCTCATCGGCTCGGCGGCCGCCCTCACCGTGCTCGCCGTCGCCGGCGTCGGCATGACGATCGCCGACGCGGTCGACGACGGCGACGACCCCTCGCCCTCCGCCTCGTCGGCGCCGCTCGCATCGGCCCCGGCGCCGAGCGCGTCGAGCGACCCGACCTCGACCGACGACCCGACCTCGACCGATGCCCCGAGCGCGACCGACGGCCCGAGCGCCAGCGCCGAGCCCGGCGACGACGACGCGCCCGCCGGCGGTGCGGCATCGGCCGAGGCATCCGACCTCGTCGCCGCCATCGACGCGGCGATCGCCGCCGCCGGCGGCGGCTCGGCGACGAGCATCGAGGTCGAGCAGGGCGCCTGGAAGGTCGACGTCCGGCTCGACGACGGCAGCGAGCTCGACGTGCGCGTGCCCGTCTCGGGCGACGCGGTGGTCCGCGAGGACGACGACGACGACGACCGCTCGAGCGACGTGCCGCTCGACCCCTCGCGCATCGCCGGGATCATCGACGCCGCCGTCGCGGCGGCGGGCGGCGGCACGGTGACCTCGATCGAGACCGAGGACGACCAGGTGCGCTACGAGGTGGAGGTCGCCGTCGACGGCGACGACGTCGACGTCGAGCTCGCCGAGGACCTCGCGGTGCTCTCCGCCGAGCGCTGATCCTGCGCGACGACCGCCGCCCGCCCGATGGCGACGCGGCGGTCGTCCGCGTGCGGCGGCGCCGTCAGGACAGCTGCGCTGGAATCACGACACCTGGCTCGCCGGGCTGGGCGCACCCGCCACGATGCTGAGGAACTCGTCGTACTCGCGGATGTAGTCGGCGTTGTCGTACTCGTGCGAGGCCAGCACGACGAGCACGGCGTCGGGGCTGTAGGCGTACTGCGTGCCCCAGGTGAGCGGCTGCATGTAGAGCCCGATGTCGGGCGCGTCGAGCAGGTACTCGCGGCGCTTCGTGCCGTCGTCGGCGATGGCGTGCACCGAGCCCTTCACGCAGATCAGGAACTGGTGGCACGCGCGGTGGGCGTGCGCGCCGCGGGCGTAGCGCGTGGGCACGTCGTAGACGATGAACATGCGCTTCGGTGGGAACGGCAGCCCCGCCGCGAACTCCACGGCCGAGAGCGAGCCGCGGAGGTCGATGGCGTGCTGCAGCTCGATGAGCCCGAAGCCGCCGTCGGCGATCGCGTGGTTGATGGATCCCGGCGCCGCGTGGATCGGCCCGATCGTCTCGGTGTCGGCGTACCCGATGATGCGGGCCGGGTTGCCCGCGACGATCGCGTACGACGGCACGTCGCGCGTCACGACGCTGCCGGCGCCGACCATCGCGTGGCTGCCGATCCGGATGCCCGGCAGGATCGTCGCGTTGCCGCCGATGGATGCGCCGTGCTCGACGACGGTCTGCGGGTAGGCGTCGGGCCGCTGCTTGCTGCGCGGGAAGCGATCGTTCGTGAAGGTCGCGTTCGGCCCGACGAAGACGTCGTCCTCCAGCCGGATGCCGTCCCAGATCTGCACGCCGCACTTGAGCGTCACGCGGTCGCCGATGACGACGTCGTTCTCGACGAAGACGCCGTCGTTGAGATTGCAGTCGGCGCCGATGACGGCGCCCGGCAGCACGTGCGCGAACGCCCAGATGGTCGTGCGGTCGCCGACCCGCTCGCTCTCGCAGATGCCCCGCTCGTGCACGAAGTGGTTCACGAGTCCACCTTTCCCAGTCGATGCCGCGGTCGCAGGAACAGGAGCCGTCCTGCGAGGAAGCTGAGGGGCACGGTCACGGCCAGCAGGATCCCGCTGGTGAGCAGCAGCTCGACCAGTCCGACGGGATCCGTCAGTGCGACGATGAGCCGGCCCACCATGTAGACGACGACGTAGACGGCGACGAACGCGCCCATCCGTCGCCAGCTGGCGCCGGTGCCGAACACGAAGCGCGGCGTCATGGCGGTGACGAGCGCGAGGCCGGCCAGGTAGCCCGCCGTGTACGCGATCCAAGGCGCGACCACGAGGCCCAGCAGGATGAAGATGCCGTAGCTCACGGCGACGTTGAGGCCGCCGACGAGGAGGAAGCGCACGGCCTGCCTCCCGAGCTCGCGGCTCATCGCTCGAACTCCGTCCTGCGTGCCACGATCGCGTGCGGGCGCCGCTTCGAGTTGTCGAACCCGCGTCGCACGTAGCTGCCGATCACGCCGAGCGCGATGAGGATCGCGCCCGTGCCCCCGAGGTTGACGAGCATGAGCGCGGTGAAGCCCTCGACCGGGATCCTGCCGAGCGCCCAGGAGATGAACACCGTGAGCGCGATGACGATCGTCGTGACGGTGCCGAGGATGCCGACGAGCGTGATCACCGTGATGGGCGCGTTCGTGAACGAGAACGAGCTGTCGAGGAAGTAGCCGATCTTCCGGCGCAGCGACCAGCCGCTCTTGCCGTGCTCGCGCGCCACGCGGGCATAGGGCACCTCGACCCGCCGGTAGCCGACCCACAGGAGGAGTCCGACGAGGCTCGAGTGCGACTCCTCGAGCGCGACGAGCCGGGCGGCGACCTCGCGCGTGCAGCCGAAGATGTCGATGCCGCCCTTGGGCATCTCGGGCTGGATCAGCCGGCGGTAGAGCGACCAGTAGGTGCCGGAGAGCAGCTTCGACGAGCCCGGGTCGTCGCGCGACTGCCTCGTGCCCACCGCGACGTCCCAGTCGCCGGCCTCGAGGATGGTGAAGAACTCCTCGACGAGCGACGTCGGCTCCTGCAGGTCGGCCGCCATGACGCCGACGTAGTCGCCCCTGACGACCGCGAGCCCCGAGCGGATGGCCTCGAACGACCCGAAGTTCCTGGAGTGCTCGACGAGCTGCACCGAGAACGGGGCGTCGGTGAGCTCGGCGCGGATGACGTCGGCTGAGCGATCCGGCGAGCCGTCGACGACGAGCACGACCTCGAGGTCGCGCCAGCGGGTCGACAGGTCGCGGAGCCGCGCGAAGAGGCTCGGGATCGTCTCCTCGTTCTTGTAGACGGGGATGACGATGGAGTACCGCGGGGCCATGGCGTCACGACATCTCGTGGAGCGCGGCGACGACGCGCGCCTGCTCGTCGTCGGTGAGCCCCGCGTAGAGCGGGACGCTGATGATGTGCTCGCTCGCCCACTCGGTGACCGGCAGCGGCGGCGCTTCCGGCTCGGCGATCGGCTGGTGGTGGTCGGGGAGCGGGTAGTGGATGTCGTGCCCGATGCCGTGGTCGTCGAGGATCGCGGTCACCCGCTGCCGGTCGTCGACGACGACGACCGCGAGGTGGCCCGCATAGGAGGGGGTCGCGCGGTTGACCATCCGGATGCGCCCGCTCGCCGCCGCCTCGTAGCGCGCGTGGATCTCGCGACGACGGGCGACGTCGGCGTCGAGCGCGGGCAGCAGGCGCCGCAGGACCGCGGCCTGCAGCTCGTCGAGGCGGGAGTTGCGGCCCCCGGCCGCCGACGAGCGGTACTTCGACGACCAGCCGTACTGCCGCAGCTGGCGGATGCGCGCGACGAGCTCGACGTCGTCGCTGAAGACGGCGCCGCCGTCGCCGACGGCGCCGAGGTTCTTCGTCGGGTAGAAGCTCGTCGTGGCGACGGTGCCGAACGTGCCCGCGGCCCGGCCGTCGCTGCGGGCGCCCATCGCCTGCGCGCAGTCCTCGACGACGGGCACGCCGTTGGCGGCCTCGACGATGCCCCGGGCGTCGGCCATCTGCCCGAACAGGTGCGTGACGACGATCGCGCTCACGGGCATCGGCGCGCTCCGGAGCGCAGCGTTCACCGTCGCCGGGGTGGCCTGCAGCGTCGCCGGATCGACATCCGCGTACCAGGGGGTCGCGCCGATCGCGCGGGTCGCGGTCGACGTGTAGCCGCCGGCGTTCGCGACGGTGATGACCGCGGTCCCGGGCCGCGCGCCCACCGCCTGGAGCGCGAGCTGCAGGGCGTCGGTGCCATTGCCGACGCCCGCAGCGGCCGCGATGTCGAGCGAGGCGGCGAGCTCGCGCTCGAAGGCGTCGTGCTGCGGGCCGAGCACGAACCAGCCGGAGGCGAGCACCTCCTCGATGGCGTCGCGCACCCCGGGTGCGGTGCTCTGCAGCCCGCGTCGGAGGTCGTTGAAGCGCACCACGTCAGGCATCGATCTCTCCTCGACCGTCCGGGCCGGCGCGGCGCCGACGCGAGAACCACAGGATCGCGGGCGCGAGCGCGGCGATGACCGCTCCGGCCCAGAACAGCAGCCAGCCGGTGCCGAGCCCCGGCGTGGCGTAGGTCAGCGTCAGGCGCGACTCGCCCTCGGGCACGTCGACCGTCACGAGGCCGTCGGTCGCCGTCGGCGCGCTCGTCGCGCACGCGTCGATCGCGCACACGGCCGCCTGCCAGCCGCGGTAGTACGGCTCGTTCAGGACGACCGCGCCGGCCGTCGTCGCCTGCAGCTCGTACTCGAGGCGCTCCGGCTCGTACGCGACCGGCGTGACCCGCACGCCTCCGCACGCCTCCTCCGCGCATCCCTCGTCGAAGGCGGCCGCGGTGATCGCCGTGCCGGGGCGGGAGAGGAAGGCGAGCAGCTGCTCCGCGCGATCGCCCTCGCTGATCGCGGACCGCAGCGCCTCGAAGTAGGTGTTGCCCTTGAGGTTGAGGTACCCGCCGAGCGCCGCCTCGCCGGTGTAGTAGGCCACGTTCCACTCGGTGCTCCGGATGCCGTCGAGGTCGACGTCCGCGGGCAGCGGGGTGCGTCCCGGTCGCCGGTCGCCGGCCTGCGGCTCGGTCGCTGCGACGAGCTCCCCGACGAGGCCGTCGAACCGGCCGAGCTCGGCCTCCACCCGGTCCGTCCGCCACGGCCCGCGGTTCGAGTAGGCCCACAGGCCGCCGGATGCGACGACGCCGACGATCAGCAGCGCCGCGAGGTCGCGCCGGCCGCTGCTCACGGCGAGCACGAGCGCCGCGGAGGCGACGAGCACCGCGAGGGTCAGGGCGTAGTCGCGCAGGTCGATGCGGGCAAGCAGCCCGCCGACGGCGAGCAGCACGACGACGGCCGCGGCGGCGGCCACGCGCGTCCGCTGCCAGGGGAGGGGGGCGCGGTGCCGCACGAAGCCGTCGACCGCCGAGGCCGCGAGCAGCAGCACGCCGAAGAGCATGAAGACCTTGAAGTCGCTCATGGTGAAGCGGCTGAGCGACAGCCCGGGGAGCTGCTGCAGCGCGTCGAACCACGGGAACAGCGGCAGCCCGAGCAGCGCGGCGGGGATGAGGATGCCGAGCCCGAGCCGCGTGAGCGGTGACCCGGGGCGCGCGAAGAGGGCGGCGAGCAGCACCGCGGCGGGGATGAAGAACGAGCGCATCGAGATGTCGTTCGGGTAGAAGCCGTAGTCGTAGCCGAACTGCAGCGAGAGGAGCATCGACCACGACCACTCGGACGCGTCAGGCGCCCGCACGCCGCTGAGGTCGTTGCCCAGCGCGTAGGGCAGCAGGCGCACCATGCTGAGGAGCAGCGCGGCGACCATCCCGATCCCGAGCGGCAGCAGGAGGTCGGCGAACCGAGCGCGGCTCTGCACCTGCTGCAGCACCACCCAGACGGCGCCGATGCACGCGTAGGCGACGAGCATCCCCGGGTAGACGCCGGATGTCGCCTGCCACAGCACGAGCGTCGCGACCGGGATCGACCACCAGCGCCGCCACGGCCACCTCGTCGACGCGACGAGCAGCACCCACGGCAGCCACGCGTAGCCGCGGGCGATGTCGGGGTGCTCGGCGTTGCTGAAGGCGCCGACGGCGAAGAACCACCCGGCTGCAGCGAAGAGGCCGGCGAGGAACGAGACGCCGTGGCGGCGCACCAGCAGGTATGCGCCGACGCTGCCGAACGCGACGTGGACGGCGGAGAGGAACGCGAGGGCCCACGGCGTCAGCGGCACGACGGCGGCGACGGCGCCGTACGGCAGGTACCAGGCGCTGTTCTGCAGGCTGAGCGACGAGGGATAGCCGCCCCGCACCGCCGGGATCCACGACACCGGGTCGAAGAAGCCGCCGTGCGCCCACCACCAGTACGCCTCCTGCGCGTATGCGCCGAGGAAGTCCCACGGGGGCACGCGGGCCCCTCGGATCCAGCCCTCGAGGACCAGCACCTCGAGGGCGGCCACGAGACCCGCGAGGACCGCGACCCTGAACCACCGGCGCCCGGACAGCCGGCGCAGCCAGGCGACGCGATCGGCCAGCGGCGTCGGGCGCACGCGCTCGTCTGCTGGGTGGATCAGGTGCATCGTCGACCTCCCGGACCGTCGACAGCGGTGGGAGCGGGCCGTGGATCCCTAGCGTCGTCCGCGTCGGGGGCGAGCGGGCGCTCTTGACGAACTCCTGACGCAGTGCTGAGCCTGCAGAGAGGAACCTCGGAGGGGCGGTCGCTAGGCGCGCGCGGCGTCCGTCGTCCGCGGCGCGAGCGACCGGCGGCGCGAGCGCGCGTACGCGACGAGCGCGGCCGCGCCGAGCAGCACCGTCGCTGCGACGATGAGGCACATCACCGCCACCCCGGCGTAGCCGTTCGCGTGCGTCGCCGGGTCCAGGAACGGGTACGGGTACCACCACGACCGGCCGCTCGCCTGGTCGAGGGTGACGGGTCCGCGGAGCAGCGTGTAGACGAGCCACAGGACGGGGTAGATCGCGACGATGCGCAGATCGGCGAAGCGGACCTCGCGCTTGCCCGCGGTGAGCAGCCAGTCGATGAGCATCCAGAGCGGCGCGATGAGGTGCAGCACCTCGTTCGACCAGCCGAGCGTCGCGCCCTGCGGCAGCTCGATGCCGCGCAGCAGCGCGTTGTAGACGATGCCGGTCACGACCATGTACGTCGTCGCGCACAGCAGCAGCACGTCGAAGCGACGCCCGATCCTGGGCCGGCCGAGCTGGGCCGCGACCAGCAGCGCCAGCACGACCATGGCGAGCACGTTCGACTCGATCGTGAAGAAGCTGAAGAAGTTCAGCAGGTCGAGCGGGATGGATACGTCACCGCGGGCGGTCCAGAAGGCGACCGAGGTGATGAGCTGGCCGATCACCGCTGCGAGGATCGCGATCGCGATGATCGCGCGGCCGACGAGCACGACGCGGCGGATCGGCGAGGCGGTGGTCGGGCTGGTCGTCATGCGGGCTCCTGACTCCGGCGGTCGGGTCGTGCACCGCGATCACCGCGAGCGTAGCCGGATCGACCGCACCCGGCTCGGAGCCGCGCTCGGCTGGGGCCGCGCTCGGCCGGGCTAGCCTTCGCGCATGGGCCCGATCACCGTCACCGACGACCTCGCGCGCATCGACCTCGACGTCGTGCACCGCTGGCTCTCGACCGACGCCTACTGGGCGCTCGGGCGATCCCGCGAGACGGTCGAGGCCGCGGCCCGCGGGTCGCTGAGCTTCGGCGCGCTCGTGCGGTCCGACGACGGTGACGAGCTCGTGGGCTACGCGCGCGTCGTGACCGACCGCGCGACGTTCGCCTGGCTCTGCGACGTCTACGTCGCGCCGTCCGCGCGCGGGCGAGGGGTCGGCTCCGCGCTCGTGCGGGCGGTGCTCGAGGCGCTCGAGCCCATGGGCCTGAGCCGCGTCATGCTCGCGACCCACGACGCACACGCGCTCTACCGGCGCCACGGGTTCGGTGAGCCTGCGCACCCGGAGTGGCTCATGGCGCTGCAGCCGACGCCCGCCGCGTCGCCGGCGACGCCCGCCGTCTAGCCAACGTCCAGCATCCGGAGTAAACTTGAGCCGACAGCACTCAAGTTTGATCGGATGGGGGATTCGATGGCACGGATGGGCGGCATGATGCCCGGTCAGGACGACCAGCGGTCGGCGCTCGAGCAGTTCGGCACCGACCTGACGGCGATCGCGCGAGCAGGCAGGCTCGACCCGGTGATCGGCCGCGACGCCGAGATCCGCCGCATCAGCCAGGTCCTGTCGCGCCGCACGAAGAACAACCCTGTGCTCATCGGCGAGCCCGGCGTGGGCAAGACGGCCGTCGTCGAGGGCCTCGCGCAGCGCATCGTCGCGGGCGACGTGCCCGAGAGCCTCAAGGGCAAGTCGCTCGTCTCCCTGGACGTCAACGCCATGATCGCGGGCAGCAAGTACCGCGGCGACTTCGAGGAGCGCATGAAGAACGTGCTCGCCGAGATCGCGAAGGCCGAGGGGCGCATCGTCACGTTCATCGACGAGCTGCACATCATCATGGGCGCCGGCGCGGCCGAGGGCAGCCAGGGCGCGAGCAACATGCTGAAGCCCATGCTCGCCCGCGGCGAGCTGCGCCTCATCGGCGCGACGACGCTCGACGAGTACCGCGAGTTCATCGAGAAGGACGCGGCCATGGAGCGCCGCTTCCAGCAGGTGTACGTCGGCGAGCCGAGCGTCGAGGACACCGTCGCGATCCTGCGCGGGCTCAAGGAGCGCTACGAGGCGCACCACAAGGTGACGATCGCCGACAGCGCGCTCGTCGCCGCCGCATCCCTCTCGAACCGCTACATCACCGCCCGCCAGCTGCCCGACAAGGCGATCGACCTCATCGATGAGGCCGCGAGCCGGCTGCGCATGGAGATCGACTCGGCCCCCACCGAGATCGACCAGCTGCGCCGCACCGTCGACCGCATGGAGATCGAGCGGCTCGCCCTCAAGCGCGAGCGGGACGACGCGTCGAAGGAGCGGCTCGCCGCGCTCGAGCAGACGCTCGCCGGGCTGCGCGCCGAGCTGTCCGAGCTCGATGCGCGCTGGCAGACCGAGCGCGCGAGCCTCAACCGCATCGGCGGGCTGCGCGAGCAGCTCGACGAGCTGCGCAGCCGCGCCGAGCGCGCCCAGCGCGAGGGCGACCTCGAGCGCGCCTCGCGCCTGCTCTACGGCGAGATCCCGCAGATCGAGGCGCAGCTGAAGCAGGCCGAGACCAGCGCCGCCGAGGCGGGCGCCCGGATGGTCGGCGACCAGGTGACGGCCGACGACATCGCCGCGGTCGTCGCGGCCTGGACCGGCATCCCCGTCGGGCGGCTGCTGCAGGGCGAGACCGAGAAGCTGCTCGCGCTCGAGGGCGAGCTCGCGCACCGCGTGGTCGGCCAGCGCGAGGCGGTCACGGCGGTGGCGGACGCGGTGCGCCGCACTCGCGCGGGCGTCTCCGACCCCGACAAGCCCACCGGCTCCTTCCTCTTCCTCGGCCCGACCGGCGTCGGCAAGACCGAGCTCGCGAAGGCGCTCGCCGAGCTGCTGTTCGACGACGAGAAGGCGCTCGTGCGCATCGACATGTCGGAGTACGGCGAGAAGCACTCGGTCGCGCGCCTCGTCGGCGCCCCTCCCGGGTACATCGGCTACGAGCAGGGCGGCCAGCTCACCGAGGCCGTGCGGCGCCGCCCGTACTCCGTGATCCTCATGGACGAGGTCGAGAAGGCGCACCCGGAGGTCTTCGACCTGCTCCTGCAGGTGCTCGACGACGGCAGGCTCACCGACGGCCAGGGCCGCACCGTCGACTTCCGCAACACCATCCTCATCCTCACCTCCAACCTCGGCTCGGCCTACCTCACCGACCCGACGGTCGCGCCCGAGACGGCGCGCGACGAGGTGATGGGCGCGGTGCGCGCCGCGTTCAAGCCGGAGTTCGTCAACCGCCTCGACGACATCGTCATCTTCGACTCGCTCTCGATGGAGGAGCTCGGCTCGATCGTCGACATCCAGGTGCTCGGTCTCGACCGGCGGCTGCGCGAGCGGCGCCTCGTCGTCGAGGTGACCGAGGCGGCCAGGCAGTGGCTGGGGGAGCGCGGCTACGACCCGATGTACGGCGCGCGGCCGCTGCGCAGGCTCATGCAGCGCGAGATCGACGACCGGCTGGCCCGCGCGCTGCTCGCCGGCGAGGTGCGCGACGGCGACACCGTCGTGGTCGACGTGCAGCCCAGCGGCTCGGGGCTGTGGGTCGGCCCGCAGGGCGCGGCCCGGCCGGCGCAGTGGTCGTTCGACGCCGAGTCCGACGCGAGCGGCGTCGTCGAGGGCGAGCCCATCGACGACCTCTAGCGGGCGTCCGCCCGAGCGGGTGCCGACAGAGCGGGTGCCGACAGAGCATCGGCGGCAGGGCATGATCGATCGGGTGCGGACCCGCACGGGACCGGAGGATCGATCGTGGCTGTCGCGCCGCCCGTCGGGGCTGAGCCAACCCTGCCGCCGCTGACGCCGGGTCCTCATCGGCGACGCCTCGGCGTCATCTCGATCGTCGCGTGCTTCGGCGGCCTGCTGTTCGGCTACGACACCGGCGTCATCAACGGCGCGCTGCGCCCCATGAGCGCGGAGCTCGGCCTCGACGCGCTCGCCGAGGGCATCGTCACGAGCTCGCTCGTCTTCGCCGCCGCGATCGGCGCGCTGGGCGGCGGACGCGCATCCGACCGGTTCGGCCGCCGCTCGACGCTCGTGGCGCTCGCCGTGCTCTTCTTCGTCGGCACCGTCGTCATCGTCGCGGCGCCGGGCCTCGCGGTGCTGGTCGTGGGCCGCGTCCTGCTCGGGCTCGCGGTCGGCGGCGCCTCGACGGTCGTGCCGGTCTACCTCGCCGAGCTCGCCCCCTTCGAGATCCGCGGCTCGATCTCCGGCCGCAACGAGCTCGCGATCGTCTCGGGGCAGCTCGCCGCCTTCCTCGTCAACGCCGTGATCGGCAGCACGCTCGGCCACCTCGACGGCGTGTGGCGGGTCATGTTCGCCGTCTGCGCGCTGCCCGCGGTCGCCCTGTTCGTCGGCATGCTGCGCATGCCCGAATCGCCCCGCTGGCTCGCCGAGCACGGCCGGCACGAGCGCGCGCTCGCGGTGCTCCGCAGCGTGCGGGCGCCCGAGCGGGCGATCGCCGAGCTCGCGGCGGTCGAGCGCTCGGTCGAGCGGGAGTCGCGCGGCTGGACCGGGCTGCGCACGGTGCTCGCCAACCGCTGGCTCACGCGCATCCTGCTCGTCGGCATCGGTGTGGGCGTCGCCCAGCAGCTCACCGGCATCAACTCGATCATGTACTACGGCCAGACGGTGCTCGTGGGGTCGGGCTTCTCGGAGTCCGCCGCGCTCATCGCCAACGTCGCGCCGGGTGTCATCGCCGTCGTCGGCGGCATCATCGCCCTGTGGATGATGGACCGGATCGATCGTCGCCGCACCCTGCTCATCGGCTTCTCGCTCACGACCGTGTGCCACGTGCTCATCGGCGTCGCCTCGACGGTGCTCGAGCCCGGTGACCCGCTGCGGCCGTTCGTGATCCTGGCGCTCGTCGTCGCGTTCGTCGGCTCGATGCAGACGTTCCTCAACGTCGCCACCTGGGTCTACCTGTCCGAGATCTTCCCGCTGCGCATGCGGGGACTCGGCATCGGCGTCGCCGTCTTCGCGCACTGGACCGCGAACGGCGCGCTCGCGCTGGCCTTCCCGTCGCTCATCGACGCGGTCGGCATCACCGGCACGTTCTTCCTGTTCGCCGCCATCGGCGCGGTGGCGCTCGCCTTCATCGCGACGCAGGTGCCAGAGACGCGCGGCCGCACGCTCGAGGGCCTCGAGGCCGACACCCTGTCGGGCGCGCTCTTCCGTCGCCGCGACCGCGGCGCGCGGCCGCGCGCGGCGCGCGGCGAGGCCGGCTAGAGGCCGCCCGTGCCCCGCACGCGGTTGATGACGCCGTTCGGGGAACTCGAGATGTGCACCGCGGCGAGCGCGGGGCCGTCGTCGGTGACCCGGCGATAGCCGACCACGGCGAGGACGATGCCGACGGGGATGAGCACGAGCAGCACGATCGCGAGCACGAGCTGCAGCGCGGAGCCGTCGGTGCCGAGGAAGAAGGTCGCGACAACGTCGAGCTCCGTGCCGCGCACCGCCTCGGCCGTGGGGCCGACGCGCGTGCCGAGCGCGATCATCGCGCCGGTCGTCAGCACGAGGCCGGCGGCGAGCATGACGATGCCGACGAGCCTGCGGCGCCGGTCAGCAGCCGTCGCCTCCGGCCGGCGCGAGCTGTCGAGCGAGCGCTCGACGGGCAGGGCCGCGGCCTCGGGCGCAGTGCGCAGGATGCCGGTCTCGCTGGGCTTCTGGGCCATGGCGACCTCCTCGTGGGATGTCACCGCACGATAGCGCGCCGACGGCCGGACGTGTGCAAGTTTGCGCGATGGGCATCCGGCCGGGTCAGTGGAACGGGCACTTCCCGCGCGTCGCCGGGCGCTCGGCGGCTGCGCTGCGCACGCGCCCGCCGGAGGCCGGCTTCGTCGGCATGCGGCGCCGGCTGACCTCGAGCCCCTCGCCCGAGAGCGTCACCCGGGGGTCGCTGAGGGCGGCGATCGCGCTCGTGAGGGTCGAGAGCGTCACCTTCTCGCCCGGGCAGCGGTGGCCGGAGTTCGGGCGGCCGCCGCCCTGCGGCACGAAGGCCTCGATCGACTCGAAGTCGTCGACGCCGACGAAGCGCTCCGGGTCGAACGTCGAAGCGGTCGACCAGCTCGCGTCGTCGAGATCGGTGCCGAGCACGTCGAGGAAGACCTTGCCGCCCGCGTCCACGCGCTGCCCGTCGAGCTCGATGTCGCGGATCGCCTCGGCGGGCAGCATCGGCACGAACGGCACCGTGCGGCGCAGCTCGTGGGCGAACGCGGTCGCGAGCGGTCCGCCCGTGAGGCGGCCGCGCTCCGCCGCCTCGGCCGCGATCCGCGCCCGCCAGTCGGGATGCTCGTGCAGCTCCTTCGCGGCGAACGCCACGAAGCGCGCGACCGCGATCGCGGGCCGGAAGGAGTTCTGCAGCTCGATGCCCGCGAGGCGCGCGTCGAGCAGCTCGCCGTCAGGATCGCGGTGCCAGGCCCACGCGTGGAGCGCGGTGCCGGCCGTCGCCTCGAGCGTGCCTGCGCGCACCGCCTCGATGAGCTCGCGCGCGTGCCGGTCCGACCAGGCCCGGTTCAGCATCGTGAGCAGGTACTCGGGGGAGTAGGGCGAGCCGAAGCCGTCGACGATCTGCGCCTGCCGGCGCGCCCATCGCGTGCGCGCATCCGCGGTGCCCGGCAGCCCCGCCCACGCCTGCATCGCCCGGCCGATCGCGCCCACCGCGGCGTCGTAGGCCGTGCGCTCGCCGCCCGCCTGCCAGTCGTCGAGCTCGCGCCGCCACTCCTGCTCCAGGAACGGCTCGAGCCGGGTGACCTGCGCGTCGTCGTAGGCGAGGCCGAGGAACGTCTCCTTGCGGTGCCGGTGCTCTGCGGCGTCGAGCGTGTGCACGGAGCCGTGCCCGAAGAGCGACTCCTGGATGAAGCTCGGCATCGCGCCGTGGCGGCGCACGCTCTGGTCGTCGTAGAAGAGGCGTACGCCTTCCTTGCCGCGGACGAAGATCGCGTCGTCGCCGAGCACTCGCATCGGCGCCGCGCGGGCACCGGCGCGCACGCGCTTCCAGATCTCCGCGCCGGCGTCGTAGCCGCGGGTGAGGATCAGGAGGCCATCGTCCTTCAGGGGGTTGGGCATGTGGGGGACAGTAGCGAGCGCACGTGAGCGCGGCGTCCAGGCGGACGTGCATCGCGGCGGCTACACGTCGAAGCGATGCCAGACGGACGGCTCGTCGACGGGGCGCAGCGGCGGTCCGTCGGCGGTGGCCGTGGCGATGAGCCGCTGGCCGGCGGCGACGAGCGCGGCGCCGACGACGCCGAGCGCGATCCAGCCGAGCACCAGCGCCAGCACCGCGGGCGAGTCGCCCTCGACGCCGAGGAAGTAGACCGCGGCATGCTCCATGCCGTTGTCCCCCGCGATCGTGGCGGTGGGGAAGACCCGGGTGCCGAGCAGCACGAACGCCGCGTAGGCGGCGATGAAGCCGGGCACGAGCAGCCCCAAGCCGATGGCGTCGCGTCGCAGCACAGCACCTCCCCGGGCCCGCTCAGGTCAGCCAGCCTACGTCCGTCGAGCCCGCGGCGGCAGGGGGAAGTCAGGGCTCGGGCGGGCGCTCTGGCGCGATGTCAGACTCCCCTGCTAGACTGGGGGCACTGTGCGAGCAGGGCGTCGAAGCCGGCTCGCCAGCGGGAACCACTTCCCAGCGTCGTAGAACGCTCCTCTCTCCGCCCGGTCCAGCCGGGCGTCGACGAACTTCCACGGCGAACGATCGCGACCACCGTCGCGCTCGCCGAACTGCGTCGATGCACCCACTGCTCGTCCCGCACGGTCCTGCCGTGCCTGGGGCGAGGGTGCACGCGCACGCTCAACGAAAGAGCAACGCATTGACTGACACCACACTGACCTTCGCCGAGCTGGGCGTCCCCGCAAAGCTCGTCACCGCCCTCAAGGGCATGGACCGCGAGACGCCGTTCCCGATCCAGGCGGACACGCTGCCCGACACCCTCGCGGGCCGCGACGTGCTCGGCCGCGGCAAGACCGGCTCGGGCAAGACGCTCGCCTTCTCGATCCCGCTCGTCGCCCGCCTCTCCGGCGAGCTCGCCGGCGGCGGTCGCCGCAAGGGCCTGCCGCTCGGCCTCGTGCTCGCACCGACGCGCGAGCTCGCGACCCAGATCGCCGCGGAGATCGCGCCGCTCGCCAAGGCCGCCGGCCTCACCGTCACGACCATCTTCGGCGGCGTCTCGCAGCGCCCGCAGGAGACCGCGCTCCGCAACGGCGTCGACATCGTCGTCGCCTGCCCCGGTCGCCTCGAGGACCTCATGAACCAGGGCGTCGCGAGCCTCTCGGCCATCGAGATGACCGTCATCGACGAGGCCGACCACATGGCCGACCTCGGCTTCCTGCCGGTCGTCACGAAGATCCTCGACAAGACGCCCAGCTCGGGCCAGCGCCTGCTGTTCTCGGCGACGCTCGACAACGGCGTGGACAAGCTCGTGAAGCGCTTCCTCACCAACGAGGTCATGCACTCCGTCGACGAGGCGAACTCGCCCGTCGCCGCGATGACGCACCACGTCTTCGAGGTCGGCGCCGACGACAAGAACCTGCTCGTGCGCCGCCTCGCCTCGGGCGAGGGCCGTCGCATCCTCTTCACCCGCACGAAGCACCAGGCGAAGAAGCTCGCGAAGCACCTCACCGCGTCCGGCATCCCGGCCGTCGACCTGCACGGCAACCTGTCGCAGAACGCCCGCGACCGCAACCTCGCGCAGTTCTCCGAGGGCATCGTGCGCGTGCTCGTGGCGACGGATGTCGCCGCTCGCGGCGTGCACGTCGACAACGTCGAGCTCGTCGTCCACGTCGACCCGCCCATGGAGCACAAGGCCTACCTGCACCGCTCGGGCCGCACGGCTCGTGCCGGCTCGGCGGGCGACGTCGTCACGGTGATGATGCCCTCGCAGCGCGGCGACACCATGTCGCTGCTGCGCAAGGCCGGCATCGGCGCGAAGCCGCAGATGGTCATCGCGTCGTCGGATGCCGTCGACGAGCTCGTCGGACCGTACGCGCCGCACGTGGCGCCCGTCCCCGGCGGCCCCGGCTCGGGCAACGAGATCCAGCAGCAGCAGGGCGGCGGCCGCTCGGCCGGCGGTCGCGGCCGTCGCGGACCCCGCGAGGGTGTCGCAGGTTCCAGCGCGCACGGCGCCGGTGGCGGCGCGGCTCGTGCCGAGCGTCCCCGCAAGGACCGCTCGGGTCGCCCCGACGTCAAGCAGCCTGCGGCAGCAGGCGGCCGCGGTGGCCAGGGCGGCGCCCGCTCGGGCCAGCCGGCCCGCGGCGGCCGTGGCGGCCAGGGCGGCGCAGCCCGCGGCGGCTCGTCCGTCGCGTGGTCGTCGACCGGCGGCGGCTCGCTGCAGTCCGGCGGCAGCGAGGGCGGCCAGCAGCGCCGCGGCTCGCGTCGCGCGCAGGGCTGATCCCCGCGCATCCCCTCAGCTGAGGCACGACAAGGTCCCTCCCGCTCGCCGGGAGGGGCCTTGTCGCGTCCCGAGCGCGCGCGAAGGCCGTGAGCGTCGGCGCTTCGGCGTGAGGAAGCCGTGAGAGCGACGATCCCGTCGTCGCCTGAGGCGTTGGATCGGATCGTCGCCCCGCGGGGCGGCCGCGACCTTCCCCGGTCGTGCTCCCGAGTGAAGAAGCTGATCCACATGCTCGACGTGATCGTCGTGGCGAGCGCGCTCGCCCTGTTCGCCCTCCTGGGGCTCGTCGTCAAGGCGGTGGAGCGCCTGTGATGATCGTCGAAGTCATCGCCGCCGTCGCAGCGATCGGCGCGATCGTGCTGCTCGCGACCGCGCTCGTGCGTCCCGAGCGGTTCTGATGGAGTGGCTCTCGGGGGCCTCGTCCCTCCTCGTCGTCGTCGCCGCCCTCGCGGTCGTGCACCGCCCGCTCGGCGACTTCCTCGCGCACACCTACACGTCGACGCGGGACCTGCGCATCGAGCGCGGGATCTACCGCGTGATCGGCGTCGACCCGGAGTCCGAGCAGACGTGGCAGGCCTACGCTCGCGCCATCCTCGGGTTCTCGCTCGTCGGCATGCTCGCGGTGTACGCGCTGCAGCGGCTGCAGCCCGTGCTGCCGTACTCGCTCGGCCTGCCGGCGGTGCCAGAGCTGCTGTCGATGAGCACGGCGGCATCCTTCACGGCCAACACGAACTGGCAGTCGTACCTCCCCGAGTCGACCCTCGGCTACACGGTGCAGCTCGCGGGGCTCGTGGTCCAGAACTTCGTCTCTGCAGCCGTCGGCATGGCCGTCGCGGTGGCGCTCGTGCGCGGTCTCGCCCACCGCCGCTCGGGCACGATCGGCAACTTCTGGGTCGACCTCGTCCGCGGCACCGTCCGCGTGCTGCTGCCGATCTCGATCCTGGGCGCGCTCGTGCTGCTCGTCGGGGGCGTCATCCAGAACTTCAACGGCTTCCAGGACATCCAGACGCTCACGGGCGCCGCGCAGGTGCTGCCCGGCGGCCCGGTGGCGTCGCAGGAGTCCATCCGGCTGCTCGGGACGAACGGCGGCGGCTTCTTCAACGCGAACGCCGCCCACCCGTTCGAGAACCCTGCCGCCTGGACCAACATCCTGCAGATCCTGCTGATGCTGCTCATCCCGTCGGCCATGCCGCGCATGCTCGGCACCATGGTCGGGGACCGCAAGCAGGGCTACGCGATCCTCGCCGTCATGGGCGTGCTGTTCCTGGCGCTGTGGGCGGCCGCGATGGCGTTCGAACTCGCCGGCGCCGGGACGGCCCCCGGCCTCGCCGGTGCCGCGATGGAGGGCAAGGAGGCCCGGTTCGGCATCCCCGGATCCGTCCTGTTCGGCATCGTGTCGACCGGCACCTCGACGGGTGCGGTGAACTCGATGCACGACTCGTGGACCGCGCTCGGCGGCATGATGCCGCTCCTCGCGATGATGCTCGGCGAGGTCGCGCCGGGCGGCGTCGGCACCGGCCTCTACGGCATCCTCGTGCTCTCGATCATCGCGGTCTTCATCGCCGGTCTGCTCGTGGGTCGCACGCCCGAGTACCTCGGCAAGAAGATCAGCACCACCCAGATCAAGCTCGCAAGCCTGTCCATCCTCATCACACCGGCGCTCGTGCTCATCGGCACCGCGCTGTCGTTCGCGGTCCCCGCGGTGCGCGCCGATGTCGAGGGCACGTCGATCTGGAACCCCGGCGTCCACGGGCTGACCGAGGTGCTGTACGCGTTCACGTCGGCCGCGAACAACAACGGCTCGGCATTCGCAGGGCTCACCGCGAACACCGACTGGTTCAACGCCGCGCTCGGCGTCGCGATGCTGCTGGGCCGCTTCCTCCCGATCATCCTCGTGCTCGCGCTCGCCGGCTCCCTGGCGAAGCAGGACCACGTGCCGGCGACCGCCGGCACCCTGCCGACGCACAAGCCGCTGTTCGTCGGGCTCACCGCCGGCGTCATCATCCTCGTGACCGCGCTCACCTACTTCCCGGTGCTCGCGCTCGGTCCGCTCGCAGAAGGGCTGGTCGCATGACCGCCGTCATCCAGGCGCCCGAGGCGCCCGCAGCACCCCCCGAGACGAAGCGCTCGGGCATCGGTTGGGAGCAGGTCCGGCAGGCCGTCCCGGGCGCCGTCCGACGACTGTCGCCCCGGCACCTGTGGCACAACCCCGTCATGCTCATCGTCTGGGCGGGGGCCGTCCTCACCACGGCGATCGCCGTCATCGAGCCCTTCGCGGGCGGCCCCGGCACGTCCGGCGGCACGCAGGTGCCGGTGGCCTTCACCGCCATCATCGCCGTGTGGCTCTGGCTGACGGTGCTCTTCGCGAACCTCGCCGAGGCGATCGCGGAGGGGCGGGGCAGGGCGCAGGCCGACTCGCTGCGCGCCACCAGGACCAGCACGACCGCGCAGCGGGTGCACGCCTACGACGCCGACGCCGACGCGCCCGCCGAGCGCGCGCGCACGGCCGCGGTCGCCTCGAGCGACCTGCGGCTGGGCGACCACGTCGTCGTCACGGCGGGCGAGCTGATCCCCGGGGACGGCGACGTCGTGTGGGGCGTCGCCTCCGTCGACGAGTCGGCCATCACGGGCGAGTCCGCGCCCGTCATCCGCGAGTCGGGCGGTGACCGCAGCGCCGTCACCGGCGGCACGCGCGTGCTCTCCGACCGCATCGTCGTGCGCATCACGTCGAAGCCGGGCGAGACGTTCGTGGACCGGATGATCTCGCTCGTCGAGGGCGCCGCGAGGCAGAAGACGCCGAACGAGATCGCGCTCGACATCCTGCTCGCGTCGCTGTCGATCGTCTTCGTGCTCGTGGCGCTCACGCTCAACCCGATCGCGTCGTACGCCGCGAGCCCCGTGTCCCTCGCCGTGCTCATCGCGCTCCTCGTGTGCCTCATCCCCACGACGATCGGCGCGCTGCTGAGCGCGATCGGCATCGCCGGGATGGACCGGCTCGTGCAGCGCGGCGTCCTGGCGATGTCGGGCCGCGCCGTCGAGGCGGCTGGCGACGTGACGACGCTGCTGCTCGACAAGACCGGCACGATCACCTACGGCAACCGCCGCGCGACGGACGTGGTGCCGCTCGCGGGCGTCACCCGCGAGGACCTGCTGCGTGCGGCGGCGCTCTCGTCGCTCGCGGATCCCACGCCGGAGGGCCAGTCCATCGTGGAGCTGGCGCGCGCCGAGGGGATGACGCTCGACGCGCGGACGCCGGGCGACGTCGTCCCCTTCACCGCGGAGACGCGCATGTCGGGACTCGACCGGCCCGACGGCACCCGGATCCGCAAGGGCGCCGGCTCGGCGGTGCGCGCGTGGCTCGCGGCAGAGGGGGCGCCGCTCTCCGAGGCGGACGCGCAGGCGCTCGGAGCCGCGACCGACGCGATCGCGTCATCCGGCGGCACGCCGCTCGTCGTCGCGATCGCCGCACCGGGCGCGCCGGCTCGCGCCCTGGGCGTCGTCCACCTCAAGGACGTCGTCAAGGAGGGCCTGACGGAGCGCTTCGCGGAGCTGCGCGCCATGGGCATCCGCACCGTGATGATCACGGGCGACAACCCGCTCACCGCTGCGGCGATCGCGAAGGAGGCAGGGGTCGACGACTACCTCGCCGAGGCGACGCCCGAGCAGAAGCTCGCGCTCATCCGGAAGGAGCAGGAGGGCGGCAGCCTCGTGGCCATGACGGGCGACGGCACGAACGACGCCCCTGCGCTCGCGCAGGCGGACGTGGGCGTCGCGATGCACTCGGGCACGTCGGCGGCGAAGGAGGCGGGCAACATGGTCGACCTCGACTCGGATCCCACGAAGCTCATCGACATCGTGCGGATCGGCAAGCAGCTGCTCATCACCCGCGGCGCGCTGACGACGTTCTCGATCGCCAACGACGTCGCGAAGTACTTCGCCATCATCCCGGCGATGTTCATGGGCGTGTTCCCCGGGCTCGGCGTGCTCAACGTCATGGGGCTGCACTCGCCGGCGTCCGCGGTACTGTCAGCCGTCATCTTCAACGCGCTGGTGATCGTGGCGCTCATCCCGCTCGCCCTCAAGGGTGTGCGCTACCGGCCGGTCGCGGCGTCCCAGCTGCTGGGCCGCAACCTCCTGGTCTACGGGCTCGGCGGTCTCGTCGCCCCCTTCATCGGCATCTGGCTCCTCGACCTCGTCGTGCGCCTCATCCCCGGCTTCTGAGAGGCACCCATGTCCAGCACCAGAACCACTGTCCGCACCCTGTGGGTGTCGGTGCGGGCCGTCGCGGTCCTGACCATCACCACCGGCGTGCTCTACACGCTGGCGATCACCGGCATCGGCCAGCTGGCCCTCCCCGCTCAGGCGAACGGCTCCCTCCTCCGCGACGATGAGGGGCGAGTGATCGGGTCGTCCTCGATCGGCCAGCCCTTCACCGGCGCCGACGGCGAGCCGCTGCCGGCGTACTTCCAGCCCCGGCCGTCCGCGGCGGGCGACGGGTACGACGGCGGGCTCTCCTCCGGCTCGAACCTCGGCCCGGAGAGCCCGGAGCTCATCGCCGCTGTGGAGGAGCGCCGCGCAGAGGTGGCGGAGCGCAACGGCGTCGCCGAGGAGGATGTGCCCGCCGACGCGGTGACCGCCTCCGCCTCCGGCCTCGACCCGCACATCTCGCCCGCGTACGCCGCCATCCAGGTGGAGCGCGTCGCCGTCGAGCGCGGACTCGACCCGGCCGTGCTGCAGGCGCTCGTCGCCGCGCACACCACCACCCCCGTCGCCGGCATCGGCGGCGCGCCCGTGGTGCACGTGCTCGAGCTGAACGTCGCGCTCGACGGCCTGGACGGCTGACGTGGCACGGGGGCGGCTGCGTGTGCTGCTCGGCGCCGCCCCCGGCGTCGGCAAGACCTACACGATGCTCGAGGAGGGCAGGCGGCTGCATGCCGAGGGGCGCGATGTGGTCGTGGCGCTCGTCGAGACGCACGGGCGTGCCGCGACCGCGGCCATGGTCGCGGACCTCGAGGTCGTGCCGCGCGCCGACGTCACGCACCGAGGCATGCGCCTCGACGAGATGGACCTCGACGCCGTGCTCCGCAGGGCGCCGGAGCTCGCGCTCGTCGACGAGCTCGCGCACACGAACGCGCCCGGGAGCCGCAACGAGAAGCGCTGGCAGGACGTGCACGTGCTGCTCGACGCCGGCATCGACGTGATCTCGACCGTCAACATCCAGCACATCGAGTCGCTCCACGACGTGGTCCAGCGGATCACCGGCATCGCGCAGCGCGAGACCATCCCCGACCACGTGCTGCGCGAGGCCGACACGGTCGAGGTCGTGGACCTCTCGCCGCAGGCGCTGCGCGATCGGCTCGCGGGCGGCAGCGTCTACCCGGCCGAGCGCATCGACGCGGCCCTGTCGAACTACTTCCGCCTCGGCAACCTCACCGCGCTCCGCGAGCTGGCGCTCCTGTGGCTCGCCGACGAGGTGGACCAGGCGCTGCAGCGGTACCGAGCCGAGCAGGGCATCGACGCGTCGTGGGAGGCGCGCGAGCGCGTCGTCGTGACGCTCACCGGTGGGGTCGAGGGCGAGACGCTGCTGCGGCGCGGCGCGCGCATCGCCACCCGCTCGTCCGGCGGCGAGCTCCTCGCGGTGCACGTCACGACGCAGGACGGTCTCCGCCGTGGCGATCCCGAGGCGCTGGCCCGGCAGCGCGCGCTCGTCGAGGAGCTGGGCGGCACCTTCCACCAGGTCGTCGGCGACGACATCCCGGCAGCACTGGTCGACTTCGCGAAGGCCGTGAACGCGACGCAGCTGGTGATCGGTGTGTCCCGCCGCGGTCGGCTGCAGTCGGCGCTCACCGGCCCCGGCATCGGGCAGAGCGTGATCCGCGCCGCCGGACGCATCGACGTGCACGTCGTCAACCACGCGGCAGCCGGGGGCAAGCTCCGACTGCCGCAGCTCGGCAGCGCGCTCTCCACAGGTCGTCGGGTCGCGGGCTTCGCGCTCGCGCTCACCGCCGGGCCGCTGCTGGCGTGGCTGCTCGCCGGCGCCCGGGAGGAGGAGCAGGACCTGCTCACCACGGACGTGCTCGCCTTCCAGCTGCTCGTCGTGATCGTCGCGCTCGTCGGTGGCCTGTGGCCTGCGGTGTTCGCCGCGGTCATGAGCGGTCTGACGCTGAACTTCCTGTTCACGGACCCGATCTACACGATCTCGATCGACGAGCCGGTGCATGCGGCGACCATCGCGCTGTACGTCATCATCGCCGTGCTCGTCAGCATCGTCGTCGACAGGGCTGCTCGCCAGACCCGAGCCGCCCGACGGGCAGCGGCGGAGGCGGAGCTGCTCGCGATGGTCGCCGGCAGCGTGCTGCGCGGCGACGACGCGCTGCAGGCGCTCGTCGAGCGCGCCCGTGAGGCGTTCGGGCTCGAGAGCGTCGCCCTCGTCGACGGCGGCACGGTCGCCCTCCGGTCGGGTGCGTCGACGCGGGAGCCCGCATCGATCCCGGTCGGCGACCAGGCGACGCTCCAGCTGCACGGCCGCGAGCTCGCCGCGAACGAGCGCCGGCTGCTGGGCGTGATCGTCGCGCAGCTCGAGGCCGCCCTCGAGCGCGACGACCTCGCCGAGACGGCGAGCGAGGTCGCGCCGCTCGCCGCCAACGACAAGGTCCGCACCGCCCTGCTCGCGGCCGTCAGCCACGACCTGCGACGGCCGCTCGCGGCCGCGGTCGCCGCGGTCAGCGGGCTGCGGGCCACCGGCGACATGCTCGCGGACGAGGATCGTGACGAGCTGCTCGCGACAGCGGAGGAGTCGTTGGAGGCCCTCACGGCCCTCCTCACCGATCTGCTCGACGTCTCGCGGCTCCAGGCCGGCGTGCTGGCGATCTCGTCCACCCGTGTCGACCCCGCCGCCGTCGTGCTGGCCGCTGTGGAGGAGCTGGAGCTGTCGGCTGCGGAGGTCGACCTCGACCTCGACGCGATGGACGCAGCTGCGTCGACCGACGTGCTCGCCGACCCCGTGCTGCTGCAGCGCGTGCTCGTGAACGTGCTCGCGAACGCTCGCCGCCACTCGCCGCCGGACGCCCGCGTCCGCATCGCCACGAGCGCCTTCGCCGGGCGCGTCGAGGTGCGCATCGTCGATCACGGACCCGGCATCCCGGCAGATCGACGCGACGAGGTGTTCGTGCCCTTCCAGCGGCTCGGCGACACCGACAACACGACCGGGCTCGGCCTCGGGCTCGCCCTGTCGCGGGGCTTCGTCGAGGGCATGGGTGGCACGCTCGAGGCGGAAGACACACCCGGAGGCGGCCTCACCATGGTCGTCACCCTGCACGCGGCCGACGCCGCCCAGGAGTCAGCATGAAGATCCTCATCGCCGACGACGACCCGCAGCTGCTGCGCGCCCTCCGCATCACGCTCACCGCCAAGGGCTACGAGGTGATCGCCGCCCCCGACGGCACCGCGGCCGTCTCGCTCGCGGTCGACGCCCGGCCGGATCTCATCATGCTCGACCTCGGCATGCCCGGCCTCGACGGGATCGAGGTGATCCAGGCCATCCGCGGCTGGTCGTCGACGCCGATCCTCGTCGTCTCCGGACGCACGGGCTCGGCCGACAAGGTGGAGGCGCTCGACGTGGGCGCTGACGACTACATCACCAAGCCGTTCGCGATCGACGAGCTGCTGGCACGGCTCCGTGCGCTCAGCCGGCGCATCCCCGACGAGCCCAACCTCGGCACGATCGCCTTCGCCGGCATCTCCGTCGACTTCGCCGCGCGCCGCGCGATGCAGGGCGAACGGGCGATCCGCCTGACGCCGACCGAGTGGCGGCTGCTCGAGCTCCTCGTCGAGCAGCAGGGCAGGGCGGTCTCCCGCGAGTCGCTGCTCGACGCGATGTGGGGGCCGTACTACTCGCGCACGTCCAGCAACCTCCGCTTCTACATCGCGCAGCTGCGCAAGAAGCTCGAGCCCGAGCCGAGCGAGCCCGTGCACATCGTCACCGCCGACGGCAGCGGCTACCGCTTCGAGCTGGGCGGCGGCATCGACGGGCGAGAGGACCGGACGGAGGCCTGAGCGACGGGCGTGGCCCGCGCTGCGGCGCCTACGGTCAGCGCGAGGCGAGCACCGCCGCGCCGATCGCTGCGGCGTGGCCGCCCAGGCGGGCGAGCTCGAGCCGACGCGGCTGCGGGACGCCCTGCAGCGGCGCGTGGGCGGCGAGCTCCCGCTCGATCACCGGCAGCAGCAGGTCGGCGCACTCGAGCATCACGCGGCCGCCGAGCACGACCACCTCGGGATCGAAGGCCGGCAGCAGGCGGCGCAGCCCCGCGGCCACCGCCCATCCGGCCCGCTCGAGCACGGCGAGCGCGGTCGCGTCACCGGCCCGCGCCGCGCGCTCGAGGTGCACGGCGGTCGCCCGGCCGCCCGGCGCGAGCGCGACCGCCGCCGGCACCGCGGCCGCGTCGCGCGCGAGCGCGTTGCCGCCCGCGTAGGCCTCGATGCAGCCGCGCGCCGTGCACGAGCAGACCGGTCCCTGCTCGTCGACGGTCACGTGGCCGAGCTCGCCGCCGAGGCCGTGCGCACCGATGAGCGGCCGGCCGTCGACGACGAACGCGCCACCGACGCCGGTGCCGAGCGCGATGAGGATCGACGACGACGCATCCGCCGCCGCGCCCATCGCCGCCTCGCCGACCAGGTAGCCGTTCGCGTCGTTGTCGATCGTCACCGGCACGCCGAGCCGGTCGGCGAGCGCCGCGCGGAGGGCGAAGTCGCGCACCGCGAGGTGCGCCGCCCAGGTGACGACCTCGCGGTCGCGCGTCAGCCACGCCGCGATGGCGAGGCCGACAGCCTCGATCGGCGCGTGGCCCTCCTCGGCGAGCAGCTCGTCGAGCTCGCGCACCGCCGCCTCGAGCGCGTCGAGCAGCGCCTCGGGCCCGTGGATGCGGTGGGCACGGTGGGTGCGCGCCAGCACGTCGTCCTCGGCCCACACCGGACCGCTGCCTGGGTCGCCGCCGCGCCCGCGGAGGGCGACCCCCGCGATCTTCGTCCCGCCCACGTCGAGGCCTGCGATCGTCACGGTCTCATCCTGCCGTGCCGCGCGGCATCCCGTGCGGGGAGGCCTCCGCAGGCAGGATGCAAGCATGCGGCTCGCCTCGTGGAACGTCCTGCACGGCCGGACGAGCGCCGACGCCGCTGTCGATGGGGATCGCTTCGCCCGAGCGATCGCGGCGATCGACGCCGATGTGCTCGCGCTCCAGGAGGTCGATCGCGGGCAGGCGCGCTCCGGGCTGCTCGACCTCGCCGAGATCGCCGCCGAGGCGACGGGCAGCGCCGTCGCGCGGTTCGTGCCCGCCATCATCGGCGACCCCGCGCGCGAGTGGCGCGCCGCGGAGGCCGCAGACCTCGACGCGGTCGCCGACGGCTACGGCATCGCGCTCGTCTCGAGATATCCGGTGCTCCGCTGGCACGTGCTCCGGCTCGAGTCCTCGGAGCGCTTCCGCGCGCCCGTGCTGATGCCCGAGACGCGCAGCGTCCTCTGGCTCCGCGACGAGCCGCGCGCGGTCGTCGCGGCCACGATCCGCACGCCCCTCGGCGATTGGACGGTGGCCTGCACGCACCTGTCGTTCCTGCAGGGCGTCAACGTGCGGCAGCTGCGGCGGACGATGCGATGGCTGCGCCAGCTGCCGGGGCCGAGGGTGCTGATGGGGGACCTCAACCTCCCGCCCGCGGTCGCGCGCCGGGTCGCGCAGGCCGACCTCCTGGCGCGCGGCGCGACCTTCCCGCAGCAGCGGCCGCTCGTGCAGATCGACCACATCCTGAGCGCCGATGACCTGCCGCGATCGCGGCAGGTCCGCCTCGCGCGGCCCGCGCTCTCCGACCACATGCCGATCGCGATCGACTTCGAGGAGTAGCACCCGGGGTGTCCCGGATCGAGACGCGGGGCAGACTGGGTCGCATGCGCATCCTCGTGACCGGCTTCGAGCCCTTCGGCGGCGACGCCGAGAACGCGAGCCTCGAGGCGGTGCGGCGGCTGGAACGGGCCTGGTCGGCGGACCCGCAGCCGGGCGTCGAGCTCGTCACCGGCACGCTGCCGGTCGCCTTCGCTGCAGCGGGGGAGGCGCTCGCGGCGCTCGTCGCCGAGCACCGGCCGGATGCCGTGCTCGCGGTCGGCGAGGCCGGCGGCCGGGCGGCGATCACGCCGGAGCGCTGGGGCGTGAACGAGGACGACGCCCGCATCCCGGACAACGACGGCGACCAGCCGCAGGGCACGCCGATCGATCCGGACGGCCCGCCGCGGCGCGCATCCGGCTTCGACGTCGACGCGCTCGCGGGCGCGATCCTCGCGGTCGGCCTGCCCGCGCATCCGAGCGCCGATGCCGGCCGCTTCCTCTGCAACCACGTCGCCTACCTCGCCGCGGGCCTCGACGTGCCCGGTGGCTTCGTGCACGTGCCGGCGGTGCGCTCGGGCGGCACCGCGGGCGTCGGGCGCGAGACCGACGCGGCCGCGGCGCCCACCGCGTCCGCGCTGACGTTCGACGACCTCGCGCTCGGGCTCGCCGCTGCCGTGCGCGCGATCGCGAGCGGTCGCGTCGGCGCGTCGGATGCCTCCGAGGCCGGGACGCGCATCGACCGCGCGGGCACCGTGATCGCGGTCGCGCCCGAGCGCGTCTACGAGGCGCTGCTCGACCCGGTCGCGCTCGCCGCCTGGCTGCCGCCCGAGGGCACGACCGGCACGATCGAGGACATGGATGCCCGCGAGCGTGGCGGCTTCCGCGCCGTGCTGCGCTTCGAGCACCCCGACGACACGAAGACGACCGACGACACGGATGCGTCGGTCGTCACCTTCGTCGAGCTCGTCCCCGGCCGGCTGGTCGTGCAGCGGGTGGCGTTCGAGACCGACGAGGAGCGCTTCCGCGGCGACATGCTCATGACGTGGCGGCTCGAGCCGGTGCAGGCAGGCACGCGGGTGACGGTCTCGGCGACGGATGTGCCGGCCGGCATCGCGCAGGAGGACCACGAGGTGGGCCTCGGCTCGTCGCTCGCGAACCTCGCCCGCTACCTGGAGCGGTAGCGCCCGCCGCCGCCGCGACGGGGCGCGCTCAGCCGGCGGCGCGCGCCGCAGCCGCCGCGCGCTCGACCCACTTCGGGGTCTCGCCGTAGCGCTGCGGTGGGATGAGCCTGCCCGCGGCGGAGTCGTCGGCGAGCTGCCGCGCCCGCTGCTCGCGCGTCTCCGCGCGCTTCGCGCCGAGCACCCAGGCGGTCGCGCCGCGCCGGTAGGTCGCGGTCGCGGCGGCCAGGAACGCCTGCGCCGCGGGCGACGCGTCGAGGTGGGCCTGCAGCTCGGGCGGCAGCGCATCCACCTGCGTCTCGTAGGCGTAGATCGCGGTGCGGTCGTCGCGGCGGGCCTCGAACGCGGCGATCCCTGCCGGGCGCATCCGCCCCTCCGTCGTGAGCCGCTCGACGTGCGCCACGTTGACGGCCGACCAGTTCGAGGTCGCCTTCCGCGGCGTCCAGCGCTGGCGCCGCGCGTCGTCGTCGATGCGCTGCGAGAGGGAGTCGATCCAGCCGAAGCAGAGCGCCTCCGGCACCGCCTCGGCCCACGTCAGGCCGCGCGGTTCGACGTGCTTCGCGTTGAGCCCCATCCACAGCTCGGTGGCCGTCTCGTGATTCGCCTCGAGCCATGCGCGGAACTCCGCCGCGTCGCGGAAGAACCTCGCGGGCCGGTCCGCCGTGCCGCCCTGCGTCCCCGTGGATGCCATGCCGGAAGCGTGCCACAGGCCGCAGACGTCTTCAGGCCAGCACGGATGCAACGTTCAGGAATGGGGTACAGAGTCCATAGGAGCAGGGGGACAACCTCCCGCGTCAACAGGATTGGATGACTCATGACCGACGCATACCAGCCCAATGACCCGCTCCGTCGGCCCGCTGGGCTCCCGCCCGAGGCTGAGGCGGTCTTCGACAGCCCGACCGTGCCGGTAGCGGCGACGCCCGCGACGGGCACCACCGTGCCGCCCATCACGACCACGCCGTCGACCGGTAGCGGGCAGACCTCGGGCGTGAAGGACACCGCCAAGGAGTCCGCCAAGGACGTGAAGGACACCGCCAAGGAGGAGGCCGCCAACGTGGGCGAGTCCGCCAAGGACGCCGCAGGCCGCGTCGCGGGCACCGCGAAGGACGAGGCGCGCAACGTCGCCACCGAGGCGAAGCAGCAGGCTCGCCAGCTGCTCGACACGACGCTGCAGGAGGCGCGCAGCCAGGCCTCGACGCAGCAGCACCGCGCCGCCGACGGCCTCCGCACCATCGCGAGCGACCTCAGCTCGCTGTCGTCGGGCAGCGGCGGCACGGACGGCGTCGCCTCGCAGATCATCGGCGAGGTCGGCAGCCGCGTGGAGTCGGCCGCGAGCTGGATCAGCGAGCGCGAGCCCGCGGATCTCCTCGAGGAGCTCAAGCGCTACGCGCGCCGCAACCCGGTGACGTTCATCGCCATCTCGGGCGTCGCGGGCCTGCTGGTCGGCCGCCTCACGAGCGGCCTCATCGCGGGCGCCAAGGACGAGCGGGCCGCCACGGCCGGCACGACCGGCCCGACGTACGGCACCACGACCGGCGCCGCCTACGGCACTGGCGCCGCCTACGGCACTGGCTCCGCCTACGGCACCGGTTCGGACTACGCGACCGGCTCGGACTACGGCACCGGCACGACCGGTGACGTCACCGCGCCGCGCCACTCGGCGGTCGACACCGCCGCATGGGTCGACGAGCCCCTGACCGGCACCGCCGCGGACGACGCCATCTACGGGACCCGTCCCACGGAGGAGCGCGGGCTGTGAGCAGCACCGAGTACGGCGCGCCCGGCGCGCATGCCGCCCACGAGGACCCGGTCGTCGCGGCAGCCACGAACGACGCCGAGCGCCGAGCGGCGCAGCAGTCGATCGGCGACATCGTCGGCGACCTGATGCAGGACGTCTCCGCCCTCATGCGCGATGAGATCGCGCTCGCGAAGGCGGAGGGCATCGAGCAGGCGAAGCGCGCCGGCAAGGGTGCAGGGATGCTGGGAGGCGCCGGCTACGCCGGTCACCTCGTGGTCCTGTTCCTGTCGCTGACGCTGATGTTCGTCCTCGGCGACCTGCTCGACCACCTCGGATGGGGCGCGCTCATCGTCGCCATCATCTGGGCCGTGGTCGCCCTCGTGCTCTTCCTGCAGGGCCGCAAGGCGCTCAAGCAGGTGGAGCCGATGCCCGAGACGGTCGACTCCGTCAAGCACATCCCCGATGCACTGCACACCAAGGAGGAGAACCGATGACTGAGACACCCGAGGAGATCCGCGCGCGGATCGACCGCACCCGCAACGAGGTCAGCGGCGACGTGGACGCGCTCGCCGAGAAGGTCTCGCCCAGCAGCATGGTCGACCGTCAGGCGACGCGAGCCAAGGCCGCGATCGGTGACGTCAAGGAGCGCCTGTTCGGCAGCGACCACCCCGCTGACTCCGGAGCCGTCGGCCGCGTGGGCGACCGCGTCGGTGACAGCGTGCACGGGGCCGTCGGCAACGTGCAGGGCGCCGTCGGCCGCGTCGGCGAGGGCGCTCAGGACGCCGCGCAGACCGTCGCCCGCAAGGCGAAGGGCAACCCGCTCGCGGTCGGCCTCATCGCCTTCGGCGTCGGCGCGCTCATCGCGTCGCTGATCCCGGCGAGCGAGCCCGAGAAGCAGGCCGCCGCCAAGGTCAAGGAGAGCGCCCAGCCCCTCATGGAGGAGGCGAAGGACGTCGCGAAGGAGGCGGGCGAGCACCTGAAGCAGCCCGCGCAGGACGCCGCGCAGTCGGTCAAGGAGACGGCGCAGGACGCCACGGCCAACGTCAAGGACGAGGCGCAGGGCGCCGCCGGCCAGGTCAAGGACGACGCGCAGCAGGCGAAGGACCGCGTGCAGGGCGAGGCCCAGCAGGCGAAGGACCGCGTGCAGGGCGAGGCGCAGTCCGGCTCCTGATCCAGCAGGACGAAACAGCCACGGGGCCTCGGCGGAGTACCGCCGGGGCCCCGATGGTGTCTGCGGCCGGCCGGCTCAGCTCGTGGGCGGGAACGGTGCGGCGGGCAGCGGCTCCGCGGGCGTCGCCGCCTCGACCGGCTCCCCGCCGACGGCCTCGCGCACGGCCTCCGCGAGCGCGTCCACGTCAGCCTCGGTGGTGTCCCAGGTGCACATCCAGCGCACCTCGCCGGCGGCGGCATCCCAGTCGTAGAAGAAGAACGCCTCGCGCACCGCGTCGGCGACGCCCTCGGGCAGCCGCGCGAACACGCCGTTCGACTGCGTCGGGTAGGCGAACGAGACGCCCGGCAGCTGCTCGACCGCGGCGCGCAGCCTGGCCGCCATCGCGTTCGCGTGCACGGCGTTCTCGCGCCACAGCTCGCCCTCGAAGAGCGCGACGAGCTGCGCCGAGATGAAGCGCATCTTCGATGCGAGCTGCATGTTGAGCTTCCGCAGGTAGACGAGCCCGTGGCCCGCGCGCTCGGAGAGCACGACGACCGCCTCGGCGCCCATCGCCCCGTTCTTCGTGCCGCCGAGCGAGAGGATGTCGACCCCGGCATCCGTCGTGAACGCCCGCAGCGGCTGGTCCAGCGCGACCGCGGCGTTGGCGATGCGCGCGCCGTCGACGTGCAGCAGCATGCCCTTGGCGTGCGCGTGGTCGGCGATCGCGCGGATCTCGTCGGCCGTGTAGAGGGTGCCGAGCTCGGTCGACTGCGTGATCGACACGGCGAGCGGCTGCGCGCGGTGCTCGTCGCCGTAGCCCCATGCCTCGAGGTCGATGAGCTCGGGCGTCAGCTTGCCGTCGGGCGTCGGCACGGTGAGCAGCTTCATGCCGCCGACGCGCTCGGGCGCGCCGCCCTCGTCGACGTTGATGTGCGCGGTCTTCGCGGCCACCACGGCGCCCCAGCGGGGGAGCAGCGACTGCAGGGCGAGCACGTTCGCCCCCGTGCCGTTGAAGACCGGGAACGTCTCGGCCTGGTCGCCGAAGTGGCGCCGCACGACCTCCTGCAGGTGCGCGGTGTACTCGTCGGCGCCGTAGGCGGTCTGGTGGCCGCCGTTCGCGGCAGCGATCGCGGCGAGCACCTCGGGGTGCACGCCGGAGTAGTTGTCGGATGCGAAGCCGCGGCGGTCCGCGTCGTGGAGCGTCTGCACGGATCCATCCTTGCAGGCGTCCAGGACGGTTCCAGGTCGGGGGACGAGAGTGCTGTGCGCCAGCGGTGCCGCCGGTGCCGCAAGAGGATCGGAGTGGACATGTCTGACGAGACCGACCAGGCACGGGTGCCGGAGGGTGCGGGCGCCGTGCTCCCGGACGACGCGATCCCGGCGTCGGCCGACAGCCTGGGCGCGGCCGAGTGGCCGGCAGGCGAGGCGGACGAGCCGCAGGGCCAGCACGAGGTGCAGTCCGGCGACGGCGGCCGGGTAGCGGGCACCGCGTCGGCGGAGGACGAGCGACTGCGCGCGGATCGCGAGACGGATGACGGCGAGCTCACGCCGAGCGACCCGTCGAGCGCCGAGCAGGGGAAGCCCCCGGCGAACCTCGCCGAGCCGCTGCGCTGAGCGCACATCGGGCATCCGGCGGGCGGCAGTAGCCTGCCCGCATGGGTGCCCAGATCGTGTGGTTCCGGCGCGACCTGCGAGTGCGCGACCATCCCGCGCTCGTCGCGGCCGCCACGGCCGGCGAGGTGCTGCCCGTCTTCATCGTCGACCCGGCGTTCGTCGGCGCGGGCACCGCGCGCGCCGCGGCCCTGCGCACCGCCCTCGCCGCGCTCAGCACGGCCACCGAGGATGCGCTCGTCGTGCGGGAGGGCGCCCCCGAGCAGGTGCTGCGCGAGCTCGTCGACGAGGTCGGGGCGGATGCGGTGCACATCTCCGGCGAGTCGACCCCGGGGGGTCGCCGGCGCGACGCGCGGGTGGAGCAGGCGCTCGACGTGCCGCTCGTCGCGACGGGCACGCCCTACGCCGTCTCGCCGGGTCGCGTGAGGAAGGCCGACGGCTCGCCCTTCCGCGTCTTCACGCCGTTCTCGCGCGCCTGGCTCGCGCACGGCTGGCGCGCGCCCGCCGAGCTGCCGGACGCCGTGCGATGGCTGCGGGGGATCGAGGGCGAGCCGCTGCCCGCGGTGCCCGAGACCGAGGCCGAGCTGTCCTGGGCGGCGGAGGACACGGCCCTCGAGCGCTGGGCCGCCTTCCTCGACGGCCCCATCGACGACTACGACGAGCACCGCGACCGCCCCGACCTCGACGGCACCTCGCGGCTCTCGATCGCGCTGAAGCTCGGCACGGTGCATCCGCGCACGCTGCTCGCCGACCTCGATCGCATCGCGCCGCGGCGCAGCAAGGCGGCGCAGCGCTCGCTCAAGCGCTTCCAGGCCGAGATCGCGTGGCGCGAGTTCTACGCCGACGTGCTGTGGCACCACCCGCGATCGGCGTGGCGCGACTTCGGGGACCAGCTGCGCGGCATGGCCTACGACGAGCCGGGTGAGGGCTTCGAGGCGTGGTGCGAGGGTCGCACCGGCTTCCCGTTCGTCGACGCGGGCATGCGGCAGCTGAGTTCGCAGGGCTGGATGCACAACCGGGTGCGCATGGTGACGGCGAGCTTCCTCACGAAGGACCTGCACGTGTGGTGGGTGCACGGCGCCCGGTTCTTCCAGGAGCAGCTGGCCGACGGCGACCTCGCCTCGAACAGCCACGGCTGGCAGTGGACGGCGGGGACGGGCACGGATGCGGCGCCCTACTTCCGCGTCTTCAACCCGGTCGTGCAGGGCCAGCGCTACGACCCCGACGGCGAGTACGTGCGTCGCTGGGTGCCGGAGCTCCGGCACATCGCCGGCGCCGCGGTGCACGAGCCGTGGAAGGTCGCGGACGGGTGCGCCCAGGGCTACCCCGAGCGCATCCTCGACCACGCCGTCGAGCGCCAGGAGGCACTCGACCGCCTCGCCGCCGTGAAGGGCTGATCCGGCTCGCCTGCGCGGCCATCCAGGTTGTCAGTGGCGGTCCAGGTTGCCGGAGAAGACTCGCGGCGCGGAAGCAGCGGCACCGACCGGTGCCGTCCGCGCAGCAGGAGGGAGACCCGATGACGGACGCATCGCAGAGCGGCGACGAGCTGCAGCCCGGTGGCACCACCGGCGCTGAGCACGACGGCAGGATCCAGCAGGTGGCCGCGGAGTCGCAGGACGCGCTCGACGAGGCGCTCGACGGCCCGTCGCCATGGGGCGCAGACCGGCCCATCAGCGGCGAGCCGACCGATCCGCTGGCCGGCTCCGGCGCCCCGACCGAGGGTGCGGGTGAGCCGCAGCAGGCGGTCGCCGCCGACGACGACGACGCCGCCGAGGGCGCAGCGCCCTAGCGAGACGAGCGGGGCCCGCCCGAGTCGACGACTCGGGCGGGCCCCTGCTGCGTGCTCGGCTCAGCGAGCCTGCGCGCGGCGCACGAGCGCGAGCCAGACGGCCGCGCCGACCGCCCCGAGGAGGGCGACGACGCCCATCCAGGGCAGCCAGCCCATCGTCCCGACGTCGACCGCGAAGCCGCGGAACGGCTCCGAGAGCACGAGGCCTGCCGAGAAGGCCAGCACCACGACCGCGAGCGCGATCCAGAAGACCCAGAGGAACGACTGCCCCCAGCGGTGGAAGGCGGTGGTGATCGCTGCGCCGACGAGCATCACCGAGAGGATGAGCAGGAACGTCTGCACGAGCGTCTGCCACCACTCGCCGGTGCCGGTGAAGTGCGTGTCGAAGAATCGGATGCCGAGCCCGAAGCCGCCCGTCGCGACCTCGATCACCTTGCCGATCGTGATGATCACCGCGTAGAAGGCCGCGTTGCCGGCGAAGACGAGCGCGGTGCCCGTCGCGAACTCGCGGCGGGTGAGGCCGAGGCCGAGCGCGAGCGGGAAGTACTGCCCCATCGCGGTGAAGCCGAAGCCGATGAGCGGGCCGAGCAGCGCGAAGATCGCGCCGTTCCACTGCATGCCCATGTTCATCCCGGCGCGCGCCTGGGCGCCATCGCCGGCTGCGGCTGCGACGTTCACGACGAGCGCGCCGATGATGAGCACGACCGTGAGCGACATCAGCATGATGACGAGCGGCCAGCCGAAGGCCTGCAGCTTGTTGACGGTGTGGAGCTGGACGACGTTGCGGATGCGCATGACGGTGCCTCTCAGGAGGTCGCGACGTCGGTCGCGGAACGGGTGCCGATGGGCTGCTCGGCGGCTGCGGCGTTCGCCGTGGTGAGGTGCACGAAGAGTGCCTGGAGCGAGACCTGGCTCACGTCGAGCCCGGCCTCGCGGGCGGCGCGCTCGTCACCGGCGCGCGCGGTGAAGGTGGCGGTGGCGAGGGTGCCGAGCACGGTGCGCTCGAGCACCTCGCGGTCCGACAGGAACGCATCCACGTCGGCCGCGCGGCCGGAGACCGCGATCGCCGCGTGGTGCAGCTCGTCGGTGTCGGCGTCGAGCAGCACGCGCCCCTCGTCGAGGATGATGACGTGCTCGAGGAGGTTCGCCACCTCGTCGATGTGGTGCGTCGAGAGCACGACGGTGCGCGGGTGCTCGCTGAAGTCCGCGAGCAGGCGGTCGTAGAACATCCGCCGGGCGACCGCGTCGAGCCCGAGGTAGGGCTCGTCGAAGAACGTCAGCGGCGCGCGCGAGGCGAGCCCCACGACGATGCCGATCGCCGACAGCTGGCCGCGCGAGAGCTTCTTGATCATGCGCTTGACCGGCAGCCGGAACTCGTCGACGAGCCGGTCGGCGAACGCCTGGTCCCAGTTCGGGTAGGCGCCGGCCGCGACCCGCAGCACGTCGATCGCGCGGAACGTGTCGGGGTACTTCTGGCTCTCCTGGATGAAGCACGTCTGCATGAGCACGTCGGCGTTCTCGACCGGGCTCGCCCCGAGCACCTCCATGGTGCCGTCGGTCGCGAAGACCTGGCCGGTGAGCAGCTGCATGAGCGTGGTCTTGCCGGCGCCGTTGCGGCCGAGGAGGCCGTGGATGCGGTGCTCCTCGAGCGCGATCGAGACGCCGTCGAGGGCGCGTACCTCGGGGTAGTGCTTCGACAGCTGGCGGGTGACGATGGCGGTCATCGGACGGCTTCCTTCGTGATCATGTCCGCGAGGTCCTCGGCGGAGATGCCGAGCTGTGCTGCCTCGCGGAGCAGGGGTGCGATGAACTGGTCTTGGAACGCGAACCTCCGGCGCTGCCGGAGCGCTTCACGAGCGCCTGGGGCGACGAACATGCCGATCCCTCTCCTCTTGATGAGCACCCCGGCGTCGACGAGCAGGCTGAAGCCCTTGCCGGCGGTCGCGGGGTTGATGCGGAGGAAGGCTGCGAGCTCGTTCGTCGAGGGCACGGGGTCGTCCTCGGCGTAGGTGCCGTCGAGGATCCCGTCCTCGATCTGCTCTGCCACTGCTACGAACAGCGGCTTGCTGTCGTCGAGCATGCTGCTTCCTTCGGTCGGTGGGTCGGATGTGCGCACATCCGGGAGCGGGCGGGTCGCTGACGCGTTCCGCCGAGCTCCGTTGGTTCATTACTTGACTAATGAACCACAGAACCTCCCGAGGTGCAAGGGCTCTTCGCTGCCCTTGCTCGCACGACGCAAGCCCCCAGCCAGGCTGCTGCGGCTGCCGACCCGGAGCGGGCGCGACAGCCGCAGATCGCCGGCCGAGGGCTTGCGTTGTGCGGAGGGGCGGGGAGACCGGCGGGAGCCCGTCAGGCCTTGAGGGCGTCCTTCCACTTGACCGCCGAGCCGGTCTTGAGCAGCGACCGCTCGTAGACCTTCGCCGCGAAGACGATCACGAGGATGGTCGAGACCACCAGGATCGCGAGCGAGAGGAACGGCTCCCACCACTCCATCGTGCCGAGGTAGACGCGCATCGGCTCCGCGACCGGCGACGAGAACGGCACGTACGACATGATCTGCAGCGCGAGCGGGTTGTTGTTGAAGATGATCACGAGGAAGTACGGGATCATGATCAGCATGATGAGCGGGCTCGTCGCGGAGCCCAGGTCCTCGGCGCGCGAGACGAGCGCCGCCGCCGCCGCGTAGAGCGCCGCCAGCATGATGAAGCCGACGGTGAAGAGCACCACGAACCACACGATCGGCATGCCGAGCCCGTCGAGCAGCAGCTGCGAGCCGGTGATCGCGCCGCCCAGCAGCACCACCGCGGCGATGAGCAGGATCTGCCCGAACGCCAGGATCGAGTTCCCGATCACCTTGCCGGCCAGGATGGCGCGGGCCGGCACCGTCGCGAGCATGATCTCGACGATGCGCGACGCCTTCTCCTCGACGACCGAGTTGGCGATCGTCTGGCCGAACGTCATCGCCGACATGAAGAAGACGAGGCCGAAGGCGAGGCCGATGAAGTAGGTCAGCATCGGGTCGGGCGCGTTCGGGTCGAGCAGCTCGAGGTCGGGCGTGATGCTGAGCAGCTGGAGCAGGCTCGAGGGCGCCTCGCGGTCGCCGATGACGACGAGCCCGGAGGGGCCCTCGCCCGCGACGACGCCGGCGTCGACCGAGCCGTCGCGCACGGCGTCGCGCACCGCATCCGCGCTGTCGGCGGGGACGACGGCGATGCCGTCGAGCTGCTCGAGCGTCGGCGCGAGCTCCGACGTGGTGGCGACGTCGGTGTCCTCGTCGAACAGCTGCGGACCGATCGACGAGAACAGCACCGCGCCGAAGACCAGCGCGAGCGTGATGATCGTCGAGATGATGAACGCCTTCGAGCGCAGCTGCGTCATGATCTCGCGCTGCGCGACGATCCCGACGGCCTGCGCGAAGCGCGTGCGCCCGCGGGTGTTCGCGCCCGGGGCGCGGGTGGTGGTGCTCATCGGATGACCTCCTGGAAGATCTCGGTCAGCGGTCGGATGGAGGGGGCGAAGCTGCGGACGGTGCCGCGCTCGATCGCCTCGCGCAGCACGCGGTCGGCGTCGTCGTCGGTGGGGGCGGTGAAGCGCACGTGGCCGCCGTCGAACTCGATGACCTCGATGCCGCGGATGCCGCGCACGAAGCCCGCGTCGTCGGTCTCGAGCACCCACTCGGGCCGCGCGTGTGCCGAGCGGATCTGCTCGCGCGTGCCCGCCGCTCGCACCTCGCCGCCGGCGAGGATGACGAGCGAGTCGCACAGGCGCTCGACGAGGTCGAGCTGGTGGCTCGAGAACAGCACCGGGGCGCCGCTGCGGGCGACGTCGCGGAGCACCTCGACGGTCGTCTCGACCGCCATCGGGTCGAGCCCCGAGAACGGCTCGTCGAGCACGAGCGCGGTGGGCTCGTGCACGAGCGCGGCGGCGATCTGCGCGCGCTGCTGGTTGCCGAGGCTGAGCGACTCGAGCTTGTCGTCGCGGCGCTCCCCGAGGCCCAGCTGCTCGAGCAGGTCTGCCGCGCGGGTCGACGCGTGGGCCGAGCTGAGGCCGTGCAGGCGGCCGAGGTACACGAGCTGCTCGTGGACCTTCATCTTCGGGTAGAGCCCGCGCTCCTCGGGCATGTAGCCGAACTGCGCGCGGTCATCGGCGGTGATCGGCCTGCCGTCGACGAGCACCTCGCCAGAGCTCGGCGTGAGCACGCCGAGGATGATGCGCATGGTCGTGGTCTTGCCGGCGCCGTTGGCGCCGACGAAGCCGGTCATCAGGCCGTTCTGCACGTCGAAGCTGACGTCGTTGAGCGCCCGGTGCCCGTTGAAGGAGCGGGAGATCGATCGGATGGAGAGCATGCTCCGACGCTACGTCGGCGGCATCGCGCCGACCTCCCCCTGACGGCTGGACTTGCGCCTCCGCCGTGCGGGGGAGCGGGGGCAGCGGCTCCGACGAGCGGCCCCCGGACTGGTGCGCGCGGCGTCGATCGGCCAGGCTGGCCGCATGGACTTCGCCGAGCCCGACGGCCCGCTGGACGACCCGCCCACCCTCGAGGCGGTGTCGGCCGAGTTCCCCGTGCGGCTCGCGACGCTGGTCGCCCAGCCGAGCATCCGCGAGACCGGCGTGAGCACGATCGCGTCGAGCAGCGACGGCGGGCCGTTCCAGCTCGACGCCGCCGCCATCTCCTACGCGATCCTCTGGAACCCCGACGACCTCGACGACCCGATCAACCACGTGCGGCTCTCGCCCGACCTCGAGGCGGCGCTCGCGGATCCGTCGCCCCGACTGCCCCCGACGGCCGTCGAGTGGATGCGCTGGATGCGCTTCCCCGCGGCGTACGAGGCGGTGCAGACGGTCGTGCCGCGCGACGACGAGTCGGTCGCCGACGTCCTCGCCCTGCACATGCGCAACGTGATCGGCAACACCTTCCGCGAGGAGCGCGACCCGACGCCGCACGAGCCCGACGCCTTCGTCGACGAGCCCTCCGCGCTCGACGCCGTCCCGAGCGCCATCCTCATCGACGGCGAGGAGGTCGCCTGCGTCGAGATCGGCGACGAGCACGTCGTCGGCCTCGGTGTCGGGCTGGGCGACGCGGTGGCCGCGGTCGTGTGGCCGAGGCACCTGCTCCCGCTCGTGCGCCTCGAGCTGACGCGGCGGCCGCGGCCGGGCGAGTGACTCGCGGTCCGCGGCGCGGCTAGCCCGCGACCGGCCGGTACCGCAGGTTCACCTCAGCGGTGGGGTCGTCGCCGTTCACGAGCGACAGCCGGATCGGCGTGCCGCCCGGCGCGTGGTGCAGTCGGATGCCGTCGCCGAGCAGGATCGGCGCGACGTGCAGGTCGATCTCGTCGATGAGTCCCCGCTCGAGCAGCTGGCTGCCGATCGAGGGCGAGAGCACCTCGAGGTTCTTGCCGGCGGCCGCCTCGAGCCCGATCCGCACCGCCTCTGCCACGTCGCAGTCGAGGAACGTCACGCCCTCCGTCGGCTGCGCGTCCTCCGGGTGGTGCGTCAGCACGAACAGCGGCCCCTGCCACGCGCCGCCGTAGGTCATCCTCGGGTCGGGGAACATGTCCCAGCCGACGCGACCGCCGAGCACGGCGCCGGTCGTCCCGACGTACTCGTCGATGAGCCCATCGCGGTTCGTCATGTCGGTCATCCAGTCCATGGCGTGCTCGGGCCCCGCGACGAAGCCGTCGAGCGACATCGTGAAGTGCCAGAGCACCTTGCCGCCGGCGGTCTGCGGCTCGGTGTCCCTCATCGCCCGCCTCCGTCGATCGCGTACTCCGTGACGACGTGCCCGGCCGGATGCGCGACCGACGACTCGAGCCGCAGCATCCGGAGCCCGAGCGACGCGGGCGTGAAGCGCAGTCCGTCGCCGATCAGCGCGGGCGTCGTGCGCAGCCGGAGCCGGTCGACGAGGCCTGCGTCGAGCAGCGCGTCGGCGAGCGACAGCGATCCCCAGACGATGATCGAGCCGAACCTGCCCTTGAGCGCCCGCACGGCATCCGCGGCCGTCGGGTCGGGACGCACGACCTCGATCTCGCCGTCGCCCCACGGTGCGCGCTCGAGCGTGGCCGAGAGCACGAGCTTCGGCAGTCGCGCGATCGGCTCGGCGACGCGCTCCACCGTCGGATCGGCGGTCGGCCAGTAGGCGGCGAACATCTCGTACGTGCGCCGGCCGAGCAGGATCGCGTCGACGCCCTCGAGCATCGTCAGCTGGCCCTCGTCCGAGATGTCGCCGTCCGGCGTCGTCGCCTCGACGAAGCGCATGCCGCCGTCGGGCTCGGCAGCGAAGCCGTCGACCGAGACGATCTGCTCGACGATGAGGCCGCTCACGAGGAGCGCTCGGTCGTCGAGGCGAGGGCGTCGTCGAGCTCCTCGAAGGCCTCGGTCCAGCCGTGGAAGACGCTCTGCTCGCTCACGCGGTCCTCGTCGACGCCCGACAGGTGGAAGGTCATCTCGCATCGGCCGCCATCGACCTCGGTGAGGTCGACCGTGATCTGCATGGCGTCGTCGACCGCGTCACCGGGGTCAGCCCACGAGAAGCGCAGCCGCTCGGGCTCCCGCACCTCCAGGTACTCGCCGCCGGTCGGGTACTCGCTGCCGTCGGGCGCGATCATCAGGTACTCGTAGCGGCCGCCGACCTGCGGATCGATCCGCACCGACTCGGGCGGCACGGCCACCTCGTGCGGGTGCCACCACTGCGCGGCGATCGCCGGGTCGGTCCATGCCCGCCAGACCGCTGCCCTGGGCGCGTCGAACGTGCGCGTGATCGTGAACTGCCTCGTTGCGGTCATCACTGCTCCTTCGGATCGCCGACGGATGCGTCGGCCTGGTCGGTCGTGCTGGTGTCGGATGGTCCGGCATCGGATGCCTCGTGATGGGCGTCACTCGCGCTGCCGGCGTCGCGCTCGCCGGCGACGAGCGCGGCGAGCGTCTCGTCGAGCCGGTCGAAGCGCGACTGCCACGCGGCGCGGTGCTCGGTGACCCACTGCTCCGCGTCGTCGAGCCCCTCGGGGCGCAGCGCGCAGCTGCGCCACTGCCCCTGTCGGGTGCGCTCGATGAGGCCGGCCTGCTCGAGCACGCCGAGGTGCTGCGACACCGCCGGCCGGCTCATCGCGAACGGCTCGGCGAGCTCCCCGACGGTCGCGGCACCGGCCGCGAGCCGCTCCAGCATCGCGCGCCGTGTCGGGTCGGCGAGCGCGAAGAAGATGCGGCTGAGCGGATCGGTCGCGATCGGCACTGCACACCTCCCTGCGTAAGCAACTGCTTACATGGTGCGCCCGCCGGTCTGCGGTGTCAACCCCCTGCAGTGTCAACCCCCTGCGGCATCGACCTCAGGTGGCTGCTCGCCCTCGAGCGGCAACCGCATGAGCCAGCGCTCCCTGCCGCCCGACTTCGACGATGTCTTGACCACGCGCTCGAAGCCGGCCGCCTCGAAGAGCGACGTCGTGCCGACGTAGGCCAGCGCGGTGCTGATCCGCTCGTCGCCGGATTCGATCGGATAGGCCTCGAGCATCGGGGCGCGGCGGCTGCGCGCGAACTCGACCGCGCCCGCGAGCAGCGCGTGCCCCAGGCCTTGGCGACGGAACCCGGGACGGACGACGAGGCACACGATGCTCCACACCGGCACGTCGTCCACTGCAGGGATCGTGCGCGAGCGCGTGAGCCGATGATGGCTCGAGCGGGGGCTCACCGAGCACCACCCGGCCGGCTCGCCGCCGACGTAGGCGATGACGCCCGGCGGCGTGCCCTCCTCGGCGTAGCGGCGCAGTCGCGCCGGTCGGTCCGCACCGGCGAGGGCGTTGAACTCGGCGCCCGGCACGCGATAGCTCAGGCACCAGCAGGCCGGCGCATCGGGGTTGCGCGGTGCCAGGATCGCCGCCAGGTCGTCGAAGCGGTCGGCCGTGGCCGGGTGCACGGCGATGTCGAGCTCCATGGCCCGACGGTAGTGCGAGCCACCGACATCCGCAGGTGGCGATGCGACCCCGGATCGCCGGCGCTGAGCGGGCTCTCGGCAGCCGGTGCGAGGGTGGGCGCATGGAGGAGGAGCGCCGCGAGACCGCGCCGGCCGCCCGCGCGCGCGTCGGGATCTCCGGCTGGCGCTACGCCGAGTGGCGCGGCGACTTCTACCCGCGCGGGCTGCCGCAGTGCCGCGAGCTCGAGCACGTCGGCGAGCGGATGTCGTCGCTCGAGCTCAACGGCTCGTTCTACTCGCTGCAGCGCCCGGCCAGCTACGAGCGCTGGCGCGACGCGGTGCCCGACGACTTCGTCTTCGCGGTGAAGGGATCGCGCTACATCACCCACATGCTGCGGCTGCGGGGCGTCGAGGTCGCGATGGCGAACTTCTTCGCCTCGGGCGTGCTCGCGCTCGGCGCCAAGCTCGGGCCGTTCCTCTGGCAGCTGCCCGAGCGCGAGGAGTTCGACGCCGAGGGGCTCGACCGCTTCCTCGCCGGCCTGCCGCGATCGACGGGCGAGGCGCTCGAGCTCGCGCGTCGCCACGACGACCGGATGCGGGGACGCACGTGGCTCGAGGAGGGGCCGGACGTGCCGATGCGGCACGCGCTCGAGCCGCGGGCGCGCTCCTTCGAGGACCCGGCCGCGGCCGAGCTGCTGCGGCACCACAGGGTCGCGCTCACCGTCGCCGACACGGCCGACCGCTGGCCGGCGTTCGGCGAGGTCACCGCCGACTTCGCCTACGTGCGCCTGCACGGCTCGCGCGAGCTGTACGCGAGCGGCTACACGCCCGACGAGCTCGATGCGTGGGCGGAGCGCATCCGCGGCTGGACGAGCGGCGTCGCCACGCCCGACGGCTCGCCGCGCGACGTCTACGTCTACTTCGACAACGACATCCACGGGCACGCGCCGCACGACGCCATGGCGCTGGCGCAGCGCGTCGAGCCGACCTGATCGGCGGTGCGACCGGGTCAGCGCTCTGGCGACGCGCGACGGTGCAGCGCGACCGCGCGCATCCCGAGGAAGAGCGGGAAGGCGAAGGCGATCGCGATGACCGCACCCAGCACGACGAGCACCCACACCCACCGCGCCCATCCGAGCCGAGCGCCCTCCACGATCATGAAGATCGAGGCCGCGACGGCGACGACGAGCAGGTCGATCGATGCTGACGCGCTCGCGGCGTTCGCGAACCATCCCTCGAGGTAGCCGAGCCCGCCCGGGTCGGCGAAGAACGCGATGTTGTACCACCACGTGCCGACGAGGCCGGCCGCCGAGAGCGCGAACCACGCGACCGCCACCGCGGGGATGCGCCGCGTGCGCGGCTGCGGCGCACGCGCACGGACCGGCTCAGCCACGGGGCGCGACCACACCGTGCTCGTACGCCCAGATGACGGCGTGGATGCGGTCGCGGATGCCGAGCTTGAGCAGCACGTTCGACACGTGCGTCTTCACGGTCGCCTCGCCGACGAACAGCTCGCGCGCGATCTCGGCGTTCGAGCGCCCGCGCGCGAGCAGCAGCAGCGTCTCGCGCTCGCGATCGGTGAGGTCGACGAGCACCGGGCTCGGGGGAGCGGCGAGCATCTCGCCCGTCGTCACCGCGGCATCCGTCGAGCCCGTCGCGCCGGCGAAGCGCTCGATGACGCGACGGGTCACCTCCGGCGAGAGCAGCGCGTCGCCGCGCGCGAGCGCGTGCACGGCGTCGATGAGCTGCTCGGGCTCGGCCGTCTTGAGGAGGAAGCCGGAGGCGCCGGCCGAGAGCGCGTCGAACAGGAAGTCGTCGCGATCGAAGGTCGTCAGCATGAGCACCGCGGCGTGGCCGTCCGCGGCGCAGATCGCCCGGGTCGCCTCGAGCCCATCCATCACGGGCATCTGCACGTCCATGCAGATCACGTCGGGCTGCAGCTCGGCGGCGAGGCGCACGCCTTCGGCGCCGTCCTTCGCCTGGCCGACCACGTCGAACCCGGGCTCGCTCGAGAGGATCGTCTCGAAGCCGGCGCGCACGAGCGCCTGGTCGTCCACCAGCAGGATGCGCGTCACGCGCCCCACGCTACCGGCGCGGCGACCGCGGGTCAGGCGCCGCGTACCCCGACCGATCCCTCGACGCCTGCCGAGTGCGCACATATGCTGAAAGCAACTTCCTCATGCGTGAACGCCCGAAGCTTGCGCCCGAACGAACGGCCCGCCGATGCGCCTTCGCCCTCGTCTTGTCGCTGCCGCGGCCCTCACCGCGCTCGTCGCCGGTCTGCTGACGGTCACCCCGCCCGCAGGCACCGGTGGCAGCGCCACGGCCGCGGTGGCGGCCGACTTCGAAGCCGGCTACCTCGTCTCCGACGAGCAGTTCTACGACGGTGGCGCGATGACGGCCGCGCAGGTGCAGGCGTTCATCGACGCCAAGCACGCGGGCTGCACGGCCGGGTACACGTGCCTCGACACCTACCGCCAGAAGACCCCGTCGATTCCCGCGGACGCCTACTGCGGGGCGATGACGGGGAGGGCGGACGAGTCGGCCGCGAGCATCATCGCGCGCGTCGGCCAGGCCTGCGACATCTCGCAGCGATTCCTGCTGGTGCTGCTGCAGAAGGAGCAGACGCTCATCACCCACCCGTCGCCGAGCGCGTCCCGCTACGAGAAGGCGACCGGTTTCGGCTGCCCCGACACCGCGCCGTGCGATGCCAGCGTCGCCGGATTCTTCTACCAGGTCTACTACGGCGCCCGGCAGTTCCAGCGCTACGCGGCGCACCCCGAGCGCTACAACCACCGCGCCGGCGTCGTGAACCAGATCCGCTACGACACGGAGGTGGCGTGCGGCTCGAGCCCGGTGCTCATCCGCAACCTCGCCACGGCGGGGCTCTACAACTACACGCCCTACCAGCCCAACGCGGCGGCGCTCGCGAACCTCTACGGCACGGGCGACTCGTGCTCCGCCTACGGCAACCGCAACACCTGGCGTATCTGGACCGACTGGTTCGGCGACCCGACCGAGCCGCTGCCGAGCGCGCAGCGCATCGCCGGCGCCGACCGGTATGCGACGTCGGTCGAGATCTCGCGCCGCACGTTCCCGACGGGTGCGCCGGTGGTCTACCTCGCGAGCGGCGAGAACTTCCCGGACGGCCTCGCTGCGGGGCCGGCGGCCGCGCACGCCGGCGGACCGGTGCTGCTGACGCCGCGAGGCTCGGCCATGCCGGCCGTGCTGGCCGAGATCCAGCGCCTGAACCCGGCGGAGGTCGTCATCGTCGGCGGCGCGCCCTCGGTGTCGGTAGCGGTCGAGGATGCGGTGCGTGCGCTCGCGCCCGCCCGAGCGGTGCTGCGGCTGGGCGGCACCGACCGCTTCCACACGAGCAGGCTGGTCGCCGAGCACGCCTTCGACTCGGCGGATGCGGCGTTCGTCGCGACGGGGCTGACGTTCCCGGATGCGTTGGCCGCAGGCCCCGCTGCGGCGTTCCGCGGCGGGCCGGTGCTGCTGGTCGACGGCGGCAGCGGCTCGCTCGATGCGGCCACGCGCGCGACGCTGCAGGGGCTCGGCGTCGACTGGGCGGGGATCGTCGGCGACGGCACCTCGGTCTCGACGGGGGTCGCGAACGGGCTCTCGGCTGCCGTGCCGAGCGTGGTCCGCTACGCCGGGGCCGACCGCTTCGCGACCGCGGCGCAGCTCGCCGACGTCTTCGACGAGGTGCGCACCGTCTACATCGCGAGCGGCACGGACTTCCCCGACGCGCTGGCCGGCGCGGCCGCGGCGGGGGCCGAGGGCGCGCCGATGCTGCTCGCCCGACGCGAGTGCCTGCCGGCCGTGAGCCGCAGCACGCTCCTCGGCTCTGGCGCCGACGAGGTGCTGATCCTGGGCGGCCTGCCCACGCTCAGCGAGGCGACCGCCGCGTACACCCGCTGCCCCTGACCTCCGGCTCTTGAGCGTCCGCGTCCGAGTGGCCCTGCACTCGGACGCAGACCCTCAACGGGCGGATGCGTCGGCGCTCGTGGGCGCGTCGGCGGGTGCGGCGCTGGCGGGGGCCTCGACGCCGGCGGTGGCCGCCGGCTCGCCAGCGGAGGCTGATGCCTCGTCGGCGAACCCCAGCGTCGCCTCGTCGGCCCGTGCCGGGCCGGGGCTCGGCACGCGCGCCCGCACGAGCCATCCGCCGCGGGATCGCGGCCCTACCTCGAGCGATCCGCCGAGCGCGGCGACGCGCTCGCGCATGCCCATGAGGCCAGCGCCGGCGCCGTGCGTCCCGGCGGCGCCGCCGCGGCCGTCGTCGGTCACCTCGACCTCGATCTCGTCATCGAGGTAGCGCAGCCGCACGTCGACCCGCGCCACCGGACCGGCGTGCTTGCGCGAGTTCGTGAGCGCCTCCTGCACGATGCGGTAGACCGTGAGGCCGACCATCGACGTCACGGGCCGCGGGGTGCCGATCGACTGCAGCTCGATCCGCTGCCCGCTCTCGCGCGCCGACTCGATGAGCGCGGGCAGCGCAGCCAGCTCGGGGGCCGCCGACGTGCCGTCGTCCTCAGAGCGCAGCGTCACCACGAGCGAGCGCAGCTCGCCGATCGCGTCGCGCGCCGACTGCTCGACGTGCCGCAGCGCATCCGCCGCCTTCACCGGGTCGCGGTCGAGCACTCGCCGGGCGGCACCTGCCTGCACGCCCATCGCCGAGACGTGGTGCGCCACGACGTCGTGCAGCTCGCGCGCGATGCGGAGCCGCTCGAGCGAGACCGCCTGCTCGGCGAGCCGATCCTGCTGCGCCTGGATCTCGGCGTGAGCGGCGTCGAGCGCCTCGCGCTCCACGGCGCTGCGCCACGCCCTGTCGCCGAAGACCCAGCCGGCGCCGAAGTAGGCGGCGTTGATGACGATCTGGATGACCAGGAAGGCGAAGAACGCCGACACCCCGCGCTCGCCCGTCTCGGGGTCGAAGAAGCCGCGGACTGCCGACGAGGCGAGCCAGACCGCCATCGCGATGACGATGACCAGCCGCGACCAGAACGCCCTGCGGCGGTCGGCATCCCATGCGCCGATCGAGTAGAAGCCCATGAAGAGGCTCACCTGCGAGGCGTAGAGCTCGAGCACCGCCGCCTCGCCGGCCACGATGTAGATGACGATCTGCGCGATCGACACCGGCAGCGGATGCACGCGGCGCAGCACGAGCGGCGCCGGCAGCAGGACCGCGGCGAGCAGCGGCGCCCAGATCGGCACGTCGGCGAACTGCAGGCCGGTCATGGCGCTGAGCGCCACCATGACGCAGCCGATGAGCGCGAGCGCCACGGCCAGCACCAGGTCGGCGCGCAGCGAGCTCGCGTCGGGGGCGCGGCGGACGGACATGGCGTCCAGCGTAGGCGCGCCGATGCGTCGGCCGCCTCCGCCGCCCGGCGGGCGCCCCGCCGTGGTCGCCTCCGCCTCGCGGGGGAGCGGCGCCCGAAGCATGTGCGGCGGAGCGGCAGGGCGAGCGGACTATCCACTCGACGCCCCGCTCCGCTGCACATCTTCCGGTCTTCGCGCTGGGATCGGCACCGTGACCGAACCGTGACTCCCACGACGGGCCGAGCAGGAGCATCCTGGACGCATCTGGACCGACGGGGGAGTCGCGACCAGAAGGAGCAGGCCATGATGATCGCCACCCGGCCGTCCGCTCGCGCGGTCGGCGCCGCAGCCGCGCTCGCGGCGGCCGTGCTGCTCGTCGGCTGCGGCCCCGACGTGCCGACGGCCCCGTCCGAGACGGCGGCCACGCCGTCGCCCGCGGTGGAGACCGCCAGGCCGACGCCCGTCGAGCCGACCCCCACCGGATCCGTCACGCCGGCGCCGACCATCACCCCGGCACCGACGAGCACCCCGATGCCCACCGAGATGGCGAGCTCGACGTTCGAGACGCAGAACGGCACGATGCGCCTGCAGCTGCCGGAGGGCTGGACTGTGCTCGACAACAGCCGCCTGACGATGGACTTCGACGGCGACCCGTGGTGGGAGAACACTGTCGGCTTCACGTCGCCCTCCGGCACCGACATCACGTACTACGACGGCTTCGGTGACTCGGCCGGCTACCTGAACGCCGACTTCGGCATCGTCGAGGAGCGCGCGATGGACATCGCAGGCACCAAGGCCATGTCGTGGTGGGTGCACGCGGCCGACCGCTGGTTCGTGCACGCAGGGGTCGCGCGGCCCTCCCAGGAGGGGCTGGAGCCGATCCCGTCGTTCGGGCTGCCGGATGTCGAGCGCACCCACACCTGCACGGTGCTGCTGCTCGGCGACGACCAGGCGGCGGTCGGCTCGCGGGCCGAGGCCGAGCAGCTGCTCAGCAGCGCGCCGGTGCTCGAGGCGCTCGACGTCATGGCGACGCTCGAGCTCACCGGCGTCGACCCGTCGACGATGCCGGCCGGGGTGGAACCGTAGCGCCTGCAACTGATCGCGTCGTGCGTGTAACCAGGGACCGCATCCCGGACAATCCTGGATGTGGACCTCGCGCAGACCGACGAGCAGCTGTGGCGTGCCGTCGTGCGCGGGGACGGGGTCGCCTTCGCCGCGATCTTCGACCGCCACGGAGACCGCGTGTGGCGACACGCATGGAGGCTGATGCAGCACCGACAGGACACCGAGGACGTCACGGCCGCCGTGTTCGCGGAGGCGTGGCGCAAGCGCTCGCGCGTGCGCATCGTCGACGACTCGGTGCTGCCGTGGCTGCTCGCCACAGCGACGAACTGCGCGCGCAACGCCCGCCGCAGCATCCGCCGCAACGAGCGGCTGATCGCGCACATCCCGCTCGGCCCGGATTCGCCTGACACCGCCGACGTCGCGGGCGACCGCTTCGCGCGGGTCGACGCGTCGAGCGCGGTCGGCGCGGCCCTGCGGGAGCTGTCGGAGACGGATGCGCGGCTCGTGTCGCTCGTGCTGCTCGAGGAGATCCCGCTCGCCGACGCGGCCAAGGCGATCGGCGTGAGCTACGGCGCGGCCAAGACGCGCATCCACCGGGCGAAGCAGCGGCTGCGCGGCCACCTGCAGGCGGCCGGCGCCGGCGACCTCGAGGAGGTGTCGGCATGAACGATCGGCAGCAGCAGGGCATGAGCCCCGACTTCCGGGCGCGGATGCGCCAGGGCCTGTCGACGATGGCGGTGCGCGAGCGCGTGCGGGAGCGGCGCCGCAACCGGGCGATCGCCGGCGGCGCGGTCGCCGCGGTCGCCGCCGCGGTCGTCGGGGTCGGCGTCTGGCAGTTCGCCGGCGCGCTCGACCCTCGCATCGACGAGGCCGCACCGGCGCCGACGACCACGATGGAGCCGAGCGCCGAGCCGACCGTCGAGCCGACGGCGACGGCGACCGCGCCGCCCGAGCCGGAGCCGACGGAGACCGCACCCGTACCGCCGCCGGGCTTCGAGGGCGTGGCGGCCGGCGCGCCGATCGTCACCGACTTCGTGGACTGCCGCAACGGATGCGGTGACACCGGCGCCGCAGGCGGACCGACGCTCGAGCGGTATTACGACGTCTACGTGCTGTGCGAGGGATCCGGCTCGGTGCTGTTCGGCGGTGCCGAGTGGATCGACTGCGCGGACCACGAGCCGGGCACCGGTTGGGCGCTCGTCGACCGAGCCGATGTCGTCGGCGATGGAGATCCGCAGTTCACGGCGTCACCCGACTTCGACGGGCAGCTGCAGGTCGTGGATCCGGGCGAGGTGCCGCTCGGCTCGGTCGAGGGCGCGACGGCGACCGTCTACTACGCCTGCGGACCGACGGTCACGATCGGCGGCGTCACCTTCGACTGCAACGCCGATCCGGGCATCATTCCCCAGCTCGCTGCCTGGGGGGTCCCCATCGGGGACGGTTCGTTCGCGCCTCGGATGGAGTCCGGCGAAGGGGTCGCGCGGTCCGACATGCGATGGGTGATGGAGCGATGATGCGCCGCGCATCGGGATGGGCCGCAGGACCGCTCGCGGTCGCGGTGCTGCTCGGGCTCGTGGCGTGCGGGCCGGCCGGGGGGCTCGCTCCGGCGCCCGTGCCGGAGCCCTCCAGCCCCAGCCCGACCACGGCGACCTCGCCTGCGACGACGTCGGAGCCCGCTACGCCTGCCCCGACCGAGACGCCGACGCCGACGCCGACGCAGACGCCGACGCCGACGCCCACACCGCAGGCGGCGCGCACGCCGCCCACGACGCCGCCGCTGCCCGTCCTCTCGCCTGCAGGCACGCCGGTACCCGTCGTCGGCGCCGAGCTCGCCGAGGGCGAGCGCTACGACTACCTCATCCCGTGCGCGCCGGCCGTCCCCATGTGGTTCGACGCGGGCGACGGTCGGTTCTCGCATGACTCGACGGACCGCATGATCCCGTGCGACCAAGGGCTCGCCGCTGCCATCTCGGTGAGCGTCGGCCGCGAGATGTCGCTCCTGACAGCGTTCGAGCAGGACATCGGCGCGCCGACCGCCTTCCGCGTCGTCACCGGGGCGGGCTTCGACGAAGCCACCGCGGCGGAGGTGGCCGCGCAGACCGGTGCGCAGATGGTCGACATCGAGCTGGCGTGCGCCGGCGGCGACGGCGAGCTGATCGAGGTGGGCGATCGCTACGCCTATTGCACCGAGCCTTGGGGCTCCGCCGTCATCCCGGACGTCGCCGTGAGCGATGCGCTCACGCAGGTGGGCGTCGGATTCGGGTACTCGCGCGAGCTCTTCTTCCGGGCGTCGTGATCCGCTCGCGTCCCACCGCGTGATCCAGAAGAAAGTTGAGCGGATGTCACACGCGCGTCGTACAGTGGTCCGAAGTCGTGCAGAGTTGCCTGATCGGCAACTCTGTGTTTCAGCAATGCCCCACGAGGAGAGATCGCGACTATGTCCTTGACCGAGCAACCGAGGGTGGTGCCGGAGTCGAGCGTCTGGGCCGGGTGGCACCACGCCGACGCTGCCGCGTGGGCCGACGCCCTGCTCGCCTTCGAGCGGCACCGCTTCACATCGAAGCCGAAGCACATGCTGCTGCACGCGCTGTGGCACGACTGGCACGAGCGCGGCGCGCTGCCGGAGCTGCGCCGGTGGGAGCAGCTCGCCCGTCGATTCGAGGCGCAGGGCGTGTCCGCCGATGCGTTCGAGCGGATGCATCGCGACGCCGGCGCGATGCCGTGGTCGCCAGAGGTCGAGCGCAACTGCCCCGAGCTGGCACCGCAGCCGGGAGCCTGAGCCGCTCCGCCGTTCGTGATGCAATCGTGACCCGATCGGCGTGACCGCCGCCTGACGCTGGACATGTCAGAGCGTGCGGGGATGAGCCTCGCGAGAGAGGAACCCCGCCGTGCGCCCTTCCCCGAGCCGAGTGCTCGCCACCACCGCGATCGTCACGCTGACCGCCATGCTGGGCGCTTGCGCGCAGGCCCAGCCCGGGTCGACCTCGGCGCCCGATCGACCGCGATCGACGCCGACCGCCAGCGCGACGCCGACCGCCAGCGCGACTCCGACCGCCAGCCCGACTCCGACGCCGACGACCTCCGCCGGCGCGACCGGCGCACCGGGCACCGCGACACCGCCCGAGCGCGATGCCGTCGAGCTCGTCCCGTTCGAGACGCAGAACGGCACGATGCGCATGCAGATCCCGGCGGACTGGACCGTCGAAGACAGCAGCCGTGTCGCCCTCGGCTACGACGGCCTGCAGCGGTGGGACAACATCGTGGCGGTCACCGGTCCCGATGGCGGCCACTTCTGGTTCGACGACGGTATGCCCGATGACGTGGGCGCGGCGGCGCTCGAGGAGCACGTCGTCGAGCGCATCGACATCGGCTCAGGCCTCGCGGCTGCTGCCTGGTGGGAGCGGTACGAGAGCGACATCTACGTCGCCAGCGTCGCCGTGATCGACGGCGAGGCGCCGCTCTCCGACTCGTTCCGCGTCGGTGGGTCCACGAGACTGCACTTCCTGAAGTTCGAGCACCCGGACGCGGAGGAGCAGTTCTCGAGCCGCGACGCGGTCGAGGCCTACCTGGGGAGCGACGAGGTCGCGCTCGCACTCGACATCATGGCGACCGTCGAGATCTCGGGCGACGACACCGCGGTCCCGGCCGGCATCGGCGTCGAGCACGAGGGCACGACGTACCTCCCGTACACGACGCAGAACGGCACCTCGACCTTCCTGGTCCCGCTCGAGTGGCGCATCGACGACAGCAGCCGCGTGGGCTTCGGCCACGGCGGGGTGCCCGTGTGGGAGAACTGGGTTCAGCTGTTCCGGCCGAACGGCGGCAGCGCGGTCCTGTACGTCGACTACGTGCTGTTCAACGGGGAGGAGCCGGAGTGGCCCTGGACCGCCGGTGAGGTGCGGCCGACGACGGATGGTCTGCACGCCGTCTCGTACATGCTGGGCGACACTGGCGACTACAACGCCGGGCTGGTGGGGGTCAACCTCACCGACCAGGGGGATGCGTCACGGCCGACGGGCACCGTGTGCGCCGAGACCATCTGCCGCGTGTTCAGCAGCACGCAGCTGAGCGATGGCGACGCCTTCTTCGGCGGAGCGACCGAGGAGCAGCTGCTCACCGTCATCGCGTCGCTCGAGCGGCACCACGACGACGCCCGCATGCCCTGAGGCAGGTGCAGCACGAGGGCCGGGCGGAGCACCGCCCGGCCCTCGCTGTTCCTGCCGGCCGAGGAGCACGCCGCAGGCGCGCGTCTCGAGACCACCCCGGGCTCGCTGAGAAGCGTGACCGAACCGTGACCTCCCGCCAGTGACCCGCCCCCGCATCCGGACATGTCAGGGCAAGCGGGGGAGATGCCCCGCGAGAGAGGAGCCCGCCGTGCGCCCCATCGAGAGCCGCCTGCTCGCCGCGACCGCCGTCATGGTCGTCGCGACCATCACCCTGGGCGCATGCGCGCAGGCTCAGCCCGACGAGGCGTCAGCGCCCGTGCCGAGCTCCGCACCCGACGAGACGGCCACGCCGACTCCGACGCCAACGACCGGCGGCGAGCGCGAGCCGGGCACGACCGGCACCGCGACACCGCCGCAGACTGCGGAGCCCACGGCGGACGAGGCTGCGCCCGTCGAGCTCGTCGACTTCGAGACGCAGAACGGCACGATGCGCATGCGCATCCCGGCCGCATGGACGGTGGAGGACCACAGCAGGATCGCGGTCGACGTCGAGAGCCGGCAGCGGTGGGACAACACAGTGTCGATCTCCGACGCCGACGGCGGCAGCATCTGGTTCTCGGATGGGCAGTGGGACAGCGTGGGTGCGGCCCCGAGCGAGGTGTCCGTCGTCGCGCAGATCCCCGTCGGCGACGGCCTGGCCGCCACCGCGTGGTGGCAGCGCTACGACGAGAGCTTCGGAGCGTACGTCGCGCTCACCAACCCCGAAGACCCGGGCTTCGCCTTCACGCTCGAGGGCGGGAGCCGCATCCTCTCGCTCGCGTTCCAGCACCCGGATGCGTTCGAGCCCTTCCCGACCGCGACGGCCGCCGAGGAGTACCTCCGCGGCGACGTGGTCGAGCTCGCGCTCGATCTGCTCGCGACGGTCGAGCTCACCGGCGAGGACGACGCACTGCCGGCCGGCATCGGCGTCGAGCACGAGGGCACGACCTACCTGCCGTACACGACGCAGAACGGCACCGCGAGCTTCCTCGTGCCGCAGCACTGGCGCATCGAGGATCACAGCCGCCGTGGCACCAATCGAGCCGGCCAGGAGGTGTGGGACAACTCGGTCGCGCTCTACCTGCCGAACGGCAACATGGTGCTGCACTACGGCGACATGTGGTTCACCAATCTCATCGAAGAGTGGGAGTGGACGCTGGGCGAGGTCCGTCCGACGCAGACGGATGGGTGGCAGGCGGTCTCCTGGACGCTCGGCGACTCTGTGCCCAACCACGCGGGCTACGTCGGCGTGAGCCTCTCGGACCAGGGAGGTGCGGTGCGTCCGGCGGACAACGTCTGCAGCGAGAACCTGTGCCGGAGCTTCAGCAGCATCCCGCTCTCCGTGCGCTGGCTCGACGACGGGCTCGACAGCACCGAGGACTTCTTCGGCAGCGCGATCGAGGAGCAGCTGCTCACCGCCGTCGCATCGCTCGAGACGCACCACGACGACGCCACGCGGATGCCCTGGTAGCGCCGCGGTCGCAGATCCGGGGGCCGGGCGGAACACCGCCCGGTCCCTGTGGCCGCTGCGAGGTCGTCCTGCTACCGTGTCGCGCGATGGCGGAGTGGCGGATGGGCACGTCGACGCGGCGCTGGGGGCAGACCCCGGGTCGGGCGCTGTCCGCGCGGACGCTGCTGCTGCTCGGCGCAACCGTCGTGCTGCTGATCACGGGCCTGCTCGGCATGCACGCGCTGGGCGGCTCGGCGGGCGGGCACGGCTCAGGCCATGCGATCGCCGGCCATGCGGACGTCGGCCAGTCGAGCGCGGCGATCACTGCTGGCGATGACCACGGCTCGCACGCAGCCCCGGCGCACCACGCGCAGGACGCGGCGGCTGCGGCGAGGGCGAGCGGCTGCACCGATGCATGCGCAGCCGACGGACCTGCCGCGCCCGGCCACTCGGAGCTCATGGCGTGCGTGCTCGCGCTGCTCGCGGGCCTGCTCGTGCTCGTCCCGCCCGCGCGTCTCGGCATCCCCTGGGCGTCGATCGTGAACATCCCGACGTCGGCCGACGCATCCGCCGCCCGGGCCGAGCCGCCCACGCCCTCGCTCATCCTGCTCTCGATCAGTCGGACGTGATCGGTCTGCCTGGCCACCGGCCAGGCCGCCGGCATCGCCCCCGCGGTGTCGCAGATCCATCACATCCACTTGAGATCGAGAACAGGACCACCACCATGAAGACCATCAACCGCGCGCTCGGAGTCAGCGCGCTCGCCCTCGCCTTCGTCGTCACCGGCTGCTCCGCGGGCGGATCGACGGGCACCTCCCCGGCCGCATCCCCCGGCATCACCGAGGCGCCCTCATCGGCCGCCGGCTCGTCGGAGGCGAACGCCGCCGACGAGATGTTCGTGACGGGGATGATCCCGCACCACCAGCAGGCCATCGAGATGTCGGAGATGGTGCTCGAGAAGGACGGCCTCGACCCGCGGGTCGCCGACCTGGCCGAGCGCATCCGCGCCGCGCAGGCGCCCGAGATCGAGCAGCTGCAGGGCTGGCTCGACGAGTGGGGCGTGGAGGCGTCGGCAGATGGCGGCCACGGCGGGCACGGCGCGGGCGGCGGCATGATGTCGGAGGACGACATGCAGGCGCTCGAGGACGCCGACGGCGCTGAGGCGAGCACGCTCTTCCTCCAGCAGATGGTCGCGCACCACGAGGGCGCCGTCGAGATGGCGGAGGTGGAGGTCGCCGACGGCCAGCACCCCGACGTCGTCGCGCTCGCGCAGCAGATGGCCGACGCGCAGTCGGCTGAGATCGCCGAGATGGAGCAGCTGCTCACCGAGCTCTAGCCCCTGTTGAGGGTTTGCGTCCGAGCTGCCCTGCACTCGGACGCAAACCCTCACCCACGCTGGGCCGGACGACGGGCCTGCAGCGCCGGCTACCCCGCCCGGCGGAACGCTGCCTGGAGCGCCTCCAGCGTCGCCGCGCGCTCCCGCTTCGCGAGCCACCGGTAGGCGGGCGTCATGAGGCGGCGGATGCCGTGCACCTCGACCCGCGCGCCATGGCGCACGAGGGTGATGCGGTCGGAGGCGGCTTCCAGCTCGTAGCCGGGCCAGCCTTCGGCGGTGATGCGGCCGTCGCGTGCCAGCTGCCACCAGTGATAGACGAGGCGGGTCGGAGGCTCGAACGCGACGATCTCGCCGGGGGCTGCGCCTGCTGCGGTGCGATCGACGTAGGTGGTGCCCAGCTGCGGCTCGCCGGGCGACGTCTGCTCCGTCGTGCGGAAGATGCTCCCCTTGCGTGGCATCCAGTCGTTGTAGCCCTCGACGTGGGCGAGGCGCGCGAACACCGCATCGATCGGTGCGTCGACGACCCCGTGCAGCTCGAACTCGATCACGGTCATGACTCAGCGTGCTCCTCGGGGAGCGCGTCCACAAGCGGGCCGGTGCGAGTTGAGCGCGCGCCGTCGCCCGGTGTGACCGCGGGGCGTTGCCGGACATGTCTGGGTAGGCGGGGCGTTGCCCCCGCAGGCTCCGAGGAGGGCTCGCATGCATCGACGCACCCCGCCGCTCGCTCCGCTCGCCGGCGCAGCGGGCGCCCTGGTCGTGGTCGTGGCGACCATCGCCAGCTGCTCAGCACCGGGCGCAGCGGCGCCGCCCGAGCCCAGCATGACGACCGGCGCTCCGACCCCGGCGACGACCGCGCCGGCCCTCGAGCCGAGCGCTGACCCGACGGCGGCGCCGAGCGCCGTACCGACGGCGGAGCCGAGCGCAGAGCCGACGGCCGCCCCGACCGCATCCGCGGGATCAGAGCAGGCGTTCGTCACGCAGATCGGCAACGCCGCGTTCGAGGTGCCGCGCGGTTGGACGGTGCGCGACGAGAGCCGCGTCGGGCTCGATCACGAAGCCCAGGACCAGTGGATGAACAACGTCGTCCTGCTCGACGACAGCGGCCGGGAGCTGCTGCGCTACATCGACGGCGCCATCGATGCGCAAGGGCAGATCACCGCGGGCTGGGGCATGGTCGAGCAGCGTCCGATCGCCGCGGCGATCCCCGACGAGAGCGGCGTGCCGACGGCCGCGGCGAGCTGGTGGGTGGAGGGGGAGGCTGGCGTGCAGGTCTTCGCCTCCGTTACGCTCGTGCCCGACGGAGAGGCGCCGTGGGGCATCGTCCCGGCGGGGGATGCCCGGTCTGCGCAGTTCATCGCCGATCTCTCGCTGCTCGACGCCTGCCAGCAGGTGGTCGACGTCGCGGATGCCGAAGCGTGCCTCGAGAGCGACGACGTCGCCGAGCTGATGGCCGTGCTCGCGACGCTCGAGCAGCATGCGGTCCCGCGCGACGCGATGCCCTGATCGCACGTCCAGCCGGGCGCACGATGCACGACCTCGAGACAGGAGCACGCATGCGCAGCACGCACCACCGACCGCGCGCCGCCCTCGCCCTGCTCGCGGCCGGCGCGGCACTGGTCGTCAGTGGATGCGCGACCCCTGTTGAGGTCGCGCCGCAGGTCACGCCCGCCTCGTCCTGGCAGCAGGTCGAGACGCAGACCGGGTCAGCACGCTTCCGCATCCCACCGGGTTGGACCGTCGAGGACCGCAGCAGGTTCATGGGTGAGGACATGGTGTCGTGGGTGAACGTCGTGGCGCTGCTCGACGAGGGGGGCGAGCAGCAGCTCGTGTACGTCGACGAGCCGGTGCTCTCGTCCGCGTATGCGTGGGATGAGCCGGTGTTGTCGTGGTTCTACCGCCACGGGCCGTCCGGAGCGTCAGCGGCAGGGGATGGCCTCGTCGTCGAGCGCGAGGCCAGCGAGGGCCGGGTCGTCACCGGCTGGTGGGAGGAAGCCGTCAGCTGCGGGCTGCTCTGCGAGTGGTACTACATCCCGCACCTGGCGGTGATCGATCCCGCGGCGGGGCCCAGCCGGACGCTCACGACCGAGCAGTCCGACGGCAGTCGACGGCACGCGTTCGGACTGCGGCGCGCACCCGACGGCACCGATCCGAGCAGCTACGACTCGCCGGACGAGGTGGCGCGCTTCGTCTCGGGGGAGCAGGGGCAGCTGCTGCAGGCGGTGCTCAGCACGCTCGAGCTGCACTCGGTGCCGCTCAGCGCATTCCCGGCCGGGGCGTCGCCTCCCGCCGATGTGCGCGAGACGTTCGCGTACGACGGGCCGCTCGAGCGCTTCACGACCGCAGACGGCGCGATCGCGTTCGACGTGCCGCACCTCCACACCGTCGTCGATGAATCCACGACCGGTCCGGGCGCGGAGCACCGGATCCGCGTGGTCGAGCCGTTCGGCGAGACGGTGCTGACCATCACCGACGGCACGTCACCTCCCCTCGACCCGACCGTTGGGTCGGGCGTGATCACGGTGATCGAGCAGCGCCGGATCGACGAGCGGCTGGCGGCGACGAGCTGGCTGATCCAGTCCGAGCGCGGCGTCACAGCGCACATCGCGCTCACCGAGCTCGGCACCGAGAACCCGGTCGGCTTCGTGCCGCTCGCCGACGGTCGGGCGCTCGTCGTCCACGCCCAGTGGTGGACGGGCGGATGCGCGATGCTCAGCGGCGTCAGCGAGGCCCGCGAGTGCCTGGCGGAGGTGGGCCCTGCCGCGCTGCTCGACGCGATCGAGTCGATCGAGCTCGACGGCGGCTGACCTGCGGGCCTCAGTGCGCGTAGGAGCCGGTCAACACACCAGGTGGACGCGGATGACGCGCGCGCTCGCCCTCAGCGCGAGCGTGGGAACGCGAGCATCGTGAGCGCTCCCACGACCCACACGGCCCCCGAGGCGGCGAGCAGCAGGAGCGGGTCAAGGCCGGCGAGCAGACCGGCGACGGCCGTGCCGCCCGCGCTCGCGGTCGTGCGCAGCGCAGAGCCGACGGTGAACACCTGCGCGACGACGTCCTCGGGGCTCTCGAGCCGCCGGAGCGTGAGCATCGCGGCGGTGGGTGCGGCACTGAACACGCCGGAGACACCGACGAGCACGATCGTCCACCAGAACCCGAGGTCGAGCGCGGCGGCGAGCGTCGCGAGCCCCACGAGCCCGAACCCGACGAGCATCGTCGCCTGCGGCGACAGGCTCGTGCGGCGGATCGGCTCGACGATGGCGCCGACGAGCGCGCCGATCGCGAAGGCGGTGACGATGAAGGCGCTCGCGGCTGCGTCGCCCGTCGCGAGTAGCGCGATGCCGATCGCCGCGATCGGCATGATGCCGCGGCCGAACTCGACGAGCGTGCCCGAGACGGTGATCGTGGCGAGCGGCCGATGCGTCGACAGGGCGACGAGCCCCGCGCCGATCGAGCGCCACAGCCCCTTGCGCTCCGCCTCCCGCCGCTCGATGCGCAGCAGCGGGTAGGCGGCGAGCGACACGAGCGCGATCCCGGCCATCGAGGCGAGCGCCCAGCGCGGCCCGAGCGTCGGCGCCAGCAGCGCGACGAGCGCCGGACCCGCGACACCGGAGAGGTTGTAGCTGAGCGCGTCGAGCGCGTACGCGCGGCGCGCATCCGTGCCGGCCGGCGCGACGAAGCTCGAGAGCCCGCCGAAGCCGAAGGGGTTGAGGAGGCCGCTGAGGACGAGCGCGATCGCGACGAGCCACACCGGCAGCGGGTCGAGCGCTGCGGTCAGCCCGTAGGCGACGGCGGTGCCCGCTGCGGCCGCCATCATGAGCGGGCGCGGCCGGTGCACGCGGTCGAGGATCGCGCCGACGAGCGGCGCGGCGATGATGCTCGGCACGAGCGCGAGCGCCGCGAGCGCCGCTCCGAGGGCGATGTCGCCCGTGATCGACACGACCAGGATTGGGATCCCGATCTGCGCTCCGCTGGCAGCCGTTCGGATCGGCACGGATGCGGTGAGCTGGCGCATCCCCGCGGCCTTCCCCTCGTGGTTCACGAGCGATGCGGTCGACGACGCGGGGGCAGACGAGGGCCGATCGGCGTCGCGGGGGGATTGCATCCCTCAAGCATGCCGCCCTGCCTGCCGTGCAGCCGAATGCGCGGTCTGCGCGCGGTGTGCGCCGCGTGCGAGCCCGGCGCGGATCAGCGCCGCAGGACGATGCTGATCCGCGGCGGCCGATCCGCCCGCCCTCGATGCTGGCGCGCTCGGCCGTGCTCATGGAGCAGCGTGCGGATGCGTCGCTCGGTCGATCCGACTGCGCTCCCGCCGGATGCGTTGGCGGCAGCACGCGGGCGCCGTCGCGGTCGCGTGACGCACTCGGAGGACCTCGGCTCGTTCGATTCGACGCTCGCCCTCGTGTGCGGCTCGATGCGGGGGCCGACAGGCTCCGGCAGCTTCACGGCGAGCGAGGCGGGTGCGGTTGCGCCGAGCGATCCCGGGGCGCCGGTCGCCGTGGGGAACGCGGCGGCGATGGACATCATGGCGGAGGCGTCGCGACCCTGCCGCGCCGCCTGCAGCTGCGGCACGATCCGCCAGCTGCCGGGCTGCCGGCCGACCTTCTCGACCCGCAACCGCCCGGCGTGGATCTCGTGGTGGTGGTAGCTGCAGACGAGGATGCCGTTGTCGACGTCGGTGGCGCCGCCGTCCTGCCAGGGGACGATGTGGTGCGTCTCGCACCAGGCGACCGGCATGCCGCAGCCGGGCACTCGGCAGCCCTTGTCGCGCTTGGCGAGGGCGCGCTTCTGCGCGCGGGTGAAGAGCCGCTGCGTACGACCGAGCCAGAGCGGGTGGCCCTGCTCGTCGACCACGAGGTGGTGGAGGTCGGCGAAGCAGACGAGCTGGTCGACGTGCTCGATGGGCACGAGGCTGCTCGTGTGCTCGATCGTGAGCGTCCGCTCGGCGCAGCGAACGCCCTGCACGTAGGCGCCGTACGCCTCGATCGTGCCGGTCAGGACGAGCGAGGGCGACTCGCCGCCGGCCAGCGGCGCATCGCCGGAGGCAGCGTGCGCCTTCACCATCGCGACGAGGGCGTCGTGCGCCTTCTGCTCGGGCGAGCGGTCGTCGAGCGAATGCTCCGCGCTGCTGCAGTCGGCTCCCGAGCATCCGCCGTGATCGCAGTGCTCGTCGTGGAAGGCGACCTTGACGCGTGGGCCGGTGTACGCATCCACCACCGCCTTGATGGCGGAGCCGTCCTCGGCGGGGGAGCGGATGACGGTGAGCCACGAGCCGTCGCGCTGCTGACGGATGCGCAACGAGCGGAGCGCTCGCTGCTGCTCGTCGTTCGGGAGCACCCCATCTGGGTCGAGGAGCGCCGCGCATCGGCGGGCCAGCACGATCAGCTGCTCTGGTGGCAGCGGCGTGGCCGGATCTGTGGCTGCCTCGACCAGCAGCTGCTCGGCCGTCGCCAGCTGCTCGACCTCGGCTCGCGGGGCGGCGGGTTCGATGGTCGCGACGATCGCGTGCGCCTGCGCGAACGAGATCTCGGCCCCGGCGAGCGCGCCAGCGACCGCCGGATATCTCGCGGCGATGGGGGCACCGGTGATGGCGTTCGACGGCGATGTCGCTCGCCCCATGAGCAGCAGGTCGAGTGCGCGGCGGGGGCCGAGGCCGAAGGCCCTCGCAACCGCCTCCCGCACGTGCCGAGCCCCCAGCCGTAGGCACAGGGGCTCATCGACCGCGCCGTGCGAGCGCTCCTCCACCTCGTGCGCGAGCCGCACCTGCAGGCTCTCGGCGATGCGCGCCAGCTCAGCGACTCGGCCGAGCAGCTCGGCGACCTCGGCGTCCGACGTCGTCGAGAACGACGGCGCTTCGGCGAGCAGGGCGCGGGCGGCAACGACCGCTGTTCGTGCCTGCTCGGTGCTCGTCATCGCCGCCTCCTTGTGAGGAGAGTAGGGGCGGCCACCCACATGGACTCCGCTCTCGGCGCGAGCAGAGGAGATGCGATCACAGCCACGCGACCCGCGCCGGAAGACGAGTGCGCCGCGTGCACAGGGCACGCGGCGCACTCTCATTCCGGCTCGGGGATCAGCCCGCCAGCGGTGCCGTCACTCGGTGCCGGGGACGATCAGGCCGCCCCACGTCTCCAGCATGTAGGCGTCCGTCTCCTCGCTCGTGAGCAGCTCGTACAGCGCGGCGACGCGGGGGTCGTCCTGCAGCTCGGGCGTCGTCGCGAGGATGTTGAAGTAGTCGGAGTCGTCGCCCTCGGTGAGGATGGCCTGGTCCTGCGTGAGGCCGGCCGGCAGCGCGAACGATGCGGTGACGAAGACGGCGTCGTTGTCCGGGATCGCGAGCGGCAGCGTGGCGTTCTCGACCTCGGTGAACTGGAAGTTCGACGGGTTCTCGGTGATGCCGTCGAGGTTGGTCGCGCCCTCCTCGATGCTGATGAGGCCCTCGGCCGCGAGGATGCCGAGCGCGCGGCCCTCGTTGGTCGGGTCGTTCGGGATGGCGATCGTCGCGCCCTCGCCGAGCTCGTCGATCGAGGTGAGCGACTCCGAGTAGAACGCGGCGGCCGGCAGGTAGACCTCGCCGACCGAGACGAGCGTGCCGCCGGCCTGCGAGTTGTACGTCTCCATGAACGTCGAGTTCTGGAAGAGGTTGGCCTCGGTCGAGCCGTCGGAGAGGGCCGGGTTGGGCGTGTTGTAGTCGGTGAACTCGACCCACTCGATGTCGAGACCGGCCTCGGGGGCGAGGTTCTCGTCGACCCAGGTGAGGATGTCGCCGGCCGGCACGGGCAGAGCGCCCACGCGGATCGTGCCGAGCGAGCCGTCCTCGGCGGCGCCGGAGGCCTCGGGAGCGGCGGCGGGCGTGCCCGACGAGCAGGCGGCGAGGGCGGCGACGGCGACGCCGGCGGCGATGGTCGTCGCGACGCGACGGCGGAAGATGCTGGTCATGGGGGTTCCTTAAGGAGTGCTCGACGGAGGCGTCGGGCGGCGGGGGTCGGGGATCGTGAGGTCCACGTCGAGGTGGGCCTGCGCATCCGCCGTCGCGTCCTTCTTGGGGCCGCGACGAGTGCTGGGTGCGCCGAGCTTCCGGGCGAGCGCGGTCAGCGCCCACTGGATGAGCTGCACGAGGGCGAAGAGGATGATGACGACGCCGATGATGTGGATGCTGCTGTAGCGCTGCATGCCGTAGGTCAGGGCGACGTTGCCCAGGCCACCGCCGCCGACGACGCCGACCATCGCCGAGAAGTTGATGATCGACGTGATGGTCGTGGCGGTGCCGAGCAGGATCGACGGGGTCGCCTGCGGCAGCAGCACGCGGCGCACGAGCAGCCAGCGGGAGGCGCCGAGCGATTCCGCGGCCTCGAACAGGCCGGGGTCGACCTCGCGCACGGCGATCTCGACGACGCGCACGAAGAACGGGATCGCGATGAGCGTGAGCGGCACGATCGCAGGCCCGGTGCCGATGAACGAGCCGAGCAGCCAGCGGGTGAGCGGGATGAGGGCGATCATCAGCACGATGAACGGCACCGAGCGGCCGAGGTTGACGATGAAGCCGAGCAGCGCGTTGATGACGCGGCCGAGCGCGCGCGAGCCGAAGGGCGCCTCGAGGAAGCGGCCCTGCTCGGTGCCCACCAGGATGATGCCGAGCGGCAGGCCGACGACGAAGGTGATCGCCATCGCGATCGCCGTCATGTAGATCGTCTCCCACGTGCCCTCGAGGAGCACCGCGATGAGCTGCGGCCAGAAGGTGGGGGAGCTGACGTCGATCATGCGAGCACCTCCCAGGCGGTGACGCCCTGTGCCGTCAGGCTGTCGACGACCTGGCGGGCGGTGTGCTCGTCGCCGGGCACCGCGAGGCGGGTGCGGCCGGCCTGGTGGCCGTTGATGGTCTCGAGCGCGGCGCCGAGGATCGAGACATCGAGGCCGAAGTCGCGGGCGAGCTGCGCGATCACCGGCCGGTCGGCGCTGAGGCCCGTGTAGGTGACGTCGACGATGCGGTGGCCCGGGATGCGGTGGGGCTCGCCGACCGGGAAGAGCTCGGCGGCGACCTGGCTGCCGGGCGTGCGGATGAGCTCGTCGAGCCCGCCCTGCTCGATGACGCGGCCGGTCTCCATAAGGGCGGCCGCGTCGCAGATGCGCTTGACGACCTCCATCTCGTGCGTGATGAGCAGCACGGTGAGGCCGAGCTCGCGGCTCAGGCGGCGGATGAGCTCGAGGATGGAGCGGGTCGTCTCGGGGTCGAGGGCGCTCGTCGCCTCGTCGCTGAGCAGCACGTCCGGGCCGGACGCGAGGGCGCGCGCGATGCCGACGCGCTGGCGCTGGCCGCCGGAGAGCTGGCCGGGGCGGTCGTCGGCGCGGTGTGCGAGGCCGACGAGGTCGAGCATGTCGAGCGCCTTCGGGCGGCGGTCCTTCTCGGCGGCGCCGGTCGCCTCGAGCGCAAACTCGACGTTCTGGGCGACCGTGCGGTTGCCGACGAGGTTGAAGTGCTGGAAGACCATGCCGATCTTGTGGCGCTCGTTGCGGAGCGCCTGGCCGCTGAGGGCGGTGACGTCGACGCCGTCGACGGTGACGCGGCCGGAGTCAGGGCGCTCGAGCGCGTTGACGGTGCGGAGCAGCGTCGACTTGCCGGCGCCGGACTGCCCGACGACGCCGAAGATCTGCCCCTTCGCGACATCGATGGAGACGTCGTCGAGCGCGACGACGGCGTCAGGGCCGTCGCCGAAGCGGCGGCTGACGTGCTCGATCGAGATCATGGAACTCCAAGCGGGGGCGCGGTCGGCGCCCTGTGTTGGGGGAAGGGTCACCCGGCTGCGGCGGCGGGCTGCCTTCTAGTGTCTCGTGGATCGAGGGACGGTGCAGGCATGTGACGCCGTGTGACAGTGATGCGGGGCGTAGCCGTTCGTCAGGTCGCGCGATGCTGCGCGGATAGTGTCTGAACATGACGCTCTTCTCCATCGAATACATCGGGGGCTCGGCCGGCTCTTCCGGGTCTGAGCATTTCGACCGGCTCAGAGATGGACTGGCACGCGACACTTCAGTACGCAGCGAGGTCGAAGCAGCGATGCGACTCAACATCGACCGGGTGAATCCCTCCGACCCGGGTAATCGATTCGTCGTCGGTGGAGCGGTCGAATGGCTGATCGCGGCCGCAGCATGGGCGCTCGGAGTGCTCACCCTTCCTGGAGGCCATTCGGCTCGAGGCTTCGACCTGATGGATCTGCAAGACGCCGCCCGCGGCCTCTGGTCCGTGAAGGCTCAGACCTCGGCCAACAAATCCGCGTTCCGCCTCACGAACGGCCTCGGTGGCAGTGGGAAAGGCTTCCAGGAGCCGACTGTATTCGTCTCGCCTCATCTGCCTGGACTGGTGTTCATCGACCCGGCTTTGCACGACGAGCCGGCGTCTGCCGTGCGAGTCAAGCCCGATGCAGTCGAATTGCCGTTCGGTGCCGTCTCGGCGCATGCGCAGAATCACCCTGAGTGCGTTGCTGTCCTGGTGGCGCCTAGGAACGAGGGGCGTGGTGCCGAAAATCCGTTCCTGGCCTACGCCGAGACGATCGCGACACCGGATCGTTTCCCGCGTCTAGCGACGATGTTCGCGGCTGCGAAACCTCCCTCAGCGGGCCGTGCCGCGGAGATCGCCGAACTGCTCGCTATGAAGCAGTCCGGCGCGATCTCAGACGCTCAATTCAACGCGCTCGTCGATCGGCTGGCCGGCATCTAGCTTCGCAGCGCGTGCTTGGCCGGCGTTGAGCGCTCCCGCGATAGCCGCGGTCGGATCGACATCCGCTTCTTCTCACGACGTCTGCGCAGCGACGTGACGCAGCCTGACGCTCTGGTAGCGCCAGGGCGGCTCGAAGACTCGGGGCGCTCCGCTCGATAGCGAGCCACGCGGGGCGTTACTGTCCTCAACATGACAGGTGCTCAATTGAACGCTCAATCACGGCGACGGATCGCTATCGACGCGCTCGGTAGCGAAATCAGCACCGACCCCGATTCAGCCTCTGCACGACTAGCTGGGCTGCTCGGCCAGTCGCGTCCCCTCGCTGTCAGCGCGGACATCGACGGCCTCGTCTCAGCCTCGATGTTGGCATCTGTGGCCCCCGGGTTCGAGATTGTCGCCTTCTCTATCAAGTCCCACTCTTGGCTGGTGCACCCCGACTTCCGCGAAAAGACGCCGTCGAACCTGATGATGGTCGACCTGTTCTCGCCGCGGTTCGACAGTCTGAGCAACCACGTAGTTCGGTGGGGGTCAAAGCGGCCTCAGTCAGCAGAAATTCGAGGCGCGTACCAGTACTGGGACGGCGTGGTGGATGCTGCGAGCCGCGAGAGGTTGCTCGCGGTCCCTTCGCTATGGGCCGCCACGCAGGGGGGATACGAAGACGTGGATCGAGCAGATTCCGCCAGATACAAATACCCGCTCGGCACCGCGCAGTTCCTGCTAGCGATGCTCGAGGCTTCTGGCCACGCTCCTCGGTTTTACGACCGCACATATCTACCATGGTTGGTCGCGAACTGTGACGACGGGATCTTGACCTACACGAGGTACTCCGACAATGCCCGCGTTTGGTGGCCCGTATTGGCCGGTGCCGTCGGACCCGGAAGTTTGACTGAGCAGATTTTCTCGATGGTTGACCGGATGCGACCACACGACTTCGTGGATGCGGTACATCGGCTCGATAGAGAGCGCGCGGCGTCGGGCACCGCCCCGTGGTTGGACGACAAGTGGAACCTCTCGGGGTCCACGCCGGCCACCCTGGCGGCCGCGCTGGGCTGGCTTGGCGAACTCACCGGGTGGCGAGATCCGTTGCGAGGCGGAGTGGCCGACCTGAACTCTTGGGTAACGGTGCAGGCAAGCGGTACGGGTGCAGTTCATCTCGCCGGAGTCAACAAGATGTCGGATCTCGAGCGCTCGGGGGCGGCTGACCGGATCCGGAACGCTGCCAATGCGCTTAACGCGAATTTCTACTATGGCGGCAGGGGTGATGGCTCACGCTTCAACTGGGTCGGCGGATGGGCTTGACTTCGCGTTCACCTCGGACGCGGGGGCTAAGCGGCGCGAACGAACCGGTCGGACTCGCTGAGCGCCTCGTCGGGATTGCGGGGAGCGGACAGGATCGCGTTCACCACTGCGGGTGACGTCTCCTCGATCAGCTTCGCGTCCCGCTCGACGTGGGTCCGGAGCATGAAGGCGGCAGCGCCGACGTTGACACCGTTGCCGAGTTGCTTGTAGGTGAGGGCGTCCCGCTGACCACCGAATGTGAACCAGTCCGGCAGTCCTTGTAGACGCGCGGCCTCGCGCGGTGAGATGCGCCGTCCGCGAGAGCCAAGGATCGAGGTCTGTGTGATCGCGACGAGCGCGGGCAGGTACGTCGCTCGCTTGGCGCGCAGTCCTGACGGGCGGAGGTGCATCACGGTGTCTCGCAGGGCTGCCGTCGACTGCGCCTGCCACTCGAGCTTGCGGCGCGAAGCGGGTAGGTCTCGCAGCTCGCCGTGGGCAAGCAGCCAGGCGTCGATCACGTCCTGATGCTCCGAGTAGAAGGCGGAGTTCTTTCGCAAGAAGTCGGCCTTCCAGGTCGGTACATCCTCGCCGATCTCGAGGGCCTCTAGGTGAGTGAAGTGGTCCGCCCAGATGGGGAAGCCAGGGAGCTTGGAGACGCCCTTCTTGCGTAGCCTGTTCACGAAGTCCGCCCAGACGTCGATCACGTAGGAATCCGCTTCGGTCAATCGGTAGTCGTCCAAGCGGACCACCTCCTGATCGGGCTGGATCAGCGGTCGCTGGTCAGGTCCGATCGGCGTCTTGAAGATGTCCCAGTCGTCGGGGTTCCATCCGCCGATAGCTCCTCGCGGAACGAGCGGCACGTTCGGCGAGAGCGCTCGAGCCCGGGCGGGGTCTCCGACGTAGGTCGCCATGATGAAGACGCGGTCCCGGATCTGTGGTCGCCCGCCCAGCTCCGGCGGCAGGAGATGGGGCGAGAAGACCGTCGGCGTCGTGGACACCTTGTAGCCCGCGTCCTGCATCAGCCGCACGATCGTGGCCCACGTCTCCCGATGCCTGGGGCCAGCGAGGTTCCGCACGTTCTCGAGCATGACAACGGAAGGCTTGCGCTCTTGCAGGATCCGCAGGATGTTGAAGAACAGCGTGCCGCGTGCTTCGTTGATCCCGCGCTGGAACCCGGACTTGGAGAAGGGCTGGCAGGGGAAGCCAGCGCTCAACACGTCGTGAGCGGGAACCGCCATCCGGCTCTCGGTCAACGGGATGATGTCGCCCTCGGGTGCCTCGTCCCAGTTCTGGGCGTAGATCGCGGCGGCGGGAGCATCGATCTCGGACGCCATGGCGAGCGTGCCGCCGTTGACGGCGCCCAGCGCTGCGTGGAAGCCTCCGATGCCAGCGAAGAGATCGACGAACTTGAAGGAGGACATGGATCGAATGTACCTTCGGCCACCGACGAAAGCTAGCCAGCTCGCCGCCCATGAGGAAAGCTGTGAGTGAGCTGAGCGACGAGGTCGAGGCGGTGCTCCGCGGGAAGCGGGCCATGCCCGGTGGGTGGGCATCGAGCGCGAGCGCTACGGCCGTCATGAAGGGGAACGGTCGCCGGGATACTCAGCCCGAGCTGCAGGTGCGCCGCCTCATCCACGCCGCCGGCCTCCGATACCGCGTCGACATGGCGCCGCTTACGTCGGATCGGCGCCGTCGCGCTGACATCATCTTCACGCGGCGGAAGATCGCCGTCTTCATCGATGGTTGCTTCTGGCACGGTTGCCCACAGCACTTCGTCCCACCGCGGGCCAACGCCGACTACTGGCAACCAAAAATCGCACGCAACCGCGAGCGAGACTTGGAGACCACAGCACGGCTCGTCGCTGCGGGTTGGGAGGTGCTCCGCTTCTGGGAGCACGAAGACCCGGTCGCCGTCGCGCACAGCATCGCAGCGCACTACCACTCTCGAGCTTGATGCGACGCCGATGCCGTGGTGGGCGCCCGGGCAAGGGAGCGCGCCGCGCGAAGCCCGTCGCTCCCAGGCCGCGTAGCCTCGGAGCATGGACGAGACGACGATCACGCCGGTTGAGCTGTCGCGCGAGTTGGGGCTGGATCGCAAGGGCAAGCAGATCCGCGGGTTCCTGCGCAACCCGCAGGACGGTGAAGGGCCGTTCGAGGATCACGAGATCGGGACCGAGTGGCACCTGACGGTGGCGCAGGCGGAGCGGATTCGGAAGCACTTCGGGAAGGACTGAGCGCGTTCGGCTGGGTCGGTGCAGCGCGCGGGTGGTCTCGATACGCGGCCGGCTCCGCCGGCTGCTACTCGACCAGCAAGTGACGCGGCCGGCTCCGCCGGCTGCTACTCGACCAGCAACTGACTTCGCCGGCTGCTACTCGACCAGCGGGTCGGAGGAGCGGAGCGGTCAGACCAGGACTGGCGTGCCGATCATGCCGTAGAGGTCCTTCGGGTCCTCTGGCTCGGTGATGAGGTCGATCGGCTCGGAGAAGCGCGTGGCCGCGGTCGCCTTCTGCACGTAGCGGAGCGCCGTGAAGTCCTCGATGGCGAAGCCGACCGAGTCGAAGACCGTCACCTCGTCGGCCGAGATGCGTCCAGCATCCGCACCAGTGATGACGCGCCACAGCTCGGTCACCGGGAAGTCGGCGGGCAGCAGCTGGATCTCGCCCTCGATACGCGTCTGCGGCGTGTGCTCGACGAAGACGCGGTTGCGGCGCACGAGCTCGATGTCGAGCTCGGTCTTGCCGGGGCAATCGCCGCCGATCGCATTGATGTGTGCGCCTGCCGGCACTTCGTCGAGGTGCAGCACGGTGGCGTTCGTCTTGTCCGCCGTGCAGGTGGTGATGATGTCGGCGTCGCGCACGGCGTCGGCGGCGGATGTCTCGATCGTCACGTCGAAGCCGAGCGAGCGCAAGTGCCGGCTCGCGGTCTCGGCCGTCGGCCGGTCGACGTCGAACAGCCGCAGCCGCGTGACGCCCGGCCGCTGCGAGCGCACGGCGAGCGCCTGGAACACCGCCTGCGAGCCGGCGCCGATCATCCCCATGACACTGCTGTCCTCGCGTGACAGGTGCCGAGCGGCGAGCCCAGAGACGGCCGCCGTGCGCAGCGCCGTGAGGATCGTCATCTCCGACAGGAATGTCGGGTAGCCGGTCATCACATCGGCGAGCACGCCGAAGGCCGTCACGGTTTGGAAGCCACGCGACGGGTTCGAGGGGTGGCCGTTCACGTACTTGAACCCGTAGGCGGTGCCGTCGCTCGTCGGCATCAGCTCGATCACCCCGAGCGGCGAGTGGCTCGCGATGCGCGGCTCGCGCTCGAACCGCTCCCAGCGGCGGAAGTCGACCTCGAGCTCGTCGACCGCACGCGGTGGACTCAAGGGTCCGCTCGCGTCGACATTGTTCGAGATTGGCGACGGCCGGAACAATCCGGCGCGGCTGATCGCGCCAGCGTAACCCACGCTCGCCGCGCAAAGAACTCTTCCCTCGAGCGCCCTTGTCGCGGCATGATCAACGCAAACAACGTTCCGAAAACCAGAGCAGCCTCCGCTTTACGTGACGCGGTCGACTGAGGACATGATGACGGCACCCATCGCGGCAGAGGACGGTCACGTCCGAGAGTTTTTCGAGCCGCGCCTACCCAAGGGGGCGGTCGGGCCTTCCCGTTTCGGTGTGGACCGCGGGCTGCCCGACGCGCTCCTCGACCTCAACGCGCGCAATGGCAAAGGCGACACTAGCCTTGACAGCGCCACTTACGAGGTGCACCACGGGGATGGCGACGACTATCGGTGGCCAAACCAGGGCGTAGGTGTCCTCAGCGTAGGCGTCAAATGTGGCCATAACGCTTTGGCCAGTGAGCAACCGGTCATCGCGATCGGGCTGCCGACGACGCATGTCCGGCGCGCGGCACGGCGCGTTGACGAGAGCGACGATGAGCCAATAGACCAAGTGGACACGGGCGTTGGCGTCCCAGGCAACGACAACGACGCCTGCCATGGCGTCATCGAGTGCACGAACGGCCAAGCGCCTTCAGAAAGCGTGGCATGGCCGGTGTGGCAACGGCTCCAACGGCACATCAAGCGGCTTCCACAGTTGAAGGGCTGGTCCTACGACTGTCGGAAGAGCCGCGTCAGGGTGTTCCGAGTCCTCGGTCTGTGGGCCATCGCCACACTGCTCGTCGGCTGTGGTGCACGCATCGACACAATCATGCGGATTGCCGCGGATGGGTCCGGTACAAGAGTGATGGTACTAATCCTTCCTGCAGAGGATGCCGAGCAGCTCATCGGCGGCATTTCTGCCGTAGATGCCTCGGTGGAAAGGCACCTACCTGAAGAGCTCTCCTACTCCGGTATCGCCGTCCAGGCTGATGGCGCGCTGTCCGCGACGATCAGCATGTCCTTCGCATCGACCGATGAATACCTCTCCAAGGCGACGGCCCTACTTGCTGCAAGCGGTGTCAGCCGCCCGTCGCCCCTGTTCAGCGTGGCGAAATCTCCCCTTGTGAGCGTGCTCCGTATCGAAGAGGAGTTCACGAGCGCCGAACTGCTCGGCTGGCTGTTCGCGGGGCTGGAAGAGGACGGCGTCATCGCCAGCGCGAGTAACGCTTGGGAGTTCGGCGACACCACGCTCGAATACGCGGGCCAAGCAGCCGTCATGCATGACGGACGGATGGTAGCCAGCCTGATCAACGACCGCGGCTTCGCGAGGGTCACCGTCCGCACCGACATCCGCGATGCGAGCGAGGCCACTCGTGCCATCACGTACGAGATGGGCGCAGACAGCGACCCGGTCCTATACGAACGCTACCTCGCCGACCACACACCCGAGGGAGCGCAGCTGATCAGGAACGGTAACGTCTGGGCCGTGTCCTTCAGTGGCACGCTCGATGTGGTTGCTGCCGCGACCGATGTGGCGCTGGACACGGAGGGGACGGTCCTAGCGGCGACCGTGGAGCCGGCTGCGGATGACCCTGCGAGCGTCACGCTGACCTTGGAGGATTCGAGTAGTTGCGCGAATGTCTGCGCGGCCGATGCGCCGCCGCTCACCGACGTAGTGACGGTCGCTCTTGCGTCGACGCGGAAACCGTCGATGTCGATATGAGCGCGAACGAGCCGGCCACCGTCCATTACTCACCGCCGTTCCAGCGCGTGCAACAGCGCCTAAGTCTTGGTCAGTTCGATTCGGTCACGGCGACCACATCGTTCAGCGTCCTCAACTCTGATGTCGAGCTCGTCGGTGACGGCTTCGAGCGGCTGCTAGGAGTTGAGGGGACGACCGCGGGCGTAGCGGTTTCCACCGCTGGCCACGAGACCACCTACACAGTGACGGTCGAGGCGGAAAATCACGAGGAGTTCGCCGCCGCATACGCGCAATGGGCGCCGGGCGGCGGCTTTGTCGCGACGGATGACTCGTCCTTCATCGTCGTTTCGACCGCCTACTCGTTCTCTCCCGGCCTTCTATCGATCACGGGAGCTCACGAAGTGCTGGAGGGCACCCCGACGGCTGTCGCCCTGCCCTTCGGCATCTGGGTCGACGGCGGAGCAGCAACTGGCGCCGGTTTCAGCGCGGACGTGGCCTTCGACGTGGAGGGCGTTCGGCCAGGAGGACTGCTGACCGGTGCAGGGATGCTTGTCGTGATCGCCGCCAGCCTGTTCGTCATAGTCCGAAACCGGCATCGGATCGGAGTGGCGCTTGCCGTCGTTCGCGCTACGGCACTCGGTGCTGTGGACAGTCGAGTGAGCCCGTCCGAGCAGTGGTCGCTCTCGCTCGTCCGCCCGACGCAACGTGTGTTTGCTAGGCGCTCGCTCACGCAGCTCTCAGTCCCGTCGCGCGCGGCGGTGCGGTATTCGCTCGTCGACCTCTCCACTGGGCGGCCAGTTCACAGTTCCGTTGATCTGCTGACCGACACTCCTTCGATTCCATCACCAACCGCGCGTTCGTCGCTCATCGACTACGCCAAGACAGGAGACTGAGCATGTTCGAGCCGAGTAACACTTCGCCCACGACGCCACTCGCGGCGACCGATCCGTCGCCCGATGCGACGCACTACCCGTTCCGTCTTCTTAAGGACGAACGTGTGCTCGCGAGTTACCCAATCACCTCGATGCGGCGGCCCCTCGGACACCTGGTTAGTTTTCTCTTCGTCACCGACTCCCGCGTTGTTTATGCTGCGGAAGCGAAGACATTGTTCTCAACCTCCACCGCGTTCCGCGAGACGAACCTCGGGAAGGTCGATGGCATTGAGGTGAAGTGCTCGCGCGGTGTCTCTGCGCTCGGCGTAGCGGTGGCCGTGGCCGTCGCGCTGAACGTCATCGGCATCCTCGCCCTCGGCGGCACTCTGACATCCGCCGTGTCCAGCTTGTTAGATGAAAACTACTCGAATATTCCCGCCGCCGGTCTCGGCGTCGCCACAGTCGCTCTCGCGATCGCCACCTCGGTCATTGGCGTCATCCTCGTCATTAGCGTCTCGCGGCAGAGCGGCGCGCTGGCACTCATCGGCGCAAGGGATTCCGTGCAGCTTGCCGAGTACCGGGACTGGCTGACCACAGGAGCCGCGGTCGTGATATTCCTCCTACTCGCACTGCTCCTCCCTGTGGCGCTCCTCGTTTGGCTGGGAGCACGTGCGCTAGGACTCTTCGGTGCCGAGCAGGCATTCCTCTACGCGAACTCGAAGAACATCGACACCATCGCTTACGACGCAGGCGCCGTCATCCTGGATGCCCAGGCCCGAGGCACCATGGCCGGGAGCTGACCTCAGTCAACTATGGCACTGCGCCCGTCCGAGGTTCACCCAGACGCAGAGCCTACCCATCGCGATTTCCGCCATTCTGGCTGCACGATAAGGAGGACAGACGCATGGCTCCAACCGCCACTCAAGCCAGCGAGTTCGACACGCACGCGGCGCCGTTCATCGAGGCCAGTGAGCCGGTCTATGCGCTGATCGGGGCGGTCATAATTGGCCAAGACCGTGACGGGAGTCCCGCTTACTACCTGACAGTAGGGGAGGGCCTCGCGCGGCCGTTCGACCTGGTTCTGCTGCCAGCGATGGAGTTCTTCGAGAAACCGCGCACTGAGAGCCAGGTCCGAGCTTGGCTCACCCTACTTGGCGAGACCACCGCGTTGCTCGATCAACTTCTGGCGAATCAGCTTCTCGTCAAGATCGATACGACGACACCGCTTTCGGCGCTGGAGAGCCTTTCGGGCCTCACGGTTATAGCCCAGTCTCTGCCCGATGCAAGTCAGACGCAAATCGACGGAACGGTATGGGCGCTGCCATTCGGCGGCGGGCCTGCATACATCGTCGGCGCTGAGCTGGCCTCGGCGCTCTGGTGGCCAGATAGAACCGCTGAGTTGTCCACCATGGTATCGAGCATCGCAACTGCCCAAGGGGACGGCTTAGATATCGCGGCTCGCCGTGTACTGACAGAGATTCCAGCACTTCTGGAGTTCGGCCTCGCAAGGTTGGAATGGCTCAATGGCCCCAGAGGTTGACCCGAGCGCACCGCAGTCCCCGCGCGGATGGGTGGCATCTGCTCTTCATAAAGCGCGCCCGCTGCAGGAGATCGGCGTCGCGGTCACAAAGATCGGTGGCGCAACGGCGGCGGCCATCGAAGGGTTCGTTCACGAGCCGCTTGTTGCCGAGCTCATGGGCTACGGAATCTCGAGCCCGCTCGCTGCTGGCGTCGCGGGAGGAGTGGTACTTGGGTCGACTATCCCGTCGGGGTGGAAGGGCTTTAGAGCGGCCCAAACTCTATGGGATGCGAGGCACGATCCCGAGCGCGGGCGCAGTCTGGATGACAAATATGCAGCGCACCGTTCCTTTGCTGAAACTCAGATGGGCCTTCATCGCGGCAAGGCGCACCTCTTCAATGAAGGGGTCCAAGCTCGCTGGCGAGGAGATCCAGTGGGCGCGTCCTGGGATCAAGTCCAAGTTGAGGGGTTCAAGGTAGCTGGTCGGATTGGCCGCAACAATTCGCGTGAGGACCTGCAAGCGTTCAGCGCTCAGTGCGCCGATATTGCCGCTCTCGAGGCCAGCACGCACAAGCAGTCGCAGGTCTCGGTAAATAGCGATGAGACGGCCGCCGTCGACAGCCTGACAGCGGCACCGAATGCCCCACCGCGCGACATCGAGCCGTCGGCTACTGGAAGTCAACCCGCGGCTGGGCCGGAGGGGGCATTTGCCGGTCGCGAAGCCCCATCGGCGCCGTCCAATGCATCGACAGCTGAACAAGGTTCAGAATCCCAACATGAGTTGAGGCCGCACGTCGACGCTACAGCGATGCCGGAGCGCGAAAGCGAATCGGATCTCGAAGCCACCGGAGTTGAACCTGCAGTGGAGTCTCCCGAGTCAGCGCGCGGCTTCAAGCCCCGCCCAGTGCCTAGCCCCGCGGCTGGTACAGAAGCCGAGACGCCAAACCCTGCACCGCAAGTCCACGATGTTCTCGCAGGCTCTTCCCCGACGTACCCGATCAACGCGGGCAGGGTCTCGTCGCCACCCGTTCCCGGGCCGGAGCCCGAGCCCGAGCCCGAACCAGAACCCGAGAGTCTGTCCGAGGCAGGAGCGAGCAACGAACCAGAGCCACAGTCCCAGCCGGAATCAGGGATGCAGCCCCGGCCGATACGGCATCCCGAGGCTGATGGCGCCCCAGCGCACGAGTTCAGATCGGCCCCAGGGCCGATGCCGGGATCCGAGTCGAAGTTGAAGCCGACGGCTGAAGTTCAGTCGCCGTCGAGTCGCGGGGTGGACGCCGACCCAGGGCAGCCCGGTCGGCGACCTGAGCCGGAGCTGGTGCTCGCGCTGGGGCCGGAGTCGAAGCTCGAGCCGGTGCCGGCATCGATGCTCGAATCGGAGCCGGAGCTCAACTCCGCGTCCGAGTCTGAGCCGGAGCTTACTTCTGCGTCCGAGTCGAAGCCGGACCTGGACTCCGAGTTCGGGCCGGAACCGGCGACAATGCCGACATCACAGTCGGAAGGGAAGTCAGCATTGGAGCCCGAGCCCGAGCCCGAGCCCGAGGGGGAAAACGATGTCAGGTCTGAGGCAGAACCGGACTTAAGGTGGTGAACCCGCCGTTGTATTCGGAGACGGTCATAAGCGGATTCGCCCTGGCATCAGCGGCGGGACACGTCGGGCCTACCCCATGTGAGTTCGGCGTACAGGGCACAGGCGGTACATCCCTCGGGCTGACCGACGCGGTGCTCGGTCGTCACGTGCTGTTCCTCGGAGGCATCGGTACGGGCAAGACGGTGGGGATGACTGCGCTTGTGCAGTCGGTGCGCGCGGCTCGGCGCCCGGACGACGTGCTCGTATTCTTCGACACGAAGGGCGACTACCTCGATGCGTTTGGGCGCGAGGATGACAGAGTCATTGGGGCGTCGGGGAGCGACGACCCGCGACAGCAGGCGTGGAATGTGTTCGAAGAGTTCGCGGCCACACCCGCGGGTCGGGACGTCGACGACGAGGTGCTCGAGGTAAGCAATGGTCTGTTTTCTAGCCTTCTGCGGAACGCTGGCGACAACCTCTACTTCGCCAGCGCAGCCCGCGATTTGTTCGTGGCTCTGCTATCAGCGATGTTGCGTGAGTCCATGGGTCGAACCAACCATGACATCCGCGTCGGGCTCGCGGGTATGTCTGTCCCCGAGATGCACGAGATGCTCGACCGGCCCGGAAATGAGGACCTTAGAGGCGCCAAGCACTACATCCCGAAGGAGGGCTCGCCGTCCGCGATGGCGTGCGTCGCATTCATGCAGCAGGTTATCCAAGAGTCGTTCCGTTCCAACTTTGGGCGCCCTGGCTCCTTCTCAATTCGGCGCTTCCTGCGCGAAAAAGGCGCACGAGCTTTGTTCCTCGAGTACGACATCGCGTCGGGAACGATGCTCGCGCCCATCTACAAGACGATGCTCGACATCGCGATGAAGGAAGCGATGTCTCGGCAGCGCGCAAGCGGCCGCGTCATCTTTGTCCTCGACGAGTTCGCTCTACTGCCGGAACTTACCCACCTGACGAATGGGCTGAACTTCGGACGGTCGTTAGGGCTGCGGTTCATCGTCGGGACTCAGAATACCCACCAGGTGGAGGCGATGTACGGACCCGAGACGGCAGCGTCCGTTCTCTCGGCGTTCGGTACCGTCTTTGCGTTCCGACTCTTCGACGGCTCGTCTCGACGGTTCGTCCGCGACCGGTTTGGAGAGAACATGAAGCTTATCCGTCTTCAATCGAGCGTGCGGTCAAAAGGTCTGATTGAGACGGTGCAGGCTGGCCATGTGGTCGAGGACTGGGACCTGTCGTCGTTGCCCGTCGGCACCTGCATCGCTGCCTCAGCCGAGACCCCGCCGGTGCGCTTCACCTTCGTGCCGCCGCGGTAGGCGTGAGGTGCGTGTCGGCGCGAGTGCGCGGCTGGCCGCTGGTGCCGACTGCCGCTTTGAGGCGCGGACGACGCGACTGCGGCGGTCGCGCTCTCGCGGGAGCTGGGACTCAACCTCACGCTCGTTCGGCAGTTGCCGTGTGCGTTCGTGATGCGCGACGCTGCTATGCCGCGGCCGGAGGTCGGCGTGCGACCGGGTTTGCATCAGCTGTCCAGGTCGCCCGAGAAGCTCAGGGAGGCGCTGCAGTCGCCATGCCTACGACGCAGCGAGGTTGTCAGGGAGGTGCTCGCCGAACTCGCGACCGCCCACGGACTCGAGGTGCGGCTCGTACGGCTGACGTGGGCGGGAGCGGCTCAATCAGCGGGAGGGGTAAAAGGCCCGACGCGCGCCAGCAGCGCGTCGGCATCGGCAAGCTGACGGGCGAGCTTCGCGCGTCGCTCATGCATCTGGGTGCGGAACCACTCGGCGCGCTCCGCGGGCAGTGCCGCGAGCGGGTCGGCCGGGGAGCCCTCGATCGCATCGGCCAGCTCCGCGAGCTCCTCGAGCGAGAAGCCGAACGGCTTCATGCGCATGATGAGCCGCACGCGCTCCTCATCGGCCTCGGTGTAGAGGCGGAAGCCTCCGTCCGTGCGGCCGGACGCGTGCACGAGCCCGACGTCGTCCCAGTGGCGGAGGGAGCGCAGCGACAGCCCGACGCGCTCGGCCAGCTCGCCGATGTGCATCATGTCGTCCGCCCTTCCATCGCCGCCAACTCTACCGTGACGTTAGGGTAGAGTCGTCCGTGGTCGACGTCTCGACCGCCGCCGTCCCCTCGCTCCTGCGATGGACGCGCCCGCGCGAAGCCGCGCCCCACACTTCCCCTCGCCGCGGGATGCCCGCGAGCCTTCCCGAGGAGCCTCCATGGCCACCACAGCCCCGACGCGCGAGCGCTACCGCGACGACCCGTCCGTGCTGACCGTCCTCAAGAGCCCGCGGCTGCTGACGCGCGAGGCGCTCGCCGGGCTCGTCGTCGCGCTCGCGCTCATCCCCGAGGCGATCTCGTTCTCGATCATCGCCGGCGTCGACCCGCGCGTCGGGCTCTTCTCGAGCTTCGTGATGGCAGTGACGATCGCGTTCGTCGGCGGCCGCCCCGCCATGATCAGCGCCGCCACCGGTGCCGTCGCCCTCGTGATCGCGCCGATCATGCGCGACCACGGCTTCGACTACTTCATCGCCACCGTGCTGCTCGCCGGCGTCATGCAGATCGTGCTGGCGCTCCTCGGCGTCGCCCGGCTCATGCGCTTCATCCCGCGCAGCGTGATGGTGGGCTTCGTCAACGCGCTCGCGATCCTCGTGCTCATCGCGCAGCTGCCGCACCTCTTCGGCGTGCCGTGGCTCGTCTACCCGCTCGTCGTCGTCGGCGTCGCGGTGATCGTGCTCATCCCGCGACTGCAGAAGGTCGTGCCGTCGCCGCTCATCGCCGTCGCGCTGCTGACCTCCGCCGTGCTCGTCTTCGGCTGGTCGGTGCCCGACGTCGGCGACCAGGGCGAGCTGCCCCGCAGCCTGCCCGAGCTCTTCGTGCCGCAGGTGCCGCCCACCCTCGAGACGCTCAGCATCATCGCGCCGACCGCGTTCGCGATGGCGCTCGTCGGCCTCATGGAGTCGCTCCTCACCGCCAAGCTCGTCGACGACATCACCGACACCCGCTCGAACAAGACGCGCGAGTCGTGGGGCCAGGGCGTCGCCAACCTGCTCTCGGGCGTCTTCGGCGGCATGGGCGGTTGCGCCGTCATCGGCCAGACGATGATCAACGTGAAGGTCTCCGGCGCCCGCTCGCGCGTCTCGACCTTCCTCGCCGGCGTCTTCGTGCTCGTGCTCGTCGTGGCGCTCGGCGACGTCGTCGCGCTCATCCCGATGGCGGCCCTCGTCGCGGTCATGATCATGGTCGTCGTCAGCACCTTCGACTGGCACAGCATCCGCCCATCCACGCTCAAGCGGATGCCCGTCTCCGAGACGCTCGTCATGGTCGTCACCGTCGTGGTCGTCGTCATCACGCACAACCTCGCGATCGGCGTCATCGTCGGCGTCATCACCGCGATGGTGCTGTTCGCCCGCCGGGTCGCGCACTTCCAGACGGTGACGCGCACCGTGACGGATGCAGCGGCCCACTACGCCGTCGAGGGTGAGCTCTTCTGGGCCTCGTCGAACGACCTCACGACGCAGTTCTCCTACACGGAGGACCCGGCGCACGTCGTCATCGACCTCTCCCGCTCGCACATCTGGGACGCCTCCACCGTCGCGGCGCTCGACGCGATCGAGACGAAGTACGCGCGACTCGGGAAGACGGTGGAGCTGCGCGGGCTCAACGCGGCGAGCACCGGCATGCGCGAGCGGCTGACCGGGCAGCTGGGCGCTGAGTGATGCGCGGCCGGGCGATTCGGCCCTAGCTGGCGGAACTGACAGGCTCAGGCCATCGACATTGCATCGGCATCGTGGGGAGCAGAGTGAACAGTCCCGAGCCTTCCGGCAGGTCCTCGGAAGAGTTAGCAACTCTCGTCGGAGATATACCGCGACGGCTCCAGGAGGCTGGCGTCAACCTCAGCCCGGCGGTTCCTTCGGCGATTCGCTCCCCCGACATCTTCTTTACGGCCGAGGCCGTGAGTGTCGAGCAAGTCATCGGGACGATCGCGCAAGCACAAGCGCGCATGGTGTTCCTCGAGTCGACGACCTTCGACTCCGCTCTCCTCGTCGAGCCGTCGGAGCTCGAGTACGACGAGGTCATGGATGTCATCGCGCGCGCTGCAGCGCGCGACGGGGACCTGAGCGACGTCAGGCTGACTTGGGCTGTGGACGGTCTGCTCTGCGTGTGGTCGTGCACGGCGGGATGGAGCGACCGACTCAGTGACGACGCCGAAGAGGCTGCGATCCGCGCTCGGGATGGGCAACGGGAAGACTTCGAGCTGGAGTCACGCGAGCGCGTTCGCGAGGCCGCGCGCTTGCGCGAGATGCTACTTGCGGATCCAACATTCCGCCTCGCAACGGTGAACAAGCGAACAGCGGTTGCCAAAGCGGTGCTTGCCGCGCACGGCGAGAACCTAGACAGTGTCTTCAGCGAGCGCTTGTTCATGAGTGCTCTGCGTCAGCAAGCGAGCATCGCATCCGAGCATCAGGAGATGCTCCTGCAGGAACGTGCCGATGAGATTGCGGCAGAGCTGCGCTCGCGAGAGCCCCGGCTTTCGTTCGCGACGAAAGCGCAGCAGCTTGCAGGGGCAGCGCAGTACCTCTCCTCCATGGCGGATGGATGGATGCTGTCGTCGCAGTTCATCGATCGGATCAGACGACTCGCATTCGACATCGGCTAACCCAGCAGGCTTCGGCGTCGCGCGTCCTCAAGCGACGAAGCCCATGTGCGCTCCGATGAAGGCGAGGTACTCAGTGTGGGCTGAATGCCGATGCGGCGCGGACGTAACCTGAGAGCATGCTCAACCCCGAAGCACCAGAGCAGTCGCGCGTCGCGCTCGTCACCGGCGCGACCTCGGGCATCGGCGTCGAGATCGCCCGCCGGCTCGTCGAGGATGGGCTCCGGGTCGTCATCAGCGGGCGCTCGCGCGAGCGGGCTGAGTCGGTCGCCGACGACATCGGCGCACGATTCATCGCCGCCGACCTGACTGCACCGGGGGCCGCCGACGAGCTCGTCGCCGCCACCGTCGCCGCCGAGGGTCGCCTCGACGTGCTCGTCAACAACGCCGCCAGCGACCACACCGGCTGGCTGCTCGACACCCCCGCCGATGAGGTGCGCACGACGTTCGAGACCAACGTCTTCGCCGCGATCGCCTGCCTGCAGGCGGCAGGCAGGGCGATGCGCGACGCCGGCCGCGGCGGCTCGATCATCAACATCACGTCGCGCCTCGCGAGCATCGGCGTGCCGACGATGAGCGTCTACAGCGCGAGCAAGGGCGCGATGCTCGCGCTCACGACCGCGGCTGCCGTCGAGCTCGCGCCGCACGACATCCGGGTGAACGCCGTGGCGCCCGGGATGACGCGCACGCCGCTCTACGAATCGTGGGTCGCGGAGCAGGACGACCCGGCAGCGACGGAGCAGCGCGTGGCCGCGGCGATCCCGCTGCAGCGCATCGCGACGCCGCAGGATGTGGCCGCGACGGTCGCATTCCTGGCGAGCCCGGGTGCGGCCTACATCACCGGCACGTCCATCCCGGTCGACGGCGGCTACCTGGCGCAATAGGAGGAATCGTCACCATTCGTGATGTTTCAGCCTCGTGACGTATCGCCGATCACGCTCGATCAGATATGTACGATCAGGTGTCGCCGCCGCAGATGCTGCTCGCGGCCCACCCCATCAGAAGGAGCGATCCCTTGGCACGCGACCCCATCACCGGCTCGAGCGCCAGCTCGCCGTACGACAACCCCGTCTCGCCGGAGACCTCCGCCGGTCAGATCGTCGGCAAGAAGCTGAAGTCGCGGCACGTCACGATGATCGCCCTCGGCGGCATCATCGGCGCGAGCCTCTTCGTCGGCTCGGCCAACATCATCATCGCGGCCGGCCCCGCGGCCACGCTCTCGTACCTCGCCGGCGGCATGATCGTCTTCCTCGCCATGCGGATGCTCGGCGAGATGGCCGCTGCGCGCCCGGCCGTCGGCTCCTTCATGGAGTACGCCCGCGTCGGCCTCGGCGACTGGGCGGCCTACATCGTCGGCTGGCTCTACTGGTACTTCTGGGTCGGCGTCATCGCCTACGAGGCCGTCGTCGGCGGCGGCATGATCGCCGAGTGGTTCCCCGCCGTGCCCGCATGGGTCGGCTCGCTCGTGCTGCTCGCGATCTTCGTCACCACCAACCTCGTGTCGCTCCGCTCCTTCGGCGAGACCGAGTTCTGGCTGGCGAGCATCAAGGTCGTCGCGATCGTCGTCTTCCTCGCCGCCGGCCTGCTCTTCGCGTTCGGGCTGTGGCCCGGCTCCTCGATCTCGATCCCGAACCTCTGGGAGCACGGCGGCTTCATGCCCAACGGCTTCGGCGTCGTCATCTCGTCGATCGCGCTCGTGCTCTTCGCTTACTTCGGCGCGGAGATCGCCGTCATGGCGGCGGCCGAGTCGGAGGACCCGGCGAAGGGCATCCGCCAGGCGGCCAACACCGTCATCTGGCGCGTGATGCTCTTCTACGTCGGCGCGGTGCTCATCATCGTGACGGTCGTGCCGTGGAACCAGCTGCCCACGCCCGACGAGATCGCGCCGTTCGCCTACGTCTTCAGCCTGCTCGGCATCCCCGGCGCCGAGGCGATCATGACGCTCGTCATCTTCACCGCCGTCATCTCGGTGCTGAACTCGGGCACCTACTCGGCCTCGCGGATGTTCGCCGCGCTGTCGGAGCAGCGGCTCGCCCCGGCGATCATGTCGAAGCGCTCGAAGCGGGGCGTGCCCGTCTTCGCGGTGCTCGCCTCCACCGCTGGCGGCCTGGTCGCGACGCTCGTGAACTTCATCGCGCCGAGCTCCGGCATCTACGACTTCATCATGAACTCCACCGGCCTCGTGGCGCTCTTCGTCTTCGTCTTCATCGCGGTGACGCAGTGGCGCCTGCGCCTCGCGATGACGCCGGAGCAGTGCGCGGCGCTCACGCTCAAGGTGTGGATGTTCCCGGTGCTCAACGTGCTGCTCATCGCGGCGGCGATCGGCATCGTCTTCATCATGCTCGGCACGGATTCGGGACGCGCGCAGGTGCTGACGAGCTTCATCGCCGTCGGCGCGCTCGCCATCTTCTGGCCGATCGTGCGCAAGAACCTGCGCCGCGCGCGGGCCGAGGGCGTGATCGAGCCGGAGCCAGAGCCGACACCGATCGGCTGATCAGCTGACCGGACGAAGGGGGAGGGGCGGATGCCCCTCCCCCTTCTCGTTGCGGCGTGGGCCTACCCGTGCGCTCCCATCCCGCCGCCGAGCGTCGCGGCAGCCGCAACGAGCAGGCCGCCGAGCATGAAGCTCACAATGACGCCGACGAGGAAGCCGGACGACAGGTCCGGGATGAAGCGACGGGCGCCCACCGCGGGCTGGGCGCCGTGGTGGTACTGATGGGTCAGCGCGTGCCCCTTCCCGCGCTGCAGCAGCACGCGATTGACGGGATAGGCGGCGAAGAACGCGACGGTGAGCGCGATCATCATCCCGATCCAGAAGACGGGATTGACGAGCCCCGCGTCCATCGCGCCAGGGATCAGGGCCATCACTCCGTTGTCGACGAGCTCCATGGTCGCGATCGAGAGCGTGTCCGCAGCGAGCACGACGCCCAGGGCTGTGCCGAGCGAGAGGCCGGCCTTGAGGAGCGGCAGGGTCGAGAGCGCGTAGCCGAAGAGGAACGCGAGGCCCACCGCGAGCACGACGGTCCACAGCGCCGACAGACCGATCGCGGTGCCGATGACGAGCCCCAGGATCTCGCCGATCGCGCATCCGGTCAGGCAGTGGAGCGTCGCGCTGGCCGCCATCCGGTTGATGCCGCCCGCGCCGGCGTGCTCGTGCTCGTGGCTCACCTCGCTCGAGGCGACGTGCTCCCCTTGGTGCTCCGCATGGTGCTCCCCGTGGTGCTGTCCGTGGTCGTGATCCATCGCCATGTCGGTACGGTCGCACCTGCGGGAGCGCGCGTCAACGCGCCGGGGGCCGGATGCGCGTCACTCGGGCGAGAAGAGATCCTCGATGCGGCACTCGAAGACGGCGGCGAGCCGGAACGCCACCGGCAGCGATGGGTCGAAGCGACCCTTCTCGATCGAGATGACCGTCTGGCGGGAGACGCCCAGCTCGTCGGCCAACCGCTGCTGCGACCAGCCGCGCGCCTGACGCCGCTCCGGCAGCGCGTTGCGCATCAGGCGCCCGCGCGCTTCGCGAGCAGGTAGCGCACGGCGAAGTCCAGTGCGATGAGCACCGAGAGCCCGAGCAGCAGCATGCCGGTGTCGACCTGCACGCGGGTGATCGAGAAGACCGCGGCGGCGAGGCCGACCGTGACGAACACGTCGAGGAAGGCGCTGCGGGCTGCGGAGTCGTACCAGGCCGACTCGACCGAGTCCTCGGGGCGCTCCACCGCATCCGGCAGGCTCGAGCGGTCGACGAGCACCGCCCACGCGAGCGCGGAGGTGACGGGCAGAGTGACGAGTGCCATCACGGTGAACCGGAGGCCCGCCGCACCCGGCTCGCCGAGCAGCGCGAAGCCGACGCCGAGTCCGGCGGCGAGCGCCGCCCCGATGAGCACCGCGACCAGGATCAGGGCGGCGCTGCCTCCGCCGAAGCGAGCACGGCCGAAGCGCGCGGGGGTGCGGGACGAGGAGGACCTGGTCACGGGATGCCTTCCGGAGGAGCGGTCGATGTCAAGGTCGCTTGACTGGTGCTGCCAGCGTAGAGACAAGCGACCTTGACTGTCAAGCGTGCTTGACGTGCGGGGGCGGCCTGGTCGGCGGACGCATCGCCGGCGACCGTCGACGCGTCGGGGCCGGCGCTACGCGCGCGGCAGCACCGCTGCGGCCACGACCACGTTGTTCACGACGATCGCCGTCATGGTGCGCGCGACCGCGTGCGCGGCGGCATCCGCGCCCCAGTCGCCCTGCTCGAGCTGCTTCGCACGCTCGATCACCGGGGTGTCCCACGGGATCTCGCGGTGGAGCTGCGGCAGCACGCCGCTCGCCGACACCAGCGCGGTCAGCGCCGCGAAGCGCGGGGTCGGATCGGCCCCGTCGACGAGCACTGCGCGCACGGCGGCCAGTAGCGCGGCGCGACGGTCGCCGCCGTCACCCAGGAGCACATCCGTCGTGAACAGGCCGAGCGACCTGCGCTGCCCGCGCTTGATGTCGCCGTGCTCGATGAGCCGCTCCAGCACCGGTGCGCGCAGGGTCGGGCCGATGGCGGCGAGCACCGTCTGGACGCCGCGCGGCCGCTGCGCCACGTACTCCCACGCCGTGCGCAGCAGCACGTCCACCGGAGGGTTGGCGGCCACCGCACCGACGCGTGCGGCTCGCGTCGACTCGTCTGCGCGCACGTGGTCGCCGAGCGCGAGCTCGGCCAGCACCGCGCCCGCGAGGGCGTAGAAGAGCGTGCCCTCGCCGGCGATGTGGCCGGTGCCGGAACGCCTTCCGGATCCTGGCTGGAACAGCAGCAGCATCAGGTCTTCGGCGAGGGTCGGGTCGGCAGGCTGATCCTGGTCGTTCGATGGGCGCACACGAGTTCCTCTCGGGGTCGGTGTGGATGCGTCAGGCCAGCAGCGCCGAGACGGCGAGCCAGGCGGCGACGGTGGTGAGCGTGGTCCACAGCACGATCGCGATGGCCTGCCACAGCAGCACCCAGCCGCGGGGCACGCCGGAGGCGACGAGCGTCGCGGCGGTGAAGTGCGTCGGGATCGCGAGCGGCCCGAGCAGGCTCGCGCCCGGCACGCCGAAGCGCACGAGCCAGCGCTTCAGGCGCTGCTTGCCCTTCGATTCCGGCTTCGCCGGCCCGGCGGGCTGGTCGTCCTCCAGGGTCATGACGGCGCCAGCCTCGCCGCCGGCGAACGTGGCGCCGGATCGAGCGCCGCGCCGCGCCGTCAGGGTCTCCCGCGTGCGGGAGGTGAGCATGACGACGGCGAGCACGGCGAGGAGGTTGCCGGTCGCGGCGGCGATGCCCGCCACGATCGGATGGATGCCGCCGACGATGCCGATCGGCGAACCGCCCTCACCCTCGATGAAGGGGATCATGCCGGCGAGCATGACGATGAAGGGCTGCAGCAGCTCGGGCACAGCGGCCACGAGCTCCTGGAAGCCGATGACGAGGTCTTCGATCGGGTTCACGGTGCTCCTTGAGTGAGATCAGGCGCCGAGATCTCGGCGCTGAACCCAGTAGGCACTGTGTTCCCACCACAGGGTCAAGCGCGCCCGCGGCGGTGGGCCCGCGGGCGAGCGCTCGACCCTGTCGGAGACAGGTGAGCGAGGCGCAGGGCGGTGAGCGAGGCGCAGGCGGGGTTCAGGAGCCGGGCTCGTCCTCCGCGTCGTCGTCGGCCGGGTCGGCCTGCTGCAACCGCGATCGCGCGATCGCGTCGCTGCGGGCGAGCACGTCGAGCTGCGCCGGGTTGTAGAGCTCGACGACGGCGCTGACGAAGGCCTCCGTCGTCGCCTCGGCGCTGTGCCGCGACCGAGCGACGGGATCGAGCACCCAGGGGTAGTCGCGCATGTGCTGCTCCATGGCCGGGGCGAGCGCCTCGGCGACGCGCTGGCGGGTCGCGTCGTCGGCATCCGGCCCCAGCGCGTTGAACGCCGCCTCCGCGCTGTCACCGACCTCCGCCTCGACCATGCGGCGCAGATCCGCGATGGCGTCCTCGTCGTACAGCTGCGCGTAGAGATGGAGCATCGAGCTGTCGGCGGATGACAGCTGTGCCGAGACCGACTCGAAGCCGCGCGGGCCGTCAGCGGGCCCGTTGCCGGCGAGGATGGCCGCGATGTCCTGGCGCGCCCGCTGCAGCTGCTCGATCTGCTCGGCGAGGTGCGCGTCGACTGCGAGCAGTGCCTCAGGCGTGCGCTCGACCTCGCTGCTGATCCCCGAGATCTGCGCGAGCGGGACACCGAGCTCGACGAGGCGCCGGATGCGCAGCAGCCGCACCACGTGCTGCACGCCGTACTGCTTGTAGCCGTTGACGGTGCGCTCCGGCAGCTCGAGCAGCCCGAGCCGGTGGTAGTGCCGCACCGTGTTGACGGTCGTGCCGGTGAGGTCGGCGAGCTGGCGCGTGCTCCAGGCCATCGGATGTCTCCCTCGCAGGTGCTGGCTCGACCCTAGTCACCGCTGCGGATGGCGGGGAGGCTTCCACGTCCGGCCGAGGCGCGCTCGCTAGCCTGACTGGCGCGGGCGGGACGGGCCGCGCGCTGACGAGGGGACCGCATCCGATGCAGGCATGGACCGACATCGCCCACCACTTCTCGACGACGGCCGTCGCGCACCTCGCGACGCTCCAGCCGGACGGCGCGCCGCAGGTCGTGCCGCTGTGGATCGACCGGCACGGCGACGACGAGCTGGTGTTCTTCACGATCGCCGGCTCGCGCAAGGACCGGAACATCGGCCGCGATCCTCGCGTCGCCGTCTCGATCACCGCACCGGACGACGCCTACGTGATGGCCACGGTGCGCGGCGAGGTCACGGCTCGCATCGACGGCGAGGAGGGCATGGCGATCGTCGATCGGCTCTCCGTGAAGTACACGGGGGAGCCGTACGCGGAGCGGGAGGGCTTCGTCGCGTTCGTGATCCGTCCGCGGAAGTGGTCGGCAGTCGACTACGGCGCGGCCGACTCGACCGGGAGCTAGCGGCCTCGGGCTCGCCGCTCCGAGGCTCCCGCGGGCACTAGGCAGTCCCGCGTGAAACACGCAGGGCGGCTGGATGCTGCTTCGCTATGGTCGGCCGCATGGGGAGGTTCCTGAGGTCGACGGGCGCGATCGCCCTGGCGGTGACGGTGCTGACGGGATGCGCGACCGTGCCCGCGGACCCCGACGGCACGCTCGAGCGCGTCCAGGGCGGGGTCCTGCGCGTTGGCGTCACCGAGAACGCGCCGTGGGTCGAGCTGAGCGACGGCGGCGACCCCTCTGGCACCGAGCCTGCGCTCATCCTCGAGTTCGCCGAGCGGCTCGACGCGGAGGTCGAGTGGACCCCGGGCAGCGAGGCGACGCTCGCGGAGGCGCTCGAGGCGGGCGAGCTCGACCTCGTCATCGGCGGCTTCGTCGAGGACACGCCCTGGACGGAGTTCGGCGCCTCCACCCGCCCCTACGTCGAGGCCGGCACCGCCGAGGGGAACGACAAGCACGTGATGCTCGCGCCGCTCGGCGAGAACGCCTTCCTCGTCGCGCTCGAGACCTTCCTCGACGAGCAGGCCGTCTCGTGAACCCGCGCTTCGGCCGCACCGAGCTGCCCGAGCGTCAGGCGAAGGCGCTGCGCAAGGCCATCCGGTTCGAGTGGGGCACGCTCGCGTTCCTCGCGGTCGCGATCACGATGGTCTACCTCGTGATGGGCAGCTCGCAGGCGATGAAGGCCGCCTGGATCGAAGACCTGCTCTCGCTCGCCCCGCCGATCGCGTTCCTGCTCGCGGTGCGGCTCGTGAACAAGACGCCGAACCCGAAGTACCCCTACGGCTACCACCGGTCCGTCGGCGTCGCGCACCTCGTCGCCGGGGTCGCGCTCTTCACCATGGGCGCGTTCCTCATCTACGACTCGGCGACGGGCCTCATCACCGCCGAGCATCCGCCGATCGGCTCGGTCGTGCTCTTCGGGCAGACCGTCTGGCTCGGCTGGCTGATGATGGGCGCGATGGCGCTCACCATCCCGCTGCCGATCTACTTCGGCCGGGTCAAGATGCGGCTCGCCGAGGAGCTGCACGACAAGGTGCTCTACGCCGACGCCGACATGAACAAGGCCGACTGGATGACCGCGGCTGGCTCGATCGTGGGCGTCGCAGGCATCGGGCTCGGCCTCTGGTGGACCGACGCGGCGGCCGCGCTCTTCATCGCCGCGAGCATCCTCTCGGACGGCTTCAAGAACATGAAGGCGGCCATCACCGACCTCATGGACACCCGCGCGACCACCTTCGACGACGGCCGGCCGCATCCGGATGCGGCCAAGGTCGACGCCTACCTCGAGAGCCTGCCGTGGGTCGCGCGGGCAGGCTCCCGGGTGCGCGACCAGGGGCACGTGTTCCACGTCGAGGCGTTCGTCGTGCCGCACCGAGGCATGATGCCGACGCTGACCGAGCTGCTCGACGCGCGCGACGGCTGCATCGACCTGGACTGGAAGGTGCAGGACATCGTGCTCGTGCCGATCGACGAGCTGCCGGAGGAGGTCGGCGGGCCCGACCGCAGCAGGCAGTCGGAGCGGAACCGGTAGGTCGCGCGAGCAAGCCTCATCTTCGTGCAGAATCGAGGCACGGAGCTGTTCGGCTGGCGGCCGAGCACCCGTGACGGAGGTGCTCCATGGACGTCCTACTGCGCGCGCTCGAGGGCGCGCTCGCGATGCTGCAGCCGGCCCTGCCGTGGCTCGTTCCGCTGCTCGTCGCCGTCGCGGTGCTGCGATTCCCGATGCCCGGACGGGGCCCGGGCTTCGCTCGTCGCGATCCGTGGCGCACCTTCCGGTTCGGCCCCAGGGCGACCGTGATGGAGCGGGCCGCCAGGCGATGCGAGAGCGCCGCCTTCATCGCCTGGGGCCGGTGCGATGCGCCCGCCACCGAGGTCGATCACGTCTTCCCCTGGTCGCGCGGCGGCCCCACGGTCGAGAGCAACGGGCAGGCGCTGTGCCGCGGCCACAACCGCTCGAAGGGCGCGATGCGACCGCCGTGGTGGTACGTGCTCGGCCTCGAGCGTCGCCGCCGATCGTACTTCCCGGCGGGCGCCGACGTGCGCGTCTTCGCCGTGATGAGCGACGACGACCGCGCGGCGCGGACGGTGCCGCGCGTGCCCGAGCGTCGCAGCCGCATGCGCTCCTAGGCTGAGCGGGACACGAGGAGGTCGTGATGTCGGAGACCGTGCCGGACCTGCTGGCGGAGCTCGCCGCGCTCGACGACCCGCGCGCTCGCGAGGTGAACGAGCGCCACGGCGACGACCACGGCGTCAACCTCGGCAAGCTGCGCGCGATCGCGAAGCGGTTGAAGACGCAGCATGAGCTCGCGGTCGCGCTGTGGGCGACAGACGAGACCGCCGCGCGGCTGCTCGCGCTGCTCATCTGCCGGCCGAAGGCCTACTCGCGCGACGAGCTCGACCGCATGCTGCGCGAGGCGCGCGCGCCGAAGGTGCACGACTGGCTCGTGAACTACGTCGTGAAGAAGCACCCGGAGGCCGAGGCGCTGCGGCTGCGGTGGGTCGACGACGCGGATCCGGTGGTCGCGAGCGCCGGATGGGCGCTGACGAGCGAGCGGGTCGCCAAGCGACCAGAGGGGCTCGACCTCGACGGGCTGCTCGACACGATCGAGGCCGAGATGCGCGAGGCGCCCGACCGGCTGCAGTGGGCGATGAACACGTGCCTCGCGACGATCGGCATCGCGCACCCCGAGCACCGCGCGCGGGCGATCGCGATCGGCGAGCGGCTCGAGGTGCTGAAGGACTACCCGACGCCGCCGAACTGCACGTCGCCGTTCGCGCCGATCTGGATCGAAGAGATCGTGCGGCGGCAGGATGCGGCGGCGCTGCAGGTCGGCTGAGCAGCGCGGTCAGCAGACGGGTCGATCGGCTCCGGGTGTGCCGGAGTGCTCGGCCCGACGCAGCGCCCGCCTCGACGACGCCGCGTAGCGCAGCCGACCGCCGGCATACGGCACCCCTCCGGCCGCGCGCCAGGCGAGCGCGATCCACGCCGTGACCGCCCGCTCGGCCACCCACGCCGGCGCCCACAGCGCGGCGGTCGGCGCGTACACCCGCCGACCGCCGGCGACGCGTCGTCCGCGCTCGGCGATGGCGACGGCGGCAACCGCCCAGGCGAGGTAGGCGCGCGGCGCCCTGGCCTGCAGCAGCAGGGCGGGCAGCAGCGCGAGCTCGGCCGTGAGCCGCCAGGGCTGCGCCTGCGAGTCGTACGCCTGCCGCCCGCGCTGCGACCGGAAGTGCCGTGCACTCGGCGGCCGGCGTTCGACGAAGAGGTCCCGCGCCCGCTCGACCGTCCCGCCGCGCGCCGCGACCATGCGCAGCAGCTCGAGGTTCTCGAACAGCACGTCGCCGCGGTAGCCGCCGGCCGCGAGCGCTCGCCGCACCGCGACCGTGCCGGCGTAGTCGGCGCCGATCGCGCGGTTGAGCAGCGACCTCGCCGTGTCCCACCGCGCGTGCCAGGGCAGCGGCCGGAAGTGGTTCTGCGGCATGACGATGCCGGCGCGGTCCAGCCGGCGGACCACCTCCGCGAGCCCGCGCTCGTCGTAGCGGACGTCGTCGTCGGCGATCACGATGCGGTCTCGCCGCGTCGCGCGGATGCCGGTCAGCACCCCCGCCACCTTGCCGTTCGGGCATGGCGGCCCCTCCGGCGGGATGTGGCGCACCAGCCCAGACCACGCCGCATCATGCTCGGCGAACACGGGCGCGTCGGAGCCATCGACGACCACGACATTCGCCCACGCGCGCAGGCGTGCGAGGTAGGCGGTCAGCTCCTCCAGCTCGCGCCGCGACGTGTCGGCGTCCCACCGCAGCGGGAGGATGTAGTCGACCCGCATCCGCCGCTCGCTCCCGTGGTCCGGCGGTCAGTCCGCCGCAGTGAAGAACGTGCCGGCGACCTTGGCGAGGTCGTGGAGGTCGCTCACGCCCGCGAGCTCGCGGGCCGAGTGCATCGACAGGATCGGGATGCCGACGTCGACCGTGCGGATGCCGAGCCGCGTCGCCGTGATCGGCCCGATCGTAGAGCCGCACGGCACCGCGTTGTTCGAGACGAACGGCTGGCTCGTCACGCCGGCCTCGTCGCACCACGCCTGCCACGCGGCGGCACCCGCGCCGTCGGTCGCGTAGCGCTGGTTCGCGTTGATCTTCAGGATCGGGCCGGAGCCGAGCACCGGCCGCACCCGCGGGTCGTGCTTCTCGGCGTAGTTCGGATGCACCGAGTGGCCGACGTCGCTCGAGACGCACCACGACGCCGCGAGCGCGCGCATCCGCTCCTCACGGCTCGCGCCGAGCGCGAGGCCGATGCGCTCGAGGACGTCCTCGAGGAACGGGCCGGCCGCGCCGGAGCGGGTCGCCGAGCCGATCTCCTCGTGGTCGAACACCGCGAGCACCGGGATGTGCGCGGCGTCGAAGCCATCGGCGGCCGTGGCGAGCGCGACCGTGCCGGCGTGCACGCTCGCGAGGTCGTCGAGCCGCCCGGCGGCGAAGAAGGCGTCGTCCTTGCCGAACACCGCGCCGCGGGCGCTGTCGGCCGTGACGAGGTCGAAGCCACGGATGCGGGCGGCGTCGACGCCACTCGACGCGGCGACCTCGGCCAGCAGGTCCGCCGACTCGGGCGAGCCGAGCCCCCAGACCGGCTGCGTGTGCGCCTGCTTGTCGAGTGTCAGCCCGTCGTTGGCGCCGCGGTCGAGGTGGATGGCCAGCTGCGGGAGCCGGAGCAGCGGCCCGGAGTCGGCGAGCACGTGGCTGCCGTCGTCGAGCACCAGCCGGCCGGCGAGGCGCAGCTCGCGGTCGAGCCACGAGTTGAGCAGCGGGCCGCCGTAGACCTCGACGCCCGCCTGCAGCCAGCCGAGCCGGCCGGTGGACGGCTGCGGCTTGAGCTTGAATCCGGGGGAGTCGCTGTGCGCGCCGAACACCCGCACGGGCGTCGTGGCGCTCGCGGATGCGGGCACGATCCACGCGATGACGGCGCCGTCGCGCACCACCAGGTAGCGGCCGGCGGCCTCGGGCCACGCATCCGCCTCGTCGAGCGCCGCGAAGCCGGCGTCCTGCAGGCGCCGGGCGACCTCGGCGGCCGCGTGGTAGCTCGACGGCGACGCGTCGACGAACGATGCGAGGTCGTCGGCGTGGGCGCGGGCGGTGTCGGACGCGGATGCTGCGGGCACGAAGGGACCTCCTGGGCGACGGGCTCCGATCGTATCGAGCCCGCTCGGGCGCTCGACCGGTCCGCTCGCCCGCTCACGACCGAGCGCTGTCGATCTCAACGGAGCGATTGGTAGCAGGAGGCGATAGTGCCCTCGCGCGACCACCCGCTCCGTTGAGATCCTGCGCAGCGGGCGAGGCGGAGGGCGGTCAGCGGACGTCGACGGATGCGCGGATGTAGTCGGAGGCCGTGCGCGGCTCGATGCCGGCCGCGCGCAGCGGTGCGTCGTCCGCCGTGCTCGGGTGGGTGTCGCTGAAGAGCGCCATCGCGAGCATCGACGCGAGCGCGGGCTTCATGTTCCACAATGCCCGCGACGCGAGGTCGAGCACCCCGCGTGGCACGTGCCGCACGCGCAGCTCCCGCCCGGCCGCCGCGGCGAACGCTGCCACGACCTCGTTGCGGGTGAGCGCCTCCGGCCCGCCCACCTCGACCACACGAGGCGGGTCGTCGACGGTCGCGAGGTGCGCGCAGAGCGCCGCGAGGTCGTCGGCCGCGATGTAGCGGTGCGCAGCCTGCCCGCGCCCGTAGACGACCGCCTTGCCGTTGCCCGGGTCGATGCCCGAGAGCGGCTCGAGCCAGATCTCCATGAGCATGTCGCTGCGCACCACGACGCTCCGCATCGGCGACGCCGCAAGCGCCTGCTCGGCGTGCCACTTCGCCTCGGTGAGCGGCGCGAGGCGCTCGAGCCCCCGGCCCATCCCGGCCGCCGAGACGAACACGAACCGCCGCACGCCCGCCTCGCTCGCCGCCCGGATGAGGTCGAGGTTGCCGGCGAGGTCGACATCCGCGATCGTGAGGTCCTTGTCGCCGTCGAGGATGCGGCTGACCGCGTTCGCAGAGGTGACGACGGTGTCGACGCCCGCGAGCGCGGCGCGCACGCTCGTCGGGCCGCGGAGGTCGCCGCGCGCGATCGTGACGCCGGATGCCTGCAGGGCCGACGCATCCGTGTCGGGGCGGACGAACGCCCGCACGGCCTGCTCCGCCTCGACGAGGTGCTCGACGATCCGGCTGCCCAGCAGCCCCGTGGCTCCGCAGACCAGGATCATGACGGCTCCCTCTGCGCCGGAGCCGGTCGTGCTCACGACCCGCCGCAGCCCCGACGGTGTGCGCCGAACGCTACTCCCGCGCGCGACCGCCGGACAGGCGAATCTTCTGCAACTCTGCTGGGCCCGCGCCGAGAGCCCGCGCTAGCGGATCGCGCGCTTGATGGTCTCGCGCTCCTTCTCGAGCTTGCGCACGCGACGGCTCAGCTTGAAGAGGCGCACCGAGCCGAGCAGCGCGGCGATGAGCACGCCCGCGATCGCCGCGAAGAGCATCGCGACGCCCAGCGGCAGGTTGAACGCGAAGCCGAAGTAGGCGAAGTCGGCGGGCACGTTGTTCTGCAGGATGAAGATGAGCAGCAGCACGAGGATGAGCGTGCCGAGGATCAGCGCGATCCACGTGCCACCGGTCACGCCCTGCCGCTGGTGCGAGTCGAGCGAGGGGTCGAGCGTCACGCGCTTCGGCTCGACGGCGGTGGGCGCGGCCTGCGTGCTCGCGTCGCGCGTCGTCGCGCTGCGGTCTGTCGAGGTGTCGGACGCGGTCGCTCCGTCGCGCTGCGCGCGGTCGTCGAGTCGCTCGGTCTCGGCGCGATCGGGGATGCCGTCGCCGTCGGCGTCGGCGCGACGCGCTGCGTTGGGGTCGTCGTACTGGGACATGACGCTCTCCTTGCTCGCGGACTGCTGCGGGGTACACGCTAGCCCCGCCCGCCTGGGATCCCGCGGTGGATTGCGCCGCGGGGCTAGCGCGGGCGCCGCTCCGGCGCCGGCGGCACGGTCTTCGCCGCCACGATGTCGGCGATCGCGATGACGACCTCGCCGCGACGGGTCGCGACCGTGCACGTCGCTGGGCCGACGGCGACCAGGTCGCCGAGCGCATCCGTGGCGCCGTGCGAGTCGCCGTGCAGCCGGTAGCGCACGACCACGCGCGTGCCGGGCGGCAGCGCCCGCAGCTCGGCGGGCGTCATCGAGTCGCGGTCACGTCGTCACCAGGACCTGCGCTCACCACGACCTGCGCTCACCAGGAGCCGGGCGCGTAGTCCTTGAGGAAGACGCCGAAGAGGTCCTCGCCCGCCTCGCCGCGCACGATCGGGTCGTAGACGCGGGCGGCGCCGTCGACGAGGTCGAGCGGGGCGTGGAAGCCCTCCTCGGCGAGCCGCACCTTCGTGAAGTGCGGCCGCTCGTCGGTGATCCAGCCCGTGTCGACGGCGGTCATGAGGATGCCGTCGCTCTCGAACATCTCGCGTGCGCTCGTGCGGGTGAGCATGTTGAGCGCGGCCTTCGCCATGTTCGTGTGCGGGTGGCCGGGGCCCTTGTAGCCGCGGCCGAAGACGCCCTCCATCGCCGACACGTTCACGACGTAGGTGCGCCGGGCGCTCGACGCGGCGAGCGACGGCCGCAGTCGCGAGACCAGCAGGAACGGCGCCGTCATGTTGGCGAGCTGCACCTCGAGCATCTCGAGCGGCTCGACCTGGTCGACGTGCTGCGTCCACGAGTTGACGTGCTCCTCGTCGGGCACGAGTCCGCCGGCGTCGATCGCGGTGCCGGCCGCGAGCCGCTCGAGCGAGCTCGAGCCCGCCGCCATCGCCTCGGCGGTGAGCTCGTCGGCGGTGCGGGCGGTGCTCGCGAGCACCGGGTGCGCGGCGACGGATGCGGTGAGCGAGAGCGGATGCGCGTCGTTCGTGTGCCCGAAGGTCACGAGCTCGGGCAGCGGGCCGCCGTTCGGCCCGGCGGCGGGCAGCGGCTCGAGCTCGGCCTCGACGAGCGGCGCGTAGGCGCCCGCGGAGCGGCGGACGGTCTGCGCGGCGTTGTTGATCAGGATGTCGAGCGGACCTGCGGCAGCGACTTCCTCGGCGAGCCCGATCACCTGCGCGGGGTCGCGCAGGTCGATGCCGACAACCTTGAGGCGGTGCAGCCACTCCGCAGAGTCGGGGAGCGACGAGAAGCGGCGCACCGCATCCCGCGGGAACCGCGTCGTGATCGTCGTGTGGGCACCGTCGCGCAGCAGCCGCAGCGCGATGTGCATGCCGATCTTCGCCCGGCCGCCGGTGAGCAGCGCACGCTTGCCGGTGAGGTCGGTGCGGGCGTCGCGCTTCGCGTGGCTCGTGGCCGCACAGGCAGGGCAGAGCTGGTGGTAGAAGGCGTCCACGAGCGTGTACTGCTGCTTGCAGATGTAGCAGCCGCGCGACTTGATGAGCGTGCCCGCGGTGGGCGCCGCGGCACGCGTCGCGAGCGGGATGCCGCGCGTCTCGTCGTCGATGCGGTCGGGGGCGCCGGTCGCGGTCGCGGCGACGACGGCACGGTCGGCGGCCTGGATGCGCGCGTGCTTCGCCTTGCGGCTCGCGAGCTTGACCTCCTTGAACATGTTCGCGGTCGCCTGCCGCACCGCGACGTAGTGCGGGTCGTCGCGGTCCATGCTGTGGAGCGTCTCGAGCACGCGGAGGGTCGTGGCGACGTCGGCGGCGTCGAGCGTCGCGGGCGCCGCTTCCGCTGCTGCGTCGGCTGCCGCATCGGGCGACGCGGGCTGGTCTGCGGGCACGCCGGACGGGTCCGAATGATGGGGGAGCACAGGAGATTCTACCGAGCGGCGCGTGGTGCGGGAGGATCGACGGGATGAGCCTCCTCGACCACGCGCCAGCGACCTGGGATTCCGACGCCGCGTTCGAGGCGTTCGCCGCCTGGTCGGCCGAGCGCGGACTGCCGCTCTACCCGGCGCAGGAGGAGGCGCTCATGGAGATCGTCAGCGGCGCCAACCTCATCCTCTCGACGCCCACCGGCACGGGGAAGTCGCTCGTCGCGGCCGGCGCGCACTTCGCCGCGCTCGCGCAGGGCAAGCGCACCTTCTACACGGCGCCCATCAAGGCGCTCGTGAGCGAGAAGTTCTTCGCGCTCGTCGAGATCTTCGGTGCCGAGAAGGTCGGCATGGTGACGGGCGACTCCTCGGTGAACGCGGATGCGCCGATCATCTGCTGCACCGCGGAGATCCTCGCGAACCTGGCGCTGCGCAACGGCGACGCAGCCGACGTCGACCAGGTCGTCATGGACGAGTTCCACTTCTACGGCGACCCGCAGCGCGGCTGGGCATGGCAGGTGCCGTTGCTGACGCTGCCGCACGTGCAGTTCGTGCTGATGTCGGCGACGCTCGGCGACGTGACCCGCATCGCCGACGACCTCAGTCGCCGCACCGGCCGCGAGACCGCGGTCGTCACCGGCGTCGAGCGGCCCGTGCCGCTCTCGTACGAGTACGCCATGACGCCCGTGCACGAGACGATCGAGGAGCTGCTCTCCACCCAGCGCGCGCCGGTCTACATCGTGCACTTCTCGCAGGCGGCGGCGCTCGAGCGCGCGCAGGCGCTCACCTCGGTGAAGATCATCAGCCGCGAGCAGCGCGACCAGATCGCCGACGCGATCGGCGAGTTCCGCTTCACGACGCGCTTCGGGCAGACGCTGTCGCGGCTCGTCCGCTCGGGCATCGGCGTGCACCACGCCGGCATGCTGCCGAAGTATCGGCGGCTCGTCGAGCAGCTCGCCCAGAAGGGGCTGCTGCGCGTCATCTGCGGCACCGACACCCTCGGCGTCGGCATCAACGTGCCCATCCGCACGGTGCTGCTCACCGGGCTGACGAAGTTCGACGGCACCCGGATGCGCCAGCTCTCGGCGCGCGAGTTCCACCAGATCGCGGGCCGCGCGGGCCGCGCCGGCTACGACACCGCCGGCACGGTCGTGGCGCAGGCGCCCGAGCACGAGGCCGACAACGCGAAGATGCTCGCGAAGGCGGGCGACGACCCCAAGAAGCGCCGCAAGCTCGTGCGCAAGAAGGCGCCCGAGGGCTTCGTCTCGTGGGGTCAGCCGTCGTTCGAGAAGCTCATCGCCGCCGAGCCCGAGCCGCTCACCTCGCACATGCAGGTGAGCCACTCGATGCTGCTCAACGTCATCGGCCGCGGTGGTGACGCGTTCGCCGAGATGCGCGAGCTCATCGCCTCCTCGCACGAGTCGTGGCGGTCGCAGCTGACGCTGGAGCGCCGGGCGCTCGCGATCTACCGCACGCTGCGCACCGCGGGCGTCGTCGAGCAGCACGCCGATTCGCACGGCGGTCCCGACCGCATCCGCCTCACCGTCGACCTGCAGCCGAACTTCGCCCTCAACCAGCCGCTGTCGCCGTTCGCGCTCGCGGTCATCGACATGCTCGACCCGGCTGACCCGACGCATCCGCTCGACGTCATCTCGGTGATCGAGTCGACGCTCGACGACCCGCGGCCGATCCTGTCGCAGCAGCAGTTCCTCGCGCGAGGCGAGGCGGTCGCGGCGATGAAGGCCGACGGCATCGAGTACGACCAGCGCATGGAGCTGCTCGAGGCGGTCACGCACCCGAAGCCGCTCGACGAGCTGCTCACCGAGGCGCTCGCGGTCTTCGCATCGTCGCAGCCGTGGGTGTCGGACTTCGCGCTGTCGCCGAAGTCGGTGGTGCGCGACATGTGGGAGCGGGCGATGACGTTCGCCGACTACGTGCAGCACTACGCGCTCGCCCGCAGCGAGGGGCTCGTGCTGCGGTACCTGTCGGATGCGTACCGCGCGATCCGCCAGACGGTGCCGGACGAGGCCAAGACCGACGAGCTGCTCGACCTCATCGAGTGGCTCGGCGAGGTCGTGCGGCAGGTCGACTCGAGCCTGCTCGACGAGTGGGAGGAGCTCATGCATCCCGCCGCGCCCGGCGAGGCGCCGATCGCGCCGCCGCCGCCGCCCTCGGTGGTCGCGAACCCGCGGGCGTTCCGGGTGCTCGTGCGCAACGAGCTGTTCCGGCGCGTGCAGCTCGCCGCGCTCGACAAGCACGAGGAGCTGGGCGAGCTCGACGCGGCCGCGGGCTTCGGCGCCGATGCCTGGGGCGAGGCGCTCGACGCCTACTACGAGGAGCACGGGTCGATCGGCACCGGGGCGGACGCGCGCAGCGCCCGGATGCTGCAGATCGACGAGGGCCCGTCCGTCTGGGAGGCGCAGCAGATCCTCGCCGACCCGGCCGGCGACCACGACTGGCGCATCTGGGCGTCGATCGACCTCGCCGCATCCGCGGAGGCCGGCACCGCCGTCGTGCGCGTCACCCGCGTCGGTCGCCTCTGATCCTCAACGTCGCGGGTGGTTGCGCGAGGCTGTGAGGGCGATGCGCGACCACTGGCGACGTTGAGAATCCTGCGGGTCAGGGGGAGAGGACGCGGTAGCGGACGTGCGTGGCGCGTGGGGTGCTGATGACCTCGGCGATCTCGAGCCGGATGGGGGCGGGCAGCACGTCGAACAGGCGGCGGCCCGCGCCGAGCAGCAGCGGCACGTGATGGATCTGGATCTCGTCGATCGCGCCCGCCTCGAGCGCGGCCGGCACCCACGCGGCGCCGATCATGTGCACGCGTCGCTGGCCCGCGGCAGCCTTCGCCTGGCGGATCGCGTCGACCGGGTCGGCGACGTAGTGCACGAGCGGGAACGCTGCCGCGTCGGCGCTCGGCTGGTGCCGGCTGACGACGAAGATCGGCACGCCCATCCCGTGGTGGTCGCCGCCCCAGTGCCCGGCCTGCTCGGCGGTGCGCCTGCCGGACAGCACCGCGCCGGCGTCGCGGACGGCGTCCATGAGCTCGCGGTCGCGGCCGTCGGCGCTGCCGGGGTCGTCAGGGTCGCCGATCCAGTCGTGGAGCGAGAAGCCGGCGCCGCCGGGCAGCTGAGGGCTGTCGTCGGGTCCGGCGATGAAGCCGTCGAGCGACATCGACATGTCGAGCACTGCGATGGCCATGGGTCCTCCCGGGGTGCGCCGCTGCATGGACCGTACGTCGGCGCGCCCGCTCGGGCAACGCTCGGCTTCGGTCTCGCGGCCGGGCTACGCTCGCGAGGGACGAAGGAGCACGCATGCCATTGACGGGCGAGTACGCACCCAGCACCTCCGAGTGGGCGCGCAAGCAGGCGGAGGCGTTCGAGGCATCCGCCGGCGCCGAGGCCAACACCCTGCGGGGCAAGCCGATCATCCTGCTGACGAGCGTCGGCGCGAGGTCGGGCAAGCTGCGCAAGACCGCGCTCATGCGCGTCGAGCACGAGGGCGAGTACGTCGTCGTCGCCTCGAAGGGCGGCGCCCCGGAGCACCCCGTCTGGTACTACAACCTGCAGCAGCACCCGCTCGTCGAGCTGCAGGACCTCGCCGAGCGCCACGACTACGTGGCGCGCGAGCTCGAGCCGGGCGCCGAGCGCGACGCCTGGTGGGAGCGCGCGGTCGCGGCATGGCCCGACTACGCGAGCTACCAGGAGAAGACCGACCGCCTCATCCCGCTCTTCCTGCTCACCCGCACCGACTGACCTCTCAACGGAGTGGCTGGTCGCAGGAGGGGATACTGCCCTCGCGCTACCGGCTGCTCCGTTGAGAGAACTCTGCGGTGAGCTCGGCGGCGAGGGCGGTGACGTCGGTGTGGCCGGCGAAGTCGCGGTCGGGCTGCGCCGCGCGGTCGGCGTCGGAGACGAGCGCCTTCACCCGCTTCACGACCGTGCGGGCCGGGGTGGCGCGCAGCTGGTGGGCGACGGCGGCGAGCCACGCCTCGGCGGCCGCCTTGAGCGCCACGTAGTTCGCGTTGCCGGCGGTCGGCCGCTCGACGCCGGTCGTCGAGACGATCGCGATGACGCCCGCCTCCGATCGCCCGATCGCGTCGGCGAAGGTGCGGGTGGTGTTGCGCAGCGTGCGCACGACGCGCGCCTCGAGCCACGCCCAGTCCTCGTCGGACTGACCCGCGAGGCCGCCGCCACCACGCCAGCCGCCGACCAGGTGCAGCAGGCCGTCGAGCTCGCCGACCTCCTCGCCGAGCTGCCCGACCGCATCCGGGTCGGTGAGGTCGCACTCGAATCGCTCGCTCGCATCGACCATGCCCAAGCGGTCGGCGTTCGAGCCGACCGCGATGACGTGGTGACCGGACTCGAGCAGGGCGGATGCCGTGGCGTGCCCGAGCGCGCTCGTGGCGCCGGCGATGAGGATGCGCATGGCTCCAGTGTGCCGTGCGCGCCCGCCCTCGTGGATCCGCGTGGTCAGCCGGCGGCGACGACGAGCCCAGCGGTGATGGAGACCGCGATGACGCTCGCGCCGATGAGGCTCACGCGCAGCGTGCGGCGGCGCTGCACCGCGAGGACGACGACGGCGATGGCCGCGGCGATCCAGAGGGCGAGCGGCAGCTGCCACGTGAGCAGCATCGCCCACGTGCGGGCGGCGCCACCCTCGGGGTTCGCCGCGAACAGCAGCACGCCCATGACGATGGTGGCGGCGTAGCCGAGCACCGCGATCGCGACGAGCACGGCGGCGCTGCTGAGCACGTCGGCGGTGCGGCGCCTCGGGTCGACCGGCGGGATGAGCGATGCCATGGCGTCAGCGTAGGGGCGAGCCGCGCCGATCGCGCGTCATCCGCGGAGACGGCCCCAGAGCCGGCCGTCGAACGGCGATGGGACGGCACCCGTCGTCAGCCGGAAGAGCCGCACCGTGCGGCCGGAGTCGCGCTCGTACTGGCGGTAGCCGGGCCACTGCCGCTCGATGCGCGCCCAGGTCGCCTCGCGCTCGGCATCGCGCACGAGCTCGGCGTGCACGCGGAACCGCCGGCCCCGGACGACGACCTCTGCGTCGGGATGCGCGGCCAGGTTCGCCGTCCATGCCGGATGCGCCGCGCGCGCGAAGCTCGTGCCTGCGACGATGGCGCCGCCGCGGCCGTCCGGGGTGTACATCAGCTCGGAGCTGCGGGGCTGCCCGGACCGCGCGCCGGTCGTTTGGAGCACGAGGGACGGCACGAGGATGCCCGACACCACGAGCCGTCCGCCGGTGGCGCGGCGCAGCAGCCGCTCGGCGACCGGCAGCGCTCGCGGTCCGACGCGGCGGAACCATCGCGTGCGCGACACCGGCGCCGCGATGCGCCGCAGCGCTCGCAGCACCGGGTTCGCCACGCTCAGTCGTGGTGCTTCGCCGCGCCCGCGCGCGCCTCGCGCACGAGGTCGCGCACCTCCACCTCGCCGGGTGTCCCGCCGCCGGCGTCGAGCTGCTCGAGCACCGCGGCGACCGCGTCGTCCTCGCTGCCCTCCAGCGGCACGCGCAGGCCGCGCTTCAGGAGCTCACCGTAATCAGGGATCCACTCGACGTCCATGCCAGCACTGTCGCAGACGCGCGGCGCTCGCGACAGGGGCGGATGCCGCTGCCGCGAGCGAGCCCGCTCAGTACGCGAACGAGATGTGCTCGCGCACGTGCGCGCCGGCCTCGATCTCGTCGACGATCGCGAGCCCGAAGTCGGGACCCGAGATGACCGACTGCCCGTCCGCGTCGTAGAAGGCCGCGTCGCCGCCGGTGCGGTACTCGCCGCGCCGCGTCTGGTCGGGCACGTACCCGCCGAAGGTGCCGGCCGGGCTCACGTAGGTCCAGTCGACGTCGGTCGCGCTCACGCGCTCGAAGGCGGAGAAGAGCTCGAGCGACTCGGGCTTGTACTCCGGCGCGAACGCTGCGGTCTCGACGATGCGGTCGCCCGCCTCGTCCTTCAGCGAGCCGAAGCCGCCGACGATGATGAAGCGCGTGCCGGGCGCGAGCCGGGCGGCGACGTCGGCGTAGGCATCCGCGACCTTGCCCTCCATGTCGCCGCGGGGCGACAGCGCGCCCACCACGACGTCGGCGCCGTCGATCGCCTGGGCGAGCACGTCGGCGTCGAGCACCGAGCCCTGGATGACGCGAGCGCCGGCGGGCGCGTCCTGCGGCGCGGACCGCGAGACGAGCGTGAGCTCGTGGCCGCGGCTCGCGGCCTCCGCTGCGATGTGGCCGCCGGCGAACCCGGTGGCGCCCAGCACGGTGATCTTGGTCATGGTGAACCCTTCCTCGAAGCCTTCGACGCTCAGCGAGCAGTCCTCGAGGCGAACCTCCGAGCGGCGTACGGCATTCCGCATCCGCATGCAGCGAGGAGGCTCCCTGCCGGGAGCCTCCTCGCTGGTGAGTGGACGAGCGCTAGGCCGTGATGCCCTTCGTCGAGGCGATGACGTCGCGCATCTTCTTCTCGAAGGCCTCGTAGAACATCGACAGCGGGAACTCGTCGTCCATCACGAGGTCGGTCAGCTGTCGCGGCGCCCCCTCGAGCGGCAGCGCGCCGGCCTTCCACGCGGATGCGGGGTGCGGCTCGACGACGGAGGAGACGAGCTCATAGGCGGCGAGCCAGTGCGCGATCTTCGGCCGGTCGATCGACTTCCAGTACAGCAGCTCGATCGCCTCGCCGAGCTTGTTCACGACGTCGGGCACCTCGTCCCAGTCGAACGCGAGCTGCGTGTCGGTCCAGTGCAGCACGCGGTGCTGGTGCAGCCACGCGAAGAGCAGCTGGCCGCCGAGGCCGTCGTAGTTGCGCGTGCGGGTGCCGGTGATCGCGAAGCGGAAGATGCGGTCGAAGATCACCGCGTACTGCACGAGCTTGGCGTGCTTCGCCAGGTCGCGGTCGGCCTCCGTCGCAGCCCCCTCGCCGGTGACCGGCATCGCCGCGATGCGCCGCTCGATGGCGACCGACTCGCGGAACGCGGTGAGGTCGCAGCGCAGCTCCTCGAGCGAGTAGAGGAAGAAGGGCATGCGCTGCTTGATCATGAACGGGTCGAACGGCAGGTCGCCCCGCATGTGGGTGCGGTCGTGGATGAGGTCCCACATCACGAAGGTCTGCTCGGCGAGCGACTGGTCGGCGAGCATCTCCGCGGCGTCGGCGGGCAGCTTGAGCTTCGTCACCGCGCACGCGGCCTCGACGACGCGACGGAAGCGCGCGGCCTCGCGGTCCTGGAAGATCGCGCCCCACGTGAACGTCGGGATCTCGCGCATCGCGACGGTCTCGGGGAAGAGCACGGCGGAGTTCGTGTCGTAGCCGGCGGTGAAGTCGATGAAGCGCAGCGGCACGAAGAGCGCGTTCGAGTAGTCGCCCGCCTCGAGGTCGGCGATGAAGTCGGGCCAGATGACCTCGACGAGCACGGCCTCCACGAGCCGGTCGCTCGAGCCGTTCTGCGTGACCATCGGGAAGACCACGAGGTGCTGCAGGCCGTCGACGCGGTGCTGCTGCGGCTGGAACTCCACGAGCGCGTCGAAGAAGTCGGGCACGCCGAAGCCCTCGGCGGCCCAGCGCTCGAAGTCGACCGCTGCCTGCGCGAGGTAGGCGGCGTCGTGCGGGAACTCCGGCGTGATCTCGCGGATGCCCTCCACGAGGTCGGTGACGTGGCCGCGGGCGGCGTCGTGGTCGGCGGCGTCCTCGATGGCGCCGCTCTTCGACTGCATCGGCTGCAGCGCCGTCGCGGCGGCCTTGATGCGGAGCCAGGCGGGGTGCTGGCGGAGGTCGGCGGCGGTGGCCTGGGTCATCGTCATGGGAGCCTCCATGGTTCGGTCGGGGATCGGGGCGGATAGAGCCGTGCGCGATGTGAGCGGTGCACGATCCGTGCGTGAATCCAGCGTATGGAGTCCGTCGCGCACGTTTGTTGCACCCGGCCCCGGCTTTCCTGCCACTTCCCGGCGTCGCGCGCGGTCCGGCTGTCGGCCGCAACGGACGTGCGCGCGTGCCCCGGATGCGCCCGTCAGGCGAGCGTCGACGCGACGAGGAAGCCCGTCCAGCTCGCGATCGCCGCGAGCACCGGCGGCACGATCGCCCAGCGCTGCCGCGTCGCGGCCGCTGCGGCGCCGATCCCGTTGCCCACGATCGTCGCGCCGAGCAGCGTGATCCAGAAGGTCAGCCGCGCGGGGCCGACGTCGGTGCCCGACGCCTCGGCCGCCTGCACGAGACCGCCGTCGCCGAGCGGCGCGAGCAGCAGCAGCCCGAGGAGGTTCGCGAAGATGAGGACCCACGCAGCGAGCCGCAGGCGTTCGGCGGGGGTCCGCACGCGCCGCGGCTCGAGCTCCTCCCAGTCGGCTCCCTCGTCGAAGGTCATGCTCGCGACACGTCCATCGCGACGAAGAGCACGATCCAGCAGGCGACCGCGGCGAGCGCGGCCCAGCCGAGCCCCCAGCTGCGGCGCTGCCAGATGGCGAGGCCGTTGAGCACGACCGTGGCGATGCCGAGCGCGAGCCAGTAACCGGCGACGACGCCGCCGGGTGCCTCGGTGCCGGCGTTGTCCTGGGAGACCTGCGACTGCAGCTCGACCGCGGCCGCGCCGAGCGCACCCAGGATCGCGAGCGCCAGCAGGTTGAGCGATACCCCCGTCAGGGTCGCGATCTCGAGCACGCGCGCGGTGCGCGAAGGCGCGGGGACGCCGACCGGCGCGTCGACCGGCCCGTCGACCGCCGCGTCCTGCGACGGCGCGGGACCCCCCGACGCATCCGTCATCAGAAGATCATCGGGCGGTCGTCGTCGAGCTCGGTCTCGAGGTCGAGGTCGACGACCACCGGCACGTGGTCGGAGGGCGCGTCGCCCTGCCGCTGATCGCGGTCGATCGAGGCGTGCGTGACGAGCTCGGCGAGCTCGGGGGTGCCGAGCACGAAGTCGATGCGCATCCCCTCGTTCTTGTTCCAGCGCCCCGCCTTGTAGTCCCAGTAGGTATAGCCGGGGGCGCGGTCGCGCACGACGTCGACGAGCCCCGCCTGCAGCAGCGCGTCGAACGCGGCCCGCTCGGGCTTCGACACGTGCGTCGAGCCGTCGAACGCGCCGATGTCCCACACGTCGGTGTCGAGCGGCGCGATGTTGAAGTCGCCCATGAGGGCGAGCGGGCGTCCGCCCCACGTGTCGAGGTGGTCGGCGAGCACGCGCAGCCACTCGAGCTTGTAGCCGTAGTGCGCGTGCGCCAGGTCGCGGCCGTTCGGCACGTAGAGGCTCCACAGCCGCACGCCCTCGACGGTCGCGGCCATGGCGCGCGCCTCGACCACCGGGTCGCCGGTGTTCGCGTAGCCCGGCTGCCCCTGGAAGTCGCGCTCGACCTCCGTCATCGGCAGCCGCGACGCGATCGCCACGCCGTTCCACTGGCTGAAGCCGTGCGCCTGCACCTCATACCCGGCGGCCTCGAACGCGGCGTAGGGGAACTGCTCCGTCTTGCACTTGATCTCCTGCATGGCCAGCACATCGACGTCGCTGCGCTCGAGCCAGTCGACGATGCGAGCGGTGCGGGCGCGCACGGAGTTCACGTTCCAGGTGGCGATGCGCATGCATCGAGCCTACGGGCGGGACCCTTCCGCGGGCGCTCCGACGCGCATCCGTGGGGCCTCGCCTGCGCTCGGCGCCGCGGCTCGGCGCGTGCGACGGTGCACTATGGATGGATGGGCACCGCTCGCGAACGCTACCTCCAGGCTCTCGACCTGTTCTCGGCCGAGGCGCGAGCCGGCGCCGACCGGTTGGGCCTGCCCTCGGCATGCACCGACTGGTCGATCGCCGACGTGATCCGCCATGTCACGGGTGTGCAGGCGGAGTACGGCGCCGGCGCGCTGCTCGGCCGCGCCGAGGGGGAGGGCGACCTCACGGCCGACCACGGCACCGTCATGGCGCACGGCTCCGACTTCGAGGCCGTCGAGGCGTGGGAGGTGCTCGCCGCCCGGCTGCGCTCAGCCGCGCACGACGCCGACGAGGATGCGTTCCGCGCACTGCCGCTCGCGACGCTCGACATGGCGCTCCACGCGTGGGACATCCGCTGGGGCTCCGCCCGCGTCGGGCTCGCCGGCAACCTTGACTTCCCGGCCGAGCTGCTCGAGTGGATGGAGGACTACCGCGAGCGCGCGAACGAGGCCTCGATCCGCAAGCCCACCATCTTCGGCGCGGCGATGGAGCCGCCCGCCGACGCGTCGCCGTCGGAGCGCTTCGCCGCCTGGACCGGCCGCGAGACGCGCACCGGCCGCGAGCCGCGCGGCGACAGCCTGCCCGGCCCCAGCGACGGCTGACCGGCGCTGTCTGCTCAACGTCGCGGGTGGTCGGACGAGGCGCTGAGCGGCACGAGCGACCACCGACGACGTTGAGAAGTAGCCTTGGGGGCGTGACCGCGCGCGACCAGCTCATCCAGCTCATCCGGGACGAAGCCGTCTTCCACGGCGACTTCGTGCTCACCAGCGGCAAGCGCGCCAGCTACTACATCGATCTGCGCAAGCTCTCGCTCGACCACCGCGCCGCGCCGCTCATCGGCGACGTGCTGCTCGACCTCATCGCCGACATCCCCGACGTCTCGGCCGTCGGCGGGCTGACGATGGGCGCCGACCCGCTCGCGAACGCGGTGCTGCACCGCGGCCTCGCGCGCGGCCTCGAGGTGGATGCGTTCGTCGTGCGCAAGGAGCCGAAGGACCACGGACGCGGGCGCCAGATCGAGGGACCGGAGCTCGAGGGCAAGCGCGTCGTCGTGGTCGAGGACACCTCGACCACCGGCGGCAGCCCGCTCAAGGCGATCGAGGCGCTCCGCAAGGTCGGCGCGGAGGTCGTCGCCGTCGCCGTCATCGTCGACCGCGCCACGGGCGCGCAGGCCGTGATCGAGGCCGCCGGCGTCGAGTACCGCGCGGCGATCCGCCTCGACGACCTGGGCCTCGAGGCCCAGTAGCCCTCCTCTGCCGGTCGAGCCGGACAGCCGCCCCCGGCGGCTGCCCGAGTCGAGACCACACCCCGCATGGCACGCCCGACGCCGCGGTGATGTCAGACTTGTCCCGACCAGCGGACGAGCGAGCGCGGAGGTGACATGGGCGGCGTGCTCATCGGCTTCGCCGTCATCGGGTTCGTCATCTTCGTCGGCTGGCTCCTCGCGCGGCTGAACGTCGTGAACCAGGAGGGCCGCCTGGTCCTCAACAAGACCTCGTTCTTCGCCGCGAGCCCCGCACTGCTCTTCATCGTGCTGAGCGAGGCCGACGTGGGCCTCCTCTTCTCGAGCGTGCTCGCCGTCGCGCTCATCGGCTTCATCGCCGTCGCCGTCATCTACATCGTGGTCGCGCGGATCTGGTTCACGCGCGACCCCAGCCGCATCGCGCTCGGCGCCACCGCATCCGGCTACAGCAACGTCAACAACATCGGCCTGCCGGTCGCGATCTACGTGATCGGCGATCCCGGCTTCATCGGGCCGATGCTGCTGCTGCAGCTGCTCGTGCTCGCGCCGCTGCTGCTCACGACCCTCGACGTGCTCACCGCCGGCCGCGCATCCTTCATGGGCATCATCACGCAGCCGCTGCGCAACCCGATGCTCATCGCCGCGGCGCTCGGTGCGCTCGTGTCGGCGCTCGGCATCCAGCTGCCCGACCCGGTGCTCGCGCCGCTCGAGATCCTCGGCGGTGCCGCGGTGCCGCTCATGCTGCTCGCCTTCGGCATCTCGCTCGGCGGGGAGCGCCCGCTGCAGCCGGGCTCCGGCCGCAAGGAGGTGGCGCTCGCGGTGGTGCTGAAGTCGCTCGCGATGCCGGTGATCGCCTACCTGCTCGCGCGGTTCGCGTTCGGGCTCGACGAGCAGCTCGTCTACGCGTGCACCGTGATGGCGGCGCTGCCGTCGGCGCAGAACATGTACCAGTACGCGCTGCGCTACGACCGCGCGACCGCGGTCACGCGCGACATCGTGCTCCTGACGACGATCGCCTCGCTGCCCGTGATGCTCGTCGTCGCCTGGCTGCTGAAGCCGGCCTAGCCCGGCCACTCCGTCAGCGGCGGCGCAGGCTGCAACCGCCCGCCGTCCGGCACCGGCAGCTCCCAGAAGCGCGCGTCGCCCCCGACCGCGCCGAGGTCGTCGCGCTTGACGCGCACCCGCTCGGGCGTGATCTCGGTGACGCGCACGCGCACCTCGCCGCCGTCGACCGTGAGCAGGAACGCGTCCATGAGCCACGCGAGGCTGTGCTCGTCGAGCAGCGCCTCGGCGTCGGACCAGTCGTCCGCCTCGGCGAGCGGGCGGCCGAGCAGGTCCATCGGCTGGAAGCCGTCGCCGGCCTCGCGCAGGTAGCCGACCACCTCGCCGTCGGCGCGGCGGTGCGGCATCCAGGATGCGGGGATCATGCCTTCGACCCTAGGGCGGCCGGGCTCGGTCGACCAGCGCGCGGGCGTAGCGTTGCAGCGTGCGCTGGTCCGACCGCCTCTTCCGGAGGCCGCCCCTCATCGTCGCCGGGCAGCCGGCCACGGGGTGGCTCGGGCTGCTGACGTCGTGGGGCACGGCCGGCTACGGCGCAGCATCCGCCTCGAGCGCGACGGGGATGCTGCTGTCGGCCGAGGAGGCGTGCGGCTCGCTCTCGACCGCCGTCTGCCAGGTCGCGGGCTGGGGCGGGCTGCTCATGGGCGTCGTGCTGCTCGCGGTCGCCGCCGTGCTCGGCCTGGTGGTCGCGCGCGGCTTCGGCCCGCCGATCACCTGGTGGGTGCTGCCGATCATGCTGGGCGCGCTCGCCTTCGCGCCGTTCCGGGCGGCTGCGGGCGCGTCGGTGCCGTGGCTGTGGCTGCTGCTCGCGGTCGCGTCGGCGATGCTCGCGCTCGCCGTCGCGGGAGCCGCGGTCCGGCGCGGCAAGGCCGCGCTCTACGGCTGGATCCGGATCGACGGGCTCGACGCGCGCGAGGTCGCCCACCGCCCGATCGACCGCGTGCTCGCGCCCGCCGCGCTCGCCGCAGCCGTGATCGCCGGCCTCTTCGGCGCCCACGTCATCCGCCTGCTCTCCGAGTCCTGACCTCTCAACGGAGCAGCTGGCAGCGCGAGGGCACTATCCCCTCGCGCTGCCAGTCGCTCCGTTGAGAATCCTGCGAGAGGGGGTCAGACGTCGGTGTGGGGCTCGTCGAGCTCGGACTCGGGGGGCACCGGGTCGACGAGCTCGTAGACGCCCTGCAGCGTCTCGTCGGGCCGGAACGGGTAGGTGGCGACGAGCGAGGGGTCGGAGATGCCGGTCATGACGAGCACCGTGTGCAGGCCCGCCTCCATGCCGGCGATGATGTCGGTGTCCATGCGGTCGCCGATCATGCCGGTGACCTCGGAGTGCGCGCCGATCTTGTTGAGCGCGGAGCGGAACATCATCGGGTTGGGCTTGCCGACGATGTAGGGCACGCGGCCCGTCGCCTTCGTGATGAGGGCGTTGATGGCGCCGGTCGCCGGCAGGATGCCGTTCGCGCTCGGGCCCGTCGCGTCGGGGTTCGTCGAGATGAAGCGCGCGCCGGCTGCGATGAGCCGGATCGCCTTCGTGATGGCCTCGAACGAGTACGAGCGGGTCTCGCCGATGACGACGAAGTCGGGGTCGGACTCCGTCATCGTGAAGCCGATCTCGTGCAGGGCGGTGATGAGCCCGGCCTCGCCGATCACGAACGCCGAGCCGCCGGGCATCTGGTCGTGCAGGAAGTCGGCGGTCGCGAGGGCGCTCGTCCAGATGCGCTCCTCGGGCACGGTGAGGCCGGATGCGCGCAGGCGCGCGGCGAGGTCGCGGGGCGTGAAGATCGAGTTGTTCGTGAGCACGAGGAACTCGGTGCCGGCGTCCTGCCACTGCTGGAGCAGCTCCTTGGCGCCGGGGAGGGGCCGCTCCTCATGGACGAGCACGCCGTCCATGTCGGTCAGCCAGCATTCGATGTCAGCACGGGTGCGCATGGGCTCAGGCTACGCGCCCCGAGGGCCGCCCTCTGTGACGCCCTCGTGAACACCTGACTTCGTTCGAATTCGAACCAACCTTGCTGAACGCTGAGGTTGCTCAGCCGTGAACTGAGGATTCCTTTAGCGCTCCGGGCAAGTTTGCTGAGACTCGCTCAATACCGTTCTGGAAGAACCACCGCCCGGTGCGCGAACGCCTGCCCACCACTCCTGCGCGGTCCTGTTCCCCCTCTCGAAGGCAGTCATCTCCATGCGCATCCGCACGTCCACGCCACGACGCTCCACGCGAGCCGTCGTCGCTGCGGTCGTGCTGTCGGTCATGAGCGGACTGCTGCTGCCCTTCGCGACGGTGGCTGCCGCGCAGGCCGTCCCGGGCCCCGAGACGATCAGCTCCTCGTCGGTCGCATGGCGCGTGACGGATGCGTCCGGCGCGCTCGTCGGCGGCGCGACGTTCGAGCTGCAGGGCCCGCGGACCAGCACGGTCTGGGGCAACATGGAGTGGAACGTCAGCTGGAACACGGCCATCACCGTCACCGACTGCAGCGCTGCGCCGTGCGCGGGACCGGACATCGACCCCGACGCCGGCGAGCTCCAGGTCGCGAGCATCGGCTCGCACCGCGTCGAGACGGGCGCACGCTACCGCCTGCGCCAGACGGCGAGCGCGGCCGGCTACGAGTCACCGTCGACCGCCTGGTCGGAGATGGGCAGCAACGCGCAGTGGCAGTCGCGCGTCTACAGCTTCCCGGCCTTCCAGGTCGTGGCGCTGCCGGAGGTCTCGTGCGCGTCGAGCCGCCTCTACGCGACGTCCGCGAACGGCACCGTGAGCGCGATCGCCGTCACCGGCGCCCCAGCGAGCCTGTCCACGTTCGGCCAGTGGCCCGGCGTCGACGACGTCAACGCCCTCGGCGCGAGCGCCGACGGCGCGCTCTACGCCCTGCAGCGCGCGAGCGCCACCTCCGTGCAGAGCGTGCTGCGCTACAGCAGCACCAGCGGCTGGCAGTCGATCCCCGCGAGCTACAGCGCCGGCAGCTCGCTCATCGCCGGCGCCGTCAGCCCCGTGAACGGTCGCTTCTACTTCGGCGGCGGCTTCCTCGAGGGCAGCGTCTACAACTTCCGCCTGCACCAGTTCGACCCCGCGACCGGCGCCGTCTCGCGAGTTGGCATCATCACGACGAGCCTCACCGCCGAGCAGAACGCCGACATCGCGTTCGACGCCGCCGGCAACCTCGTGGTCTTCCACAGCCCGCTCAACGGCAGCACCACCGTCTCGCGCTTCGACGTCGCGGCCGCCGCGGTGAGCGCCGGCACCGGCACGACCCGGCTCGCGTCGGTGCGCTCGACGATCGCGTCGGTCGCGACCAACGTCAACGGCGTCGCCTTCGACTCCGACGGATCCGTGTACTTCGGCACCGAGACGCAGCTGCGTCGGGTGGATGCCGCGGGCGGCACGCCGACGACGATCGGCCAGCTGCCGAGCAGCGTCGACCTCGCGAGCTGCGCGGCGCCGGTGACGATCACGGTGCAGAAGGCCGTCCCGGCCCGTGTCGCCGCGACGGACCAGTTCGCGCTCTCCATCCGCCAGGGCACGAGCGGCACGGTGCTCGGCACTGCCACCACGACCGGCACCGCCACCGGCGTCCAGGGCGCCCGCATCACCGACATCACCGTCCCCACCTCCGAGACCGTCACGATCTCCGAGTCGATGGCCTCCGGCACCGCGGCGAACTACGACGCGAGCTGGGCCTGCGTGAGCGGGACGCAGGTCATCGCCTCCGGGACCGGTACGTCGGGCACCTTCATCACGCCCGCCACGGGCGGGGCGAGCGTCGTCTGCACCTTCACCAACGCGCCGCTCGTCACGAGCATCACGGTGCGCAAGGACATGCAGGACGTCAACGGCGCGAACACCGCCCCGCGCGAGCGCTGGACGGTCGGCGCGGCGGTCGCCTCCGGCGCGACGCAGATCGGCGCCGTCACGACGTCGACCCAGTTGACCGCCGCGAACGGCACCGCGAGCTGGACGATCCGCCACACCAGCGCCAGCACGGCCGCCCGGATCGCCATCAGCGAGCAGCAGCAGGCCGGCTTCGACTTCGTGCAGGCGTACTGCGACGTGACCCCGCCCGGGGGCACCCCCGCGCGCACGGCGATCACGAGCGCGGCCGGCAGCACCCTCACCATCGCGCCGGGATCGACCGTGAGCTGCGTCTTCACGAACAAGGTGCGGCCGACGACGCTGACGCTCGTCAAGCAGGTCACCTTCGGCACCGCCCAGACCAGCCTCTTCACGCTCACCGCGACGGCCCCCTCCGGCGCGCTCGCCGGACCGACCGGTGCGAGCGGCGCCGCCACCACGACGAGCGCTCGCATCACGCCGGCCGTCGCCTATCGCCTCTCGGAGTCGGGCGGTCCCGCGACCTACACGCAGGTCGGCAGCTGGACGTGCGTGAACCAGGCGGGCGCCCCGGTCGCCGTGAGCGCCGCGGGCGACATCACGGCGCCGCAGGGCGACGACGTCACCTGCACGGTCCGCAACGCCACGGCGAACCTCGTCATCCTCGAGCGCATCGAGGGCACGACCTCGCTGACGGCGAGCCAGTTCTCCCTCACCTCGACGCCGACGGCCCTCGCGGGCCTCGAGGCGACGACGGTGACGGGCTCCGAGTCGGTCGCGAGCGGGAGCACCATCCAGGTGCGCCCCGGTCACGGCTACGCGCTCACCTCGACCTCGACCGCGGCCTCCATCGGCCTCCGGTTCGAGCGCTACACCGGCACGGTGGGCGCCAACGGCTCGGTCGACCACACCAACGCCGCCCTCTGGGTGGCGGCCGATCCCGCGACCGTCTCGGTCGCCGCGGGACAGACCGGCATCTACCGGTTCGTCGCCACCGCGCCCAACCCGTTCGTGCTGCCCACCACGGGCGGCGTCGGCACGGCCCAGATCCAGCTGCTCGGCGGAGGCTTCGCGGCCCTCGCCCTCCTGACCGGCCTCGGACTCCTGCTCCAACGCAGGCGCCACGCGGCCTGACCCCCTCACCCATAGACCCGGCGCCACGCCGAACCCGATCACCGCGATCGGCATCATCAAGGAGAACGACATGAACACCACCACTCGCAGGAAGGGCAGCCGCCTCGTCGCTGGCCTCGTTGCCGCGGGCATCGGCGTGGCCGCAGCCCTCGGCGTGGCCACCCCGGCCATGGCCGCCCCGGACTCGTCGAACATCAACCCCACGGCGACCGGCTCGGTCGTCGTGCACAAGTTCCAGCAGCCGACCACGCAGGGCGCCCGCTCGACCGGCTCGGCGCTGCCGAGCGCGCAGACCTCGACGCTGACCCCCGTCTCGGGCGTCACCTTCTCGGTGCGCCGCGTCACCCACGCCACGGCCCTCGACCTCACGAAGTCGTCGACCTGGCAGACGCTGTCGGCCCTCACGCCGGCGCAGGTCACCGCCGCAGGCAGCGGCTACTCGCTCGGCACCGCGGCCACGCAGGTCACCGCGGCCGACGGCACGGCCACGTTCGGCTCGCTCCCCGTCGGCGTCTACCTCGTCGAGGAGACCGCGGTCGGCGCCCAGCCCGTCGCGCTCCGCGCTCAGCCGTTCCTCGTCTCGATCCCGCTGCCCGAGAACGGCGCCTGGGTCTACGACGTGCACGTCTACCCCAAGAACGCGCTCACGGGCATCACGCTCGCGCAGGACACCACCGCCGCGCGCGCGCTCGGTGACACCGTGAAGTACACCGTCACCACGAACGTCCCGAACAAGCAGACCGGCAACCCGATCACGTCGTACGTCATCACCGACACCCTCGACGTCACGCAGGTCACCTACGCGAGCTCGGTCGTCCGCCTCGGCACCACGGTGCTGAACGCCCCCGGCACCGCGACGCCCGACTACACGCTCACCACCGACGCCGCGACCGGCCTCGTCACGGTCACGCTCACGCCGGCCGGCATCGCGAAGGTCAACGCCGCGCCGAACGGCTCGCAGGTCATCCTCGAGGTCAACGCCACCGTCACCGCCCTCGGCGACGGCAGCATCGAGAACAACGCGACCGTGAACATCAACAGCACCACGACGGTCCAGGCCACGCAGGTCGTCTCGAGCTGGGGCGCCGCCCGCATCATCAAGTACCCGTCGACGAACGAGAACCTCCGCCTCCAGGGCGCGGTCTTCGAGGTCCGCCTCCCCGGCTCGGCGACGGCCATCCCGGTCGGCACCGGCACGCCCCGCCAGACGCAGTTCACGACCGGCGAGAACGGCGAGGTCGTCATCCCGGGCCTCATCGCGGGCAGCTACGAGCTCGTCGAGATCACCGCGCCGACCGGCTACCAGGTCAACTCGACCCCGATCGCGTTCACCGTCACGGCCGGCACCACCGCCAACGCCGTGCAGGTGAAGGTCGCCAACACGCAGGTCCCCGCGTTCGCGCTCCCCATCACGGGTGGCGACGGCCAGATGGCCTTCATGATCGGCGGCGGCTCGCTCCTCGTCGTCGCAGCTGGCGCCTTCCTGTTCGTCGCCGGCCGCCGCCGCGCCGAGCAGCAGGCCTGATCCACCACGAGGGGAGGTCGCGGCAGCAGCCGTGACCTCCCCTCGCCTCTCCATCCCGTCCCCGACCCCAGGAGCATCCATGCGTCCCTTCCGCCCCACCCGCCGCGCCGTGCGCGGGGCGGTCGCGGTCGCGGTGCTGACGATCCTGGGGGCGGGGACGATGCTCTACCCCGCGGGGGCATCCTGGTTCTCGCAGCTCGAGCAGTCGCAGCTCACGCAGGAGTACTCGGTCGAGCGCGGCACCGAGGGGGCGGCCGTCGAGCGCGAGGCGCTCGTGCACGCCCGCGCCTACAACGACACCCTCCCCGGCGGCGCGATCGGCGATCCCCAGGACCCGAGCTCGGCCGACGGCACGGGGGAGATCGCCGAGCAGTACCGCTCGCTGCTCGCGAACGACGCCAACGGCGTCATGGCGCGCATCCGCATCCCGTCGATCGGCGTCGACCTGCCCGTCTACCACGGCACCATGGAGGAGACGCTGCGGGCCGGCATCGGCCACCTGTTCGGCTCGTCGCTCCCGGTCGGCGGCGTCGGCACCCACTCGGTGCTCACGGGGCACCGGGGGCTGCCGGAGTCGGTCCTCTTCACCGACCTCGACAAGGTGGTCGTCGACGACCTCATCCAGATCGACGTCGAGGGCGAGACGCTCACCTACCGGATCATCAGCTCCGAGGTCTTCGATCCCGCCGACACCGACCCCCTGCTGCCGGTGGTGGGTCGGGACCTCGTGACCCTCGTGACCTGCACGCCGCTCGGCATCAACAGCCAGCGCATCTTCGTCACCGCCGAGCGCGTCGCGAACCCGCCCGCCGACGACCCGGCGCTCGTCATGCCGGAGATCCCGGGCAAGCCGTGGTGGACCGTCGCCCTCGCGGGCGCCTTCGCGCTCGGCGCGATCGTCGTGACGGGCACGTCTCGCCCTCGAGCGCCGCTGCAGCCGGTGCAGGGTCGCCACGGCAGGGGGCGCGCCGGGCAGCACGCCGAGCCGGCGAGCATCGCTCCCGCCTCGATCATCGTCTGACGCGCCCTAGCCTGGAGCGGTGGGGGAGCGCGAGCCGGACGGATCCGAGCGGGATGCCGCCGAGCAGGATGCCCCCGAGCAGGATGCCCCCGAGCCGCAGCTCGAGGTGGGCGTCGGCCCCTGGCAGGGAGAGCGGCCCGAGGACGACCGCTTCGACCCCGAGCTCATGGCGCTGGGCGACCGGCGCAACGTCGTGGACGGGTACCGCTACTGGCGCATGGAGGCGATCGTCGCCGACCTCGACACCCGTCGCCACCCGTTCCACGTCGCGATCGAGAACTGGCAGCACGACCTCAACATCGGGTCGATCGTGCGCACCGCCAACGCGTTCACCGCATCCGCCGTGCACATCGTCGGCAAGCGCCGCTGGAACCGGCGAGGCGCGATGGTGACCGACCGCTACCAGCGCATCGAGCACCACGAGTCCGTCGACGCGCTCGTCGCATGGGCCCGGGCCGAGGGGCTGCCGATCGTCGCGGTCGACAACACCGCAGGTTCCGTGCCGGTCGATGCCGCGCCGCTGCCGGAACGCTGCGTGCTGCTGTTCGGACAGGAGGGGCCGGGCCTGACGGATGCCGCGATCGCGGCTGCGGACGCGCACGTCGCGATCCGCCAGTTCGGCTCCACGCGATCGATCAACGCCGCCGCGGCGGCCGCGATCGTGATGCACGAGTGGGTGCGGGAGTGGGCGCGCTGACCGGTCTGACGCGCCATGCCCGTCCAGGGCGCATACAGCGCGCGTAGGACAAACATTCACCTTCATGCAAGGTTGCGTCTGACGCACGAAAATCCTTGCATCTTCTGCAATCTGCCCGTACCGTCGTGATCGTCACACGAGGTGAGCTCGACGCCGGAGTCCTCGACGCTCACCCACTCTCGACGAGGACGACGCCGCATGCCCTGGTCCATGTCACGCCGCGTGCGCGCACGCGCGGTGGCGACGGGCGTGGCGCTGGTGCTGGCGATCGGAGCGCTCGTGGGACCGGTCGTCCCGGCACCCTCGGCAGCCGCCGTCACCGGTCCCGAGCCGACCGTCGCCGCGCCGTACCTGCACTGGCGCGCGACCGACTCGGCGACGGGTGCGCTCGTCGGCGGCGCGACCTTCGAGCTGCAGGGACCGCGCTCGGCGACGGGCATGACGTGGAACACCGCCATCACGGTCGCAGACTGCTCTGCCGCGCCGTGCACGGGCGCGGATCTCGACCCCGACGCGGGCGAGCTGCAGGTCACGAACATCGGCAACCACCGCATCACGGCCGCCGACCGATACCGCCTGCGGCAGACCGCCTCGCCGTCGGGCTACGTCGCGCCCACGACCGCGGCGTCGACCTTCGTCGAGATGCCGGCCGGGGCGACGTGGACGGCGGGCGCCTACAGCTTCGGCACCTACGCGCTCACCGCCCGGGCAGCGCTCGCCTGCGCGACGGGCACGTTCTACTCCGTCAGCTCGGCCGGACTCGTCCGTCGCGTGAACAACGTCAGCGGCACGGGGACGATCACCGACTTCGGCACGTTCCCCGGCACCCTCGCCAACGTCAACGCGCTGGGCATCGGCTCCGGCGGCACGACGATGTACGCGGTCGAGCGATCGACCTCCGCGGCCGACGTGCTCTCGGTGCTGCGCTACACCGTGGCGAGCGGGTGGGAGACGGTCGCGGGTTCCGCGTACACGACCGGCAACTCCTCGTCGCTCGTCGCCGGCGCGGTGAGCCGCACCAACGGCCGCTACTACTTCGGTGGCCCGCACCAGGCGGCCGGCAGCTCGACCTTCAGCTTCCGCCTCCACCAGTTCGACCCCGCGACGGGTCAGCGGTCCCTCGTCGGGACGATCGCCACGAGCTCGACCGTCGCCGCCAACGGCGACATGCTGTTCGACTCGGCCGGCAACCTCATCCTCATCCTGAGCGGCACGAGCGGCGTCACCACGCACACCGTCGCGGCGGCGACCCTCGCCGCGGCCACCGGCGGTGCCCTCGCCGCGACCTCGACGACCGTCGCGAGCAGCGTCGGCGCCGACATCAACGGCTTCGCGTACGAGTCGGACGGCTCCGTCTACGCCGGCAACGGCACGACGGTGCGGCGCTACGACCCCACCACCTGGACGCAGATCGGGACGACGCCGGTCACGACCGCCCTGACGAGCAGCACCGACCTCGCGAGCTGCGCCGCGCCCGTCTCGATCACGGTCGTCAAGACCGTCACCGGTCGCGTCGCGGCCACCGATCAGTTCACGCTCGCGGTGCGCAACGCGTCCAGCACGGTGCTCGGCACCGCCACGACGACCGGCACGAGCCTCGGCCAGCAGGCCGCGCGCATCACCGGCGTGAACGTGCCCACCGGCGCCGCGCTGACGATCGCCGAGACCGCCGCATCCGGCAGCCTCACCAACTACCAGTCGACGTGGGCGTGCACGAGCAACGGCGCCGCCTACACCTCCGGCACCGGCGCCTCGATCGCCCTCACGACCCCTGCGGCGCCCGGCGCCAGCGTGGTCTGCACGTTCACGAACGCGCCACTCATCACGAGCGTCGTCGTGCGCAAGGTCGTGCAGGACTCCGCGGGCGCGAACCCGCAGCCCGGCGTCGGTTGGACGGTCCGCGCCGCCACCACCGCGCAGACCGGCACCGTCACCGCCGCACCGACCGCGAGCACGCAGCAGACGCTCGCCGACGGCGCGGCGCGCTGGAGCCTGCGCCACAGCGCCACCTCCGCGCTCGCGACGATCGCCGTCGGCGAGACGCAGCAGGCCGGATTCGACTTCGCGAGCGGGCAGTGCACCGTCACGACCGCGGCGGGCGCGGTCTCCACCGTCGCACTGCTGAGCGCGAGCGGCGCGAGCGTCACCGGCGTGCAGCCGGGCTCGAGCGTCGACTGCACGATCGTGAACCGGGTGCGCGCCACCACGCTCACGCTCGTCAAGGCCGTGTCGTTCGGTGACGCGGCGCCCGGCTCGTGGCCGCTCGCGGCGGTCGGCCCCAGCGGCTCGCTCGCCGGACCGTCCGGCACGTCCGGCGCCGCGTCGGCGAGCGGCCGCATCACGCCGGGCGTGGCGTACCGCCTGAGCGAATCGGGTGGGCCCGCGACCTACGTGCAGGTCGGCGGCTGGGCGTGCGTGAACCAGGCCGGCGCGGCGGTCACCGTCTCAGCGGCCGGCGAGGTCACCGCGACCCAGGGCGACGCAGTCACCTGCACGGTGACGAACGCGACGGCGCAGCTCGTGGTGCTCGAGCACATCGAGGGCACCGCGACCGTGCAGCCCTCCCAGTTCTCGCTCACCGCGACGCCCGCCGCCCGCCCCGGGCTGTCGGCCTCGACCGTGCCCGGCTCCGACGTGGTCGGGACCGCCGCGACCGTGCAGGTCCGCCCCGGCCACAGCTACGCGCTCGCCTCGACGTCGGAGGCGCCGCACCTGCAGCTGCGCTTCGAGCGCTACGTCGGCACCGTCGGCGAGGGCGGCGCGGTGGATCACGCGGACGCGAGCCTGTGGCGCGCCGCCGATCCGTCCACCGTCGCGGTCGCGGCGGGCCAGACCGCGATCTACCGCTTCGTCGCCGCCGAGCCGTTGGCGTTCGCGCTGCCGTACACCGGCGGCGTCGGCCTCGACCAGGTCCAGCTCCTCGGCGCCGGCGTCTCCGCCGTCGGCCTGCTCGCCGGACTCACCGCCCTGCTGCTGCGCAGGCGACGGACCCCCTGACCCCTTCCTCTCGACCACTCGACATCGACCGCCCGGTCGTCACCCAAGGAGAAACCATGCACACCACCACCCGTCCGAGGGGCGCACGCCTCGTCGCGGGCTTCGCGGCAGCGGCCGTCGGCGCCTTCGCGGCGATGGGCGTCATCGCCCCGGCGTCCGCCGCCCCCAACATCGACCCCGATCAGACGGGCTCGATCACCGTCCACATGTTCGAGCAGCCGGCCACCACCGGCACGCCGAGCGACGGGCGCCCGCTGCCCAGCACGAACGGCCTCACGCCGCTCGAGGGCGTCACCTTCAACGCGCAGCGCGTGACGTCGATCGACCTCTCCTCGAACACCGGCTGGACGACCGCGAGCGGGCTGACCGCGAGCGAGGTCATCGCTGACCCGATCGCCTACCCGCTCACCGTAGGCACGCCCGACACCACCGACAGCGCCGGCGTCGCGACGTTCACCGGCCTCGAGATCGGCGTGTACCTCGTGCAGCCGACGGCCGTCGGCGGCAACGAGGTCGCGCTGCCGACGCAGCCCTTCCTCGTCTCCGTCCCCACGCCCATCGAGGGCGACGAGTGGCTCTACGACGTGCATGTCTACCCCAAGGCCTCGCTGACCGACATCACCATGTCGCTCGACGACCAGGACGCGTACGAGCTCGGCGACGACATCACCTGGACGATCGACGTCCTCGTGCCGCGGCAGAGCGAGGGCGACACCATCTCGTCGTTCATCGTCACGGACCAGCTCGACGCGACCCGCCTCGACCTGCAGTCGACGACGGTCACGCTCGGCAGCACGACCCTCGTGCTCGGCGTGCACTACTCGCTCACCGAGGTCGACGGCCTCGTGACGATCACGTTCCTGCCCGACGGCCTCGCGCTGCTCAACGCGAGCGGCGGCCAGACGCTCGAGATCGCGCTCGTCACGACGGTCGTCGCGCTCGGCGACGGCACGATCGAGAACTCGGCGACGCTCTACGTGAACGACGCGGCCTTCGACGCGCCGTTCCCGTCCGACACCGAGATCAGCTACTGGGGTGCGGCCGTGATCGTGAAGCACGCGCTCGGCGATGAGGCGGCGCTGCTCGACGGCGCGGTCTTCGAGCTGCGCAACAGCGCGGGCACCGTCCTCGAGACGATCACCGTCGACGGCAGCTACACGATCCCGGGGCTCCGCACCACGCCCGCTCGCGAGGTCTACACCCTGACCGAGATCGAGGCGCCGACGGGCTACGTGCTCGACGCCACGCCGCGATCCTTCGCGGTCATCGCCGGCCCGCTCGCATCCGCGGTCGAGCTGCAGATCGCCAACGCGCAGGCTCCGGCCTTCGAGCTGCCCGTGACGGGTGGCGCCGGCCAGACCGCGTTCCTGATCGGTGGCGGCGCGCTGCTCGCGGTCGCGCTCGGCGCCCTGCTCGTGCAGGTCGGCCGACGCCGCACGGCGAAGCAGGACTGACCCGATGATGGGGGGCCGCGGCGACGCGGCCCCCATCTTCCATGGACGAAGGGACGAGCAGGTGCGGCGGATGCGACGGACTCGCAGCGCGACGCGCGGCGCGCTCGGCGTCGTCGCGCTGCTCGTCTCCGGCGCGTGCATCATGCTCTACCCGGCGACGGCCGCGTGGTTCGCCGAGCTGCGCCAGTCGCAGCTGCTCGGCGACTACGCGACCGTCGTCGAGCACACCGACGGCGCCGCGCAGCGCGATGCGCTCGCGTCGGCGCAGGCCTACAACGAGACGCTGACGGGCGGCGCGATCGTCGAGCCCGACCTGGAGCGCGCCTCCGACACCACCGGTGAGGCGGCGGCGGACTACCGTGCCCAGCTCGCCGGCGACGAGCACGACGTGATGGCCCGCGTGCGCGTGCCCGCGATCGGCGTCGACCTGCCGATCTACCACGGCACCTCCGAGGAGGTGCTGCGCCGGGGCGTCGGCCACCTGTTCGGCACCGCGCTGCCGGTGGGCGGTGCCGACACGCACGCGGTCATCACCGGCCACCGAGGGCTGCCCGAGTCGACGCTCTTCACGAACCTCGACCAGGTCGGCGTCGGCGACCTCGTGCAGATCGACGTCGCCGGCCAGCTGCTCACCTACCGGGTGTCGGCCACGCGGGTCGTCGAGCCGAGCGACACGCACTCGCTGTTCCCCGTGCCCGGGCAGGATCTGCTCACGCTCATCACGTGCACGCCGCTCGGCATCAACAGCCACCGCATCCTCGTGACGGCCGAGCGCATCCCCAACCCGTCGGCAGACGACCCGGCGCTCGAGATGCCGCCGATCCCGGGGCTCCCGTGGTGGAGCGTCGGCCTCGCGGCAGCGCTCGGCGCGGCGGCGGCGATCGTCACGACGTCGTCCCGGCCGCGCGACGAGGTCGCCCGCGAGCGCCGCCAGCCTGTGAACGCCGAACTTCCCTGAACAGCGGGTTCTCCCGCCCGAATCCCTGCGTTCAGGGAAGCTCGGCGCAGGATCAGACGGCGGCCGGCTCGGGCTGGCAGCGAGGGCACCACTGCACCTGGCGCAGCATGCCGTCCTCGAGGCCCAGCTGCGCATCGCGGATGCGCGTGCCGCAGCGCAGGCACGGCTGGCCGCCGCGGCCGTAGACCCACGTCCGCCTGCCGCGCCGCGCATCACCGGTGAACGTCCGCTCGGTGCGATCGCGGTTCGCGACCATCAGCCGCCGGGCGAGCGCGACGAGCGGCTCGACGTCGACCTGCGCGATCGGCGTCACCGGATGCACGCCCCGCAGGAAGCACAGCTCGCCGCGGAAGACGTTGCCGAGCCCGGCCACCGCGTGCTGGTCGAGCAGGGCGACGCCGACCGGCGCACCCGTCGCCCGCAGGCGTCGCGCCGCCTCGGCGGCCATCGCGTCGTCCCAGGCGGGATCCAGCAGGTCGGGGCCGAGGTAGGCGAGCGCCTCGAGGTCGCCCGCGCGCGGCAGCAGCTCGAGCACCGGCAGGCTCGACCCGACGATGTCGTGCTCGGCGGTCGACAGGACGACGCGGATGGTGTGGCTCGCGACCGGCGCGCGGCCGCCCGGCGCGAGCACGTGCCACAGACCGTCCATGCCGGCGTGCGAGTGGATCGTCCAGTGCTCGCCGCGCATGAGCAGGTGCTTGCCGACGCTGCGGACCTCCTCGATGCGCTCGCCCGAGAGGTCCGCCGTCGCGAGCGACGGCACCCGGAAGTCGCTGCGCTCGAGCGTCCGCCCCGCCATCGCGGCGCCGAGGTTGACCGCGGCGCGATAGATCGTGTCGCCCTCAGGCATCAGCCCGCCTCCTTCTCAACGTCGCCGGTGGTCGCGCGTCGGCCAGAGCGCCTCGTGCGACCACTGGCGACGTTGAGATCCTGGTCGGTCACGGGCCGATCCGGTAGCCGCGCGGGGTGCGGCGCAGGTTCGCGCGCTCGAGCATCGGCGCGAGGTCGGCGTCGAGCGACGAGCGGCCGTCGACCTGCTCGAGCACGCGGCGGCGGCCGCCGAGCCGCGCGACGGCGTCGGCGAGGCTCTCGAGCGCCCGCACGAGCACGTCCTCGTCGTCGACGAACGTGAGCAGCGACTTGCCGCCGCGCTCGAGGTGCAGCACCGGACGGCCGCCGACGATCGTCGTCAGCGCGCCGACGCGGCGGGTGGGCCGGTGGTCGCCGCGAGGCTCCGGCCAGGGGAGCGCGGCCCCGAAGGGGTTCGCCGGGTCGACGGCCGAGACCGTGGCGATCGCGTCGCCCGGGCCGCTGGACTGGCGGGCGCGGAGCGCGTCGACGACCGGCGCATCCGCGAACTGGGCGGCGCCGAGGCCGTCGACGAAGTAGCCGCGGCGGGTGTGGCCGGCCTCCTCGAACGCCTTCAGCACCTGGTAGACGCCGTGGAACCCGCCCGGCACGTCCTCGGCGACGACGCTGCCGCGCGTGACGACGCCGTAGCGCGCGAGCAGCGCGTCGGCGGTCTGCGCGGCGAGCTCGGTGGGCGCGCCGGCGGGGCTCGACGCGAGCAGCCAGCGGCCGGCGAGCAGCGGCATCGCGTCGCTCCTGGATGGGCGCGCGAGCCCGATGCGCCGACGGCTGGCAGGGGACGCGCGCCGGCTCGGGGCGGGCGCCGCGCGGGCGCGGGCGCCGAGCAGGTGGGCCCGCAGCGGCGCGATCGTGTCGTTCGTCACCCGGCCGGCCCAGACGAGCGGCCACAGCACCTCCGCCAGCCGAGTGGGGTCGAGCGCGACCATGTCGCCGAGCTGGCGGGCGAAGAGCGCGCCGCCCTCGGCGAGCGCGGCCAGGATCGCGGCGGCCTCCGGGTCGTCGTGGCTCACGTCGCGGCGCTGCGCCACCCCGTCCGCCGCGCGCAGCACGACGCGGCCGTCCTTGCCCGTCAGCGCGCCCGCGCCGGCCCAGGTGATGAGGCCGCTCGCGGTCAGCTCGTCGAGCATCGACGGCCGGTAGCCCTTCACGCGCGACGGCAGGATGAGCGTCTCGAGCGCGCTGAGCGGCAAGGGCAGGCCGTCGAGGCCGTCGAGCGCCTCGAGCAGCCCGTCGCTGCCGGTGAGCGGGCGCGTCACGTGCTGGTGGGCGAGCAGGTGGTCGGCGAAGACGGCGTGGTCGACGGGCTCGACGTCGCTGCGCAGCGCCTGCAGGCTGCGGCGCTTGAGCTTCGACAGCACCTGCGCGTCGATCCACTCCTCGCCGCTGCCGCCCGGTCGGTAGGCGCCGGGCAGCACGCGACCCTGCGCCTCGAGCGCGCGCAGCGCCGAGCGCGCGACGGCTGGTGCGAGCCCGAGCCGGGTGCCGACATCCTCGACCGTGAACGGCCCGTGCGTGCGTGCGTGGCGGGCGACGACGTCGCTGATCGGGTCGAGCACCGTCTCGAGCAGCGCCGACGGCACGCCCGGCGGCGGCGGCACGCCGAGCGCATCGCGCAGGCGCGCGACGTCCTCGATCGCCGCGACCCGCTCCTCGTCCCCGATCCGCACGCGCACCGCGCGGCGCGCGTCCACGAGCTCGGCGGCGAGGGCAGCGGCGCCGGCCTCGTCGAGCGCCGCGTCTCCGGCTCCCTCGAGGCGCGCCGCGAGCTCGCCGACCGTGAGCGGTCCGAGCAGCCGCAGCAGGTCGGCCGCGCCCTCGACGCCGCGCGCCCGGCGATCGGGCGCGAGCCGCTGCAGCTCGAGCTCGATGCGCTCCACGACCGCGGGGTCGAGCAGCTCGCGCAGCGCCGTCGTGCCGAGCACCTCGGCGAGCAGCGTCGGGTCGAGGGTCAGCGCCGCAGCGCGGCGCTCGGCGAGCGGGGCGTCGCCCTCGTAGAGGAACGCGCCGACGTAGCCGAAGAGCAGGTGGTGCGCGAACGGCGACGGGCTCGGCGTCTCGACCTCGACGACGCGGATGTCGCCGTGCTGCAGCCGCTCGGCGATCGACCGCAGCGCCGGCAGGTCGTACGCGTCCTGCAGCACCTCGCGCAGCGCCTCGAGCACGATCGGGAAGTCCGGGTAGCGCTTGGCGACGTCGAGCAGCTGCGCGGCGCGCTGCCGCTGCTGCCAGAGCGGCGCGCGGCGCGCGGGGTCGCGCTTCGGCAGCAGCAGCGCACGGGCCGCGCACTCGCGGAACCGGCTCGCGAACAGCGCGGTGCCGCCGGCCTCCGTCTCGACGATGCGCTCGAGCTCGTCCGGCTCGAAGCGCAGCAGGTCGAAGCCCGGCGGCTCGGCGTCGGAGTCGGGGATGCGGATGACGATGCCGTCGTCGGACGCCATCGCCGCTGCCCCCAGGTCGCGGTCCTCGCGCAGCCGCCGGTCGATCGCGAGCGCCCAGGGCGCGTGCACGCGCCGCCCGTAGGGGGAGTGGACGATGAGCCGCCAGTCGCCGAGCTCGTCGCGCGAGCGCTCGACCACGATCTGCCGATCGGTCGGCACGGCACCGGTCGCGGCCAGCTGGTCGCGCACGTACGCCTCGAGGTTGCGGCGCGCGCGCTCGTCGGAGTGCGTCAGCTCGAAGCCCGTGCCGGCCGCGAGTGCGGCGGTCGCGCGGCCGATCGAGGCGCCGAGGTCGGCGGGCCTGCCCTCGTTGTCGCCGTGCCAGAAGGGCAGCTTGCCGACCTCGCCGAAGGCCGGCACGACCAGCACGCGGTCGTGCGTGATGTCGACCACGCGCCAGCTCGTCGCGCCGAGCGCGAAGACGTCGCCGGTGCGCGTCTCGTAGACCATCTCCTCGTCGAGCTCGCCGACGCGCGCGCCCGGCTTGCCCTCCTGGCCCGAGAGGAACACGCCGAACAGGCCGCGGTCGGGGATCGTGCCGCCGCTCGAGACGGCGATGCGCTGCGCGCTGGGGCGGCCGGTGATCGTGCCGGCCTCGCGATCCCACACGACGCGCGGCCGCAGCTCGGCGAACTCGTCGCTCGGGTAGACGCCCGCGACGAGGTCGAGGGTCGCGTCGAACGCGCCGCGGGACAGCTGCGCGAAGGGCGCCGCCCGCCGCACGGTCTGGAACCAGTCGTCGACCACGAGCTCGTCCATCGCCGCGGCCGCCACGGTCTGCTGCGCGAGCACGTCGAGCGGATGCCGCGGCATCCGGATCGGCTCGAGCTCGCCGCGCGCCATCCGGTCGGCGACGACGGTCGCGTGCAGCAGGTCGGCGCGGTGCTTGGGGATGATCACGCCGCGCGAGGCGTCGCCGACGTTGTGCCCGGCGCGGCCGACGCGCTGCAGGCCGCTCGCGGTGCTCGGCGGGGCCTCGACCTGCACGACGAGGTCGACCTCGCCCATGTCGATGCCGAGCTCGAGGCTCGAGGTCGCGACCACGCAGCGGAGCCGGCCGGACTTCAGCTGGTCCTCGATCTCGCTGCGCTGCTCCTTCGACACCGAGCCGTGGTGGGCGCGCGCGAGCGGCGGCGCCTCGGCGTCGGGACCGGCCGCGTCGCGCGCTGCGGCGCGCTCGGCGAGGCGCAGCCGGATGTGCTCGCTCACGTCGCGCAGGATGACGCCGCTGCCCGCACGGCCGGCCGCCGCATCCGCCGCCGGCGCAGCCTCGGCCTCGTCGAGCCGCTCGGCGTCGAGCTCGTTGAGCCGCGCGGTGAGCCGCTCGGCCGCGCGCCGGGCGTTGACGAAGACGATCGTGGAGCGGTGCCGGTCGACGAGCTCGAGCACCTCGCGCTCGATGTGCGGCCAGATCGACGGCTGGTCGGGCTTCGTCGCGCCGAACGCGCTGCCCGTCGGCGCCGCCTCCTCGCGCTGCGGGCCGCGCAGGTCGGTCATGTCGTCGACCGGGACGGTGATGGTCAGCTCGATGCGCTTCTCGCTCGGCGGCGCCACGACCGTGACGGGCGCGGGGCCGCCGAGGAACGCGGCGACCTCCTCCGCCGGCTTCACGGTGGCGGAGAGGCCGATGCGCTGCGCGGGTCGCTGCAGCTGCGCGTCGAGCCGCTCGAGGCTCAGCGCCAGGTGCGAGCCGCGCTTCGTCGGCACGACGGCGTGCACCTCGTCGACGATGACGGTCTCGACGGTGCGGAGCGTCTCGCGCGCGCGGCTCGTGAGCAGCAGGAAGAGCGACTCGGGCGTCGTGATGAGGATGTCGGGCGGATGCTTCGCCTGCGCCCTGCGCTCCTCCTGGGGCGTGTCGCCAGTGCGGAGGCTGATGCGGATCTGCGGCGGCTCGGCGCCGTCCGCGCGGCCGCGCGCGGCGATGCCGGCGAGCGGTGCGCGCAGGTTGCGGTCGACGTCGACGGCGAGCGCCTTGAGCGGCGACACGTAGAGCACCCGCACGCCCGGCTCACGCTCCTCGTGGGGCGTCGCATCCTCGCGCTGCAGCCGGTCGAGCGCCCAGAGGAACGCCGCGAGGGTCTTGCCCGACCCGGTCGGGGCGACGACGAGGGTGTGCTCGCCGCGAGCGATCGCCGCCCACGCCTGCGACTGCGCGGCCGTCGGGGCGGAGAACGCGCCCGAGAACCACGCGCGGGTCGCGGGGGAGAACTGCTCGAGCGCATCGCTCACCCGCTCAGTACAGCACAGCGGCCTTGGGGGACGGCCTGAGGACGTCGCTCGCCCGGCCGCTCACTCGCAGCTGGTGAACGACCGCTCGACGACCATGCGCGGCTCCACGTCGAGCCCCTCGACCCGTCGGAGGTGGAAGTCGTCGCGGATCACGAGCTCGGGCGCGTCGGTGCCTGGAGATGCCAGCCGGATGCGGGCCGTGATGTTCACCCCGTGGGACCCGTCGGCGTACTGGGTCTCGAAGAACGTCCCGTTGCCGTGCACGCCCTGATGGATGATCGTCCGGTCGACGTACTCGACGCCCGTCTCGAGCCCCACGGCGGTGGCGTGCACGGTGCGGATGTGGAGCTGCGTGACGACACCGCCCGAGGCGCTCGTCACCTCCTGCTCGGTGAAGCGCACCTCGCCGCCGGTGTACATGAGCGGCTCTGTGCAGCCCTCGTCGATGATGCCGCCCGCGAGCGGGATCACGATGGTGCTCCGCGCGACGGCGGCGGAGGCCGGTGCCGCCGTGCCGAGGACCGCGCAACCGGCGACCGCGACGACTGCCAAGGATCGGAACCTGCTCACGGTGATCATCTCCTTCGATGTGCGCTCACCGCGCTGCCTCATCACGTGCGTCCACCGTGGCACTGCCGAGCAAGCGGGTCAACGGCCGTCCTCGCCCGGCGCCTTCGGTCAGCACAGGCCGCGTGGGGGACGAGCATGAACAATGGAGCGGTGCCCGCTGCCCCCTCGCTCGACGTCGACATCGACCGCGGTGAGGGTGCCCGAGCGCTCCTTCGCAGCATCGGTGCGCTGCCCGCCACTGTCGCCGATGCGCTCACGATGGCGCCGGCGATCGCCGCCGCGGTGCCGCTGCCCGCGAGCGGCCGGACCGCGGAGCGGCTGGAGGCGCTCGCCACGCTCGGCGCCCATGACCTCGAGGTCGCGCGCGCGATCGAGCCGCATCTCGACGCGGTTGCGATCCTGTCCGAGGCCGGTATCGCCCCTCGGCCCGGCGCGTACGGTGTCTTCGCGGCGGAAGGCCCCGGCAGTCGGCTCGAGCTGCGCGAGGGGCGGCTTGCGGGCGAGAAGCCGTGGTGCTCGCTCGCCGACCGCCTCGATCGCGCGCTCGTCTCGGCGTGGCAGGGCGAGGAGCGCGTGCTCGTCGACGTCGACCTGCGGCAGGACGGCGTCCGGGTCGTGCCGGGGGCGTGGCACGCGCGAGGACTGGTCGGCATCCCGTCCGGTCCGGTCCGCTTCGACGGCGCCGCGGCGGAGCCCGTCGGGGAGTCCGGCTGGTACCTGCGGCGGCCCGGCTTCGCCTGGGGCGGCATCGGCGTCGCGGCCTGCTGGCACGGCGGCGCGGTCGCGGTCGCTCGGCGCCTCGTCGGCGCGACGGCGGATGCACCCTTGCGGCTCGCGCACCTGGGTGCGGTCGACGAAGCGCTCACGGCGTCGCGGCTCGCGCTCGCCGACGCCGCACGGCGCATCGACGCCGGTGACGCGTCGGTCGACCCCGGAACGCTCGCGCTGCGCACGCGCGGGATCGTCGCCCGCGCGGTGGACGAGGTGCTCGCGCGCGTCGGCCGGGCACTCGGACCCGCCCCGCTCGCGCTGGAGGCGGAGCACGCCCGCCGCGTCGCCGACCTGCAGCTGTACGTGCGGCAGCACCACGCGGAGCGTGATCAGGCCTCGCTCGGCGAGGCGGTCGCTGCGATGGCCGCCGGAGGACGGAGCGCGTGGTGACGAGCGGTCCTCCGCGCTTCGAGGGCGACGATGCCGGCACGCCGCACGACGCGTGGCTGCGCAGCGCCGCGCTGCGCGATGCGCCCACGCTCGAGCGGTCGCCGAGCGCGCTGCTCGTCGTGGCCGCGCATCCCGACGACGAGGTGCTCGGCGCCTTCGGCTCGATGCACGCTGCCGCTCGCCGAGGCCTTCCCGTCACGGTGGTCGTCGCGACCGACGGCGAGGGCTCGCACCCCGGCTCTCCGACGCTCGAGCCGGCGGCGCTCGCCGAGCGTCGCCGGGCCGAGCAGGAGGAGGCGCTCGCCGGCGTGGGGGCGCGGCTGATCCGGCTGGGGCTCCCCGACGGAGCCGTGCACGCCCACCGACGCGAGCTCGTGGCCGCGGTCGCGTCGATCGTCGCGGCGCTGCCGGACGACGCGCTCGTGCTCGCGCCCTGGTCGCGCGACGGTCACCCCGATCACGAGGCGGTGGGCGACGCCGTCGCTGCCGTCGCTCGCGAGGCGGGGCGCGCGTGCGCGTGGTCGCCGATCTGGGCTTGGCTCTGGGGCGAGCCGGAGCTGTTCGACGGGATGCCGGTGCGCCGCGTGCCGCTGGATGTCGACGCTCGCGACGCGAAGGTGCGCGCGATCGCCGCGCATCGATCGCAGGTGGCGCCGCTCTCGTCGCACCCGGCCGACCGCGTCGTGCTCACCTCGGCGATGCTCGAGCGCTTCGCGGGCGACGAGTGGCTGGTGCTCGCTCCGGCCGCCGAGCGCACCGCATTCGACGAGCGCTACGCGTCGGAGGGCGACCCGTGGTCGACGCGCTCGTCCTGGTACGAGCGGCGCAAGCGCAGCCTCGTGCTCGCGTCGCTGCCCGACGAGCGCTACCGGCTCGCCGTCGAGGTCGGCTGCGGCACGGCGACGCTCACGGCCGAGCTCGCCGCCCGCTGCGACGGGGCGCTCGGCGTCGACGCGTCGGTGCCGGCGCTCGCCGAGGCGCGCCGCACGCTCGCGGATGCGCCGAACGCGTGGGTCGAGCACCGCACCGCTGCCGACGGCCTGCCCGCCGCCGACGTCGACCTCGTCGTGCTGAGCGAGCTCGGCTCGTACATCGCCGACGCCGACCTGCTGCACGTCGTCGAGCAGGCCCGCGACCGTGGCGCGCACCTCGTGCTGTGCCACTGGCGAGGCGAGAGCGACGACATGCGCCGCTCCGCCGAGGAGGTGCACGCGCTCGCCGCGGGCATCCGCGGCCTGCGGCGAGTGGTCGAGCACCGCGACGACGCATTCCTGCTCGACGTGCTGGTGCCGGAGTGACGCCGATCGCTCGCGTGCTGGTCATCGTGCCGGCGCGGGACGAGGCGTCGACGGTGGGAGCGTGCATCGCGAGCATCGACGTCGCTCGCGCGGCGCTCGCGGCACGCCAGCCGGGCATCGAGACGGCGGTCGTCGTCGTCGCCGACGCGTGCGTCGACGGGACCGCAGTGACCGCCCGCGCGGTGGGCGCCGAGGTGGTCGAGATCGAGGCGGCCGCCGTGGGTGAGGCGCGGCGCGCCGGGATCCAGCACGGGCTCGCCCGCTGGCCCGACGCCGAACCTGCGGCGACGTGGATCGCCATGACCGACGCGGACAGCACCGTGCCGGCACGCTGGCTGCTCGACCACGTCGCGGCCGCGCACGACGGTGCGGACGTGCACATCGGACGCGTCGTGCCCGACGGCTCGCACCTGCCGCAGCGCGTGCTCGAGGCGTGGCACGCGGCGCATGACGCCCTGCCGGCCGGAGCGGCGGTGCACGGCGCGAACCTCGGCGTGCGGGCCGACGCGCTCGCTCGCGTGGGCGGCGTCGCGCCGATGCGGCTGCACGAGGACGTGGACCTCGTCGCCCGGCTTCGTGCGCACGGCGCGGTGCTCGACCTTCGCCGACGTGCTCCGGTGCGCACGTCGGATCGCACCCGCAGCCGCGTCGACGGCGGCTTCGCCACCTACTTGGCGGTGCTCGAGGGGTGCGGACAGCCGCTCATCGACTAGCCCTGCGCGGCGCACTCGATCGGGCAGAGCGAAGGGCCGGCCGCGCATGCGCGGCCGGCCCCGACTGCGCCCGATCGATCGGACGCGTCAGTCGATCAGTCCGTGCCCAGATCCATCGCCGCGCGGTCGTTCCACTGCTCGAGCGCCTCGGGGTCGTCGGTGGGCGACGCGACGATCTCGTCGGCGCGGCCCGCCTCGAGGGCACCGAGCAGCGCCTTCGTCTCGCCCTCGATGAGGCCGGCGGCGGCGTACGCCTCGAGCCGCGAGCGCGAGTCGGCGATGTCGAGGTTGCGCATCGTCAGCTGGCCGATGCGGTCCTCCGGACCGAACGCTGCGTCGCCGACGCGCTCCATCGACAGCTTGTCGGGGTGGTACGAGAACCCCTCGCCGCGGGTGTCGACGATCGTGTAGTCCTCGCCGCGGCGCAGCCGCAGCACGACCTCGCCGGTGACCGACGAGCCCACCCAGCGCTGGATCGACTCGCGCAGCATGAGCGACTGCGGGTCGAGCCACCGGCCCTCGTACATGAGGCGGCCGAGGCGGCGACCCTGCTCGTGGTAGGTCGCGACCGTATCCTCGTTGTGGATCGCGTTCATGAGCCGCTCGTAGGCGATGTGCAGCAGCGCCATCCCCGGCGCCTCGTAGATGCCGCGGCTCTTCGCCTCGATGATGCGGTTCTCGATCTGGTCGCTCATGCCGAGGCCGTGACGACCGCCGATCGCGTTCGCCTCCATGACGAGCGCGACGGCATCCGGGAACTCAGTGCCGTTGATGGCGACCGGCCGTCCGGCCTCGAAGCGGATCGCGACGTCCTCGGTCGGGATCGACACCGACTCGTCCCAGAACTTCACGCCCATGATGGGCTGCACGATCTCCATCGACTCGTTCAGGTGCTCGAGCGTCTTCGCCTCGTGCGTCGCGCCCCAGATGTTCGCGTCGGTCGAGTAGGCCTTCTCGGTGGCGTCGCGGTAGGGGTAGCCGTGCTCGACGAGCCACTCCGACATCTCCTTGCGGCCGCCCAGCTCGGTGACGAACCGCTGGTCGAGCCACGGCTTGTAGATGCGCAGCGCGGGGTTGGCCATCAGGCCGTAGCGGTAGAACCGCTCGATGTCGTTGCCCTTGTAGGTCGATCCGTCGCCCCAGATCTCGACGCCGTCCTCCTTCATTGCGCGCACGAGCAGCATGCCGGTCACGGCACGGCCGAGCGGCGTCGTGTTGAAGTAGGTGCGGCCGCCGGAGCGAATGTGGAACGCGCCCGTCGCCAGAGCCACCAGGCCCTCCTCCACGAGCGACGCCTTCGCGTCGACGAGGCGGGCGGCCTCCGCGCCGTACTCGTTCGCGCGTCCGGGCACGGCGTCGATGTCGGGCTCGTCGTACTGCCCGATGTCGGCGGTGTACGTGAAGGGCACGGCACCGTTGTGCCGCATCCACGCGACGGCGCACGACGTGTCGAGGCCTCCGGAGAAGGCGATGCCGACGCGCTCGCCGACGGGGAGGGAGGAGAGGACCTTGGACATGGCCTCAATCCTACGGTCGGGGCCGGTTGCTGTGCGCCGCCTGAGAACGCCCCCGATCGGCTTGTTGCGCGCCGCGCACCGTGGGACCATCGGCTCTGGGGTACAACGCGGTGCCCCAGGACGATGAGGTCGGAGGCGAAGATGCAGATCGATGAGTCGTTCGAGGTGGCAGCGCCCCGCGAGGACGTCTTCCGCGTGCTGACGACGTTCGAGCTGTTCCCCGAGTTCATGACCGGCGTGGAGTCGGTGTTCGCCGAGACGCGGGAGCGATTGCGCTGGCGCGTCTCGATCGCCGGCGTGCCCGAGACCTTCTACGCCGTGATCACGGAGCTCGTGCCCGACGAGCGCATCGCGTGGACGAGCGTCGACGCGACCACGATGGCGTGGTCGGTGCAGCTCGCCGAGCTCGACCCTGAGACGACGTGCGTGACGGTGCACGTCAAGTGGTCGCCGCCCGGTCACGAGACCGCAGCCGATGTGCCGGAGCTGGATGAACTGAGCGTCCGCTGTGACTTCCACCGATTCCGGATGCTCGCCCAGGGTCTTCACGCCGCCGCCGCGTAGCATCGCGAATCCGTACGACGACAGCAAGAGGAGCATCGCAATGCCGCAGGTCACCGACAGCATCGACGTCAAGGCCCCCATCAGCGCCGTCTACGCGCTGTGGACGAGGTTCGAGGAGTTCCCCCGCTTCATGGGCGGCGTGGAGTCCATCACCCAGCTCACCGACGCGAAGCTGCACTGGGTCGTCTCGATCGCCGGCGTGGAGCGCGAGTTCGACGCCGAGATCACCGAGCAGCACCAGGACGAGCGCGTCGCCTGGCGCAGCACCGACGGCGAGACCCACGCGGGTGTCGTCACCTTCCACCGCATCTCCGACGACGAGACGCGCGTGAACGTGCAGATCGACTGGAAGCCGCAGGGCATCGTCGAGGCCGCAGGCGCGCTGCTGCAGGTAGACGACGTGCAGATCGGCAAGGACCTCAAGCGGTTCAAGGAGATCGCCGAGGAGGCGCCCGCGCAGCTCGCGGCCGAGTCCGGCTGGGAGGGCGACATCGACCGCGCGCCCGACAGCACCGGTCACTAAGCACCGCCACCCGTACGCCCCGCTCCTGTGCTCCGGCACAGGAGCGGGGCGTACGTTCGCGTCATGGGCATCCAGCACTGGAGCACGATCGACGCCTCGCCCGACGAGGTCTTCGCCTGGCACGAGCGGCCGGGGGCGCTGCAGCGGCTGATGCCGCCGTGGATGCCGGGATCGGTGCGCCGCGAGGCGACCTCGCTCGAGGATGGCCGCGCCGAGCTCGCGCTGCCCGGCGGGCAGGTGTGGGTCGCGCAGCACGACCCGGCCGGCTTCGAGCCCGGCCGCGCGTTCGTCGACGAGCGGGTGCCCGGCCTCTCCTCCGCCGCCCTCGGCCCGCTCCGCTGGCGGCACGAGCACCGGCTCGAGCCGCAGGGCGGTGCGACCGTCATGCGCGATCGCGTTGACACGCAGGTGGGATCGCGGCTGCTGCGGCCCATGTTCGTCTACCGCCACCGGCAGCTCGCCGACGATCTGGCGCGACACCACGAGCTCGCCGCTGCCCCCATGACGATCGCGATGACGGGCGCCTCCGGCCTCATCGGCACGGCGCTCGCCGCCTTCCTCACGACCGGGGGCCACGAGGTCGTGCGGCTGGTGCGGCACGAGCCGGCGCCGGGCGAGCGCCGCTGGGATCCGGATGCGCCGGCAGCCGACCTGCTCGACGGCGTCGATGCGGTCGTCCACCTCGCGGGCGCCTCCATCTTCGGCCGCTTCGGCGACGAGCACCGCGAGCGGATCCGCGACAGCCGGATCGGGCCGACCCGCCGCCTGGCTGAGCTCGCGGTGGCGAGCGGCGTGCGCGCGTTCATCAGCGCATCCGCCATCGGCATCTACGGCGACGACCGCGGCGACGAGGTGCTCAGCGAGGCGAGCGATCCGGGCGACGGCTTCCTCGCCGATGTCACGGTCGACTGGGAAGCCGACACGGCGGCGGCCTCCGAGGGCGGCGTGCGCACGGCGCTCATCCGCACGGGTCTCGTCCAGACGCCCCGCGGCGGCGTGCTCCAGGTGCTGCGCCCGCTCTACGCGGCAGGCCTCGGCGGGCCGCTCGCGGGCGGCCGCCACTGGCAGTCGTGGGTCGACCTCGACGACCTCGTCGACATCTACGCCCGCGCCCTCGTCGACGAGCGGATGTCCGGCGCGATCAACGCCGTCGCGCCCGAGCCGGTGCGGCAGCGCGACTACGCCGCGACGCTCGCGGCGGTGCTGCACCGGCCGGCGCTGCTGCCGACGCCCGCGCTCGGACCGCGCGTGCTGCTCGGCGAGCAGGGCATGCGCGAGCTCGCGCTCGCGAACCAGCGCGTCGTGCCGTCCCGGCTGGCCGAGCTCGGCCACCGCTTCCGCCGCCCTACCCTCGAGGACGCGCTCCGCCACCAGCTCGGCCGCTTCGCCTAGCCGCAGCGCCGCCGCCCGAAGCGCACCGCAGGGTGGTCACGACACGCCGCGCCGAAGCGTCGGCGACGGCGCGTCGTGACCACCCGCGCGGCGCGTCGCGACCACCCGGGTGCGGGCGGGCGCGTCAGCGCGCGGCGGGGGAGCCGAGCGCGCGCGAGATCGCCTCGGCAGCGGCGATCGCCTGCGGTGCGAACTGCTCGATGCTCGAGCCCGGGTGCTCGAGCGCGATCGACGAGATCGACAGCCCGTAGGTGACGCGGCCCAGGTGGTCGCGGATGGGCGCCGAGACGCAGACCGTGCCTCGCTCGTTCTCGCCGAGATCCATCGCGTACCCACGGGCGCGCACGCGGGCGAGCTCCTCGTGGAGCGCGGCCGGATCGGTGATCGTGTCATCGGTGCGCGCCGGCAGGCCGACGTCGGCGATGAGCCGGTCGACCTGCTCGGGCGTCCACGACGAGAGCACGGCCTTGCCCATCCCGGAGCAGTGCATCGGCAGCGAGAGGCCGACGCGCGAGCCCATCCGGTAGGGCTTCGAGGAGTCGCGCCGGAGCGCGTAGACCATCTCGAAGCCGTTGAGCACGCCGACGTGGATCGTGCAGTCGACCTCGCGCACGAGCTCGTCGACGATCGGCTCGGCGATCGCCGAGATGTCGAGCCGCGAGATCGCGCTGCCAGCGATGCCCAGGAAGCGGGCGCCGGGCTGGTAGCCGCGGTCGCTGTCGCCCGAGATGAACTCCTGCTCGACGAGCGTCGCGAGGATGCGGTGCACCGTCGCCTTCGCGAGCCCCGTCTCCTCGACGATGTCGGTGAAGCGGTCGTGCAGGATCGCGGCCTCGAGCACGCGGAGCGTCTTCTCGCTCGCCCCCACCGACGGCGCGGGGCTCGCGTCGAGCGTCCTGTGCTCCAGGGTCATGGTCCGCCTCATCTCATGTCGACGATCGCGACGCCGTCCATGTCGTCGAACGACTGGTTCTCACCGGCCATGGCCCACACGAACGAGTAGTTGGATGTTCCCACACCCGAGTGGATCGACCAGGAGGGCGAGAGCACGAGTCCGCCGTCGGCCACGAGCAGGTGCCGCGTCTCCTGCGGCTGGCCCATGAGGTGCACGACCCGGGCGTCCGCGTCGACGTCGAAGTAGACGTAGAACTCGGTGCGGCGGTCGTGCGTGTGCGAGGGCATCGTGTTCCACATGCTGCCCGGATGGAGCTGCGTCACGCCCATGACGACCTGGCAGCTGCGCACGCCGTTCTCGTGGATGTACTGGTTGAGCGTGCGGCGGTTCGAGGTGAGCGGGTCGCCGAGCTCGCGCACCGTGCCGTGACCCGGCTCGACGAGCGCGGTCGGGTAGGTGGTGTGCGCGGGCGCCGAGAAGCCGTAGAAGCGCGCCGGCGTCGCCGCGTCGTCGCTCTGGAACGAGACGTCGCGCACGCCGCGGCCGAGGTAGAGGCACGCGCCGTTCGCCATCGCGTGCCGCTCGCCGTCGGCGACGACGGTGCCGGCGGCGCCGATGTTGACGATGCCGATCTCGCGGTGGTCGAGGAACTGCTCGCTGCGGATCTCCGGCACCGCCTCGAGCGCGAGCGGCGCATCCGTCGGCACCGCGCCGACCGCGACGACGCGGTCGTAGTGCGTCACGACCGTGCGCACGGCGCCGGGCACGAAGAGGTCCTCGACGAGGTAGCGGTCGCGCAGCTGCTGCTGGGTGGATGCAGGGATCTGGTCGGGCGACGTGGGGCCGTAGACGGCGTTCATGGTGCTTCCTTCCGGTCGAGGATCAGAGCAGGCCCATGACTCCGGGGAGCCACAGGGAGAGCTGGGGGACGAACACGATGACGAACAGCATCACGATGAGCACGATGAGGAACGGCACGAGCTTCACGATGACCGGCTCGAGCCTCGCCTTCGCGACCTGCGCGCCGACGAAGAGCACCGGCGCCGACGGCGGCGAGATCACCGCGATCGAGAGGTTGAAGACCATCATGATGCCGAAGTGCACCGGGTCGATCCCGTACGAGACGGCGATCGGCAGGAAGATCGGCGTGAAGATGAGGATCGCGGGCGTCGGGTCGAGCGGGATGCCGATCACGAGCAGCACGAGCATCATGATGAGCAGCACGACGACCTTGGAGTCGGTCCAGCCGAAGAGCGACTCCGCGATGAGCTGCGGCAGCCGCGCGTAGGTCATGACGTACGACATGATCGTCGACACCGCGATGAGGAAGATGACGATGGCGCTCGTGCGGCAGGCGTCGTAGAGGATGCGCGGCAGGTCCTTCACCGAGATCGTCCGGTAGACGAACGACAGGCCGAGGGCGTAGAGCACGGCGATGGCCGAGCCCTCGGTGGGGGTGAAGAAGCCGGCGACGATGCCGCCGATCGCGACGACGATGAGGCCGAGCGACGGGACCGCGCGCCACAGCGTCGTGAGGAAGACGGCCATGCCGGGGAACGACTCGCCCTTGAGGTCGGGGTGGCGGCGCGCGTACACGAAGACCACGACCGCGCAGGCGAGCGCCCACAGGATGCCGGGCACGTAGCCGGCCAGGAAGAGCGCACCGACCGACGTGCCGCCCGCGGCGAGCGAGTAGACGATGAGCGTGTTGCTCGGCGGGATGAGCATGCCGGCCGGAGCGGAGGCGACGTTGACGGCCGCGCTGAACGCCGGGTCGTAGCCGGCCTTCTTCTGCATCGGCGCCATGGTCGAGCCGACGGCGGCGGCCGAGGCGACGGCCGAGCCCGAGACCGTGCCGAAGATCGCGTTCGCGAGGATGTTCGTCTGCGCGAGCGGGGCGGGCGTGCGCCCGACGAGCACGCGACCGAGGTTCACGAGCCGCTCGGCGATCCCGCCGTTGTTCATGATGACGCCGGCGAGCACGAAGAACGGGATGGCGAGCAGCGCGAACGAGTTCGCGCCGCCGAGCATCTGCTGCGCGGACGTGATGGCGCCGCGGTCGAAGTCGACGATGAGCAGCATGCAGAGCGCGCTCGGGAGCGCGATCGAGATGGAGACGGGCGCGCCGATCGCGAGCAGCAGCACGAGGCCGCCCACGAGGATCGCGGTGATGGTGCCGGGGTCGATCACAGTGCGGCCGCCTCGAGGTCCTCATCGGGCGTGCCCACGTGGCCGACGTAGCGGCTCGAGAAGGTCCCGACGATGTGGATGAGCAGGTAGATGGAGAGGAGCACGCCGGAGATCGGCAGCACCAGGTAGAGCTGGCCCTGCGAGAGCGGCAGCAGCGGGTTCTTCTGCGCCCAGGCGAGCATCGACTGCTGCAGGCCGCCGAGCACCATCACGTACAACACGAACGCGAGCGTCGCGAGGTAGGCGATGATGTCGGCGACCCGCTGCAGGGAGCGCGGCAGGCGCTCGACGAGGAAGTCCATGATGACGTCGGCCTTCTCGCCGACCGCGATCGCGATGCCGATGAGGCTGACCCACACGAAGGCGTAGCGGGCGGCCTCCTCCGACCAGGCGCTCGGCTCGCCCAGCACGAGGCGGGTGAAGACCTGCCACGCGACGAGGAGCACGAGCACGGCGAAGAGCACGACGCAGATCGCGCGGAGGGTGCCGTCGAGCCAGGCTCGAGCGGTCGTCATGAGCTTCCTCGTGGCCATCAGCCGCGCGCCGCCTCGATGGCGTCGTAGATCGTCTGCGTGCGCTCGGTCGTGACGCGCTCCTCGTGGAGCGGCAGCACGGCCTCGCGGAACGCCTCGACGTCTGCGTCGCTGAACTGGGCGCCGGCCTCCTCGGCTGCGGCGACCGACTCCTCGACGGCGGCGGCGAAGCGCTCGAGCTCGGTGTCGACGGATGCGGCGAGCAGCTCCTCGAAGATCGCCGTGGTCTCCTCGTCCATGCCCTCCATGACCGACGGTGCGGCGATGAGGTAGTCGGGCATCATGAGGTGCTCGGTGCGCGAGTAGAAGCCGGCGATCTCGGCGTGCGAGAGCGACGAGTAGATGAGCGGGTTGTTCTCGGCACCGTCGAGCACGCCCGACTGGATGGCCGTGTAGACCTCGCCCTGCGCCATCGGCGTGCCGACGCCGCCCATGAGCTCCATCATGCGCACGTTCGTGTCCGAGCCGATGACGCGGATCTTCTGGCCGGCCAGGTCGGCCGGGGTCTCGACGGGGCCGACGCTCGAGTACACGTTGCGCACGCCGCCGTGGTACGCCGCCATCACGTCGATGCCGTCCTCGAGCAGCGCGTCGTAGAGGTCGCCGACGATCGCCTCGTCGTTGAGCACGCTCATCTGGTGCTCGGGCGACTCGTAGAGGTACGGCAGGTTGACCACCGACATGTCCGACTCGAAGTTCTCGAGCAGGCTGCCCGCGACCATGGCGAAGTCGATCGTGCCGGCCTGCACCTGCTCGATCGTGGCGGCCTGGTCGCCGAGCGTCTCGTCGGTGTAGAGCTCGAGCGCGTACGCGCCGTCGGTGCGCTCCTCGAGCGCGTCCGAGAGCTCGGTGAGCGCCTGCGCCTGCGGGTGCTCGGCGTTCTGGTTGAAGGCGACCCGGAAGACGGTCGGCTGCTGCGCGCCGCCCTCTTCTCCCTCGCCGCCGGCTGCGCTCGAGCACGATGCGAGCGCCAGCGTCATGACCGCTGCGGCGCCGATGGCTCCGAGCATCCGTCGTCCCTGCATGGGGTTCCTCCTCGTTGAGTCGCCATCCCGGTCGCACTTGCGCGAGTGGGTGGGTCGGGGGCTACTCTAACCAGATAGAACCGAGTTGCGCCACACGGAACACGAAATAGAACCGAGTTTCGCGCGCAGCCACCAGCTCGAAGAGGAGACGGCGTTGCGAGCAGCGAAGTACATCGGCGGAGGACGCGTGGAGGTCGGCGAGGCCGACGCCCAGGCGCCCGCGGCAGGCGAGGTGAGCATCCGCGTCGCCTTCAACGGCATCTGCGGCACCGACCTGCACATCGTGCAGGGCCACATGGATGCCCGGGTCGACATGCCCGCGACCATCGGTCACGAGATGAGCGGCGTCATCGAGGCGGTCGGCGACGGCGTCGACCTCGCGGTCGGCGCCCCCGTCACCGTCATGCCGCTGCGCTGGTGCGGCTCGTGCGCCGCCTGCGCCGCGGGCCACCAGCACATCTGCCAGCGCCTCGACTTCGTCGGCATCGACTCGCCCGGCGCCCTGCAGGAGCTGTGGACCGTGCCCGCGTCGATCGTCGTGCCGCTGCCCGAGGGCCTCTCGCTGCAGCACGCCGCGCTCGTCGAGCCGCTCGCCGTGGCCGTGCACGACGTGCGTCGCTCGCGCCTCGCCACCGGGGAGACGGCCGTCGTCATCGGCGGCGGCCCGATCGGGCAGCTCATCGCCGTCGTCGCCCGCGCGACTGGCGCGACCGTGATCCTCGCGGAGCCCGACGCCGCCCGCCGCGACTTCGCTGCCCAGCAGGGCGCGATCGTCGTCGACCCGATCGAGGGCGACCTCGCGGCGGTCGTCGAGGAGCGGACCGCCGGCGCCGGCGCCGATGTCGTCTTCGAGGTCGCCGGCACGCGCGGCACCGCGCTCGACGCCACCCGGCACGCGCGCACGCGCGGCCGCGTCGTCTTCGTCGCGATCCACCCGGAGCCGGTGCCGGTCGACCTGCACCGCATCTTCTGGCGCGAGCTCGAGGTGCTCGGCGCCCGCGTCTACGAGCGCGAGGACTTCGAGCGCGCGATCGAGCTGCTCGCCGCCGGGCAGGTGCCGGCGGACGCGCTCATCACGCGCGTCGTGCCGCTCGACGCGACCATGGAGGCCTTCGAGGCGCTCCTGTCGGCCGCCGCGATGAAGATCCTCGTCGACGTGCAGGGGGTCGGCGCATGAGCATCTCCTTCGACCTCACCGGCAGCACCGCGGTCGTCACCGGCGCCCGCCGCGGCATCGGCTTCGCGATGGCCGAGGCGCTCGCGATGGCGGGCGCCGACATCATCGCCGCCTCGTCGAGCCAGGAGGCCGACGGCGGCGAGATCGGCCGCCGCGTGCGCGACCTCGGTCGCGCCTTCGAGGGCCACGCCGTCGACTTCCGCGACCGCGACGCCGTGCTCCGCTTCGCCGAGGCGGTCGGCGACCGCGCCGACATCCTCGTGAACAACGCGGGCACGATCCAGCGCGCCCCCGCGGCCGAGCACCCGCTCGAGTGGTGGGACGAGGTGCTCGACGTCAATCTCCGCAGCCAGTTCGTGCTCACCCAGGCGCTCGCGCAGGGCATGCTCGCGCGCGGCTCGGGGCGCATCGTCTTCACGGCGAGCCTCCTGAGCTTCCAGGGCGGGATCAACGTGCCCGGCTACACCGCGGCGAAGTCCGGCATCGCCGGGCTGGTGAAGGCGCTGAGCAACGAGTGGTCGGGCCGCGGCGTGACCGTGAACGCGATCGCCCCCGGCTACATCGCCACCGACAACACCGCGGCGCTCCGCGCCGACGAGGACCGCTCGCAGTCGATCCTCGAGCGCATCCCGGCCGGCCGCTGGGGCCGGCCCGACGACCTGCAGGGCGCCACGGTCTTCCTCGCCAGCCCCGCCGCGGCCTACGTCACGGGTGTCACGCTGCCCGTCGACGGCGGCTGGATGGGGCGATGAGCGCGCTCGGCGGCGTCGTGCCGCTCGCGACCGTCGCGGACGCAGCCTCGGCCGACGCGCTCGCCGACGGCCTCGTCGCGGGCGGCCTGCCCGTGCTCGAGGTCGCCCTGCGCAACGAGTGGGGGCTCGACGCGATCGCCCGGATCGCCGCGCGCGGCGACGTGCTCGTCGGCGCCGGCACGGTGCTGACCACCCGGCAGCTGCGCAGCGCGCTCGACGCGGGCGCCGGCTTCGTCGTGGCTCCCGGTCTCGACGAGGAGATCGTCGAGGCCGCGCTCGCCGCCGGGGTGCCCGTGCTGCCCGGCGTCATGACGCCGAGCGACGTGCAGCGCGGCATCCGGCTCGGGCTCGACCGGCTGAAGCTGTTCCCCGCGGGCGTCGTCGGCGGCCTCGGCATGATCGGCGCGCTCGCGCCGGTGTTCCCGGGCGTGCGCTTCATGCCGAGCGGCGGCGTGAGCGCCGCGAACCTCGCCGAGTACCTCGCGCACCCCGCGGTCTTCGCCGCGAGCGGCTCGTGGATCGCGTCGCCGGCCCGCATCGCGGCGGGCGCCGAGGCGGTCGCCGAGGCTGCTCGCGAGGCGGTCGCCATCCAGCAGGCATCCGAGCGGGTGTCGCCGTGAGCGTCGTCGCGCTCGGCGAGTCGCTCGGGCTGCTCGTCGCCTCGCGCATCGGCCGGCTCGAGCTCGTGCCGACCATGGACCTCGGGTTCGGCGGCGCCGAGAGCAACGTGGCCATCGGGCTCGCACGCCTCGGCGTGCCGGTGACGTGGATGGGCCGGCTCGGCGACGACGCGCTCGGCCGCCTCGTCGAGCGGCAGCTGCGCGCCGAGGGCGTCGGCGCGGCCGTCACGCGCGACCCGGAGGCGCCCACCGCGCTCATGCTCAAGGAGCGGCCCTCCGCGGGCTCGAGCGCCGTCTCGTACTACCGCGCCGGCAGCGCCGGGTCGCGGCTCGCGCCGGAGCACCTCGACCTCGACCGCATCCGCGACGCGCGGGTGCTGCACGTCACCGGCATCACCGCCGCGCTGGGCGACGCCCCGCGCGCAGCGCTCGACGCCGCCGTGGATGCGGCGCACGAGGGCGGCACGATCGTGTCGTTCGACGTGAACCACCGCTCGCGCCTGTGGGACGCGGAGCGCGCGGTGCCGGCGTACCGCGCCCTCGCCGCGCGCGCCGATGTCGTCTTCGCGGGCGATGACGAGGCGGAGCTGCTCACCGGCGAGCGCGACACCGACGCGCAGATCGCGGCGCTCGCCGCGCTCGGGCCCGCACAGGTGGTCGTGAAGCGCGGCGCCGACGGCGCCACCGCGCTCGCCGACGGCGAGCGGGCCACGCAGGCGGCGTTCCCGGTGCACGCCGTCGACACCGTCGGGGCGGGCGACGCGTTCGTCGCCGGCTACCTCGCCGAGCTGCTCGCCGGCGCCTCGCTCGCCGAGCGGCTCCGCACCGCCGCGGCCTGCGGCGCGCTCGCGTGCACCGCTCCCGGCGACTGGGAGGCCGCGCCCGACCGCGCCGCCATCGCCCGACTCCTGGTCGGCGGGGACCCCGTCCAGCGCTGACCGCCCGGTCCGGGTAGGGCGGGTGGTCACGACACGCCGCCCCGCCCGCGCCGGGTGGTCACGACGCGCCGTGCCGCCGCGTCGGCTGCGGCGTGTCGTGACCACCCGGCGCCAGGCCCCGGGCGCGGCCGCGGGGGAGGGGTCAGCGCTCCCGCACGACCGCGTCGGCGAAGCCGGCCGCACGCATCCGCAGCTCGTCGATGCGCCGGAGCCTCGCCGCCTCGAGGTCGTAGCCCTCGTAGGCGAGCGGGGGCAGCTTCCGCACGTTGCGCGAGCACTCGAAGTCCTCGCACAGCAGCGTGCCGACGGTGTCGCCGCGGCGGCCTGCCGCGCCGGCGAGCTTCGCGCTGTAGAGCACGACGTCGTTCGGCAGTCGCACGTCCTGGCACCACGAGCACTGGGCTCGGGCGCGCGGCGTCGCGTCGGCGCGGCGCAGCACGATGCCGACGTGCTCGCCGTCGAGCGTGGGCGCCACGACGTACGCGCGCCGCGCGATCTTCGGGTCGCGCCAGCCGAGGTAGTCGAGCGAGGCCCAGTCGGCGTCGTCGAACCAGTCGGGGAGGGTGATGCTCGCGACCTCCTTGCGGCTCGCGTTCACGAACGCGGCGCGGAGGTCGACAGGGGTGATGGGCAGCATGGTGGGTCGTCTCTCGAGAGCCGGTCGACGCGACCGGCGATGGGTGGAGGAGGCACGCCGAGATGGGCCCGTGCGGGCCATCGCGGTGCCGCGGGCCGGTCGGCGATGGACGCGGACCGGGCGCGGCGACTACCTGCCGCCGACGGGGTTGCCGCCGACGACCTCCTCACGCCTCGAGGGCGTCGCTGCTGCGAAGCTCACCCGTCCAGCGTACGCGCGCCCGCGCCGGCCGGGGGCCGGGCGCTCGATAGGGTGGGGTGTACGCGAACCCGTCGAAGGGATGCCCCATGCCAGGAATCGTCATCATCGGCGCCCAGTGGGGCGATGAGGGCAAGGGCAAGGCCACCGACCTGCTCGGCAGCCGCACGGACTACGTCGTGAAGTTCAACGGCGGCAACAACGCCGGGCACACGGTCGTGGTCGGCAACGAGAAGTACGCGCTGCACCTGCTGCCGTCGGGCATCCTCACCGAGGGTGTCACCCCGGTGATCGGCAACGGCGTGGTCATCGACCTCGAGGTGCTCTTCGACGAGCTGACCGCGCTCTCGGCGCGCGGCGTCGACGTGTCGAAGCTGCGCATCTCGGCGAACGCGCACGTCATCACCGACTACCACCGCACGCTCGACAAGGTCACCGAGCGGTTCCTCGGCAAGCGCTCGATCGGCACCACCGGCCGCGGCATCGGCCCGGCCTACGCCGACAAGATCAACCGCGTCGGCATCCGCATCCAGGACCTCTTCGACGAGTCGATCCTGCGCCAGAAGATCGAGGGCGCGCTCGACGTCAAGAACCACATGCTCACGAAGGTCTACAACCGTCGCGCGGTCACGGTCGACGAGGTCTTCGACGACCTGACCTCGTACGTCGAGCGCATCCGCCCGATGGTGGGCGACACCGGGCTCGAGCTGTCGCAGGCGCTCGACGCCGGCAAGACGGTCGTGTTCGAGGCCGGCCAGGCGACGATGCTCGACATCGACCACGGCACCTACCCGTTCGTGACCTCGTCGACCGCGACCGCGGCGGGCGCCGCGTCCGGCTCGGGCGTCGCCCCCGCGCGGCTCGACCGCGTCATCGGCATCGTGAAGGCGTACACGACCCGTGTCGGCGCCGGCCCGTTCCCGACCGAGCTGTTCGACGAGTGGGGCGACCTGCTGCGCAGCAACGGCTTCGAGTTCGGCACCACCACCGGACGCCCGCGCCGCTGCGGCTGGAACGACACCCTGCTGACCCGCTACGCGTCGCGCGTCAACGGGCTCACCGACATCGTGCTCACGAAGCTCGACGTGCTCACCGGCATCGAGCGCATCCCGGTCTGCGTGGCCTACGACGTCGACGGCGTGCGCTACGACGAGATGCCCGTCTCGCAGTCGGACTTCCACCACGCGAAGCCGATCTACGAGGAGCTGCCCGGCTGGAGCGAGGACATCACCGGCGCCCGAGACTTCTCCGACCTGCCGGCGAACGCGCAGGCCTACGTGCGGTTCCTCGAGGACTGCTCCGGCAGCCGCATCTCGGCGATCGGCGTCGGGCCCGCGCGCGACGAGATCGTGCAGCTGCACGACCTCATCGACTGAGCCCCGGCGACGGAGCATCGCCGAGGGGACCGGCGCGCGCCGACCGCCGTCCGGGATGAGGCGGCGGCGCCCGCCTCCTCCATTCGGATGAATCCTGCACCGGGCTCGGAGGCTCAGCGGCTAGCCTCCGAGCGTGCCCGGATCGGCCGTGCACCGAGAGGGAGGCGACGTTGACCCGGATCGGCCCGACACGAGCCCCCGTCCGCACACCGACGATCGGCGTCACCGCGGTGCTCGTGCTCGCCGCGGGATGGGCGACGCTCGCAGCAGGTGCAGGTGCGCTGCTGGCCTGGCTCGCGACGCCCGCCGATCCCGTCGGCTGGGGTGCGCTCGTCGTCACCGCGTGCCTCATCGGCCTCGCGCTGCTCGTGGGGCTGCGGCAGCTCGTGCTGCTGCTGGTCTCGCTCACCGTCCGTGCGCGCCCGGCGCCCGCATCGACGCCGATGACCGGCGCGCGCGTCGCGATCCTCTACCCGACCGCCGACGACTTCCGCGCCGACGTCGTGCAGCGGAGCGCGCGGCAGACCCACGCGCGCACGCGCACCGTCGTCCTCGACGACTCGCGCCTGCCCGAGACGCGCGCTCGGGTGGCCGAGCTGGAGGCCGACGGGATCGAGGTGCACCGGCGCGGCTCCCGCACCGGCGCGAAGGCCGGCAACCTCAACGCGTGGCTGCGCGCGCACGGCCACGAGGTCGACCACATCGTCGTGCTCGACGCCGACCAGGAGGTCGACGACGGCTTCGTGGCGGGCGCGCTCGCGCGCTTCGCCGCGCACCCCGAGGCGGCCGTCGTGCAGGGACGCATCCGGTCGCGCGACGGTGACACCTCGTTCGCCCGCGACTTCTCCGGCCTCTTCACCCGCCACTCCGACACGAAGCTCGCCGCCCGCGCGGTGCTCGGCGTCGTCGACTTCTCCGGACGCGGTGCCATGCTCGACGTCGCGGCGCTGCGCGAGGCGGGCGGGTTCCCCGAGGTCGTCATGGAGGACACCGCGCTCACGATCGAGCTCGAGCGCCGCGGCTGGTCGATCGTGGCCGCGCCCGAGCTCGTCTCGATCGAGGACGCGCCCGTCGACCACACGGCCTTCGCGGTGCAGTTCGGCAAGTTCGCCGAGGGCGCCGTGCAGCTGCTCGTGCGCTCGCGCAGGAGCCTCGTCGACCCGCGACTGCGCGTGCGCCGCCGCGTCGACCTCGCGCTCGAGCTGCTCGTCCCGGTGCTCGCCGCGCTCGTGCCGCTCGCCCTGTTCACCTACTCCGTCGTCGGCGCCGTCACCGGCATCGCCGCCTTCCCGTGGCAGCTCGGCCTGCCGCTCGCGCTCCTGAGCCTCGTGCCGCTCGTCCCGGAGGCGCTGCACCGCTGCCGCTCGCGCGGGCTGCCGTCAGGGATCGCCTTCGCGGTGCGCGCCTCGATGCTCTACGCCTCGATCGGCGTGGTCGCGGCCCGCGCGGTCGTCGCGGTGGCGGTCTCGGGCCGCGCCCGGTTCCGCATCACGCCGAAGGAGCGCGCGGGCGGCAGCGCCACCGTGGTCGTGCGCCGCCGCGCCCTCGAGCTCACCGTGGCCGTGCTCGCGCTCGCCGTCGCCGTGCTGTGGGCCGGCCGCCCAGAGATCGCCGCGCCGTTCGTCGTCATCGCGGCGACCGCCCTGGCGTTCGGATGGCGCGACGCGGTGGGCGAGCGACTCGGCTGATCCTGCTCAGTTGCCCGCGCGCAGCACGCCCGCGAGCCCCGCATCCGGCCTGCGCCCGGTGAGGAAGCGCAGCGCCTCCTCGCCGACGCCGCGGGCGGAGGCGTTCGCCGCGGCGAGCTGCACCGCGTCGAGCAGGTGCGCAGGCGGCGGCGACCACGCGACCGACGCGGCGTCGGCGATGTCGATGCCGTGGACCGTGAGCTCGAAGACGCGCGTGCGCAGGTACTCGTCGAGGCGCATCGAGACACCCGCGGCCGGCTCGCCGATCGCGACCAGGCGGTCGAGCCCGGCCCGATCGACGGCCTCGACCGCGGTCGTGGCGAGGTCGGCGATGGCGCCGACGGGGTCGTCGCCGAGCATCGACGCGCTCTCGCGGCCGCGGGCGGCGATCGCGTCGTCGTCGCCCCGCTGCCGCAGCACGACCTCGAGGTAGTCGCTCGCGGTCCGCACGGTGAGCTCGCGCGGCTCGGGCTGCGCGAGGTAGCCGACGACGGTCGAGAGCGCGCGGGACGTGTGCCCGATCAGCTCGCGGAGCGTCCACTCACCGAGGCCCGGGTCGCCGAAGCGCTCGGGGGGCACGATCGCCACGAGGTCGACGAGCTCGAACGCGGCCCGACCGAAGTGCACCGTCATGCGCGCATCGTCGCACGCGGCGCGACGGCGGGCAACGCCCGCGCCGCGGGGTGGGCCGGCGAGCGCTGCCCGGCAGAATGGGGCGGTGAGCATCCTCGACCTGCCCGTCCTGACGCATCCGCTCGTCACCCTCGAGCCGCTGTCGCACGACCACGCGCCCGCGCTCGCCGCCGCAGCCGCGGAGGGCGACCTGTGGCGTCGCGCCTGGTACACGTCGGTGCCCGAGCCGGATGCGGTGGGTGCCGAGATCGATCGCCGCCTCGGCCTGCACGCGGAGGGCACGATGGCGCCGTGGGCGATCGTCGCCGGCGGCCGCGCGGTCGGGATGACGACCTACATGCACATCGAGGCGGAAGCGCCGCGGCTCGAGATCGGGTCGACGTGGATGGCGGCGTCGGCGCAGGGCTCCGGCATCAATCCGGCGATCAAGCTGCTCATGCTCGAGCGCGCGTTCGACGAGCTGGGCTGCATCGCGGTGGAGTTCCGCACCCACTGGCACAACCGGCAGTCGCGCGACGCGATCGAGCGGCTGGGCGCGAAGCTCGACGGCGTGCTGCGCAGCCACCAGATCTACAAGGGCACGCTGCGCGACACCGTCGTCTACTCGATCATCGCCCCCGAGTGGCCCGCCGTGCGGCGCGGCCTGGAGGCGCGGCTCGACGCCCGCGCGACCTAGGCTGGAGGCATGAGCTCGCCCGACGACCAGCTGCAGCGCCTGCGGCGCTCGATCGACAACGTCGACGCCGTCCTCATCCACACGCTGGCGGAGCGGTTCAAGCTCACGCAGGCGGTCGGCGAGCTGAAGGCGCGGCACGGCATGCCGCCGTCGGACCCCGGCCGGGAGCGCACGCAGATCGCCCGGCTGCGGCGCCTCGCGGAGGACGCCGACCTCGATCCCGAGTTCGCCGAGAAGTTCATCACCTTCGTGATCGCGGAGGTCATCCACCACCACGAGCGGATCGCCGGCGGCGAGTAGTCAGGCGGCGGGCCAGCCTCGCTCGTACCCGACGGCGCCCGGCGACCGGATCGCGCGCGCGTTCTCCTCCCGCACCATGCCGGGCGTCAGGAACAGGTCGACGAACCACCAGACGGCGACCGCGGTGAGCGGCAGGAAGCCCACGAGCACGATCGCGGTCATCGCGCCGACGATCGTCAGCGCGAGCATCGCGATGGCGGTGCCGGTGCGGCCGAGGTAGAAGCGGTGGGCGCCGACGGTGCCGAGCAGCAGGAGCAGCAGGTAGGCCACGGCGAGCTCCTTCGCCGGGGCGTGGACGACGTGATGCACGACCGTGTGCCTCGGCACAGCGACCGTGGGGTCGTGGAGGAGGCGCGGGTCGAGCCGGGCGGACGCCTGCGCGACCCGTGTCGGCGTCGCTGCCGGAGCGTCCCACGGCGCGTACGCGCCCCAGCGCTGACCGTCCCACCAGCGGCGCCGCCCCGCGGGGTCGTCGTACCAGCCGGGTCCGTGGGGCATCGTCACCGAGCCAGCATAGGTCGAGCATGGCTCACCACTGGTGCGCTTGCGCGACTCCTGAGCCTAGGCAGCCTCGGCGGCCGCCGCGATGTCGTCGAGGTCCTGGCGCATCATCTTCCGCGTCATCGCCATGCCGATGGGCGCGGTCAGCGTCGCCATCGCGCGCTGCACCCACGAGGGCGACAGCAGGGTGCCGCTGAACCGCATCCGCAGCAGCGTGCCGACGCCGGTCTCCCACTGCACCGGCTCGAGCGTGAGCTCGGTGCGGTAGGTCATGCCGGGCGCCTCGGCGGCGATGATCGTGGAGCGGCCCTCGTCGATGCCGACGACCTCCATCTCCTCGGTCGACTCAGCGCCCAGCGCCCTGCGGGTCTCGCGCCAGCGCGTGCCGATGCTGTAGCCGACGCCCGCGAGGCGCTCGACGCGCGTGACGCCGGAGAGCACCGTCGCGGACCGCTCGATGTCGGTGAGGACGCTCCACACCGCGGCCGGCGGCGCCGCGATCGACCGCTCGAGGGTGAGGGTGATGTCGCTCATGCTGCCGGCGGCCAGAGTCCGATGACGAGGGCCATCGCGGTGATCACGAGCAGCTCGTTGAGCGCCGTGTGACCGGTGACGCGGAAGCCGCGCGGGTCGAACGCGTCGTGCACGACGACGCGGGCGAGCGTGAAGCCGACGAAGAGGATCCAGGCGGTGACGAGCGCATTGAGCAGGAAGGATCCGCCGTAGAACTCGTGGCTCATCCAGGCGGCGCCGGCCAAGACCCACGCGGTGACGAAGGCGCAGACGATGATGAGCGGGTAGATCCACGGCTTGACGCCTCGGCCCATCGACTCGCGGTCATGGCCGATCGCCCGCATCCACGAGGTGCCGAGCACCTTCGGGTGGTAGTAGGCGAAGCCCACGGCCATCGCGACGACGGTCGCGAGCAGGACGGCGAGGATGTTGATCGCCGGGACGGTTGGCTCCATGGCAGAAGCCTAGGCTTCCCCGCCTCTCAACGGAGCAGCCGGTCGCAGGAGGGGATAGTGCCCTCGCGCGACCGGCTGCTCCGTTGAGGATGAGGGATCAGGCGAAGCGGCCCCGGATGGGGGCGCGGTTGGCGGTGCGGAGGTCGTCGAGCGAGAGGCGCGCGACGTCCTGGATCTCGATCGCGCCGCTCGTCGCATCCGTCACGCCGATGCGGAGCACGGGCACGCCGCGCGCCTCGCACATGCCGGTGAACTTGACCTCGTCCTCGCGCGCGACGGCGACGAGCGCGCGGGCGCCCGACTCCGAGAAGAGCGCCGCGGTGTCGTCGATGCCGTCGCGCTCGGTGATGCCGCTGAGCCAGATGCGCGCGCCGATGCCGAACCGCAGCGCGCCCTCGACGACGGCCATGCCGAGCCCGCCCTCCGAGAGGTCGTGGGCGGCGGTGGCGAGGCCCTCGAACGCGATGCCGTGCATGAGCCCGGCGAGCGCCTTCTCGGCGGCGAGGTCGACCTTCGGCGGCAGGCCGCCGAGGTGGTCGTGCACTGCGCCGGCCCACGCGGAGCCGTCGAGCTCGTCGCGGGTGGTGCCGAGCAGGAAGAGCGCCTGGCCGTCGTCCTGCCAGCCGGAGGGCAGGCGACGGTCGACGTCGTCGATGATGCCGAGCACGCCGACGACGGGCGTCGGGTGGATCTGCGTCTCGCCGGTCTGGTTGTAGAACGACACGTTGCCGCCCGTCACCGGGATGCCGAGCTCGACGCAGCCGTCGGCGAGGCCGTCGACGGCCTCCGCGAACTGCCACATCACGGCCGGGATCTCCGGGTTGCCGAAGTTCAGGCAGTCGCTCACGCCCACCGGCGTCGCGCCCGAGACGGCGACGTTGCGGTACGCCTCGGCGAGCGCGAGCTTCGCGCCCTCGCGCGGGTCGAGCTGGCAGTAGCGGCCGTTCGCGTCGACCGCGACCGAGAAGCCGAGCCCCGACTCCTCGTCGATGCGCACCATGCCGGCGTCGTCGGGCGTCGAGAGCGCGGTGTTGCCGAGCACGTAGTCGTCGTACTGGTCGGTGATCCAGGATGCGTCGGCCAGGTTCGCCGAACCGGCGAGCGTCAGCAGCTGGTCGCCGAGGGCCTCGCCGGTCGCGCGCTCGAGCGTCGCAGCGGTGTCGGCCTGCAGCGCGTCCTGCCAGTCGGGGCGCGCCATCGGGCGGTCGTAGACGGGGGAATCGACCGCGACCGTCTTCGGGTCGACATCGACGATCACGTCGCCGGTGTGCGTGATGACGAGTCGGCCGTCGCCGGTGACCTCGCCGAGCACGCTCGTCTCGACGTCCCACTTGCCGGTGATGGCGAGGAACTCGTCGAGCTTCGCCGGGTCGACGATCGCCATCATGCGCTCCTGCGACTCCGACATGAGGATCTCCTCGGCCGTGAGCGTGGGGTCGCGCAGCAGCACGTGGTCGAGCTCGACCTTCATGCCCGAGTCGCCGTTCGCCGCGAGCTCGCTCGTCGCGCACGAGATGCCGGCGGCGCCGAGGTCCTGGATGCCCTCGACCACGCCCGCGGCGTAGAGCTCGAGGCAGCACTCGATGAGCACCTTCTCGGCGAACGGGTCGCCCACCTGCACCGCGGGGCGCTTCGTGGGGCCCTCGTCGTCGAACGACTCCGAGGCGAGGATGGATGCGCCGCCGATGCCATCGCCGCCGGTGCGGGCGCCGAAGAGCACGACCTTGTTGCCGACGCCCGTCGCGTTCGCGAGGTGCAGGTCCTCGTGCCGCAGCACGCCGACGGCGAGCGCGTTCACGAGCGGGTTGCCCTGGTAGACGGCGTCGAAGACCGTCTCGCCGCCGATGTTCGGGAGGCCGAGGCAGTTGCCGTAGAACGAGATGCCGCCGACGACGCCGTGCACGACACGGGCGGTGTCGGGGTGGTCGATCGCGCCGAACCGCAGCGCATCCATCACCGCGACCGGTCGCGCGCCCATCGAGATGATGTCGCGGACGATGCCGCCGACGCCCGTCGCAGCGCCCTGGAAGGGCTCGACGAACGACGGGTGGTTGTGGCTCTCGATCTTGAAGGTGACGGCCCAGCCCTCGCCGACGTCGATGACGCCCGCGTTCTGGCCCATGCCCACCATGAGGCGCTCGGTCATCTCGGGCGTGACCTTCTGCCCGAACGTGCGCAGGTGCGTCTTCGACGACTTGTAGGAGCAGTGCTCGCTCCACATGACCGAGTACATCGCGAGCTCGGCGCTCGTCGGGCGGCGGCCGAGGATGTCGCGGATGCGCGCGTACTCGTCGGGCTTGAGCCCGAGGGCGGCGAACGGCTGCTCGCGCTCCGGGGTCGCGGCTGCGCGGTCGACGGTGTCTCGCTCGACGGTGGGGCGCTGGGTGGAAGCGGTCACGACTCTCCTCGGAGCTCTGCTCTGCGGTCCCTCGATCCTACCGAGCGGGCCGCGCCGGGCCGGTCGCGGGTCGGCACCCGTGCCAGTCGCCCGTGGCCCGCGCGCAGGCTCAGCGGCGAGCGCTCAGGCGAACCACTCGCTCGGCGGGCCCGCGGTGAGCAGCGCCGCGAACACGACGGCCACGACGACGAGGGCGACGACGGCGAGCAGGATCGGGTGGGTCACGCCCCAGCGGAACGCGCGGTCGGTCGCGGTCGCGTCGCGCGGGTCATCGCCCGGCTCGGTGCGCCAGGCACCCTCGAGCGCGCCGCGGCGCTCGAGGCGGCGCTCCCAGGGCACGGTCGCGTAGGGCACGACCGCCGTGACGATGCCGAGCAGCACCGTGCCGGCCGACCAGCGCTGGTTGCGGCCGATGACGAGCTGCATCGCGGCGTAGGCGAGGAAGACGAAGCCGTGGATGGGTCCGGCGATCGGCACGAGCGCGTCGACCTCGAAGCCGTACTTCGCGATCATCGCCGCGATGAGCAGCGTCCAGGTGACGGCCTCCGCGATCGCGAGCGAGCGGTAGACCCGCTTGGGCGTCAGTCCGGTCGAGGTCGTGCGCATCGCATCCGTCATGTAGCCAGCCTACATTCCCTGCCCTGGTGCACAACGCAAGCCCGAACGGGTGATCGCGCGGCTCGGCGGCGTCGGCCGCACGGTCTGCGGCTGAGCACGGCGCGGGGGCTTGCGTTGTGCGAACGCGGTCGGGAGGAGGTGCGGGGTGCGGGAGGGAGAGGCGGGTCAGGCCGTCAGGCGGCGATGCGCTCGAGCGCCGACTTGAAGATGTCGAGGCCGTCGAGGCCCGCCTTCATGCGCGTCGTCGTCGGGCCGAAGCCGAGCTCGACGGCGTGCTCAGGATGCGGCATGAGGCCGACGACGTTGCCCTTGGCGTTCGCGAGGCCGGCGATCGCGTCGACGGAGCCGTTGGGGTCGTCGCCGACGTAGCGGAACACGACGAGCCCCTCGCCCTCGATGCGCGCGACCTCGTCGGGCGTCGCCACGAAGCGGCCCTCGCCGTTCTTCAGCGGGATGACGATCTCCTGGCCCTCGGCGAACCGGTTCGTCCAGTCGGTCGACGTGCGCTCCACGCGCAGCACCTGGTCGCGGCGCACGAAGACGCCCGTCTGGTTGCGCACGAGGCCGCCCGGCAGCAGCCGCGCCTCCGTGAGCATCTGGAAGCCGTTGCAGATGCCGAGCACCGGCATGCCGCGCTCCGCGGCGTCGACGACCTCGGTCATGATCGGCGATCGCGCGGCGATCGCGCCGCAGCGCAGGTAGTCGCCGTACGAGAAGCCGCCCGGCAGCACGAGCGCGTCGACGCCGTGCAGGTCGTGCTCGCCGTGCCAGAGCGCGACCGGCTCGTGGCCCGCGAGCCGCACGGCGCGCTGCGCGTCCCGGTCGTCGAGCGTGCCGGGGAAGGTGATGACGCCGACCCTCACAGCGAGGCTCCCTGCGCCGCCTCGTCCACGACGTGGATGTCGACGACGTCCTCGATGACCGTGTTCGCGAGCACGTCGTCGGCGACCTGGCGCACCTCGGCGAGCAGGGCGTCCGTCACCGGTCCGTCGACCTGCAGCTCGAAGCGCTTGCCGACGCGCACGTCGCCCACCGCCCCGTGGCCGAGCCGGGCGAGCGCGCGGGTGACCGCCTTGCCCTGCGGATCGAGGATCTCCGCCTTCGGCATGACGTCGACGACGATGAGGGCCATGGGTCGCTCCCTGGGGCTCGAGGGGTGGGGGTGCGCCTCCAGTCTACGGATGCGGCGGATGCCGTCGGCGGCCGGTGCCGTCCGCGGCGCCGGGATTCCCGGCGGCCCCGCACCGCCGCCGGGCTATTGTCTGTCCATGACCTTCAGGGGCAACGCGAACTTCGACACCAGCACGGTGAGCCGGGGCGGCGGTGGCGGCCGCGGCGGCGGCGCGATCGCGGTCGGCGGCGGCGGCATCCTGACGGTCATCCTCGTGATCGTCTCGATGGTCTTCGGCGTCGACCTGACCGGTCTCGCACCGGGGTCGCCGATCGAGCCGCAGTCGCAGACCCAGTCGCAGGGCGAAGAGGTCACCGGCTGCACCGGCGAGGAGGCCAACGACCCGGGCAACGTCACCTGCCGCATGGAGGGCGGGGCTGACTCGCTCTCGCGGTTCTGGACCGAGACGGCGGCCGCGAACAACATCCAGTACGCCGACCCCTCGGTGCAGCTGTTCGACCGGCAGGTCGAGACCGGATGCGGCGGCGCGACGAGCGCGGTCGGGCCGTTCTACTGCCCGCCCGACCAGCGCATCTACATCGACACCACGTTCTTCCAGCAGATGCGCGACCAGTTCGGCGCCTCCGGCGACTCCCTCGCGCAGCTCTACGTGCTCGCGCACGAGTGGGGCCACCACATCCAGGGCATCACCGGCCAGCTCGAGCGCGTGCAGCAGGGCGACACCGGGCCCCAGTCGTCGGCCGTGCGCAGCGAGCTGCAGGCCGACTGCTACGCCGGCGCGTGGATCGCGGGTGCCTCGCAGACGCGCGACGACGACGGCGGCGCGCCGGTGCTGGTCGCCCCGACGCAGCAGGAGATGAGCGACGCCCTCAACGCGGCGGAGACGATCGGCGACGACGCCCTGCAGCAGATGGGCGGCGGCGGCGTGAACCCCGAGGGCTGGACGCACGGCTCGAGCGAGCAGCGGATGCGCTGGCTGTCGACCGGCTACAACGAGGGCGTCGGCGCCTGCGACACCTGGAACGCGCCCGAAGTCTGATCCGTAGAGGTCTCGCTCCGGGCGGTCTCGCTCTCAGCGGTCTCGTCGCCCGGGCATCCCGGGCCTGAGTCCGGCGTCGGTCAGCGGGTGGCGCGCTGACCGACGACCGTCCTCAGTTGACGACCGGCCCCAGCCGACGAGCGGCCTCAGCCGACGAGCGGCCCTAGCCGACGAGCGGCTCGACCTCGCTGCCGGTGAGCCGCTCGAGCAGCTCGCGGTAGCGCGCCGCGGTGCGCTCGACGATCTCGGGCGGCAGCACCGGCGGCTCGCCCTCGCCGTCCCAGTGCTCGCTGAGCCAGTCGCGCACGATCTGCTTGTCGAACGACTCGACGCGGCCCTCGGCGAGCGGCGCCGCGTCCCAGTACCGCGACGAGTCCGAGGTGAGCACCTCATCCGCGAGCACGAGCTCACCGGTGATGCGGTCCCGCCCGAACTCGAGCTTGGTGTCGGCGAGCACGAGCCCCGCCTCCGCCGCGATCGCGGCGCCCTGCTCGAAGACGCGCAGCGACAGGTCGCGGATCGCGGCCGCGTCCTCCGCGCCGACGAGCTCGACGGTGCGCTCGAACGAGACGTTCTCGTCGTGCTGGCCCTGCGGCGCCTTCCACGCGGGCGTGTAGATGGGCTGCGGCAGCGCATCCCCGTCGACGAGGCCCTCGGGCAGCGGGACGCCCGAGATCGAGCCCACCTGCTGGTACTCCTTGAGCCCCGAGCCGGTCACGCGCCCGCGCACCACGCACTCGACCGGCAGCATGTCGAGCGTGCGCACGAGCATCCCGCGTCCGCGCACGGCGGCCGGCGTGCGCTCGTCGCCCTCGGGCGCGAGCTGCGCGGGCAGCCCCAGCCGCTCGATCCACCAGCGGGTGAGCGTCGTGAGCAGCTCGCCCTTGCCGGGGATGGCGGGCTCGAGCACGTGGTCGAACGCCGAGACGCGGTCGGAGGCCACCATGAGCATCTCGGGCGCGCTCGCGAGGTCGAGCCCGGTGGGCACGTACAGGTCGCGCACCTTGCCGCTGTAGACGAGGTCCCAGCCCTCGAGCGCGGGCGCGTCGGTCACGCGCCGGCCGCGATGTCGGTGCGCGCCTGGCCGCCCTCGAGCCCGATCCGGGCGAGGCCTGCGTAGGCGCGCTCGCGAGCCTCGGCGATCGTCGGGCCGGTGCCGACCACGTTGAGCACGCGTCCGCCGGTGGCCGTGAGGCCGTGCTCGCCGGCACCGGTCGCGGCGTGCAGCACCTGCACGCCCTCGAGGCCGGCCGCCTCGTCGACGCCCGTGATGGGCCGGCCGGTGATCGGGTCGCCGGGGTAGCCCTCGCTCGCGAGCACGACGGCGACCGCGGCGGTAGCGCTCCAGACGAGCGGCGGCGCCGCACCGAGCGAGCCGTTCGCGGCGGCGAGCAGCACCTCGCCGAGGCCCGACTCGACGCGCGGCAGCACGACCTGCGTCTCGGGGTCGCCGAAGCGCGCGTTGAACTCGATGACCTTCACGCCGTCGTCGGTGACGATGAGGCCGCAGTAGAGCAGGCCGGTGAACGGCGTGCCGGCGTCGGCCATGGCGCGGATCGTCGGCAGCGCGACCGTCTGCACCACCTCGTCGACGAACGCCTGCTCGCTCCCGTAGCGGTCCGCGAGCCAGGGGAGCGGCGAGTAGGCGCCCATGCCGCCGGTGTTCGGCCCGGCGTCGCCGTCACCCAGTCGCTTGAAGTCCTGCGCGGGCGCGAGCGGCACGGCGTGCACGCCGTCGGTGATCACGAACAGGCTCACCTCGGGGCCGGCGAGGAACTCCTCGATGAGCAGCGGCCCGTCGGGCAGGAACGCCTCCGCGTGCGCCTCGGCGGCGGCGCGGTCGTCGGTGACGATGACGCCCTTGCCGGCGGCGAGGCCGTCGGCCTTCAGCACCCACGGCGGCGCAGATGCGTCGAGCGTCGCGCGCACCTCGTCGAGCGTCGTCGCGGTGGTGTCGGCGCCGGTCGGCACGCCCGCGCGCGCCATGACGGCCTTGGCGAACGACTTCGAGCCCTCGATCGCGGCCGCGGCCTTGGTCGGGCCGAACGCGGGCACCCCCGCCTTGCGGAGCGCATCCGCGACGCCGGCCACGAGGGGCGCCTCCGGGCCGATCACGACCAGGGCGTAGGCGCCGTCGACGGCGAACTCGGCGACGAGCTCGGGGTGCTTGATGTCGATGCGCACCGCCTCGACGTCCTGCGCGATGCCGGCATTGCCGGGCGCGGCCGTGATCTCGTGGCCGCCCTCCGCCAGGAGTGCCGCGATGATGGCGTGCTCGCGCGCGCCGCTGCCGAGAACGAGGATCCGCACCGGTCCATTGTACGAAGCCGGGAGGTGCGCGGTGTCGCGGGCACGGATGCATCGGTGATGAGTGCGCTGGACGCCGGGCCCGGGCGGGCCCGCCTCGCCGCCGTTGACACCGGCGAGCCGCCGTGCGGAGGATGGGTGCGACGACACCCGAGGGGAGCGCACCGTGACGAGCGCCGACGCACGCCCGACGCCCGGTCGCGTCGAGCGCTCCACGACCGACCGGCGACTCGTGCTCTCCGGGGTGCTGTTCGGCGCCGGCATCGCCGCGTCGGTCGTCGACCTCTTCGTGCTCCACCTGCTGCTGCAGTGGCACCACTTCTACGACCTCTCCACGACCGAGGTGGCGCTCGCGGCCGACGGGCTCTTCCACGCCGTGGCGTGGGGCATGACGGTCGCAGGGCTGTTCCTGCTCGCCGACGCCCGCCGGCGCGACGCGCTGCCGTGGGGCCGGTGGACCGGGGCGGTGCTCGCGGGGCTCGGCGGCTTCCAGCTGCTCGACGCCCTCGTCAACCACAAGCTGCTCGGCATCCACCAGGTGCGCTACGACGTCGACCTGCTGCCCTACGACCTGGCGTGGACCGGATCGGCCGCGGTCCTGCTCGTCGCCGGCCTCGCCGTGCTCTGGCGGACCCGGCACCGGGCGTGAGCGCGCCGGTCGCGGCCGCCGCGCACCCGCACGGCACCGCCGTCGACGCGTGGGCCGTCGTGGAGGGTGCTGGCCTGACGGCGCTCGGCGTCGCCGCGGCGCTCTACGCCATCGCCCTCTGGACGTCGCGCCGGCGGAGCCCCTGGTCGGTCGGGCGCTCCGCATGCTGGTTCGCCGGCCTCGCCTGCGCGGCGCTCGCCATCGGGCCGATCGCCAGGGCCGCGCACGAGAGCCTCACGGCGCACATGGCGGGGCACCTGCTCCTCGGCATGGTCGCGCCGCTGCTGCTCGTGCTCGGGGCGCCCGTCACGCTCGCGCTGCGGACGCTGCCGGTCGACGAGGCTCGCGCGCTCTCGCGCCTCCTCCGCCGACCCCCGGTGCGGTGGCTCACGCACCCGGTCGTCGCGGGCGTGCTGAACGCCGGGGGGGCTGTGGCTGCTCTACGGCACCGCAGCCGACGAGGACGGCCTGTTCGCGCTCATGCACGGCTCCGCCTTCGTGCACGCCGTCGTCCACCTGCACGTGCTGCTCGCCGGCTACCTCTTCACCGCCTCGCTCGTGGGTCGGGACCCCGACCCGCATCGCGCCCCGCTCGCCGTGCGCGCCGCGGTGCTGCTCGCCTTCATCGCCGTGCACTCGATGCTCGCGAAGCGGCTCTTCGCGCATCCGCCCGCCGGCTTCGACCCGGTCGACGCGCGGGCGGGGGCGCAGCTCATGTACTACGGCGGCGATGTCGTCGACGTGACGCTCCTCGTGCTGCTCGGCCTCGGCTGGTTCGCGGCGACCCGGCCCCGCGCGCGGGCGGCGCGCCCCGTGGCGGCCGCGTAGCCTGGCGGGATGCCGAAGCGCATCCCCGACCTCGACGGTGTCGACGCCGTGCGCGCCGCGCTGCAGCCCGGCGCCGCGCGTGCCGACACGGCGCTCGCCGTGCGCTACACGCTGCAGTGCCTCGGGGAGCGGGCGCCGGGCAAGAGCGTCGAGGTGCGGGTGCCGCCCTTCGGCGCCGTGCAGGCCGTCGAAGGACCCGGTCACACGCGGGGCACGCCGCCGAACGTCATCGAGACCGATGTCGCGACGTGGCTCGCGCTCGCCACCGGCGCCGAGACGTGGGCCGAGGCGGTCGGTCGCGGTGTCGTGCGCGCCTCCGGCGTGCGCGCCGACGTCTCGCCGTGGCTGCCGCTCGTGCGCCCGGTGGAGCGCCCGGTGGAGCGCTGACGCGACGGCGCTCTCGCGCTGCGGTCACCCCGCCGCCCGGATCCCAGCCGGTGCCCCCATACTGAGTCCATGGCCCAGGTCGTCCGTCCGCAGGGATTCATCGGTCCCCTCGTCGTGACGGTGATCGGCGTCATCCTGCTCTTCAACGGGGTCCCGGCGCTCTGGCAGTGGATCGGCTGGGTCGCGCAGACGGCGCTCGTCGTCGGTCCCGAGCGCGCGATCGAGATGGCGCTCACGCCGCTGCTGATCGCGGGCGGCGCGACCTTCGTCGGCTTCCTCATGCTGCGCGGCGGCTTCGGCGCGCTGCGCTCGCTCATGCGCGGCGCGACGCAGCGGGCGCAGGCGCAGGTGCGCGGTGGCGTGCAGCAGGCGCGCGGCGGCGTCCAGCAGGCGCGCAACGAGGTGGGGCAGCGCTACGGCGAGGCCCGGGCGCAGGCGGAGCACCTGCAGCCGTCGGGCCAGCAGGGCTGGTTCGAGCGCATCGAGTCGCTCGGCCGCGAGGTCGAGGCAGAGCGCGCCCGCCGATCCGGGCAGCCGGTCGCGCAGCAGCAGCCGCAGCGGCCGCAGCAGCAGCGCCCGCAGCAGCCGCAGCAGCGCCAGCCGCAGCAGCAGCGCCCCCCGCAGCCGCAGCCGCAGCGAGCGCCCCAGCCGCAGCAGCAGCCGCGCGCCGGTGGCCCCGGGGGCGAGCGGCTGGGCCGCATCGAGGAGCTGCGCCAGCGCGTCGACACCCGCGTGCAGCAGGCGACGCGCATCGGCGACGCCGGCACGCAGGCCGCGCAGCGGGTGCGCCAGGCGGCCTTCGACGAGGCTGCGCGCGTGAAGCAGCGGCAGCTGCCGAATCCGTCCGACGAGGTCGCCGCACTCATCGGGCGCCTCGACCTCGCCGACCACGAGCGGGTGGTGCATCGCGGCTCGTCGCTCACACGGTCGTCGCTGCGCACCTCCGCGCTCTCGAAGACGTCGCTCAGCCTGAACTCGCTCCGGCAGCACCGCCGCTGAGCTCCTCGACCCGGTCCGTGGTCGGCCGGCGCGACGATCCCGACCTCCCCGCACCGGCTCGGTTGCGGATGCGTCGTCGGGCGCGTGGGATGCTGGTCGGCATGGATGCCACGCGCGAGCCGGCCCCGCAGGGCGACGAGGGCCAGCAGCACGAGACCACGCGCGAGGAGCTCAGCGTGACCGTGCGACGCTCGCCCAGGTACGGCGTCTTCATGGCGATCGGATCGGTGCTCGGCATCGTCATCGCCTGGATCCTGTCGTCGATCACGGAGCCCGCGGTCAACGAAGCAGGCCAGCCGGTCGACACGACCGCGGTGATCGGGCTCGTGCTCGTGATCGGCTTCGTCGCCGGGGCCGCGGTCGGCGGCATCGTCGCGCTCATCGTCGACCGCTCGCTCGCGAAGGGCACGCGCACCGCCGTCGCGGAGCGGGTCGAGACGCGCGAGCGGGAGACGCTCGACGAGCTCGCCGCGGCCGACGCGGGTGAGGCGGCGTTCGAGCACCTCGACGCCGGTCCCGGCGTCGACGCGCCCACCGCGCTGGACGCTGACGGCCCCGGCCGCAGCCCCGGCCGCGCTGATGCGCGCGACCTGGCCACCGACGACGACCGCCCGCGCGAGGCCTGACGTGCCGCGTGCGCGGCTCGGGCTGGCGCACGCCCTCGCGTGCGCCAGTTGGGGTGCGGCCGCGGTGCTCGTCGCCTCGCAGCCGATCGCGCCCGCATCGCTGGCACTGGGCGGCGCGGTCGCCGCGGGCACCGCTGCGATCGGCGTGCTGCTGCCGCTGCGCGCCCGAGCGCGCAGCGTCGTCGTCGGCGCGCTCGTCCTCTCGCTCGTCGCGGTCGTCGCTGTCGCGGTCGCGTCGCTGCTCGCGGGCGAGCTGCACACCGCCGTGCTCGTCGCGCCGCTCGCCGCCGCGGCCGGCATGCACGCGCGCGCGATGAGCGCCGCCGGTGCTGCGGACCCGAGCCTCGCGCCGCGCGTGCGCCTCGCGCCGAGCCTGCTCGGCCTCGCCGGCGGCGCGGCGCTCGTCGCCGCGGCGGCAGCGCTCGGCCAGCCGGCGCTCGTCGTGCTCGCGGTCGTCGCGCTGCTCGAGCTCGCGGCGCTCGCGCTGCTCGTCCGCCCTGCGGCCGATGTCGAGCCCGAGAGCGCGCCCGCCGCGACCGGATCGGCGCCGCCCGCGCGGCTGCTGCCGCTGCTCGCGGTCGCAGTGGCCGGCGCGGCAGCGGTCGTCGCGCTGCGCCCCGCCCTCTCTGCGCTCGGCGCCGACGAGCCGCAGCCGGCCGGACCCGCAGCGCTCACCCTGGCGATCGGCGGGCTCGCGGGGCCGCCGCTGGCCCGCCTGGTGGCGCGGCTGGGGCTCGGCCGCGGCGGTGCGCTGCTCGCGACGCTCGCCGGGGCCGCAGCCCTCGTCGCCCCGATCGCGCGCCCCGGCGCCCTCGACGTGCTCAGCGCCGCGGTGCTCGGCATCGGGCTCGCGGCCGCGGTCGCGCTCGCGGAGCTCGCGCGACGCTCCGGCGTGACCTTCGCGCCGCGCGCGGTGACGCTGCTGCTCCTCGCGGCAGCGCTCGGTGCCGCCATCGCGGCCCTGCTGCTCACGAGCGTGCCGCTGCCGGACGTGGTGCTCGGCGCATCCATCGCCTGCCTGGTGGCAGGACTCGGCGCGTGGGCTCCCGCCCCGCGAGAGCGGGTCGCCTGACCCGACACAGCGCTCAGCTGAGCTGCGTGCGCTCCACCCAGTCGAGGTACTCGTCGGTCACGGTGCCGGTGACGTACTCACCCGTGAAGCACGACATGTCGAGGCCCTGGATGTCGGAGCCGTCGAGGATGGCGCGCTGCAGGTCGTCGACCTCCTGGTAGACGAGGAAGTCGCTGCCGAGCGCCTCGTTGACCTGCGGGATCGAGCGGCCGGAGGCGATCAGCTCGGCGCGCGACGGCATGTTGATGCCGTAGACGTGCGGGTAGCGCACGGGCGGCGCCGCGGAGGTGAACGTGACGGAGTTGGTGCCGACCGAGCGCATCATCTCGACGATCTCGCGGCTCGTGGTGCCGCGCACGATCGAGTCGTCGACGACGAGCACGTTCTTGCCGCGGAACTCGCTCTCGAGCGCGTTGAGCTTCTGCTTCACAGACTTCTTGCGCTCCTGCTGCCCGGGCATGATGAAGGTGCGGCCGACGTAGCGGTTCTTGTAGAAGCCCTCGCGGTACTCGATGCCGAGGCGGCGCGCGACCTCCATCGCGGCGGGCCGCGACGAGTCGGGGATGGGCATGACCACGTCGATCGCGCCGGAGGGCGTGTAGCGCTCGATCGTGTCAGCGAGCCGCTCGCCCATGCGCAGGCGCGACTCGTAGACGTTGATGCCGTTCATCACCGAGTCCGGGCGCGCGAGGTAGACGTACTCGAACGAGCACGGCAGCAGCACAGGGGCGTCGTGCGTCTGCGCCGAGGCGAGCTCGCCGTCGGGGGTGATGAACACAGCCTCGCCGGGGGCGACGTCGCGCTCGATGTGGAAGCCGGAGCCGGTGAGCGCGACGGACTCGCTCGCGACCATCCACTCGGTGCGGCCGCTCTCGGCGAGGCGCGAGCCGAGCACGAGCGGGCGGATGCCGAAGGGGTCGCGGAAGGCGAGCAGGCCGTGACCGGCGATGAGCGCGATGACGCCGTAGGAGCCCTCGACCCGCTCGTGCACGCGGCGGACGGCGGTGAACAGCCGCTCGGCGTCGAGGTCGCCGCCCTTGACGAGCGTCTGCAACTCGGAGCCGAGCACGTTGACGAGCATCTCGGTGTCGCTGCCGGTGTTGACGTGCCGGTGGTCGACGGTCGCGAGCGCGTGCTCGAGCTCGCGCGTGTTCGTGAGGTTGCCGTTGTGCACGAGCACGATGCCGTAGGGCGCGTTCACGTAGAACGGCTGCGCCTCGAGCTCGTTCGTCGCCTCGCCGCGGGTCGCGTAGCGCACGTGGCCGAGGCCGATCTTGCCGAGCAGCGCCCGCATGTCGCGGGTGCGGAACGCCTCACGCACCTGACCCTTGGCCTTCTTGACGTGGATCGAGCGGTGCTCGGCCGTCGCGATGCCGGTGGAGTCCTGCCCGCGGTGCTGGAGGAGCGCGAGTGCGTCGTAGACCTGCTGGTTGACGCTCGAGTCGGAGACGATGCCGACGATGCCGCACACAGGCGAGCTCCTTCTGTCGCGGGGGGAGGAGTCCAGTCTACCGAGGCGCGCGTGCCGAGCCGCGCCGCCGGGAGGGCGCGACGGGGAGACCCGGTCAGGCGTCCGGGTGCTGCAGCCGGTGGGCGAGCCGCTCCGCGAGCTCGCGCAGCGGTTCGAGCGCCACGCTGTGCTCCTCGTGGACTCCGACGAACGGCACCATCGCGGGCGTCGTCAGGAACCACCGCACCCGGAAGCGGGCGCGCGTCGCGTCATCGGCAGCGGGGGAGAGGTCGACGACGAACGTCCCGACCCGCACACCGTGCCTGCGGACGCCGCCGGTGACCGTGCTCCCGACCAGGATGCGGTCGACGGCGGCCTCCGTCGTGTCGTCGCTCGTGCCGAGCGCCTCCGACCGGATGAGCTCGACGACCCGCTGCTCGCTCGCCGGCGCGACGACGTCGAACGACAGGGCCGCCATGCGGTCGGCGATGGACTCGCCGGGCCGCGGCGCGTCCTCCGGCGGCGCTCGCGAGAGCCCGGGCTGCGTCAGGCGCTCGGCGAGCTCGCGGGTCGGCACCGCGAGCACTGCCGGGTAGCTCTCGGCGATCGTCGGCGCTGCCGCGACGAGCGCGCGCGGGTCGGCCCGCACGGCGAGGATGACGCAGACGCCTGCCAGCAGCGCGAGCGAGGCGGCGACCGCCCACCACATCGGCCAGGGCACGCGGGATGCCTCCCAGGAGCCGAGCGCGACGCCCTGCGTCGTGGCCACCAGCAGCGACCCGGGGTCGCGGGAGTGGCCGAGGGCGGCCGTCGGCAGCGGGGTGCCGAGGCGGATCTCCGAGAGGGTGGCGCCGGAGCCGAGCTCGACGAGCGCCAGGCGCGGCACGGATCCGCCGGTGGCGACCATGAGCGTGCCGTCGGTCGCCCCGTCGGCGGCGCCGGTGATCGGGTCCGCGGGGTCGTAGCGCGCGGAGGCGTGCAGCGAGCGGGGGTCGAGCAGCAGCAGCTCCGCGTCGTTCCAGACGGCGACCGCGGCGCCGTCGTCGACGAGCGCCACGCCCGTCGGGCCGCCGCTCGGGGGGATGGCGGAGTCGAGCACCCGCCCCGCCGCCGCATCGAGCACGAACACCGCGTTGTCGGTCAGCGCGTACACCGTCGATGCCGGCCCGGACGCGACGGCGGTGATCTCCCGATCCAGGTCCACCTCGCGAGCGGGACCGCTCCCGCGGCTGCGCAGCTGGAGCCGCTGGGAGCTCGCGGGCGCCACCGCCACGTACGCGCCGTCGGCGCTCGTCGCGACCGCCGCGCCGGCCGCGTCGTCGAGCTGCACCGTCGTCGCGCTGAGCGGTGACGCGTCGGCACCCTCGACCTCGAACAGCGACAGCGCGCCGGTCGCGTCCACCGCCGCGAGCAGGTCCGCCGTCGGCGAGAGGGCGACGCCCAGCACGTCGCCGCGGAGCCCGAGCGTCGACTCTGTGCGCGATCCGTCCGCGAAGGCCGTGAGGTGCACGGCCGAGCCGTCGACGCGAGCAGCCGTGCCGTCAGCGACCGCGACCAGCGAGCGATCGCCCGGCTCGCCGCCGTCCGCCGCTCCGCCCTCGAGCCCACCGAGGTCGACCGCGCCGAGGTCCGGTGCCGCGAGCGTGCCGTCGCTCAGGCGCGTGGCGGCAGCCTGCGTCAGCGTCTGGTGGAGCAGCGGCACGCCGAGCGAGCAGAGGGCGAGCGCACCGAGCGCGGCCGCCGCGACCCTCGCCCAGCGGCGATCCCGGCGCGCGGGCCCTTCGACGTCGCTCGCCACGCAGACCTCCTCCGCGCTCGGTCGCCATCCGCGACATGGCGTCGAAGGTACGCGGGGCCGGAGCGGGCGTCTATGACCGCTTGTACCCCGATGCTCCTCGCCGCGGGTGCGGATGCGGGCTCGCGGGCGGCCACCGCCGGCTCACGAAAGCCCCGCGCTCACGGCACCAGCACCTCGAACGCGTGCCCGGCGCCGACCCAGTGCGCGACGATCAGCGCACGTCGGTGCGGCGACGCCGCCAGCGGTCGAGCAGCCCCACGGCGCGGTCAGGCGGCGACGCGCTCGCGCGAGGCCGCGAAGGCCGCGACCGCGCGATCGACGTCGTCGTCCGAGTGCGCCGCCGAGAGCTGCACGCGGATGCGCGCCTGACCCTTGGGCACGACGGGGAACGAGAAGGCCGTGACGTAGACGCCCTCCTCGAGCATCGCATCCGCCATGCGGCCCGCGAGCCGCGCGTCGTGGAACATCACCGCGGTGATCGGGTGCTCGCCCGGCAGCAGCTCGAAGCCGGCCGCCTCCATGGCCTCACGGAAGCGCACGGTGTTGCGCTGCAGCCGCTCGCGCAGCTCGCCGGCCCCCTCGACGAGGTCGAGCGCGGCCAGCGATCCCGCCACGACCGACGGCGCGAGCGCGTTCGAGAAGAGGTAGGGCCGCGAGCGCTGGCGCAGCAGGTCGACGATCTCGGCGCGCGCCGCGATGTAGCCGCCGGAGGCACCGCCGAGGGCCTTGCCGAGCGTGCCGGAGATGATGTCGACCCGGTCCTGCACCCCGGCGAGCTCGGGAGTGCCGGCGCCCGACGGCCCGGTGAACCCCACCGCGTGCGAGTCGTCGACCATCACCATCGCGTCGTAGCGCTCGGCGAGGTCGCAGATCGCCTCGAGCGGGGCGAGGTAGCCGTCCATCGAGAAGACGCCGTCGGTGACGATGAGGCGGCGGCGGGCACCGGCCGACTCCTGCAGCAGTGCCTCGAGCTCGGCCATGTCGCGGTTCGCGTAGCGGTAGCGGGCGGCCTTCGACAGCCGGATGCCGTCGATGATCGACGCGTGGTTGAGCGCGTCCGAGATCACGGCGTCGTCGGCGCTGAGCAGCGTCTCGAAGAGCCCGCCGTTCGCGTCGAAGCACGACGAGTAGAGGATGCACGCGTCCTGCCCGAGGAACGTCGCGAGCCGCGACTCGAGCTCGAGGTGCTGGGTCTGGGTGCCGCAGATGAACCGCACCGAGGCCATCCCGAAGCCCCAGTCGTCGAGCGCGGCCTTCGCCGCCTCGACGATCTGCGGGTGGTCGGCGAGGCCGAGGTAGTTGTTCGCGCAGAAGTTGAGCACCTCCGCACCGCCAGCGACGACGGTCGCCGACTGCGGCGACTCGAGCGGCCGCTCGCGCTTCGTGAGGCCGGCGGCCTCGATGTCGGCGAGCTCTTCGGTGATGGATGCGCGGGCGGAGAACATGGTTCAGGCTCCCTGGGAGTCGGTGGCGGTGCTGGTGAAGTCGAGGATGACCTTGCCGGCCGCGCCCGAGCGCGCGCGGTCGAGCGCGCCCTGCCAGTCGGCGAAGGCGAAGCGGTCGGTGATGACGGGCGCCACGTCGAGGCCGGTCTGCGCCATCGCCGACATGGCGTACCAGGTCTCGTACATCTCGCGGCCGTAGATGCCCTGGATGGTGAGCATGTGCGAGACGACCTTGCCGAGGTCGATCTCGATGGGCCGCGACGGGAGTCCGAGCACGGCGATGCGGCCGCCGAAGTTCAGGTTCTCGATGATGTTCCCGAGCGCGCTCGGCGCGCCCGACATCTCGAGCGCGACGTCGAAGCCCTCCTGCATGCCGAGCTCGTGCTGCACGGCCGCGAGCGGCGAGGGGCCGCCTGCTGCGCCTCGCGGATCCAAGGCGCGGAAGCCCAGCGACCGCGCGAGCTCGAGCCGCGGCTCGGCGATGTCGGTGATGACGATGTGGCGGGCGCCCGCGTGCCGGGCGACCATGGCGGCCATGAGCCCGATCGGGCCGGCGCCGGTCACGAGCACGTCCTCGCCGATCACCGGGAACTTCAGCGCCGTGTGCACGGCGTTGCCGAACGGGTCGTAGATGCCGAAGACGTCGAGCTGGTCCGGTGTGGTGGAGCCGGCGGTCACGCCCGGGTGCACCCACACGTTCGACGCGGGGAGCACGACGTACTCCGCGAAGCAGCCGTCGCGCTGCACCCCGAGGTTCGCCGTGCGGATGCACAGGTGGCGGCGCCCGGCGCGGCAGTTGCGGCAGTGGCCGCAGACGACGTGGCCCTCGCCCGACATGATCTGGCCGACGGCGTAGTCGGTGACGCCCTCGCCCACCTCGACGATCTCGCCGCAGAACTCGTGCCCGACGGTGAGGCCGGGCGTGACGGCCGACTGCGCCCAGGCATCCCACGCGTCGATGTGGAGGTCGGTGCCGCAGATGCCGGCGCGCAGCACGCGCACCTTGACATGGCCGGCGGGGGTCTCGGGCTCGGGCAGCTCGATCAGCTCGAGTCCTGGCCTGCCTCGGGTCACGAGTGCATGCATGGGCGTCTCCGTCGACAGTGGTGGGTGTGCCGCCCCCATCCAACCACCCGCGCTGGACTCTCAACGGAGCAGCTGGCGGCACGAGGGCACTATCCCCTTGCGCCGCCGATCGCTCCGTTGAGGATCACCCGCGGTGGCAGGGCTCGGTAGCCTGGGAGCATGACCGATCCGTATGCGTCCGCCGGCGTCGACACCGAGGCGGGCGACCGCGCCGTGGAGCTCATGAAGGCCGCCGTGTCGCGCACGCACGGCCCCGGCGTGCTCGGCGGCGTCGGCGGCTTCGCCGGCCTGTTCGACCTCTCGGCCGCCGGCGCCTACGCGAAGCCGCTGCTCGCGACGTCGACCGACGGCGTCGGCACGAAGATCGCGCTCGCGCAGGCGATCGACAAGCACGACACGATCGGCCAGGACCTCGTCGGCATGGTCGTCGACGACATCGTCGTGGTGGGCGCGAAGCCGCTCTTCATGACCGACTACATCGCGTGCGGCCGCGTCGTGCCCGAGCGCATCGCCGACATCGTGCGCGGCATCGCGCTCGGCTGCGAGGCCACCGGCACCGCGCTCGTCGGCGGCGAGACGGCGGAGCACCCCGGCGTCATGGAGCCCGACGACTACGACGTCGCGGGCGCCGCGGTCGGCATCGTCGAGGCGGATGCGGTGCTCGGCGCCGAGCGCGTGCAGACCGGCGACGTGGTGGTCGCGATGGCCTCGTCGGGGCTGCACTCCAACGGCTTCTCGCTCGTGCGCCACATCCTGGCCGAGCGCGGCATCGCGCTCACGGACCGGGTCGACGACCTGGGCGGCGTCGCCGCCGAGGTGCTGCTCGAGCCGACCAGGCTCTACACGCTCCCGCTGCTCGGCATGCTCGACGACGGCCTCGGCATCCGCTCCATCTCGCACGTCACGGGCGGCGGCATCGCCGCGAACCTCGCGCGGGTGCTGCCGCAGGGCATGTCGGTCGAGATCGACCGCAGCGGCTGGCAGGTGCCCCCGGTGTTCGGCGCGCTCGCGCAGCTGGGCGGCTTCCCCCTCACGCAGGCAGAGGGCACCTGGAACCTGGGGCTCGGGATGCTCGTCGTCGTCGACGAAGCCGACGCGGCGTCGGTCGTCGCGGCGAGCGAGCGCGCCGGCATCGACGCCGCCACCGTCGGCCGCGTCGAGCCGATCGGCACCGACGCGCTGCAGGGCGCGGGATGGGTGCAGGGCGCCAAGGGCGTCGACGGCGGCGCCGTGCGGCTGGCCGGCGTCTACCGCTGAGCGCCCACGCAGCTGCCACGGGACGTCCAGGAGACTCGGACCCGGGCGGCCTATGGTTGCCGTGCAACGAGCCGAGCAGCACACGTCGACGAGCACAGGGAGGTACGGGATGCAGCCAGATCCGGATCGCTTCCGGCCGCGCGACGCGTCGCCGGCCGTGCAGTCGCCGCCGTCCGCGAGCGCCGAGCCGAAGCGCGAGCGCGAGCCGCGGCGGCCGCAGCGCTACGCGGCTCCGCAGTACGGCGCCCCGCAGCAGTACAACGACCCGCGGCACGGCAGCGCCAAGGCCCGCCCGGGCCCCGGCTACGCGCCGCCGCAGCCGACGGCCCGCTACGGCCAGCCGCCGCTCGAGGGCCGCGACGCGCCGCTCATCCACCCTGCCGCCGCGCAGGCGTCGAGCGTCACCCACTACGGTGCCCCGGTCTACCGCACGCCCGTGTACGCCTACGCGCCGCAGCCGCAGCGCGGCCTGTCGATCACCGCGCTCGTGCTCGGGCTCTGCTCGTTCGTCTTCGCGTGGACGCTCGTCGTCGTGCCGATCCTCGGCATCGTCTTCGGCTTCATCGCCCTCAAGCGCGAGCCGGCAGGCAGGGTCCTGGCGATCGTGGGGCTCATCGCCTCGGCGATCGGCCTGCTCTTCGTGCTGCTCTTCTACCTGCTGCCGCTCTTCGGAGTGCTGATGGCCATGGTGCTCACGGCCGGCGCCGTCTGACCCTGCCGTGGTCCGGTGATCGGCCCTACGCTGGAGCCGACGCGTCCCGCGTCCCTGCACCAGCCTTCGTCACGCGAGGAACCACGATGACCTACACCCCTCCTGAGCAGCCCCAGGGCGGCTACCAGCCGGCCGAGAGCGGCTACCAGCCCGCCAGCGGCTACCAGCCCTACCAGGGCAGCTCGCCCAGCTACGGCGCTGCGCCCTCCACCTCGAAGAAGCTGTCGATGTGGGGGCTCATCCTCGGCATCTCCAGCATCATCATCCCCATCTGGATCAACGCCATCGCCGGCGCCGTGCTGTCGGGCATCGGCCTCGCGAAGGAGCCCGCAGGCAAGACGATGGCGATCTGGGGCCTCGTGACCTCGGTGCTCGGCTTCATCTGGGCGTTCATCTTCTGGCCCGTCGTGCTGTTCGGCATCATCTTCGCCGCGGTCGCGCCCTACGCGACCACCGGTTCCTGACCCATCTCTCGACGAAGGGCCCGCCGATCGGCGGGCCCTTCGTCGTGGCGGGTGCCGCGCTCAGCACTCGATGAACGCCACGGCGAGCCCGCCGAGCGAGGTCTCCTTGTACTTGTCGCTCATGTCGGCGCCGGTGCGGCGCATCGTCTCGACGGCGGTGTCGAGGCTGACGTAGTGGGTGCCGTCGCCCTGCTGCGCCATCCGCGCCGCGTTGATGGCCTTCACGCTCGCCATCGCGTTGCGCTCGATGCATGGGATCTGCACGAGCCCCTTGATGGGGTCGCACGTGAGGCCGAGGTTGTGCTCGATGCCGATCTCGGCCGCGTTCTCGATCTGCTCGGGGGTCGCGCCCAGCACCGCGGCGAACCCCGCCGCGGCCATCGCGCACGCCGAGCCGACCTCGCCCTGGCAGCCGACCTCCGCGCCCGAGATCGACGCGTTCGACTTGATGATGATGCCGATCGCACCGGCGACGAGCAGGAAGCGCACGTGCCACGGCACCTCGTCGTCGACGCAGTTCGCGAAGCGGTCGGCGTAGTGCATGACGGCGGGGATGATGCCCGCGGCGCCGTTCGTCGGCGCGGTCACGACGCGGGCGCCCGCGGCGTTCTCCTCGTTCACGGCGAGCGCGTAGAGGTTCACCCACTCCATGCCCTCGAGCAGGTCAGGCCTGCCGGTCTTCGGGGCGGCGTCGCGCGCGAGCAGCTTCTCCTGCCAGTCCTTCGAGCGCCGCTTCACGTCGAGCCCGCCCGGCAGGATGCCGTCGGTCGCGATGCCGTGCGCCACGCACTCCTGCATGACCTCCCAGATGCGCTCGAGCTGCGCGATCGTCTGCTCCCGCGGGCGCCAGGCGGTCTCGTTCTCGAGCATGAGCTCGGCGACCGACATGCCGGTCTCGCGGCAGCGCGCGACGAGCTCGTCGCCGTGCGAGAAGGGGAACGGCATCGGATGCGCCTGGATCGCCGGCGCCGGCACGGGGGAGAGCACGTCGCCCTCGTCGTGCCGCATGACGAAGCCGCCGCCGATCGAGTAGTACCCGGCGGTCGCGATGGTCTCGTCATCGGCGTCGTACGCGGTGATCCGCAGCGCGTTCGGGTGCTCGGGCCGCACGGTCAGCGGACGGAAGACGAAGACCTTCGCCTCGTCGAACGCCACCGGGCGGCGGCCGCCGAGGCGCAGCTCGGTCGTCGCTCGGATGCGCTCGAGCGTCTCGGCGATCTGCGGCGTCTCGACCGTGTCGGGTGCGAGGCCCGAGAGGCCGAGCATGATCGCCGTGTCGGTGCCGTGCCCGGAGCCGGTCGCGCCGAGCGAGCCGAACAGGTCGACGCGCAGCCGCACGATCTCGTCGAAGCGACCCGACGCATCCGCCTGCACGACGAAGTCGAGCGCGGCCCGCATGGGGCCGACGGTGTGCGACGACGACGGGCCGATGCCGATCTTGAACAGGTCGAGCACCGAGAGCGATTCGAAGACCGGTGCCGTCTCGGTGGCATGCCGGCCGAGGGCGGCGGGCGCGTTCAGCGGTGCGGTGGGCACGTGCGAGGTCACGATCGGCTCCTTCGCCTAGGCGCAGCGGAGCCGGGGTGGTGGCTCAGGCGCTGCGGCCCGTCTGGTACTCGTCAGCGTAGTCGTCGTCGTCGGTCTCGGTGCCCGGCGCGTACTCCGCGTAGTCGGCCCACTTCTCGGCGTCGGGGCCGGCCTCGGGGGTCGCTCCCAGCTCTGCCGCGAGGACGTTGTAGTTGATGTTCGGGCTGAACGACTTCAGCTCGCGCGCCAGCTTCGTGTGCTTGGCCTTCTGCCGACCACGTCCCATGCTGGACCCCCTTGCGGACTGCGCCGGCCCGGGGCCGGCGAACGGTGAGAGAACTGCGGTTTAAGTCCAACCTCCATCCTAGCATCGAGCCCGCCTGTCGGCTGTGGCCCCGCGATGCGTGGGGATAGGGTTCCGCTTCCTCAGGCCGCGGCCGCCGGCGCGAGCATCGCGCCCAGGAGCAGGCCGGCGGATGCGGCGATCGCCCCGCCGACGACCGTGACCGCGACCGTCGCGAGCACGCGGCCGCTGCGCCGGTGCTCGAGCTGCTCGACCGCCTGCACCGCGAACGCCGAGTAGGTCGAGAGTCCGCCGCAGAAGCCGGTCACGAGGATCGCGCGCCACGCGTCGTCGAGCACGAGCAGGCTCGTGAGGATGCCGGCGAGCAGGCTCGCGGCGAGGTTCACGGCGATCGTGGCGCGCACCGGGCGCTCGTGCGCGAGCGCACCTGTCAGGAAGCGGACGACCGCGCCCAGGCCGCCGGCGCCGGCGATGGCCAGCAGCTCGAGCGGCGTCATGCGGCACGCCCGCGGGCGAGGCGACGGCCGAGCGCGAGCCCCGCCCAGGCGGCGAGCAGGCAGGCGACGAGCATGCCGACGGCGATCGCGATCCCCGGGAGCGCGGGCACGAGCGCGGGCCATCCGTCGCCCGCCGCGCTCGCCGAGACGCTCGCGACCGCGATCGCGCTGAAGGTCGTGAAGCCGCCGAGGAGCCCCGCGCCGATCCCGTGCCGCAGCCAGTCGGGCGCCCCTGCGAGCGCGGCGACCGCGAGGCCGAGCAGCCCGCAGCCGACGGCGTTCACCACGAGCAGCGCCCACCAGTCGGCGATCGCGGCCTCGAGCAGCGCTCGCGCGGCCGTGCCGATCGCGCCACCCACCGCGACGGCGAGCACGGAACGGGCGAGGCGCATGCGAGCCAGCGTAGGCGGCGGATCGGATGGCGCGGGGCGAGGGGCTTGACGTTGACGCTGCGTCAACGCCTAGCGTCGTCGACATGGAGTGGTCGATCCAGCGCATCGCGAAGCTCGCCGGCGTCTCGAGCCGCACCCTGCGGCACTACGACGCCGTCGGCATCCTCGCCCCCGCCCGCACCGACGCAGGTGGGATGCGCTGGTACGACGAGGCATCGCTCGCCCGCCTGCAGCGCATCCTGCTGCTGCGCGGGCTGGGCGTCGGGATCCCCGCGATCGCCGAGAGCCTCGAGCGCGCATCCGACGAGGAGGCGCTCTCGGCGCACCTCGCCGACCTCGCGCGCGAGGCCGACCGCATCCAGAGGCAGATCCGCGCCGTCGAGCAGACGCTGCGGGCACGAGAGGAAGGAGCCGCCATGACGGCAGAAGGAGCGCTCGACGGGTTCGACCAGGGCCAGTACGAGCAGGAGGTGACGGAGCGCTGGGGCGCCGACGCCTGGCAGCGCGGGCAGCGCTGGTGGAAGGGGATGTCGGACGCCGACAAGCGCGGCTTCCAGCAGGAGCACCGCGACATCGCGGCGGGCTACGCCGCGGCGCGGGAGGCAGGCGAGCCCGTCGACGCCGAGCGGGTGCAGGCGCTCGCCGAGCGGCACTACCGCTGGATCGGCGCCGGCTGGCAGACGGCCGAGCCCGACCCCGAGATGTTCGCGAGCATGGGCGACATGTACGTCGCCGACCCGCGGTTCGCGGCCAACTACGGCGGCGCCGATGGGGCCGCGTACGTCCGCGACGCGATGCGGGTGTTCGCCGATCGGCGGCATCCCTGACGCCCCCGCCCGACCCCGCCCCCGCACCCGCGCCCGCGTCAGCGCCTCCTCGATTGGTCACTTCCGGCCGCCCCGGGCTTTGAGTGGTCGCTGGTGGCTGCCCGAGCGGCCGCTGAGCCGCCACACGCGACCAATCGAATGCCCCGAACCTCCCGCATGGGTGAGAGGTTGCACACCGCCCCGCGCGGCCTCGAGCGCTCGCTCCCGGCCGCCCCGGCTTCCACTGGTCGCTCGTGGCTGCCCGGGCGGCCGCTGAGCCGCCATCCGTGACCGATCGAGCCCCGGAACGGGCGGGAGTGACCAATCGACGTGGGGCGGATGCGGGGGCCAGCCCCCATATCCGCCCCACAGCAGGTGATGCGAGGATCGCCAGGTGCATCTGCTCTCGCTCGCCAGCCTGAAGAACCGTGCGCTCATCGTCCTCGCGACGATCTGCATCGCCATCTTCGGCGGGGTCGCCCTCTCCAGCCTGAAGACCGAGCTCACCCCCGAGCTCGAGCTCCCCGCGGTCGTCGTCACGACGACGCTGCCCGGCGCGAGCCCGGAGATCATGAGCGAGGACGTGACGGGCCCGATCGAGCGCGCGATCCAGTCGGTGCCGGGGCTCGAGGGCACGACCGGCACGTCGTCGACGAGCTCGAGCGTCGTCTTCGCGGAGTTCACCTACGGCATCAACATCCCGACCACCGAGCAGCGGGTGCAGCAGGCCGTCAACCGCATCCTCTCCCAGCTGCCCGAGAACGCCGAGCCGACCGTGCTCACCGGCTCGATCGCCGACTTCCCGGTGCTGCGCATCGCGATCTCGAGCCCCGGTGACCAGGCGGCGCTCGTCGACCGCATCGAGACGGTCGCGGTGCCGCAGCTCGAGCGGACCGAGGGCGTGCGCGCGGTGCAGCTGCAGGGCGCCCCGGGCCAGCGCATCACGATCGACCCGGATGACGCGGCGCTCGCCGCCGCGGGGCTGTCGCGGCTCGACATCACCGAGGCGATCGACGAGCACGGCCAGCTGCTGCCCGGCGGCACGGTCGACGACGGCGACCAGACGCTCAGCGTGCAGATCGGTGAGCGGCTCGCCTCCGTCGACGACGTCGCGAGCCTGCCGCTCAGCCGCGAGCAGCCCGCCGAGCCGGATCCCGCGAATCCCGCGAACGCACCGCCGGCCGACACCGTGACGATCGCCGACGTCGCCGACGTCGCCCTCGAGCAGGACCCGGTCTCGTCCATCGCGCTCGTCGATGGCGAGCCCGCGATCATCCTCTCCATCACGAAGACGCAGGCGTCGAACACCGTCGACGTCTCGCACGCCGTGCAGGAGCTGCTGCCCGGCCTGCAGTCCGAGCTCGGCGACGACGTCACCTTCACGACGGTGCTCGACCAGGCGCCCTACATCGAGCACTCGATCGAGGCGCTCGCGGTCGAGGGCGTGCTCGGCCTCGTCTTCGCGGTGCTCGTCATCCTCGTGTTCCTGTGGTCGCTGCGCTCGACGCTCGTCACCGCGGTCTCGATCCCGATCTCGGTGCTCATGACCTTCATCGGCATGTGGGGCTTCGGCTACTCGCTCAACGTGCTGACGCTCGGTGCCCTCACCATCTCGATCGGCCGCGTCGTCGACGACTCGATCGTGGTGATCGAGAACATCAAGCGCCACCTCGCCTTCAGCGCCAGCAGGTCGCGGGCGATCGTGGATGCGGTGCGCGAGGTCGCCGGCGCGATCACCGCCTCGACCATCACCACCGTCATCGTCTTCCTGCCGCTCGCCTTCGTGAGCGACATCACCGGCGAGCTGTTCCGGCCCTTCGCGCTCACCGTGACGCTGGCCCTGCTCTCGTCGCTCATCGTCTCGCTGACGATCGTGCCCGTGCTCGCCTCGTGGCTGCTCAAGCGGCCGAAGGAGGCTGTGGACGCCGACGCTCAGGCCGCCGCGGCCGCTCGCGCGGCTGCCGTCGTCGCCGAGCCGCGCCCGACGCGCCGCCGCGTGCTCGGCCGCCGCCTGCCGGGCCGCCACCGCGCAGACGCCGGGGCCTCCGCCACGTCGGTCACCGCCATGTCGGCCACCGCCACGGCGGCCACCGCCACGTCGGCGGTCGCCGACGAGGCCGCCACGACCCGCCCCGCGGACGCCCCGGAGCGCCGCGACCGGCTGCGGCGCGGCTACCGGCCGATCCTGCTCGCCACCCTCCGCCGTCCGTGGCTCGTGCTCGTCGGCGCGGTCGCGATCCTCGGCGCGAGCGTCGCGGCGTTCCCGCTCCTCGCGACGAACTTCCTCGGCGACGACGGCCAGACCACCGTGCAGGTCTCGCAGGCGCTCGAGCCGGGTGCATCGCTCGACGCGCAGCTCGACGCCGCGCGGTCGCTCACGACCGAGCTCGAGCAGCTGGAGGGCGTCGAGACCGTCTCGGCGACCGTCTCGAGCGGCGCCTCGTCGTTCGCGGCCTTCACGGGCGGCGGGGGCGGCGGCGCCATCTCCTACGGCGTGATCGCCGCGGAGGGCACCGACATGCCCGCGCTGCGCGAGCGCATCCTCGCGGCGGCCGAGAGCGCGGAGGGCGAGATCACCGTCGGCCAGTCCGCGGGGCTCGGCGGCAGCGACATCGCGATCGACGTGCAGGCGCCGACGCCCGACGCGCTCGACGCGGCCACCGCATCCGTCGTCGACGCCGTCACGGGCCTCGAGGGCGTCGCGCAGGTGACCGACTCGCTCGAGGGCGCGCAGCCGCTCGTGCAGGTCGCCGTCGACCGCGAGCTCGCCGCGAGCCTCGGCCTCAGCGAGGCCGCCGTCTCGGGCCTCGTCGCGCAGGCGATGCAGCCGACGCCGGTGGGCGAGATCCAGCTCGAGGGCTCGCTCGTGCGCATCTGGCTCGACGCGATCGCGCCTGCGGCGACGCTCGAGGAGCTGCGCGAGCTCGAGCTGCCGACCCCGAACGGCCCGCTCCCGCTCGCCGACGTCGCGGAGGTCTCGCAGATCGAGGGCCCCGTCTCGATCGAGACGAGCGACGGCGCCCGCACCGCGACCGTCACGGTCACGCCCGACGCCGCCGACGTCGGCGGCATCTCGGGCGGCGTGCAGACCGCGCTCGGCGAGCTCGAGCTCGCCGACGGCGCGACCGCGACCGTGGGCGGCGTCGCGACGCAGATCACGGATGCGTTCACGCAGCTCGGGATCGCGGCGCTCATCGCCGTGCTGCTCGTCTACGTCGTGATGGTCGCGACCTTCAAGAGCCTGCTGCAGCCCTTCCTGCTGCTCGTCTCCGTGCCCTTCGCCGCGACCGGCGCCATCGCGATGCAGCTCATCACCGGCGTGCCCCTCGGCGTCGCCTCGATGGTCGGCGTGCTCATGCTCGTCGGCATCGTGGTGACGAACGCGATCGTGCTCATCGACCTCGTGAACCAGTACCGCGACCGTGGGCTCAGCGTCCGCGACGCGCTCGTCGAGGGCGCCGAGCGCCGACTGCGGCCGATCCTCATGACCGCGGCGGCGACGATCTTCGCGCTCATCCCGATGGCGGCGGGGCTCACCGGCCAGGGCGGCTTCATCTCGCAGCCGCTCGCGATCGTCGTGATCGGCGGCCTCATCTCGTCGACCCTGCTGACGCTCGTGGTGCTGCCCGTGCTCTACCTCGTCGTGGAGGGCGCGATCGAGCGCCGGCGCATCCGCGTCGGCAAGGGCACGCGGGCCGATCGGCGCGGCGAGCTCGCGGAGGCAGGCGCTCGCTGACCGCACTCACAGCCCACGCGCACAGCGCGTTGGTTGAATGGCCCTGCCCGTCGAGCCCGTCGAGCAGGGAAGGAGGATGCCGGTGCCGAGCTTCCTCATCGTCCACTGCGCGAGCCAGGACGGCCGCATCGACGCCTACCGGCAGCCGCCGACCCTCGACATCGGCGGCCTGCGCGTGCCGCTCGACTGGGGCGACACGACCCTGCACGTGCCCGCGGGCGACCTGCCCGTGACCGTGTTCGTGACCCGCGCCTCCGGCCAGGTGGAGGGCGCCAAGATCACCGTGCGCTCGCCCGCCGGCACCGGCACGCGGCTCACGTTCGTGCCGCCGATGCAGCCGGGCGGCGCGTCGCACCTGCGGATCGACGGCCAGTGGCCGGCCGACTCGTCGATGCACTACTACGCGGCGCGCGACGCCCGCACGCTCGCGCCGCCCGCCGCCTCCTCGGTGCCGACGCCGCACATCGGCGGTGGCAGGCAGGTGGCCCAGGCGGGGCTGCGGATGGCCGGCACGATGCCGCCGCCGCAGCCTGCCTCGCCTGCCGTGCGGTCGGCGCCGATGCAGCCGGCACCTGTGCATCCGGCAGCGCAGCAGCAGCAGCCCGCGCCGCTGCCGCCCGTCGGTCCGACGCCGGGCTCGACCGCCTCCGTGCCGCCGCGCGCCTCGTCGTTCGGACAGCAGCAAGGCGCGCTGGTCGACCCGGTCGTGCCGGCCTCCCAGCCGTCGCCGTCACAGCCGCCGTCCCGACCGGCGCCCCAGCAGCTGGCACCGCAGCAGCCGGCGCCCCAGCAGGCCGCGCCGCCACGGTCGGCGCCACCCGCCCAGCAGCCTGGGCCGTCGCACGTGCGGCCGCAGGCCCAGCCCCCGTCGTTCGGGCAGCGGAAGCAGCCCCCGCCCATCCTCACGCCCGCCGAGTTCGACCGCCTCGAGCGCGAGGCGCAGGAGCAGCAGGCGCGCGCCTACGAGGCCTGGGTCGCGCAGCAGCACGCGCACGCGGCCCAGCAGGCCGCGCCCGGCACGCACGGCGCCGCGCCCACGCAGCACGACGGCGCCCCGCGCCCGGTCGGGCTGCCCACGGCCAGCACGGGGCAGGCGCAGCCCGCCTGGTACCCCGACCCCTACCGGCGTGCGGATGCCCGCTGGTTCGACGGTCGGCAGTGGACGTCGTCGGTCATGCGAGCAGGGGTGCGCGTGCAGGACCTGCCGGGCTGACCGGGGCTTTGCCCCTGTCGCTCGCCACCCCGATGCCGTAAGGTGGACAGGTCGGCTCGGGACAGGCGTGTTTGTGTGCGCCACATGGAGTGTCGCCGCGGCCGGAGTTCCCGCGAGCATCCTCGCGGTTGACCAGATGATCCCGCGATGACTGCGGCTCTACCAGCGCGAGCTTCGATCTTGCGCGCAATCCCGAGATGAGCGATGGCACGGAATGACGAGCGCCCCTACGGCGCGAACCGATCGACCGACCGACAGACGAACCGCCCCGGCTCCCGCAGCCCCGGGCACCGCGGGCACCGCGACGAGCAGCCCTCGAAGGGCCGCTGGAACCGCGACGACCGCGACCGCCGCGACGCCGGCCGTGGCGCCGAGAGCGCCTCGCGCCGCCCCAACTGGACCCCGCCCGAGGAGCGCAACCGCGACGATCGTCGCGGCCCGGCGTTCCGCACCCGCGGCGGCGCCCAGGGCGGCCGCGACCACCAGCGCGACGACCGCCTGCACCGCGGCGAGCGGCCGCGCGGCTTCGACCGCGCCCGCGACGAGCACAACGGCCGTGGACGCGGCGCCGCCCCGGAGCGCGGCTTCGACAGCCGCGGTGGCGAGCGTCGCTTCGACGACCGCCGTCCGGCCCGTGACGACCGCGGTGGCGAGCGTCGGTTCGACGACCGCCGTCCTGCCCGTGACGACCGCGGCTTCGACGACCGCCGTCCGGCTCGTGATGACCGTGGTGGCGAGCGTCGCTTCGACGACCGTCGTCCGGCTCGTGATGACCGGGGTGGGGAGCGTCGCTTCGACGACCGCCGTCCGGCTCGTGACGACCGCGGCGCCGAGCGTCGCTTCGACGACCGCCGTCCCGCCCGTGACGACCGTGGTGGGGACCGTCGCTTCGACGACCGCCGTCCGGCTCGTGATGACCGTGGTGGGGACCGTCGCTTCGACGACCGCCGTCCGGCCCGCGATGACCGCGGCGCCGACCGCCGTCCCGCCCGCGACGACCGCGGTGGCGAGCGTCGCTTCGACGACCGCCGCCCCGCCCGCGACGACCGCCCGCGCCGCGACGACCGCCGCTTCGACGAGCGCCCGCGCCGCGACAGCACGTACTACCCGTCGGCCGAGTCGAAGCCCTTCGCGCCCAAGGAGGACGTCGTCCTCGAGCGCCTCGAGGCGCAGGCCACCCGCGCCGAGGACATCGAGGGCATCACCTTCGCCGACCTCGGCCTCGGCACCGGCATCGCCGGCGCGCTGAAGTCGATGGGCGCACCGACGCCCTTCCCGATCCAGGCCGCCACGATCCCCGACGTGCTCGCGGGTCGCGACGTGCTCGGCCGCGGCCGCACCGGCTCCGGCAAGACGATCGCGTTCGGCGCGCCGATCATCGAGCTGCTCATGCGCAACCGCCCCGAGCGCCGTGAGATCGGCCGCCCGCCCCGCGCGCTCATCCTCGCGCCGACGCGCGAGCTCGCGCAGCAGATCAACCACACGGTCATGGGCCTCGGCCGCGCCGTCGGCGTCTTCACGACCGTCATCGTCGGCGGCGTCAAGCAGGACCGCCAGGTCGAGTCGCTGCGCCGCGGCGTCGACATCGTGATCGGCACCGCCGGTCGCATCGAGGACCTCGTCGAGCAGGGCCGCCTCAACCTCGGCGGCGTTGAGATCGCCGTGGTCGACGAGGCCGATCACATGTGCGAGCTCGGCTTCCTCGAGCCCGTGCAGCGCATCCTCCGGGGCACGCGCCCCGGCAGCCAGAAGCTGCTCTTCTCGGCGACGCTCGACTCGGAGGTCGCGACGATCGTGCGCGAGTTCCTGCCCGAGCCCGCCGTGCACGAGGTCGCCGGCGAGGACCAGGCGACGTCGACGATCGAGCACCAGGTGCTCGTGGCCGACCGCTTCGACAAGGATGCGGTGCTCGAGCAGATCGTGCGCAACCCGGGTCGCATCATCGTCTTCACGCGCACCCGCGCCTACGCCGACCGGCTCGCCGAGCAGTTCGACGACGCGGGCATCGCCGCGGCGAGCCTCCACGGCGACCTGTCGCAGTCGCAGCGCAACCGCGCGCTCGAGAAGCTGCGCCGCGGCAAGATCGACGTGCTCGTCGCGACGGACGTCGCCGCGCGAGGCATCCACATCGACGATGTGGCCCTCGTCGTGCAGGCCGACCCGCCGGACGAGTACAAGACCTACCTGCACCGCTCGGGCCGCACCGGCCGCGCGGGCAACGACGGTCGCGTCGTCACGGTGATCGCACCCGCGCGCCAGAAGCGCATGCAGCAGCTGCTGCAGCGGGCCGAGATCAAGGCGCCGATGATCCCCGTGCGCCCGGCGTCCGAGATCCTCGAGACGCTCACGGCCGGCTCGGCAGCCGCCGACGCGCAGATGGCCGAGGCCACCGCGGAGTGAGCCCCGGCGGGCATCCGGTCCTCCGGACGCCCGCCGCACCACGCACGCCCGTCAGGGCCAGACGGCCCGGATCCTCGCGATCCGGGCCGTCTGCCGTGCGCGGGCCCGAACGGGCTTGCGTTGTGCTGGCGCTGGCGTAGCGTGAAGGCATGCGCGTCGTCGTCATCGGTGGATCCGGGAATGCGGGAGCGGCGATCGTGCGGGCGCTCGGCCGTCGAGGCGCGCAGGCGGTGCCTGTGTCGCGCTCCGGGAAGGCCATCGCGGGTGCCCCCGGCGCGAAGGCCGACATCGTCTCGGGCGACGGCCTCGACGCCGCGCTCGAGGACGCCGACGTCATCGTCGACGCCTCGAACTCGCGCAATCCGCTCGACCTCAAGCCCTTCACGATCGGCGCCAGGAACGTGGTCGCCGCCGCCGAGCGCGCCGGCGTGCACCGCGCGGTGCTGCTGTCGATCCTCGGCGTGGACCGCTCGAAGCTGCAGTACCACCGCAAGAAGCACGAGCAGGAGCTGACCTACCTCGGTTCCTCGCTCGAGGTCGCCGTTGTGCGGGCGTCGCAGTTCCATGAGTGGTCGGTCGACTTCTTCGAGGCGGGCGCCGCGGTCGGCGCCATCCCCGTCTTCCTCGGCGGGCGGCTCCAGCCGGTCGACGTCGCAGAGGTGGCCGAGCTCGTCGCCGACGAGGCGACGGCGCCGTCGGGGCAGCAGATCATCGACTTCGCCGGCCCGCAGGTGCGCGTCTCCCGTGACCTCGCCCGCGCCTGGCAGACCGCGACCGGCGCGCGCGGCCTCATCGTGAACGGCCCGTTCCCGCCCACGATGCTCGACTACCTGCGCAGCGGCGCGAACCTCACCGAGGAGCGCAAGGGCAAGGTCTCGTTCGAGGAGTGGCTGGCGCGCAGGCGCTGACCGCCATGGAGCTCCGGGCCGCGCTGCAGCAGGTCGCCGACGAGGCGGTCGAGCAGCACGGCGTGCCGGGCGTCGTGGCGGCCGTCGCCGACCAGGAGGTCATCGCGGTCGCGGCCGCCGGAGAGCGGGCCATCGGCGGTGCCCGGATGACGCGCGACACCGTCTTCCGGATCGCGTCGGTCACGAAGCCGATCATCGCCGCGGCCGCCCTGGCGCTCGTCGACCGCGGGGTGCTGCGACTCGACGCGCCGGTCGTCGAGTGGCTGCCGGAGCTCGCCGAGCCGCGCGTGCTGCGGCATCCGGCGGCGGAGCTGGACGACACCGTGCCCGCCGAGCGGCCGCTGCTCGTCGAGCACCTGCTCGCGCTCACCGGCGGCCTGGGCTTCACCGACGACATGGGGACGCCGCTCGCCGCGGCGCTCACCGACCGGCTCCGGCAGGGCAGGGACGACCCCGCCGGCTGGCCAGGTCCCGACGCCTGGCTCGCGGAGGCGGCCAGCCTGCCGCTCGCGCACCAGCCGGCCGACGGCTGGACCTACAACACCGGCTACGACATCGTCGGCGTGCTGCTCGCGCGTGCCGCGGGTCGGAGCCTCGGCGCGGTGCTCGCCGACACGCTCCTGAACCCGCTCGGCATGGTCGACACCGGCTTCCGCCTCCGCCCGGAGCAGGTGCCGCGCACCGCCACGGCCTATGCGGCGCAGGGCTCCGGCCTGGAGCCGATCGACGGGCCGGACGGCGCCTGGACAGGCGACATCGCGTTCGAGTCGGGCTCCGGGGGCCTCGTGTCGACCGCCGACGACCTGCTCGCCTTCGGGCGGATGCTGCTGGCAGGCGGCGACGCCCCGGTGGCCACCGGTGGCGGCCGCGTGCTGAGCCCCTCGGCCGTCGCGCGCATCCTCGCGCCCGGCGAGCCCTCCCCGCCCGACCACGTGTTCCTCGAAGGGCAGTCGTGGTCGCTCGGCGGCAGCGTCGACGTCGTCGAGCGGCACCCGTGGGACGTGCTCGGGCGCTACGGCTGGATCGGCGGCTCGGGCACCGCGCTCTACGCCTACCCCGCCGCCGGTCAGGTGGCGGTCTGGCTCACGCAGCGCGAGCTCGCGGGTGCCGACGACGCCGAGCGCATGGTGCCGATGCTGACCCTCGCGGCCGAGCGCGCCAAGCAGGTAGCCAGGGGCCCCGCCCACTGACGGGCGGCCAGTGAGCGTCCGCCCGCGCCCGGTCCCCAGGGCCCCAGGCCTCGGCACGTCGTGTCCGCCGTGCGGCTTAGGCTGGATGGGCGGGGACGCGAAGGGGGACGCGTGACGGACGCGAGGCACGACGAGTGGGCACCGCCCAGCGATGACGACGCTCCCGAGTCCTGGGACGCGTGGCAGGACGCGCCGGACGACGGCTGGGTGCCGCCATCCGACGATGACGCGCCGCTCGCGGGCGCCGGGTCGTCAGCGAGCCGGGGCGCTGCTCGGAGCAGCGACCGCAGCGGCGCGCGCAGCAGCAGCACCCGCACGCTCGCCCGTCCTTCGGTCGCCCGTGCGCCGGGCATCGCGGCGACGGCCAAGGCGGCGACGCCGCTCGAGGCGCTCACCCGCGTGTGGGGCTACGACGCCTTCCGCGGCGAGCAGGCCGAGATCATCGACGAGCTCGTCGCGGGCCGCGACGCGGTCGTGCTCATGCCCACCGGCGGCGGCAAGAGCCTCTGCTACCAGATCCCGTCGCTCGTGCGCGAGGGCACCGGCGTCGTCATCAGCCCGCTCATCGCGCTCATGCACGACCAGGTCGATGCCCTCGAGCAGCTCGGCGTGCGCGCGGCCTTCCTCAACTCCACCCAGTCGATCGACGAGCGCCGCGACGTCGAGCGCCGGCTGCTCGCGGGCGAGCTCGACATGCTCTACCTCGCGCCGGAGCGCCTGCCCGTCGCGCAGGGCCTCCTCGACGCGGCCCCGATCGCGCTGTTCGCCATCGACGAGGCGCACTGCGTCAGCCAGTGGGGTCACGACTTCCGCCCCGACTACCTGCAGCTGCAGGTGCTGGGCCAGCGGTGGCCCGACGTGCCGCGCATCGCCCTCACCGCGACCGCCACGGCAGAGACCCGCGCCGAGATCGTCGAGCGGCTCGGGCTCGACGGCGCGCGCGTGTTCGTCTCGAGCTTCGACCGGCCCAACATCCAGTACCGCATCGCGCCAAAGCAGGACGCGAAGGCGCAGCTGCTGCGCATCATCCGCGACGAGCACCCGGGTGCCGCCGGCATCGTCTACTGCCTGTCGCGCAAGTCGGTCGAGTCGACCGCCGCCTGGCTGACGACGCAGGGCGTCGACGCGCTGCCGTACCACGCGGGCCTCGACGGCAGCGTCCGCGCCGCGAACCAGCAGCGGTTCCTGCGCGACGACGGCGTCGTGATGGTCGCGACGATCGCGTTCGGCATGGGCATCGACAAGCCCGACGTGCGCTTCGTGGCGCACCTCGACCTGCCCAAGTCGGTCGAGGGCTACTACCAGGAGACCGGTCGCGCGGGCCGTGACGGCGAGCCGTCGACCGCGTGGCTCGCCTACGGGCTGCAGGACGTCGTGCAGCAGCGGCGGATGATCGCCGAGGGCGACGGCGACGCCCAGCGCAAGCGCAACCAGACGCTGCACCTCGACGCGATGCTCGCGCTGTGCGAGACGGTCGAGTGCCGCCGGCAGCAGCTGCTGGCTTACTTCGGTGAGCCGAGCGAGCGCTGCGGCAACTGCGACACCTGCCTCACGCCGCCCGACTCCTACGACGGCACCGTGCCGGCCCAGAAGCTGCTCTCGACGATCGTGCGGCTGCAGCGCGAGCGGCGGCAGGCGTTCGGCGCCGGGCACCTCGTCGACATCCTGGTCGGCGCCGACACCGAGCGCATCCGCACGCAGGGCCACGACCGGCTCGCGACGTACGGCATCGGCAGCGACCTGCCGGCCGCCCAGTGGCGCGGCATCGTGCGGCAGCTGCTCGCGCAGGGACTGCTCAAGGTGCAGGGCGAGTACGGCGTGATCGCGATCACCGAGGCGTCGTCCGCGGTGCTCGCGGGCGAGCGCGAGGTGCGCCTGCGGCACGAGGCCAAGGCGCCGGCGAAGGCCGCGCGGCGCTCCGAGAGCACGATGCAGCTCGACGACGTGCAGCAGCAGCGGTTCCAGGCCCTGCGCACCTGGCGCGCGGCGACGGCCAAGGAGCAGGCGGTGCCCGCCTACGTCGTGTTCAACGACAAGACCCTCGCCGCGATCGCCGAGCGCAGGCCGGCGACGATGGTCGAGCTGTCGACCATCTCGGGCGTGGGGGAGTCGAAGCTCGAGCGCTACGGCGACGCCGTGCTCGAGGTGCTGGCGGCCGCGTGAGCGGGCAGGGCGCGGCGGGGACGGCGTCGGGCTCGGTGCGGCTCGACGTCTGGATCTGGGCCGTTCGACTGTTGAAGACCCGGGCGGCGGCGACGGCCGCGTGCCGCGGCGGCCACGTGAAGCTCAACGGCCAGGCGGCGAAGGCCTCCCAGCCGGTGCGCGTCGGCGACGAGGTGCGGGTGCGCATCGCCGGCTTCGACCGGATCGTCGGGGTGCAGCAGCTGCTCGCGAAGCGGGTCGGCGCCGCGATCGCCGTCGACGCGTACGACGACCGGTCGCCGGCCCGACCGACCGCCATCGACGCCGCGCAGGTGCCGCGGCGCGACAAGGGCTCCGGTCGGCCGTCGAGCCGGGAGCGGCGCGAGATCGACCGGCTGCGCGGCCGGATCGACTGAGCCGGCTACCAGAGGCCTGGCACGTCGTCCATCGCCGCACCGATGAGCGCGACGACGACCACGACCGCGAAGCACACGGCGACGAGCCCGCTGATGATCGCGAGCCACCCGCCGACCTTCGGCACCGAGCCCGTGCCCTTGGCACTCAGCACGAGGCCGACGACGGCGAGCACGATGGCGACGGCGAGGACGATGAGGATGGCGACGAGCGGCGCGGGCATGGCTCAGTGAAGCACGCCTCCGCGGGCCGATGCCGTCAGGGCATGCCGATGACGAGCCAGATCGCAGGCGGCACCGCGATGACGCAGCCGATCACGAGCGCGGTGATGCCGAAGGTCAGCATCGCGGAACCGGCGCCGCCGTCCGGGCCGCGGCGCCGCCCGCCGACGAGCAGCGCGACGCCGACGAGGATGACGAGGACGCCCAGCAGCAGCGCGCCGACGAGCAGCAGGAACGGGAACGCGGTCGCCATGGCGTCAGCCTCCCACGCGGGGCTCAGGGCGGCCCGAGACCTCGCACCCGGGGCTGGCTAGGCTGGAGCGCGTGCCCTCCACAGACGTCTCGCCCCTGATCGCCCGCTCCTGGCTGCTCGTCCCCGCCTCGAAGCCCGAGCTCTTCCAGATCGCGCAGGAGAGCGAGGCGGACGCGATCATCATCGACATCGAGGACGCCGTCGCCGCGAAGGACAAGGCGCAGGCCCGCGACGACACGGTCGCCTGGCTCTCGAGCGGCCACCGCGCGTGGGTGCGCATCAACGATGCCGCGAGCGAGTTCTGGAGCACCGACTGCGCCGCGCTCAAGGACGTGCCGGGCCTCGAGGGCGTGATGCTCGCGAAGACCGAGTCGGCGAGCCACGTCAACGACACCGCCGACCGCCTGCCCGAGGGCATGCCCATCCTCGCGCTCGTCGAGACCGCGCGCGGCGTGCTGCACGTCGAGCAGATCTCGAACGCCCCGTCGACGTTCCGCATCGCGTTCGGCACCGGCGACTTCAAGCGCGACACCGCGACCGGCGAGGACCCGGTCGCGCTCGCCTACGCGCGCTCGCAGCTCGTGATCGCGTCGCGCGCCGCGCGCCTGCCCGCGCCCATCGACGGGCCGACGCTCTCGGCGGAGGCGCTCGTCGACGGCACCCGGCTCGCGAAGGAGATGGGGATGTCGGGCAAGCTGTGCCTGACGCACACGCAGGCGGCGACGATCAACGCCGGTCTCGCTCCCAGCCCGGAGGACGTCGCCTGGGCGCACGGCTTCGTGCGGGCGTTCGAGGAGTCGGGCGGCAAGATCACCGACGGCAGCGACCTCCCGCGCCTCGCCCGCGCGCAGAAGATCCAGACGCAGGCGCGCGACTTCGGCATCGAGGCGGACGCGGCGGAGCTCGGCAGCCTCAACTACTAGCGGCATGACGAAGGGCGGGGCGCGATGCGCCCCGCCCTTCGCGGTCGGTTCGGTTCAGCGGAAGGTGTCGCGGACGTCGTCCGCGGCGTCCTTCACGTGCTCACCGGCCTGCTTGGCGTTCGCCGAGGCCTGGTCCTTGTGACCCTCGGCCTCCAGGCGCTCGTTGTCCGTGGCGTCGCCGAGGCCTTCCTTGGCCTTGCCGACGGCGTCCTTGGCTGCGTTCGAGATCTTGTCGTCGAGACCCATCTGAACCTCCTATCGTCGGGAGCCGGTTGCTCCTCGACCAACGCTAGGCGGACAACCTGGGAGCCGTCAGGACGTCCCCGACCGACCGCCGTCCCGCCGCGCCGCGCCCTCCGACACGATCGGGTTCGACGCCGTGACCGGCCGCGCGACCGAGCCGGGTGCCGACGCATCCGCTTCGAGCTGCGCCCGCTCGGCACGCTGCTGCATCGCCTCCTCCATGGCCGACTTCTGCCGCAGCGGCGGCGCCTTGAAGAAGAGCGCCAGCACGAGCGCGACGAGCACGACGACGAGCGCCGCCCAGAACGGACCGGTGGTGGCGTTCGAGAAGCCGTCGAGGAACGGCGCCGCGAGGCGCGGGTCGGCCGTGTTCAGGAACGACGAGTCCTCGTTGAGGGCGCCGCCGATCTGAGCCGGGTTCTGCAGGATGCCGAGGATGCGCTCGTTGCCGGGGTCGGCGAGCACGTTCGGGTCCTCGAGCGCGGTCGCGAGGTCGGCGCGCAGGTCCTGGCGACCGAATGCCGCCTGCAGCGTCTCGGGGAGGCGCGAGTAGAGCATCGAGAACACGACCGCGACGCCGGCGGTGCCGCCGAGCTGGCGGAAGAAGGTCGCCGAGCTCGTCGCGACGCCCATGTCCTTCGGGTCGACCGCGTTCTGCGAGGCGATCGTCAGCGTCTGCATGAGCTGGCCGAGGCCGAGGCCGAGCAGCAGCTGGCCGAGCAGCAGCATCCACAGCGGGGTGTCGAACTGCAGCGTGACGAGCACGCCGTAGCCGATCGCCATGACGGCGAGGCCGATCACGGGGAAGAAGCTGTAGCGGCCGGTGCGGGCGATGACCTGGCCGGAGCCGATCGACGCGATCATGAGGCCGAGGATCATCGGCAGGGTCGACAGACCCGCCTCGGTCGGGTTCATGCCGTGCACGATCTGCAGCACGAACGGGATCATCATCATGCCGGCGAACATGCCGAAGCCGGTGAAGACGCCGAGCACCGTCGCCATCGAGAACGTGCGGTTGCGGAACAGCTGCAGCGGGATCAGCGCGGCGTCACCCATCCGTCGCTCCACGACGATGAAGAGCACGATGCCGATGGCCCCCACGACGTAGCAGGCGATCGACATGAGCGAGCCCCAGCCCCACTCGCGGCCCTGCTCGCCGACGAGCAGCAGCGGCACGACGCCGACGGCCAGCAGCGCGGCGCCCCACCAGTCGATGCGCACGCGCTCGTGGTGCGCGGGCAGGTGCAGGTAGCGCCACACCATCCAGAGCGCCGCGGCGCCGATCGGCAGGTTGAAGAGGAAGACCCAGCGCCAGCCCTCGAGGAAGAGCAGCTGGTCGGCGCCGGCGAGGACGCCACCGATCAGCGGGCCGAGGATCGACGAGACGCCGAAGACCGCGAGGAAGTAGCCCTGGTACTTGGCGCGCTCGCGGGGGCTCAGCACGTCGCCCATGATCGTGAGCGGCAGCGACATGAGGCCGCCGGCGCCGAGGCCCTGCAGGGCGCGGAAGGCCGCGAGCTGCACCATGTCCTGGGCGAACGAGCAGAGGATCGAGCCGACGAGGAAGAGCACGATCGCGATGATGAACAGCGGTCGGCGCCCGAAGATGTCGCTGAGCTTGCCGTAGATCGGCGTGACGATCGTCGAGACGATGAGGAACGCGGTCACGACCCACACCTGCAGGTCGAGGCCGTGCAGGTCATCGGCGATCGTGCGCATCGACGTGCCGACGACGGTCTGCGACAGCGACGACAGGAACATCGCCATCATGAGGCCGACCAGCACGAGCATGATCTGGCGGCGGGACATCAGGGGTTCGTCGGCCTCGCGCGGCTCGACGGAGCGCGGTTCGCGCTGCGGCATGGATGGATCCTTCGATATGGGGAGAGATCGTTAGTCTAGCGAATGGCTTGCCCTCTCCGCCACTGGCGCGTCGCATGTCGCGGCGGCACATCCCGCCGGCGCGCGCGTGCGACGATGGACGGGTGCGAAGGGTGATGGTGGTGCTCGCGGCCGTGCTGCTGGTGAGCGGATGCGCTCCCGTCGCGACCCCGGACGCGTCGTCCCCGCCCGCGTCGCCCACAGCATCCAGCGCCTCGCCGACGCCGACGCCCACGGCCACGCCCACGGCGAGCGCAACGCCGGAGCCGGCCGCGACGACGGAGCCGGCCGCCGCGCCCGCGCCGACCGCCGCGCCGCAGCCGCCCAGCACCGCCGGCGTCGACATCGACTCGGCGGCGAGCCTGCAGGTGCTCGTCAACAAGCGCCGGCCGCTCGTGCCCGCCGACTACCAGCCGGTGCTCGTGCCCGTCTCGATCGCGCAGGACGGCGACGAGGCGGTGCGCCCGGAGGTCGACGCGGCGCTCGCGCAGATGTCGGCCGCGATGCAGGCCGAGATCGGCGAGGGCATCCACGTCTTCTCGTCGTACCGCGGCTATGCGCGGCAGACGCAGCTCTACAACGGCTATGTGGCGCAGTACGGGCAGGCCCAGGCCGACACCACGAGCGCGCGGCCCGGGCACAGCGAGCACCAGACGGGGCTCTCGGTCGACGTCATGGGCACCGGCGGCGCCTGCCGCCTCGACGTCTGCTTCGGCGGCACCGCGGCCGGGCGGTGGATCGCCGAGCACGCCTGGGAGCACGGCTTCATCGTCCGCTACCCCGACGGGCTCCAGGGCATCACCGGCTACCGCTTCGAGCCGTGGCACGTGCGCTTCGTCGGCCCCGAGGTCGCGACCGCGATGCACGAGCAGGGCATCGCGACGTTCGAGGAGTACGCCGGCACCGGCAGCGCCCCCGACTACGGCTGAGCCGACGCGCGCGCCCGAGTGAGTTGCGCCGATGCGAGGCGCGCACGCAGGAACGGGTCGTAGCCTGCCCGCATGGCGAAAGCAGGACGATCCGGTGGGGGCTTCAAGAGCAGCGGCAGGAGCGGCGGCGGTGGCGGCTTCGGCGGCGGCTCGCGCAGCTTCTTCGGCGGCGGGTCGCGGTCGAGTGGCGGCGGCTCCTTCGGCGGCGGATCCCGGTCGTCGTCGGGCTCCGGCAGCTCGTGGGGATGGGGCTCGAGCTCGGGGTCGAACTCGTACCGGCACTCCGGCTCGAGCGGCTCGTCGGGCACCGGGACCGACTGGGTGATGGCCGCCGTCGCGATCGTCATCCTGCTCGTGCTCTTCGCGATCTTCGCCGGCAGCTGATCGGGCGCCCGCGGCCCTAGCCTGGTGCCATGGAGACGGCAGCCAGCAGCGGAGCGGCGGCGCGCCCCGCAGCGCGTAGGGGACGCACGAGCACGGTCGGGGCGGCCCCGCGAGGCGCTGCCCGGCGACGCGGCGCCCGTGCCGCGGTCGTGCTGGCGACGGCAGCCGGACTGCTGCTGACCGGCTGCACGCAGGGATCGCTCCAGCCCGCGCCCAGCGCGAGCGATCCGGCGGCGCAGCCGAGCGCATCCGCGCCGACCCCGACGCCCACCCCGGAGCCGAGCACGGTCTCGGTCTCGGCGATGGGCGACATGCTGCCGCACGACTCGGTGACGCTCGACGCGCAGCAGCCCGACGGCAGCTACGACTACGGGCAGTTCTTCGACGCCGCGCGACCCATCTGGGCCGATAGCGACCTCGTCTACTGCAACCAGGAGGCGCCCTCGGCGGGCGTCGAGCTGGGCCTCACCTACTTCCCGGCGTTCAACGCGCCGGTCGAGTTCGCGCAGGGCCTCGACGCGGCCGGCTGCAACACGATCGGCCTCGGCAACAACCACACGTTCGACCGCGGGCAGGAGGGCGTCGACCGCACGCGCGCGGTGTGGGACGAGCTCGACCCGCTGCTGATCTCAGGCGCGTTCCGCTCGGAGGAGGAGCGGATGGCGGTGCCGACCGCCGAGGTGAACGGCCTCACGGTCGCGTTCCTCAACTTCGTGGACCTCTCGAACACCCCCACGAACGACTACGTCGTCACGTGGCTCGACGACCCGCTCGTCGAGCAGCAGCTCGCCGAGGCCGAGGAGATCGCCGATGCGACGATCGTCGCGGTGCACTGGGGCGACGAGTACTCGGCGGTCGTGAACGATCGGCAGCGCGAGCAGTCGCAGCGGCTCGCCGACCTGGGCGCGGAGGTCATCATCGGTACGCACCCGCACGTGCTGCAGGAGGCCGAGTGGCTCGAGCGCGCCGACGGCTCGCGCGCGTTCGTCTACTACTCGATCGGCAACGCCCTCACGACGCAGATGGCGATCCCGCGGGTGGTGAGCGCGGTGGCGCAGTTCGACCTCGTCGGCATGCCCGGCGGCGAGGTGGAGGTCGTCGACCCGGCCGCCGTGCCGCTGTACATGCACTTCGACCTGACGCCGCAGCAGTTCGTCTCGCAGGACTGGATCCACCGCCGCAACCTGCAGCTGCACCCGCTCGTCGACGCGGCCGAGCCGATCACCCGGTCGGCCTGGCGGAACGAGCTGACGGTCGAGTCGGGCGTCGCGCTCGTGACCGAGGTGCTGGGCCCCGACGTGCGGATCGTGACGGACAGCTTCGAGCAGTAGCGGCCCGCCCGAGCCGGTGGTCATGCGCTGGAGCGGTGGCGCTGCGCGCCAGGGGTGTTCGTGCGCGAGAGGTGGCGCTGCGCGCGAGAGGTGGCGCCGCGCCCGAGAGGTAGTCCTGCGCCCGAGGGGTAGCGGCGCGCGGCCACCTCTCACGCGGTGCGCTACCTCTCGCTGCCGGCGCCGCACCCGCTTGACTGGCGCCTTCCGCTCTAGCGGGCGAGCGCCTCCAGCTCCAGCACGGCGGCGGCCACCTCGTCGGGTGTCTCGAGCGCGGGGAAGTGCCCGCCGCGCTCGAGCACCGAGTACGATCGCAGGTCGCGGTAGCTCCGCTCGGCGAGCGAGCGCGGGTAGTCGCGCTCGCGGCGCTGGACGCGCACCGCGACCGGCACGTCGACGAGCGGATGCGGTCCGCCGCCGCTGTCGCTGTAGGGCCGGAACGACGTGCCGATCGATCGTGACAGCCAGGAGAGGGTGACGGTCGTGAGCACGACGTCGTCGGCGAGGCCGTCGTCGCCGGCCCACTCGAGCAGCTTCTCGCCGACCCACGCGAGCAGCCCGATGGGGGAGTCGAGCAGCGCGGCCGCCGTGGTGTCGGGGCGGGAGCCCTGCTGGTGCGCGTAGCCGCCCGCGAGCGGACCCTCGGCGGCCATGCGCGCGAAGAACGCCGTCTCGGCCGCATCCATCGGCTCCCCGCGGTCGCGCACGCCGAACGACGCGTGCGTCGCGACGAGGCCGGCGACGACGTCGGGGTGGCCTCCCGCGAGCCAGTCGCTCACGCCCGTGCCGACGTCCTCGCCATACGTGAGGAAGCGGTCGTAGCCGAGCTCGTCGACCATGAGCGCGCGCCAGCGCCGCGCGACGGCCTCGTCCGTGAAGGGTTCGGCCAGCGGCTCCGACCACCCGAAGCCCGGCAGCGACGGCACGACGACGTCGAGCTCCCCGCGGAGCGCCTCGGCGAGCGGCAGCATCTCGGCGAAGGAGTAGGGCCAGCCGTGCGACAGCACGATCGGCAGGCGGCCGGGCTGCCCGCCGCGGAGGTGCACGAAGTGGATGCGGGTGCCCTCGATCGTCGCGACGCGGTGGTCGTGCGCGAGGAGGCGTGCCTCGACCGCGCGCCAGTCGAAGTCGTCGCGCCAGCGGTCGAGCAGGCGCTGCAGCGTGGGCATCGGCATCCCGTGGGCGCCGGGCGTGGGGTCGGGCACGATGCTCTCGTCGAGCCGGCGCCGCAGCCGCTCGAGCTCGTCGTCGGACGCGCGGAACGTGAAGGGCTCGCTCATGGAGCGAACCTACGCGCGTCCGCCGACATCCCGCGCGGTGCATCTGCGGTCAGGTGGTGCGACCCGCGACAGGTGGTGCTGCCCGCCGCGGGTCGTGCTCACCGCGACAGGTGGTCTTACCCGCCAGGGGTGGCACCGCAGCCGCACCTGCCGCGGGCGGCCCCTCCCGTCAAGCGCGGACCCGACCGGCGTACGGCGCCGTCTGTGCCGAGCGGTGGTGCTGCCCCCGAGCGGTGGAGCTGCAGCCCCACCTCTCACGGGCAGCCCCACCCGTCACGCCCGGGCCCACCTGCCAAGGCCAGGCCCACCTGTCACGGCCGGGCCCACCCGTCACGCCCGGGCCCACCCGTCATGGCCGGGCCCACCTGTCACGGCCGGGCCCACCTGTCACGGCCAGCTCCACCTATGACGACGCGCCCACGTCGGCCCCAGCCGACCCGCGGATACCGCCCCCTACGCGCCCAGCGCGTCGTCGACGATCCGCTTCGCCTCGGCCTGCACCTGCCGCAGGTGCTCCGGCCCGGCGAACGACTCGGCGTAGATCTTGTAGACGTCCTCGGTGCCGGACGGCCGCGCCGCGAACCACGCGCGCTCGGTGACGACCTTGAGGCCGCCGATCGCGGCGCCGTTGCCGGGCGCCTCCGTGAGCTTGGCGACGATCGGGTCGCCGGCCAGCTCGGTCGCGGTCACGGCGTCGCCGGTGAGCTTGCCGAGCCGCGCCTTCTGCTCGCGCGACGCCGGCGCATCCACGCGCTCGTAGACCGGGGCGCCGAAGCGCTCCGTGAGCTCGCCGTACAGCTGCGACGGGCTCTTGCCGGTGACGGCGCGGATCTCGGACGCGAGCAGGCACAGCAGGATGCCGTCCTTGTCGGTCGTCCACACGGTGCCGTCCGACTGCAGGAACGACGCACCGGCGCTCTCCTCGCCGCCGAAGCCGACCGACCCGTCGACGAGCCCCGGCACGAACCACTTGAAGCCGACCGGCACCTCCCAGAGGCGGCGGCCGAGCGCCTCCGCGACCCGGTCGATCATCGACGACGACACGAGCGTCTTGCCGATCGCCGCGTCGGGCCGCCACTGCGGCCGGTGCGCGTAGAGGTACTCGATCGCGACCGCGAGGAAGTGGTTGGGGTTCATCAGGCCGCCGTCGGGCGTGACGATCCCGTGGCGGTCCGCATCGGCGTCGTTGCCGGTGAGGATGTCGAACTCGTCGCGGCGGGCGAGCACCGAGGCCATCGCGTTGGGGCTCGAGCAGTCCATGCGGATCTTCTCGTCCCAGTCGAGCGTCATGAACGCCCAGGTGGGGTCGACGATGGGGTTCGTGACCGTCAGGTCGATGCCGTAGCGCTCGGCGATGGCGCCGTAGTAGTCGACGGCGGCCCCGCCGAGCGGGTCGGCGCCGATCCGGATGCCCGACGCCTTGATCGCGTCGAAGTCGATGACGCTGCCGAGCGCGTTCACGTACGCCTCGCGGAAGTCGTAGAGCTCGACGCGGGTGTCGCTGCCGCCCGTCACGTCGGCGCGCTGCACGCCCTCGAGGCCGGCGGCGATGAGCTCGTTCGCGCGCTTCGCGATCCAGCCGGTCGCGTCGGAGTCGGCCGGACCGCCGTGCGGCGGGTTGTACTTGAAGCCGCCGTCGCGGGGCGGGTTGTGCGACGGCGTGACCACGATGCCGTCTGCCTGGTCGCCGGCGGATGCCGTGGCGTTGTACGCGAGGATCGCGCGCGAGACCGCCGGGGTCGGCGTCACCGAGCCACGGGCATCCGCGCACACCCGCACGCCGTTCGCGACGAGCACCTCGAGCGCCGTGCGCTCGGCCGGGAGCGACAGCGCGTGCGTGTCGCGGCCGATGAAGAGCGGGCCCGTGATGCCCTGGGCGGCGCGGTACTCGCAGATCGCCTGCGTGATCGCCAGGATGTGCGCCTCGTTGAAGGCGGTGTCGAAGGCGCTGCCGCGATGGCCGCTCGTGCCGAACGCGACCGCCTGGTCGGGGTTCGAGACGTCGGGGACGAGCTCGAAGTACGCGCGCTCGAGCGCGGCGACATCGATGAGGTCCTGGGGCTGGGCGACGGTGCCGGCTCGGGTCATGGCTCCATCCAAGCATCGAGCGGCTCCCGGAGCGATGGGCGCCCCGAGAAGACCCGTTGCCCCACCTGGGGGCCGGTGGAACACTGGCGCTCGTGGACGATCGTGGCCGTGCTCTCGACGCCGCGCACCGCAGCGCGATGGCCTTCCTCGGCACCCTCGACGACCGACCGGTGTGGCCCCGAGCGACCCTCGACGACATGCTCGTCACCTTCGGCGGGCCGCTGCCCGACGAGGGACTCGATCCCGTCGAGGTCGTCGAGCAGATGGCCGCGGGCGCGGATCCGGGCCTCGTCGGCATCCCGGGCGGCCGCTTCTTCGGCTTCGTGATCGGCGGCACGCTCCCCGCGGCGCTCGCGGCCGACTGGCTCGTCTCCGCGTGGGATCAGAACTCCGGCTCCGCGATGCTGACCCCGACCACGGTGGCGCTCGAGCGGATCGCCGGGCGCTGGATGCTCGACCTCCTCGGCCTGCCGCAGACGGCGAGCGTCGGGTTCGTCACGGGCGGCCAGATCGCGAACTTCACGTGCCTGGCGACGGCCCGGCACGCGGTGCTCGCGCGCTCCGGCTGGGACCTCGCCGAGCGTGGGCTCCGCTCGGCCCCCGCGGTGCGCTTCGTCGTCGGGGCCGACCGCCACGGCTCGATCGATCGCGCCGCGCGCTTCCTCGGCATCGGCCGCGCCGAGATCGTCGTCGTCGACGCCGACGACCAGGGGCGGATGCGCCCGGAGGCGCTCGAGCGCACGCTCGAGCGGTGCGAGGGCCCGCTCATCGTCTGCCTGCAGGCCGGCGAGGTGCACACCGGCGCCTTCGACGACCTCGCGGCGCTCATCCCGATCGCGCACCGCAACGGCGCGTGGGTGCACGTCGACGGCGCCTTCGGGCTCTGGGCCGCCGCGTCGCCGGCGCTGCAGCACCTGACGGCGGGTCTCGAGGCCGCGGACTCCTGGGCGACGGATGCGCACAAGACCCTCAACGTGCCCTACGACTGCGGCATGGCGATCGTGCGCGACCCGGCCGACTCGATCGCCGCGTTCCGCACCGGCGGCGACTACCTCGTCTACACGGGGCTCGACCCCTGGGATGTGACGCCCGAGCTCTCGCGCCGGGCGCGCGGCGTGCCCGCCTGGGCGGCGCTGCGCAGCCTCGGCCGCTCGGGCGTCGCGGCGCTCGTCGACCGCCTGCACGAGCACGCGGTCGCGATGGCCGACGGGCTCGCCGGGATCGACGGCGTCGAGGTCGTGAACGACGTCGTCTACACGCAGGTGATGTTCCGGCTGGGCTCCGACGACGAGACGCGCGCGCTCGGGGCTGCGCTGCTCGCCGAGGGCACCGCGGTCGTGACCGGCGCCGAGTGGCGCGGGCACGCGACGCAGCGGTGCTCGATGTCGTCGTGGGCGACGACACCGGACGACGTCGAGCGCACGCTGACCGCCATCCGCTCACTCGTCCCCGCCTGAGCAGCTTGCCCTGGCCGCCTGCCCGCACGAGCACCTGACCTCCGCGCCGCCAACCGCCAGTCACCCCCTCCCGTCGCCATCCGCGCGTGCCCCGATGCACAACGCAAGCCCGCGCGCCGGCTCGCGCGGCGCAGGCGGCGAGCGTCGTCCATCCGCCGTTGCTTGCGCTGGCCAGGCGTGCGTTGTGCGAGCGGGAGGGGAGAGGCGGCCCGGATGGTCTGCGGCCACCGAGCCGCAGCCGGAGCCGCAGCCGCGACGGCCGGGCTGCAGCGCCCTCCGCACAACGCAAGCCTTGCCGGCCCGAATGGCGGCGGATGGCCGGCGAGGATGCGGGAGCCGCCGGAACCGCCGGTCGGGCTTGCGCTGTGCGCCAGGGCGCGGGGGGTCGGCCGCGGGAGGCGGAGCCGCCGGCTGGGCGCGAGCCTAGGCTGGTGCCATGGTCCAGCCCCGCGTCGTCACGTTCCTCGGCCCTCGCGGCACGTTCACGGAGGCCGCGCTCGAGCAGGTGCCGGGGCTCGAGACGACGGAGCGGGTGCCGGTCGCCAACGTCGCCGAGGCGCTCTCGGCCGTCTCCGAGGGCCGCTCCGACGCCGCCATGATCGCGATCGAGAACTCGATCGAGGGCGGCGTCACCGCCGCGCAGGACGCGCTCGCCGCGACGCCGGGCATCCGCATCCTCTCCGAGCACGTCGTGAGCGTGAACTTCTCGCTCGTCGCACCCGCCGGCACGCGCATCGAGGACGTGCGGGTCGTCGCCGCCCACCCGGTCGCGTGGGCGCAGTGCAGCGGCTGGCTCCAGCGCGAGCTGCCGGGCCGAGCGCACCTGCCGGCCGCGTCGAACGTCACCGCGGCCGCCGACCTGACCACCGGCACGGCGCAGGCGGCGCTCTCGACGCCGACGATCGGCCACTGGGTCGACGGCCTCGACGTGCTCGCCGACCGCATCGGCGACAACCCGGATGCCGTGACGCGCTTCCTCTTCGTCGGTCGCGCCGGCGAGGCGGGGGAGCCGACCGGCGCCGACAAGACGAGCCTCGTCGTCGAGCTGCCGAGCGACGAGCCGGGCGTGCTGCTCGACATGCTCGAGCAGTTCGCCACCCGCGGCGTGAACCTCTCGCTCATCCAGTCGAGGCCCATCGGCGACCGGCTCGGCCGGTACCGCTTCGTCATCGACGCCGACGGCCACATCCGCGACGAGCGGGTGGCGGATGCGCTGCTCGGCCTCGCGCGCTTCAGCCCGTCGGTGACGTTCCTCGGCTCCTACCCGCGGGCCGACCAGCAGCACATCCGGGTCGAGCGCCGCTACTCCGACCGCTCGTTCGAGGATGCGCGCGACTGGCTGCGCGGGCTCATCGCCGGCGAGCCGGGCGCCCGCTCGGCCGACTGACCGACCGACCGGTCCCGACCGCTCACGCCGCGGCGCCGCTCAGACGGCCGCGCCGCTCAGACGGCGGCCCCGCTCAGACGGCGGCCCCGCTCAGACGGCGGGACCGGCGTCGCGCGCGTGCTCCTTGGGCACGCGCACGACGAGCGCGTCCTGCCGGATGCCTGCGCGGAGCGCGATCGCCTCGCCCACGACGTCGCCGTCCACCTGCACGGCGCGCGGCTCCTCGAGGCGCGCCTGCGTCTCCTTCGCCTGGCCGTAGCCGAGCGCGGCGCCGGTGCGCTGCCGTCCCAGGTGGCCGCGGCGACGCAGCAGCTTCGTGACGAGCATGTTGTTGCGGGCGATGTAGCCGCTCAGCTGCAGCCAGCCGCGCACGCCGCGCGGGCGCACGAGCGCGATGTCGAGCATCCCGTCGTCGACGGCCGCGTCGGGAAGGATGATGATGCCGTTCGTCACGGTGCCGCAGTTGCCGATCAGCATCGTGTTGACCGTCGATCGCACCGTGCGGCCGCCGTCGAGGCGCACGTGCACGCGCACCTTGTCGAGGCTCGAGATCACCCGGCCGGCGGCGTCGACGTAGGCGAGCCAGCCGACCTTCTTCTTCAGGTCCTCGTCGGTCTTGTCGATCATCTCGGCGTCGAGCCCGAAGCCGACCATGACCGCGAAGGCGTGCTTCGAGCGCGTGCCGTCCGGCGCCTCGATCTCGAGCTCGCCGAGGTCGATCTCGCGCTCCTCGCCGTCGAAGGCCGTCTGCACCGCGTTCCGCAGGTTGGTGACGTCGATGCCGAGGTTGCGCGCCAGCAGGTTGCCCGTGCCCGCGGGGATGATCGCGAGCGGCACGCGAGCACCGGTCGCCGCATCGGCGGCGACCCGCACCGTGCCGTCGCCTCCGGCGACGAGCAGCAGGTCGACGCCCTGCTCGAGCGCGGTGCGCACGGCGGCCTCGCCCGCGTCGTCCGCGTCCGTCTCGATCCAGAACGGCTCCGACCAGTCGAGCGGCTGCGCCGACTCGATCTGGGGCGCGAGCGTGTCGCGGTCCATCTTGGACGGGTTGTAGACGATGGCAGCGCGCATCCTCGCACTGTACCGGCGGATCCGCCCCGGAACCCGGGTAAGGGCGCACCCGGCTCGCAGGTGCGCGCTGCGGCGCGCTCGTAGAATGGTCGGCGTGATCGATCCTCAGCTGCTGCGCGAGCAGCCCGACCTCGTGAAGGCAAGCCAGGAGCGCCGCGGCGACCCGGTCGGCTACGTCGACGAGGCGCTCGGCGCCGAGGGCGCCCGCCGTGCTGCCATCACCGAGTTCGAGCGGCTGCGGGCTGAGCAGAACGCGCACGGCAAGCTCGTCGGCGCCGCCGCCAAGGAGGACCGGCCGGCGCTCATCGAGCAGGGGCGCGCGCTCGCGGCCGGCGTGAAGGACGCGCAGGCGCGCGTCACCGAGGCGGAGGCGGCGTTCGACGCGGCCGTCTCGAAGCTCGGCAACCTCGTGCACCCCGACGTGCCCGCCGGCGAGGAGGCGAACTTCGTCACCCTCTCGACCCACGGCGAGGAGCGCTCCTTCGACTTCGAGCCCCGCGATCACGTCGAGCTCGGCGAGAGCCTCAAGGCGTTCGACATCGTCCGCGGCGCGAAGGTCGCGGGCAGCCGCTTCTACTACCTGACCGGCATCGGCATGCGGCTCGAGCTCGCGATCATGCTGATGGGCCTCGACCAGGTGCTCGCCGACGGCTTCACGCCGCTCACGACGCCCACCCTCGTGCGCCCCGAGATCATGCGCGGCACCGGGTTCCTGGGCGAGCACGCCGACGAGGTCTACCACCTGCCCGCCGACGACCTCTACCTCACCGGCACGAGCGAGGTGGCGCTCGCGGGCTTCCACGCCGACGAGATCGTCGACCTCGCGCAGCCGCTCCGCTACGCCGGCTGGTCGACCTGCTACCGGCGCGAGGCGGGCTCCGCGGGCCGCGACACCCGCGGCATCCTGCGCGTGCACCAGTTCAACAAGCTCGAGATGTTCTCCTACGTCAAGCCCGACGACGCCGAGGCGGAGCACGAGCGGATGCGCGCCCTGCAGGAGCGCATGCTGCAGGCGTGCGAGCTCGACTACCGCGTCATCGACGTCGCGGCCGGCGACCTCGGCTCCTCCGCCGCCCGCAAGTTCGACATCGAGGCGTGGATCCCGTCGCAGCAGCAGTACCGCGAGCTCACCTCGACCTCGAACTGCACCACCTACCAGTCGCGCCGGCTCGGCACCCGCTTCCGGACGGAGTCCGGCAAGACCGCACCGGTCGCCACCCTCAACGGCACCGCCGCGACCACCCGCTGGCTCGTCGCGATCCTCGAGACGCACCAGCAGCCCGACGGCTCGGTGCGCGTGCCCGCGGCCCTGCAGCCGTACCTCGGCGGCATCAGCACGATCGAGCCGGCGTGATGCGGCCGCTGCTGATCGGCCTCGACATCGACGGCACCGTCGTGCACGAGGACGACTCGCTCGCGCCCCGCGTGCTGGAGGCGGTGCGCGCCGTCGTCGACGCGGGCCACGTCGTGGTGCTCGCCACCGGACGCTCGCAGGCGACGACCGAGTCGACCGCGGTGCGGCTCGGCATCGAGCCGAGCCACCTCGTCTCGGCGAACGGGGCGCTCGTGCTCGAGCGCCGCGGCGACGCGTACGAGCAGGTGCACGTCGAGACCTTCGACCCGTCCGAGGCGCTCACCGCGATCTCGGCGGTACTGCCGAAGGGCTCGTACATGGTCGAGGACCCGAGCGGGCACCGCCGCTACACGAACGGCATGGTCGACTGGAACCTCGACGACGCCGAGCTCGTGCCCTTCGAGGGCCTGCTCGCGCAGCCCGCGATGCGCGTCGTGGTGATGAGCCCCGTTCACGAGGTCGACGAGTTCCTCGAGATCGTCGAGTCGCTCGGCCTGCACAAGGTCTCGTACGCGATCGGCTTCTCCTCTTGGCTCGACATCGCGCCGGACGGCGTGAACAAGGCGACCGGCCTCGAGCGCGTCGCCGAGGCGCTCGAGATCCCGCGCGACCGCATCGTCGTGGTGGGCGACGGCCGCAACGACATCGACATGTTCCGCTGGGTCGCCGAGGGCGGCGGCCGAGCGGTCGCGATGGGGCAGGCGCCCGACGAGGTCAAGCAGGCCGCGACCGACGTCACCGCCACCGTCGAGGACGACGGGCTCGCGCTCGTGCTCGAGGAGCTGCTCGTCCGGGCCTGAGCGCCGACCGGGGCGCCGCCCTCAGGCGGCTGCGAGCGCCGTCGAATGCCGCGCATCCGGTGTCGCTCTATGATCGTCCGAAGGCCCGCCGCGCGCCCCCAGCGCTGAGGGCACGGGAGGGCTGTCCGAGCGGCCGATGGAGCCGGTCTTGAAAACCGGTGGGCAGAGATGTCTCGTGGGTTCGAATCCCACGCCCTCCGCGGCAGAAGGAGAACGCATGGCAACCGAGCGCACCGGGAGCGTCGTCGACACCACGTCGATGTCGCCGCGGCACGGACGGCTGCGCCGCCACTCGGGCGTCGCGCACGTCTTCCGCTGGATCGCGCTCGGGATGGCCGTCGTGCTCGTCGCGGTCGTCGGCGTCGTCGGATTCTCGATCCTGCGCTTCACCACGGGCATCCAGACCGTCGACCTCGTGGCTGACGTGCCGCCCGCGCAGGCCGGCTTCGCCCCCTACGAGGGCGGCTTCAACATCCTGCTCGTCGGCTCCGACCAGCGCGAGGGCCAGGGCGAGGAGTTCGGCGAGTCGGCCTACGACGGCGGCAGCCTCAACGACGTGACGATGCTGCTGCACGTCAGCGACGACCACGAGGTCGCGCGCGTCGTCTCGTTCCCACGCGACCTCCTGGTCGACTTCCCGGCGTGCGAGGACCCGGAGACCGGCGACGCCGTGCCGGCCGAGAACGACGTGCAGTTCAACCAGGCGCTCGCCCGTGGCGGGCTGTCGTGCGTCGCCGAGGTGGTCTCCGACCTCACCGGCATCGACGTGCCGTACGCCGCGATGATCACCTTCCAGGGCGTCATCAGCATGTCGACCGCGGTCGGCGGCGTGCCGGTCTGCTTCGCGGGCCCGATCGACGACCCGTACACGGGGCTCGTGATCGAGTCGGCAGGCACCCACGACCTCGAGGGCGCGCAGGCGCTCGCGTTCCTCCGCTCGCGCCACGGCGTCGGCGACGGCTCGGACCTCGCCCGCATCTCGTCGCAGCAGGTGTTCCTCTCGTCGCTCATCCGCACGCTGCAGTCGGATGCGGTGCTCACCGACGTCACGAAGCTCTACGCGATCGCGCAGGTCGCGATCGAGAACATGACGCTGTCGTCCGGGCTCGGCGACGTGGGCACCATGGTGTCGATGGCGCGCGTGCTCGCCGACATCCCGCTCGAGACGATGCAGTTCGTGCTGTACCCGAACGTGCCCTCCGGGCCCCGCGTCGTGCCCGACGAGGAGCGCGCGGACGAGCTGATGCGCCGCATCCGCCAGGACCTGCCGATCGAGCTGGGGGAGGACTCGCTCGGCGTCGGCTCGACCGAGGAGACGCCGGGCGCGACGGAGACGCCGCTGCCCACCGAGACGCCCGCCGCCACCGAGACCCCGACGCCCACCCCCACGGACGAGCTCGACGGGGTCGTGGGGCAGGATGCGTCGCAGGAGTCGTGCGTCGTCCCGTACGGCAGCTGAGCGGGCCCCGAACCGGCCCGCACGTCCGAGGCTCGCGCGTTTGGTAGAGTTGCCGTCGGCCTGCCAGCAGGTGGGCCGAGGAGACGTCGCATAGTCCGGCCGAGTGCACCACCCTGCTAAGGTGGAGTCCCCATTAGGGGACCGAGGGTTCAAATCCCTCCGTCTCCACGTCTGCCCCTTCGTCTCGCCACGAAGGGGCATTCGCATGCCCGGCGGGGCTGCGCGTCGTCGACGAGCCGCGGATCGGATGTCGAGGACGTGTCCACGGGGCAGCGGCGCCCCAGCTCTGAAGCGCGGCCTTGGCGGGCGCCCGCGGGCGGGGACCGGGCCCGGCGGGACGCTCTCGCTGTGTGTGGTGGTGCGGCGGCCACGCTAGCCCACCTCCCTGACGGCGCGGGTCGAGACCCCTGTGGGCCGGCTCGATGCACCATCGCGCCGGTGGCGCTGTCGCGCTGCCGGTCCTAGAGTCGTCGAGAAGATCAGGTGGCGAGCTGTGATGCTCCACCGCGGCAACGCGGCGAGGTGATCCCTCCTCGACCGCTGCGGTTCGAGGAGGACAGGTGCCATGGACAGGGTGCTGACGGCGGAACGCCTCGGCGAGGCGCTCGCGTCGCTCGCCGAGACGCTGACCTCGGAGTACGACGTCCTGCAGATGCTGAGCACGGTCGTCGGCGAGTGCGTCGAGCTCGTGGACGCGGGAGCCGGGGGACTGCTGCTGAAGGACGCGCACGGGCGGCCCGAGCTCGTGGCCTCCTCGGAAGAGGGGGTGAACTTCGTCCAGGTGATGCAGCTGAACGCCGGCGCCGGCCCGTGCGTCGAGGCCGCGCGGACCGGTACCACGGTGTCGGTCGCCGACGTCGAGCACGTGGACGGCAGCTGGGCCGAGTTCCGCGAGACCGCGCTCGGCTATGGCTACCGGTCGGTGCACGCGGTGCCGCTGCGTGCGCGTGACGAGGTCATCGGCAGCATGGGCCTGTACCGGACGGCCCCCGGCGAGCTGAGCCGTGCTGACGCTGCTGCCGCTCGCGCGCTCGCGAACCTCGCGTCGATCGGGATCATCCAGGAGCGAGCGATCCGCGAGAGCGGCGTGCTCGCCGAGCAGCTGCAGCATGCGCTCGACAGCCGCGTCTGCATCGAGCAGGCGAAGGGCGTGATCGCTGCATCGGCGGACGTCGACATGGATCGAGCGTTCCGGATGCTCCGCGACCACGCCCGCAAGCACAACATCAAGCTGCTCACGGTCGCCCAGGGCGTCGTCGATCGGAGCCTCGAGATCGGCCTGTCGAGGGACCGCAAGCCCGCGCAGTGAGTGCTTGCAGCCGGCGCGTGCAGCATGCGCGAGTGCCGCACCGAGAGTCTGCGTCATCTCCCAGGGGGCGCCCACCGCATCGTCAGAGCCGTCGGGAACGCTGAGTGCGTCCTCCACAGCCGGAGGCTCCCGACGACCACGAGAGAGGCAGGACCATGACGGACAGCAACGGCCGCACCGATGCGCTTTCGGACGGCACGATCTACGACTCGAGCGGAGCGAAGGTCGGCAGGGTCACCCAGGTCTACCTCGACGACGCGACCGGCGAGCCGGCGTTCGCGACCGTCAGCACCGGGTGGTTCGGTGCGCGCGAGAGCTTCGTGCCGATCGACGCCGCGGCCGTCGAGGGCGACGAGATCCGCGTCCCCTACGACAAGGAGCTGATGAGGGGTGCCCCGAGCGTCGAGGCCGACACGCACCTGACCGAGGCTGAGGAGGACGAGCTCTACCGCTACTACGGCCTGGGCGGCTCGGCCGGCTCCGTCGGCAGCGGCGGCCACGACCACGACCACGACCACGACCACGACCACGTTGCTGGGCAGCACTTCGACGAGGACCTCGGCACGACGCCTCGCGAGGTGGTCGATGCCGACGACGCGTCCGTCGTGCGGCGCGAGGAGCAGCTCCACGTCGGCACCGAGCGCGTGGAGACCGGGCGCGTGCGGCTCCGCAAGCACGTGGTCACGGAGCGCGAGAGCGTCACGGTCCCCGTCGAGCGCGACGAGCTGGAGGTCGTGCGCGAGCCGCTGGACGGCACCGCCGCATCGACCGGTGCCCTCGGCGACGACGAGATCGACGTCCGCCTCACCGAGGAGCGCCCCGTCGTCGACAAGGAGGTGGTCGACGCAGAGCGCATCGGCCTCGATCGCCGCACCGTCACCGACCAGGAGACGGTCCGGGCAGACGTCGCTCGCGAGGAGGTCGACATCGACAAGGACGGCGACGTCCGACGCTGACCGAGCCGGTCGCCGCGCCCCCTCCCCGCGCGCCTCGCTCGTCGGAGGGGGCGCTCGCGCGTCGCGCCCGGGCTGCGAGCGGCGGTTGACGCGCGGTCAGCGCGGCGCGTCGGTGACGATCGCCCGCAGCACCTCGAGCGGCAGCTTCGGGCGCCGGTGCTCGTCGACGAGCCCGTTCGCCTCCTGCAGCGTGTCGGTCAGCTGCGTGTAGCAGAGGCCGGCGAGCGCGCCGCCGTGCAGCGCGCCGAAGACGTCGCGGAGCCTGCGCTCGAAGTCCTCGGCCGACGACGCGACGCCGTAGCCCCAGGTGGCGATCGGGGCGTCGGGCGCCCAGGTGACGCCGCCGAACTCGCTGACGACCACCGGCGCGTCCGCGAGCCCGGGCGCCGCGGCATCCGGCAGCAAGCGGATGCGGCGGCCGGCCGGCCCGATGCCCGCCGCGGTGCGCTCGATCGCGGCCGCGTCGCGGTACGACGCCGCGAGGCGCTCGCGGTCCTGCTCGTAGTCGTGGATCGTCAGCAGGTCGGAGTCGCCGTGCTCCCAGCCGTCGTTCGAGATGACGAGGCGCGTGTCGTCGAGCGCCTTCGTGAGGTGGAAGAGCGCCCGCACGAGCTGCTGCTGCCGCTCGTCGTGGGCGATGTGCTGCACGCCCCAGCTCTCGTTGACCGGCACCCACGCGACGATGCACGGGTGTGACCGGTCGCGCTCGATCGCCTCCTGCCACTCGCGGCTGAGGCGCTCGACGCTCGTCGCCGAGAACGCGTACGCGCTCGGCATCTCCTCCCAGACGAGCAGGCCGAGCCGGTCGGCCCAGAACAGGAAGCGGGGGTCCTCGATCTTCTGGTGCACGCGCACGGTCGTGAAGCCGAGCGCCTTGATGAGCTCGACCTCGGCGCGCAGCGCGTCGGCGCTCGGCGCCGCGAGGTGGCTGCCCGGCCAGTAGCCCTGCTCGAGCACGGCGATGACCGGATGCGGCCGGTCGTTGAGCAGGAAGCGGCCGCCGGCGGCGCTCACGCTGCGCAGCCCGAGGTACGACGCGGCGGCGTCGATCGCCGAGCCGCTCGCGTCGAGCAGCTCGACCGTCGCGTCGAGCAGGCGCGGATGCGCCGGCGACCACAGCATGGACTCGTAGCCCTGGCCGTTCTGCAGCGCGTGCACGGGCAGGTCGATGCGCGCGCGCGGCGACCGCACGGGCTGCGTGACCGCGGCGAGCTCTTCGCCGTCCTCGTCGGCGATGCGCACCCGCACGGAGGTGCCGGCGGGCGGACGCCGGGAGAGCGCGAGCTCGAGCGAGACGCGCGCGGCCGGCAGGTCGCTCGACCACCCGAGGCGGTCGATGCTCGTCTCCGGCACCGCCTCGAGCCACACGGGCTGCCAGATACCGGTCGTGCGGTCGTACCAGATCACGTGCGGCTCGGGCAGCCAGTCCTGCTTGCCGCGCGGCTGCTCGAGGTCGAGCGGGTCGTCCTCCGCCCGCACGACGAGCTCGAAGGGCTTCTCCTCGCGTGCAGCGCCGGTGGCATCGACGGCGAACGGCGTGTGACCGCCCTCGTGCTCACCGAGCATCGCCCCGTCGGCCCACACGGTCGCGCGGTAGTCCACGGCGCCGAAGCGCACGAGCAGGCGCATCCCGGGCTGCCAGCCGGCGGCGCGCACCTCGTCGAGGGTCACCGTGCGGCGGTACCACACGACCGGGTGGTGCCCGCGCTCACCGATGCCGGATGCGTCCGACTCGGGCGGGAAGGGCACCACGATCGTCCGCGCTGCATTGCGGCCGGGCCGAGCCCAGCCCTCGCGCACGCCGGCGTCGTGGTCGTCGTGCTCGAAGCCCCAGGGTCCGCTGAGATCGGTCCAGGCGGACCGCAGCAGCTGGGGACGCGGATGCGTCCCGGTCTGCGCGGTGGCACGGGGCAGCGCGTCGGTGGTCATGCGCCCCATCATGGAGCACTGCTTGCAGCGCTGTAAAGCCGGAGCGTGCCGGTCAGCGTCCCGCGGTGCTCTGGCGCTGCTCGATGCCGTGGGGCGCGATGCGGTGCCGGCCCACACCCTGGTGGCCACCGATCCGCTCGATGAGCAGCTCGAGGGCGATCCGGGCGATCCCGCGCTTGTCCGGTGCGATCGAGCTGAGGGTCGGCGTGCTGATCGTCGCGAGATGGGTGTCATCCCAGCCCAGCACGGCGACGTCGTCCGGCACCGAGAGCCCCGCCTCCGCGAGCGCTTGGAGGGCGCCGATCGCGAACCGGTCGTCGCGGCACAGCACCGCGTCGATGTCGAGCCCGCGCGCGAGCGCCGCCGAGAGCGCGGCGCGGGCGTCCTCGACGCGGAAGCCGCCGGTCTCGAGCACGAGCGAGGTGTCGCCCGGCACGCCGGCGAGCTCCAGCGCCTCCTGGTAGCCGTGCAGCCGCTGGGCGGTCGAGCCGGTGACGTCGTGCGACACGGTGCCGAGGAACGCGATGCGACGGCCCGTCCGGCGCAGCAATTCGGTGCCGTCGCGCGCCGCCTGCACGTTGTCGATCATCACGTGGTCGGTGGTCAGCGGCCGCGCCGATTCGCCGAGCAGCACGAGCGGCAGGTCCCGCCGCAGCTTGCCGATCTCGACCGTCGTCATGCTCACCGGGTGGAAGATGACGCCGTCGACGAGGCCGGCCTCGCGGTCCATGATCACCGCGCGCTCGGCCTCGGCCTCGCCGAGCGTCTGCTCGATGAGCACCCGGTAGCCCATCTCGGCGGCGACCTCGGCGATCGAGCGGGAGAGCTCCGAGAAGTACGGGTGGTCGATCTCGGGCATCGCGAGCGCGATCATCCCGGTGCGGCCGGTCGCGAGCCTGCGCGCCGTGAGGTTCGGGCGGTAGCCGAGCTCGTCGATCGCCTCCTGCACGCGGGCGCGCATGGCGGGGGAGACGTGCGGATGGTGGTGCACCACGTTCGAGACGGTCTTCATCGAGACGCCGGCGCGGGCGGCGACGTCGGTGAGTCGAACGCGCGTCATGCTGCCCCTCTCGCACCCCGGTGGACCGCCGCCATCCTAAGCCGCGATCGGGGGACTGGACAGCGGCTTTACAGCGCTGTACGTTGTCGGCACGGTGCCGCGTGCTGGTGCCCACTTGTTTTCAACGAGGAGGATCAAGTGCTCACGACTTCCCCGCGCCGCTCCCGGCGCACCACGGTCACGGTCGCGGCTGCCGCGGCCGTGGCGCTGCTCGCCGGCTGCAGCGCAGGACCGGGCGAGACGTCCGGCGGCGAGTTCACCGGCGAGTACGACGGCCCGGCCGTCACGCTCTCGTTCTGGAACGGCTTCACCGGCGGCGACGGCCCCTTCATGCAGGAGCTGGTCGACCAGTTCAACGAGGAGCACGAGAACATCACGGTCGAGTCGAACACCATGCAGTGGTCCGACTACTACCAGCGGCTCCCCGCGGCCGTGACCGCGGGCGAGGGCCCCGACGTCGGCGTCATGCACTTCGACCAGCTCGGCTCGAACGCGGCGCGGCAGGTCATCATGCCGCTCGACGACATGGCCGAGCAGCTCGAGCTCAGCGCCGACGACTTCACCGAGGCGGTCTGGGACGCCGGCGTCTACGCCGACGAGCGCTACGGCATCCCGCTCGACATCCACTCGCTCGCGATGTACTACAACACCGAGCACTTCGAGGCGGCCGGCATCACCGAGCCGCCGACCGACGCCGAGTCGTTCCAGGCCGCGCTCGACGCGCTGCAGGCCGCGGGCTACGAGACGCCGTTCTGGATGCCGTCGCGCTGGCCGGCGCACCTGATGTTCCTCACGCTCGACTGGCAGCACGGCGGCGAGCCGTACGCGGCCGACGGCACGGCCGCGACGTTCGGCGACGAGGCCGGGGTGCAGTCGCTCGAGTGGATGCGCAGCATGGTCGAGCAGGGCTACAGCCCCGCCGACGTGGCGCAGGACGCGCAGTACGTCGCCTTCAAGAACGGCGAGACGTCGATCACGTGGGACGGCATCTGGCAGTTCAACGACCTCGACGCGTCGGGCCTGCCCTACGCGGCAGCCCCCATCCCGGCCATCGGCGGCGAGCAGGCCGCGTGGGCCTCGTCGCACCAGTTCTTCCTGCCCCGGCAGGAGGACCCGGACCGCATCAACGCGGCGAAGGTCTTCATCGCCTGGATGAGCGAGCACTCGGCTGACTGGGCGCAGGCGGGCATGATCCCGGCACGCCAGTCGGTGCGCGACGAGGGCGCGCTCGAGGGCACGCCGCAGGAGCCGCTCGCCGAGTCGCTCGACGCCATGCGCTTCATCCCGACGACGCCGGGCATCGGCACGGTGCAGACCGAGACCGTCGAGGTCGCGGTCGCGGAGGGCGTCCTCGGGCAGGGCGAGCCCGCCGCGGTGCTGGAGGCCGCGCAGGGCACGGCGACGCAGCTGATGGAGGAGAACCTCGAGGCGTTCGGGGAGTGACCCGATGACCTCGACCAACCCAGCCGGCGTCCTCCCCGTTGCGGGGCGGGCGCCGGCCAGGCGGGGACTGCAGAGCCACGGGCGCGCGACGCCCTGGCTCTTCCTCGCGCCCTACCTGCTCATCTTCGGCGGCTTCGTCGCGCTGCCGGTGGTGCTCGGCCTCTGGATGAGCCTGCACCGCTGGGACTACACGCTGCCACGCAAGCCCTTCGTCGGGCTCGAGAACTACACCGACCTGCTCGATCCCGGATCGACGACGTTCGGGCCGTTCTGGCAGGCCATGCAGGCGACCGGCGTCTTCATGGCGCTCTCGGTGCCGCTGCTGCTCGTCGTGCCGCTGCTCGTCGCGATGCTCATGAACGGCCGCTTCCCGGGCCGGAACTTCTTCCGGGCCGTCTACTTCGCGCCGTACGTGCTCGGCGTCGCGGTCGTCGCGGTGCTCTGGCGCTACCTGCTCGACACGAACATCGGCCTCGTCAACTACTACCTCGAGCTGCTCGGCCTGCCCGGCGACACCGCGTGGCTCACGTCGACGATCCCGGCGTGGACGTCGCTCGTCGGCGTCACCGTGTGGTGGACGCTCGGCCTCAACGCCGTCATCTACCTCGCGGCCCTGCAGGACATCCCGGCCGACCTGTACGAGTCGGCGCGCATGGACGGCGCCAACGCCTGGCAGCAGTTCTGGGCGGTCACGCTGCCCGGCCTCCGCCCGGTGCTGATGTTCGTGATGATCAACACGATCATCGCGTCGGCGAACATGTTCGGCCAGTCCTTCCTCATGACCCAGGGCGGACCGGGCCGCGAGACCCGCACCGCGATCTACCTGATCGCCGAGGAGGGGCTGCGCAACTTCCAGATGGGCAGCGCCGCCGCCATGAGCTACGTGCTGACCGTCGCGCTCGTGCTGCTGAGCGTCATCGTCTTCTGGCTCTTCCGCGAGCGCAAGGAGAAGGAGTCATGAGCACAGCGACCGCGGCGCCGACGCCAGCACCGGGACAGGCGCCGACGCCGACACCGACGTCGACGGCGAGCCGGCGACGGCCGCCGAGGCAGCGCGCCGGCATGTGGGCGCGCTGGCTCGTGCTCGTGGTGATCGCGCTGCTCTTCATCAGCCCGCTCGTCTTCATGCTGCTCACGTCGTTCAAGACGCGGGCCGACGCGACGAGCCTGCCGCCGCAGTGGCTGCCGGAGGAGTGGACGCTCCAGGCCTACGAGTCGATCCTCGGCGCCACGGCCACCCCGGTGTTCACGTGGTTCCTCAACAGCATGCTCGCCGCGGCTCTGCACGCGGCGCTCGTCGTGGTCACCGCGACCCTTGCGGCGTATCCGCTCGCCCGCATGCAGTTCCGCGGCAAGGGCATCGTCTTCGGCGCGGTCATCGCGACGCTGCTCGTGCCGCCGGTCATCCTGATCATCCCGAACTACCTCATCGTGAGCGAGCTCGGGTGGCTCAACTCCCTCATGGCGGTCATCGTGCCGACGGCGGCGAGCGCGTTCGGCGTCTTCCTCATGCGGCAGTTCTTCCTGAGCCTGCCGCCGGAGCTCGAGGAGGCGGCGCGGCTCGACGGCGCGAACCCGTGGAGCACGTTCGTGCACATCATCCTGCCGCTCGCGAAGCCCGCGATCGCGACGCTCGCGCTGCTGGCGTTCCTCGGCAACTGGAACGACTTCCTGTGGCCGGTGTACGTGCTCTTCAACCCCGACGTGCAGACGCTCCCCGCCGGCCTCGCGACGCTGCAGTCGGCGAACGCGGTGCGCTACGACCTGCTCATGGCGGGCGCGGTGATCGCGTCGGCGCCGGTGCTGCTGCTCTACGTGCTGCTGCAGCGCTTCATCGTCGAGGGCGTCTCGCGGTCCGGGATCAAGGGATGACGCGGTCGCCTCGTCCGCATGCCTGGCTGGCGGGCGGGGCGCTCGCCGTCGCCGCGGGGCTGCTCGCCGGCTGTGCAAGCGGCCCGCCGCCCACCGAGCCGGTGCTCGCGGACGACTTCGCCGATCCGGATGTCGTGCAGACGGACGAGGGCTACTGGGCGTACTCGACCGAGTCCAACCGGCAGACGGTGCCGACTGCCTTCTCCGAGGATCTCGTGACCTGGGAGCGACGCGGCGACGCGATGCCGGAGCTGCCGTCGTGGGTCATCCCGGGCAAGACGTGGGCGCCGGAGGTGACGGCGCTCGCGCCGGATCGCTTCGCGCTCTACTTCACGGCGACCGACTTCGAGTCGGGCCGCCAGTGCATCGGCGTCGCGATCTCGGCAGAGGCAGGCGGCCCGTTCGAGGTGCAGGGCGACGGGATGCTCGTCTGCCCGGCGGAGGACGGCGGCGCGATCGACGCCTCGACGGCCGTCATCGACGGGCAGCGCTGGCTCGTCTGGAAGAACGACGGCAACGCCGTCGGTGTCGACACCTGGATTCAGGCGGCGCCGCTGACCGACGACGGGCTCGCGCTCGACGGCGAGACGGTGCGGCTCATCCGCCAGGACCAGGCGTGGGAGGGCGAGCTCGTCGAGGCACCGACGCTCGTCGTGCACGACGAGGGGCTCACGCTGCTCTACTCGGCCAACTCCTACGGCGGCGACCAGTACGCGATCGGCTACGCGACCGCGCCGTCGATGGACGGCCCGTGGACGAAGGCCGAGGAGCCGCTGCTCACCACGGCGGCGACCGGCGACGAGGTGCGGGGCCCGGGAGGGCAGGACGTCGTCGGGGCGCCGGATGGCTCGGCGCGGCTGATCTTCCACGGCTGGGACCCGAGCTACACCTACCGATCGCTGCACGTCGCGCCGCTCGAGTGGGACGGGCTGGAGCCGGTCGTCGGCATCGGCTGAGCGCGCGAGCGCGCGGTCCTGAGGGCTGCGCGCTCGCGCCTCCCGACGCCGGCTCGGCGGGTCCGCAGAAGTTTTGCTAGGGCGTGGAGCCCATGACCGCTAGGGTGGAGGAGGCGCAGGACGATTCTTGTTCTGCGCTTTTCGCGTGGCTCAGGCCACACAGCAAGATTGAAGGAATTATGGCAACCGGCACCGTCAAGTGGTTCGACTCCGGCAAGGGCTTCGGCTTCATCGCTCCGGACGACGGCGGCAAGGATCTGTTCGCTCACTACAGCCAGATCCAGTCCAATGGCTTCAAGACCCTCGAAGAGGCTCAGGCAGTCGAGTTCGAGATCGTTGAGGGCAACAAGGGCCCGCAGGCTGCGAACATTCGCCCCCTGTGAGGCTGGTCGCGTCCTCGTGACGCGGCTCGATTCGCGCTGACGGCCAGGGATCAGGTAGTCTGATCCCTGGCCGTTCGGCCAAGCGCCCGTAGCTCAACGGATAGAGCATCTGACTACGGATCAGAAGGTTGGGGGTTCGAATCCCTCCGGGCGCGCACTGTGTTGAGACAGTGAAGAAGGCCATCTGCGGAAGCAGGTGGCCTTCTTGGTTTCCGCGGGTGTCCGACCCTGTCCACCTGCTCAGCAGCGCTGCCATCGACAGGTTCCAGCGCCATGCGTTGGCCCCCATGCCCGGCTTGCCCTCGCTGGACGATGTCGGCGTGCTGACCCTGGGGAGAGGCGAGTCCCGGCTCAGTCGGACCGCCACGCCCCTCCGAGCGTCGAGCGTCGCGGGATCAGCCTCGGCTGGACGACGGCCGTGCGCTTCGCGGCATCGGGGTCGAGCATCCGCTCCAGCAGGAGCTCCGCGGCGATCTCGCCCATGCGCTCGGCTTGCTGACTGACCGTCGTCACCGGGATGTCGCTCTCGGCCGCGAGGTGGTTGTCGTCGTAGCCGGTGATGGCGATGTCCTCTGGCACGGTGAATCCTCGCTCTCCCCGGAGGACCTGGATGAGCCCGATCACGAGGAGGTCGGAGGCCGCGACGATCCCGTCGTACTCGCCGGCGCCCGCAGCCAGAATGCGATCGCCGATGGCACGACCGTGCTTCACGGTGAGCCCTCGGGTCTCGATGACACTCATCGTCACGCCCGTCGCGGCTGCGGCTGCGGCGAGGGCACCGTCTCTACGGTCGCGCACCGCCGCCAGGAACGATGGCCCGCCCACGAAGAGCAGTCGCTTGCGGCCGAGCTGGATGAGGTGCTGTGTTGCAAGCGCCCCACCCGCGCGCTCGTCCACGGAGACGCCCGAGTACGGCTGGCCAGCCGACTCGAAGTTGACGAAGACGGTGGGGGCTCGCGTCGGCAGCTGTCCCGCGCGCGCGAGCGGGGTGTCGAGCGGTGCGAACAGGATGCCGGCGACGCGCGTCCGCTCCATCAGCTCGAGGTTGTGGCGCTCCCGGTCGACATCGACGTCGGAGTTCACGATGACGACGTCGTGTCCGCTCTGGCGCATCACGTGCTCGGCCCCTCGGGCGATCTCGACGAACAGGGAGTTGCCGAGGTCGGCGACCACGAGCCCGACAGCCGTCGAGGTGCCGGCGGCGAGCGACCTGGCGGAGTCGTTGCGGACGAAGCCCATCTCGGCGATCGCAGCGAGCACGTTGCGGCGCGTGGTCTCGCGCACCCGCTCCGGATGGTTCAGCACGTTCGAGACGGTGGCGATCGAGACGCCGACCCGAGCCGCCACGTCCGCCATGCTCGGAGCGGTCGCTGCGCGGCGGTCGTCGGCTGCGGGCACGGCGGCATCCTTCCTCAGTCGCCCTCGCGTCGTCGCGAGGGACGCTCGCAGTCAAGCATCGTGGGCGCCCTCGCGCAAGATTGAAGCGTTTCATCGATTTATCGATTGCCGCTTGACAACTCGGTCCGGAGGGCCTTTCCTGTGTCTTGAAGCGCTTCAATGATGAGGCGTCACATTCGAGGAGGAATGGTGTTCACAGCATCACGGCGGCGCGGGGCCATCCCTGTGCTCGGACTCGTCGGCGCCGCTGCGCTGACCCTGACCGCCTGCAGCGGCGGCGGCACGCCCAGCGGCACGGAGGCGTCGTCCGGCAGCGACGGCGACTTCACCTACCTGGGGCAGACCCAGAACACGGTCATCTCCAGCACGCTCGAGTCACTCGCCGCGGACGCGTGCAGCGCCGCGGAGGAGACCGCTCCGCTGAGCGTCGACGCGATCGACGGGACGACGTGGGACCAGCAGCTCCAGGTGCTCGCGGGCAACAACGCGCTCTCGGACGTGAGCATGGCCGGGGGAACGCCGGCGCTCATGCAGGAGTTCATCGACGCCGGGCTCGTCGTGAACCTCAGCGAGGAGCTCGAGGAGCTGGGCGTCTCCGACCGCATCCTGCCGGCAGCCGCATCGACGATCCAGGCGCTCTACGACTCGGAGGACATCTACTCCCTGCCGACCGAGCTCAACATCGAGGGGTTCTGGTACAACACCGAGCTGCTCGAGCAGGCGGGGGTCACCGAGCCGCCGCAGACCTGGGACGAGCTCGCCGCGGCGGCAGAGGCCCTGCAGGCGGCCGGGATCCAGCCGTTCATCGCTGCGGGGCAGGACGGCTGGCCCATCACTCGGCTCGTCGGCAACTACATCTTCCGCTCGCTCGGCGCCGACGCGCTCCAGCGAGTCGTCGACGGCGAGGCGTCGCTGACCGACCCCGAGTACGTCGCCGCGGCTGAGGCCGTCGCCGCGCTGGGCGCCGAGGGCTACTTCGGCGACGCGGCCGGCTCGATCGACTACAACACGGCCATGAACCAGTTCCTGACCGGTGGCGGCGCGTTCTTCTACATGGGCAGCTGGGCGCTCGGCAACTTCAACGACCCCGAGCAGAACCAGATCGGCGTCGAGAACATCGGCTTCGCTCCGTTCCCCGCCGTCGAGGGCGGCGAGGGCAGCATCGACGAGGTCCCCGCCAACGTCGGGATCCCGGTGATGTTCACCACCAGCGGGTGGGACGACGGATCGGCGGCATGGCTGGAGTGCATCGCTCAGCACTACGGCGATGCAGCGCTGAGCGAGTCCGGCCAGGTGACAGGGTTCGTCGTCGACGAGGTGCCGGCCGAGCAGTCCGAGCTCACCACGCTCGTGCAGGACGTCATCACCGAAGCGCCGAGCAGCGTCCTCTGGTTCGAGGCGGCCTTCACCCCGGAGGGCACGAGCGTCAGCCAGACCAACGGTGGAGGCCTCGCGACCGGCAGCCTCTCGGGCCAGGAGTTCATGGAGCTCGTGCAGGCCGCCAACGAGGGCTGACCCTCCACCAGCCCCGATCGGGGCGGAGCCCTTCGCTCCGCCCCGATCCCACCTCACGGAAGTGATCCGCTCATGGAACGCATGCTCGGCGATTGGCGCGCGGTCGCCATCCTGCTCGGCCCGGCGCTCGCCGTCTACTCGGCAGTGATGCTCGTCCCGATCTTCTGGTCCACCGGCTACACGCTCTTCGAGGGCAACGCGATCCGGGGCTTCGAGTTCGTCGGCCTCGCGAACTTTGTCGAGTTCTTCGAGGACCCGACGGCGCTGCAGTCGGTCTCCTTCACGCTGCGCTACGCCATCGTGCTCACCGTGCTGCAGGTGGGAGCGGGCTACGGCCTCGCGCTGCTGTACGTGTTCGCGCTGCGGCGCGGCGGAGCGGTCATCCGCACGCTCGTCTTCTTCCCGGTGATCCTGCCGACCGTCGCCGTCGCGCTGCTGTTCCGGCGCTTCTTCGAGGCCGCCCCGGCGGTCGGGCCGGTCAACTCGCTCGTGATGTCGTTCGGCGGCGAGAACCCCGACTGGTTCGGCCAGCCCGACGCGTCCTTCTGGGTGATCATCCTCATGGACCTGTGGCGGTCGATGGGCTTCTACGCGGTGCTGCTGTACGCCGGCCTCGTCGAGATCCCCGACGAGCTGCTGGAGTCGGCGCGCATCGACGGCGCGAGCGGCTTCCGCCTCATCAGGTCGATCGTGCTGCCGCTGTCGCTGCCCGTCCTGCTCTCTGCGCTGATCTTCTCGATCAACGGCACCTTGAAGGTGTTCGACACCATCGTCGCGCTGACGAACGGCGGCCCGGGCACGGCCACGACACCGCTCACCGTCTACATGTTCCGCACCGCCTTCAGCTTCGGCGAGTACGGCTACGGCAGCACCATCGCCCTCGTCCTGACGCTCATGTGCCTGGTCGTAACCGTGTTCATCTTCCGGTCGACCCGACGCGACCTCACGAAGGGCTGACCCATGAACGCCGAGACCGCAGCGCAGCGACGGCACCGCCGTCCGCCCACCGATGCGCGAGCATCCCGCCGGCGCCGCGCGCGGGTGCGCTTCGTGCGCCGGCTCCCGCTCATGCTCGGGCTCGCCCTCCTGATCGTCGTCGTCGCGTATCCGCTCGTGTGGATGGTGCTGGGGTCCTTCAAGTCGCAGGACGAGTTCCTGAGCGAGCCGTTCTGGGCGCTGCCCCGGGAGTGGGGGTTCGACAACTACATCGAGGCCTTCGTCGGGGGCGGGCTCGGCACGTACATCCGCAACAGCCTCATCGCCGTGGTGCCGTCGCTGATCCTGATCGTGCTGCTCGGCACGGCGGCCGGCTTCGCGCTCGAGGTGATGGTGTGGAAGGGCCGCGGCTTCGTCCTGATGCTGTTCCTCGCCGGGATCATGATCCCGGTCCAGATGATCCTGCTGCCGCTGTTCACCATCTACTTCAACCTGCACCTGACCGGCACCCTGTGGCCGCTCATCATCACCTACACGGCCATCGGCCTGCCGCTGACCGTGTTCATGATGGCGACCTACTTCCGCTCCGTGCCGCGGGAGGTCTTCGAGGCCGCCACGATCGACGGGGCGAACGTCTACCGCCTGTTCTGGAGCGTCGGCCTGCCGCTCGTGCGGAACGCGGTGTTCACGGTCGGCCTCGTGCAGTTCTTCTTCATCTGGAACGACCTGCTCGTCGCACTGACGTTCGTCAACACGCAGGAGCTCAGGACGATCCAGGTCGGCCTGCTCAACTTCACCGGTCAGTACGGCGCGATCGACTACGGGCCGATGTTCGCCGGGATCGCCGTCAACGTCCTCGGCACCCTCGTGCTCTACCTCTTCCTCAACCAGCAGGTGATGAAGGGCCTCACCGCCGGATCCGTGAAGGGCTGACATGTCGACGATCACCGAGATCTGGCTGGAGAACCGCCGCGGCGGCAGCGCACTGGGCATCGACGAGAGCGCACCCCGCGTGACGGTCATCGCCGACGGGCCGGCACCCGACGGGTTCGTGCTGGAGCTCCTGCACGACGACGACAGCGTGGAGCGCGCGGAGGTCGACGAGGCGAGGCTCGTCGCGTGGCCGTTCCGAGCGCTCGAACCGCGCGCCGGGGGCAGGTTGCGCGCACGGGTCGGCGCGAACGGGCCATGGTCGTCACCGCTGAGGGTCGAGCGCGGCATCGCGGACGGCTGGCGCGTCGACTTCGTCTCGCCCTCGCTCAGCGCCTCGCCGGAGACTCGAGCGGCCCACCTCCTGCGCGCCGAGTTCGACATCGCCGCGCGCGGCATCGCCGTCGCCGACATCGTCCGGGCTCGCGCCTACGTGAGCGCGCACGGCGTCTACGAGCTCGAGCTGAACGGCGACCGGGTCTCCGACGAGCGCCTCGCGCCGGGCTGGACGTCCTACCGCCATCGCCTCCGGCACCAGACGTTCGACGTGTCGGGCCTGCTGCGCGGAGGCGCCAACGTGCTCGGGGCCTGGCTGGCGGACGGCTGGTACCGCGGACACCTCGGCTTCGACGGCGGGCTCTGGGACATCTACGGCACCGATGTGGCGCTGCTGCTCCAGCTCGACGTGGTCACTCGCGACGGGCGGCGCCATGAGATCCCGCTCACCTGGCGCCATCACGCGTCACCGATCCTGGCTGCCGGCCTGTACGAGGGCGAGTCGTACGACGCCCGCCTGCTGCCGCGCGGGTGGTCCGAGCCCGGCTTCGACGACATCGCGTGGATGGACGCTGCCGTGCTGGACCGCTCGCGCTTCGCGGCCGCCATCGAGCCCCCGACGGCGCCGCCGGTCCGCGAGACGGAGCGGCTGCGGCCCGTCGACGTCAGCCGCCGCGAGGGCGGTCGCATCCGCCTGGACTTCGGGCAGAACATCTCCGGCGTCCTCGCGATCCGGCCCCGCGCGCCTCGAGGCACCGTCATCCGCCTGCACCATGCCGAGGTCATTGAGGACGGTGAGCTCGGCACGCGGCCGCTGCGCGGCGCCACCTCGGTCGACAGCTACGTCTGCTCGGGCGAGGCGCCCGAGGAGTACACGCCGCGCTTCACGATCCACGGCTTCCGCTACGCGGAGATCGAGGGGTGGGTCGGCGAGCTGCGCACGGGCGACGTGGAGGCCCTCGTGATCCACACCGACATGCAGCGCACCGGTCGGTTCGCGAGCAGCAGCCCCGAGCTCGACCGCCTGCACGAGAACGTGGTGTGGAGCATGCGGGACAACTTCGTCGACGTGCCGACGGACTGCCCGCAGCGGGACGAGCGGATGGGCTGGACCGGCGACATCCAGGTGTTCGCGCCGACGGCGCTCCGACTCTACGCCGCGCACGGCGTGCTCACCGGCTGGTTGCGGGACGTGGCAGCGGAGCAGCACGACGACGGCCACGTGCCGCAGTTCGTCCCCTGGGTGGAATGCGGCTTCCCGAACCACCCCACCGCCGCGTGGGGAGACGCCGCGGTCATCGTGCCATGGGAGATGTACCGCAACGACGGCGACGCGACGATCCTCCGGGAGCAGTACGACAGCATGCGGGCGTGGGTCGACCTCGTCGATCGGCTCACCGGTCGGACGGGGCACTGGAGCGCGGGCTTCCAGCTGGGCGACTGGCTCGACCCGGCGGCCCCGCCCGAGCGGCCCGGGGACAGTCGCACGGATCGCTACCTCGTCGCGACGGCGTACCACGCGCGGACGGCGCGCATCATGGCGCAGGTCGCGGCCGTCCTCGGTCGCGAGGCGGACGCCGCCCACTACGAGGAGGTTGCGGCGCGCGCCGCGGCTGCCTTCCGCGATGAGTACGTCGCGCCGTCCGGGCGCGTCGTGAGCGACACCCCGACGTCGATCGCGCTCGCGCTGACCTTCGACCTGCTCGCCTCCGACGAGCAGCGACGATGCGCCGGCGACCGCCTCCTCGAGCTCGTGGCGCAGGACGGCTTCCACATCAGCACGGGGTTCGTCGGCACCCCCATCATCTGTGACGCGCTGATGGCCGCAGGAGGCCGCGATCACGCGTACCGGCTGCTCATGCAGCGGGAGCTGCCGTCCTGGCTGTACTCCGTCTCGATGGGCGCGACCACCATCTGGGAGCGCTGGGACAGCATGCTTCCAGACGGCTCGATCAATCCCGGCGACATGACCTCGTTCAATCACTACGCGCTCGGCGCGGTCGCCGACTTCATGCACCGCGTCGTCGCGGGGCTGGTTCCCGACGCGCCGGGATGGCGGCACATCCGCTTCGCTCCGCAGCCCGGCGGGGGCCTGCAGCACGCCTCGGCCAGCTACGACAGCGTGCACGGTCCCGCCGCGATCGCCTGGCGGCGCGACGGCAGCACCATCACGATCCGCGCGACGGTGCCGGCCGGCTCCTCCGGCACCGTCGTGCTGCCCGCCACGGGGGAGGAGGTCGCCGTCGGGCCGGGCGTCCACGAGATCGTCGCCCCATGCTGGTCTGCTGCTGATGACATCACCTCGAGCGAGCGGACCGACCCCGCACCGCCCTTGCACCGACCCACGATGGCCGAACGGAAGGCATCATGACCACGCGCAGCACGATCGCACCGGGCCAACCATGGCTCGACACCGCCGGCAACCGGATCCACGCGCACGGCGGGTCGATCATCACGGTCGACGGCGTGCACTACTGGTACGGCGAGAACAAGGAGCGCTCCACGCCCGGGAGCGGCATCTGGCACTGGGGCGTGCGCTGCTACTCGTCCACCGATCTCGTCGCCTGGGAGGACCGCGGGCTGATCGTGCCACCCGAGCTCGACGATCCAGACTCGCCGTTGCATCCGGGGCAGCTCGCCGATCGTCCGCACATCGTCTTCAACCCCGAGACGCGGAAGTTCGTGTGCTGGATCAAGGTGATGACGCGCGGTTCGGTGCAGCGCTCGACCGTGCTGACCGCCGATTCGATCCTGGGCCCGTACACGCTCGTGCGCTCCTGGCTGCGCCCGCTCGGGATGAGCGCCGGCGATTTCGACCTCGTCGTCGACCCGCATGACGGCAAGGGGTACTACTACTTCGAGCGGGTGCACTCGGAGATGATCTGCGCCGACCTCACTGACGACTTCACCGACGTCACCGGCTACTACTCGACGCACTTCCCGCAGCCCCAGCCTCCGTTCGTGCGCGAGGCGCCCGCGCACTTCGCCAGGGACGGCCAGCACTACCTGCTGACGTCGGGCACGACGGGGTACTACCCGAACCCGTCGGAGGCCGCGGTCTCGCCGAGCTACCACGGCCCGTTCACGGTGCTCGGCGACCTGCATCCGAGCGACAGATCGCGCACGTCGTTCCACTCGCAGATCTCGTCCGTCTTCAAGCACCCCGGCAAGCGCGATCTCTACATCGCGCTGGCAGATCGATGGCTGCCGCGCTACCTCGAGCACGGCGACCGAGCGCATCGCGCGTTCGTCGAGCACTTCGCGCCGGGGCGCGACGGCGACGAGCCGATGGAGGAGCTCGCCGAGGTCGACACCTCGCTGGCCGACTACGTGTGGCTGCCGATCGAGTTCGAGGGCCGGCGGCCGGTCATCCGGTGGCGCGACGAGTGGAGCCCGGATGAGTACGAGGACGCCTGATCTCCGGCGCGAGGCAGGCGAGACGACCGCTTCCTGCCTTCGCGCGCGGGACCGTGCTCGGCGAGGGTGATCGCTGTGCGCCTCCTGCCGACCACGGTGTCAGGCTGAAGTTGGCCTGGCGCATGAGCTGCCGATCGTGCACACACATCTCTGCGAGCCACGCGAGCGGGGATGAGCGCGGCCGATGTCCAACAACGGGTCCAGGAATCACGGCACGAGCAGGTGGCCATGGGTCGCGTGTGCGGCACGGGCAACCGGTACGGGCGCAGGACCGCGGAAGTCGCTCGATGCGCAACGGCCGCTAGAGGGCAGAAGGTTGGGTTCGAATCCCTCCGGGCGCGCGTTGTGTCGACGCAGCAGAAGGCCATCTGCGAGAGCAGATGGCCTTCTTGGTTCCTGCCGGGTTCGCGAGCGCGGAACGGCTGCTTTACCGCTTGCCCTTGAGCTGGATGGTCTGCTCGGCGAAGTACTCGGAGCAGAAGGCGGTCCCGCAGGCGACCGAGAACGTGATGCTCGCGGCCTTCCCGCCCTTGAAGAGCCCGTTGTCGCCGGAGATGTTCAGGCTCCACGGCTGCGCGGTGCCGTCGCACACCACCCCGGTGGCACCGAATCCGCGGATCAGCAGCCGCCCGACGCGCTGCGTCAGCTGCGCCTCCAGGAAGGCGACCTCTGCGTCCTCGCTGCACAGGAGGGTCCCGGAGAGGGTGGCGATGCCGGTCCTCGCGTCGAAGCGCCCCGTGCGGTCGACCGTGACCTCGAGGGTGGGCGGCGGGGGTGCGACGTCGACCACGAGCGACATGCTGCCGCCGTTGCCGCCGCCGTCCTGCTGGTCGTCGATGACGACGATCCAGTAGGTCTCGCCGGCCGTCGCCTGCCACATGGCGCCACCCGGGCCGCATGCCAGCACGGAGAAGGCCCCGGGTGATCCGGTCGCGACGAAGACGCCGGCCGAGTAGTCCGACGCTGACACGTCGGCGATGTAGGAGGCGTCGGCGGGCGCGGTGAAGCTGTACCAGACGCTGGCGTCCATCGCGGGAGCGCCGCAGACGTTCAGCTCGGCGTCGTCGGCGTCGGTGGTCGCTTCTGTCGTGTCGAGCGTCGTGCTGAAGGGGATCGCGGGGATCACCTCGGCGGCGGCGTACACGTCGTTCGACGGTGGTGCAGCGAGGGCCGGCGGCACGCCCAGCCCGACCGTCATGACCGCGGTGGCCGCTGCCAGCGCGAGCCCATGGAAGACCTTCATCGTCCTGTCCCCTCTCGGTGCAGGCGCGGCGCAGCTCTGAACGGCAGTGTCCGCGCTCTTGACGCGTCCCCCGCCGCAGTGTGGCGTGGGCCACGAGGCTGACGGTAGTGCGGGCCGACCCGCGCCGGAAGAGTGCACTTGTGCGCGCCTGCGGCGCCGGCGACTACTGCTCGCCGACCTCCGTGGCGAAGCCCTCCGTGCCGAGGTCGACGAGGTCCCCGGCCCGAGCGGCGACGGCAGCGTAGGCGGGAGCCTCGCGGAACGGCTGGACGTCCTGTGCGTAGAGGGGCGTCCAGCCGCCCTCGCGCGCGGGGGCGATCGCCTGCGAGACGTAGCTGCCGCCCGGGTCCTGCACGAACATCGCAGCCACGGGGCCGCTGCGACCCGCCTCGAGGGCGTCGAGGTGCTCGGCGGCGGCCTGGTCGTTGCCGCGGATGTGGTCGGCGAACGCCGCGTTGGCCGTCGCCGCCTGCCAGAAGAAGTACGCCTGCGCGACGCCGTTGCCCTGCTGCCACGCGCCGCTCTGGCCCTCGCGCAGCCACGTCTCGGTGGGCCACGCGTAGCCATCGGGGAGCGCGAGCGGGAAGGCTGCGGCAGCCGCCCGGTACTCCTCGTTGACGGCGTCGACGTCGGGGAGCGAGCCGTCGGACGCGCTGAACTGCGCGACGTAGGCATCCACAGGCAGGGGAGACGTCGCCGTCAGCACGCCGGACGCGGGGGCGGCGCTCGCAGCCGCGGTGGCGACGGGCGCCGGGGTCGGGTCGCCGGCAGGGGCCGTCGCCGGGCCGGTTGGGGCGCAGCCCGCGAGCCCGGCCAGGACGACGGCGGCGGCTGCGACGGCTGCCATGCGCTTCGGGGCGTGCATGCTCCGAGGGTGGCATCCGTCGCGCGGGAAAGCGAGCGATCCTTGAAAGCCTGTCGCGGCCACTCGCTACAGTCGGGGCATGTACAGCCTCGAGCAGCTGCGCGGCTTCGTCGCCGTGAGCGAGCACCTGCACTTCGGGCGGGCAGCCGAGTCGTTGCAGATGACGCAGCCGCCCTTGAGCAGGCAGATCCAGAAGCTCGAGGCCGAGCTCGGCGTGCACCTCTTCACCCGCACCAACCGACAGGTGGAGCTCACCGCGGCGGGCGTCGAGCTGCTCGAGCGCGCACGGCACATCCTCGCCCTCGCCGACCGCTCGCGGGCCGCCGTGCGGAGCGTCGCGCACGGCGAGCGCGGCACACTGACGATCGGCTTCACCGCCACCTCGGCGCTGTCGGTGCTCGGGCCGCTGCTGGATCGCATCCACGACCAGCTGCCCGACGTCGACATCGACCTGCGAGAACGCGTCTCGGGGCTGCAGCGCACCGAGATCGACCGGGGCTCCATCGACCTCGGGCTGCTGCGCACCGTGCCGGCGGGGGACTACGGCGTCCGGGAGCTGTTCCGGGAGGACCTCGTGCTCGCCGTGCCGGACCGCCACCCCCTGGCGGAGGCGGGCCGTCCCGTGAGCGTCGACCGGCTCGTCGAGCACCCGATGATCGGCTACGCGCGGCCGGAGTCGGAGTACTTCCTGCGCAAGGTCGAGCGGATCCTGGGCGATCGGCAGGTGCGCACCGTCTACAGCGTCGCGCAGATCCTCAGCATGCTCTCGCTCGTCGCACGATCCATCGGGGTCGCGCTCGTGCCGCGCTCCACCGAGTCCCTCCGCCCGCATGGGGTGACGTTCCTCGAGCTCGACCTGCCCGGCCGCGTCGCCGCCGAGGCGCAGGTGACGATCGCCGCCGTCTGGGACCGCGGCTCGCGCAACCCGGTGCTGCCGCGCGCGCTGGAGGCGATCGCGGCCCCGCTGCAGCTCGGCTGACGATGCGGCGTCGATGCGCCCCGCGCATCGACGCATCGAGCATCTGCATCGATGCGGCATCCCTCCGTGCCTAGGGTTGAGATGCCCCTGCGGGGCCGATGCTCGACGACGAGGCCCGGAGGACGCACGTGACCGACAGCCCCACGACCTGGATCGTGCTCGGCGGCTTCACGGACGGCGACGCCGACGGAGCGCCCAGCGGCCTCGCGGTGCACGCCGCCGATGCCGCGGGGGACGAGCCCGTCGACGTGCTCGCGCTCGAGAACCCGACCTGGATCACGCCCGCACCGCGAGGGCCGCTGCTCTACGTCAGCCACAGCGCCCGTCGCACGCTCAGCGCGGTGCGCCTCGACGCAGAGGGCACGCTGCAGCTCGTCGACGAGATCGACATCGGCGCCATGAACCCCGCGCACGTCGCGGTCGGGCCCGACGGGCGGAGCCTCATCGCCTCGTGCTTCACCGAGGGCGCGGTGGTGCGGGTCGCCCTCGACGAGCAGGGCGCCTTCGCCGGCATCGACAGGACGTGGCCGCTCGCGGGTGCCGCTCCCGGCGCCACGCACCGGAACGCGCTCCAGAGCGACGCCGAGCCGCACCAGGCGACGCTGCTCGACGACGGTTCGCTGCTCGTCCCCGATCGCGCGCAGGATGTCGTGCACCGCATCGCGGCCGACGGCAGGCACGAGATCGCAGCCGTCCTCCGCCCCGGCTCTGGGCCCCGGCACCTCGTGCTGCACCCCACCGCTCCCGTCGCGTACCTCGTCTGCGAGCTCGACGCCTCCCTCGTGACGCTGCGGCGCTCCGGACCGGCGGGGGAGGCGCTCGAGCCGATCGACGTGCGCACGGTGCTCCCCCCGGACTGGTTCGGCGAGAGCGCCGCGGCGGCGATCTCGCTCGACGCCGGCCGCCATCGGCTGTACGTGACCAACCGCGGGCACGACTCCGTCGCCGTCATCGACGTGCGCGACGCGCAGGCGCCCGAGGTCGTCGGCTGGCTGCCCGTCGAGGGCGCGACCCCGCGCTTCGCAGGCGTGCTGCCCATGCTCGACGTCCTCGCCGTCGCGGCCATGGGGTCGCACCGCGTCGACCTGCTCGACCCCGGCAACGCGGCCGAGGGCATCCGCGCGGTGCGGCGCGCGCTCGTGCACGCCGCACCGGCGTGCGCGGTGGCGGTCGCCCGGTGACCGCGCGGCTCCGCCGCGCCCGCGTCACGCTCCTCCGAGCGCCGACGAGGCTCGCCTCGAGCGAGATCACCGCGCCGATGGACCGCTTCGTCGACCATCGGGGCAGGCGGGCGAGCTGGTACGGGTCGATGGAGACCGTGCTCGTCGAGCTCGGCGTCGATGGCCTGGACGACGCCTCGCCGGTCGGTCTTGCCGTCACGCAAGGCGGAGCGGCGGTGGCGGCGCTGCTCGCCGACCACCTGCTGCCGCTCGCCATGGGGACGCCGATCACCGACGCCGACGGCGTCGAGCGGCTCTGGGAGCGGATGCGGCTGGCGACGCTGCCGTACGGGAGCGACGGGCTCGCCGCGATGGCCCGATCGGCGATCGACATCGCCGCGTGGGACCTGCTCGGGAGGCTCTCGGGCGCACCCGTGGTCCGGCTGCTCGGGGGCGAGCCGCGGAGGCTCCCGGTCTACGCGACCGGCAACGACATCGAGCACCACCGCGCGCTCGGGCTGCGCACCTCGAAGATCGGCCTGCGGGCGGGCCCCTGGCACGACGACGGCCTCCGGAGCGCCATCACGCAGATCGAGGACGCGCGCGCGCTCGCCGGCGACGACCACGGCCTCATGGTCGACGGCTGGATGGGCCTCGACGTGCCGTTCGCGGTGGCCCTCGCGCCGGCGCTGCGCGAGGCGCGGATGCAGTGGCTCGAGGAGCCGCTGCCGCCGGATGATGTCGACGGCCTCTCGGCGATCGCCGCCGCGCTCGGCGAGGTGCTGCTCGCGAGCGGCGAGCACGCCACGAGCGAGCGAGCGCTCCTCGCGCTGCCGCCGTCCGGGGTGCGCGTGCTGCAGCCCGACCTCGCATGGTGCGGCGGCATCACCGCGCTGCGTCGGCTGCACCGCGCGCTCCCGGAGGGGATCGAGCTCGCGCCGCACCTCTCCGGCGCGCCATGGGGCGTGCACGTCGCCGCTGCGCTCCCGTCGGTGCGGCGCGTCGAGTGGTACGTCGAGTCGAGCCCCGGTGAGCCGTTCGACGCCGTCGACGCTCCGCTGCTCGGTGGGCCGGTGCCGCTCGACGGCGAGATCGCTTCCGGCGATGCCCCCGGTCTCGGCGTCGCGGTCGACCGCGGGCATGTCGAGCGGTGGGCGGTGGACTTGCGAGCCGTCGATGCGTCGCACGCATCAATCCATGCTGATTAAGTCTTGGACAACATCGCTCGACGGGCGTTTGCTGAGACCCAAGAACCTCCGACGACGACGACGAAGGCGCACTCAATGACGAGAATGATCGCGGACGACCTCGGTGTCGCCGCACCTGTCGCGGCAGCCGCCGTGGACCAGCCGCCGCGCCCGCCGCGTCGGCGCCGCACCTGGCGTCGCTCAGCCGCGCCGTGGCTGCTGCTCTCGCCGGTGATCATCCTGAGCGCCGCGTTCATCGTGGCGCCGGTGCTCAGCGTGTTCTGGAACGCGATGTTCGAGCGCAAGCTCACGGAGCCGTGGAACGACGCGTTCATCGGGCTCGAGCACTTCCGGTTCATGTTCTTCGAGGACCCGAAGTTCTGGCCCTCGCTCGGCTTCACGGCGCAGTGGGTGCTCGTCGAGGTGGTCCTGCAGCTCGTCTTCGGCCTCATCATCGCGCTCGTGGTCAACGAGGCGTTCCGTGGTCGCGGCTTCTGGCGGGCGCTGGTCTTCTCGCCCTGGGCGATCTCGGGCGTGCTCACGACGGCGATCTGGATCCTCGTCTACAACCCCGGCACCGGCATCTTCCGCCTGCTGGCCGAGCTGGGCATCGGCGACGGCCGGCAGGCAGTGCTCGTCGACCCCGACAGCGTGTTCTGGGCAGTGGTGATGGCCGAGCTGTGGCGCGGTGTGCCCTTCTTCGCGATCATGCTCCTCGCCGAGCTGCAGAGCGCCCCCAAGGAGCTCTACGAAGCGGCCGCGGTCGACGGCGCCGGCCGCATCAAGCGCTTCATGCACGTGACCCTGCCGCACCTGAAGACGGCGATCATCCTCACGACCCTGCTCCGCGGGGTGTGGGAGTTCAACAACGTCGACCTGCTGCTGACGATGACGAACGGCGGGCCGGCCGGCATGACGACGACCCTGCCGCTCTACGTGGCCCAGCTGGCCACGCAGGCGCACGACTTCGGCTACGGCTCGGCGCTCACGGTCTTCGCCTTCCTCATCCTCCTCATCGTCTCGATCGTCTACCTGAAGCTGACCGCGTTCTCGCGCGAGGAGGACTGACATGGCCGTCACCGCACTCCAGGCGCCGCGCCGGCGCGTCGCCCCTCGCATCCGCACCGCGCGGGCGTTCAGCTTCCACGCCCGCATCTCGCTGCCGCTCGCGCTCTACACGGTGTTCACGATCATCCCCTTCTACTGGGTGGTGCTCTTCGCCTTCCGCGAGCCGTCGTCGAACAGCTGGCTGCCGTTCCCCATCACGTTCGACAACTTCGTCTTCGTCTGGCAGGAGGTGGGCTACGAGTTCTTCTTCTGGAACAGCGTGCTGGTCGGCGTGCTCACCACCGTCGCGACCCTCGCCCTCGCGCTGCCGTCGGGATACGCGATGGCCCGCTACCGGTTCAAGGGCAAGCGCGCGTTCACGCTCGCGCTCCTGTGCACGCAGTTCATCCCCGGCGCGATGATGCTCATCCCGCTGTTCCAGATCTTCAACTCGCTCGGCCTGATCAACAACCTGCTCAGCCTCGCGATCGCGGACACGGTCTTCAGCCTCCCGCTGGCGATCATGTTCATGACCTCGTTCATCTCGAAGATCCCCTTCGAGCTCGAGGAGGCGGCGATGATCGACGGCTGCAGCCGGTTCCACGCCTTCCGCCTCGCCGTGCTGCCGGTGCTGGGACCGGCGATCATCGCGGTCGGCTCCTTCAGCTTCATCGGCGCCTGGAACAACTTCCTCTTCGCGCTCATGTTCATCCAGACCCAGCAGCGCTTCACGCTGCCCGTCGGCCTCAGCTACACCATGGGCGAGTTCGGCGTGAACTTCGGCGTGCTGGCGGCCGGCGGCATCGTCGCGGCGCTGCCGGTGATCATCATCTTCGCCTTCATCCAGAAGTACCTCGTCCAGGGCCTCGGGGCCGGGGCCGTCAAGGGCTGACAGCCCGCAAGAAAGGGAGACTGACATGCGACAGCGAACGTGGAGGGCTGCAGTGGCGGCCAGTGCGACGGCGGCGCTCGTGGGCGGCCTGGTCGGATGCTCGGCCGCGGCCGGCGAAGACGGCCCGGTCACGCTGACCTTCTGGGACCACAGCGGCAACCCGACCCGAGCCGAGACCTACGAGGCCCTCATCGAGGAGTTCGAGGCGGCGAACGAGGGCATCACGGTCGACTTCCTGACCCTGCCGTCGGACTCTGCCTTCGAGAAGATCCAGACGAGCCTGGCCTCTGGCGAGGCGCCCGACATCTCGTCGCTGAGCGGCACCTTCCTGGCACCCCTCACCGCGCAGGAGGCGCTGCTGCCGCTCGACGAGCAGTTCGCGGGCTCGCCGCTCGCCGAGCAGATCGACCCCGCCCTCATCGACGTGATGCGGCAGGACGCGCGGGACGGCGGGCTCTACGCGCTGCCGTACACGCTCACGAACGGGCTCTTCTGGTACCGGACCGACCTCTGGTCGGACGCCGGCTATCCCGACGGTCCTGCCACGTGGGACGACTTCTACGCCGGCGCCGCGGAGCTCACCGACGCGGACGCCGGCCAGTACGGCTTCGCGATGCGCGGCGGCGCGGGCGGTGTCTTCCAGTTCCTGCAGGCGATGTACGCGCAGTCGGGCGTCGAGACGCTCTTCGACGAGCAGGGCGTCTCCACCATCGACGACCCGGCGAACGTCGAGGCGTTCGAGCAGTACGTCGGGCTGTACGACACGGCGACGAGCCAGGCCGACCTCGGGTACGGGTACCCGGAGATGGTCGCGGCCTTCGGCTCCGGCTCGGCCGCGACGCTGCAGCACAACCTCGGCTCGTACCCCGAGCACGAGGCCGCGCTGCCGGGCCAGTTCGCCGCCGTGCCGCTCCCCGAGAGCTCGGACGGCAGCCGCGTGGTGATCGCCGACCCCATCCCGTCGTTCGCGATCTACGAGCAGTCGGAGCACCCGGAGGAGGCGTGGGCGTTCCTGCAGTTCATGCTCAGCGAGTCGTCGAACGGCGCGCTGAACGAGACGATCGGGCAGATCCCGTCGAACCTCGAGTCGCGCAGCGCCGACTGGCTCACCGCCTCGCAGTCGGTGAGCGCCGCGAGCGACTGGATCGAGGGCGACAGCGTCACGATCCTGTCCGCTCCCACGCACCTGCCGGACTACGGCACGATCATGCGCAACGAGCTCGAGCCCGAGCTGCAGCGCGTGCTGCTCGGCGAGCTGGCCCCCGCGGACTTCCTGACGCTGTGGGCCGACAAGATGACGGAGGCGCAGCAGGCCTACCTGGAGCAGGGCTGATGCCGGCGACCATCGAGTCGTTCGAGATCGCGGTCTTCGAGACCGAGACCAGGTCGATCCGCGACGTGAACGGGCACCGGCACCCGGGGCCGGCCGCGCCGGCGACCGAGGCGCTGCTGACCGTGCGCGACTCGGACGGCGTCGAGGGGCGGGTGGTGACGCACGTGCGCAACGCGCGACCCGACGCGATCGTGGAGTCGATGCTCCGCCCCCTGCTCGGCAAGCCGGCGGTCGCCGTCGAGGCGCTGCAGCGGCAGCTCACGATCGCGCAGCGTGGCAACCCGGTCGACATCGCCGAGCGGCGGCTGGCGGTGGTCGACGAGGCGCTGTGGGACCTGATCGGCCACCGTGCCGGCGAACCGGTGTGGCGGCTCCTCGGCGGTGCTCGTCCTCGCGTGCAGGCCTACGCGAGCACGATGTGCGGCGACGAGACGCCGGGAGGCCTCGCGACGCCCGCCGACTTCGCGGCCTTCGCGGTGGCGCTCGTCGAGCAGGGCTACCGGGCGATCAAGCTGCACACCTGGTTCCCCCCGGTGTCGTTCGCGCCGAGCGTCGAGCGTGACCTGGAGGCGTGCGCCGCGGTGCGGCAGGCGGTGGGGCCCGACATCGACCTCATGCTCGACGGCTACCACTGGTACGACCGCCAGCAGGCGCTCGCGGTCGGCCGCGGCATCCAGGAGCTCGGGTTCCGCTGGTTCGAGGAGCCGATGGAGGAGACCTCCATCAACGCCTACCGGTGGCTCAGCGAGCAGCTCGACATCCCCGTCATCGGTCCCGAGACGATCGCCGGCCGCAACCTCGCGCGCGGCGACTGGGTGCTGGCCGGCGCGGTCGACATCCTGCGCATCGGCCCGCAGAACGGCGGCGGCATCACCTCCACCATCAAGGCGCTCCACCTGGCAGAGAGCGTGGGCATGACGTGCGAGATCCACGGCAACGGGGCCGCGAGCCTCGCGGTCGTCGGAGCGACGTTCACGTCGCAGCTCTACGAGCGCGGCCTGCTCCACCCGCACGCCGACTACGACTGGCTGCCGCCGCACCTCGCCTCCCTCGTCGATCCGCTCGACGACGACGGCTGGGTGACGCTGCCGGAGCGACCGGGGATCGGCGTCGAGCTCGACATGGCGCACATCGCCGCGCACACCCTCGAGCGCGTGGAGGTGTCGCGATGAGTCGGGTGGTCATGATCACGGGCGGCGCAGGCACGATCGGGCAGGTGCTGCTCGACCGGCCGGAGCGCGAGGGCTGGCGCGCCGTCGTGCTGGACCCGCTGCCGCTGCCGGAGGCGTTCGCGTCGCGGGCAGACGTCGAGCAGGTGCTCGGCAGCCTCACCGACCGGGACGCGGTGGAGCACGCCATGCGGGACGCGACCGACGTCGTCCACCTCGGAGCGGTGAGCACGGAGGACGAGTGGGAGAGGATCCTCGACGTCAACGTGACGGGGACCCGCACCGTGCTCGACGCGGCGTCCGAGCGGGGCGTCGGCCGCTTCGTGTACGCCTCGAGCAACCACGCGGTCGGCTGGTACACGCCGCGCGATGCCGGCGGCCTGCTCGCCGACGATGCGCCGCCCCGCCCGGACACGTACTACGGCTGGAGCAAGGCCGCAGGCGAGGCGCTCGTGCGCCTCTACTGCGAGCGGGGGCGGATGCGCGGCGTCGCGCTGCGCATCGGCCACTGCTTCCCGGAGCCGCGGACCGGCTCGAGGCTGCCCGTCTGGCTCTCACCGGTGGACACCCGCGCGCTCGTGCAGGCGAGTCTCGAGCACGACATCGAGCCGTTCCAGGTGGTCTGGGGCGTCTCGGCGAACACGCGCAGCTGGTGCTCGCGGGAAGGCGGTCGACGCATCGGCTTCACCGCGGTCGACGACTCCGAGCGCTACGCCGACCGGTTCCCGGAGTCTCCTGGGGTCGATCCGGATGAGCCGCTCGGCGCGCACTTCGTGAGCATGCCGCTCGGGGAGGCCTCGGCCGTCCGATGACGACGTGAACGATGCTCTAGACGCATCCGACGAGACCCAATCGATTCTGGACACGCATGAAAGCGCCGCCATAGCGTGGCGACAGCCGCTCAGCGGCAAGTGAGGAGCAACAGGATGCACGCATCGCACCAGGAACTGGCGAGCAGGCTCGGCGACGGGCTGCTCTCGTTCCCCATCACCACCTTCGACGCCGCGGGCGACCTCGACGCCGAGCACTACCGCGAGCATGTCGCGTGGCTGTCGCAGCACGACGTCAGCGGCCTGTTCGCGGCCGGCGGCACGGGCGAGTTCTTCTCGCTCACGCCCGACGAGGTGGCCGACACCATCCGCCTCGCGCTCGACGCATCGGGCGGTGCCGTGCCGATCCTCGCCCCGGCGGGCGGCTCGACCCGCAGCGCGCAGCAGCACGCCCGGATCGCGGAGGACGCCGGTGCGGCGGGCCTGCTGCTCTTCCCGCCGTACCTGACCGAGGCATCGCAGGAGGGCCTCCGCGACCACATCCGCGCGGTCGCGTCGAGCACGCGCCTCCCCGTGATCGTCTACGGCCGCGCGAACGCGGTGCTGGAGCCCGACACCCTGGAGCGCCTGGCGGACGAGTGCCCCAACCTCATCGGCTACAAGGACGGCATCGGCGACCTCGAGCGGATGACGCGGATCGTCGCGACCGTCGGCGACCGCCTGCTGTACGTCGGCGGTCTGCCGACCGCCGAGACCTTCGCGCTGCCGTACCTGGAGCTCGGGGTGACGACCTACTCGTCGGCCATGTTCAACTTCGTGCCCGAGTTCGCGACCGCGTTCTACGCCGACGTGCGGGCTCACGACCGCGCAGCCGTCACGCGCCGGCTGAAGGAGTTCGTGCTGCCCTATCTCGAGATCCGCGACCGCGGCAGGGGCTACGCCGTCTCGATCGTGAAGGCAGGCGTCGACGCGATCGGTCGCTACGGCGGCCCCGTGCGCCCGCCCCTGTCCGAGCTGCGCCCCGACGAGCGGCAGGACCTCGCCGCGCTCATCGCCCGCGTCGCCCAGCCGGTCGTCGCATGAGCATCGTGCAGGTGGAGCAGCCAGTGTCGCTCACGGGTGACCTGTTCGTCGCGGGGGAGCGCCGGCAGGGGAGCGCGGGCGTCGTCCGTGGCATCGCCGCCGCCACGGGTGCTCCGCTCGAGCCCGCCTTCGGCCTGGCGACCCGCGCCGATGCGGCCGACGCCGCCGCCGCTGCAGCCGACGCCGCGCCGGTGCTGCGCGCGGCACCGCGAGCGACCCGCAGCGCGCTGCTGCGCGCCATCGCCGATGGGCTCGACGCCCGCGCCGAGGAGCTCGTCGCGCGCGCCGCGCTCGAGACGGGGCTGCCGCAGCCGAGGCTCGTCGGCGAGGTCGCCAGGACCAGCGGACAGCTGCGCCTCTTCGCTGCGCTCGTCGACTCGGGGCTCTCAGAGGGCGTGCGCATCGACCCGGCGCAGCCCGACCGCGCGCCCGCGCCTCGGCCCGAGCTGCGGCAGCGGCGCCTGCCCCTCGGGCCGGTGGTCGTCTTCGGCGCCAGCAACTTCCCCTTCGCGTTCTCGAACGCCGGTAGCGACGTCGCCTCCGCGCTCGCGGCGGGATGCCCGGTGATCGTCAAGTCGCACCAGGCGCATCCGGGCGTCGCGGAGCTCGTCTCCGCGGTGATCGCCGCCGCGGTGCGCGACCTCGGGCTTCCGGCCGGCACCTACCAGGCGCTCCTCGGCTCAGGGCGAGAGGTCGGCACGGCGCTCGTCGAGGACCCGCGGGTGCGGGCGGTCGGCTTCACCGGCTCGCGCTCCGGGGGTCTCGCGCTCATGGAAGCAGCACGCACCCGGCCCGTGCCGATCCCGGTCTACGCCGAGATGAGCAGCGTGAACCCGGTCATCGTGCTGCCCTCCGCCGCGACCGCCGAGCGAGGCCGCGCCTTCGTCGACTCGCTGCTGCTCGGCGCCGGCCAGTTCTGCACGAACCCCGGCCTGGTGCTCGTGCCGGTGGGCGAGGCGGGGGAGGCGTTCGTCTCCGCTGCCGCCGAGGCCATCCGTGGGCGCGACGGGCAGGTCATGCTCACCGACGGCATCCGCGACGCGTACGTCGCCGGGCGCGACGCGCTCGCGGGCCGCGCCGTGCGCGTCGCCGAGGGCTCCGAGGGCGAGCGAGCGCCGGCGGCGAGCCTGATGGAGGCATCGGCCGCCGAGCTGCTCACCGAGCCGGCGCTCGCCGACGAGGTGTTCGGCGCGAGCGGGCTCGTGCTGCGCTACGGGGACGCCGACGGGCTCCTCCGCGCGCTGCAGGCGCTCGAGGGACAGCTCACGGCCACCGTCCACATCGACCTCGCCACAGCACCGGACGCCGAGCGTGCGCTCGGGGCCCAGCTCATCGAGGCGCTCGAGGAGCTCGCGGGCCGCATCGTGGTGAACGGCTGGCCCACCGGCGTCGAGGTCGGTCACGCGATCGTGCACGGAGGGCCGTTCCCGGCCACCTCAGACGGCCGGTCCACGTCGGTCGGCACCCTCGCCATCGAGCGCTTCCAGCGTGCCGTGGCCTACCAGGACGTGCCCGAGTCGCTGCTGCCCGAGGCGCTCCGCGATGTCGCCGTCGCGGCCGTGCCGAGGCTCGTCGACGGCGCGGTCGTGCTGCCCTGACGCGAGGGGCGCGGCCCGGTGTCGAGGTGGTCGTGCTGCGGTCGCACCGGATCCGCGCCTCCTCGCGCACAGGTCAGCGCTCACTGTATGGTCATCACATGCTGACCATTGCCACTCGGCTCGACGTGATGCATCGCCTGGGGCGTGCGATGGCGGATCCCACGCGCGCACGCATCCTGCTCCAGCTCCTCGAGCAGCCGGGCTACCCGGCTGTGCTCGCGCGCGAGCTCGAGCTCTCCCGGACCAACGTGTCGAACCACCTGGCGTGCCTGCGGGACTGCGGCATCGTCGTCGCCGAGCCCGAGGGCAGGCAGACGCGCTACGAGATCGCGGACCCGCACATCGCGCGAGCGATCGACTCCCTGCTGGCGGTCACGCTCGCCGTCGACGAGGGTGCCCCGTGCATGAGCTCCGGCTGCCAGGTGCCGGGCTGCTGCGAGGACTCGGCATGACCGCGACGCTGTCCGAGGAGCGCCGGGCGCGGCTGCGCCGTCGCGTGCGCTGGATCGTCGGCTTCACGATCTCGTACAACGTCATCGAGGCCGTCATCGCGATCTGGGCCGGATCGGTCGCGTCGTCGGCAGCGCTCATCGGGTTCGGCCTCGACTCGATCATCGAGGTGCTGTCGGCTGCTGCGGTGGCGTGGCAGTTCACCCGCAAGGATCCCGAGCGGTGGGAGCGCATCACGGTGAGGGTCGTCGCCATCGCGTTCTTCGCGCTCGCGGCGTACGTCTCCGTCGACGCCGTCCTGGCGCTGGTGGGCGTGACGGAACCGGAGCACAGCCCGGTCGGCATCGCGATCGCGGCGCTCAGCGTCGTCATCATGCCGGCGCTCGCCTGGCTCGAGACGCGCACGGGCAAGGAGCTCCGCTCCGCGAGCGTGCAGGCGGACGCCAAGCAGCTGCTCGTGTGCACCTACCTCTCCGCGGCCGTGCTGCTCGGGCTGCTCGCCAACTCGCTGCTCGGCTGGTGGTGGGCCGATTCGGTCGCGGCGCTCGTCGTCGCCGGACTGGCGATCCGCGAGGGCATCGAGGCGTGGCGCGGTGACCTGTGCTGCGCCCCGTCGTTCGGCGAGCACGAGCACGCGCATGACCACGGCGTCGAGGCGCAGCGGGAGCGCTCGGAGGAGTCGTCCGGCGCCTGCTGCGGATCGTGCGTGGTCGAGCCGTCCAGGTGAGTCCCGGCGCGCGTCAGTACCCGCAGAGCCAGCCCTCCGCCTCCTCGACGACGACGCGGTACTCCTCCGTGGTCCAGCCGTAGCGCTGCGCCTGCGCGGCGTGCTCGTCGGCGTCGCCGATCCGCTCCTCGTCGACGTAGAGGAGGTCGCACCACTCGTAGCCCACGCCGATCGCGAGGTGCCGGAACTCCTCGAGCGACTCGCCCTCGGCAGGCGGCAGCGCTGAGCCGACCTCGTGCAGCTCCTGCGCGACCTCCTCGGCGAAGTCGAGCTCCATGGCGCGGTTCTCGGCCTGCCACTGCTCCTCGGCAGCCGGGTCGAAGTCCTCGGCGGCCGGATCGTAGGGGCCGTACCCACCCGCGAAGCCGAAGCCGTAGGGGTCGAGGATCGGCGGCGCGATCACGCAGCCGGTGAGGGCGATCGCGGCTGCGGCGGCGACGGTGAGCGAGGCGAGGGTGCGGCGCATGGGCGGCCTTTCGTGCGAGCGGGCTCGGGCGGCCGCGCTGATGCTCGTCGCTCCGGGTGGATCCTCGCATGGCGCGCTGCCTCTCTTCAACGGCGAGCTCGGCTTGCGCTTGTCGACCACATGGTCAACAATTGCGCGAGCGCCCGCTGCGCTGAGGCGCGGGCGACGAGCAGGCGAAGGAGCCTCCATGACGAGATCGATCGAGCGCACGGCTGAGGCCGCCCCGAAGGGCGGCGTCACGCGCAAGGGACTGGGCATCGGGAAGGTCGGCGTCATCGGCGGCGCCATCATCGGCGTCTCTGCGGTCGCCCCCGCATACACGCTGACCTCCGGGCTCGGGCCGGTCGTCGCCGAGGTCGGTCTGCAGGTGCCCGCGGTGCTGCTCATCGGGTTCGTGCCGATGCTCTTCGTGCTGTTCGGCTACCGCGAGCTCAACGCCGCGATGCCCGACTCGGGCACGAGCTTCACCTGGGCGACCCGCGCGTTCGGCCCGTGGATCGGCTGGATGGCCGGCTGGGGGCTCGTCGCGTCGACGATCCTGGTGCTGTCGAACCTGGCCGCCGTCGCCGTCGACTTCCTCTTCATCCTGCTCGCCCAGGTCACGGGCGACGACTCGCTCGCCGACCTCACCGGCATCCTCTGGCTCAACCTCCTCATCACCGGCCTGTTCGTCGCGGGCGCCGCGTGGATCAGCTACCGCGGCGTCGACGCGACCAAGAAGGTGCAGATCGGCCTGGTCGTCTTCCAGGTCGGCGCGCTCGTCTGGTACGCGATCGCGGCGTTCGTCGCGGTCGGGCAGGGCAACGGGTTCGACCCGCAGCCGGTCACCGCTGACTGGTTCAACCCGCTCGCGGCGTCGAGCCTCTCGGCCATGTCGGCCGGCGTCTCGCTCGCGATCTTCCTCTTCTGGGGCTGGGACACGGTCGTCACCATGAACGAGGAGGCGAAGGACCCGAAGCGCACGCCGGGTCGCGCCGCCATCGTCACCATCGTCGTCACCATGGCGCTCTACCTGCTCGTCACCATCGCCACGCTCGCCTACGCCGGCGTCGGCGAGACCGGGCTCGGGGCGGGCAACCCGGAGAACCAGGAGTCGATCTTCGCGGTGCTCGCGGAGCCGATCATGGGCCCGTTCGCGATCCTCATCTCGATCGCGATCCTGCTGAGCTCCGCCGCCTCGCTGCAGTCGACGATGATCTCGCCCTCGCGCACCATCCTGGCGATGGGCCACTACGGCGCGATGCCGCGCACCTTCAGCACGGTGAGCTCGCGCTTCCGCTCGCCGTCGGTCGCGACCCTCGCATCGGCGATCACCGCGATGGCGCTCTACGCCGTCATGAAGGTGCTCTCCGAGAACGCGCTCTGGGACACGATCAGCGCGCTCGGCATGATGGTCTGCTTCTACTACGGCATCACGGGCCTCGCCGCGGTCTGGTTCTTCCGCCGCTCCTGGTTCCGCAGCGTCCGGAGCGCGCTCACGCGCCTGGTGCTGCCGCTGCTCGGCGGCGTCGCCCTGCTCGCGCTCTTCTGCAAGACGGCGATCGACTCGATCGACCCCGCGTACGGCTCCGGCTCGGCGATCTTCGCCACGCGCTGGGATGCCGACGGCATGGCGCAGGACGGCGTCGGCCTCGTCTTCGTGGCGAGCATCGGCATCCTCGTGCTCGGCGTCGTGCTCATGCTGCTCCAGGCCCGGCGCGCGCCCGCCTTCTTCCGCGGCGAAGTGCTGCCGGTCGCGGTGGACGACCCGGATGCGCCCGACACCGCGGTGCTCGACGCGCAGGGCGCCGGCACCGCGGCCGGCGACGACGAGCCGATGGCGCGCGTCTGACGCCGCACGGTGCTCCGGGCTCGAGGCTGCGCCTCGGCCCGGAGCGTCGTCGTCTGCGGGAGGATGGGGAGCATGGAGACGAAGCCGCGACGCACCCGGAAGTCGCCTGATGACCGGCGAGCCGAGATCGCGGCGACCGCTCGTGCGATCGCGCTCGAGGAGGGCCTCGACGCCGTGACCCAGCGGGCCGTCGCAGGCCGCGCCTCGATGGCGTCGGCGCTCGTCGCGCACTACGTCGAGAGCATGGACGCCCTCGTCGCCGACACCTTCTCGGAGATCGTCGCGGAGGAGATCGGCGAGGTGCGCGAGCTCGTCGCGGCCGAGCCGAGTGCGACCGCGGGGCTCGTCGTGCTCATCGACGCGGCGCTCGACCCGCAGCGGCAGGACGTCACGTCGCTGTGGGTGCAGGCGTGGTCGCTCGGCCGGCACAACGCCGCGCTGGCCGCGGCCGTGCGGCTGCGGATGGACGAGTGGCTGTCGATCATCCGCGACGCGATCACCGCGGGTGCGGAGGCCGGCGCACTGCGGTGCGACGACGTCGACGGCACTGCCCTGCACCTGCTCGCGATGATCGACGGCCTCAACGCGCACGAGCTGGTCCACTGGGGCGCCGGCGCCGCGCAGGGCGCGATCACGAAGCGGGCGGCCGAGGGGCTGCTCGGCCTCGCGCCGGGCGCGCTCGAGGCGGCGGCCGACGGCGCGAGCGCTCGCGCCTGAGCGCCCTCAGCCGAGGGCGGGCGTCCGGGGCGGCGCGGTCCGGCGATCGCCGGTCGCCTCGAACGCGGCTGCGACGCGGAGCAGTGCCTCGTCGTCCCAGCCGCGGCCGGCGAAGGTGAGGCCGACGGGCATCCCGATGTCGGCCATCGTCCCCATCGGCACGGTGACGGTCGGCACGCCGAGGTGGCGGATGGCGAGGTTGCCGTTCGCGACCCAAACCCCGTTGCGCCACGCGAGCGCCGCAGAGGCCTGGTCGACGTCGGCATCGGCGGGCCCGACATCCGCCATCGCGGGGAAGACCACCGCGTCGAGCCCGAGCTCGTCCATCCACGCCTCGAGGTCGATCCGGCGCGTCTCCTCGAGCCCCCGCACTCCCTGCTCGAGCTCGGGGATCTCGACGAACGACCCGACCGGGTGGTCGCGCACGTGCCGCGGGTAGTCGGCGATGTCGTCGTCGAAGCCCTCGTAGCGGTCGGGGAGCGCACCCTCAGGATGCGGGAAGATCGCGGCGCCGTCGACGTCGGCGAGCCTGTCGAGGGCGGGGTCGGCGTTCGCGGCGAGGAAGTCCTGCCACGCCCAGGCCGAGAGGTCGAGGATCTCGCGCCGCAGGAACGCCTCGGAGACGAGCCCGCGGGTGGCGATCGTGGGAGCGCCGGCGCGGTCGCCCTCGTAGTTCGTGACGAGCGGGAAGTCGACGTCCACGACCTCCGCGCCGGCCGCCTCGAGGTCGCGGCGGGCAGCCTCCCAGAGCGCGAGCACGCTCGCGCGCGGCTCGATGCGCTGCCCGGTCGGGCCGCCGATGCCGGTGGCGCCGACGCCGGCATCCGGGTCGGTGCCGAGGTACATGCGGGGCACGCCGAAGCGCTTGCCCTCGAGGGCGGCCCGCGCGGCGTCGGCGTCGACGGGTGCGAGCGCCGGGTAGGAGTCGGGCCGCACGGTCGAGGCCGACGGGATCGGCACCCAGGGCTGCCCTCGCCAGAAGTCGCCCCGAGCATCCGGGTCGTCGGCGACGATCACGTCGAGGATCTCGAGCAGGTCGGCCATGGTGCGCGCGTGCGGCACCACGACGTCCATCGTGGGCACGAGCGGCCAGTTGCCGCGCACCGAGATGACGCCGCGGGAGGGCGTGTAGGCGCACAGCGCGTTGCACGAGGCGGGGGCGCGACCGCTCGACCAGGTCTCCTCGCCGAGCCCGAAGGCCGCGAGGCTCGCGGCCGTCGCCGTGCCCGAGCCGTTCGACGATCCGGAGGCGAACGCCGAGGTCAGGTATGCCGCGGAGTAGGGGCTCTCCGCTCGGCCGTAGACCCCGCGCTGCATGCCGCCGTTCGCCATCGGCGGCATGTTCGTGAGGCCGAGGCAGATGGCGCCCGCCGCGCGCAGGCGCTCGATCGTCGCCGCGTCGCGCTGCGCGACCAGGTCGGCGAAGGCCGGGCTGCCGGCTGCGGCGGTGAGCCCGCGCACGAGGAAGCTGTCCTTGGCGGTGTAGGGGATGCCGTCGAGCGGCCCGAGCGTGCGGCCGGACGCCCGGCGGCGATCGGCGTCGGCCGCCTCGTCGAGCGCCCGCTCGTTGCGGACGACGACCGCGTTGAGCGCCGTCGCGCTGCCGGGCTCGTCGAAGGCCGCGATGCGCGCGAGGTATGCCTCCACGAGGTCGACGCTCGTGGTCGCGCCGGATGCCAGCCAGTCGCGCAGCTGCGCGATGGATGCCTCGTGCACCTCGACCGCGCGGGTGGACGAGGGGGAGTCGGAGTCGGGATGAGCGAGCATGGCGGGACCTTCCTGACGGCGGTGTCGTCGACACCTTAAACGATTAAGCGCGGGCGGCGCAAGGGTCCCGCCGGTGGGTTAGCCTCGACGCGTGACCACCGCCCGCCCGACGCTCCGCGACGTCGCCGCGGCGACGGGCGTGTCGGTCGCCGCGGCCTCGATGGCGCTGCGCGGCCTGCCCGGCGTCTCGGACGCGACGCGCGAGCGCGTGCTCGAGGCCGCGCGCGAGCTGCGGTACGAGCCCAACGCGAGCGCGCGGAGCCTCCGCACCGCGAGCTACCGGACGATGGGGCTGCTGCTGCCGAGCACCGGCGGCACCTCGCCGTACTACGCCGAGTTCGCGTTCGGGGTCGTCGACGCCGCTCACGCGCGCGGGTGGTCGGTCATCCTGCTCCCGCGTCCCGCCGCCGACGCGCCGGCTGCCGCGCACGTCGACGGGTTCGTCATCATCGACGCCGCCGCCGGCGATGCGGCGGTCGATGCGCTGCTCGACGACGGCAGGCCCGTCGTGAGCGGGGAGCGTGTCGCTCGCGCGGTGCCGTCGCTCGTCGCGAGCGTCACCGCCGACCACGCCTCCGCGACGGTCGAGCTGCTCGACCACCTGTCTGCGGCGGGCGCCGCCCGGATCGCCGCCCTGCTGCCACCGGCCGACACGGCGTGGGGTGCAGAGGTGGCGGAGGCGCACCGAGCCTGGTGCGCGGAGCGCGGCCTCCCGGCGCTCATGACGACCATCGGCTTCGAGCCCGACGCCCGGGAGGTGGAGGCGGCGACGCGCAGGCTGCTCGAGGACGCGGCGGTCGACGCGATCCTCACCGTGCCGAGCGGCACCGCCGGCCCGGTCGCGGCCGCCGCGGCGCGCGACGGGCGCCGGGTCGGGGTCGACCTGCTGCTCGCGGCCTACGTCGACGAGCCGGCGCTCTCGCTGCTGACGCCGCAGGTGACCGCGCTCGACCTGCACGAGCGGGAGCACGGCGCTCGGTGCGCGGCCGAGCTCATCGATGCGCTCAGCGGTGCGGAGCCCGGCGCGGCGCTGCGCACGCTGCGCCCGACGCTCGTCGCCCGGGCCAGCACGCGCGAAGGCCGGCCGCGCCCGTAGCGCCGCCGGCCTCCGATCGCGTGCTGCTAGGCCAGTGCTGCGATCACGTCCTTCGCCGCTGCCCAGCCCGAGCGGATGCCGCCGTCGACGTGCTGGAAGCCGTGCCCGGCGAAGTCGCTGCACGCCCAGTGGATGGGCCCGACGGGCGTCCGCTGATCCGCGCCGTACCGCGTCAGGCCACCGAGGTCGTACGAGGCGGCGTAGGCGCCGCGCGTCCACTCCTCCGTGCCCCAGTCGCTCTCGAAGTAGACGATCGGCTCGCCCGCCTCGTCGCCGAAGTAGTGCACGAGGCTCGTGAGGATGCGCTGCTTGCGCTCCTCGGCCGAGAGCGCGAAGACCTCGTCGGCGTGCTCGTCCGAGACGAAGCCGACGAGCGTGCCCTTCTCGTCCTCGTGGTTGGAGTTGTCGTACGCCTCATGCACGAGCTCGTACGGGCTGAACGCGGTGCCCGAGAGCCCCTTGTCGCGCCAGAACGGCCGGTCGTACACGGCGTGCACCTTGATGACCAGCCCGAGCGACAGGTGCTGGTGCAGCTGGTGCTGCCGGCGGGGGAGCGGCGGCTGGTAGTCGATGCGCGAGAACAGGTTCGGCGGCATCGCCACGATGACGCGCTTGCCGCGCACCGTGCCCCGGTCGGAGACGACCGTCACGCCGTCGGCCCCGTGGTCGATGCGCCGGACGGGGGCGTCGAGCACGACGCGGTCGCCGAGCGCCGCGGCGAGCGCGAGCGGCACGCCCTGCAGGCCGCCGACCACGCGGCGGTCGAGGATGAACTCCGAGTCGACGAGGTTCGAGAACGAGCCGGCGGACGCCGCCATGAACACCGCCTGCAGCGCGCTGAAGGCGTGCGCCGGCTTCGTCAGCATCGCCTCGGCGATGAAGAGGGAGATGTGGCGGCGGGCGAGCGCGTCGTCGGTCTGCGCCTCGAGCCACTCCTCGAACGACACGGTGTCGAGCTCGCGCGCCTGCGGGTGCGCCCACGGTGCATCGGGGTCCATCGCGGCGGCGAGCTCGTCGAGCACGACCGTCAGGCGCTCCATCTCGGCCTCGGTCTCGGCCGGCACGGGCAGCTGCTCGCCGAGGAACTCGACGCGCTCGCCGCCGTCGGCGATGTAGACGTTCTGGCCCTCGCGGTACCGGGCGAAGGTCTCGAGGCCGAGCGCATCGATGGTCTCGAGCAGCGCAGACTGGTCAGGGGAGACCCACTGGCCGCCGATCTCGAGCATCGCGCCGTCGATCTCACGGGTCCAGAGCCTGCCGCCGACGCGGTCGCGGGCCTCGAGCACGACGACCTCGTGCCCGGCCTCGCGCAGCCGCGTCGCCGCCGAGAGGCCGGCCACGCCTGCGCCGATGATGACGACGTCGCACTCGCGATGCTCGTCGAGCTGGTGGTTGCTCATCCTGTGTCTCCTTCGTCGTGCAGGTGGGAGGACGCCGCGCGGGTCGGCATTGACGGGAGCCATCGTCCTCAGTACGGTCGCTACAACTGTTGATCGCTTGGTCAATAGTAGGCGTGGAGAGGGACGATCGCAATGACATGGCGGATGCCTGCGGAGACGGCCGAGCACGAGCGCACCTGGATGGCGTTCCCCAGGGAGGGCGTGACGCTCGGGGCCACGGCCGAGGAGCGGCAGGAGGGCTACGAGGCGTGGGCTGCGGTGGCGAACGCCGTCGCCGGGTTCGAGCCGGTCACGATGGTCGCCGACCCCTCCGAGGTGGCTCGGGCACGCCGGATGCTCGACGGCGCGATCGAGGTCGTCGAGGCGCCGCTCGACGAGTTCTGGATGCGCGACGTCGGCCCAACCTTCGTGCTCGACGAGGGCGGCCGGCTCGGCGCCGTGGACTGGATCTTCAACGGCTGGGGCGCACCGGCGTGGGCCGAGTGGCAGCTCTCGGCAGCCCTCGGGACGACCGTCGGCGCGCTCGCCGGCGCCGAGCGGATCGGCTCGCTGCTCGTGAACGAGGGCGGCGGCATCCACGTCGACGGTGAGGGCACGGTGCTGCTCACCGAGACCGTGCAGCTCGATCCCCGCCGCAACCCGCACGCGGATCGCGCGCGGGTTGAGGCGGAGCTCGCGCGCACGATCGGCGCGGAGCACGCGATCTGGCTGCCGCGCGGGCTCACCCGCGACTACGAGGAGTTCGGCACCAACGGGCACGTCGACATCGTCGCCGCCTTCGCGTCGCCCGGACGCGTGCTGCTCCACGAGCAGCAGGACCCGGCGCATCCCGACCACGCCGTGAGCCAGGAGATCCGCGCGGTGCTCGAGGCGAGCACCGACGCCCGCGGGCGCGCGATCGAGGTCATCGCGCTCCCGGCGCCCGCGACGCTGCGCGACGACGAGGGCTTCGTCGACTGGAGCTACGTCAACCACTCCGTGGTGAACGGCGGCGTCGTCGTCTGCGGGTTCGGCGAGCCGGAGGCCGACGCCCGAGCGCGCGCAGTTCTCGTCCAGGCCTACCCAGGCCGCGAGGTCGTCACGGTCGACGCGCGCCCGATCTTCGCGCGCGGCGGCGGCATCCACTGCATCACGCAGCAGCAGCCGCGCGCCTGACCGTGCGGCGATGACCGCATGAGGATGGCCCCGGATCCAGCGATCCGGGGCCATCGTCGTGCGTGGCTGCGCTCGTCAGCCGACGATGAGCTTCTTGTTCATGAACTCCTCCATGCCGTGGGGGCCGAGCTCGCGGCCGAAGCCAGATCGCTTGGTGCCGCCGAAGGGCATGTCGTAGTCCTCGGAGCCGGCGCCGTTGATCGAGACCATGCCGGCGTCGATGCGGTCGGCGACCGAGGCCGCGAGATCCGGGTCCGAGCACCACAGGCGCGCGCCGAGCCCGAAGGGGGTGCCGTTCGCGATCCGGAGCGCGTCGTCGACGTCCGTCGCGCGGTAGACGGTGCCGACGGGGCCGAACAGCTCCTCCCGGAACGCGTCCATCTCGTCGGTGACGCCGCCGAGCAGCGCGGGCGTGATGCGGGCGTCGCCGGAGGCGGTGATGGTGCCGGCGAGCACCTGCGCGCCCTCGGCGACCGCGGCGCCGGTCTGCTCCCGCAGCCGGTCGGCGGCGGCCTGCGACGACAGCGGGCCGACGAGGGCGTCCTCGTCGTCGGCCTCGCCGACCGGGAGCGCCGTGATGGCTTCGCCGAGCTTGCGCGTGAACTCGTCGTAGAGGTCGTCGATGACGATGAACCGCTTGGAGGCGTTGCAGGACTGGCCGGAGTTCTCCATCCGCGTCTCGACCGCCGCCGCCACCACGGCGTCCATGTCGTCGGTGGAGAGGACGATGAACGGGTCGGAGCCGCCCAGCTCGAGCACGACCTTCTTCAGGTGGCGGCCGGCGATCTCGGCGACCGCGGCGCCCGCGCGCTCGGACCCGGTGAGGGAGACGCCGCGGACTCGCGGGTCGGGGATGACGATGTCGCCGATCTGGTCGTTGGTGGCGAAGATGTTCTCGTACGCGCCCGCCGGCAGCCCCGCCTCGGCGAGGATCTCGGCGATCACGGTCGCCGACCACGGGCACTGCGGCGCGTGCTTCAGCAGCACCGTGTTGCCGAGCATGAGGTTCGGGAACGCGAACCGCGCGACCTGGTAGTAGGGGAAGTTCCACGGCATGATGCCGAGGATCACGCCCTGCGCCGACTTCCGCACCCGCGCATCGACACCGGACCGGACCTGCAGCACCTCGTCCGCGAGGAAGGCTTCGGCGTTGTCGGCGTAGTACTGCACGATCTCGCCCGAGAACTCCGCCTCGAACACACCCTGCCCGAGCGGCTTCCCCATCTCGGTCCGGATGATCTCCGCCAGCTCCCGGCTGCGCGACGCGAACGCGTCCGCAGCACGGCCCAGGACCGCCGCCCGCTCCGCCAGCGGCGTGCTGCGCCACGGCTCATAGGCCGCGTGCGCGCGCTCGATCGCCGCACGCGCCTCATCATCCGTCGCGGTCGGGAACTCCTTCACGACCTGACCCGTGTACGGGTCCGTCACGCGGTAGTGGCTCAGCTGGTTCTCGCTCATCGATTCCTCCTCGGATCGGTGTTGGCGTCATCGTGCGGTCGACGGCGACCGGCGGATGCGCGGCGACGCCCGGGGATGGCACGCGGGCGTCGCGACTGACATTAAACGATTGAGCGTGCTCCTGTCACGCGCCGGCCTCCGTCGCCCGCTCGGTCAGGGCCGCTGCCAGCGCGGCACGTCGGCGGCCCGGAGCAACGCCCAGAGCGTGGCGCGATCGGCGAACGCGTCGGCATCGAGCTGCAACTGCTCGGCGATCGCCCGGATGCGGCTGCGCACGGAGTGCCGGTGCATCCCCACGATGCGAGCCGTCGCGTCCCAGCTGCAGTCCTGCTCGAACCAGGTGCGCACGAGCGCGAGGCGCTCCGCGCCGTCGGCCTCTGCGGCGATCGGCGAGAGCTGTGCGCGGGCGGCATCGCGGGCGTCGCGGTCGTCGAGCATCCCGAGCAGCCCGTCGAGCGCTCGTTCGAACGTCGCGGTCGCCGCGCCGGTCCGCTTCGCGCGCTGCAGCGCGGCGGCCGCCTCGGAGGCCGCGACCGGCGCGTGCCGCCAGGACGACGGCTGCGAGACGCCCGCGGTGGCATCGAGTCGCGTGAGGAAGGCATCGAGCCGCTCGCGCTCCGCGAGCGAGACGACGAAGAGCAGCCGCTCGCCGTCTGCGGTCCACAGCACGTCGCCCGCCGTGTCGCGGAGCGCGTCCTCCATGGCGTAGCGCGCGAGCGCCGTCTCGGCGCTCGCCACCACGATCGGCTCGGACGGCAGCCGGCGACCCGTCTTGAGCAGCAGCGCGCCGACCGCATCCGCCTGCCCCTCGAGCGCGAGCGCGGCGAGCGCTCCCTCGAGCTCGTTGAGCCGCCGCGTCGCGTCGACCGCGCTGACGAGCGAGAACTCGAGCCACGCCGCGGCGACGGTCGCGACCGACTGCGCTGCGGTGTCGAGCGGATCGCGCGTCCAGATGCAGACGCAGCCGAGCGACCGGTCGCCCGACCCGAGCGTCGCGACCGTCACGGATCCCTCGGCCGTCACGTCGGTCGACGTCGTGCGGCGGGCCGAGCGCAGCGTCTCGCGCGCCGCCGCGAGCGCGGCCGGCGGCACGGCGGTCCGGCTCGTCGCGCGCTCCCGGCCGGCGCTGTCGAGCAGCGCGACGCCCGCCCCGAGCTCCGTCGCGAGCCGCCGCACGACCGCGCGGTGCCCCGTTGGGGCGAGCGCCGCGGCGGCGACGGCCCGCTGGGCGCTCGTCGCCCACCGCTCGCGGTCGCGCTGCAGGTCGGCGCACCAGTGGATGATCGCGAGGAACGGGGTGGCGAGCGGGACCTCGAACAGGGGCAGCGCCGCGGCGGCGCAGGCGTCGACGAGCGCCGACGGCACCTCCGGCGCGTGCAAGCCGGTGGCGAAGCCGAGTCCGAGGATGCCGCCGCGCACCAGGGCGTCGACGTAGGTGTCGGCCGAACCCTCGCGCTCGAGCAGCTGGCGCCCGGTCGTCAGCAGCACGTGCCCGGGGGAGAGGAAGGGGGTGGGGTCGTCGAGGTCGGAGCTCGCGATCCAGGCGATCGGTGCGTCGCGGCGCGCGTCGCCCGCGACGAGCGATCGCACGTCGAGCTGCCGCTGCCCGAGGAGGCGGACGATCGTCGCGGTGCCGGGCGTGCCATCGGTTGCCATGGCGGCAATCATGGCAGCGATCCGTGCCGCAGTGGCACACCCTCCTGCGTGCGGGTCGCCGTAGCGTGCGAGCACACCGAGAGAACGGAAGCCCACCATGCACGCGATCGACGACGTCGTCGGAGGACCCGCACTGGCGCAGGTCCGCGAGCTGCGCACGCCCATCCCCGGACCGCGCTCCACCGAGATGCTCGCGCGCAAGCGCGAGGCGGTCGCGGACGGCGTCGGGATCACCCTGCCGGTCTTCGTCGATGCGGCGGGCGGCGGCATCGTGCGCGACATCGACGGCAACTCGCTCATCGACCTGGGCTCCGGCATCGCCGTGACGTCGGTCGGCAACGCGCACCCCGGTGTCGTCGCGGCGAGCGCCGAGCAGCTCGGCCGCTTCACGCACACCGCCTTCACCATCACGGGCTACGAGGGCTACGTCGCCGTGTGCGAGGCGCTCAACCGCATCACGCCCGGCGACCACGCCAAACGCAGCGCGCTCTTCAACTCGGGCGCCGAGGCCGTCGAGAACGCGATCAAGATCGCCCGTGCCGCGACCGGCCGGAGCACCGTCGTCGCCTTCGACCACGCGTACCACGGCCGGACCAACCTCACGATGGCGCTCACGGCGAAGTCGATGCCCTACAAGCGCGGCTTCGGGCCGTTCGCCGGCGACGTGCACCGCGCGCCGATGTCGTACCCGTTCCGCGACGGCCGCACGGGCGAGGAAGCCGCCCGCATCGCGATCGAGCGCATCGAGCGCCAGGTCGAGCTCGACGAGATCGCCGCCGTCATCATCGAGCCGATCCAGGGCGAGGGCGGCTTCGTCGTCCCGGCCGACGGCTTCCTGCCGGCGCTCGCCGACTGGGCCGCGAGCCACGGCATCGTCTTCATCGCCGACGAGATCCAGACCGGCTTCGCGCGCACGGGCGAGATGTTCGCCTCGACGCACTCTGGGCTCGTCCCCGACCTGATCGTCACCGCGAAGGGCATCGCCGGCGGCCTGCCGCTCTCGGCGGTGACCGGCCGCGCCGAGCTCATGAACGCCGCCCACGCCGGCGGCCTCGGCGGCACCTACGGCGGCAACCCCGTCGCGTGCGCAGCAGCGCTCGCCTCGATCGCCGCGTTCGAGGACGGCCTGGTGGAGCGGGCTCGCGCGATCGGCGACATCATCCGTGAGCGGCTCGAGGCGCTGCGGACGACCGATCCCCGCGTCGGGGACGTGCGCGGCCACGGCGCCATGATGGCGCTCGAGCTCGTCGACCCCGGAACCGGCCGTCCCGACGCCGCGCTCACCGCGCGCGCCGCAGCCGCGGCGCACGCGGCAGGCGTCATCGTGCTCACGTGCGGCACCGACGGCAACGTCATCCGCCTCCTGCCGCCGCTGTCGATCGGCGACGACCTGCTGCGCGAGGGCCTCGACGTCCTCAGCGACGCGATCGCACGCGGATGACCGCCCTGCTCGCCGCCCAGCTCGGGCCGCTCGACGAGGCGCGCGCGCAGCTGGCCGACGCCGTCGAGATCCTGGGCCTCGACGAGGGCGTCGCCGCGATGCTCGCGGTGCCGCGGCGCGAGATGACGGTCGCCGTGCCGCTGCGGCGCGACGACGGCTCGATCACGACCTTCATCGGGCACCGCGTGCAGCACAACCTGTCGCGCGGCCCCGCGAAGGGCGGCCTCCGCTACAGCTCCGCCGTCGACCTCGACGAGGTGCGCGCGCTGGCGATGTGGATGACGTGGAAGTGCGCGCTGCTCGACGTGCCCTACGGCGGCGCGAAGGGCGGCATCGCCGTCGACCCGCGCACGCTGAGCGACGGTGAGCTCGAGCGGCTCACGCGGCGCTACACGAGCGAGATCCTGCCGATCATCGGACCGACGCGCGACATCCCGGCGCCCGACATCGGCACCGACGAGCGCACGATGGCGTGGATGATGGACACCTACTCCACGGCCGTCGGCCACACGGTGCCGGGCGTCGTGACGGGGAAGCCGCTCAGCCTCGGCGGATCCCGCGGCCGAGCCAGCGCCACCTCCGCGGGCGTCGCCCTCATCGCCCGCGCGGCGCTCGAGCACGTCGGCATCCCGGTGCGCGGCGCGACCGTGAGCGTGCAGGGCTTCGGCAAGGTCGGCCGCGACGCCGCCCGCTTCCTCGCCGAGTCGGGCTGCCGGATCGTCGCGGTGAGCGACGCCGACGGCGCCGTCACGAGTTCGGCGGGTCTCGACATCGCCGCGCTGTCGGCGCACGCGGCACGCACCGGGTCGGTCGCCGGGTTCCCCGGCGGTGAGCCGATCGAGCCGTCGCGCGTGCTCGAGCTCGACGTCGACCTGCTGGTCCCGGCCGCGGTCGAGGGCGTGCTCCACGCCGGCAACGCCTCGCGCGTCACCGCTCGCGTCATCGTCGAGGGCGCGAACGGCCCGACCGCGAGCGAGGCGGATGCGATCCTCGAGGCGCGAGGGACGCTGGTCGTCCCCGACATCCTGGCGAACGCCGGTGGCGTGCTCGTCTCCTACTTCGAGTGGGTGCAGGCCAACCAGTCGTACTGGTGGACCGAGCGCGACGTGCAGGAGCGCCTGGGCGAGCGCATGACCCGAGCATGGGGCGACGTGCTGGATGAAGCACGGCGGCGAGGCGTCTCGCTGCGCACCGCCGCGACCTGCCTCGCCGTGGAGCGAGTCGCACAGGCACACAAGCTGAGAGGACTGTACCCGTGAGCATCACGACCGACACATCCATCCGCGAGGCCGAGGTCCTCGACGCCGTCCGCGGCCAGCTGTTCATCGGTGGCGAGTGGATCGATGGGGAGCAGGGCACGATCGACGTGCGCGACCCGGCAACGGGGGACGTGCTGAAGCAGATCGCGAACGGCTCGGTCGACGACGGCGTGCGCGCGCTCGACGCGGCCGTCGAGGCGCAGGAGTCGTGGGGCCGCACGCCCGCGCGGGTGCGGGGGGAGATCCTGCGGAAGGCGTTCGATCTGCTGCAGGAGCGGAAGGAGGAGTTCGCGCTCCTCATGACCCTCGAGATGGGCAAGCCCCTCGCGGAGGCCCGCGGCGAGGTCGCGTACGGCGGCGAGTTCCTGCGCTGGTTCTCGGAGGAGGCGGTCCGGATCGACGGCCGCTACACGATGACCCCGGAGGGCACCGGGCAGATGATCGTCACCCACCGCCCGGTGGGTCCGTGCTTCCTGATCACCCCGTGGAACTTCCCGCTGGCGATGGCGACCCGGAAGCTGGGTCCTGCGCTCGCGGCCGGCTGCACGGCGGTCGTGAAGCCCGCGACCCTCACGCCGCTGACCACGCTCGCGCTGGTCGCGCTGCTGGAGGAGGCGGGGCTCCCGAAGGGGGTCGTGAACGTCATCACCACGAAGTCCACCGGCGCGCTGTCGGAGCGGCTGCTCGCCGACCCGCGCCTCCGCAAGGTGTCGTTCACCGGCTCCACGCCCGTGGGCGTGCAGCTGCTGAAGCTGGCGGCCGACAACGTGCTGAAGGCGTCGATGGAGCTGGGCGGGAACGCCCCGTTCGTCGTGTTCGACGACGCTGACCTGGACAAGGCTGTGGAGGGGGCGCTGCTGGCGAAGTTCCGCAACATCGGGCAGGCGTGCACGGCCGCGAACCGGTTCATCGTCCACGAGTCCGTCGCGGACGAGTTCTCGAAGCGGATCGGTGAGGCGGTCAAGGGCATGAAGATCGGCCGCGGCACCGAGGAGGGCGTGCAGATCGGCCCGCTGGTGGAGGACAAGGCGGTCGACAATGCGGTCCGGCTGGTCGACGGGGCGGTCGCGGACGGGGCGACGCTCGTCACCGGCGGGAAGGCGATCGACGGGCCGGGCTCCTTCTTCCAGCCGACCGTGCTCGACGACGTCACGGCCGAGATGGCGGTGTCGATCGAGGAGATCTTCGGACCGGTGGTGGCGATCCAGCGGTTCGCGACCGAGGACGACGCGGTGCGGCTCGCGAACGCGACCGAGTACGGGCTGGTCGGCTACGTGTTCACCGAGGACACCAAGCGCGGGCAGCGGATGATCGACCGCATCGACACGGGCATGATGGGCCTCAACGTCGGCGTCGTCTCCAACGCCGCAGGACCCTTCGGCGGCGTGAAGCAGTCCGGGCTCGGACGCGAGGGCGGCGCCGAGGGGATCCACGAGTACCTCGAGACGAAGTACACGCTCATGCCCAATCCCTTCGCCTAGCCGGGGTCGTCTCGATACGCGCGCCCTCCGGGCGTGCTACTCGACGAGCGTGGGTGGGGGAGTGCTGCTCGACGAGCGTGGCCCCCACCTGCTGATCGAGGAGCGGCGCGGGCGCAGCCCGCACGCGTATCGAGATCACTCACCGGTGTCGTCTCGATACGCGCGCCCTCCGGGCGTGCTACTCGACGAGCGGGTGGGAGAGCGTAGCCCCCACCCGCTGACCGAGTAGCGGCGCGGGCGCAGCCCGCACGCGCATCGAGATCACCGACCTCAGGCGTTGGGGATCGCCCGCCGCAGTGTGCCGGGCGGGAGCGCCAGGGCCCACTCCGCCACGTCCGACGCGAAGCTGGCGGAGGCGGGGTGCTCCTCCTCGATCGCACTGTTGACGGAGGAGCCACGACCGTCGATCGCGATCCAGATGCGGACGCTCGCCGCCTCGGCATCTGTCTCAGCGAACTCGCCGGCAGCGATGCCGTCGATGATCAGCTGGGTGAGGCGCGCCCGGTCGAGGAGGTCCTGCTCGTCGAGCGTGCGGTTGAGCGCCGGGCTGAAGCGCGACAGGTGCCGCGCGTTGAGCCATAGCCGCGCGAGCGGCAGGGACGCCCCGCTCTCGATGTAGCCGATGAGGTGCGCCAGGCGCCGCAGCGCGTCGCCCTGCGCCGGGAAGAACCGCTCGCGCTCGATGATCGCGGCGCGCGCGAACCCCTCGACGACGAGGTCCTCCGCGGCGGGGAAGTAGTGCGTGATGAGCCCGGGGCGCACCCCGAGCCGCTCGGCGACCGCGCGGAGCGTGATCCGCTCCAGGCCCTCGTCGATCGCGATCGACGCGGCGGCCGAGAGGATCTCCTCGCGCCGCTCCTCCGGCCGCTTCCGAGATCTGCGCTGCGCAGTGCTTGACGTCATGCGGTCCATGCTATTGACTGTGTGACCAACAGTCCATTGGGCGCATGACCAATAGCAATGACGCTCGGTCCGGAGAGGAAGCGCATGTCCCAGATCTCGAACATCCCGGAGGCGTTCGTCGACACCGCCGCCCGTCCGGAGACCCGCGGCATCGAGCTGATCGGCGACGCTGCTCGACACGGGCGGGCGCGCGACCTCGTGCTGGTGTGGGCGGCGCCGGGGGTCAGCATCCTCAACTTCACCATCGGCGCGACGCTGATCCTGCTCGGGCTCGAGATCTGGCAGGCGATCGGCGTGATCCTCGCTGCGTCGCTGCTCTGGATCCTGCCCGGCGTCATCGCGGCGAGCGGATCCGCCGCCGGCACCTCGGGCTCCGTCGTGACGCGCGCCATGTACGGGATCCTGGGCAACCGGCTCTTCGTCGCCTTCGTCGGCTGGTTCATCGGCGCTGTGTTCCTGTCGCTGACCTGGCTGGCATCGTCGTTCATGGGCGCCGACCTGCTGCGGCGGCTCGGGGTCGACGACCCGGTGTGGGTGCCGATCGGCGTGACGCTCGTGGTCTCTGCCGTGACGGTCGTCGTGGCCATCTTCGGCCACGGCCTGATCCTGCGGGCCTACCCCGCGATGGCCGCGGTGCTGTTCGTCGTCTTCCTCCTCGTCGCGGCGTTCATCATGCCGACGGTCGACTGGTCGTACACGAACCCCGAGCCGCTCGAGGGCACCGCGCTGCTGTCGTCGCTGTCGATCGGCTTCACGATCCTCGCGTCGACGCCGCTGTCGTTCATCAACAGCCCGGACATCGCCCGCTACCTGCCGCGCTCGACGAAGCCGTCGCACATCGCGGCCGCCACCGCGCTCGGCGGCGCGGTGCCGTTCATCGTGTTCACGAGCGTCGGCGTGCTGCTGGCGACGGGGCTCAGCCAGTCCGCGTTCGAGATCGGGCTCGACGCGGCCCTGTTCGAGCTGCTGCCGGTCTGGCTCGCGCCCATCCTCGTCGCCGGCGTCGTCGTCAACACGATCGCGCTCAACGCGATGACCACCTACACGTCGAGCATGGCGCTGCAGGCGATCGGGTTCCGGCTCCGCCGCATCCCCGCGGCGATCATCGTCGGCATCGTGGGCACCGCGCTCACGATCTACCTGGTGCTGTCGTCGAGCCTGCTCGAGGCCGCGAACCTCATGCTGCAGTTCCTCGTCATCGTCTCGGGGCCCGCCATGGCGATCTTCGTCGTCGACGTGCTGCTGCGCCGCTACGCCTACGACGGCGTCGACCTGTTCGACGACCGTCGGGGTGGCCGGTTCTGGTACACCGGCGGATGGAGCATCCCGGGCCTCGCGGCGCTGTTCGCGGGAGGCGGGACGACGGCGGTGTGCCTGGCGACGGATGTCTGGGTCGGCCCCGTCGCGCAGGCGACGGGCTTCGTCGACCTGTCCGTGCCGGCGGGGATGCTCGTCGCCGGCGCGATCTACGCGGTGCTGCTGCGCACGCCGCTCGCGAAGGAGGGACGACCGTGACCACGCTCTACCGCAACGGACGCATCTTCACCGCCGATCCGGACACCGCCTGGGCCGAGGCGCTCGTCGTCGACGGCGACAGCATCGCGTTCGTCGGCGCCGACGCCGACGCGCCGCAGGCCGACGAGACGGTCGACCTCGGGGGACGCCTGGTGCTGCCCGGCTTCACCGATGCGCACACCCACCTCCTGATGCTGGGCGCAGCGCTCGGCCAGGTCGGCCTCACCGACGCCCAGAGCCTCGACGAGATCCAGGCGACGCTCCGCGACGCGCGCGCCGCTGACCCGGGCGCGACCGCGCTGTGGGGGCGCGGCTGGCTCTTCGGCTCCATCCCGGGCGGCAGGCCGACCGCGGCGATGCTCGACGCCGCGGTGCCCGACATCCCCGTATACCTCGACGCCAACGACTACCACTCGTGCTGGGTCAACACCGCGGCGCTCGCCGAGCTGGGCATCACGCGCGAGACGCCCGACCCGCTCGGCGGCGAGATCGTCCGCGACGAGCACGGCGAGCCGACGGGGCTGCTGCTCGAGACGGCCGCCACCCACCACGCATGGGCGCACCGCGATGCGGTCACGGTCGACGCGGACCGGGATGCCGGGGCCGAGCGAGCCATCGAGGCGTACCTCGCCGCCGGGGTCACCGGCGTCGTCGACATGGCCTTCGACGAGCTCGGCCTGGCCGCGCTGCGGCGCATGCAGGAACGGCGAGGCGACCTGCCTATCCGCATCGCCGCGCACTGGTTCATCGACAACACCGGCGACGAGGCGCAGAACCTCGCGCAGGTGGCTCGGGCCGTCGAGCTCGCCGCCGACCCCTCGACCCCGTGGCTGCGAGTGGTCGGGATCAAGCTCATCCTCGACGGCGTGATCGACGCGTGCACCGCGGCGATGCGGCACCCCTACGCCGATGGCTCGAACGCCGACCCGATCTGGCCTGCCGAGCACCTCGAGCCCGTCGTCGCGGCGGCCGACGCGGCGGGGCTCCAGGTCGCGATGCACGCGATCGGCGACCTCGCGAGCGACGTGGCGCTGACGGCGATTGAGCGTGCCGTCGTGGCCAACGGTGATCGCCCCCGCCGGCACCGCATCGAGCACCTCGAGTACGCGGCGCCCGGCACCGCAGAGCGGATGGCGCGGCTCGGCGTGACGGCGTCGATGCAGCCGGTGCACGCCGACCCGGCGATCTTCGCCAACTGGGCGGAGATGCTCGGCGACGAGCGGGTCGAGCGCGCCTTCCCGTGGGTCGAGTACGAGGACGCCGGCGCGCTGCTGGCGTTCTCGACCGATGCGCCGACCGCCCCGCACGGCGCCCTCGCGAACATGTACGTGGCGGCAACCCGGGCATCCGCCCTGGATCCCAGCGTGCCCGCCGTGCATCCGCACTTCGCCCTGCCGCTCGAGCGCGCCATCGGCCACGCGACGCGCGACGCCGCGGCCTCCGTCGGCGACGGCGCGTGGCGCGGCCGCATCGCCGTCGGCTCCGCCGCGGACCTCATCGTGCTCGACCGCGATCCCTTCACGGCCGGCGCGCGCTCGCTGCTCGAGGCCCAGGTCGTGGAGACGATCGTCGCCGGACGCACGCGCTATAAGAAGGAGTGATCGCGGTCGATCACCGTGCCGCAGCCTGCTCGGCGTCGAGCACCGACAGCAGCTCGAGCTTCTCGTGGCTCTCGCTGCCCGGGGTCGCGGTGAAGACGAGCAGCGAGTGCGCCTGCGCCGGATCGAGCAGCACCTGGCACTGGAGCTCGAGGTGGCCGACCGCCGGATGCTGGTACCGCTTCACCTCCCGCGGCGCGAGCCCCACCTCGTGCTGCTCCCAGACCGCGCGGAACTCGGCGCTCGATGCGAGCAGCTCGCGCGCGAGCCGGGCTGCCCGGGAGTCCGGTCCGCGCAGCGTCGCCACGCCGCGGAGGCCCGAGGCGTAGAGGCGCGCATAGAAGTCGTGGTCCTCGAGCGGATGGAGCGCGCGGGCCGCCGGGTCGGTGAACCACCGGTAGCCGATGCTGCGCGCGGCGCCGGTGAACCGCGTCGAGTCGCCCATGAGGGCCGCACCGAGCCGCGTCTGCCGCAGGGTCTCGCCGAGCTCGGTGACGATCTCGGCGGGGGTGTCGCCCAGCCGGTCGAAGATCCGCATCATGCCGGGGCTGACGTGCTCCGTGCCGGAGCCGCGCGGGGGCGCCTCATGACCGGCCAGCCGGTAGAGGTGATCGCGCTCGTCGCGCGTCAACCGGAGCCCCTGCGCGATCGAGGCGAGCATCTGCTCGGAGGGCCGCGGCCCGCGCTCGCGCTCGATGCGCGAGTAGTAGTCGGTCGACATGTGGCAGAGCGCCGCGACCTCCTCGCGGCGGAGCCCGCTCGTGCGACGGCGCTGCCCACGCGGCAGTCCGACGTCCTCGGGCTGCAGCGCCTCCCGGCGGCGGCGGAGGAACTCGGCGAGCCCGGTGCGATCGATCATGCGAGCATCCTCTCCCGACTCGGATCCCGCAGCCACGGATCGTCAGGCCGTGGCTGCGCGCTGCACGCCCCGCGACGATCGACGAGGGCGCCCGACGGCGCACCGCATCCACGTGAGGAGAGGCATCCGCATGCCACGCAGACCGTACGACATCACCATCCCCGACCTGACCGGCAGGCGCGCGGTCGTCACCGGCGCGAGCGACGGCATGGGCCTCGGCATCGCGACGCGGCTGGCCCGCGCCGGTGCCGACGTCGTCATGCCGGTGCGGAGCATGCGGAAGGGCGAGACGGCGGTCGCTCGCATCCGCGCGGAGCAGCCGGATGCGCGGCTCACGCTCGCGCAGCTCGACCTCGCGTCGCTCGCCTCGATCGCTGCGCTCGGCGAGCGGCTGCGCGCCGAGGGCGAGCCGATCCACCTGCTCATCAACAACGCCGGGGTCATGACGCCGCCCGAGCGGCAGACGACCGCCGACGGCTTCGAGCTGCAGCTCGGCACGAACCACCTCGGTCACTTCGCGCTCACCGGGCAGCTGCTGCCGCTGCTGAGGGCCGGTCGCGCGCGCGTGACCTCGCAGGCGAGCATCGCGGCCCGCAGCGGCGCGATCCACTGGGAGGACCTGCAGTGGGAGCGCTCCTACGACGGCATGCGCGCCTATCAGCAGTCGAAGATCGCGGTGGGGCTGTTCGCGCTCGAGCTGAGCCGCCGCAGCCGCAGCGGCGGGTGGGGGATCACGAGCAACCTCTCGCACCCCGGCGTCGCGCCGACGAGCCTGCTCGCGGCACGACCGGAGGTCGGCAGGGCGCAGGACACCCCGCAGGTGCGGGTGATCCGCTGGCTCTCGGCTCGCGGGCTGCTCGTCGGCACCGTCGAGAGCGCGGCGCTGCCGGCGCTCATGGCCGCGACGACTGCAGACGCGGAGGACGGCGGGTTCTACGGTCCGCAAGGGCCGGGCAGCGTCGGCGGTCCTCCTGGACGGCAGTCGCTCTGGCCGCCGCTCCGCAGCACGGAGGGCGCGAGGCTGTGGGAGATCTCGGAGACCCTGACGGGCGTGCGGTTCGACTGAGCGCGCGAGCGGATCCGCACGGCGCGCATCCGCTCCGGAACAGACGATGGCCGCGGTGCCGACTCGAGGAGTCGGCGCCGCGGCCATTGGGTCGACTGCTTAGTAGTCGGTGCCCATGATGATGAAATCGTCACCCATGATGATGAAGTCGTCGCCACCCATGATGATGAAGTCGTCACCACGGCGGCTGGGCTTGTTGAACTTCATGACGCTCCTTCTAGGTTCAGGTTGGACGGAAGATCGTCTGATCTTTTTATAGTCGATGCGTCAGGTTTTCTGCGGAAGCAAAGTTTTCCCTGAGCAAATCTTCAGGAACGGAGTTCTACCGAACCGAGCTGGATGTCGACGCCTGCGAGGGCCTGCGACACCGGGCACTCGGCCTTCGCCTGCTCGGCGAGCTCCGCGAACCGGTCCTGATCGATGCCGGGCACGACGCCCGAGACGGTCAGGACGCTCGTCGTGATGCCGGTGCCGGCGACGAACGAGACCTTCGCGGCGGTGTCGAGCGACTCCGGCGGGTGACCGGCCTGCTCGAGCGTGTGCGAGAAGGCCATCGCGAAGCACGATGCGTGCGCCGCGGCGATGAACTCCTCCGGCGTCGAGGCGCCGCCCTCCTCGGCGCGGGCTCGCCACGTGAGGTCGAAGGTCGATCCGGTGCCGAGCGTGGTCGTGCCCGAGCCGCTGCCCAGTCCGCCGGTCCAGGTCGTGCTCGCGTTCGAGGTGATGGCCATGCAGTTTCCTCCTCAGGTCGGCGCGCCGCCGATGCGGCCGCTGACCTCAGGCTACGTCGGAGCGCCATGCCGTGATAGGGCCGACCGATACCCTCTCCCCATGCACGACGTGGCGACCGAGGTGACGCTCGTCGTCGTGGTGGGCATCCTGCTCATCGGCGCCGTGGCCACGATCGCCAACCGGATCGGCGTGGCAGCGCCGCTGCTCCTCGTGCTGCTCGGCGCCGTCATCGCGCTCGTGCCCGGCTCGCCCGAGATCGTCGTGCCGCCGGAGGTCTTCCTCACGATCATCCTGCCGCCGCTGCTCTACACCGCGGCCCTGCGGGTGCCCGCCGTCGACTTCCGCCGCAACCTGCGCGTGATCGGGTACCTCTCGGTCGTGCTCGTCGCCCTCAGCGCGCTCGCCGTGGCGCTCGTGCTGCAGTCCATCTGGCCGGTCATCGGCTTCGCCGCCGCGCTCGCGCTCGGCGCGGTCGTCGCCCCGCCGGATGCCGTCGCGGCCACCGCGCTCGGCAAGCGGCTCGGGCTGCCGCCGCGGGTCGTGACGATCCTCGAGGGCGAGGGGCTCCTCAACGACGCGACCGCGCTCGTGCTGCTCACGACCGCCGTCGCCGCGATCGAGCGGCCGGGCAGCTCCGAGGTCGAGGGCGCCGCGCTCGTCGGCGACTTCGCGCTCGCGGTCGTCGTGGCGCTGGCCGTCGGCCTCGTCGTCGGCTACGCGACGGTGCTCATACGCCAGCTCGCGGGCGACCGCGCCATCGACACCGCGATCTCGATCGCGACCCCCTTCGTCTCGTTCCTCGCCGCGGAGTCGCTGCGCGGCTCGGGCATCGTCGCCGTCGTGGTCACCGGGCTCGTGATCGGCAACCGCAGCCAGATCCGCATCCGCGCCACGCGCCGAGCGCAGGAGTCGGCCACCTGGAGCACCTTCTCGGTCATCGTCGAGAACGGCGTGTTCCTCACCATGGGGATGCAGCTGCCCGCCGTGATCACCGCCGTCGACGAGGGGGAGCGGCACCTCGCCGGCGTCGTCGCGGTCGGCCTGCTGCTGTGCGCGGTGCTGCTCGCCGTGCGGCTCGCGGCGCTCCCGCCGCTGCTCGCGTGGCTGCGCCACCACGCCGGCCGCGTGCAGCGCGGGCACGCCCGGCTCGCCGAGCGCCTCGACAGCGTCGACACGAGCACGAAGCGCGGCGCGAGGCTCCGGTACGCCCACATCGTGCGCGGGCACGACATCACGGCGCTGCGCGACCAGCGGCTCGGGTGGCGCGACACGCTCGCGATCGGCTGGGCCGGGATGCGCGGCGTCGTCACGGTCGCCGCGGTGCAGACGCTGCCGGCCGACACCCCGATGCGCGCCGAGCTCGTGCTCGCCGCCTTCGTCGTCGCCATCGTCACGCTCCTCGTGCAGGGCGGCACGCTCTCCTTCCTCGTGCGCGCACTGGGCGTCGGCAAGAACGCCTCCGACCGACGGCGCGCCGAGCTCGAGTCGCTCGTCGGCGAGGCGATCGACGCCGGCATCGAGGCGATGCGCCGGGAGGCCGAGGTCAACGGGATCGACGAGATGATCGTCGAGGTCGCGAGCGAGCGGATGCTCGCCCGGCGCGACTGGGCCGCCCACGTCGCCGAAGTGGACCCGGACGACCCGTCCACCGACGTCGCGCAGATCTCGCGCCTCCGCCACGTCGCCATCGAGGCGGAGCGCGTGTGGCTCGATCGCGTGCGCCGCACCGGGCGGTTCGACTCGAGCACCGTCGCGGTCGCGCAGCGCATCATCGACCGCGAGGAGATCGGCCTGCAGGCCGACGAGGACGAGCACTGAGCCTGCCCTCGCGCGAGCGTGCGAGGATTGGCGCATGACTGAGAAGCCCCAGATCGACGCCCCCGAGGGCCCCGCCCCCACCGAGCTCCAGATCACCGACATCACCGTCGGCGACGGCGAGGAGGCGGTGACCGGCAAGCAGGTCAGCGTCCACTACGTCGGCGTCACGCACTCCACCGGTGAGGAGTTCGACGCCTCCTACAACCGCGGCGCCCCGCTCGACTTCCCGCTCGGCGTCGGCATGGTCATCAAGGGCTGGGAGCAGGGCATCGAGGGCATGCGCGTCGGCGGCCGCCGCCAGCTCGTCATCCCGCCCCACCTCGCCTACGGCGAGCGCGGCGCCGGCGGCGCCATCGGCCCGAACGAGACGCTCATCTTCGTCTGCGACCTGGTCGCCGTCCGCTGACACCACCCCGCCCGTGCGCCGGGTGGTCACGACGCGCCGGGCAGCGGTAGCCGCGCGCGACGTGTCCTGACCACCCGGACGGGTGGGCTCGGCGGGCTAGATCGCCTTGCCGGGGTTCAGGATGCCGGCGGGGTCGAAGGCGGCCTTCACGGCCCGCTGCAGCGCGAGCTGCCGCTCGCCGAGCTCGTCGACGAGCCATCGCCGCTTGAGGATGCCCACGCCGTGCTCGCCGGTGAGCGTGCCGCCCATCGCGATCGCCGCCTCGAACACCTCGTTCGCGCAGGCCCAGATCGCCTCCGAGGGCTCGGTGCCGTCGAAGACGAAGGTCGGGTGCAGGTTGCCGTCGCCGGCGTGCGCGGTGGTCGCGAGCCGCACCCCGTGGCGCTCTGCGGCCTCGTCGCACGCCCGGAACATGTCGGCCATCCGCGACCGCGGCACCGAGACGTCCTCCACGAGCACGGTGCCGAACGACTCGAGCGCGAAGTGCACCTGCCTGCGCACCTGCACCAGCACATCCGACCGAGCGGCGTCGTCCGTGCGCTCGACGCGGCCGCCGTGCGCCGCCAGGATCTCCGCGACGACCTCTGAGGTCGCGGCGGCGCCCAGCTCGTCGGTCTGCACGAGCACGAACGCGCCCGCCATCGGCTGCCCGGTGTAGGCGGCGAGCATCGAGACCGCGTCGCGGCCGACGAGCTCCATGATCGCCGGGCGGATGCGCGCTGCCGTCACCGCCGTGCACGCCGCGGCCGCGACAGCCTCGTCGTCGAAGAAGGCGCCGACCGTCCACACGCCGCCGTCGGGCAGCGGCCGCAGCTTCAGGGTCGCGCCGACGACGATGCCGAGCGTGCCCTCCGAGCCGATCATGAGCGCCGTGAGGTCGAGTCCGGTGACGCCCTTCACGGTGCGGTGACCGGTCGAGATCCGGCTGCCGTCCGCGAGCACGACATCGAGCGCGAGCACCCACTCGCGCGTCACGCCGTACTTGGCGCACAGCAGGCCGCCCGCGTTCGTGGCGATGTTGCCGCCCACCGACGAGATGGCGCGGCTCGCGGGGTCCGGCGGCCACCAGAGGCCGTGGGTGGCGAGCATGTCGTTGAGCTCGGCGTTGCGGATGCCGGGCTCGACCCGGCACGACTGGTCGACGATCGAGACGTCGAGCAGCCGCCGCATCCGGTCGACCGAGACGACGAGCTCGCCCTCGCCGGCGATCGCACCGCCGGCCAGCCCGGTGCCCGCCGCACGCGGCACGACGGGCACGCCGTGCTCGGTCGCCCAGCGCAGCGCGGCCTGCACGTGCGAGGCGTCCTCCGCCTCGACGATCGCGAGCGGCGGCGCGACGGAGCGATGGCCCGACTTGTCGGCGCGCGCGACGTCGAGCGCGACGGGATCGGTGACGAGCACGTGGGCGGGCAGCGCTGTCCGCAGGGCGTCGAGGCTCACGCGAGCACGAGTCCGTCGACGACGTGCCAGGCGCCCGGGACGCCCGAGAAGCGGACGGAGTGCGCGTTGTCGGGGGTGCGCGTCTCCTGGCCCGTGACGTGGTCGGCGAACGCACGGATGAAGGTGCCGTGCGTGACGATGACGAGCGCGTCGACGGGGTTGCGGGCGGCGACGTCGTCGACCGCGGCGACGGCGCGGCGCTGCAGGTCGTCGAAGTCCTCCTCGCCGGGCCAGTCGCTGCCGAAGCGCGCGACGGCCTCCTCCTTCGTCAGCCCCTCGGCCTCGCCGTAGGCGCGCTCGATGAGGCTCGGGTAGCGACCGCAGACCTCGAGGCCGAGCTCGGCGGCGATGATGTCGGCGGTGACGGCCGCCCGCACGAGCGGCGATGACACCACCGCGTCCCAGCGCGCATCGGTCGACGGGCCGTCGGCGAGCAGCCGAGCAGCGGTGTGCGCCTGCGCGATGCCGGTCTCGTTCAGCGGGATGTCGCTCGTGCCCTGCAGCCTGCCGTCGCGGTTGAAGTCGGTCTGGCCGTGTCGGACGAGGGCGATCTCCATGCCCCGAGCCTAGGGCGGCGCGACGTCGCTCATCCACAGGCTCACATTCCGTCGCCCCCGCGCGTTAGCGGAGTATGAGAGGAATGCGGCCATGACCCACACCATCATCGACAGCCCCATCGGCCCGCTCACGCTCGTGCGGAGCGAGCGCGGCATCACGGGCCTGTACATGCCCGACCATCGGCCCGCGCCCGACGAGGCATCGTTCGGCGAGCGCGACGACGCCGGCTTCGCCGCTGCGGCGCAGCAGCTCGGTGAGTACTGGGCGGGGGAGCGACGCGCGTTCGACCTCGACCTCGACCCCACGGGCAGCCCCTTCCAGCTGCGCGTGTGGGAGGCGCTGCGCTCCATCCCCTACGGCGAGACGCGCAGCTACGGCTGGATCGCGGCGTCGATCGGGCAGCCGACGGCGGTGCGGGCGGTCGGGCTCGCCAACAGCCGCAACCCGATCTCGATCGTGGTGCCCTGCCACCGGGTGGTCGGGTCGACGGGCTCGCTCACCGGCTACGCCGGCGGCGTCGAGCGCAAGCGCTTCCTGCTCGACCACGAGGCCGGATCGTCGCTCGCGGCGGTCGGGCTAGATTCGGTCGCGTGACCCGTGCGCCCTTCGAGTCGATCGTCGCGCTGCACGGCGCGAGGGTCTGGCGCGTGTGCCGGGCGCTGCTCGACGAGGTCGACGCCGACGACGCCTGGAGCGAGACGTTCCTCGCCGCGCTCGAGGCGTATCCGCGGCTCGCGGCCGACGCGCGCGTCGAGGGCTGGCTCGTGACGATCGCGCACCGGAAGGCGATCGACGTGCTGCGGCGGCGCGCGCGCCTCGTGGTGGGCGACGTGCCGGACAGGCCCACGGCCTCGGTGGCGCGCGACCTCGACCTCGCCCGAGCGCTCGCGCTGCTGCCGGCGCGGCAGCGCGAGGCCGTCGTGCTGCACCACCTCGGCGGGCTGCCGTTCGCCGAGGTCGCGGCGACGCTCGGATCGTCGGCGGATGCTGCGCGGCGCGCATCCTCCGACGGCGTGCGCCGGCTGCGCGAGCTGCTGGGAGGCGTCGATGCCTGAGGTCGGCCTGCTCGGCGGCATCCCCGAGGCGCCCATCGCCGCGCTGCACGCGCGGCTCGTCGAGCGCGCCGCCGAGCGGGGGCTGCTCGACGTGGCGTACCGCTCGCTCGACACGGCCGTCGGCTCGCTGCTGCTCGCGGCGACACCCGCGGGCCTGGTCTCGGTGACGTTCGACGGCCGCGATCCCGCGGCGACGCTCGAGCGGCTCTCGACCGCGCTCAGCCCGCGCGTGCTCGAGGCGCCCGCGCGGCTCGACGACGCCGCGCGCCGGCTCGAGGCGCTCATCGCCGGTCGTGCTCGCGCCTTCGACGGTCCGCTCGACCTGGCGCTCGCGCGCGGCTTCGGGCGCGACGTCGTCGAGCGGCTGCGCGAGATCCCGTACGGCGAGACGCGCAGCTACGCCCAGGTCGCCGCAGCGGCCGGCTCGCCACGCGCGGTGCGCGCGGTCGGCACCGCGTGCCGGCGCAACCCGCTGCCGATCGCGATCCCGTGCCATCGGGTCGTGCGCAGCGATGGAGCGCTCGGCCAGTACGCGGGCGGCGTCGAGGCGAAGCGGCTGCTGCTTGACATCGAGGCGGCGCCCGGGGGATAGCTGGTCGATCGACCTCACGCTGCCGGTCGAGCCGCACCGCCGCTTGCGGCGGCGCGCGTCGAGACCAAGGGCTGCACCGCGCGGTGGTCTCGACTCGCTCCGCGCCTGGGGGCACGGTGCGGCTCGACCGGCAGACGGGGGCCGCTACGTTGGACCCCGTGCCCACCACCGAGCTCCTCGCCGTCGTCGAGCGCGACGGCTTCATCGAGTCCCAGCACCGAGGCGTCGCGGTCCTGATCGATCCCGACGGCACCGTGATCGAAGCGCATGGCGACGTCGCGGCGCCCTTCCTCGCCCGCAGCGCGCTCAAGCCGCTCTTCGCCGCGGCGCTGCTCGACGCGGGCCTCGTGGAGCTCCTGCCGGCGCACGCGGCGCTCGCGAGCGCGAGCCACTGGGCCGATCAGGAGCACCTCGACACCGCGCAGGCGATGGCCGAGCGCCTGGGCGTCGCCGAGGACGGGCTGCGCTGCCCGCCGATGAAGGCGCCGGACGGCTCGATGCGCCGCTTCGCGCACATGTGCGTCGGCAAGCACATCGCGCTCGCCGCGGCGGCCCGCGCGCTCGGCACGCCCAGCGACTACTGGGCCGACGACCACCAGCTCGCCGACGTGCTGCGCCAGGGCGTCGCGACCGCCGCCGGTGAGCCCATCATCGGCCTGGCGCACGACGGCTGCGGCGCGCTCGTCTTCCCCACCTCGCTCGTCGGGCTCGCGCGCGCCTTCCGCCGGCTCGCGCCCGACGCGATCGGGGGCGGACGAGCCGTCGGCGACGCGATGCGGGCGCATCCGACGCTCATCGACGGCGCGGGACGCCCCGATGCCGTCGTGATCGCCGAGACCGGATGCGCCACGAAGTTCGGCGCGGAGGGCACGCAGGCGATGGTCGCCCCCGACGGCACCACCGCGGTGGTGAAGACGGCCGACGGCGCGCGCCGCGCCGGCGCGCCGGTCGCGCTCACGATGCTCGAGCGCGCGGGGGCCATCCCCGAGGGCACCCTCGAGCGCCTGACCGAGCCGCTCGGCCTGCTGCAGCTGAGCGCCGACGTCGCGGTCGGACGCCTGCGCCCCGTCGTCTAGGGCTGCAGCAGCTCCCAGGTGCCCTCGGAGACGACCTCCACCGCACCGTCGACCACCACGATCGCGGTCGCGTCGTCGATGGCGTACGTCGGAGCGGGGATGCCTGCCGCCCATCGCTGCACGACGGCGAGCGAGGCGCCATCCGCACCGTCGCCGACGAGGTGCGGCACGAGCGCGAAGTCGACCAGCCCGAGCGTGCGCTCGGCCTCGAGCGCCATCTCGCTGCCGTCGGGCACGAACTGCAGGTCGAACTCGGCGTCGCAGTTGTACGCCGTCACCGCGATGCTGCCGGCGCTCACCCCCACGTAGACCGTCTCGGCGAGCGAGGGGAGGAGGTCCGCCAGGCCGGACTCGCGCATCCAGTGGCTCAGGTACAGCACGTCGCCGCCCCAGACGAGCAGGGCGTCGGCATCCCGCACCGCGGGCACCCAGCTCTCCTCGCGGATGGTCGGCAGCGCCGTGAGCTCGAGCACGCCGAGCGATCTCCAGCCGAGCTCGCTCAGCGGCCCTGGCGCCGTGCCGGAGATCGCCTCGCGCGCCATCCAGGGTCCTTCGGCGAACGGGTACGCGGCCGTGGGGATGATGAGCGCGCTCGACTCGGCGATGGGCTTGCCGAGCAGCCGCTCGAGGGCATCGGCGATGCTCGGGTTGGTGACACCCATCGACGTGAGCAGGAGCTTCACCAGGGTCGCCTCGGGGTGCGGTGCATGCCTGCATCATGCCGCGGGCGAGCGTCGGGGGCCAGCGAGGCCCTCGACCGTCAGCGCCCCGTCGTGGGCAGCGTGAGGATCTCGGCGCCGTCGTCGGTGATCGCGATCGTGTGCTCGCTGTGCGCCGTGCGGGCGCCCGTCGCGCTGCGGAGCGTCCAGCCGTCGGCGTCGACGACCAGCGTCGCGGTGTCCTGCATGATCCACGGCTCGAGCGCGAGCAGCAGGCCGGGTCGCAGGCGGTAGCCGCGGCCGGGCCGCCCGGTGTTGGCGACGTGCGGGTCCTGGTGCATCGTCGAGCCGATGCCGTGCCCGCCGAACTCCGTGTTGATCGGGTAGCCGGCCTCGGTGAGCACGCTGCCGATCGCGTGCGAGATGTCCCCGATGCGGGCGCCGGGGTCGGCCGCGGCGATGCCCGCGGCGAGCGCGCGCTCCGTCGCCTCGATCATCGCCAGGCTCTCGGCGGGTCGGCTGTCGCCGACCACGAAGCTGATGGCGGCGTCGGCGGCGATGCCGTCCTTCGAGACGGCGAGGTCGAGGGTCAGCAGGTCGCCGTCGGCGAGCGCGTGGTCGTGCGGCAGGCCGTGCAGCACCGCGTCGTTGACGCCCGTGCAGATGGAGTGGCCGAACGGTCCGCGGCCGAACGACGGCGCGTAGTCGACGTAGCAGGAGACGGCGCCGGCCTCGGCGATCATGGCCTGCGCCCAGCGGTCGATCTCGAGCAGGTTGGTGCCCACCGCGGTGCGTGCGCGGAGCGCCTGCAGGATGTCAGCGACGATCCGGCCGGTGATCCTCGCGCGCCCGAGCTCGGCAGGGTTCAGGATCTCGATCATGCATCGCCCCTTTGGTGACCAATACCTATCCCGGTAAGACTATCCCGGCTAGCATCGAGCCATGGTCAGACTGCCGCTCACCCCCGCCGACGTGGAGCGCGGCCGGCGCCTCGGTGCCGTACTGCGGCGCGCCAGGGGCGATCGCACGATGCTGTCGGTGGCGCTCGACGCGGGCGTCTCGCCCGAGACGCTCCGCAAGATCGAGGCCGGCCGCGTCGCGACGCCCGCCTTCTCGACCGTCGCGGCGATCGCCGCCGTGCTCGGCCTGTCGCTCGACGCGGTCTGGGCCGACATCGATGCGCACGGTCGGGAGCGCGTCGCCCGCGAGCAGCTCGCCTCCTAGGGTCGCGGGACCCGGCGTCGGCCTACAGCCGCAGCGCGCACGCCTCCGCGAACGCGGCGAACCCGCGCTGCACGACACCCTGCAGGGTGGGGTCGGTGGCGAGGTGCGCGCGCCACGCGGCCACGGCGTCCGGGCTCCGCAGCTCCGACAGCGTCGGCGACGCGACCGAGTCCCAGAGCCGCATGACCCGGTCGTCCGCCTCGAGGTGGAACTGCATGCCGACCGCGGATCCGTAGCGGAACGCCTCGTTCTCGACCGTCGCGCTCGTCGCGAGCAGCGTGGCGCCGGGTGGGAGGGCGACGACGTCGCTGTTCCAGCGCATCGCGCCGACGCGGCCGACGTGCTCGCCGAGCCACGGGTCCGGCGCGAGCACGTCGATGTCGATGATGCCCACCTCGTCGACCGCGCCCTCGCGGTGCTCGCCGCCGAGCGCGCGCCCGATGATCTGGTGGCCGAGGCAGAGCCCGAGCACCGGGATCTCCGCATCGATCGCGCGCAGCGCGAGGTCGGCCGTCAGCGCGAGCGACGGGTGCTCGTGCTCCTCCGCCGCGCTCATCTGCCCGCCCGTGATGACGACGCCCGCGATCTCGTCGAGCGCTGGCAGCTGCGCGGGGAAGACGGCCTCGCGCGTCGGCAGGTGCGACGTGAGCGTCGCCGCGTGCCCGCCCGTCTCGTACTCGATGTGCTTGATGAACAGGACGGAACGTGCCACGCGGACCCTCTCTCGGATGTGCGTAGCCTATGACGAGCGGGATGCGCGTCCTGCACCGTGAGGAGCTGCATGACCGTCTTCGCCATGGCCCCCGACGGGGTCCGCATCGCACTGCACGAGCTCGGCGACCCGGACGGCGCTCCGGTGCTGCTCATCCACGGGTTCTCGTCGAACGCGAAGCGCAACTGGATCGACACCCGCTGGGGCGACGCGCTCGCCGAGCGGGGGCTGCGCGGCATCGCGATGGACCTGCGAGGGCACGGCGAGAGCGACCGGCCGTCGATCGGCTACACCGTGCCGCACTTCCTCGACGACGTCGACGCGGTGCTCGAGCAGCTCGCGCTGCCGGAGGCGCCGGGCGCGGTCGGCTACTCGATGGGCGCGAGGCTGCTGTGGCGCCACGCGGGCACGCGGCCACACGCGTTCCGCGCGCTCGTGCTGGGCGGCCTGCCCGCCGGGGATCCGTTCCAGCGGTTCGACGTCGACCTCGCCCGCAGCGCGCTCCGCGACGAGGGGGAGCCGGGCGAGATGGAGGCCTTCGTGGTCGAGCTCGCCGGCGTCTTCCCGGAGCACGATCCCGAGACCCTCGTCACCCTCGCGGGCGAGGTGTCGCGCACGCTCTTCGACCCGGAGGCGGCGCCGCCAGCGATGCCGACCCTGCTGATGACGGGCGACAAGGACCGGCGCGCGGCTGATACGCAGGAACTGCTGCCGCTGCTGCCGGATGGCCGCTTCGAGCCGATCCCCGGTCGCAACCACATGAACGCGCCGACCTCCGGCACCTTCCGGCGGCGTGCGGCCGAGTTCCTCGCCGCCGCGCGCTGACGGGGCATGCAAAGGGCCGGTCGGGTTCTCCCGACCGGCCCCAGTCCCTTGCACCAAGCGAGGCATCGGCCATCGCTTCCGTCGACCGCCACAGCACTACGATCAACGTGCGCTCAACGTATAACGGATCGGTAACGAACCGCCCCAGAGCCGCCTGTGAGAAGGCTGTGGCCGCTCAGAAGCGGTCGGGGCTCGGGCCGGTCGCGAGCACCGTCACGTCGGCGTGCCGGTCGAAGCGGTAGCCCGCGCCGCGCACCGTCCGGATGATCTCGGCGTAGTCGCCCAGCTTGGAGCGCAGGCGGCGCACGTGCACGTCGATCGTGCGCTCGTTGGGCCGGTTCTCGTCGTCCGCGTCCCAGAGCGCGTCGATGATGGCGCAGCGTCCGACCGTCGAGCCCTCGCGCAGCACGATGTGCTGGAGCAGCTCGAACTCGCGGTAGGTGAGCGCGGCGATCTCGTCGCCGATCGCGACGCGCTTGCGCGTCAGGTCGATGACGATGCCGGGGTCGGTGTCGACGACCGGCTGCTGCACGGCCGGGTCCTGCAGGGCGCGACGCACGACATCCACGTCGCGGCCGCCCGCGCCGGCCGGGGCGAGCGCGACGGCGGCGTGCGTCTCGGCGCTCGGGGCGAGCCGGGAGGTGAGGGCGCGCAGCTCACCGACCAGGCGAGCGAGCTCGATGTGGTCGGAGGCGGCCGCATCCTCGCCGAGGCCGACGTAGAGCACGAAGCCGCGAGCCTCGGTGCCGTCCGGCACCGGGCGGATCTGCGGCGCGCGGGCAGTCGTGCGAGCGGGTGCCGCGATGGCGCGCTTCGGGGCGAGTGCCGAGGAGCCGTCGACGCGGGTCTCGAGCGACGGGCGACGGGTGCGGGTGGGGAGAGCGGTGATGGTCACGGGGATGCCTTCCGGCGAGCGGTCGGCGGCCGTCCGACCAGCGATGCCGGGTCGGGCGATGAGGGCCGTCGACTCATGGAGGACACCGATGCGCGGTGGCACGGTGTCGAGTGTCGAGTGCGAACCGACGATGCGGTTCGGGGATCGCTCGCTAGGGCTGCTCAGGCCCGCAGGCGACGCGCGAGGGCGTCAGCGCTGCTGGAGCGATCGGACGGTGCGAGCTGCGCTCAAGCACACATTCGACGCATGGCAACCATCGGCATCATCATGCCGTTCGTCCCATCGGCCGCGAAGACGGTCGGGAGGGCAGAGGTGGTCGTCATGCCTGTCAGTATCGCGGCTTGCATCCGGCGATGTCAAACGACGCCGTCAGCGAATGTGACGAAGTGTGACGCCGGCTGCCGGGCCGCGCGAGCGCCTAGTGGTCGACGGTGCCGTACAGGCGGTCGCCCGCGTCGCCGAGCCCCGGCACGATGAAGCCGTGCTCGTTGAGGCGCTCGTCCAGCGCGCCGAGCACGATCGTCACGTCGTGGCCGTCCATGTCGCGCTCGACGCGCTCGATGCCCTCGGGCGTGCCGAGCAGGCAGATCGCGGTGACGTCGACCGCGCCGCGATCGAAGAGGAACCGCATCGCCGCCGACAGCGAGCCGCCGGTCGCGAGCATCGGGTCGAGCACGAAGCACTGGCGGTCGGAGAGGTCCTCCGGGAGGCGCTCGGCGTACGTGTACGGCTCGAGCGTCGTCTCGTTGCGGGCCATGCCGAGGAACCCGACCTCCGCCGTCGGGACGAGGGTCGTCATGCCGTCGAGCATGCCGAGGCCGGCGCGCAGGATCGGCACCACGAGCGGCCGCGGCTCGGCGATCTCGACACCCGTCGTGGTCGTCACCGGCGTGGTGATCTCCTTCGGCGTCACGCGCACGTTGCGGGTCGCCTCGTAGGCGAGCAGCGTCATGAGCTCCCCGACGAGCGATCGGAACGTGGGGGAGGGCGTGCGCTCGTCCCGCAGGACGGTGAGCTTGTGCGTGATGAGCGGGTGGTCGGCGACGTGGACGCGCATAGGCTTCAGGGTAGTGGGCGCGGGACGGCGCGCCCGATCGGGGAGGGCGGATGCGGCCTGCGGCACGCGACGAGGCGCTCATGCGCCTCGCGCTCGACGAGGCGGCGGCCGCGACCACGAGCGCCGACGTGCCGGTCGGCGCGATCGTGGTCGACGCATCCGGCACGGTGATCGGCACCGGCCGCAACGAGCGCGAGCTGCGCCACGACCCGACCGCCCACGCCGAGGTGGTGGCGCTGCGCGAGGCGGCGGCCCGGCTCGGCTCCTGGCGCCTCGACGGCTGCGCGCTCGTCGTCACGCTCGAGCCGTGCGTCATGTGCGCGGGTGCCATCCTCGCGAGCCGGGTGGAGCGCGTCGTGTTCGGCGCGTGGGACGACAAGGCGGGCGCGGCGGGCAGCGTGGTCGACGTGCTCCGCGAGCGCCGGCTGCCGCACCGCGTCGAGGTGGTCGCCGGCGTGCTCGCCGCCGAGGCCGAGGCCCAGCTCCGCGCCTTCTTCGCCCCCCGCCGTTGATCCTCAACGGAGCGGCTGGTAGCGCGAGGGGATAGTGCCCTCGCGCGACCGGTCACTCCGTTGAGGATGCCCTTGGCGGTCGGTGGCGGTCCTTCGGCTCGAGGTCGTCGACGCTGTCGCCCGCCTCGGCGCTGCGCTGGTCCGCGATGCGCTGCTCGTACGTGGCCGGCCGGTAGATCTCGTCGATCACGCCCAGCCCGCCCATGCGCCGGGCGCGCTGCGTCGATGCGCTGTGCCAGATGCGCGGGCCGAGGGCGACGAGCACCGCGGTGGCGCCGATGACGCCCGCCCAGGCCAGCACGTCGAGCCAGGGCATCGGGCGGCCGTCAGGGCCAGAAGACGGCGATGAGCAGGTTCACGGCGGCGAGGCCGCCGGCGGTGTGGAAGAACGGGCCGAGCTTGCGCTCGACCTGCAGGTTGCCGACCGAGACGGCGCCGCCGGCGGTGAGGCGGGACCGCTCGGCATGCATCGCGCGCTGGCGCAGGAAGCCGATGAGCGCGGCGACGAAGACGACGACCGCGATGAGGCCCTTCACGCCGAGCTTCGCGTGGTTCACGTCGCCGTCGCCCGCCATGGCGAGGCCGTAGAGGCCGACGCCCGAGACGAGCTGGATCGACGCGCCGATCAGCATCATCGTGAAGTTGTAGCCCGCCCGCGCGCGCATCTGGAGGATGAACGTGCCGATGAGCATCGACAGCCCCACGAGGTGGGCGGTGAGCAGCAGCGAGTGCAGGAACTCCATGCAGTCAGCCTACGCAGTCGCGCTCAGTTGCCCGACTGGATGACGATGTGGTCGGTGGAGGGGGCGATCTCCGGCTGCTCGACGTAGAGGTCCGGCTCGATGTAGATCACGCGCGCGTGCGGCACCTGGGTGCGCAGGTCGGCCTCGAGGTCGTTAATCGTGCGCGACACGTGCTCGATGTCGGACTGCGGCGGGAACGCGATCTTCGCGGCCACCATGAGCTCGTCGGGGCCGAGGTAGAGCGTCTTCATGTGGATGACCGACTCGACGCCCTTGTGCGCGTTGAGCAGGGCGGCGATCCGCGCGTTGTCCTCGCGGGTCGCGCCCTCGCCGATCAGCAGCGACTTCATCTCGACCGCGAGGATCGCGGCGACGGCGATGAGCAGCACGCCGATGCAGAGCGTGCCGATCGCGTCGAAGAGCGGGTTGCCGGTGATGGCGGTGAGGCCGACGGCGGCGAAGGCGAGCACCAGGCCGACGAGCGCGGCCAGGTCCTCGAGCAGGATGACGGGCAGCTCGGGGCTCTTCGACTTGCGGATGAACGCCCACCAGCCGGCCTTGCCGCGCACCTTGTTGGCCTCCACGATGGCCGTCCGGAACGAGAAGCTCTCGAGCACGATCGCGATGCCGAGCACGACGAGCGGCAGCCAGATGATGTCGAGCTCGTGCGGGTGCTGGATCTTCGAGATGCCCTCGAAGATCGAGAACAGGCCGCCGACCGAGAACAGCACGAGCGCGACGATGAACGCCCACACGTAGCGCTCGCGGCCGTAGCCGAAGGGGTGGTCGGGCGTCGCCTGCTTCTTCGCGAGCCTGCCGCCGAGCAGCAGCAGCAGCTGGTTGCCGGCGTCGGCGACCGAGTGGATGGCCTCGGCGAGCATCGACGCGGAGCCCGAGAAGAACCAGGCGATGAACTTGGTGATGGCGATGCCGGTGTTCGCGAGGAACGCCGCGACGACGGCCTTCGTACCGTGGGATGCGCTCACGACCGGGAGTCTACGCGCGACGATGCGCGTGGGTCGGCCCCTGCCGCCCGGCTACCCTGGCCGCATGCCTGCGACCCTCCCTCCCATTGCCATGCTCGGCGTCGGCTCGATGGGCGGTGCGATCCTCGCCGGGCTCGCCCGCCACGGCGCCGAGCGCATCGTCGTGACGAACCGCACCGCCGAGAAGGCGGCCGCGGTCCGGCTCGACGGCGTCGAGTCGATCGCGCTCGCCGACGAGCCGGACGGCAATGCCCGCGCGGTCGCGGGCGCGAAGCTCGTCGTGCTCGGCGTGAAGCCGGCCGGCATCGTCGATCTTGCGCGCGAGATCGCTCCGCACCTGGCCGCGGACGCCGTGGTCGTCTCGATCGCGGCCGGCACCACCGTGGCGTCGATCGAGGCTGCGCTGCCGGCATCGGTCGCCGTCGTGCGCGCCATGCCGAACACCCCGTCGCACGTCGGGCTCGGCGTGACGGGCGCCGCCGGCGGCACCCGCGCCTCTGCCGACGACGTCGCGCTCGTCGCCCGCATGTTCGAGGCGGTCGGCGAGGTGATCGTCGTCGACGAGTCGCAGATCGACGCGCTCTCGACCATCTCGGGCTCCGGCCCCGCCTACGTCTTCCTGCTCATCGAGGAGCTCACCGCCGCGGCCGAGCGGATGGGCTTCACGCCAGAGCAGGCGGCGACGATGGTGCAGGGCACGTTCCGCGGCGCGAGCGAGCTGCTCGCCGCCGACGGCTCGGTGCCGATGACCGCTCGGCCGGCGGAGCTGCGCCGCCGGGTCACGAGCCCGAAGGGCACGACCGAGCGCGCGGTCGCGGTGCTGCAGGACGCCCGGCTCGGCGAGGTCTTCGACCGCGCGACCGCCGCGGCCCTGGCGCGCGCGCAGGAGCTCGCCGCGGGCTGAGCCCGCCGGAGCGGGCGGCGACCCGTCAGACGGCGTCGCCCTGCACGTACTGCCAGCCCTGGTCGCGCCGGAAGCTGCTGAGCTCCCGCAGCACGCCGCGCTGCCCGTCCGCGACCCAGTGCGCCTCGAAGGCCACCGTGCCCTCGCGGTCGAAGGGGCCGCCGCCGCTCGTGCCCTGGATCTCGAGGCGCAGCCAGCGGATGCCCGGGTCGAGCTCGAGCGATCGCGGCCGGGTCGTGGGGTGCCAGGAGGCGAGCAGCCAGTCGACGTCGCCGGTCGCGAACGCCGTGAAGCGGGAGCGCATGAGCACCTCGGCGGTCGCCGCCTCGCGCTCGCGCCGGTGGATCGGCCCGCAGCACTCGCCGTAGACGAGGCCCGTCCCGCACGGGCAGCGCTTCGCGTCGTCGATCGTCATCGGCCGCTCAGGCGCCCAGGCCCGCGAACCGCTCGATGTCGGCCTGGTTGCCGGAGACGATGATGAGGTCGTGGTTCGAGACGATCGTCTCGGGCGTCGCGTAGGTGAACTCGCCACCGGGGCTCTTCACGCCCACGACGGTCAGGTGGTACTTCGAGCGGATCCTCGACTCCGCGAGCGTGACGCCGCGGATGTGCTTCGGCGGGTACATCTTCACGATCGCGAACTGATCGTCGAACTGGATGTAGTCGAGCATCCGGCCCGACACGAGGTGCGCGACGCGCTCGCCGGCCTCCGCCTCCGGGTAGATGACGTGGTTCGCGCCGATGCGGCTGAGGATCTTGCCGTGCGACTGGCTGATCGCCTTCGCCCAGATCTGCGGGATGCCGAGGTCGACGAGGTTCGCGACGATGAGCACCGACGCCTCGATCGACGAGCCGACCGCGCAGACCGCGATCGCGAAGTCCTGCGCGCCGACCTGCTTGAGCGCGTCGATGGAGCGCGCATCCGCCTGCACCGTGTGCGTGAGCCGCTCCGACCACTTCTGCACGAGGTCGATGCTGCCGTCGATGGCGAGCACCTCGCGGTCGAGTCGCGCGAGCTGGCCGGCGGTCGCGGCGCCGAAGCGGCCGAGGCCGATCACGAGCACCGGGGCGTCGTGCGGGATCCTGTCAACCAACGATCGGCCTCTCCTCTGGGCGGGTGAACAGCTGCGTCGTCTGGCTCGCCGCCAGCGCGGCGGCGAGCGTCACACTACCGATGCGTCCGACGAACATGGTGATGGCCAGGATGATCTTGGCCGGGTCCTCGAGGCCGGGGTGGGTGAAGCCCGTCGAGAGCCCGACGGTCGCGAAGGCGCTGATCACGTCGAACAGCACGAACGACAGCGGCGCGCCGGTGATCTCGAGCAGCACGATCGTGACGCCCGCGACGATCGTCGCGCTCCACAGCGTGACCGAGACGGCCAGGCGCAGCACGTCGGACGGGATGCGGCGGCCGAACGCCTCCATCGACTTGCGGCCCCGCGCCTCGGCGATGGCGGCGAGGAACAGGATGGCGAGGGTCGTGACCTTGATGCCGCCGGCGGTCGAGGCGGAGCCACCGCCGACGAACATCAGCATGTCGGTGACGAGCAGGCTCGAGTTGTGGAGCAGCCCGAGGTCCTCGAGCGCGAAGCCCCCGGAGCGGGCCATCGACGACAGGAAGAACGCGTGCAGCAGCTGCTGGCCGAAGCCGTCGGTGCCCCACGAGTCGGGGTTGCCCCACTCGAGCACGAGGAACGAGAGGCCGCCGAGGAGGAAGAGCAGGAGCGAGACCGAGATCGTCAGCTTGACGTGCAGCGACCACTGGCGGGGGCGGCCGAGGTGCCGCAGCAGCACGAAGTAGACGGGGAACCCGAGCGACCCGGTGAAGACGCCGAGCACGAGCACGATGAGGAACCACGGGTCGGTCGCGTAGGGGTCGAGGCCCTCGGGCGTGGGCACGAAGCCGGAGTTCGTGAAGGCCATGAACGACCAGTAGGTCGCCTCGTAGAGCGCCTGCAGCGGGTTCTTGCCCTCGAGCAGGATGCGCGGGTACAGCAGCACGATGAGCGCGGCCTCGAAGACGAGCACCGACAGCGCCACGGTGCGCAGCAGCCCGCCGACCTCACCGAGCCGGATCGCCTGCCCCTCCTTGACGACGCCCTTGCGCACGCGCGAGGGGTTGGAGTCGCTCGCGGCCATGAGCTTCTGCCGCAGGCCGAGCTTGCGCGCGACGGTCAGGCCGAGGATCGAGGCGAGCGTCAGCACGCCGATGCCGCCCACCTGCACGCCCAGCAGCACGACCGCGTTCCCGAAGGGGCTCCAGTGCGTCGACATGTCGACGACCGTGAGGCCCGTGACGCAGACGACGCTCACCGCCTGGAAGAAGGCGTCGACCGGGCCGGTCGGCTCGCCGGTCGCGCTCGCCCACGGGGTCATGAAGAGCAGCATGAAGAGCAGGTTCATCGCGGCGAACACCATGATCGCGAAGCGCGCCGGGTAGCTGCCCGTGAAGCGGTCGAGGGAGTCGCGGGATCGGCTGAGGAACGTCGAGCCGTCCGACGTCCGCAACTGCGCCACCTGCTGTGCCTCTCGCGGGGACCGAGCGCCGCGGAGCGGCGCAGAACGGGCCCACTGTAGTCCTCTTGCGCCGACTGCTCCGGACGATCGGGACGGGCGTCGGCGGGGACATCGCGGTCGAGGCCCCAGGCGCGTCGACCGCCCGGCCTGGAGCGCGGTTTGGCGCGCCTCTCCCGCGCTGGCATGCTTTCGCCATGGCCGACATCTTCAGCGTGATCGCGGACAGCACGCGACGGGACATCCTCAGCGTGCTGCTCGAGCGGCGCGGGACGACGGGCGATGCGAGCGTCAGCCAGATCGTGGATGCGCTCGGCGTGCCGCAGCCGACGGTGTCGAAGCACCTCCGGACGCTCCGCGACGCGGGGCTCGTCACGGTGCGCGAGGACGGCCAGCACCGCCACTACGCCATCGTGCTGACGCCGTTCGACGAGATCGACGACTGGCTGATGCCCTTCATCTTCGCCGAGGGCGATCAGGAGGAGGCGACGCTCGGCGCCGCCGCCTTCGCTGCCTGGGCGGGCGTCAACGTGCAGGCGCCGCTGCGGGCAGCCGCGGACCAGGCCCGCATCGCCGCGGAGCAGGCCAGGGTCGCTGCCGAGCAGGCGCTCGCGCGCGTCGCCGACCGCGTCGAGCACCCGGCGCCCGTCGGCGCCTCGCTCGGCCGTCGTGCCGCGGAGAGCGTGCACGACGTGCAGGAGCGCGTCCAGGAGGCCAGGGACCGCATCCACGACGTGCAGGAGCGGCTCGTCGAGCTGCAGGCGCGCGCGACCCAGCGGTTCGACGACGCCCGCGACAAGAAGCGCCCGCGGGGGATCGAGGGCGAGGCGGACGATGCCGTCGAGGGCGCCGAGCACGACGGCCCGGGGCACGACCACGCGGCGCGCGACAGCGACGACGCCCGCCTCGACTGAGGCATCCGCCACTGCTCGGCCGAAGCCTTCGGCCCGGGCCCAGACGCCCCCGGGCGCGCGTCCGCCGCTTTCCGGTAGGATGCCGAGAGCGTTTTCCCTGCGCGGACCTCGAGGTCGTGCAGCGTCAGCGAGCAATCCCGATCGGAAGTGAGGAACCTCTATGGGTTCTGTGGTGAAGAAGCGCCGCAAGCGCATGGCGAAGAAGAAGCACCGCAAGCTGCTTCGCAAGACGCGCCACCAGCGTCGCAACCGCAAGTAGTCGGTTGCGCCAGAGCCGGGATCCCCATCGGGGTCCCGGCTTCTGCGTTCCCGCAGGCGGGAGCGCGGCGACCTAGGCTTGCTGCATGGTCGAGATCACGCTCATCGGCAAGCCCGGCTGCCACCTCTGCGACGAGGCACGCCCGATCGTCGAGCGGGTCGTCGCCGGGTTCCCCGAAGCGACGCTCACCGAGCTGTCGATCCTCGACGACCCGGCGCTCGAGTCGCGCTGGCACGACGACATCCCGGTCGTGCTCATCGACGGCCGCCAGCACTCCGCATGGCGCGTCGACGCCGGGAAGCTGACCGACCGCATCCAGGCCGCCACCGCCGCCACGAGCTGAGGGCCTGCGTCCGAGCGCAGGGCGACTCGGACGCAGGCCCTCAGGGGCGGATGCCGCTACGGCGTCAGGCGCGTCGGGCCGCGGAAGAGGTACGTCGACTCGCGGATCGAGCCGAGGCCGAGCATGAGCATGACGACGCGCGCGAGGCCCATGCCGAAGCCGCCGTGCGGGGGCGTGCCGTAGCGGAAGAAGTCGAGGTACTCCTCGAGCTCCGCGGGGTTCATGCCCTTCTCGACGATCTGCGCCTCGAGCACCTCGACGCGGTGCTCGCGCTGCGCGCCGGTCGAGATCTCGACGCCGTTGTAGATGAGGTCGTACGAGTTCGTGACGTCGGCCCGGCCCTCGGGGCGCAGGTGGTAGAACGGCCGCACGCTCGACGGGAACTCCGTGACGAAGACGAAGTCGTGGCCCATCGTCTCCTTGACGTGCGCCGAGATCTGGCGCTCCGCCTCGGGGTCGAGGTCGCCGTCCTCGCGCTCGATCGTGTGGCCGCGGGCCTCGACGATGGCCTTGACCTCGGCGTGCGGGATGCGCGGGAAGGGCAGCGTGGGCGCCTCGAGCGCGATGCCGAAGTGCTGCTCGATCTCGGCGCCGTGGCGCTCGACGACCGCGGTGACCGCCTTGGCCAGCAGCGCCTCGTGCAGCTGCATGACCTCCTCGTGCGAGTCGATCCAGGAGATCTCGCTGTCGATCGAGGTGAACTCGGTCGCGTGGCGGCTCGTGTACGAGGGGTCGGCGCGGAAGGCCGGGCCGATCTCGAAGATCTTGCCGAAGCCGGCCGACTGCGCCATCTGCTTGAAGAGCTGCGGCGACTGCGCGAGGTAGGCGGTGGTCTCGAAGTAGGGCACCTCGAAGAGCTCGGCGCGCGACTCGGAGGCCGTCGCCATGAGCTTGGGCGTGTGGAGCTCGATGAAGCCCTCGTCGATCCAGTGCTGGCGCATCGCGTGCTCGATGGTCGTCTGCACGCGGAAGATCAGCTGCGCCTCGGGGCGGCGCAGGTCGAGGAAGCGCCAGTCGAGGCGCTTGTCGATCGACGAGTCGTCGGCGATCGGGCTGTCCTTCGCGACCGACTCGACGGTGAGCGAGCGCACCTTGACCTCGAGGCCGCCGAGCTTGACGCGCTCGTCCGCCTTGAGGTCGCCCTCGACGGTGATGAACGAGCCGTGCATGAGGCCGGAGATGGTCGCGGCGGTCTCCGCGGTGTCGTCGTTGACCGGGTTCACGAGCTGGGCGGAGCCCGACTCGTCGCGCAGGATCACGAACTGCACGCGCTTCTGATCGCGCACCGTCTCGACCCAGCCCTGCACCTTCACGGGGCCGTCGGGGAGCGATGCGAGGTCATGGATCAGGGTGCGAGAGGTCACGGCCCGATCCTACCGGCCCGCTGCGGCGCCCCCGGCGGGGCGCCGGGTCAGCGGCGGCGGCGCTCGACCGCTGCGGGGGCGACGGTCGCGAGCGCGACCCAGCCGCCCACGAGCGCCACGACGGATGCGGCGAGCACGACCCATCCGGCCGTCGCGCTCACCGGCGAGCCGGGCCCGTCGGAGGCGACGAGCAGCCAGACGCCGGCGGCCGCGAGCGCGCCGACGACGAGCGCGGCGGGCGTCGCGTAGGCGCGATGGGCGAGGTAGCGCGCCCACGTCCACATGAGGCTCGCGGCGAGCACGACGACGAGCGCGATCGCGAGCGGGACGAGGAGGGGCACGGCTCCATCTTCCCCTGCCGCTCGGTCGTCGCGGCGCTCAGGCCGTCGCGCGCTCGACGACCGCCCGCACGAGGGCGGCGTTGCCCTCGGCGACGCTCCCGTCCGGCAGGAGCGTCGAGTCCTCGAGGCCGGCGCGCGTGGGCAGCCGCCACGCGAGCGCGAGGTCGATCGCGGGCCAGGTGGATCGCTCCTCGCCGTGCAGCAGCACCTCGATCGACGGCTCCGCGGCGCGTGCGCCATCCACGAGCCGGCGGGCGAGGCGCTCGATTGCCGTCGGATCGTCGAGGTCCGGGATCTCCACCAGCACGCGCATGCAGGCCGCCCGCATGGGCCAGCGCATCCAGCGCTCCAGCGCCGCGACGCTCCACAGCCCGGCCTCGACGCCGACGCCGCGCTCGAGCAGCGCCGTGGCGACCCGCTCGGCACCCTCTTCGTGCGCGTTGACGGAGGCGAAGTCGGGCAGCGTGCGCCATCCGCGGATCACCGCGATGCGCGCGTCGGCGTCGCCGGTCCACGCGCCCGTCGTCACGCCGACCGGCACGTCGACGGCGGCGCGGGCGGCCGCCACGAAGCGGCCGACGTCGCCGGGGGCGAGGCTGTCGCGCCCGTCCGCATCCTTCGGGTGCAGGTGCACCGCGGCCGCGCCTGCCGCGACGGCGGCCGCCGCTTCGCTTGCCAGTAGCCCGGGATCCGGCCGGAGGCGCGGGTGGGCGGACACGTCGCGGGCACCGTTCAGGCAGGCCTTCACCAGCATGCGAGCGAGCGTACGGGCCTCGCCCGAGGCGGGCCGCCCGTGCCGCGTTGATAGGGAGCGCCGGTACGATGGAGGCCATGCCCGCCCGCCGCCTCCATCTCGTGCGCCACGGCGAGGTCGACAACCCCGGTCGCGTGCTCTACGGCCGCATGCCGGGCTTCGTGCTCTCCGAGCGCGGCCACCGGATGGCCGAGCTCGCCGCGGAGCACCTCGCGACCGGCCAGGCCGCCCGCTCGGTCGTGCGGCTCGCCGCGAGCCCGCTCGAGCGCGCGCAGCAGTCGGCGCAGCCGTGGGCGGACGCCTTCTCGCTCGACATCCGCACCGAGCGCCGCATCATCGAGCCGACGAACCAGTTCGAGGGCAAGACGTTCGAGGCGAGCGGCGCGCTGCGGCACCCCTCCGCGTGGCCGCTGCTCCGCAACCCGTTCCGCCCGTCGTGGGGCGAGCCGTACCGCGCGATCGCGCAGCGCGTGATCGCCGCGATGGAGGACGCCTGGGACGAGCTCGCCGAGTCCGACGACGACGGCGACATCGTCCTCGTCAGCCACCAGTCGCCGATCTGGATGGCGCACCTCGCCATCGCGGGGGAGCGCCTGTGGCACGACCCGCGCTCGCGGCGCTGCCAGCTGTCGTCGATCACGAGCTTCGCCCGCGTCGAGGGCCGCTTCGTCGAGGTCGACTACGCCGAGCCCGCCGCCGGCGTCGCCGCGATCGACGCGGGGGCGGTGTGATGCGCCGCCGGATGCGCGTGACCGCCATCGCGCTCGCCGCGCTCGCGCTCGCGGGCTGCGCGTCGGCCGACGGCGTGGCCGGGCAGGTCGGCGATGCCGGCTACATCGCCGGCGACGGCATCGTCACCGAGATCGCGCCCGACCAGCGCGCGGCGCCCGCCGCCTTCGCCGGCCCGCTCGTCGACGGCGGCGACCTCGACTCCGCCGAGCTCGACGGCGTCACGCTCATCAACTTCTGGTACGCCGCGTGCCCGCCGTGCCGCATCGAGGCGCCGGTGCTCGCCGAGCTGCATGCCGAGCTCGGCGACCGGGTGAGCTTCCTCGGCGTCAACACCCGCGACGGCGCCGCGCAGGCGGCCGCCTTCGAGGAGCAGTTCGGGGTCGAGTACCCGTCGATCCTCGACGACGAGACGGCATCGGCGCAGCTCGCCTTCACCGGCATCGTCGCGCCGAACGCCGTGCCGTCGACGATCATCCTCGACGCGGAGGGCCGCGTCGCCGCCCGCGTGTCCGGCGCGGTGACCGACACCAGCATCCTCTCGACGCTGCTGCGGGAGGAGCTCGAGCGGTGAGTGCCGCCCTCGCGCTCGTCGCACCCGCAGCCGCGATGGCCCCCGCCGTCGCCGGTGCTGCCGCGATCGACGCGGCGGCGTTCGACCCTGCCGGCGCGGTGCTGAGCGGCCAGCTGCTCGTCTCGCTGCCGATCGCGCTGCTCGCCGGGCTCGTCTCGTTCGCGAGCCCGTGCATCCTGCCGCTCGTGCCCGGCTACCTCGGGCTCGTCGGGTCGCTCGTGGGGGAGCGCGGCGGCCGCGGCCGGCTCGTCGCCGGCGTCGCGCTCTTCATCGCCGGCTTCACGCTCGTCTTCGTGCTCGGCACCGCGATCGTCGGCGGCGTGAGCTCGTTCCTGCTGCAGTACAGCGACCTCATCGTGCGCATCCTCGGCGTCGTGCTGATCCTGCTCGGGCTCGTCTTCGTCGGGCAGTTCTCGTTCCTGCAGCGCATCTGGAAGCCGCAGCAGGTGAAGGCGGGCGGCATGTGGGCGGCACCGCTCGTCGGCGTCGTCTTCGCCCTCGGCTGGACGCCCTGCTCCGGGCCGACGCTCGCCGCCATCAGCGCGCTCACCGTCACCACCGGATCCGCGTGGCAGGGCGCGATCCTCGGCCTCGCCTACGCCCTCGGCCTGGGCGTGCCCTTCCTGCTCATCGCGCTCGGCCTCGGCTGGGCCGGCGGCGCCGTCGCGTGGCTGCGCCGGCACATCCGCCTCGTGAACGTGCTCGGCGGGGCGATGCTCATCGCCGTCGGCGTGCTCATGGTCACGGGCGCGTGGAACGCCATCATGCAATCGCTCCAAGGATGGATCGCCTCCGTTGTCACGATCATCTGACCCGCTGCGGCCGGGCGACCACATCGACTCGCCGGAGGCGCCGGCTCGGCAGCCCGGCGACCCCAAGCTCGGGCCGCGCGGCTGGGCGCGCTTCCTCTGGCGGCAGCTGACGTCGATGCGCACCGCGATCGTGCTGCTCCTGCTGCTCGCGATCGCCGCGGTGCCGGGCAGCCTCGTGCCGCAGCGCTCCTCCGACCCGAACGGCGTCATCCAGGTGCGCGCCGACAACCCCGAGCTCGTCTGGCTCTACGACGCCCTGTCGCTGCACGACGTCTACTCGAGCCCGTGGTTCTCGGCGATCTACATCCTGCTGTTCACCTCGCTCGTCGGCTGCGTCATCCCGCGGCTCGCGCACCACTGGAAGGCGATGCGGGCGCTCCCGCCGCGCACGCCCGCGCGGCTGTCGCGGCTCGTCGGGTTCCAGACCGTGCCGGGCGGGGCATCCGACCTCGACCGCGCCGACCGCGTGCTGCGCCGGCTCGGCTACCGCACGACGCGCTACGGCGACTCGGTGTCGGCGGAGCGCGGCTACCTGCGCGAGACCGGCAACCTGCTCTTCCACATCTCGATGCTCGCGCTGCTGCTCGTCGTCGGCCTCGGCTCCGGCTTCGGCTACTCGGGGCAGCGGCTGCTCGTCGAGGGCAGCGGATTCGCGAACACGCTCTCGAGCTACGACTCGTTCACGGCGGGGCAGTGGTTCGACGACGACGGCCTCGAGCCGTTCGCGGTCGAGCTCGACGGGCTCGACGTCGTCTACGAGACCGAGAACCCGAACGCCGTCGGTGCCCCGCTCGACTTCACCGCACGGGTGTCGGCGACGGAGGACGGCGCGCAGCGCGAGGCGCAGATCAAGGTCAACGAGCCGCTGCGGGTCGCCGGCGCCGACCTCTACCTGATCTCGAACGGCTACGCGCCGCGCATCTCGGTGCGCGACGCGGAGGGCGAGGTCGTCTACGACCAGTACACGCCGTTCCTCGCGCAGGACGACAACATGACGAGCCTCGGCGTGATCAAGCTGCCCGACGGGCTCGAGGAGCAGCTCGGCCTGCGCGGCTTCTTCTACCCGACCGCCGTGCCGCTCGAGACGGGCGCGCTCGCATCCGCCTATCCCGACCTCGCCAACCCGGTGCTGTCGCTGCAGGCGTTCACCGGCGACCTGGGGCTCGACGCGGGCATCCCGCGCTCGGTCTACGCGCTCGACACCGACACGATGACGCAGATCGCCGGCGGTGACTCGGGCACCGAGTCGCTGACGCTCGCGGCCGGGCAGACGATCGACATCCCCGGCGGCCTCGGCACGATCACGTTCGAGGACGTGCGGCGCTACGGCGTCATCGAGGTGCACGTCGACCACACGCAGACCCCCGTGCTGTGGATCGTGATCGTGCTGTTCGTCTCGCTGCTCGGCTCGCTGCTCATCCCGCGCCGCCGCATGTGGGTGAAGGCGACCCCTGCGGGCCTCGAGCTCGCGGGCCTCGCGCGCGGCGACGACCCGACGCTCGAGCGGGCGGTCGACGACCTCGCCAAGCGCGTCCGCGAGGGGTGGCCGGGTGAGGCTCCGGACGAGGCGGCCGATGCGCCACGAGCGTAGGATCGGACCGTGACCCTGGCCGACCTCGACTCCTACTCGCTGCTGCTCGTGTACTCCGCGATGGCGGTGTACACGCTCGCGTTCATCGCGTACGCGGTCGACGTCGCGCGCCGCTCGGCGGCGAAGGTGCCGGCCGAGCGGGAGCTCGTCGGTGCGGGTGCGCCGATCGAGGCACCGGCGGCTCCGGCCGCGCCGGCGGCTGCGCTGCCCGGTCGCGGTGCCCGGATCGGCTACGTGCTGACGGTGCTCGCCTGGGTGCTGCACGTCGCGGGCGACGTGCTCCGAGGGCTCTCCGCCGGCCGCGTGCCGTGGGCGAACATGTACGAGTTCGCGCTCACCGGCGTCGCCGTCATCGTGGGCGTCTTCGTGGTCTCGCGCGTCTGGCGCGACCTGAACTTCCTCGGCGTGTTCATCACCGGCCTCGCGACGGTCTTCCTCGGCGTCGCGACCGTCAACTTCTACGTCGCGCCCACGCCGCTGCCGCCGGCGCTCCAGTCGTACTGGCTCGTCATCCACGTCTTCGTGGCGACGCTCGCGACCGGCTTCTTCGCGCTCGGGTCGGGACTCAGCATCCTGCAGCTCCTCAAGGAGCGTCGCGACAGCGGCTTCCTGCGCTCGCTCCCGTCGGCGGTGCAGCTCGAGGACCTCGCGTACCGCGTCGGCGTGGTCGGCTTCATCTTCTGGACCTTCACCCTCATCGCCGGCGCCGTCTGGGCCGAGCACGCGTGGGGCCGCTACTGGGGCTGGGACACGAAGGAGGTCTGGACCTTCGTGATCTGGGTCATCTACGCCGGCTACATCCACGCACGTGCGACGCGCGGCTGGCGCGGCTCGCGGTCGGCCTGGCTGCAGCTGATCGGCTTCGCCGCCATCATCTTCAACTTCACGGTCGTGAACCTCTTCTTCAAGGGCCTGCACGCCTACAGCGGCCTCTAGCCCTTTTCTCAACGGAGCGACTGGCAGCACGAGGGGATAGTGCCCTCGCGGCGCCAGCCGCTCCGTTGAGTTCAGGTCCAGAGCTTCCGGCGGTGGGCGTCGCGCCGGACGAGCGCGAGCACGCGCTCCCGCACCAACTCCGGCTGGAAGAGCATCTGCTCGTACGTGAAGCGGAGCGTGCGGTAGCCGAGCGCGAGCAGCTCGGCGTCGCGGCGCCGATCGGTCTCGATGTCGACCGGGCGTCCGTGCCACGTTCGCGAGTCCAGCTCGACGATGAGCGATGTCCCGATGAGGAAGTCGACGAACATCCCGGGGATGGGTTCGAACTGCTGCACGTAGGCGATGTGCGCATCGCGGAGCATGAGCGCGAAGATCGACTCGACGCCGGATCCGGACCGGTCGCAGAGCCGCTCCAGCCCGCGCCGTCGGCGACGGGGCAGTCCCGCCGCGATCGTCCTGACCTCGTGCGGCTGCACGGTCCCGAGAGCGAGCCCGCGCTCGGCCGCGGCAGCGAGATCCTCCGCCGAGACGCACCCGGATGCGACGGCGAGCGTCGCCACCACCGGATCGAAGCCGTGCGTAGGTCGCGCGTCGTCCAACCACTCGTGCATGCGGTGCACGACCACGCCAGGCGTCCGTTCCGCCTCGGTGATGCGAGCGCTGTGGGAGCGCCGGTTCACACGGACGTGCAGCCGAGTCTCGCCATGCGGCGTCCAGAGGCCGTGCATCCGGAGCGCCGTGACGCAGGTCGCGACGCCGCCCACCCGCAGCGCGCGCGTCACATCGTTGCTGACCCCGGTCAGCGCCACCCACCCGCGCAGGGGCGTCCAGATCGCGCCGCTGCCCTTCAGGTCGAGCAGCTCCTCAGCGCTGACCAGGTCGCGAGCGGCCTGGACGGTGCTGACGCCGCCGTTGGCTGCGAGCCATTCCAAGAGCTCCATCGGCGCATCGTCGTGCCCCGGATCGAGTGCTCGCTGCGCCCCGAGCCCCGCCTGTGGACGGAGCCTTCGATCTCAACGGAGCGATCGGTAGCTCGAGGGCACTATCCCCTCCAGCTACCAGCTGCTCCGTTGAGAATCTCAGAGGTGGGGGTGGGCGGCGGCGAGGCGGGCGCGCCAGGCGGCCGTGCGCTCGGGGGAGGCCTGGTGCGTAGCCAGGAGCTCGGGGGTGGGGGTGACGCGGACGACCGGGATCGAGCCGGCGACCGGCACGAGCGGCTCGGCGACGTCGGCGGCGAGCAGCGCGCCGGTGCCGAGCCCGCAGTCGTAGGGGAGCGACGGCATCGCGCCCGCGAGCGCCGCACCCATCGACAGCCCGACGCTCGAGTCGAGCGCGCTCGACACGACCGCGGGCAGCCCCGCCTCGGCGACGATCGCGAGCGCCGATCGCACGCCGCCGAGCGGCTGCGCCTTGACGACCAGCACGTCGGCGGCGCCGGCGCGCGCCACGAGCAGCGGGTCCTCGGCCTTGCGCACCGACTCGTCCGCCGCGATCGGGATCGCCAGCCGGTGCACCCGCATCCGCAGCTCGGCGAGCTCCGGCACGGTCGCGCACGGCTGCTCGACGTACTCGAGGTCGAAGCGCTCGAGCGCCCGCACCGCGTGCTCCGCCTCGTCGATGTTCCAGCCGCCGTTCGCGTCGACGCGGATGCGCGCGTCCGGCAGCAGCGCGCGCACCTCCGCGACCCGGGCGACGTCGTCGTCGAGCGTCTGCCCCCGCTCGGCGACCTTCACCTTCACCGTGCGGCAGCCGTCGTAGCGCGCGAGCACGCCCGCGACCGCGTCCGGCCCGACGGCCGGCAGCGTCGCGTTGACCGGGATGCGGTCCCGCACCGCCGCCGGACGCTCGAGATCCGCGTCCTCGAGCGCCGCCCGCAGCCAGCGCGCCGCCTCCTCCGGCGGGTACTCGAGGAAGGGGCTCCACTCGCCCCACCCCGCCTCGCCCGAGAAGAGCGCCACCTCGCGCACCTCCACCCCGCGGAAGCGCGTGACGAGCGGCAGCGAGACGACGTGCATGCGATCGGCGAGCCGTTCCAGGGCGAGGTCCACGCGGCCATGCTCGCATGCCTGTCAGAATCGTCGCGTGACCGAACTGCCCTGGGTGCTCGAGACCCGCCTCGCGCCCCGCCGCAATCCCGTCTGGGGCGTGCTCGCGCTCGTCGCCGCGGTGCTCTGCGGTGCGATGCTGCTCGTCGCGATCGGTGTCGCGTTCGTCGACCTCGACGGCCTCGTCATCTGGCTGCTCCCCGTCTGGGGCGTCTGCACACTGCTGTCGATCGCCTTCGCGATCACCGCCGCGGTGAAGCGCGGCACCGCCAACATCACGATGGCGGCGATCAGCGGCGGCTTGCTGGTCATCTCGAACCCGGTCGTGTTCCTCGTCACCGGCTTCGCGCTCGGCCTGCTGGAGTAGCGAGCGCGCCTCCCGCGCCGACCGCCGCGGCGCTCGTAGCATCGACCGATGCTCGACGAACTCATGACCGACGCCCCGCCGAGACCCGCGCGCGTGCGCAGCACCGACCGCCGTGCCCGCTTCGGCGTGCTCTCGCTCTGGCTCCTCGCCGCCGCGGTCGTGCTGCAGGTCGTCTCGCTCGTGCAGCAGGTCAGCTACCTCTTCGCGCCGCGGCCCGGCGAGCTCCCCCTGCTCGTCGCCGTGCTCGTGACGGCCGTGCTCGTCAGCCTCAGCGGGATCGTCGCCGGATGCATCGGCGCGACCGTGCCGGACGGCCGACGCACGGGCGTCTTCGGTGCCGCTCTCGGGCTGGGCCTGCTCGTGCTCTTCGGCGCCGCCAGCTCCTTCGGCTGGGGCTTCCTCGAGGCGCTCTCCGCCTCGGTCTGACCGCGGTAACGATTCGCGCACTGCTCTTTCCGTCGGCACCGCCGCGCGACAGGATGAGGGCGTGCCGTCACCGGAGTTCGTGATGCCCGAGCCGGCGCCCGTCATCGAGGCGCCGGTCGAGCCGCCGCCCGTCCGCGATCCGCGGTCGAGCGCGCCCGATTCGGTCGCGGAGCGCGACCTCCCCGAGCCGTTCGCCCGCCCGCGCCGGCCGTGGAGGCAGCTCGTGATCGCGGCGCTCATCGGCGTGCTCGTCGGCGCGGGACTGCCGACCGCCATGCAGGGCATCGACCAGGCCGCCGCCGACGCGCGCATCGAGCGCCTGCGCCAGACCGCGATGGACTACCTGACGGCCATCGCGGAGGGCGCATCCGACCGAGCGACCGCGATGGCGCCGGTCGAGGGCGAGACCCCGCCCGACGCGGTGCTGCAGTCGGCCGATCGGCTGGACGAGCCGGAGGTGCGGATGACCACCGTCGACGGCGACGCGGCGACGGTCGAGGTGCGCTACCGCGTGGCCGGGCAGACGGTCACGCGAGCGCTCGAGGCGGAGGAGGTCGACGGTGCCTGGCAGCTGCGCACGTCGATCGCCGAGCCCACGATGGCCTACACCTACGAGGGCTATGCGGCGGTCACCATCGCCGGCGTCGAGCTGCCCTCCTCGCGTCGCACGCTGCTCTACCCCGGGGCGTACGAGTCCGACCGCGTGGAGGGATCGCTCGTCGTCAGCGGCGGCAACCCGATCATCGTCGACGGCGACCCGCTGACGCCGACCGAGCTGGTCTCGACCATGGAGCTGGCGCCGGGACTCGACGAGCTCGCGCAGGAGGTCGCGGTCGCCCACGTGCGTGCCTGCGATGCCGAGTGCACGTTCGAGCCGGATGCGGCGCTGCGCGTCGATGGGCCGTGGGTGATGGGCGAGGAGCCGACAGGCGCCGTCAACGTGTCGATGCAGGTGTACACGAGCGCCTTCAGCGGTCAGACGGTGGAGATGCAGCTCCGCGCGATCGTCGACGAGGCCGGCACGCTCGTCTCGTGGCAGTGCGCGATGCCCAGCGCCTCCGAGTTCGAGCTCGAGCCCTGCCGCGGCTAGTCCGCCCGCGCGACGCGGCGCTCCGCCTGCCCCGAACTGCCCTCTTCTCGGCCTGCCGCGACGGCGTGAGAATGGTCGCGTGTCGACGGCGATGCCCGAGTTCGAGATGCCGTCGCAGGCGGTCGCCCCGCCCGCGGCGGTGGTCGAGCCCGCCGTCGACGTGCGAGTGGAGACGGCGGAGCCGCCGGTCCTCCGCCGCCGCAGCGTCCCGACCTTCGGCTGGCGCCAGATCGCGATCGCGGCCGTGGTCGGCGCGATGCTCGGGGCGGCGGTGCCGGCCGCCTTCGAGGCGTCGGAGCGCAGCGCGGCGACGGCGAGCGTCGACGGTCTGCGCGCGGTGGCGCTCGACTACCTGACGGCGATCGCGGAGGGCAGGGCCGAGCTCGCGTCGGAGGTCGTGCCGCTCGAGAGCAGGGGCGCGGTGGCGCCCGATGCGGTGCTGCAGGCCGCGGACCGGATCGAGGCGTTCGAGGTGCGGCTCGTGCACGTCGACGGCGACGTCGGCACGGCGGAGGTGCGATACCGCGTCGGCGGCAGCGACATCTTCCGCACGCTGCAGGCCGAGCGCGCGGGCGGCACGTGGCGACTCATGACCTCGCTCGCCGAGGTCGCCGACCTCGCCTACTACGACCCGATCACCCGCGTGCAGATCGCGGGCGTGCCCCTCGGCGGCGAGGAGCCCGTGCTCCTGTACCCGGGCACCTACACGATCGACATCGTCTCCGGACCGATCTTCCTCACCGGCGGCGACGTGTTCGTCGTCGACGGCGACCCGCTCACCCCGACCGTGCCCTACGTGACCGCGGGCATCGTGCCGCAGATCAGCGACTACGCCACCCAGCTCGCGCTCGTCACCATCGCCGCCTGCCAGGTCGAGCCGGGCTGCCCGGTGCCCGCCGAGGCGCGGCTCGAGCCGGCCGGCGAGGTCTACCCGATGGGCATGGGCACGACGATGGGCTCGATCGACCTGTCGGTGCCGGTCACGGCGACGGTCGACGGCGCCCCGGAGTGGTTCGAGGTGCGCGTGCGCGTCGTCTTCGACGACGACGGCGTCGCGACGGAGTGGCTGTGCGGCGAGCCCGGCGAGTACGGCGCCGAGCTCCAGCCCTGCGCCCCCTGAGTCGAGGGAAGGCCTCGAGGATGGCGGCAGCACGGGCTGACGGGGCCGGCGCGCGACGGTCGCTCGGCTGGCGGCACCTGCTGGTGGCCCTCGTCGCCGGCGGGCTCGTCGGAGCCGCGGTCGTCGTCGGCATCCGCGCCGCCGACGATGCGAGCGCGGGCGATCCGGCGGCCGTTCTCGAGGCGACCGCGAGCGCCTACCTGCAGGCGATCGCCGACGGCGAGGCAGTCCGAGCGGTGCAGCTCTCGCCGCTCGGCCCGGGACGCGTGCTCGCGCCGGAGGCGGCACTCGCATCCGCGACGCGCATCGAGCCGGTCGCGGTGGGACCGACGCGCGTCGACGGCGCGCGAGGGAGCGTCGACGTGCGCTACCGGGTGGGCGGTGCGGAGGTGCAGCGCACGCTGCAGGCGTCGCTGACGCCCGCGGGGTGGCGGCTCGCCACGTCGCTCGCGGAGGCGCCCGACACCCGGTACAACGAGCCGACCGCGGTGCTGCGCGTCAGCGGCGTGCCGCTCCCGGAGGGTGGCGCGCTGCTGCTCTACCCGGGGGTGTACCGGCTCGACGTCGTCGAGGGGCCGCTGTTCGCGTGGGGCGGCGACGCGTTCGCGGTCGACGGCGACCCCGCGACGCCGACGCAGGTGCAGGCCGCGCGCGAGCTCATGCCGTCCTTCCAGGATCGGCTCGCGAGGCTCGGCCTCGAGGTCATCGACGCGTGCCGCGAGCGCCCCGACTGCCCGATCCGCACCGGCTACGACTTCGAGCTCGCCGGCGAGATCAGCGTGCTGGAGGCGCTCGACGACGGCCGCACGGTCGACCTCAAGGTGCCGCTCGTCGCGCGCGACGCCGCCGGCTGGGAGTGGCGCGACGTGATCGTGCGCGTCAGGCTCGACAGCCGCGACCTGCCGGTCGAGCTGCAGTGCTCGGCGTCCGGCACCGCCTTCGAGCCGTGCGGGCCCTGAGCCGGCGCCACGGCGAGCGCTCCTCGTCCCCGCCGTGAGCCGCCACGCGCACGGCCCGATGGCTAGGGTGGACACGTGATGCCATCGCCGCTCTTCGACCCAGCCGAATGGGCCGACGCGGCGCCGGGCTACGACGACATCACCGTGCACCGATCCCGCGACGGGCGCATCGCCCGCATCGCGTTCGACCGCCCGGAGGTGCGCAACGCCTTCCGCCCGCACACGGTCGACGAGCTCTACCGCGCGCTCGACGACGCGCGGCAGGACAGCCGCATCGGCGTCGTGCTGCTCACCGGCAACGGCCCCAGCCCCAAGGACGGCGGCTGGGCGTTCTGCTCGGGCGGCGACCAGCGCATCCGCGGCCGCGACGGCTACAAGTACGCCGAGGGCGACACCGCCGGCTCGATCGACCCGGCCAGGTCCGGGCGCCTGCACATCCTCGAGGTGCAGCGGCTCATCCGCTTCATGCCGAAGGTCGTCATCGCGGTCGTGCCCGGCTGGGCGGCCGGCGGCGGCCACTCGCTGCACGTCGTCTGCGACCTCACGATCGCGAGCGCTGAGCACGGCCGCTTCAAGCAGACGGATGCGGACGTCGGCTCGTTCGACGCCGGCTACGGCTCCGCCTACATGGCGCGCCAGACGGGGCAGAAGTTCGCCCGCGAGGTGTTCTTCCTGGCTCGGGAGTACAGCGCGGAGCGCGCGCTCGCGGCGGGCGCGATCAACGCGGCGGTGCCGCACGCGGAGCTCGAGTCGACGGCCCTCGACTGGGCGCGCGAGATCCTGACGAAGAGCCCGACGGCCATCCGGATGCTGAAGTTCGCCTTCAACGCGGTGGACGACGGGCTCGTCGGCCAGCAGATCTTCGCGGGCGAGGCGACGAGGCTCGCCTACGGGACCGACGAGGCGGTCGAGGGGCGAGACGCCTTCCTCGAGAAGCGGGAGCCCGACTGGTCCCCCTTCCCCTGGCAGTACTGATCGAGCGACGCGGACGGAGGTGCCCATGACGATCGTCGTCGAGACGAGCGGGTCGAGCGGCGTGCCGAAGCGCGTCATCATCTCCGAGGCCGCGATCCAGGCGTCGACGGACGCCGCGAACGAGCGACTCGGCGGCCCCGGCCAGTGGGTGCTCGCGCTGCCCGAGCACTACATCGCCGGCAAGAACGTGATCTGGCGCAACGAGGCCTCCGGCACCCCGCTCGTGCGCACCGAGGGCTCCTTCACGGCGGAGGCCTTCGTCGAGGCCGTGCAGAGCCTCGAGCACGACCGCAAGTTCACCTCGCTCGTGCCCACGCAGCTCGCGCGGCTCGTCGACGCCGCGCTGCTCGACCGCTCGTTCATCGGACCCATCGCCCGCCTCGACCGCATCCTGCTCGGCGGCCAGCGGGCGCCGTTCGGGCTCATCGAGCGCGCCGCGCGGCTCGGCTGGCGCATCACGCGCACCTACGGCGCGACCGAGACGGTCGGCGGCTGCGTCTGGGACGGCCGGCCGCTGCGCGACGTCAAGGTGCGCCTCACCGACCAGATCGAGATCTCCGGCCCGCAGCTCGCCGACGGCTACGACGACCCGCAGCTCACGGAGCAGCGCTTCATCACCGACGGCACCGGCACCCGCTGGTACCGCACCGGCGACGCCGGCTCCCTGCTGGGCGGCACCCTGCAGGTCTCCGGCCGCATCGACGACGTCATCATCTCCGGCGGCATCAAGGTGTCGCTCGCCGCGGTCGAGCACGTCGTCCAGACGTTCGCGCCGGATGCCGTGGTCGTGGCCGCGCCGCACGCCGAGTGGGGCGAGGTGCCAGCCGTCGTCACGACGCTCAAGCCGTCGCTCGCCGAGATCCGCGCCGCGGTCGGGAACGCGCTCGGCAAGCCCGCCCGGCCCAACCACCTCGTGACGGTCTCGGTGATGCCGACCACGGCATCCGGCAAGCCCGATCGCAAGCGGCTCGCCCGGCTCGTCGCCAACCGCACGCAGGAGCGCCGGCGCCGCGGCATCTTCGGCTGACCGGTCGCCGCGCGGCCAGGCGATCGGCCCCTCGCCCCGACGGTGATTGGTCGCTTGCAGCGGTGTGGGGGGGCCCCGCTGCAGCCACCCGCGACCAATCGGGCCCTGGCGCGGGCGCGAGCGACCAATCGGGGCCCGGCGCAGGCGGGAGCGACCAATCGGAGCCACGGGGCGACGCGAGCGACCGATCGAACGCGCGAATAGCATGGAGGGGATGGCTTCCAACCGCTCCGGCAACCCTGCTCGACGCTCCCAGACGGCCGGCACCTCGTCCGGTCGGGCGACCTGGCGCGACTGGGTGGCCGCCGCGAGGCCGCGCACGCTCGGCATGGCGATCGCGCCGGTCGCGCTCGGCTCCGCAGCGGCGTTCAACGCCGAGGGGTTCCACCTCGGGATCGCGCTCGCGTGCCTCGTCCTCGCGCTCTGCATGCAGATCGGCGTGAACTTCGCGAACGACTACTCCGACGGCGTGAAGGGCACGGATGCCGTGCGCGTCGGCCCCGGGCGACTCGTCGGCGCGGGGAAGGCGGCGCCGCGCGTCGTGCGGAACGTCGCGATCGGCTTCCTCGCCGCCGGCGCGCTCGCCGGCATCGCCGTGGTGCTCATCTCCGGGCGCTGGTGGCTGCTGCTCGTCGGCGCGGTCTGCATCGTCGCCGCCTGGACCTACACCGGCGGCAAGCGCCCCTACGGCTACTTCGCGCTCGGCGAGCTGATGTCGTTCCTGTTCTTCGGCCCGGTCGCGGTGCTCGGCACCACCTACGCGATCATCGGCCGGATCACCGAGGACGCGCTCGCGCTCAGCGTCGCGATCGGCTGCTTCTCGGCCGCCCTCATGCTCACGAACAACCTTCGCGACATCGACACCGACCGGGCGGCCGGCAAGCGCAGCCTGCCGACGCTCATCGGCCGGCGCGCCTCGAAGGCGCTGTACGCGCTGCTGATGCTCGTGCCGTTCGGCATCCTGTGGGTGTTCTCCTACGCGCTCGCCTACGGCTTCGCGGTGTTCGCCGTGCTGCTGCTCGCGGGCCCCGCGATCGTCATCGTGCTGCTCGCCCGCAACGCGCGCGACCTCACCACGGCGCTCGGCCTCACCGGCATCTCGGCGCTGCTCTACGGCGTCGGCCTCGCGGTCGCCATCTGGGGCGGTCCTGCGGGGTTCGTCGGCGCGTAAGCCCGGTCCGCGCGGCGAGCGCTCAGCGGCCGGATGCGTCCGGCTCGTCGCGCCGGTCGGTGACCTCGGCGTCGTCGTCGCCGAGCGCCGCATCCTCGACGTCGCCGTCGTCGGGGCCTGCGCCGTCGCGCCGACGGCCCTCGCGCATCCGCTGCAGGTCGGCCGCCGCCTCGTTGCGCAGCTTCCCGAAGAAGACGATGCTGGCCGCGAAGGCGAACGCGAGCGCCACGAGCAGCGAGAGCCACCACGGCACCTGCGCGATCATGAGCACCGCGAACGGCACGACGAACAGCAGGGCGCGCGCGATGAGGTATCGCATCGAGGGAGCCATGCACCAAGTCTATGAGCGACCCACAGACTCCGGACGTAGGGTGGAGCCATGAGGTGGTTGATCATCGGCGGAGTCCTGGCCCTCGTGGTCACGGTCTACGCGCTCGTCGACCTCACGGTCACGGACGATCGACGCATCCGCCGACTGAACCGGGTGCTGTGGGTCGTGCTGATCGTGGTGCTGCCGATCATCGGTCCGCTCGGCTGGCTGGCCTGGGGCAAGGGACCGGTCTCCTCTGCCCGCCCGATGGCGCCGGACGACGACCCGTCCTTCAAGCGCTCGAGCGACGTGACCGACGACGAGGCGGATCGCCGCATCGCCGAGATCGAGGCGCAGCTCGCCGCGCTCGACGCCGAGGTCGAGATCGTGCGGCCGGAGAAGCCGCAGCCGAAGCCGAAGCCCGAGCCGGCACCGGAGCCCGAGGCGGAGCGCGATGCCTCCACGGACGACGACACAGACGGGCAGGGCCACCGGGCACCTGACGACGGCGACCCCGCGCGTGCCTGAGGCGCTCGCCGCCGCCGCATACGCCGACCGGCTGGTCGCCGCCCTCGCCGCCGCAGGCGTCGCCGACATCGTCGTCTGCCCGGGCTCCCGCTCGCAGGCGATCGCGCTCGCCGCGGCCCGTGCCGCGCGCGACGACGGCATCGGGCTGCACGTGCGCGTCGACGAGCGCACCGCCGCGTTCCTGGCGCTCGGCCTCGCCCGCGAGACCGGGCAGCCCGCGGCGATCGTCGTCACGAGCGGCACCGCGCTCGCGAACCTGCATCCCGCGATGCTCGAGGCGCACCACAGCGACGTGCCCGTCATCGCGATCACGGCCGACCGCCCGGCCGAGCTGCAGGGCATCCGCGCGAACCAGACGACCCGCCAGCCCGGCATCTTCGGCGAGGCGGCGCGCGTGGTGCTCGACATCGGGGCGGACGCGCTGCACGACCCGGAGGGCGACGCCGTCGCGGCCGTGCGCGCCGCGCTCGGCTGGCGCGGCGACGGCGATCCCGCTGCCCACACCGAGCCCGGCCCGGTGCAGCTGAACATCGCGTTCCGCGAGCCGCTCTCCGGCGGCGAGCGCGCGCACGGACCGGCCGTCGCCCGCGTCGAGCGCCCGCCGCTGCCGACCTCGACGCTCGAGGCCGCCGAGCGCACCGTCGTCATCGCCGGCGCCGATGCCGGCCCCGCTGCCGTCGACCTCGCAGAGGCGATCGGCGCACCGCTCATCGCCGAGCCCACCTCCGGCGCCCGCTTCGGGCCCATGCTCGTGCCGCACGGCCGCGACGTCATCGCCTCGCTCGCCGACGAGGTGCGGCGCGTGGTCGTGATGGGCCACCCGACGCTCGCGCGCGCCGTGACCGGGCTCATCCGCCGCCCCGACGTCGAGGTGGTCGCGATCGGCCGCGCTGGGCAGGACAACGTGCGCGGCACGGGCGTCACGAGCGTGCGCTCCGGTCGCATCCAGGTGATCGAGGCCGAGCCCGACCGCGCGTGGATCGACCGATGGATCACCGCCGGCCGCGCCCTCGCAGCCGAGCGCGACGCCGAGCGCGCCCCCGACTCGCAGCTGCCCCGCGCCGCCTACGCCCGCGCCGAGCTCGCCGAGGGGCGCACCGCCATCTCGCGCCGCGACCTCGTGACGGCCGTGTGGGATCGCACCTGGCCGCACGACCGCCTCGTCGTCGCGGCCTCCCGCCTCATCCGCGAGCTCGACACCTACGCCGGGCCGAAGGCGGTGACCGCGCGCGCCAACCGCGGGCTCGCGGGCATCGACGGCACGGTCAGCACCGCATCCGGCGTCGCGATCGCGCACGAGCGCTCGGGCGCCGGCGGGCTCACGCGGCTGCTGATCGGCGACCTCGCGCTGCTGCACGACGCGGGCGGGCTGCTCGTGCCGCCCGGCGAGGAGCGGCCCCGGCTGCAGATCATCGTGGGCAACGACCGCGGCGGCTCGCTCTTCGAGCTGCTGGAGGTCGCGGGCAGCGCCGACCCCGACGACTTCTCGCGCGTGCAGCGCACCCCGCACGACGTCGACCTCGAGCACCTCGCCGCGGCCTACGGCTGGCCCTTCGAGCGGGTCGTGGACCGCGCAGGCCTCCGCAGGGCGCTCTCGCAGTCGGAGCCCGGCATCATCGAGGCTGTGCTGGAGGGGGAGACGGATGCGCAGGGGCTCTGACGCAGGAAGCAGGTCGGGCGCGATCGGCGCCGGCACCACCATCGTCATCACCGGTGCCGCGAGCGGCATCGGCCGGCTCGTGGCGCTCGGCGCCGCCCGCAAGTGCGCACACGTCGTCATCTGGGACCGCGACGCCGTCGCCGCGCGCTCGGTCTCGGATGCCGTGCACGAGGCGGGCGGCCGCGGCACGGTCGTGGTCGTCGACCTCGCCGACGCCGACGCGATCGAGCTCGCCGCCGCCGAGACGCTCATGCTCGGACCCGTCGACGTGCTCATCAACAACGCCGGCGTCGTCTCCGGCCGACCGCTCGCCGAGCTCACCGCCGCGCAGATCGACCGCACGATGCGCGTCAACGCGATCGCGCCCATCCTCGTCACGCGCGCGCTGCTGCCCGCGATGCGCGACGCAGGCCGCGGCCGCATCGTGACGGTCGCGAGCGCCGCGGGGCTCATCGGCGTCGCCGGGCAGACCGACTACGCGGCCTCGAAGTTCGCCGCGGTCGGCTTCATGGAGTCGCTGCGCGCCGAGCTGCGCAAGGAGCGGTCGCCGATCACGACGCTCACCGTCACGCCGTTCTACATCGACACCGGGATGTTCGCCGGCGCGACGACGAAGGTGCCGGCGCTGCTGCCGATCCTGTCGTCCGCCGCGGTCGCGACGCGCATCCTCGCCGCGATCGACTCACGCCGGTCGATGCTCGCGCTGCCGCCGCTCGTCCGGGTCGTCCCGGCGCTCAAGGTGCTGCCCGCGGCGATCGCCGACCGGCTCGCGGATGCGCTCGGCGTCAACGAGGGCATGGACGGCTTCACGGGCCGCGAGGCGGTCGTCGAGCCGCCGCGCGCGAGGCGCGACTGATGCGCTGGCCGTGGCAGCGGCAGCGCGAGCTGCCGGTCGTGCCGGTGGTGACCGAGGCGGTCGAGCGGCGCTGGATGCTGCCGCGCACGCTCATCATCCTGCTGTCGATCATCGCGACGATCGCGGTGCTCATCCTGCTCAGCCAGGTCGCGACCTTCGTCGCGCCGGTGTTCCTCGGCGTGAACCTCGTGATCGCCGTGCTGCCCCTGCAGCAGTGGCTGCTGCGCAAGGGCGCGCCTCGGCTCGTCGCCGCGCTCGCGGCGCTGCTGACCGTCTACGTGTTCCTGGCGGCGCTCTTCTGGTCGATCTACTGGTCGGTGCAGTCGCTCGTGCAGGAGCTGCCGGCCTACGGCCCGGAGTTCAACGCGCTCTACCGCGACGTGCTCACGTGGCTTGAGGGCTTCGGCGTCTCGCAGGACGAGGCGCTGCACCAGCTGCAGAGCGCCTTCAGCCCGAGCGCGATCGCCAGCGCGCTGACGAGCGTGCTGTCGAACGCCGGCAGCGTGCTCGCCTTCCTCGCGACGCTCACGGTCGTGGTGTTCTTCCTCGCCTGGGACTCGATGAACATCCCCGCCCGGGTCGAGCGGATCGCGCTGACCAACCCCGGCATCATCCGCGGCGTCGACCGCTTCGCCGCCGGTGTGCAGCGCTACTGGGTCGTGACGACGCTCTTCGGCCTCATCGTCTCGGCGCTCGACCTGGTCGCGCTCACCGCGCTCGGGGTGCCGCTCGCGCTCGTCTGGGCGGTGTTCGCGTTCGTCACCAACTACATCCCCAACGTCGGCTTCGTGGTCGGCGTCATCCCGCCCACGCTCATGGCGCTGCTCGCCAACGGCCCGATCAACGCGCTGCTGACCGCGATCCTCTTCAGCGTCATCAACTTCGTGATGCAGTCGCTCATCCAGCCGAAGGTCGCGGGGGATGCGGTGGGCGTCACGCCCGCGACCTCGTTCCTGTCGCTGCTCGTGTGGGCCTACGCGCTCGGGCCGGTGGGCGCGCTGCTGGCGCTGCCGGCGACGCTCGCCGTGAAGACCCTCATCGTCGACCCCGACCCGCGGCTCGGCTGGGTGAGCACGCTCATGTCGAGCAAGCTCGAGGCGCCGAAGGCGGGCAGGCTCGGCCGCGCCGTCTCGCCGGGGGTCCAGGGCAGGCGCTGAGCCGGGCGACTACGCTCGGCGCATGACAGCGATCACCGACGCGCTCCGCGTCATCCGCTCCGTCCGCCTCGCCGACGTGGATCCCGCATCCACTCCTGGCTTCGACGGCGACAAGGCCGCCGGGGAGGCCGCGCTCGCGGCCGGCGCCGACCGGCTGGAGGAGCTGCAGGAGCGGCTCTTCGCCGAGAGCCGCGCGGGCGGCCAGCGCGCGGTGCTGCTGATGGTGCAGGGCATGGACACCTCCGGCAAGGGCGGCATCATGCGCCACGTCGTCGGCCAGGTGGATCCGCAGGGCGTGCGCATCAAGGCGTTCAAGGCGCCGACGGCCGCCGAGCGGCGACACGACTTCCTGTGGCGCATCGAGCGGGAGCTCCCGCAGCCCGGCTTCATCGGCGTCTTCGACCGCTCGCACTACGAGGAGGTGCTGATCCACCGCGTGCGCGGGCTGTCGACGCCCGATGCCATCCAGGAGCGGTACGGCCGCATCGTCGAGTTCGAGCGGCAGATCGCCGAGCGCGGCATCGCGCTCGTGAAGGTGATGCTGCACGTCTCGCGCGAGGAGCAGGGCGCGCGGCTGCTCGAGCGGCTGGATCGGCCCGACAAGCACTGGAAGTTCAACCCCGGCGACATCGACGAGCGCCAGCGGTGGGACGACTACATGGAGGCCTACCAGGTCGCGATCAACCGCACCGCCCGCGCCTCGGCGCCGTGGCACGTGGTGCCCGCCGACCGGAAGTGGTTCGCGCGGCTCGCGGTGCACGAGCTGCTCGTCGAGGCGCTCGAGCGGATCGACCCGCAGTGGCCGGTCGCCGACTTCGACGTCGCGGCCGAGCGGGAGCGGCTGCTGGCGACGGGGGATGTCGTGATGGTGGAGGCGGATGTCGCGGATGATGCGGATGCCGCGGGCGCGGACGGCGGCGGTGTCGAGGGGCAGGACGCGCTGGACGGGCGGGGCGAGCAGGGCGAGGACGACGCGACGCGCACGAAGGCCAAGAACGTCAAGCAGGACAAGCAGGACAAGCAGGACAAGCAGGACAAGCAGGACAAGCAGGACAATCAGGACAAGCAGGACAAGAAGGACAAGAAGGACAAGAAGGACAAGAAGGACAAGCAGGACAAGCAGGACAACAAGGACGACAAGAGCAAGAAGGACAAGAAGGCCAAGAAGGACAAGAAGGCCAAGAAGGACAAGAAGCGCAAGCAGGGGAAGCAGGGCAAGGACACGAAGGCCGGGGAGCAGTCCGGCGAGCAGGCGGGGGCGAAGGGCGATCACCAGGCCGCGATGTAGGCGGGCGGTGCAGCCGCGCGGGGCTAGGGGAGCGGGTCGGCGAGCGCGTCGGTGATCGGGCGCAGCTTCACGGCCGTCTCGGTGAGCTCGTCGTGCGGGTCGGAGCCCGCGACGACGCCGGCGCCCGCGAAGGCGCGGATGCAGCCGTCGTCGTCGATCTCGGCGCCCCGCAGCGCGATGACCCATTCGCCGCCGCCATCGGCGTCGACCCAGCCGACCGGGCCCGCGTAGCGGCCGCGATCGACGCGCTCGAGCTCTCGGATGATGGCCAGCGCCGCGGCGCGCGGCGTGCCGGCGACCGCGGCCGTCGGATGCAGCAGCGCCAGCACGTCGAGCGTCGAGCTGCCGCCGAGGGTGCCGGTGATGTCGGTCGCGAGGTGCCACAGGTTGGGCAGCCGCAGCGGGAACGGCTCCGACGCCCGGGTGTCGGGCGCGAGCTCGCGCAGCACCTCGATGGCGGAGTCGGCCGCGAAGCGGTGCTCGCGCACGTCCTTGTCGCCGCTCGCGAGCGACTCCGCGATCTCCGCGTCGAGCGACGGGGTCGCGCCGCGCGCCGCGGTGCCCGCGAGCACGCGCGAGAAGAAGTGGCCGCGGTGCGCGGCGATCAGGGTCTCGGGGCTCGCGCCCACCACGCCGTCGACGGCGTAGGTGACGGCATCCGGGTAGCGACGGCCGAGGCCCACCACGACCGAGCGGATGTCGCCCTCGGGCGGCAGCTGGCCGACGCGGTCGCGCGCGACGACGACCTTCTCGGCGTCGCCGGCGCGGATGCGCTCGGTCGCCGCGGCGACGATCGCCCGGTAGCGCTTCGCGCCGATGGCGCCGTCGTGGAGCTCGACGCGCACCTCGTCGATCGCGGTCGGGTGCAGGCGACCGCCGTCGCCGATCCACGTCACCCACTCGTCGTCGCCTCGGCGGCCCACGACGAGCCGCGGCACGATGAGCACGCTCGTCGCCGCGGAGGCGTCGTCGAACGCGAAGGCACCGAAGGCGATGAGCCCGGTGCCGGGCACGCCCACCTCGTCGTCGACCTGCGCGTCGCGGGCGACCTCGCGCCACGCGTCCGCCGCATCCGTCAGCCGCGAGGGGCCGCGGAACTCGAGCCGCAGGGCCTCGCCGCGCCCGACGATGCCGTCGGCGCCGCGTCGGATCGCGAGCGGTGCGCGCGGATCGGCGTGCTCCAGCAGGCGTCCGAGCTCCGCGCGCTCGGTGCGCGCCCGCAGGGCCGGCATGCGAGCCAGCCTATCGCCGCGCTCCGGAGGGACCCGTGCCGGCCGGCGATCACGAGCCTGGACGGCCGCCGGAAGGGCCGCACGTCGGGGAGCCTAGGATGGAGGACGTGAGCCGAGCAGACATGCAGAAGGACCCAGCAGAGGTCGCGGGCATGTTCGACGCGACGGCCAAGCGCTACGACCTGCTCAACTCGCTGCTCTCGGGCGGCAACGACAAGCTCTGGCGCATCCACATGCAGCGCGCCGTGCGGCCGCAGCCGGGCGAGCGCATCCTCGACGTCGCCGCGGGCACCGGTGCCTCGGCCGCCCCGATGGCGAAGGCCGGCGCGCTCGTCACCGCGCTCGACATCAGCCAGGGGATGCTCGAGGAGGGCCGCAAGCGCCACGCCGACATCGAGTTCGTGCACGGCTCCGCCGAGGAGCTGCCGTTCGAGGACGACACCTTCGACGCCGTCACCATCTCGTTCGGGCTGCGCAACGTGCAGCACCCGCGTGCCGCGCTGAGCGAGTTCTACCGCGTGCTGAAGCCCTCCGGCCGCCTCGTCATCTGCGAGTTCTCGCAGCCGCCGGTGAACGTCGTGCGCAAGGGCTACGAGCTCTACCTCGGCACGATGCTGCCCGGCCTGGCCAAGGTGGCGAGCTCCAACCCGGAGGCCTACCGCTACCTCGTCGAGTCGATCCGCTCGTGGCCCGACCAGCAGTCGCTGTCGCAGTGGATCCGCACCGCGGGCTTCACGCGCGTCGCGCACCGCAACCTCACGATGGGCGTCGTCGCGCTGCACCGCGGCCGCAAGCCCACGGAGCAGACCGCCGCGATGCGCGTCGCCCGCCATGCGCAGGCGGAGGAGCAGGCCGACTGATGCCGTCGATCGCTGAGGCCTTCGGCCTGCGAGGGCCGCGCTTCGTCGCGCCCGCGGACGCTCGCGTCGTCGACAACGTCGACCGCGGCCTCGACGAGCTCGAGGCGCGCCTCGACGCGCACCTGCGGGTCGCCGACCCGGTCGCGGATGCGGTCACCCGCTACCTGCTCGAGGCCGGCGGCAAGCGCGCCCGCCCGCTGCTGCTGCTGCTCACGGCCCACCTCGGGTCCGGCGTCGACGACGACGTGCTCTCGGCCGCCGAGGTCGTCGAGATCACCCACCTCGCGAGCCTGTACCACGACGACGTGATGGACGAGGCGGACACCCGCCGCGGGGTGCCGTCGACGCACACCGTCTGGGGCAACTCCGTCGCGATCCTCGCCGGCGACCTGCTGTTCGCGCGCGCCGGCCAGATCGCCGCGCCGCTCGGCCGCGAGGTCGCGGTGCTGCAGGCGCGCACGTTCGAGCGGCTGTGCCTCGGCCAGCTGCACGAGACGCTCGGGCCGGGCGACGCGGATGCGGTCGACCACTACCTGCAGGTGCTCGCCGACAAGACCGGCTCGCTCATCGCCGCCGCCGCCGAGCTCGGCGTGGTCGTGAGCGGTGCCGACGACGCCTACCGCGAGCCGCTGCGGCTGTTCGGCGAGCGCATCGGCGTCGCGTTCCAGATCGTCGACGACGTCATCGACCTCTCCGCCGACCCGGAGACGGGCAAGGACCAGGGCAACGACGTGCGCGCGGGCGTCGCGACGCTGCCCGTGCTGCTGCTCGCGAAGCGCGACGACGAGGCCTCCGCCCGGCTGCACGCCCGGCTCGAGAGCCCGGCCGACGACGCCGACCTCGCGGCCGCGGTCGCCGAGCTCGCCGCGCATCCGGTCGTCGACGAGACGATCGCCGAGGCCGAGCGCTGGCAGCGCAGCGCCCTCGAGGCGCTCGCGCCGCTGCCGCGCGGCACCGTGCGCCGGGGGCTCGAGACCTTCGCCGAGCACGTCGTCTCGCGCACCCGCTGAACCCCGACTGAAGAAGACTCGGGCGGCGAGACCGCCCCGCACCTGAGGAGAATCGTGAGCGCAGCGCTCCGCATCGCCGTCGTCGGCGCCGGCCCGGCGGGCATCTACGCCGCCGACATCCTGAAGAAGTCGGCCGCCGAGTCCGGCCGCGAGGTGCTCATCGACCTGTTCGAGCACCTGCCCGCGCCCTACGGGCTCGTCCGCTACGGCGTCGCGCCCGACCACCCGCGCATCAAGGGCATCATCGCCGCGCTCCGCGAAGTGCTCGAGTCGGGCGTCGTGCGGCTGTTCGGCAACGTGCGGTTCGGCGAGGACATCACGCTCGCCGACCTCGAGCGGCTCTACCACGGCGTCATCTTCGCGACCGGGGCGACGAAGGACGCACCGCTCGACATCCCCGGCATCGACCTGCCCGGCTCCTACGGCGCCGCCGACTTCGTCTCCTGGTACGACGGTCACCCCGACGTGCCGCGCGAGTGGCCGCTCGAGGCGAAGGAGATCGCGGTGATCGGCAACGGCAACGTCGCGCTCGACGTCGCGCGGATGCTCGTGAAGCACCCCGAGGACCTCATGCCCACCGAGGTGCCGGCCAACGTCGTCGACGGCCTCGAGGCATCCCCGGTCACCGACGTGCACGTCTTCGGCCGTCGCGGCCCGCTGAACGTCAAGTTCACGCCGCTCGAGCTGCGCGAGCTCGGCGAACTGCGCGACGTCGACATGATCCTCCACGACGACGACTTCGGCGTCGACCCCGACGAGGAGACGCTCAAGCAGAACAAGCAGATCCTCGTGATCTCGCGCGTGCTCGAGCAGTGGCGGCAGCGCGAGGTCGGGCAGGCGTCGCGCCGCCTGCACCTGCACTTCTGGTCGCGGCCGGATGCCGTGCTCGGCGACGGTCGCGTCGAGGCGCTGCGCATCGAGCGCACCCGGCCGACCGAGCACGGGCTCGAGGGCACGGGGGAGTACCGCGAGATCCCCGTGCAGGCGGTCTACCGCGCGGTCGGCTACTTCTCGTCGCCGCTGCCCGACGTGCCGTTCGACGAGCGCCGCGGCGTCGTCCCCAACATCGCCGGGCGCGTGCAGGACGGCTCGCGGCCGATGCCGGGCATGTACGCGACCGGATGGATCAAGCGCGGGCCGGTGGGCCTCATCGGCCACACGAAGTCCGACGCGAAGGAGACGGTCGAGCACCTGCTCGGCGACGAGCACTCGTGGTGGACGCCCGAGGCGTACGACCAGGATGCGGTGCCCGCGCTGCTGCGCGAGCGCGGCGTCGCGTGGACCGACATCGACGGCTGGATCCGCCTCGACCAGCACGAGATGGCCCTCGGCGAGCCGCACGGCCGCACGCGCATCAAGGTCGTGCCGCGCGACGAGATGATCTCCGTCTCGCGCGACGAGTGACGGCGCCGCAGCCGCGGGCCGGGCGCTGACGTGGAGCTGCCCGGCTACCTGCTGATCGCGCTCGCCTCCCTCGGCGCAGGCGCGATCAACGCGGCCGCGGGCGGCGGCACGCTCATCACCTTCCCGGCGATGCTCGCGGCCGGCATGAGCCCGCTGGCCGCCAACATGACGTCGTCGGTCGGGCTGCTGCTCGGCACCGTCGGCGGCGCGTGGAGCTATCGCCAGGAGCTGCGCCGGCAGCGCCGCCGCTTCATCGCGAACGCCCCGTTCGCCGCGATCGGCGGCGTCATCGGCGCGGTGCTGCTGCTCCTCACCCCGTCCGACTCCTTCGAGGCGATCGTGCCGTGGCTCGTGCTCACCGCTGCGGCCCTCTTCGCCGCGCAGCCGCTCGTCGCGAAGGGCCTGCGCCGCGGCGACGCCGCGGGGTTCGACGTCGAGTCGACCGGCGGCTGGGTGACGAAGGCGTCGTTCGTCGCGATCGGGGTCTACGGCTCGTACTTCGGCGCCGGCATCGGCGTCATGATGCTCGCGATGCTCGGGCTCGTGATCCACGACTCGCTGCAGCACCACAACGCGCTCAAGAACGCGATCGCCGGCGTCATCAACGGCACGGGCGTGCTCATCCTGGCCTTCTCGCCGCTCATCCACTGGGGCGTCGTGCTCGTCATGCTCGCGAGCTCGCTGCTCGGCGGGCTCGCCGGCGGCTGGCTCTCCCGGCGGGTGCCGTCGTGGGCGCTGCGCACCGTGGTGATCGCGTTCGCGGTCGTCGTGGGGCTCGCGATGCTGCTCGACTGAGTCGCTACTGCAGGGCGGAGGTCAGCCGCGCGACGCTGTCGAAGAGCTGGGCGACGCGCGGCCGCGCCATCCAGTCGTCGAGCTGCAGCTCGGTCGACTGCCGCCGGTACCCCTCGGCGATGCCGTGCAGCTGCGCGACCATCGACGTGCCCTCGATGAGCATCGAGACCTCGAAGTTGAGGCCGAAGGAGCGCAGGTCGATGTTCGACGAGCCGATGACCGAGACCCGGTCGTCGAACGTCATGAACTTCGAGTGCAGCACCGTCGGCTTCTCGAACAGGATGATGCGCACGCCGGCGCGCAGCAGCTCCTCGTAGTATGAGCGCTGCGCGTGATACGTCCAGAACTGGTCGCCGATCTCGCTCGCGTACAGCTCCACCTGGACGCCGCGCATGGCGGCGGAGGTGATCGCGTAGCGCATCGCGTCGTCGGGCACGAAGTACGGGCTGACGATCGTGATCCGGTCCTCGGCGGCGTGCACGAGCTCGACGAAGACGCGCAGGTTGATCTCGCCCTCGAAGCCCGGCCCCGAGGGGATGGCGGATGCCAGCAGGTCGCCGCCCGTCTCGGACTCGCTCGTCGCGAGCTCGACGAGCTCGTTCGTCTCGGCCCACCAGTCCGACCAGAAGAGCACGTCGAGCGCCCGCACGGGCGGGCCGCTCAGCTCGATCCAGGTGTCGCGCCACTGCAGGCCACGCCGCAGGTTGCGCCGCCACAGGTAGGAGGGGTCGATGAGGTTGAGCGAGCCGGTGAAGCCGACGCGGCCGTCGACCACCATGAGCTTGCGGTGGTTGCGCAGGTCCGGTCGCTGCCACTTGCCCGCCCACGGCCGCAGCGGCAGCATGTCGCGCAGCTCGGCCCCCATGGTGTCGAGGCGCGCGAGCGTCTCCTTGCGGCGCGGGTACCGCACGCTCGTCAGGTGGTCGACGAGCACTCGCACGGTGACGCCGCGGGCGGTCGCCCGCTCGAGCGCCGCGAAGAACGGCTCGGTGCGCTCCGACGCGACGATGAGGTAGAACTCGACGTGCACCCAGTGCTCCGCCTCGTCGATGCGGCGGGCCATCGCCTCGAGCTGCGCGTCGAACTCACCCCAGACGATGCCCGACGATGGACCCACGTGCGGCATCGACGTGAGCGTGCGGTTGAGCTCGAGCACACCGGGCAGCCACGACGGCCGCTCCGCGGGCGGCGTCGCGTCGTCGATCGCCTCGGTGCTCTCCCCGATGAGCTCCTGGATCGCCGACATCTTCGCGTGCCGGCCGCGCGAGACCCGGTTGTTGCCGAGCAGCAGGAAGACGATCCAGCCGACGACCGGCTGGATCATGACGATGAGCAGCCATGCGATGGCCGTCGCGGGCCTGCGGTTGTGCGGGATGACGACGAGTGCGAGCAGGCGCAGCGCCACGTCGAGGGCGATCCAGAGCGCGCCCAGCGCCTGCGTCAGCTCCACGGCCGGCGGTCAGCGGAAGTTGATGAACTGCAGGTCGATGTCGAGATCAGCGCCCTTGAGCAGCTGGATGGTGGCCTGCAGGTCGTCGCGGCTCTTCGAGGTGACGCGCACCTCGTCGCCCTGGATCTGCGTCTTCACGGTCTTCGGGCCCTGCTCGCGCACGAGCTTCGTGACCTTCTTCGCGTCCTCGGTCGAGATGCCGTCCTTCAGGCCGACCTCGATGCGGAACTCCTTGCCGGAGGCGTAGGGCTTGCCGGCGTCGAGCATCTTCAGGTCGATCCCGCGCTTGACGAACTTCGACTGCACGACGTCGAGCACGGCCTTCACGCGCTCCTCGCTGGAGGCCTTCAGCAGCAGGCTGTCGCCGCTCCACGAGACGTCGGCGCCGACCCCCTTGAAGTCGTAGCGCTGCTCGACCTCCTTGCGGGCCTGGTTGACCGCGTTCTCGGCCTCCATCTTGTCGACCTTGCTGACCACATCGAACGAGGAATCTGCCATACGGCAACCCTAGATCACCACGGTTCCGAGGGAATCCATGGGTCGCGGAGCGCTGGACCCCCCGGATCACCTGCGGCAACGACGAAGCCCCGCCTCGAGGGCGGGGCTTCGGATCGGTGGCGAGTGAGGGATTCGAACCCCCGAATGCTGAGCAGTCTGATTTACAGTCAGATCCCTTTGGCCGCTTGGGTAACTCGCCGTGGCCGGACAGGCCGTCGTCAAGGATACATGCCCCGCAGGCGGCCCGGCGACCGCGACCGCCCGGCGACGTGGGCGGTAGGTTCGAGGCATGCGCGAGCTCCATGACCTGGTCGTCGGCATCGCCACCGAGGCGGCCGAGCTCGCGCGCACGCGCCGTCACGAGGGCGTCGCCGTCGCGGCGAGCAAGTCGAGCCTCGTCGACATCGTCACCGAGGCCGACCGCGAGGTCGAGCGCTTCGTCGTCGAGCGCCTGCAGGCGGCACGGCCCGACGACGGCATCCTCGGCGAGGAGGGCGCGAGCGTCGCCGGCACATCGGGGCTCACGTGGGTCATCGATCCGATCGACGGCACGGTGAACTACTTCTACGACATCCCGGCCTACGCGGTCTCGATCGCGCTCGTCGAGGGCGAGCCCGAGCCCACGACCTGGCGGGCGCTCTCGGGCGTCGTCATCAACGGCGCGACGGGGGAGCGGTTCGAGGCGCTCCGCGGCGAGGGCGCCCGGCTCGACGGCAGGGCGATCCGGGTCGCGGATGCGGTGCCGGCGTCGATGGCGCTCGTCGGCACCGGCTTCGGCTACGACGCCGGGCGCCGCGAGCGGCAGGCCGCGGTGGTGCAGGGCCTCATCGGCTCGGTGCGCGACATCCGCAGGATCGGCTCGGCGGCGCTCGACCTCGCTTCGGTGGCGTGCGGTCGGCTCAACGGCTACTACGAGCGCGGCCTGCAGCCGTGGGACATGGCGGCGGGCGCGCTGCTCGTCGAGGAGGCGGGCGGGCTCGTCCGCGGCTGGGACGGCGCGCCCGCGAGCTCCGCGTTCCTGCTGGCCGCGCACCCGGCGCTCGCGGACGAGCTCGATGCGCTGCTGGCGCCGCTCGCGCCGCACGAGGTCTGACACCTTGCCCTCTCGTTACCGTTCCGTTATATTTGAACCTTGAGCGAGTGATGATCGGCCGCACAGCGTGCCGCTTCCCGCCACGGCCGGTTCATGCGAGCATCGTTTCCGGCACCGCACAGTTGCAGAACGACCCAGCTGCGCGCCCCACCGCACATCGAGCATCAGGACGGCATCCAGCGTGACGCACCCCACCCGACGAGCACTCCGCTCGTCCCCTGAGGGCGTCTCCCGACCCGATGCGGCTCCCGCCGCCACGCGACGGTCGGTCCGGGATCGCGAGCGCGCCGCCGAGGCCATCGCCCTCACCGCGAGCGAGGCGCGCGCCGCCGAGCGCGTCACCGTCGTCGAGGGTTCCGCGCCGCTCTACACGACGCGTCGCGCCATGCGCGACGCCGCGACGCGGATCGCCCGCGACCTGCCCGTGCAGATCGCCGAGCCCACCTTCGAGTCGCCCAGCATCGTCGTCGACGCACCCTCGCTCGGCAACGGCGGCGACCAGATCCCCAGCGTCCGGCCCGTGCCTCGCGCCCTCGCGCCCCGCGTCATCCGCCAGGCGCCGATCGCGCCGCCGACGCAGGCCAAGCGCGGCGCGCGCAAGATCGTGCAGAAGATCACCGCCGGTGGTGCGCTGCTCTTCATCGGCTCGCTCGTGGTCGTCACCTCGCTGCCGGCCCAGGCCGTGCAGTCGCCGGACGGCCTCGACCCCGAGGTCGCCCAGATGAGCGAGGGCGTCCAGACGCTCGAGGGCGTCAACGCGGAGTCGACCGGCTACTTCCAGCGCGACGACATCATCGTCAACGACCAGATCGCCGCCGCGCGCATGGCGCCGGGCGAGCTCGCCGCCTACCAGGCGGTCGCGGACTCCGAGGTGGCCGGCCCGTCCTACACCGGCGACCCCGCGTTCCCGCAGGTGTGGGGGATGCTCCAGACCGGCTTCGTGCAGACGCCCTTCCCGAACCTCGACCAGGTGCCGATGTCGAGCGGCTTCGGCTACCGGCCCGGCGGCTTCCACGGCGGCAGCGACTTCATCCCCGGCATCGGCACCGACGTGCGACCGATCGCCAACGGCGTCGTCTCGGCCGTCTTCCAGGGCAACAACCCGGGCGGTGGCGGCTACTCCGTCTTCATCGACCACAACATCGACGGCCAGTTCGTGCAGTCCTGGTACGGCCACATGCTGCCGGGCTCGCTCACCGTCGAGGTCGGCCAGGTCGTCGACATCACGACCGTCATCGGCCAGGTCGGCAACTCCGGCCGCTCCACGGGCCCGCACCTGCACCTCGAGCTGAAGAACGCCGACTACGTGTCGTTCGACCCGCTGCTGTGGCTGCAGACGCGCGAGATGAACCTGGAGTACCGCTAGCGCGGTGCCGGTCTCGATGCGCGCGCCTTCGGCGTGATGCTCGGCCGGCGCGTGTGGTCTCGATGCGCGCGCCGTCGGGGTGCTCCTCGACCAGCGACGCGTGCGACATGACGGAGGGCCCTGCCGGGTGGCAGGGCCCTTCGTCGTCGCGGGAGGCTAGGAGGTGCGGACCCAGACCACCTCGTCGGCCGAGAGCGACGCCGAGTCGAGCGGCGACGAGGCGAGCAGGATCTCGCCGCGGGGCACGTCGACCGCGTCGTGCCCGAGGTTCGCGACCACCGTGATCGAGCCGTTGCGGAACGCGAGCGCCGTGGGGCCCACGTCGAGCCACTCGAGCGTGCCGGTGCCGAGGCCCAGCTCGCGCCGCAGGTGCAGCGCGCGGCGGTACATCGCGAGCGTCGAGTCAGGGTCGTGCTCCTGCCGGTCGCGGGCGAGCTCGCCCCACAGCGGCGGCTGCGGCAGCCACGTCTGGCCGGTCTCGCTGAAGCCGTAGGCGGGCGCCGCCGACTCCCACGGGATCGGCACGCGGCAGCCGTCACGGCCCCACAGCTCGCCGCCCGTGCGGGCGAACGTCGGGTCCTGGCGCTCGTGCGGCTCGATCGCGGTGACCTCGGGCAGCCCCAGCTCCTCGCCCTGGTAGACGTAGGCGCCGCCGGGCAGCGCGAGCATGAGCGCGGTGGCGGCGCGGCCGCGGCGCAGCGAGACGGTCGGGTCGGCCTTCGAGCGCGATGTCGGGCCGATGCCGGCGCCGTGGATGGGCGGCGGCACGAGCGCGAGCCGCGTGCGGTGCCGGATCGTGTCGTGGTTCGAGAGCACCCAGGTCGGGGGAGCGCCGACGGCACCGAACGCCGAGATCGAGTCGTCGATCACCTCGTGCAGCAGCTTCGCGTCCCACGGGGTCTCGAGGTAGACGAAGTTGAACGCCTGGTGCATCTCGTCGGGGCGCACGAAGCGCGCCATCTTCTCGAGCGGGGTGACCCACGCCTCCGCGCACAGCACCCGGTCACCGTCGTACGCGGCGAGCACGTCGTGCCAGCGGCGGTAGATCTCGTGCACGTGCTCCTGGCCGAAGAACGGCGAGTCCATCGAGCCGGCCGCGACGAGCTCGACGTCGACGTCGGGCAGCCCCTCGGCCTTCGCGTTGCCGTGCGCGACGTCGACCCGGAAGCCGTCGACGCCGCGGTCGAGCCAGAACCGCAGGACGTCGACGAACATGTCGCCGACGGCGGGGTGGTTCCAGTCGAAGTCGGGCTGCGACGTGTCGAACAGGTGCAGGTACCACTGGCCGTCGGGCACGCGCGTCCACGCGGGGCCGCCGAAGACGCTCTGCCAGTTGTTCGGGGGCAGCTCGCCCGACTCGCCCTTGCCGTCGCGGAAGATGTAGCGCTCGCGGGCCTCGCTGCCGGGACCGGCGGCGAGCGCCTCCTGGAACCAGGCGTGCTGGTCGGACGAGTGGTTGGGCACGAGGTCGACGATCACCCGCAGGCCGAGCGCGTGCGCCTCCGCGAGCATCCGGTCGAAGTCGTCGAGCGTGCCGAAGAGCGGATCGACGTCGGTGTAGTCGGCGACGTCGTAGCCGGCGTCCTTCTGCGGCGAGCGGTAGAACGGGCTCAGCCACACCGCGTCGACGCCGAGGTCGGCGATCGCCGGGAGGCGCGCGGCGATGCCGGCGAGGTCGCCGATGCCATCGCCCGAGGCGTCGGCGAACGAGCGCGGGTAGATCTGGTAGATGACGGCGGATCGCCACCACTCGCTGCCGGGGGCGGTCGGGGCGAGGCGGGCGTCGGGCGCGGATTGCGTCGAGGCGTCGGTCATGCGACCAAGGCTATGCGGAGGCGACTGGGTGCGCGCGGAGCGCGCGCAAGGTCACGAGTTGCGAACGATTGGCGGAGCGGGGGCGCTTCGGCTTGCGATGCGCCGCACCCGACCGCCACGATGAGCCGGGCTCAGCCGACGATGGCCGTCGGCGCCGCGAGTCCCGAAAGCTGAGGAACGCAACCATGAAGCAGAGCAGCCTCATGAAGGTCGCCGGAGTCGGGGCGCTCGCGCTCTCGCTCGCGGCATGCTCCGGCGGCGGCACCCCCGCCCCCGCTCCGTCGCAGAGCGAGTCGGCAGCGCCCCAGGGCGGCGGCGAGCTCGTCATCTGGATGGACCAGAACCGGGCGGATGCCCTGACCGACGTCGTCGCGACGTTCGAGGAGGAGACCGGCACGACCGTCGAGGTCGTCGTGCAGGACTTCGACTCGATCGACGAGAACCTGACCACCCAGGCGCCGTCCGGCGAGGGCCCCGACGTGATCGTCGGCGCGCACGACTGGATCGGCAAGCTCGCGCAGAACGGCGTCATCGCGCCGGTCGAGCTCGGCGACACCGCGGGCGACTTCCAGGAGATCGCCGTCAACGCCATGACGTTCGAGGGATCGACCTACGGCGTGCCCGTGTCGATCGAGAACATCGCGCTCGTGCGCAACACCGACCTCGCCCCCGAGGCGCCCGCGACGTGGGACGAGCTCATCTCCACCGGTCAGGCCGCTGTGGACGCCGGATCGGCGGAGTTCCCGCTGCTCGTCGGCATCGACCCGAACAACGCCGACCCGTACCACCTGTACCCGCTGCAGGCGTCGTTCGGCGGCCCGGTCTTCGGCATCAACGAGGACGGCTCCTACAACGCCGACGACCTGCAGCTCGGCAACGAGGGCAACGTCGCGTTCGCGCAGGCGCTGGGCCAGTGGTCGGCAGAGGGCATCATCAACCCGAACATCAGCCAGGACATCGCCAAGGAGCAGTTCGCGAGCGGTGCGTCGCCCTACACGATCACCGGTCCGTGGAACCTCTCCGCGTTCCAGGAGGCCGGCGTCAACTACGCGGTCAGCGAGATCCCGTCGGCCGGCGGCGAGCCCGCCACGCCGTTCGTCGGCGTGCAGGGCTTCATGGTCTCGGCCTACGCGAACAACCCGATCGTCGCCTCGCAGTTCCTCACCGAGTACATCGCCGGCGAGGAGGCGCAGACGGCCATCTACGAGACCGGGCAGCGCGCGCCCGCGCTGACCACGGCGTTCGAGGCAGCGCAGTCGAACGAGGACGTCGCCGCGTTCGGCGAGGTCGGCGCGGCCGGCGTGCCGATGCCGAACATCCCCGAGATGGGCCTCCTGTGGGAGGACTGGGGCGTCGCGGAGGGACAGATCATCGCGCAGCAGGGCGGTGACCCGGCCACGGTCTGGACGGCGATGGCCGACAAGATCCAGAGCTCGCTCGACGGCTGACAGCCTCTCGACGCGGCGGCCGGTCCGATCGGGCCGGCCGCCGCGCCATCCCCGCAACCCACCTCGGTGATCAGGAGCTCCGCGTGACGACGACCGTCTCGAAGGACAGCAAGGCGACGCGCACGCGGAGCATCAGCACCGCGCCGCCCAGCATGAAGGTGCTGGCGGTCAAGATCCTCTTCCTCGCGATCGTCGACGCCGTCGCGGTCTTCGCGATGTCGATGCTGTTCTTCCGCGGCGACTGGCTCGTGCTCGGCATCGTCGCCGTCACCACGCTGCTCGTCAACATCGTCTACCTGTCGCCGGGGCTGCTGCCCGGCAAGTACCTGACGCCGGGCCTCATCTTCCTCGCCGTGTTCCAGGTGTTCGTGGTCGTGTACTCGCTCTACATCGCGTTCACGAACTACGGCGACGGGCACAACTCGACGAAGGAGGACGCGATCTCGGCGATCGTGCTGCAGAACACGCAGCGCGTCGAGGGGTCGCCCACCTACCTCGTGCAGCTCGTCGAGGGCCCCGGCGGGCTCGGCCTGCTCGCGACCTCGCCAGAGGGCGAGGTGCTCGTCGGCACCCAGGAGGAGCCGCTGCAGCCCCTCGACCCCGGAGCGGTCACGCTCGACGGCGACCGCGCCGTCGCGGCCGAGGGATGGACGAGCCTGCAGCAGCAGGACGTGCTGCAGCGGCAGCAGGAGGTGGCGGCGCTGCAGGTGCCGCTGAGCGACGACCTCGCCGACGGGTTCCTCCGCACGACGGATGCCCGCAACGCCTTCGTCTTCCAGTCGGTCTTCGTCTACGACGAGGCCGCCGGCACGATGACCGACACCACGACCGACACCGTCTACGCCGACCTCGGCAACGGCCAGTTCGAGACCGAGGGCGGCGAGGTGCTCGGCACCGGCTGGCAGATCGTGGTCGGCCCGGAGAACTTCCTCTATCCCTTCGAGAACCCGCGGTTCGGCGGCGCGCTCCTCGGGGTGGCCGTCTGGACCTTCGCCTTCGCGATCCTCTCGGTGGGGCTGTCGTTCTTCCTGGGCCTGTTCCTCGCGCTCACCCTCAACGACCCGCGCATGCGCTCGCGCAAGGTCTACCGCGTGCTCTCGATCCTCCCGTACGCCTTCCCGTCGTTCCTCTCGGCGCTCGTCTGGCTCGGCCTGCTCAACACCGAGTTCGGCTTCGTCAACGAGGTGCTGTTCGGCTCCGCCAACATCCCCTGGCTCACGGATCCGTGGCTCGCGAAGTTCTCGGTGCTGCTCGTCAACGTCTGGCTGGGCTTCCCCTACATGTTCCTCGTCTGCATGGGCGCCCTGCAGTCGATCCCGGAGGAGCTCACCGAGGCGGCGACCGTCGACGGCGCCAACGGCTGGCAGGTGTTCCGCGGCATCAAGTTCCCGCTGCTGCTCGTGTCGACCGCGCCGCTGCTGATCTCGTCGTTCGCCTTCAACTTCAACAACTTCAACACCACCTACATGCTCACGCGCGGCGGGCCGCGCATGGAGGGCGTCACCGAGAACGTCGGCCACACCGACCTGCTCATCACGCTCGTCTACAAGACGGCGTTCGAGGGCGGCAACCGCGACTACGGCCTGGCGGCCGCGCTCTCGATCCTCATCTTCATCGTCGTCGCCGCCGTCTCGGCGATCTCGTTCCGCCAGACCAGGGCACTGGAGGATCTGCACTGATGAGCATCAACATCGACCCCGCCGCCATCGAGCTCGACGCCGAGCCCGAGCGCCGCCCGGCCCCCCAGCCCAGGATGAGCTTCCGCAAGTGGGTGCGGGAGCTCGGCTGGCGCCACCTCATCGGGATCGCCGTGGTGATCTTCGCCGCGTTCCCGCTCGTCTACGTCCTGAGCGCCTCGCTGAACCCCGGCGGCACGCTCACCGGCTCGAACGCGCTGTTCCGGAACTTCTCGCTCGAGAACTACGTCGACCTCTTCACCGACCCCAACCGCCCCTACGCCGCGTGGTTCGCCAACACGATGGTGATCGGCCTCGTCACGTCGGCCGGCACCGTCTTCCTGGGGGCGCTCGCGGCCTACGCCTTCAGCCGGCTGCGGTTCACGGGCCGCCGGGTCGGGCTGCTGAGCCTCATCCTCGTGCAGATGTTCCCGCAGCTGCTCGCGGTCGTCGCGATCTACCTGCTCATGCGCGGCATCAGCGACATCTTCCCCGTGCTCGGGCTCGACTCGCAGATCGGCATCATCCTCGTCTACCTCGGCGGCGCCCTCGGCGTGAACACCTACCTCATGTACGGCTTCTTCAACACGATCCCGACCTCGATCGACGAGGCGGCGAAGATCGACGGCGCCGGGCACGCCCGCATCTTCTTCACGATCATCCTGCGGCTCGTGGCCCCGATCCTCGCCGTCGTCGGCCTGCTCTCGTTCATCGCCACGACGAGCGAGTTCGTGATCGCCTCGACGCTGCTGTCGAGCAACGACAAGCTGACGCTCGCGGTCGGCCTCTTCCGCCTCGTGTCGGACGAGACGAACTCGAACTACCCGGTGTTCGCCGCCGGCGCCGTGCTCGCGGCCATCCCCGTCATGGCGCTGTTCCTCTGGCTGCAGAAGTACATCGTCGGCGGCCTGACCGCGGGAGCCGTGAAGTAGCGACGCGCCCGGCCGGACCGGACACCGCGGATCCCTCAGCATCCGCGCCGCGTGCCGCTACGCTCGTCGCACCTCGACGGTGAGGCGGGCGCAGCGTCGCGTCCGGGAATGGGAGCGTCACGCATGCCTGAGTCCGACCCCGTAGCCGAGCGCAGCCTGCAGATGCAGCGCTCACCCGAGTTCCAGCGCCTGCGGCGCACCTTCATGGGCTTCATCGTCCCGCTCACGGTGCTCTTCCTCGGCTGGTACCTCGCGTACGTGCTGATCGCCGGCTTCGCGCCGAGCTTCTTCGCGACCCGCATCGGCGACAGCAACATCAACGTCGGGCTGCTCTTCGGGCTCGCGCAGTTCGTCTCAACGTTCGTCATCACGATGGCCTACAGCCGCTGGGCGAACCGCACCTACGACCCGCTCACCGAGCCGCTCGCCCTCGAGATGGAGCAGGCGGCGCAGTCGGGGGGTGCGCGATGATCATCCAGGCCGGCCCCGTGAGCCTCGACGAGATCAACCCCACGATCAACATGATCGTGTTCGCGGCATTCGTCGCGGTCACCCTCTTCATCGTCTTCCGCGTCTCGCGCCGCAAGGCGACCGAGAACGAGTTCTACGCCGCGGGGCGGTCGTTCTCCGGCCGCCAGAACGGCATCGCGATCGCCGGCGACTACCTCTCCGCCGCGAGCTTCCTCGGCATCTGCGGCGCGATCGCGGTCGCGGGCTACGACGGCTTCCTCTACTCGATCGGCTTCCTGGTCGCGTGGCTCGTCGCGCTGCTGCTCGTCGCCGAGCTGCTGCGCAACACGGGCCGCTTCACGATGGCCGACGTGCTCAGCTTCCGGCTCAAGCAGCGCCCGGTGCGGATGGCGGCGGCGCTCGCGACGCTCACCGTCTGCTTCTTCTACCTGGTCGCGCAGATGGCCGGCGCCGGCGGCCTCGTCGCCCTGCTCATGGGCTTCACCGAGCCGATCGCGAAGACGATCACGGTCGCCGTCGTCGGCGTGCTGATGATCGTCTACGTCATCTTCGGCGGCATGAAGGGCACGACCTGGGTGCAGATCATCAAGGCCGTGCTGCTCATCGCGGGCGCCGGCATCCTCACCCTGATGGTGCTCTTCATCGTGCGGTTCGACTTCAACGAGCTGCTGCAGCGCGCGATCGACGCGTCGCCCGACGGCGAGGCGATCCTCGCCCCGGGCCTCAAGTACACGAACCCGATCGACTTCCTCTCGCTGGGCCTCGCGCTCGTGCTCGGCACCGCCGGCCTGCCGCACGTGCTCATGCGCTTCTACACGGTGCCGTCGGCGAAGGAGGCCCGGCGCAGCGTCGTCTGGGCGATCTGGCTCATCGGCATCTTCTACCTCTTCACGCTCGTGCTCGGCTTCGGCGCCGGCGCCCTCGTCGGGCCGGAGACGATCCGCGAGGCCGCGGGCGGCGAGAACGCCGCGGCGCCGCTGCTCGCGCTCGCCCTCGGCGGCCCGGTGCTCATGGCGATCATCTCGGCGATCGCCTTCGCGACGATCCTCGCGGTGGTCGCCGGCCTCGCGATCACGGCGGCGACCTCGTTCGCGCACGACATCTACGCATCCATCATCAAGCGCGGCGACGTCGCGCCCGGTGCCGAGGTGCGGGTGGCCCGCTACACCGTGGTCGTGATCGGCATCATCGCGATCATCGGCGGCATCGTCGCGCAGGGGCAGAACGTCGCGTTCCTGGTGGCGCTGGCGTTCGCGGTCGCGGCGAGCGCCAACCTGCCGACGATCCTCTACTCGCTCTTCTGGCGGCGCTTCAACACCGGCGGCGCGCTCTGGTCCATGTACGGCGGGCTCATCTCGTGCGTGCTGCTCATCGTCCTCTCGCCGGCCGTGTCGGGTCGCGAGACGTCGATGTTCCCGGATGCGAGCTTCGCGATCTTCCCGCTGTCGAACCCGGGCATCGTATCGATCCCGCTCGCCTTCCTGCTCGGCATCATCGGCACGCTCGTCACGAAGCCGTCGGCCGACCACGAGGTCAAGCAGGCGGAGATGGAGGTGCGCTCGTTCACCGGCGCCGGCGCCGAGAAGGCCACCGAGCACTGAGGATCGGCGTCAGGGGGCCCACCAGCCGCCGAGGTACGCCTCGAGGTCGGGCGCCTCGGGCAGCGGCACGACGCCGTCGCCCGGGCGCTCGACCCGACGCCACCCGGTCGGCCGGGCCCACCGGCGGTCGCGCGCGTCCGCGCGCGTGGCCGTGACGGTCATGAGCGCACCGAGGGCGATCGAGCCGAGGTCGCCCTCGCCCACCTCTCCGGTCGCCGCCCGGAGCCGCGCGGCGGCCGCGGCGTCGACGTGCACCGGGGCCGCGAGCTCGATCGCGACCCTGGGAGTGCCGCTCCAGCGCTCTACCACCCGCGGGTCGCCGGCGAGGGCCTCGTGCACGACCGGCGGCACGATGACGCGGGCGCCGGGCAGGGCCTGCAGGATGCTGTCGACGCAGACGACGCCGGCGGCCGCCGAGCCGGCCGACCCCAGGGTGACGAGCACATCCGCCTCGCGCACGAGCACGCCGCGCGGGGCGGAGCCCGGTGCCGCGATCGACTGCATGAGCCGGAGCGTCTCGACGTTCTTGCGCCGCAGCCGGTCGGCCTCGTCGCGGCCGGCCCAGTCGGGGCCGTCGTGCCAGGCGACGGCGTCGGGCACGTGCGCGAGGGCGGCGCCGCCGAGCCACGCGCGGTACGCCCACTCCCAGTCCTCGCCGCCGTAGGCGTCGAACGTCTCGTCGAAGCCGCCGACGTCGTCGAAGAGCCAGCGGCTGCAGGCGACGACCGCGCTGATGACGAAGCGATAGGAGCGCGCATCGGCGTCGCGCAGGTCGCGCGAGCGCGCGTAGGCGTCGGCGAGCCAGGCCGGCTCGTCGATCGCGCGCGCCGCACCGGCCACCTCGATCGGCCGGTCGTCCCCGCTGCCGGCCAGCATCGCGTGGCGTCGCCGCCCGACCGCGACGACGTCCGGGGCGAGCGAGGGCAGCCGCGCGACCCTCGACACGTAGTCCGGCTCGGGGGCGGTGTCGGCGTCGAGGAAGCACAGCACGTCGCCCGAGCTGTGCCGCACGCCGAGGTTGCGCGCCGCAGCGACGCGGAAGCCGAGATCCTGCTGGCGCACGAGCGTCACGTCGTCCGGCACCGCGGGCGGCGTGGGCGAGCCGTCGTCCGCGACGATCACCTCGAGCAGCGCGGCGGGATGCGTCTGGCGGCGCAGCGCCGCGAGCGTGCGGTCGAGCTGCTCCTGCTGGTCGTAGTGCGCGACGATCACCGAGACGGACCGCGGCGCAGCCGGCTCCCCGTCGAGCGCATCCCAGCCGTTGCCCGCGATGGGACGGCCGAACGGGGCCGTCACCACGCCGCCCACAGGTCGAGGTAGGCCGCGGCGGTGTCGTCGAGGTGCGGTGCGCTGCTGGCGTCGTCCGGCAGCCACGTGCGCGACGGGTCGAGGAGCGCCGCGGCGACGGCGGCCGCGAGGCCATCCCGCTCCACGAGCTCGACGGTGCCGGGCCGGAGGGCCGCCATCTCGGCGAAGTAGTCGTTCACGATCGTGATCGGCCGCCTGCCTGCCGCGATCCAGTCGTTGAGCGAGCCGGACGCCGACACGTGCTGATGCGCGACGACCGGCACGGCCGCACGGCGGGCGCGCTCGAGCAGCCCGTCGTCGGGCACGAAGCCGGTCGCCGAGAGGTGGACGCCTCGCGCGGCGGCGTACCGCTGCAGCTCGGCGAGCTCCGCCTCATGGCCCGGGGCGGCCCGGCCGATCGCGGTCACGGCGATCGACGGCTCGAGCGAGGCGACGGCGTCGACCGCCTCGCGGTGTCCCTTGCCCGGGTAGAAGAAGCCGAGCACCGCGACCTCCGCGAGTGGCTCCCAGCGCTGCGGCCGCGGGAGCGGCGCCGCCGCGGGCAGCGGCACGACCTCCGCCGCCACGTCGCCCAGCGCCGCCCGCAGCAGCGCTCGCTCGTGCCGGCTGTTGCAGACGACGAGCTCGGCGGCGTCGACGACGCGACGGTAGGCCTCCGTGCGGCGCCGCATCGAAGCGACGCCGTCCGACACCTGCGGCACGTCGTGCAGCGTCACCGCCACCCGCGACCCAGCGGCGATCGCCTCGACCGCGTCGGCCGCGGACTCGGGCGACGCGCCCCAGAGCCGGTCGGTGAAGTGCAGGTGCACGCGCTCGGCGTCCGAGGCGTCGCCGTCCAGCTCGAGGCGCACGCCGGGGTGCATCGCCCGCGTCGCGTCGGCGAGGCTCTTGGCGCACCGGTCGACGCCGTGCTGCGCGTCGCCCCTATGGAGCAGCACGGGGAGCACCACGGGGAGCACCACGGGAAGCAGCGCGGGGAGCAGCGCGGGCGGCGGCTCGGCCGGAGCGGCCGTCACAGCCCGAGCACCGCCATGGCCTCGGCGTGCCGCTCGGTGCCCGCGACCACGACGTCGGGGTGCTCGCGGTACCAGGCGAGGTGCGCCGCGCGCACGTCGCCGTCGTCCACGGCCTCGCCGTCGACGATCCAGTGCTCGCGCGGCTCCGCGTCGAGGCCGAGGGCGTCGATGACCCGGGCGGCCCGCGGCGCGTGCACGCGGTCGAGCAGCGGCCGGGGGAGCGGTGCGGGAGCCCCGCCGAGCCGGAGCGCCTCGTGCACGCGTGCCGCGAGCGCGTGCCAGACGGGGTTGCCGGGGTGGTTGATGGTGCGCATGTGCTCGAAGGTCGGGCGCGCGAGCACGTCCGAGATCGGCACGGTGCCGAAGCGCTCCTCGCGCCACCGCAGCTGGTCGAGCGAGGCCTGGCCGACCTCGCGGAGGGCGGCGGGCGACGCGGGGGCCGACGCATCCGCCCCCGCGGCCTCGGCGAGCGTGCGGAGGTCGTGGTACGGCACGATCGGCGGGGCGGCCGAGGGGTCGTGCGGCGGCCGCACGATCGCCTGCCACGGGTGGAGCCCGGCGAAGCGGATCACCGGCACGATCGCCGAGCGCGCGCCGACGCGCGCGGCGTCGAGCAGCTGCCGGGTGCCGAGCGGCATGCCGCGGTAGTCGTCGCGGATCGGCTGCGCGACCACGACGTCGACGCCGGCGAGCAGCCGCTCGAGGTGCGGCAGGTCCGACGCCTCGAGCTCGTGCACGGGCGGCACCCGGAGCAGCCGCACGTCGGAGCCCGAGAGCGCCTGGCGCAGCGACTCCGCCTGGCAATTGCCGAGCAGCACGCCGGTCGGACCGTCGTGGGGGGTCGGGTCGTAGAGGTCGGCGTAGTGCTGCCGGCGGCCGGCGTCCGATGCGGCCTCGCTCGTCATGCTGCCTCCTGTCGGCGCGCGCGCCGACGGCGGCAGGGTCGCGGGGCGGTCGCTCAGCCGCCAGCACCTAGTGTACGAACCGGTGGTCCTCCACTGCTGCGCACCGACGACGCCTCGCGCCGCTTGTCCCCGCGCCTGTTGAGAAGGAGCACCGCATCGACGTCATCGAGCCCGCATCGCGGACCGCCACCGTGCGGGTCGCCTCGGTCCGGGTCGCCTCCGTGCCGGCCGCGCACCCCTACGTGCGGGCCGTCTCCGCGGCCGAGGGCGTCGCGGTGCTCGCGGACCCGGTGCCCGACCCCGCGCATCCGGACCGCTGGTGGCCGCCGGCGATGCTCGACGCCGAGTGGATCCGGCGGTCCGCCGACCGCTTCGACGTCATGCACGTGCACTTCGGCATGGAGTCGCTGCCCGAGGGGCGCCTCGCGGCAGCGCTCGACGCGCTCGACGCGCTCGGCAAGCCCCTCGTCTACACGGTCCACGACCTGCAGAACCCGCAGCTGGACGAGCAGACCGGCCACCGGGGCGACCTCGACCTGCTCGTCCCGCGCGCCGCCCGGCTGGTGACGCTGACGCGCGCCGCGGCCGACGAGGTGCGACGCACGTGGGGCCGCGATGCGCTCGTGCTCGCGCACCCGACGCTCCTCGACGACGATGACGACGAAGCGGTCGACGCGGATGCGCACCCCGACGCCGGGCTCGACGCGCCGCTCGTCGTGGGCGTGCACCTCCGCGACCTCCGCCCGAACATCGACGCCGAGGGGGCGGTGCGCGCGCTCCTGCAGGCGCTCGACGCGCTCGCGAGCGCCGGTGTGGCCGCGACGGGACGGGTGCTGCTGAACGCGACGACGCGCGACGAGGCGCTCGCGCGACGGCTCGAGGCATCGCTCCGCGGCCGCGGGGACTGCCACCTCGTCGTGCGCGCGCGTCCCGACGACGCCGCCCTGCTGGCCGAGCTCGACCGCCTCGACGTCGCGCTGCTGCCGTACGGCCACGGCACCCACTCCGGCTGGGTCGAGCTCTGCTACGACCGCGGCGTGACCGTCGTCGGGCCCGGCTCGCTCGCCATGGCGGGGCAGCACCCGGACGGCTACGTCGGGATCACCGCGCCGGACGACGCGGGCCGTGCCGTGGTCGAAGCGGTCTCGCGCGGTGCGCGCGCCGGATCGCCCGAGCGACGGCGGCTGGTGGCCGCGCGCCGCGAGCGGCGCCTGGCCGAGCGCGCGGTCGTGGCCGAGGCGCACGCGGCGCTCTACCGCGAGGTGCTCACCGAGGGCCGGTCGCGGTGATGCGGCTCCCGCTCGGCGACCGGCTCCGCATCCTCGTCATCGCCCCGTCGCGCCATCCGATCCGCGAGCCGCACGCGGGCGGCCTCGAGGCGCTCGTGTGGGACCGCGTGCGGTCGCTGCGGGCGAGCGGCCACGACGTCACGCTCGTGGCGGCGCGCGGCTCCGACTTCCTCGATCGCACCCCCGAGCGGATGCGGCTGCCCCGTGTCGTCTGGGGCGGCGGCCGCTCGTCCGACGAGGCCTATCCGGACGGCTACCTCGACCAGGTGGCGAGCGTGCTCGACGCCGTGGTCGACGAGCTCGTCGTCGACCGCACCGCCTTCGACCTGATCGACAACCACAGCCTGCACCCGGTGCCGATCGCCCGTGCCGCCGAGCACGGCATCCCGATGCTCACGACGCTGCACACGCCGCCGCTGCCCGAGCTGGTCGCGGCGGCGGATGCTGCCGGGCCCGCGCACTCGTTCCTCGCGGTGAGCGCCCACACGGCGGGGGAGTGGCGCGCGAGCGGGGTCGAGTCGACGGTGCTGCTGAACACGGTCGACGCCGACGCGTGGCCGCTCGGGCCGGGCGGCCCGGGGCTCGTCTGGTTCGGGCGCATCGTGCCGGAGAAGGGCCCCCACCTCGCCGCCGATGCGGCGCGCGCGATGGGGCGCCCCCTGGTGGTGGCGGGTCGCGTGGGCGACGAGCAGTACTTCGAGCGCTCCGTGGTGCCGCGGCTCGGGGGCGGCATCCGCCACGTCGGGCCCATGCGGCGTCGCCGGCTCGCCCACCTCGTGGGGCGCAGCGGCTGCGCGCTCGTCACGCCGTGCTGGGACGAGCCCTTCGGGCTCGTGCTGGCCGAGGCGCTCATGACCGGCACGCCGGTCGCCGCCTTCGACCGCGGCGGCATCTCGGAGGTGCTCGAGGGGCTGCCCGGCACGCGCCTCGTGCCGCCCGGGGATGTCGCGGCGCTCGCGGCCGCCGCCGACGAGCTGCTGCGCCTGCCGAGCACCGCGCGGGTCGGCATCCGGGAGCACGCGGTCGAGCGGTTCTCGGCGATGCGCCGCGACCGCCAGCTCGAGGCGCTCTACCGCGACCGGCTCGACGCGGTCGAGCGCACGGCGGCCCTGCCGTGACCGCGGTCGGCTGGTACGTGCACCACCACGGCATGGGGCACCTGACCCGCTTCCTCGCGATCCGGCCGCACGTCGCCGCGTCGGTGGTCGCGTTCAGCTCGCTGCCGCAGCCCGCGGCGCTGCCCGTCGGCACGACGTGGGTGCAGCTGCCTCGCGATGACGAGGACGAGGGGGCGGGTGCGCCATCCGCGGCCGAGCCGACGGCGGGCGGCGCGCTGCACTGGGCGCCCATCGGGCACCGCGGGCATGCCGAGCGGATGGCGGCGATCGCGGCTCGCGCGCCGCACCTCGACGCGATCGTCGTCGACGTCTCGGTCGAGGTGACGCTGCTCGCGCGGCTCCTCGGGCGCCGCGTCGTGCTGATGACGCAGCCGGGCGACCGCACCGACGAGCCGCACGTGCTCGGCCGACGGCTCGCCGACGCGGTGATCGCCCCGTGGCCGGCCGACGACGGCGAGGTCCACCCGGTGGGCGGCATCTCGCGCTTCGCGACGTGGGAGCGCTCGGCCTCGCGCCGTCCCGGCGCCGTGCTCGCGCTCGGCGGCGGGGGCCGGGACGCGGCGTGGGACGCGATGCTGCGCCAGGCGATCGCGGCGACGCCCGACCGGCAGTGGCGCATCGCCGGCGGCGCGACGTGGATCGACGACCCGTGGCTGGCGCTCTGCGAGGCGGAGGTCGTGGTCACGGCCGCGGGGCAGAACGCGATCGCCGACGTCGCCGCGGCCGGGGCCAGCGCCATCGTCGTGCCGCGGCCGCGCCCGTTCGACGAGCAGCACCGCACGGCCGCCATGCTGGACGAGCTGGGCCTCGCCGTCGTCGTCGACGCCCCCGCGCCCGATGACTGGCCGGCGCTGCTCGCCCGCGCGCAGGCGCTCCAACCGGACTGGAGCGCATGGGGCGTGCCCGGCGCCGCGGGCAGGGCCGCGGCGATCATCGACCGCGTCGCGGCAGGAGGACGGCCATGACCATCGCCACCATCACGCTCGCCTCGCGCGCGCGGGCCGGGCACCTGGCGCGGCAGCAGGAGCGGCTGCAGGGCGTCCCCGGCCTCGAGCGGGTCGTCGTGTGGCTCGACGCAGAGCCGCCCGGCGACGAGGTGCCCGCGACCGTCGTGCTGCACGTGCCGCCCGCGGCCGCGGGCATGCGGCTCGCCGCCGCCCGCAACGCCGGTGCGCGGGCCGCGATCGACCGCGGATGCGACCGGCTCGTCTTCCTCGACGCCGACTGCGTGCCGGGCGACGCGCTGCTCGATCGCTACGACCGCGCGCTCCGCGCGCACCCCGGAGCGCTGCTCGCCGGCCCGGTGACCTACCTGGCCGAGGGCGTCGCCGTCGATGCCCAGACGGATCTCGCGGCGCTCACGGCGCCGCACGCCGCGCGTCCGTCGCCGCCCGACGGCGAGGTCCACGTCGCGGCGCCGGAGGACCAGCTGCTGTTCTGGTCGCTCTCCTTCGCGCTCAGCGCCTCGACCTGGCGCCGCATCGGCGGCTTCGACGAGGCCTACGTGGGCTACGGCGCGGAGGACACCGACTTCGCGATGCGCGCGCAGGCAGCGCCGGCGCCGCTCGCGTGGGTCGGCGGCGCGCACGCGTACCACCAGCACCACCCGACCTCGAGCCCGCCGTGGCAGCACCTCGACGACATCCTCCGCAACGGCGGGCTCTTCGCCGACCGCTGGGGGTTCTGGCCCATGCGCGGGTGGCTCGAGGCGTTCGAGGCGGCAGGGGCGGTCGAGCGCGTCGACGGCCGCTGGCGCCGCGCGTCCGTCGCTCCTCGCTAGCCGGCGCCGGTCAGCGCGCGGCGGGTGACGGCGCGCGCTCCGTGGGCGGCTCGGCCACGGGTCGGGCGGCGCGACTCCCGCCGCCCAGCGCGCCGGATCCCAGCAGCACGCCGGCCACCACCACGCCGGCGCCGGCGATCTCGACGGCCGTGAGCGTCTCGCCGAGCACGACCCAGGCGGTGAGCAGGCCGACGACGGGCACGAGCATCGAGAACGGCGCGACCCGCGCGGCCGGGTGGCGGCTCAGCAGCCACGTCCAGAGCCCGCTGCCCACGACCGTGCCGAGCAGGATCGTGTAGGCGAGGCCGGCGATGGCGAGCAGGCCGGTCGCGGTCTCGAGCCCGACGAACGACTGCGCGATGCGGTCGGGGCCCTCGACCCACAGCGAGGTCGCGAGCATCGGCAGCACCGGCACGACCGACATCCAGAGCGTCAGGTGGAGTGGCTTCGAGGGCCGCGCGAGCCGGCTCGAGACGTTGCCGAGCGCCCAGCCGAGCGCGCCGAGCAGCGTGAGCAGGAACGGCCCGAGCGCGGCGGTGCCGAGCTGCTGCGCACCGATGACGGTCAGTCCCGCGACGGCGAGCAGGATGCCCAGCACCTGCGCGCGGTCCAGGCGCTCGCGCAGCAGGGTCGCGCCGAGCAGCACCGTGAAGGGGGCGGATGCCTGCAGCACGAGCGAGGCCAGCCCGGTCGGCATGCCGGCCGCCATCGCCCAGTAGAGGAAGAGGAACTGCAGCGTGCCGAACCCGAGCCCGTAGCCGAGCAGCCACCGCAGCGGCACGTCCGGCCGCGGCACGAGCAGGATCGTCGGCACCGCGAGGAGCGCGAACCGCAGCGCGACGAGGAAGAAGGGCGGGAACTGCTCGAGCGAGAGGTGGATCGCCAGGAAGTTGAGCCCCCACAGCACCGCGACCAGCAGGCCCAGCAGTCGTTCTCTCGTCGTCATGCGCACAGCCGAGCAGGCGATCACCGTGCAGCACAAGCGATGGATGCTGCATCGACTGTGTAGCGTTGCTGCATGGAGTTGCGTGACCTCATCCTGCTGCGCGAGCTCGACGACCGCGGCAGCCTCTCGGCCGTGGCGCGGGCCACGCAGGTGACCCCGTCGGCCGTGTCGCAGCGCATCCGATCGCTCGAGCGCACGATCGGGCTGCCGCTCACCGAGCCGCTCGGGCGCGGCGTGCGGCTGACCGAGGCCGGGCGGCTGCTCGCCGCCGGTGCGATCGAGGTGGCGGCCGTCGTCGCGCGCGTCGAGGGCAGGCTGGCCGCCTACCGAGGCGGGATCGGCGGGCGGGTCGACGTCGCCGCGCTGCCGAGCGCGGGCGTCGTGCTGCTGCCGTCGCTCATCGCGGCGCTCGGCGCGGACGTCGACCTCCGCGTGCACGACCACGACGTCGCCGAGGCCGACTACGCGGCGCTCGCCCGCGACCACGACCTCGTGATCGGGCACCGGATGGCGCCCACGCCGCTGCCGGACTGGCGCGGCCTGCACGTGGTCGACCTGCTGCGGGAGCCGATCGACATCGCCGTGCCCGAGGCGCATCCGCTCGCGGGGAGCGGCTCCGTGCGGCCGTCGGACATCGCGGGCGAGCGCTGGATCGGCGTGCCCGGGGGGTATCCCTTCGACGACCTGCGCGTCGCGGTCGAGGCGGCGGCGGGGGAGCGGTTCGCGATCGGGCAGCGCGTGCGCGACAACCGCCTCGTCGAGGCGCTCGTCGCCGCGGGCCTCGGGATCGGGATGCTGCCGCGCTTCAGCACGCGGCCCGGCGGCGGCATCGCGCTCGTGCCGCTCGCGGGGCTCCCGACCGGCCGGATCGTGAGCGTCCTCGCCCGCCCGGACGTCGCGGAGCGCGCCGTCGTCGCGCACACGATCGATGCGCTGCGGCGCTGCGCGCGGGCGATCGGGGGCGTCGACGCGCTCGCGCCGTGAGGTGCGCGAAGGGCCCGTCCGCGGTGCTACGATATTCCGGTTGCCATCACGGCTTCGCCCCGATAGCTCAGCGGTAGAGCACTTCCATGGTAAGGAAGGGGTCGCGAGTTCAATCCTCGCTCGGGGCTCGCGTTCGCTTGATGCTTCGTGCTTGGGTGGGCGTTCTGGCGGGGTAGCTCAGTTGGTGAGAGCGCACGACTCATAATCGTGAGGTCGCGGGTTCGAACCCCGCCCTCGCTACCAGAAGGCCCGGAATCTCAACAGATTCCGGGCCTCTCCGCGTTTGGCGGGTAGATCCATCCCGCACAGACCCCGCGCATTCAGCGGGGCTCGGGCGCCGCGCCCACCGCCGCCGCAGCTCGTGTGGAGTTCGAGCGCTTCGCCATGTGGACGTCCTGGGTCACTGAGGGGTTCTCGTGCCCCAGGCACTCCGCGATGTCTCGGGCTGAGAGCCCAGCGCGGTCCAGAGCGGTTGCTACCGTCTTCCGGAACGAGTGGGTCGGGACCGTCGGGAACCCCAGCCGAGCTCGAGCCTCCGCCCGTGATAGCCGCCCCAATCGACAGTCGTCGTAGTGCTCCGCCGCGACCTCCGAAGCGAATCGAGGCTGCGACCAGCGGACGAACCGGTCGAGGTGCTGAGCAGGGACTGCCTCCCAGGGCGTCGTCATGAGATCGAGGTGCCGAAGACCCCTGAGGGCGGTGGCCGAGATCGACTCCATAGCCGGATGTCGCCGAGAGGGAAGGGCGGAGCCGCCGCTGGCCAAGCGGGCCAGTGGCCCCTCCCCCCTGTGACGGCGCTCCGGGAGGCCAGCGCTCATACCCGGACGGATGCGGCTCTGGGCCGGGCGATACCGCCCGGTCGGGCGGCTTGTGGAGGTTGTCTCACCTGACCTAGCGTTCATTGCACGCATCGATGAACGTAGGCGAGCAACCTAGAGGAGACGCATGAGATTAGTGGGAGCGTGTGCGTTGGTTGTCGTCGCGGCGCTCGGCCTCACGGGGTGTCAAGCGTCCGGCTCAGCGACGCCGGCACCGCTGGCGACGCCGGAAGCATCGCGGTCCGCCGCGCCGGAGGCCGCCTCGCCGAGCGCATCAGCGCAGACCTTCGACACCTACGTCTCCGGCCTGGTGCTGGCAGCTGAGGACTTCCCGATCCAGGGATGGGAGCCGATCGAGAGGGATACCGGTGGTGACTGGCCGACGACCGCAGTGCCGTGTGCGCTCGACGTTGAGCCCCTGCTCGGCGACGTCTACCTCGAGCGGGATGGCGACCTCGGGAGCCAGGCTGGACAGGTCTACTCGACGGCTCCCGCGACGTCACCCCTCACAGCCGCGACGGTCCACGTCTATATGACCGAGACGGCGGTTGACGGCGTGCGTGCTGCGCAAGAGGCCGTCGCCGCGTGCCCTCTCGATGTCGTCGGTCCATCGAACTCGTACGGGCCAGTCACCTTGACGGAGCCTGCTGCGCACATCGACGCGGGTGAGGCTTCGTTCTGCGCCTCTGCGTCGGTCGATCACTTCCAGTACGGGCTCATGACGGAGACGTCGTGTTGGGCTGCCGTGCCCGGGCATCGGCTCGAGGTGCTGGTGTCGGCTCCGGCTGGCGCTCCGGTGCCCGCCGTCGATGTGCAAGCCATCATCGACGCTGCCGCCGATCGCGCGTTCCCAGGCTGAGCCGCAGCGCGACCTTCGCTGCGGTGCTAGATGTGCGCTCTGACGGTCAGCGGCGCCCGCAGCTTGGCAGGCAGGTCTGCGGACTTCGCCAGCAGCCAGAGTGGTGCGGCCAGCGGGAAGCACAGGATGAGCGCAGCGAGCATTGCGAGACGTGCGAGCGGGGCCATCGTGGTGTCGCGGATCACGCTGATGACGGCCCACGATCCGGACAGGATGAAGGTGAGCCCGACGGCGAGCACGAGAGCGAAGACGAGGGGATCATCCTGTGGCATGGTCGGAACCTAGCAGGCACTCAGCAGTCGCTCGACTGCCACAGGCCGGCCGTCGAGTGGGTGCAGCACGTCCCACTCGCACGGCCTGATCGTCACGCATCCAAACGTGCGTTCCAACTCGCCCGACGCGCCAAACGGCGTCGCGTAGAGCATCACTAGGCTCCGAGCATGACCGAAGCCGAGCCCCTGCTGTCCGTGCTCGGCACGCGATGGGTAGAGGACCCTACGGTCGATGTCCGATGGCGCGGCTTCCTCCGGCTACGCATGGACGTGGTCGACGCGCAGGCCCGCAGGTCCCTCGGCTGGACGGTGGACGGTGAGCCAGTGCGGGACTGGTTCACGACTGATGACGTCGAGCTGAACGAGACGACGCACATCGTCGAAGGTGCCACTGATGGAGGGCTGGTCGACGCCAGCCTCGGCGCGCCTCTGCCCGACCGTGCAGCCGCATTCGACCCCGACGTGCACTTCGACGACGGGCGAGTGGCGATCCTGTTCTGTGCGGCCTGCGGTGATCTGGAGTGCGGCGCGTTGAGCGTCGACCTGCGCTGGACCGAGACGACAGTGGAGTGGCGGAACGTCACCTACCAGGACACGATATCCGGCGAACTGTGGACCCCAGAGATGCCCGTGCGATCGGTGCGCTTCGAACGCGAGGCGTACGAAGCAACGATTCGCGACCTCCTCGGCCAGTGGGGCACTCGGCGCAAATAGTCCGCTCTCTGCTTCGCTCGCGGAGCGGTCCCACAATCTCACCACCCGCGAATGCCCGGCACCTCGCCGTCGTCCGGCTTGTCGACGTGCGGTGGAGGCTCGCGAGCGCGCCCGCAGGCTCGGCACAGCTCGTCCCAGATGAGCGCCCCGCGCCGCGACGTCGAATCGTGAGGTCGCGGGTTCGAACCCCGCCCTCGCTACCGCCACGAAGGGGATCGGATGCGTCCGGTCCCCTTCGGCATGTCGGCAGCAGATCGGGGCATGGACCGACAGCGCCGCCGCGAGTAGCCTGCGGCCGGGCAGACCGCCCGGCCTGCCGCTGTGCTCGGCGGAAGGACGACGATGTCCAGCATGATCCCGAGGGCGGCATTGCCCTCGCTCACGGAGAAGCCCTCCACCCACCACCACGTCGTGCCGCATCGCCGCACGGGGCGCTGGCCGTCGCCCGAGCATCCGTTCGTCACCGACGGCGGCCTCGAGACCGACCTCATCTTCCGCCACGGCATCGACCTGCCGCACTTCGCCGCCTACCCGCTGCTGCGCAGCGAGCACGGCAGGGCGACGCTCGCGGCGTACTTCGGCGAGTACGCGGCGATCGCCGCGGCCGTCGGCGCCGGTCTGGTGCTCGAGACGGCGACGTGGCGGGCCAACCCCGACTGGGGTGCGAGGCTCGGCGACGCGCGCCGGGCGCTCTACGACGTCAACGTGCTGGCCGTGCGCCACCTGCAGCAGCTGCGCGAGTCGTACGTCGACCTCGACGCGGTGCTCATCAGCGGCGCGATCGGTCCGCGCGCCGACGCGTACGCCGACGTCCCGCCCGTCGACCCCGACGACGCGAGGACCTATCACGAGGCGCAGGTCGACGCCTTCGCGGAGGGCGGGGTCGACCTCGTCACCGCGTTCACGCTCAGCGACCCCGGCGAGGCGATCGGCATCGCCCGTGCCGCCTACTTCCACGGACTGCCCGCGGTGATCGGCTTCACGGTCGAGACCGACGGACGGCTGCGCGGCGGCATGACCCTCCGCGAGGCGGTCGAGCTCGTCGATCGGGAGACCGACACGGTGCACTTCATGGTCAACTGCGCGCATCCGCAGCACGTGCTGCGCGCGCTCGACGGAGGGTCGTGGCGCGAGCGCATCGCCGCCGTGCGCTACAACGCCTCGACGCGGAGCCACGCGGAGCTCGACGCCGCGACGACCCTCGACGCCGGCGACATCGGCGAGCTGGGACGCGCGCACGAGCAGGTGCGGGCGCTGCTGCCGTCGCTCTCGGTGGTGGGCGGATGCTGCGGCACCGACAGCCGCCACGTCGCCGCCCTCTGGCAGGCGCACGCCACTGCCTAGACTGGCTGCGTGCCAGTGAACCCCGAGATCCAGGGCAGGCAGTACCCGCCCACGGCCCCCTACCTCGTCGGGCGAGAGAAGGTGCGCGAGTTCGCCCGCGCGGTGCAGGCGACGCACCCCGAGCACCTCGACGTCGAGGCCGCGCGTGCCGCCGGCCATGCCGACGTGATCGCGCCGCCCACCTTCCCGATCGTCATCCAGGAGCTCACGCTCCGCCAGCTGCTCGAGGACGAGACCGCGGGCGTCGACTTCACCCGCGTCGTGCACGGCGACCAGCGGTTCAGCGCGACGCGGCCGATCGTCGCAGGCGACGAGCTCACGGCGCAGCTGACTGTCACGAGCGTCAAGTCGCTCGGCGGCAACGACATGGTGACGAGCGAGAGCGTCATCACGGATGCGGACGGCGAGCACGTGGTCACCGCCACGTCGACGCTCGTGGTGCGGGCCGCCTGATGGAGGGGACGACGCCGATGACCGGCGCGCAGCAGCTCGGCGAGCTCGAGGTGGGGCAGGTGGTCGCGGAGCGCGACCTCGCGCTCACGCGCGACTCGCTCGTGCGGTACGCCGGTGCCTCCGGCGACTTCAACCCCATCCACTACCGCGACGACGTCGCCGAGTCCGTCGGTCTGCCGGGCGTGCTGGCCCACGGCATGCTCACGATGGGAGTCGCCGTGCAGCCGGTCGTGGACTGGGCCGGCCCCGGTCGGATCCTCGACTACCAGGTGCGCTTCACGCGGCCCGTGGTCGTCGATCCCGAGACGGGTGCGGCGCTGCACGTGGTCGCGAAGGTCGCGCGCGTCGACGAGGGCAGCGCCCGCATCGACCTCACGGTCACCGTCGGCGAGCAGACCGTGCTCGGCAAGGCGCAGGTCGTCGTGGCGACCGACCGATGACGGCGTCGCGCAGGCTCGCCGACGCCACCACCATGCGCGTCGGCGGCGAGGTCGGCCGCTGGATCGAGGCGGGCACGCGCGACGAGGTCATCGCGGCCTACACCGAGATCGTGGCGGACGGCGGCGAGCACCTGCTGCTCGGCGGCGGCTCCAACACGGTCGCGTCGGACGAGCCCTACGACGGCACCGTCCTGCACATCACCACGCGCGGCATCCGCACGCTCCCCGCCGCGGAGCGGCCGCACCGTCCCGCGGGCGAGGACGCGCCCGTCGACGACGCCGTCGTGCTGCGCGTCGAGGCCGGCGAGTCGTGGGATGCGCTCGTCGCGCTCGCGGTCGAGCAGGGCCTGACGGGCATCGAGGCCCTGAGCGGCGTGCCCGGCTCGGTCGGCGCCTCGCCCGTGCAGAACATCGGCGCGTACGGCCAGGAGCTGTCGTCGACGCTGCAGGGCATCGAGCTGCTCGATGCCGAGACGCTCGAGGTGCGCTCGGTGCCGGCCTCCGAGCTGCGGCTCGGCTACCGCGACTCGGCGATCAAGCGGGGCGTGCTGCGCGGCGTCGTGCTGTCGGTCGACCTGCGGCTGCGCCGCTCGCCCGACGGTCGCAGCCAGCCGGTCGCGTACCAGCAGCTCGCCTCGGCGCTCGGGGTCGAGCTCGGCACGCGCGTGCCCCTCGAGGACGTGCGCGCATCGGTGCTCGCGCTGCGCGGCTCGAAGGGCATGGTGCTGTCGGACGACCCCGACTCGGTGAGCGCCGGCTCGTTCTTCACCAACCCCATCGTCTCCGCACGCTTCGCCGCGGCGCTGCCGAAGGACGTGCCGAGCTGGTCGACGTCGCCCGCGCCGCAGGCGACGGTGCTGCCGCTCGACGCCGACACGGCGGTGCCCTCGCTGGAGCGACCGGTGCCGCAGGTGAAGCTGTCGGCCGCGTGGCTCATCGAGCACGCGGGCATCGGCCGCGGCTTCTCGCTGCCGGGCTCGCGCGCGGCCATCTCGGACAAGCACACCCTCGCCCTCACCAACCGCGGCGGCGCGACGGGCGAGGAGATCGCCGAGCTCGCGCGCTTCGTGCAGGCGCGCGTCGAGAACCAGTTCGGCGTGCACCTCGTGGCGGAGCCGGTGCTCGTCGGGCTGACGCTCTAGCCGCCCCGCCGCGCGCTCGATCGGCCGCAGCGGCCCGCCGAGCGCGTGGAGCGGCTCGCCCCGGCGTCAGACCGATCGAGCGTGCGCCGGACGCGTGCGCTCGCTCGCGGTGCGCGGCGCCACGATTGCTCCCCGCGTCGGGCCGTGGCAGAGTCGATGCTCGGGGGACAGCCATGGATCAGCACGAGCCGGACGACACCTCGCCGATCGAGCACGAGCTCGAGGTGGCGGTGAGCCGGACGCGCGCCTGGGACGCCTACGTGCACGGCCTGAGCGAGTGGTGGCACCCCGGCTGGACCGCGACGGGCTCCGGGCTCGACCGCATCGAGGTGGAGCAGCGCGACGGCCTCCGCATCGTCGAGCACGGGCGCGACGGCCGCGAGGTCGTCTGGGGCGAGGTCACCGAGACGGTCCCTGGTGAGCGCTTCGGGCACACCTTCCGCCTCACCCACGAGGGCGACGCGACCACGGTGCTCGTCACCTTCACCGACCTGCCGCACGGCGGCACCCGCGTGCACCTCACGCACTCCGGCTGGAACGCCTCCAACCAGCGCGGCCGCGAGCAGCACGGCGGCTGGCCGAAGCTGCTCGAGCGCTACCGCGCCTACGCCCAGCACGTGTAGCGGGCGGCTCGGCCCGTCGGCGCGGTCAGAGCCGGGCTCGGAGCCACTCCTGCGCCGCGCGCCGGTAGCGCTCGGCGAGCGCCGACCGCGCTGCGACCGCCAGCAGCCCGTGCGGCGCACCCGGCACCACCAGCAGGTCGACGTCGACGCCTGCGGCGCGCAGCCGCTCGGCGTACGCGACGTCCTCGTCGTGGAAGAGGTCGATCGAGCCGACCCCGATCCACGCCGGCGGCAGCCCGCCGAGGTTCGCGCGGCGCGTGGGCACGGCATGGGCGGGCACCGACGGCGCGCCCGGCTCCTGGCCGAGCAGCGAGCGCCAGCCCAGGCGGTTCTCGCGGTTGTCCCAGACGAAGTGCGCCTCGTCGTCGCGCGCGGCGTCGGCGGCGGTGCGGTCGTCGAGCATCGGGCAGTCGAGCAGCTGCGCGATCGGCTGCGGTCCGCCCTCGTCCAGCAGCCGCTGCGCGAGCCCCGCGGCGAGGCCGGCGCCGGCGCTCTGGCCGCCCAGCGCGATCCGCGCGTGACCGCGCGCGATGAGCCCGGCGAAGACGCGGGCGCAGTCGTCGAGCGGCGCCGGGAACGGATGCTCGGGCGCGAGCCGGTAGTCGACGCTCACGACCCGGATGCCGAGGCGGGCGGCGGTCTCGGAGCAGAAGTGGTCGTCCATCGCCGGCGCACCGATCAGCATCCCGCCGCCGTGGATCCACAGCAGCACGGCGTCGCTGCGCACCTCGGGCGGCGCGTAGGTGCGCACGCGCACGCCGCCGACGCGGGCGCGGCCGATGCGCACACCCGGCTCCCTCGGCCAGCGCATCAGCCGGGGCGCGATCCTGCCGATCGCCCGGCCGACCCGACGCTCGAGCGGGACGCCGCCGAGCCGCGCGACGGCATCGCGCAGCTCGGGCGCGACCTGCTCGAGCTCCACCGGCTACGCGGCGAAGAGGCGCTGCAGCCGCTGGACGCCCTCGAGCAGCGCGTCGTCGCCGAGCGCGTACGAGAAGCGCAGGTAGCCCGAGGGGCCGAACGCCTCGCCCGGCACCGCGGCCACGTCGGCCTGCTCGAGCATCAGGTCGGCGAGCTCGAGGCTCGACGAGGGCGTGACGCCGCCCCACGTCCTGCCGAGCAGCCCGGCGACGTCCGCGTAGACGTAGAAGGCGCCCTTGGGCGTCGGCACGGTGATGCCGTCGATCTGCGAGAGCTCGGCGACGATCGTCTGCCGACGGCGGTCGAACGCCGCGAGCATCTCGCCGACCGCGTCCTGCGGACCGGTGAGCGCCTCGAGCGCACCGCGCTGGGCGACGTTGTTCACGTTGCTCGTCAGGTGCGACTGCAGGTTCGCGGCCGCCTTGATGACGTCGGCGGGGCCGGCCATCCAGCCGACGCGCCAGCCGGTCATCGCATAGGTCTTCGCGACGCCGTTCACGAGGATGGTGCGGTCGGCGAGGGCGGGGACCGCCTCCGTCACCGAGACCGCGCGCTCGCCGTCGTAGACCAGGTTCTGGTAGATCTCGTCGCTCACGACCCAGAGGCCGTTCGCCTCCGCCCACTCGGCGATCTCGCGCACCCGGTCGGCCGGGTAGACGGCGCCGGTCGGGTTCGACGGGCTCACCATGAGCAGCGCCTTCGTGCGGTCGGTGCGGGCGGCCTCGAGCTGGTCGACGGTGACGAGGTAGCCCTGCTCGGCGCCGGCGAAGACGTCGACCTGCCGTGCACCCGTGAGCGCGATCGCCTCGGGGTAGGTGGTCCAGTACGGCGTCGGCACGAGCACCTCGTCGCCCGGGTCGAGGATGGTCTGGAACGCCTGGTAGACCGACTGCTTGCCGCCGTTCGTGACGAGCACCTGGCTCGGCTCGACCTCCAGGCCGGAGTCGCGCCGCGTCTTCGCGGCGATCGCCTCGCGCAGCTCCGGCAGACCGGCCGCGGGGGTGTAGCGGTAGTTCTTCGGGTCGGCGAGCGCGCGCTGCGCGGCCTCGACGATGTTCTGCGGGGTGGCGAAGTCCGGCTCGCCCGCGGCGTAGGAGATGACGTCGCGGCCGGCGGCCTTGAGCGCCTTGGCCTTCGCGTCGACCTTGAGGGTCGCGGACTCGTTGATGGCGGCGATGCGGGCGGCGATGCGGTTCACGGCGCCCAGCCTAGGCGGCACCGCGTGTCGCCGCCCGGATCTCTCCCGATCGAGCTGGCGGTGGCGCGCCGTCAAGTGGACAGGGGATGCCGAGCCGTCGTAGACTCTCTCCTTGGTGGTTGACAACCGCCATGCTGTCGTATGCCCTGCACGGGCGATCATGGGCGACACCATGGCACTCCACCCGCCCAGGGCGGTGGCTCAATTGGTAGAGCAGCGGTCTCCAAAACCGCAGGTTGCAGGTTCGAGTCCTGTCCGCCCTGCTCGAGGCGCCCGTGAGGGCGCCTGACGGGCCTGGCACCCGCCGGGCCGAACAAACCGAAGGGTCACCGTGGCTGAGAACGCGATCGAGGAGGCACCCCGCACGCGCGAGGGTGCGTCTCGCAACCCGTTCATGCGCCTGTGGACCTTCCTCAAGGAAGTCCTGGTCGAGCTGCGCAAGGTCGTCACCCCGACCCGCAAGGAGCTGATCCGGTACACGCTCGTCGTGCTCGTGTTCGTCGTCTTCATGATGCTGCTGGTGTCTGGCCTCGACCTCCTGTTCGGCTCGTTCGTGGGCTGGATGTTCGGCGACCTGCCGATGTTCGGCCTCGCCGGCTGAGCCCGATCCAGGACCTGAAGGAGAAGGTGGACTGTGTCTGACGTCAACGACCTCGACATCGAGCTGAACAAGGCGCTCGACGACCTCGTGCCTGCCGACGAGAAGCCGGCCGAGCCCGAGACCGACCCGTACGACGACTTCAAGCGCGAGATGCGCCTGAAGCCCGGCCGCTGGTACGTCATCCACTCGTACGCCGGCTACGAGAAGAAGGTCAAGGCGAACATCGCCTCCCGTGCCGAGAACATGCAGGTCGACGGCATCTACGAGATCCAGGTCCCGACCGAGGACGTGCTCGAGACGAAGAACGGCCAGGCCAAGCGCGTCAACCGCGTGCGCGTCCCCGGCTACGTGCTCGTCCGCATGGAGCTCGACGAGGACACCTGGTCGGTCGTCCGGCACACGCCCGGCGTGACCGGCTTCGTGGGCAACGCCCACAACCCCGCGCCGCTGCGCTTCGACGAGGCCTTCACGATGCTGAAGCCCATCGCCGACGAGCAGCTCGCCGAGCAGCAGAAGTCCGCGCCGTCGCAGCAGCCCACGCAGCTCGCGGTCGAGGTCGACTTCGAGGTCGGCGAGACCATCACCATCACCGAGGGCTCGTTCGCGGGCTTCCCGGGCACGATCAGCGAGATCCAGCCGGCGAGCCGCAAGCTCACCGTGCTCGTCAGCCTGTTCGAGCGCGAGACCCCTGTCGAGCTCGGCTTCGGACAGGTCAGCAAGCTCTAGCCCCCACAGGGGACTGGATGCGGTCCAGGGCGCTCAGCGCTGCCTGCGATCGCGACACACCAAGAAGGAAGAGACATGGCACCCAAGAAGAAGGTCACGGGTCTGATCAAGCTGCAGATCCAGGCCGGCGCCGCCAACCCGGCGCCCCCGATCGGACCGGCGCTCGGTCAGCACGGCGTCAACATCATGGAGTTCTGCAAGGCGTACAACGCTGCGACGGAGAACCAGCGCGGCAACGTCATCCCGGTCGAGATCACGGTCTACGAGGACCGCTCGTTCGACTTCATCCTCAAGACCCCGCCGGCCGCAGAGCTCATCAAGAAGGCCGCAGGCGTCAAGAAGGGCTCCGGCGTCCCGCACACGACGAAGGTCGGCAAGCTCACGTCGGCGCAGATCACCGAGATCGCCGAGCAGAAGATGGCCGACCTCAACGCGAACGACATCGAGGGCGCGAAGAAGATCGTCGCCGGCACCGCCCGCTCCATGGGCATCACCGTCGAGGGCTGACCTCGACTCCCGAGCCCTACGGCTCACCAGTGGGAGCGCCTGCCAGGCGCGCACCACGAACTCTGATCTAGGAGATCCACATGGCACAGAAGTCCAAGGCCTACAAGGCCGCAGCGGCGAAGATCGACGCTGACAAGTCCTACACGGCCGCCGAGGCCGTCGCGCTCGCTCGCGAGACCGGCTCGACGAAGACGGACTCCACCGTCGAGGTCGCGCTGAAGCTCGGCGTCGACCCCCGCAAGGCTGACCAGATGGTCCGCGGTACCGTTTCTCTTCCTCACGGCACCGGCAAGACCGCTCGCGTCATCGTCTTCGCGCAGGGCCCGGCCGCTGAGGCCGCCATCGCCGCGGGCGCCGACGAGGTCGGCTCCGACGAGCTCATCGAGAAGGTGGCCGCAGGCTGGACCAACTTCGACGCCGCCGTCGCGAGCCCCGAGCTCATGGGCAAGGTCGGTCGTCTCGGCAAGGTGCTCGGCCCGCGCGGCCTGATGCCGAACCCGAAGACCGGCACCGTCACCCCGAACGTCGCGCAGGCCGTGACGGACATCAAGGGCGGCCGCATCGAGTTCCGCGTCGACAAGCACGCCAACGTGCACTTCATCGTCGGCAAGGCCTCGTTCTCGGCAGAGCAGCTCGGCGACAACATCCAGGCCGCGCTCGACGAGATCGTCCGCCTGAAGCCGTCGTCGTCGAAGGGCCGCTACGTGCAGAAGGCGACCGTCTCGACCACGTTCGGTCCGGGCGTGCCGGTGGACGTCACCACGATTTGATCCCGAAGCGCGCGACGCGGCGAAGCCGCATCGCGCGCGGAGGCGTCAAGGTCGAGTAGCAGCGCCGCAGGCGCCGCGTATCGAGACCCAAGACGCCCCTCACCCCAGGAGAGCCCCGCTTCGGCGGGGCTCTCCTGCGTTTGGGGGACGGTGCGAACTCGTGGTGGGATGGAGCAATGCCACCAGCCTCCGCCTCGAGCACGCTCACCGCGCAGGTGCAGCGCTCCATCCTCGACCTCATCGAGGCCGACGGGCTCGAGCCGGGGCAGTCGCTGCCGTCCACGGCCGCGCTGAGCGAGCGCTTCGAGGTCTCGCGGCCGGTGGTGCGCGAGGCGCTGAGCGCGCTGCACGCCACCGGCGTCGTCGAGCTCATGAACGGCCGCAACGCGATCGTCCGGCAGCTCGACGACCACCTCATCTCGCTCTTCCTGACGCGCGCGCTGCAGGCGACCGGCGAGCCGCTCGCCGCGCTCATGGAGGTGCGCGCGCCGCTCGAGATCCAGGCCGCCCGCCTCGCCGCCGAGCGGGCGACGCCCGACGCGCGGGCGGAGCTCGTCGACGAGGTGCACCGGATGGCCGCGCTCGCCGACGACCGCGACGCCTACGCGCTCGCCGACCTCGACCTGCACCGCAGCATCGCCGACCTCGCCGGCAACCCGGCGCTGCTGTGGTTCACGGGCGCCGTGCGCCACCGCGTCTACGAGGCGATCGTGCAGGTGCGCCAGCACCGCGAGGAGCACGGGCTGCTCGGCATCGAGCACGAGCAGCACGAGGCGATCGCGACGGCCATCGCCGCAGGCGACGCGCCCGCCGCCGAGTCCGCCATGCGCGAGCACATGGCGTCGGTCGCGGGCATCGTCGCGGCGATCGAGTCGCCCGGCCGCTGACTACGCCTCGATGAGGCGGTGCTCGTAGGCGAGTGCGATGAGCTGCACGCGGGACGCGACGCCGAGCTTCGCGAGGATCGCGCGCATATGGGTCTTCACCGTCGTCTCCGCCACCCACAGCTGCTGCGCGATGTCGGCGTTCGAGAGCCCGCGCGCGGCGAGCGCGAAGAGCTCGCGCTCCCGGTCGGTGAGCGGCTCGAGCACGCTGGTGTCGGGTGCCGGCCGCACCGGTGCGAACGCTCGCAGCAGGTCGAAGGTCTCGGCGGGCGCGATCACCTGCTGACCGTCGACGACCGCCCGGATCGACTGCACGAGGAACTCCGGTCGCGCGTCCTTCAGCAGGAACCCGCTCGCCCCCGCGCGGAGCGCATCCACCACCGCGCGATCGTGCCGGATGGTGGTGAGGACGATGATGTGCGGCGGCTCGGCCGAGGCCCGGCGGATGGCGGCGGTCGCCGCGACGCCGTCGAGCACCGGCATGCGGATGTCCATGAGCACGACGTCGGGCTGCAGCTCGCGCGCCCGCTCGACCGCCTGCGCGCCGTCGAGCGCGGTGCCGACGACCTCGAGCCCGTCCTGACTCTCGAGGATCATCGACAGCCCCTGCAGGAAGAGCTCCTGGTCGTCGACGAGCAGCAGCCGGATCACGCGCGCTCCGGTTCCGGTGCCACATCCGGTCGCGGCGCTGCGTCCGGTCCCGGCATCGGGTTGGTGACCCTGCCGTCCGACGGCGGCACGGGCGTCAGGTCCACCGTCGTCGCCTGCGACCAGTCGGCGGCCGGCTGCCGCGGGTGGCGCTGCTCATAGCGCCGCGAGGCCTCCACGATCCAGGGCGCCACGACATCCTCGGGTCGCCGCTGCACCGGCACGGGCAGCGTGGCGAGCTGGTCCTCGCTGAGGGGCGGGGTCGGGGCGTCGCTGACGGGCGAGTACGGCAGGTGCGCGCTCACCACGAAGCGATCGCCCTCCGCATCGACCTCGAGCGAGCCGCCCGCCAGCCGCGCCCGCTCGAGCATGCCGGCGATCCCGCGCCCGGCGGGTCGCAGGGCGGCGCGGTCGCGGATGGGGGAGGAGACCACGATCGTGAGCCCCGGGCCGGTCCAGGTGAGCGAGACGGAGACCTCGACGTCCGCGCCGCCGTGGCGCAGCGCGTTCGTGAGGCTCTCCTGCACGATGCGGTACGCGGCGATGTCGGCCACGCGGGCGAGGTGCCCGTGCGTGCCGACGTCCTGCAGCGCGACGGTGGGACCGGCGGAGCGCAGCTGCGCGACGAGCCCCGGGATGTCGGCGCTCGTCGCCTGCGGTCGCCTGTCGTCCTCGTCGACGCGCTCGAGCAGCTGCCGCACCTCGACGAGGGCGAGCCGCGCGGTGTCGCTGATCGTCGTCAGCACCGGGTCGATGCGCTCGGGATGCTGGCGGTGGCTGAGCCGCAGCCCCTCGGCCTGGGCGGCGAGCACGGCGAGGGAGTGGGCCATGACGTCGTGGAAGTCATGGGTGAGGTCGGCGCGCAGCCGCTCGTCGCGCAGCTCCGACTCGACGACGGTCGTGCGGGCGACGGCCTGCTGCTTCGCGGACTCCACCCGCAGGTAGTCGCGCAGCGCGCGAGCGCCGACGACCGCCGCCCACGCCACGACGGCGAAGGCCCACGCGTACCCGGCCGCCCAGCTCGCGACCGAGGAGGAGCCGATGCTCGCCTCGGCCCGCAGGCCGAGCAGGATGAGCGCCGCAGCGGCCGTCGCCGCCACCGGGATGCCGAGCAGCAGCCGCCAGCGCAGCGGCTCGACGCCCCAGCTCGCGAGCAGGCCGACCGCGAGCGCGAAGGCGAGCAGCACCCATCCCGTGCTCGTCTCCCCGGCGAGCGGGGCGAGCACGGCGCCGAGCGCGGCGACGCAGAACGCCTGCAGGGGGACGACGCGCGCGACGGCGAGCGCGAGGCACAGCACGAGGATCGCGAGCATGAGCAGGGGCTCCCCGAAGCGCGTCAGCAGGTTCGCGAGGAAGACGATCGCGGCGATGGGTGCGGGCCACCAGCGCTCGGCGAGCCGACGGCTCCGGGTCATGTCCATGGCGTCAGGCTAGGCCTGCCCGCGCGGCCGCGGCACGGCATCCGGCCGGATCTCCTCCCCGAGGACGAGACCGCCGCGCGCCGCCCCGGACGACCGCGGGTCGAGCCGACGCGACCCGGCTGCACCGAAACCTGATCGTGACCCTGCTGTGACATTCGAGGCGCCTGTGACTCGCTAGGTTGTCCCTACGCAGCCTCACGGCCGAGCCGCGGCGTGCGTCCAGTCCCAGAAGGAAAGGTCCAGCACCGTGAACCGAACCGCACACCGGCGACTCCTCGGGGGTCTCGCGGCAGGCGCAGCATTCGCGCTCCTGCTCACCGGCTGCCAGAGCCAGCGAGACGACGGCGATCCCGCAGCATCAGAGCCGGGAGCAGCCAGCGACGTCGACTCGACGTTCGTCTTCGGCTCGTCGAGCGATCCCTCCGGCCTCGACCCCGCGTTCGCATCCGACGGCGAGACCTTCCGCATCTCGCGCCAGATCTTCGAGGGCCTCGTCGGCGTCGAGCCCGGCACGGCCGACCCGGCCCCGCTGCTCGCCGAGAGCTGGGAGTCGACCGAGGACGGCCTCTCCTACACGTTCGCGCTCAAGAGCGGCGTGACGTTCCACGACGGCACCCCGTTCGACGCCGAGGCCGTCTGCGCCAACTTCGACCGCTGGTACAACTGGACCGGCCTCACGGCGACCGAGAGCCTCTCCTACTACTACGGCTCGCTCTACGGCGGATTCGCCGGCGACGAGAACGCGCTCTACGAGTCCTGCTCCGCCGATGACGAGAGCACGGCGACGATCAACCTGACGCGTCCGTTCTCCGGCTTCATCGCCTCCCTCTCGCTCCCGGCCTTCTCGATGCAGAGCCCGACGGCGCTCGAGGAGTACGGCGCCGATGAGGTCGGCGGCTCGGAGGAGGCACCCGAGTACAGCGAGTACGGCGAGGCGCACCCGACGGGCACCGGCCCGTTCGTGTTCGAGTCGTGGTCGCCCGGCAACGAGGTCGTCCTCGCGGCGAACCCCGAGTACTGGGGCGAGCAGGGCCAGGTCCAGGAGATCGTCTTCCGCGTCATCGACGAGTCGACCGCGCGCCGCCAGGCGCTCGAGGCCGGCGACATCGACGGCTACGACCTCGTCGCACCGGCCGACACCGCCGCGCTCGAGGACGCCGGCTTCAACGTCATGCAGCGCGACCCGTTCACGGTGCTCTACCTCGGCTTCAACCAGACCGTGCCGGAGCTCCAGGACGTGCGCGTCCGCCAGGCCATCGCGCACGCGATCGACCGCGAGTCGCTCGTGACGCAGGTGCTCCCCGAGGGCACCGAGGTCGCGTCGCAGTTCATCCCGCCGGTCGTCAACGGCTACAACGAGGGTGTCACCGACTACGCGTACGACCCCGAGGCCGCGCGCGAGCTGCTGGCCGAGGCCGGCTTCGCCGATGGCCTCGAGCTGACGTTCAACTACCCGGTGAACATCTCGCGCCCGTACATGCCGAACCCGGAGCAGATCTTCACGGCGCTGTCGTCGCAGCTCGCGGAGGTCGGCATCACGGTGAACCCCGTCGCCGACGAGTGGACGGACTACCTCGACCGCATGCGCGGCACGTCCGACCACGGCATCCACCTGCTCGGCTGGACCGGCGACTACAACGACACCGACAACTTCGTCGGCGTCTTCTTCAACGGCTACTCGAACGAGTGGGGCTTCGAGAACCCGGAGCTGTTCTCGGCGCTCACCGAGGCTCGGCAGATCCCGACCCCGGAGGAGGCCGCGAGCACGTACGAGGAGATCAACGAGCAGATCGCGCAGTTCGTGCCCGGTGTGCCGCTCGCGCACCCCGCGCCGTCGCTCGCGTTCGACCCGCGTGTCACGTCGTACCCGGCCAGCCCCGTCAACGACGAGGTGTTCAACATGATCGAGCTGAGCGAGTAGCCTCGATCGTCACCAGCGGATGCCGCGGGCCCCTACCGGCCCGCGGCATCCGCCACGATCGGCCCGCGCGACCCGCGCGCCGTGACCCGCCCGCCCCTGACGGAGAGACCACGTGCTGAGAACCATCGGCAGACGACTGCTGCTGCTGATCCCGACGCTGTTCGGCCTGACCGTGCTGCTCTTCTTCTGGGTGCGGGCGCTGCCCGGCGGCCCGGCCGCGGCCCTGCTCGGCGAGCGCGCCACCCCGGAGGCGATCGAGCGCATCAACGAGGCCTACGGCTTCAACCGGCCGCTGCCCGAGCAGTACATCACCTGGCTCGGCAAGCTGCTGCAGGGCGACTTCGGCAACTCGATCGAGACGCGCAGGCCGGTGCTCGAGGAGTTCGTCAACCGGTTCCCCGCGACGGTCGAGCTCGCGATCATCTCGCTCATCATCGCGGTCGGCATCGGCGTGCCCCTCGGCTACTGGGCCGCGCGCAACCACGGCCGCCTGATCGATCACCTGTCGGTCACGGGCAGCCTCATCGGCATCACGATCCCCGTCTTCTTCCTCGCGTTCATGCTGAAGTACGTCTTCGCGGTGCAGCTCGGCTGGCTGCCCTCGACGGGCAGGCAGGACAGGGAGATCGATGCCACGCATGTGACGGGCTTCTTCGTGCTCGACGGTCTGCTGACCGGCGAGCTCGACGCCTCGATCAACGCGATCGTGCACCTGCTGCTGCCGGCGCTCGCGCTCGCGACCATCCCGCTCGCCATCATCGTGCGCATCACCCGCGCCTCGGTGCTCGAGGTCGTGAACGCCGACTACGTGCGCACCGGCCGGGCCAAGGGCGTCTCGACGCAGGTCATCCGCAACCGCTTCGTGCTCCGCAACGCGATGCTGCCCGTCGTCACCACCATCGGACTCCAGGCCGGACTGCTCATCTCGGGCGCCGTGCTCACCGAGACCGTCTTCGCGTTCCCCGGCATCGGCGCGTTCCTCGCCGGCGCGATCTTCGCCCGCGACTTCCCGGTGCTGCAGGCCTTCGTGCTCTTCATCGCGATCGCGTACGCGCTCATCAACCTGCTCGTCGACATCTCCTACAGCTTCATCGACCCGAGAGTGAGGATCCAGTGAGCGCCGCAGAGGTCCTGCCCACCGTCCCCACGCCCGAGACCGGGCCGGCCGCGAGCGGGCGCCGCAGCGGCAGCTTCTGGGGCGACGTGCTGCGCCGCGTGCGCCGCAACCCGGCCGCCTGGATCGGCGGCGTCGTCATCGCCGCGTTCGTGCTCGTCGCGCTCCTCGCGCCGTGGCTCGCGCCCTATCCCGAGCTCGCGACCCCGGGCCGCGAGTACCTGCGGCCGACGTCGCTGCCGGGCATCGGCGAGATCCCGGAGTTCCCGCTCGGCATCGACCGCTTCGGCGGCGACGTCGTCTCGAAGCTCATCTGGGGCGCGCAGGCGTCGCTCCTCATCGGCATCGCCTCGACGTTCTTCGGCCTGCTCGGCGGCATGGTGCTCGGCGCCCTCGCCGGTGCGTTCGGCGGATGGGTCGACACGATCGTCATGCGCGTGGTCGACATCCTGCTCTCGGTGCCGCACCTGCTGCTCGCCGTCTCGATCGCCGCGGTGCTCGGTCGCACCCCGCTCGCCATCATGATCGCCATCGGCGTCGCGCAGGTGCCGATCTTCGCCCGCCTGCTGCGCTCGTCGATGCTCGGCCAGCGCGAGGCCGACTACGTGCTCGCCGCCCGCACCCTCGGGCTCGGCACCGGTCGCATCACGATGTCGCACCTGCTGCCGAATTCCGTCGGCCCCGTGATCGTGCAGGCGACGCTGACGCTCGCGACCGCCGTCATCGACGCCGCCGCGCTGTCGTTCCTCGGCCTCGGCGGCGGGCGCCCGGAGACCGCGGAGTGGGGGCGCATGCTCACCTACGCGCAGCAGGAGCTCGCGATCGCGCCGCAGCTCGCGTTCCTGCCCGGCATCTGCATCATGATCACCGCGCTCGGCTTCACGCTGCTCGGCGAGGCCCTCCGCGAGGCGATGGACCCCCGCACCCGCAAGCGCTGACCCGCCGGCCCGCTCCCGCCCCGCGCCCCGAGCGAGCGCGTCAGCGCCGAACTTCCCTGAACTCCGGGTTTCGCGCCCCGAATCCCGCCGTTCAGGGAAGTTCGGCGATCCCGCGGCTCGAGGACGCTCGGCGAAGGGCGGGGGTCAGCTCGCGATCTGCAGCTCGTTGCCGGGGATCGACGCGAGCAGCCTGCGCGTGTAGGGGTCGCGCGGATTCGTGAAGATCTCCTCGGAGGTCGCCGCCTCGACGAGCCTGCCGTTCTGCATCACCGCGACGTAGTCGCTGATGAGCCGCACGACGGCGAGGTCGTGGGAGATGAAGAGGTAGCTGAGCCCGAGGTCGCGCTGCAGGTCGCCGAGCAGCCGCAGGATCTGGTCCTGCACGAGCACGTCGAGCGCCGACACCGGCTCGTCGCAGACGATGACGTCGGGGGAGAGGGCCAGCGCGCGGGCGATCGCGACACGCTGCCGCTGCCCGCCCGAGAGCTCCGAGGGGTAGCGGCGCGCCATGTCGCTCGGCAGCGCGACGTGGTCGAGCAGCTCGCGCACGCGGCGCTGCCGCTCGGTCTTCGAGCCCTGCTTGTAGAACGAGAGCGGCTCGTCGATGATGCGCTCGATCGTGAACATCGGGTTGAGCGACGAGTACGGGTCCTGGAACACCGGCTGCACCCGCTGGCGGAACGCCTTCTGCTCCTCGCGCGAGAGCGCGAACACGTCCTTGCCCTCGAAGCGCACCGTGCCGCTCGTCGGCTCGAACGCCTTCAGCAGCATCCGCGCGGCGGTCGTCTTGCCCGAGCCCGACTCGCCCACGATCGAGACCGTCGTGCCGCGCGGCACCTTCAGGCTGATGTCGTCGACGGCCTTGAACGGCTCGCGCCGCCCGCGCACGTGGAACTCCTTCGACACGTTCTCGAACTCGACGATGATGTCGGATGCGTTGCGCGGCACCGCGACGTCGGGTCGCCCCTCGGTGCGGGCGAAGTCCTCGGGCCGCAGGCGGGCCATCGCCACCGACGGCGCCGCCTTCACGAGCGACTGCGTGTAGGGGTGCTGCGGCGACTCGAGGATCTGCTTGGCCGGCCCCTGCTCGACGACGCGGCCGCGGTGCATCACCACGACCCGCTGCGCGCGCTCGGCGGCGAGCCCGAGGTCGTGCGTGATGAGCAGCACGGCGGTGCCGAGCTCCTTCGTCATGGTGTCGAGCTGGTCGAGGATGGTGCGCTGCACCGTCACGTCGAGCGCGCTCGTGGGCTCGTCGGCGATGAGCAGCTGCGGCCGGCAGGCGAGCCCGATGGCGATGAGCGCGCGCTGCCGCATGCCGCCGGAGAACTCGTGCGGGTACTGCTTGGCGCGCTCGGCGGCGTTCGGCAGCCCGGCGGCCTCGAGCGTCTCGATGACCTTCGCGTCGACGGTGCGGCGGTCGGCGAGGCCGTGCGCGAGCAGCGTCTCGGCCACCTGCGAGCCGATGCGCGCGACCGGGTTGAGGTTCGACATCGGGTCCTGCGGCACGAGGCCGATGCGGCGTCCGCGCACCTTGCGCATCGCCGCCTCGTTGGCGCCGACGAGCTCCTCGCCGTCGAGCCGGATGCTGCCGGACGTGACGCGGCCGTTGCCGGAGAGCAGCCCGATGATCGCCATCGCGGTCGTCGACTTGCCGGAGCCGGACTCGCCGACGATCGCGAGCGTCTCGCCCGCGGCCAGCGTGAGGTCCGCCTCGTGCACGGCGGTGACCAGGCCGTCCTGGGTCGTGAACTCCACCTTGAGTCCGGAGACCTCCAGCAGCGGCTTCTTCGCGTCGCTCATGCGACCATCCTGCACTGCCACGGGGGCTTTCGGTGACTCAGCGGATCTTCAGCACGAGCTTGCCGCGCACGTGCCCGCCCTGGAGCTCGGCGAAGGCGTCGTGCACCTGATCGAGCGGGTAGATGTGCTGCACCTCGACGTGCACGTCGCCCGCGTCGATGAGGCGGCCGATGATGCCGAGGTTGGAGCCGTCCGACTCGACCTTGACCGAGGAGGAGCGCAGTCCGCGCTCGCGTGCCGCTGCGGCGTACTCGGGCCACGACCCGGTCGGCACGTTGAGGTAGAGGCCGCCGTGCTTCAGCACGTCGAGCGAGCGGGTGCCGGTGTCGTCGGCGACGTTGCCGACGAGGTCGATGACCACGTCGACCTTCTGCAGCGCGTCCTCGAAGCGCGACTGCGTGTAGTCGATGACCTCGTCGGCGCCGAGCGACCTGGCGAAGTCGACGTTGCGCGTCGAGACGGTCGTCGCGACCTGCGCGCCGAAGTACTTCGCGAACTGCACGGCGAAGTGCCCGACGCCGCCGGCGCCGGCGTGGATGAGGATGCGCTGCCCGGCGCGCGCCTTCGCGACGCGCACCACGGCGTCCCACGCGGTGAGCGCCGCGCACGGCACGGCCGCGGCCTGCTCGAAGCTGAGCGACTCGGGCTTGAGGGCGAGCGCGAGGCTCGGCACGACCGCCTGCTCGGCGTAGGAGCCGCGCGTGCGCCAGTGGTTCACGATGCCGAAGACCGCGTCGCCCGGCTGCAGGTCGTGCGCCTCGTACGGGGCCTCGGCGACCACGCCGGCGACGTCGCCGCCCGGGATCCAGGGCAGCAGCGGCTCGACGGCCTTGGCGGCGCCCTTGCCGATGACGGTCTTGAAGTCGATGGGGTTCATGCCCGCGGCGTGGACGTCGACGACGACCTCGGTGCCGAGCTTCAACGGGGCCTCCGTCTCGCCCACCTCGACCTCGTCGGTCGGACCGAACTCCCGCACCAGCACTGCGCGCATCGCACTTCCCCTCGCCTCGCTTTCGACGCTAGCGCACGCGTGTGACGGGCAGATGACGGCTTGGCGACGCGGCTGGTCGCGGCGCGGCTACAGTGCTCGTGTGCCGCTGCGCCCCCGGATCGTCGACGCCACCGTCGCCGTGCTCGCCGCCGCGTGCCTCGTCGCGGGCGCGGTCGTGATCGGCGTCGCCCGGGTCGTGCTGGACCGCTACCTCTACATCTCGGAGCTCGGCGCCCTCACGATGCCCACGGCCGAGCTCTTCCAGGTCGGCTTCCTGCTCGTCGTCGCGGGCATCGTGCTCGTCGGCGTCGTCGTGCGGGACGTCCGCACGCGGCTGCCGGTGCTGCGGCGCTGGGCACCCGCGGCGTCGCTCGTCACCGCGGGCGGCCTCTTCCTCGTCGCCGCCGCCGTGCCGTGCTCGCTCGGCTGCCCGTCGCTGCTCACCGACGGCGCGCAGTGGCGCGACTGGGTGCACATCGCCGCCGCGGTGCTCGCCTTCGCGGCCGGCTGCGTCGCGATGCTGCAGTTCGCGACCGCGGGCGACCGCTGGGTCGCGCGGCTCTCGGCGGTGAGCGGCATCGCGGTCGGCGTGATCGCGGCCACCGGCGGCATCATCTCGCTCGCGCGCGGCAACACCGACGTCGGCTCGACGCTCGAGTACGTGGCGGCGGGCATGGGCGTCGTGTGGATGCTCGCCATGGTCGTCGTGCACACCGTCCCGGCCCGTGCGGGGCGGCCGGCCGCGCCGGCCGACGCGCTCGTCGGCGCAGAGCGCTAGCGGATCCCGACCAGGAAGCTGCCCAGCCGCTCGCGGAACCACGCGAACATCGCGGCCTCGCCGTCGTCGCGCGCGGGGGAGATGAGCATCCGGCACCCGAGCTCGTCGCGCCACGCCTCGGCGACGTGCAGCGGATGCACGGGGTCGCGCGGGCTCGCCAGCACGACCGTCGGCGCGGGGATGCGCAGCTCGCCCGTTCGGTAGGCGACGTCGCGCGGGATCTCGAGCAGCCGGATGCGCCGCTCGGCCGCGAGCGGCTGCGTCAGCTGCGCCTCGAGGCCGTGGGCATGCGCGAGCGACTCGTGCGCGATCGCCCGCCACGCGCCGGAGCGGTGCAGCTCGGCGAGCGCCCTGCGGGGCCGGTGCTCCTCGAGCAGCCGACCGAGCACGGGGAAGATCGCGAGGTTCGGGGGCAGGGGCTCGGTCGTGAACGCGGGCCGGACGAGGGCGACGCGGTCGAGCGGGAAGCGGCCGGAGCGCGCGATGCTCGCCGCGAGCGCCGCCCCCAGCGAGACCCCGACGATCGAGACGGGCGAGCCGTCGCCCGCGCGGGCGCGCCGGTCGGCGAGCTCGTCCGCGACCTCGGCGGCGAGCGCCTCGAGCGCGAAGTCGCCGGGCTCGCCGATGAGCGTGCTCGACCCGTGGGCGCGGAGGTCGGGCGCGAGCACCCGCACGCCGGCGGGCACCGCGCCGTCGAGGTAGCCGTGCATCGCACCCGCATCCGAGCCCAGCCCGTGGATGGCGAGCAGCATCAGCCGCGCAGGATCGCGAGCAGCCGGTCCGCGCGGTCGACGAGCATCGCGATCTCGTCCTCGTCGCGCTCGACCCAGACGTGCTTCGGCCGGCCGACCGGCACGAACTCGCTGTGCAGCTCCCAGACGAACAGCGTGCGCTCGGCGCCGAGCACGTACTGCTGCCACCAGATCTGGCGCAGGTACTGCTTCGGCACCCGGTCGAACGGCTTCGACGTGGTCTTGATCTCGGCGAGCACGCTGCCGTCGTCGCTGACGCAGTCGGGCGTCGCCAGGTGCTGGCGGTCCGGCACCGCGTGGAAGAGCGCATCCGAGGGCACGAGCGAGAAGTGGTCGTGCACCCACCGCGCGATGTGCGGCTCGCGCGCCCGACCGTGGTCGGTGAAGGCGTTGCCCGAGAAGCCGCGGAGCCCCATCTTCTCGCGGGCGACGGCCTCGACGGCGCGCGAGGTGCTGAGCCGCGCGGCGTCGGTCGCGGTGACGCCGCGCGAGCGGGCGCGCAGCCAGGCGATGCGGTCGCTCGAGCGCGCCACGATGCGGCTGGTGTGGCCCAGCACCGTCGGCTGATCGCCGAAGATGTCGAGCTGGAGCTGCATGCCTCCATCGTCCCACGCCGGACCGACGCGGGACGCGCGCCGCGCGCCGCGCGCCGGGAGCGACGTGATGGGATGGCCGCATGACGCAGGCGTACGACGAGCTGGGCGAGGCCGAGCAGGTCGAGGTGCTGCGCGGCGTCGCCCTGCGCGCCGCGTCGGCGTTCGGGCTCGAGGTCGAGGGCATGGCGCTCGCGCTGCACGGCTACAACACCACCTTCCGCGTCGACCTCCGCGACGGCCGGCGGCTCGCGCTCCGGGTGGGCACCAACTCGCACAGCACGCCGGAGCACGCCGTCGCGCAGCAGGCGTGGCTCGGCGCGATCGCGGCGCAGACCGACGTGCGCGTGCCCGAGCCGCTGCGCACGTCCGACGGCGGATGGTTCGTGTCGGTCGACGCCGAGGAGCTGGGTCGGGCGGTGCTCGTCACGATGGCGAGCTGGCTCGAGGGCCCCGACGCAGAGGTGCTCGAGCCCGACTCGGCGCGGGCGCTCGGCCGCGCGATGGCGGCGCTCCACGCCCAGGCCGCCGGCTGGGCGCCGCCGCCGGGCGGCGCGCTGCCGCGGCTGGACGCGCCGCTGTTCGGCGACCTCGACGTGCTCGACGACGCCCCAGGCCTCACCGCCGACGACCGCTCGGTGCTCGACACCGCCCGCTCGCGGGCGACGGAGGTCTTCGACCGCCTGCACCGGGGCGCCGAGGTGCGGCCGCTGCATGCCGACCTGCACGGCGGCAACCTGAAGTGGCACGAGCGGCAGCTCGCGGTCTTCGACTTCGACGACGCAGGGCTCGGCCTGCCGGTGCTCGACCTCGCCATCTCGACCTTCTACCTGCGCGGCAGCGATCCGGCCCTCGAGGCGGCGCTGCGCGAGGGCTACGCCGAGGTCGCCCCGCTGCCGCAGGCCGACCCTTCAGACGTCGAGGCGCTCATCGCCTCCCGCCAGCTGCTGCTCGCGAACGCCCTGCTCGTCTCGACCACCGCGGAGCACCGCGCGCAGGCCGCCGACTACACGGGCGTGGCACTCGCGCGGCTGCGGCACTGGCTCGCGTCCGGGAGGTTCTCGCTCAGCCCCGGAGACGGGTGAGCAGGGAAAGGCGACGCACAGGAAGCGCATAGGTAGACTGGGATGCCTCCACAGGATGCTCTGACGGAATGGATGGCATGACCGACACCGCTCAGCAGCAGCTGCGTGCACAGCCCCGCCTCACGCGCCCCGACGGGTCGCCCATCCGCATCGTCGTGGTCGACGACGAGCAGAGCCTCGCCGACCTCGTCGCCATGGGCCTCAAGTACGAGGGCTGGGACGTCAAGACCGCCGCGAACGGCCAGCAGGCGCTGCAGGCCGTGCGGGAGTTCCGCCCCGACGCGGTCGTCCTCGACATCATGCTCCCCGACATCGACGGCCTCACCGTCCTGCAGCGGCTCCGCTCCGCCGGGTTCGACGTGCCGGTGCTCTTCCTCACCGCGAAGGACTCCCTCGACGATCGCGTCGCCGGGCTCACCGCCGGCGGCGACGACTACGTGACGAAGCCGTTCGGCCTCGAGGAGGTGGTCGCGCGACTCCGCGGCCTCATCCGTCGCACCGCCGCGACCGCCGAGGAGTCGAGCGTGCTCTGGGTGGGCGACCTGATGATGGACGAGGACTCCTACGAGGTGCGCCGCGGCGGCCAGCAGGTCGACCTCACGGCCACCGAGTTCGAGCTGCTGCGCTACCTCATGCGCAACCCGCGCCGCGTGCTCTCGAAGGCGCAGATCCTCGACCGCGTCTGGTCGTACGACTTCGGCGGGCGCGCGAGCGTCGTCGAGCTGTACATCTCCTACCTGCGCAAGAAGATCGACACCCTCGGGCCGCCCATGATCCACACGGTGCGCGGCGTGGGCTACCAGCTGCGCGCCGCTGAGTGAGCCCGGCGGGCGTGACGATCGGCCGACCGCACCCGTGAACCCGGCGACGTCCGCATCCCAGACCCGGCGCATCCAGAACCCGTCGTCGTGGTCGCTGCGCCGACGCCTGCTCGTGGTGGTCGTGACGCTGTTCGCGCTGCTCACCGCGGCGGTCGCGATCGCCAGCGTCATGACGATGCGCGTCGTGCTCGAGACGCGCGTCGACGAGCAGCTCACCGAGCTGGGCAACCGCACCGCCGTCGAGGTGGAGCGCGCGATGGCGACCGGCACGCAGGCGCTCGTCGACCCGCGCAGCGCGCCGACCGGCGCGCTCTTCGCGGTGCAGGAGGGCGACGCCCTCAGCCAGCACTTCATCCTGTCGAAGGCGCAGACGGAGCAGGCGCTCACCGCTGCCGGCGAGCAGGCCGTGCTCGCCGTCCCGTCGGACACCATCTCGAGCGCGACCCTGCCGGGCTACGGCTCCTACCGGATCGTCGCGCACGACGTCGGCGGCGCTCGGGTGATCGTCGGGCTCTCGCTCGCCGACGCGAACCAGACGCTCGCCGCGCTCGCGTTCGTCATCGCGGTGTCGGCGTTCGCCGCGGTGTCGATCGTGCTGCTCGTCGGCGACATGATCATCCGACGCGCGCTGCGCCCGCTCACGGCGTTCATCGCGACGACCGAGCGCATCTCGCAGCTGCCGCTCGCCTCGGGCGACGCGCAGCTGACGAACCGCGTGCGGATCGAGGAGCCCGCGTCGGAGGTCGGTCGCGTGCAGGAGAGCATGAACCGGATGCTGAACCACATCGAGGAGGCGTTCGACGCGCGCGCCGCGAGCGAGCGGCGGGTGCGGCAGTTCGTCGCCGACGCCTCGCACGAGCTCCGCACGCCGCTCGCGGCGGTGCGCGGCTACGCCGAGGTGACGCGCAAGCACGACAACGATCTGCGCCCCGACTCGCGCGAGTCGCTCGAGCGCATCGAGGCCGCCGCCCGCCGCATGCAGGCGCTCGTCGACGACCTGCTGCTGCTCGCGCGCCTCGACGAGGGACGCGAGGTCGAGCGCGGCGAGGTCGACCTGTCGCTCCTCGTGGTCGAGGCGGTCGCCGACGCGCAGGCCGCGGGTCCCGAGCATCCGATCGCGCTCGAGCTGCCCGAGGAGCCGGTGACGGTGGCGGGCGACGCCCTGCGGCTGCAGCAGGTGATCGCCAACCTGCTCGCGAACGCCCGCGTGCACACCCCTGACGGCACCGCGATCGACGTCACGCTCCGCGCGGACGGCACGCACGCGATCGTGCGGGTGGTCGATGCCGGACCGGGCATCCCGCTCGAGCAGCAGCGCACGGTGTTCGAGCGCTTCGCGCGCGGCGACTCGTCGCGCTCGCGCGCGACGGGCTCCTCGGGCCTCGGGCTCGCGATCGTGCAGGCGCTCGTCGACGCCCACCACGGCAGCATCCAGCTCGAGAGCGAGCCGGGCCGCACGGCGTTCACGGTGCGGCTGCCTCGCTGGCAGCAGGCGCCGGCGGACGCGCTCCGCGAGGCGCCGCTCACCGCGGAGGCCTAGGGCAGGCGGCGCCGGGTTGCGCCGCGCGTCCGTCGTGCCGTAGTCTGATGCCATACCAAAGACCGCTGGTCGCTGGTGCGTGCCCGCAAGGGTGTGCAGCAGTCGAAGGCTCGCCCAGGAGCGACGTCCCGCGCAGGTGTGACACCCCGTCGAGGGTCGAGCTCCGTGCGCGTGCGCCGGAGCTCTTTTCATGTTCGAGCCAGGGAAGCCAGCAACGACGCAAGGAGCACCATGGCGAACAAGGAAGCTGCGGTCGCCGAGCTCTCGAACCTCTTCGAGACCTCGAACGCCGTTCTGCTGACCGAGTACCGCGGTCTCACCGTCGGCCAGCTGAAGACGCTGCGCCGATCCATCAGTGAGCACGCGACGTACGCCGTGGTGAAGAACACGCTCACCAAGATCGCAGCCAACAACGCCGGCATCTCGGCGTTCGACGAGTCGCTTGCCGGCCCGTCCGCGATCGCATTCGTGCACGGCGACCCTGTCGCCGTCGCGAAGGAGCTGCGTGCCTTCGCCAAGGCGAACCCGGCGCTCGTGGTCAAGAACGGTTTCTTCGACGGGAACCCGCTCACGGCCGACGACGTCAACAAGCTCGCCGATCTCGAGTCCCGGGAGGTGCTGCTGGCCAAGCTGGCCGGTGCCTTCAAGGCCTCGCTCTTCGGCGCTGCCTACATGTTCAACGCTCCGCTCGCCCAGGCCGTTCGCACGGTCGACGCGCTGCGGATCAAGCAGGAGTCCGCGGCCGAGTAAGGCCCGGTCGATACCAGAAACAAGGAGAAGACGATGGCAAAGCTGTCGACTGACGAGCTGCTCGAGCAGTTCAAGGAGCTCACCCTCATCGAGCTCAGCGAGTTCGTGAAGGCGTTCGAGGAGACCTTCGAGGTCACCGCCGCCGCTCCGGTTGCTGCCGCTGCTGCCCCCGCAGCCGCTGCTGCTGCCGAGGAGGTCGAGGAGAAGACGGAGTTCGACGTCGTCCTCGAGGCCGCCGGCGCGAGCAAGATCCAGGTCATCAAGGTCGTCCGTTCGCTGACGTCCCTCGGTCTCGGCGAGGCCAAGGCGCTCGTCGACGGTGCACCCGCGACGGTGCTCGAGGGCGCCAAGAAGGACGACGCTGACAAGGCGAAGGCTGACCTCGAAGAGGTCGGCGCGACGGTCACCGTCAAGTAGCCTGCATCACCTGCGAAGGGCCGCACCCGCGAGGGTGCGGCCCTTCGTCTTCGCGTCGCCGGGTCGGGCGGCGCCGGCTGCCGCACGAGGCGGCGATCGAGGCCAGCGCCCGGCGCTACGGTTGACCCGATGAGCATGATGGGTGGGGGCGGCGGCCGCGGCGGCCGCGTGGCGATGCGCGACGAGGCGGCGCAGAAGGCGGTCAACGCCGACGCCCCGCGCGTCCCCGACCTGGGACGGCGCATCATGGCGCTCTTCGCGCCCCACCGGTCGGCGCTCACCCTCACCATCGTGCTCGTGCTGCTCGTCGCGACGATCACGGTGTTCCCACCGCTGCTGACGCAGCGCGTGTTCGACGAGGCGCTGTTCCCCGCGGCCGGCGGCCCGAACATCGACCTGCTCTGGGTGCTGGTCGGCACGATGGTGGCGCTGCTCGTCGCCGCCAACCTGATCGGCGTCTGGCAGACGTGGATCACGTCGAAGGTCGGCAACCAGGTGATGGGCGAGCTGCGCAACGCGCTGTTCGAGCGGCTGCAGGGCATGGAGCTCGCGTTCTTCACGCGCACGAAGACCGGCGTCATCCAGTCCCGCCTGCAGAACGACGTCGGCGGCGTCGCGAACGTGCTCTCCAGCACGGTCTCGTCGGTCGTCGGCAACACCGTCACCGTCATCGCGAGCCTCGTGACGATGCTCATCCTGTCGTGGCAGCTGACGATCGTCGCGGTGCTGCTCACCCCGGTGCTCGTGCTGCTGCAGCGCCGCGTCGGCCAGGTGCGCGCGCGCATCGCGACGAAGACGCAGGAGTCGCTGAGCGACATGACCGCCATCACGCAGGAGTCGCTGTCGGTCTCCGGCATCCTGCTGGCGAAGGCCTTCGGTCGCCAGGCCGACGAGTCCAAGCGCTACCGCGACGAGAACGACCGCCAGATCGACCTGCAGGTGCGCCTGACGATGAGCGGCCAGACGTTCTTCGCGCTCGTCTCGATCTTCATCTCGGTGCTGCCCGCGGTCGTCTACCTCATCGCCGGCTTCCTCATCGTCGGCGGCGACGCGGCGGTCACCGCCGGCACGCTCGTGGCGTTCACGACCGTGCAGGCGCGGCTGCTCATGCCGCTCATGGGCCTGCTGCGCGTCGCGCTCGACCTGCAGACGTCGGGCGCGCTCTTCGCCCGCATCTTCGAGTACCTCGACCTCGTGCCCGCGATCGAGCCGCCGGCCGACCCCAGGCCGGTCGACCCGGCGCGGCTCGGCGAGGTCGAGTTCGACGACGTCGAGTTCCACTACCCGGATGCGAAGGAGGGGGAGCGGGCGACGCTCGACGGCGTCTCCTTCTCGCTCGAGCCCGGCACCTTCGCCGCCTTCGTCGGTCCGTCGGGGGCCGGCAAGACGACGATCGGCTACCTGCTGCCGCGCCTGCACGAGGCGAGCGCCGGCGCGGTGCGCTTCGCAGGCGTCGACGTGCGCGAGCTCGACCCCACGGCGCTCACCGACAACATCGGCATCGTGAGCCAGGAGCCGTACCTGTTCCACGCGTCCATCGCCGAGAACCTGCGCTACGCCAAGCCCGACGCCACCGACGAGGAGCTCGACGCCGCCACCCGCGCCGCGAGCATCTACGACACCATCCACCGCTTCCCCGACGGCTACGACACGATCGTGGGGGAGCGCGGCTACCGCCTCTCCGGTGGCGAGAAGCAGCGCATCGCGATCGCGCGCGTGCTGCTCAAGGACCCGGCCGTGCTCGTGCTCGACGAGGCGACGAGCGCGCTCGACACCGTCTCGGAGCGCGTCGTGCAGGCCGCGCTCGACGAGGCCGCGCGCGGTCGCACGACGCTGGCGATCGCGCACCGGCTGTCGACCATCCGGCACGCCGACGTGATCTTCGTGATCGACGCCGGGCGGATCGTCGAGCAGGGCACGCACGACGAGCTGCTCGCCCGCGGCGGCACCTACGCGACGCTCTTCGCGCAGCAGGCGCGCGGCTGACGCGACCCGCTGCGTCCCGTCAGCCGGATGCGTCCTCGGCGACCGCATCCGGGTGCGGCAGGTCGGCGATCGCCGCCCGCCATGCCTGGGCGAGCGCATCCGGGTCGGCCGCGAAGTCGGCGTAGCGGCACCCGAGCCCGTTGGGCTTCACCCGGATGCCCTCGGCGTCCCAGCGCGGGCGCGCTTCCGCGAGCAGGTTGGCGGGCAGGTCGCCGGACGCGTTCGTGATGCGCCACCAGGTCACGTCGTGCCCGTAGGCCTTCATGATCGAGCCGACCTGGCGCGGGCCGATGCCGCAGACGGCGGCGATCGCGCCGTACGAGGCGACGCTGCCGGGCGGCACCTGCTCGACGCAGCGCAGCACCCGCTCGATCACGAGCTCCCGCCTGGCGTCCACGCCCCCATCCTGCCGGTTGCCCACCCGGCTGGCCGCACGACGCAAGCCGGCAAGACGTGTACAGCCCCGAGCGAGGAGCAGCCGCCCATCGGCCGCGGGATCGCAGGGCCGGGCTTGCGTTGTGCATCGGGGGACCGGGGTGCTGCCGCCGGGCCTGGCTCTGTGCGGCGGTAGGCTCGATCGTCAGTCAGGAGGCACGATGCGCTACGCAGAGTCGATCCTCGAGACCATCGGCGACACCCCGCTCGTGAGGCTCTCGAAGGTCACCGAGGGGATCGCCGCGACGGTGCTCGCGAAGGTCGAGTTCCTCAACCCGGGCGGCTCGGTCAAGGACCGCATCGCGCTCGCGATGGTGCTCGACGCCGAGGAGCGCGGGCTGCTGCGCCCCGGCGGCACGATCGTCGAGCCGACGAGCGGCAACACCGGCGTCGGGCTCGCGCTCGTCGCGCAGCAGCGCGGCTACCGCTGCGTGTTCGTCTGCCCCGACAAGGTCTCGGAGGACAAGCGCTCGACGCTGCGCGCCTACGGCGCCGACGTCGTCGTCACCCCCACCTCGGTCGCGCCCGACAGCCCCGAGTCGTACTACGGGGTCGCGAACCGCCTGACGGCCGAGATCGAGGGCGCCTACCAGCCCAACCAGTTCTTCAACCCGGCTGCCCCCGGGGCGCACGAGGTGACGACCGGGCCCGAGATCTGGCGCGACACCGACGGCCGCGTGACGCACTTCGTCGCCGGCGTCGGCACCGGCGGCACGATCACCGGCACCGGGCGCTTCCTCAAGCGCGCCTCGGACGGCGGGGTCACCGTCATCGGCGCCGACCCGGTGGGATCGATCTACTCGGGCGGCACCGGCCGCCCCTACCTCGTCGAGGGCGTCGGCGAGGACATGTGGCCCGGCAACTACGACCCGAGCGTCATCGATCGGGTGATCGCCGTCGACGACGCGGCGTCGTTCGCGATGACCCGCCGCCTCGCGCGCGAGGAGGGCCTGCTGGTCGGCGGCTCGAGCGGCATGGCCGTCGTCGCCGCGCTGCGAGTCGCGCGCGAGCTGCCCGCCGACGCGGTGCTCGTCGTGCTGCTGCCCGACTCCGGCCGCGGCTACCTGCAGAAGGTCTACTCCGACGCCTGGATGCGCTCCTACGGCTTCGCGGCGCCCGACGAGGGGACGACGGTGCGCGACGTGCTCACGGGCAAGGGCGCCGCCGCCGACGGCGGCGTGCCCGCACTCGTCCACGCGCATCCCAGCGACACCGTGCACGACGCGATCGAGATCATGCGCGAGTACGGCGTGAGCCAGCTGCCCGTGCTGACCGCCGAGCCGCCGGTCGTCGTCGGCGAGGTCGCCGGCGCCGTCGACGAGCGATCGCTGCTCGACGCCGTCTTCGCGGAGCGGGCGCAGCTCGCCGACCCGATCGCCGAGCACGTCGGGCCGCGGCTGCCGCAGATCGGCATCTCCGAGTCGGTCGACGCGCTGCGCGCCGCGCTCAAGGATGCCGACGCGCTGCTCGTGCTCGACGAGGCCAAGCCCGCGGGCGTCATCACCCGCACCGACCTGCTCAGCTACCTCGCCAAGGAGGCATGACCGTGACCGACGCACCCGACCTCGGCTTCTCGACCCGCGCCATCCACGCCGGACAGGCGTTCGAGCCGCGCACCGGCGCCGTGATCCCGCCCATCTTCATGACCTCGACGTTCGTGCAGGACGGCGTCGGCGGGTTCCGCGACGGCTACGAGTACTCGCGCGGCGGCAACCCCAGCCGCGACGCGCTGCAGCAGCAGCTCGCGAGCCTCGAGGCGGGCACGCACGCCTACACGTTCGGCTCCGGCCTCGCCGCCGAGGACGCCATCCTGCGGGCCGTGCTGCAGCCGGGTGACCACGTGCTCATGGGCAACGACGTCTACGGCGGCACGCACCGGCTCGTCTCGCAGATCCACGCCCGGTGGGGCATCGAGATCACGACCGCCGACGCATCCGACCTCGACGCCGTGCGCGCCGCCATGCAGCCGAACACGCGCATCCTGTGGGTCGAGACGCCCTCGAACCCGCTCATGAAGGTCGCCGACATCCCCGGCCTCGTCGAGCTCGGGCACGCCGCCGGCGCGATGGTGGTCGCCGACAACACGTTCGCGACGCCCTACCTGCAGCAGCCGCTCGTGCTCGGCGCCGACGTCGTCATCCACTCGACGACGAAGTACATCGGCGGGCACTCCGACCTCGTCGGCGGCGCGGTCGTGACCTCGGATGCCGACCTCGCCGAGCGCATCGCCTTCCAGCAGTTCGCAGTGGGCGCCGTCAACAGCCCGTTCGACGCCTGGCTGACGTCGCGGTCGCTCAAGACGCTCAGCGTCCGCGTCGAGCGGCACTGCCGCAACGCGCAGGCGGTCGCGGAGTCGCTCGTCGGCCACCCGGCTCTCACCGCGGTGCACTATCCGGGCCTGCCCGACCACCCGCAGCACGAGCTCGCGTCGCGCCAGATGCGCGGCTTCGGCGGCATGGTGTCGATGCAGCTGGCCGGCGGCCGGGAGGCGGCGCTCACGCTCGTGCAGCGCACCCGCCTGTTCCAGCTCGCGGAGTCGCTCGGCGGCATCGAGTCGCTCGTCTGCTACCCGACCGAGATGACGCACGCGTCGGTGCAGGGCACCGAGCTCGCGGTGCCCGACGACCTGCTGCGGCTCTCGGTGGGGCTCGAGGACGCCGACGACCTGGTCGAGGACCTGCGGCAGGCGCTCGACTCGCTCTAGCGATCGGCCGCGGTCGCGCCTATGCCTGTCGGACGGCGATGCCGGGGTAGTCCAGGACGAGGCCGGCGCCGTCGAACACCAGCTCGCACGCGACGTCGAACGTCGACGACTCGTAGTGCACCAGCACGCGCTGCGGCCCGGCCTCGACGAGGCTGTACCGCTGCTCGAGGCGCTCGACGCGCAGGTCGTCGGCGCGGATGAAGGCGGCCGGCACGTCGACGCTCGCGCCCGCCAGGATGTCGAGGCGGTGCAGGGGGAGCGTGTTCGTGACCGCCGACGACTCGAGGTCGACGTCGACGCAGCCGTCGAGCTCGGGGCGGTGCTCGCCGTCGACCGTCCAGCGATCGCCCTCGTCGCGGCGCAGGCGCACCTCGCGCACGCCGGCGGCGGTCGCGGTCGTGGCGCTGACGGCGAGGGTCCGCCAGGCGGCGTCCACCGCGACGTCGTAGACGACCGACCAGAGCGATCCCGACTCGTTGGCGGTCGTGTGCCCGCGCAGGCGGGCGCCCGCTGCCCAGGTTGCGAAGAAGGCGACCTCGAACCCGTCGCGAGCGCCTCGGTGGATCCAGCTCGCGGCCGCGGGCGGTGGCAGGAGTCGCATGCGTCGACGGTAGGGCCGATCGGGCCAGGGCGGGAGGTGCCGATGTACGGCCGTGGCCCCCTCGCGCCGCTAGGCGAGCACGAGCCGCGCGGCGCCGCGCCGCGCCGCGCGCGCAGCTGCGGCCGGGAGGGACGCATCGCTCACGAGCACGTCGAGCTCGTCGAGCGCGGCGAAGGTCGACAGGCCCTGCAGCCCCCACTTCGACCCGTCGACGAGCACGATCGTCTCGCGCGCCGCCGCGATGAGCGCGCGGTTCGTCTCGGCCTCCGCGAGGTTCGGCGCGGTGCAGCCGCGCTCGGCGTCGATGCCGTGCGCACCGAGGAAGAGCGCGTCGAGCCCGATCGACGCGGCGCTGCGGTTCGCGACCGGCCCGACGAGCGCATCCGACCGGGTGCGCTCGCCGCCCGTGAGCACGACGTGCTCGTGGTGGGGCAGGGCGAGCGCGACGGACAGGGAGTTCGTCACGATCGTGAGCCCGGGCACCGCCCCGATGAGGCGCGCGAAGGCGAGCGTCGTCGTGCCGGCGCCGATGCCGATCGCGGTGCCGGGCCGCACGAGCCCCGCGGCCGCCTGCGCGATGCGCGCCTTCTCGTCGCTGTGGAGCGCGGCCTTCGCGAGCGGCCCCGGCTCGTCCGTCACCGTGGAGCGGACGAGCCGGATGCCGCCGCGCACGCGCTCCGCGCGGCCCTCGGCGACGAGCCGATCGGCGTCGCGGCGCACGGTCATCGGCGAGACCCCCAGCGCGGCGGCCAGATCGGCCACGCGCGCCGTGCCCGCCGCGCGCACGTGGCCGAGGATGCGCTCGCGCCGCTCGACGTCGAGGAGCCCCGCCTCGAGCGCCGACCCGGGCCGCGGGTCGCTCGATCCACGCGCCGCGAGGCTCGAGCGTGATCGATCGTCGTCCATGCGCACACTTTCGCACACCAACGCGCAGCATCGCACGGGGTGCGGCATGATCGAGGGGTGAGCCGCATCCGTCAGACCTCCGACCTGCTCGCCGACGGGCGGGAGATCGTCTACTTCGACGACCCCGGGACGCCGGCGCGCGAGCGCCGGGCCGACAGCCGCGCGCTCGACCCGCGCCCGCAGACGCCGACGATGCGCTTCGACGCGCTGAGCGCGGAGTGGGTCACGGTCGCGACCGCGCGCCAGGGCCGCGTGCACCTGCCGCCCGCCGAGTTCGACCCGCTCGCCCCGCAGTCGCCCACGAACCCGAGCGAGATCCCGGACGACTACGACGTCGCCGTCTTCGAGAACCGGTCGCCGTCGTTCGGGCCGGGCACCGCAGCCGACGACCAGCCGGCGCTCGCCGTCGAGGCGCCGATCGCGCTCGGCGCCGCGCGCCCGGCGATCGGCCGTTGCGAGGTCGTGTGCTTCAGCCCGGATCACGCAGGCTCCTTCGGCACGCAGTCGACGCTCCGCGCCCGCACCGTCGTCGAGGCGTGGGCGGAGCGCACGCGGGCGCTCTCCGCCGTGCCCGGGATCGCGCAGGTGTTCCCGTTCGAGAACCGCGGCGTCGAGATCGGTGTGACGCTGCACCACCCGCACGGCCAGATCTACGGCTACCCCTACGTGCCGCAGCGCATCCGCCGCATCTGCCAATCGGTCGAGGCGTACGGGCAGGGACTCTTCGCCGACCTGCTCGACAGCGAGGCGACCGGGCCGCGCGTGCTCATCGCGGGCGAGCACTTCACCGCGTTCGTGCCGTTCGCGGCCCGCTGGCCGGTCGAGGTGCAGCTCATGGCGCACCGCCATGTGCCCGACCTCGCCGAGACCACCGACGCCGAGCGCGACGAGCTCGCCGTGCTGACGCTGCGCATCGCACGCGCACTGGACGCGCTGTACGACGCGCCGCTGCCCTACATCGCCGGCTGGCTGCAGGCGCCGGTCGGGCGGCACCGCGACGACGTGCGGCTCACCTGGCAGGTGACGAGCCCGCGCCGGGCCGCCGACAAGCTGAAGTTCCTCGCCGGCTCCGAGGCCGCGATGGGCGCGTGGGTCGCCGACATCAGCCCCGAGGACGGCGCCGCGCGGCTGCGCGACGCGATCGCGAAGGCCGACGAGGCCCGCCCCGTCGAGCCGCTCGCCACGACCGGAGCCGCGGATGCGTGAGGCGTTCGCGGCCGCGTTCGGCGCCGAGCCCGACGGCATCTGGTCGGCCCCCGGCCGCGTCAACCTGATCGGCGAGCACACCGACTACAACGGCGGCCTCGCGCTGCCGTTCGGCATCGACCGCCGCACGCGCGTCGCCGTGCGGCTGCGCGACGACGACGTCGTGCGCGTCGCGACCGACTCCGCGCAGGCGCAGGCCGACGACGGCGGCGGCATCGTGACCGCGACGCTCGCCACCGCGGGCGAGGCGACCGGGTGGAGCCGCTACCTGCTGGGCGTCGTGCACGTGCTGCGCCGCGAGCGCGCGGTCCGGGGTGTCGGCTTCGACGCGCTCGTCTCGAGCGACGTGCCCGTCGGCGTCGGCGTCTCGTCGTCCGCCGCGCTCGAGTCGGCCGCGCTCGTCGCGCTCGATGAGCTCTGGGGGCTCGGCATCCCGCGAGGCGAGATGGTGCGGCTCGGCCAGCTCGTCGAGAACGAGGTGGTCGGTGCGCCGACCGGCACGCTCGACCAGTCCGCGGTGCTGCTCGCCGAGCGCGACCACGCGGTGCTGCTCGACTTCCGCGCCGACACCGCGGAGCAGGTGCCGCTCGGCTTCGAGGCGGCAGGGCTCGAGATCCTGGTGATCGACTCGCTCGTGCGCCACGACCACGCGACCGGCGGCTACGGCGAGCGGCGTCGCGAGTGCGAGGAGGCCGCCCGCATCGCGGGCGTGCCGACGCTGCGCGAGATCGCGGTCGACGACGTCGAGGCGTGGGCCGACCGCATGCCCGCGCACGTGCACCGGCGGATGCGCCACATCGTCACCGACACCGACCGGGCCGCCCGCGTCGCCGCGCTCGTGCGCGACGGCCGGCCGCGCGAGATCGGGCCCATCCTCACCGACGGGCACGTCTCGCAGCGCGACGACTTCGAGGACTCCGTGCCCGCGATCGACGCGGCCGTCGAGGCCGCGCTCGCGGCGGGCGCGCTCGGGGCCCGGCTCACCGGCGGCGGCTTCGGCGGCGCCGCCATCGCCCTCGTCGACGCGGCCGAGTCGGCGCGCATCGGCGCCGAGGTCGCGGATGCGGTCGAGGCGGCCGGTCACGCCCGCCCGGTCGTGTTCACGGTGCGGGCGTCGCAGGGCGCCCGCCGCGACCCGGACTGACGCGCCCCGCACGCCCAGCATCCGCACGCCGATTGGTCGCCCGTGGCTGCCTGGCGTCGTCGGATGCCACCACTCGCGACCACTCGGCGGGCTCGGCTCGCCGGGAGTGACCAATCGGGGCGCCGCTGGTGCCGAGAGCGGCCAATGGACGCGGGGTCAGTCGAGCGGACGGCCTCGGCGCTCGGGGAGCGTCCACGCCGCGATCGCGGCGACCGCGAACGCCGCGGCGAAGACGCCGAACAGGGCGATCGTGCCGCCGGCGCCCAGCAGCAGCGGCACCGCCAGCGGCGCGAGGATCGATGCGATGCGGCCGAAGCCCGCGGCCGCGCCGGTGCCCGTGCCGCGCACGTCGGTCGGGTAGAGCTCCGGCCCGATCGCGTAGAGCGCGCCCCACGCGCCGAGGTTGAAGAACGACAGCGTGCAGCCCGCGGCGATGATCATCGCCTCCGTCGACGCGGTGCCGTACCAGGCGGCGGCGAGCGCCGATCCGACCAGGAACACCGTGAGCGTCGGCCTGCGGCCCCACTTCTCGATCAGGAACGCGGAGACCGCGTAGCCGGGCAGCTGCGCGATCGTGATGATGAGCGTGAACTCGAAGGAGCGCACGAGCGAGAACCCCTGCGCGACGAGCAGCGACGGGATCCAGATGAACGCGCCGTAGTACGAGAAGTTGATGCAGAACCACACGACCCAGAGGGCGATCGTGCGACCGCGCAGCTCTCGCGACCAGATGGAGGCACGGGGCGCCGCCGTGCGGGTCGCATCCGCAGCCGCGACCCCCGCGCCGGCGCCGGCCGACGCAGCCGCCGGCACGCCGGCGGCCTCCTCGAAGCTGCGCACCGTGCGCTCCGCCTCGGGCAGCCGCCCCTTGGCCTCCAGGTAGCGCACCGACTCGGGCATGCCCCAGCGCACCACGATCGAGAAGATCGCCGGGGCCATGCCGATCGCGAGTCCCCAGCGCCAGCCGTCGTCGGACGCGCCGACCACGAAGGTGCCGATCACGGCAGCCGCGATCCACCCGACCGCCCAGAACGCCTCGAGCCAGACGACGACGCGCCCGCGGATGCGCTTGGGCGCGAACTCGCTGATGAGTGTCGAGGCGACCGGCAGCTCCGCCCCGAGGCCGAGCCCGACGACGAAGCGCAGCGCGAGCAGCGCGGCGAGCGAGCCGACGAGCGCGGAGGCGCCGGTCGCGAGGCCGTAGACGATGAGCGTCAGCGCGAAGACGCTGCGGCGGCCGATGCGGTCGGCCAGCAGCCCGCCGACCGTCGCGCCGATCGCCATGCCGACGAAGCCGATCGAGGCGATCCAGCTCGTCTCGGTCGTCGAGAGGCCCCACTGCTGCACGAGCGCCGCGATGACGAACGAGACCAGGCCGACGTCCATGGCGTCGAGCGCCCAGCCGATGCCGGCGGTGCCGAGCAGGCGGCCGTGCTTGCGCGTGAAGGGGAGGCGGTCGAGCCGCTCGGAGCGGGTCAGCTCGCCGGCAGTGGGCAGCGCGGTCATGCGGAGGCCTCTCGGGCGGCGGCGCGGATGCCCCCACGATAGTGCCCGGCGCGGCTGGCGGGCGCGAGCGATGGGCTAGCGGCGGGCGAGGGGCGCGGTGGTGCTGCGCTCGACGAGCCGCGTCGGCAGCCGCAGGTGCCGCTCGGTCTCGCGGCCCTCGAGCAGGTCGAGCATGAGCGTGAGCGCCGAGCGGCCCATGTCGTGCAGCGGCTGGGCGATCGTCGTGAGCGGCGGGCTCGCGATGGCCGCCTCCGGGATGTCGTCGTAGCCGATGACCGAGAGGTCGTGCGGCACGCGGATGCCGAACTCGGCGGCGACCTCGAGCACCGGGAGCGCGGAGCGGTCGTTCGCGGCGAAGATCGCGGTCGGTCGGACGTCGGCGGGGAGCGCGAGCAGCTCGCGCGCGGCCTGCTCGGCGAGGTCGGGGCGGTAACCGACGACGCGCACGAGCGCGGGATCCGGCGCGACGCCCGCGGCGTCGAGCGCCTCGCGCCAGCCGGCCTCGCGCATCCGCGCCGACTCGAGGTCCTCGCGACCCCCGAGCAGCCCGATGCGGCGGTGCCCGAGCGCGAGCAGGTGCTCGGTCGCGAGCCGAGCGCCCGTGCGGTTGTCGGAGTCGACGGTGTGCGGCCCCTCCGGGCCCGAGTGCGGGTCGACCGCGACGATCGGGATGCCGAAGCTGCCGGTGATGAGCGTCGACGGCGTGACGACGATGGCGCCGTCGAAGAGGGTGCGGGCGAGCCGCGAGAGCGAGCGCCGCTCCCAGCCCACCTCGGTGACGTCGTCGCGACGACCGGCGTATGCGAGCAGGCCGTACCCGGTGCCCGCGACGGCCTCCGAGATGCCCTTGAGGAGCTCGGTCGAGTAGGACTCGAACTCCGAGACGAGCACGCCGATGTTGCCGGTGCTCTGCCCGCGCATGCTGCGCGCGACGAGCGACGTCTCGTACCCGAGCTCGGCGATCGCGGCCTGCACGCGCGCGATCGTGCCGGGCGCGACGCCGTAGCGGCCGTTGACGACCTTCGACACCGTGGCGACCGAGACCCCGACGCTGCGCGCGACGTCCGTGATCGTGACCCGGCCATCGCCGGAGTCGCCGAAGACGTCGGATGCTGTCGTCACGTGCCGACCATAGCGGAGCCGGAGCCCGCCGACGCCGTGCGACGGCCGGGTTGCGAAAACGTTATCGAAAACGTTTGACAAGTGCTCGCGCCGATGCCATCGTCATCAGCACGCGCACCGCGGATCAGCGATCGCAGGTGCGGGGCACACCACTCAATGACGAGGAGCACTGCCATGAAATCACGCACCGTGCTGACGCTCGGAGCCATCGCGGGGGTCACCGCCCTCGTCGGCTGCTCGGGCGCGCAAGGCGACCCTGCGGCATCCGGGGGCGAGGTGACGATGACCTTCTGGCACAACTCCACGACCGGCGACGGCAAGGCCTACTGGGAGGACCGCGTCGCGGCCTTCGAGGCGGCGAACGAGGGCGTCACGATCGAGATCCAGTCCATCCAGAACGAGGACATGGACGGCCGCCTGCAGACCGCCGTCAACTCGGGCGACATGCCCGACATCTTCATGGCGCGCGGCGGCGGCAAGCTCGCCGACATCGTCGGCGCGGGCGCTGTGCGCGACCTCACCGACCTCATCTCGGAGGACGTCTCGAGCGACTACGGCGAGGGCGTCTTCAGCGCCTTCACCGTCGAGGGCGCCATCTACGGCATGCCGGTCGCGGTGCTGCCCGGCGGCATCTTCTACAGCGAGGACCTCTTCGCCGACGCCGGCATCGACGGCACGCCAGCCACGATGTCGGAGCTGGACGACGCCGTCGGCGCGCTCGAGCAGAGCGGCGTCGAGCCGATCGCGCTCGGTGGCATGGCCGCGTGGCCCGCCGCCCACTGGTACTACTTCTTCGCGCTGCGCGAGTGCAGCCAGGAGGTCATGGAGTCGATCGCGTCGACGCTCGACTTCAGCGACGCGTGCTGGCTCGCCGCGGGCGAGGACCTGGCCGAGTTCGCCGCGACCGAGCCCTTCAACGAGGGCTTCCTCACGACCGCCGCGCAGGAGGGCGCCGGCTCCTCCGCGGGCCTCATCGCCAACCACCAGGCGGGCATGGAGCTCATGGGCGGCTGGAACGTCGGTGTCATCGGCGGGCTCACGCCCGACCAGCAGCCGCTCGCCGACCTGGGCTGGTTCCCGTTCCCCGAGGTCGAGGGCGGCGCCGGCTCGCCGTCCGCGATGATGGGCGGCGTCGACGGCTACTCGTGCGCCAACGATGCGCCGACGGCGTGCGAGGCGTTCCTCAACTTCATCGCCTCGCCCGAGTCGCAGGCCGGCTACGCCGAGGCGTTCGACACCATCCCCGCCTCGTCCGAGGCGCAGACGGCCGTCGAGGACCCGGCGCTCGAGCCGCTCGTCGAGGCCTACGAGTCGGCCGACTACGTCGTCGTCTGGCTCGACACGCTGCTCGGCCAGAACATCGGCAACTCGCTCAACACGGCGGTCGTCGAGCTGCTCGCGGGCAACGGCACGCCGCAGGGCATCGTCGACGCCGTCACGACCGCAGCACAGCGAGGGTGAGCACCGCGGCGGCGTCCGTCGCGCCGGTGCGCCAGGGATCCGCGGAGCCGGAGGTCGACGCCCAGGCGTCGGCCCCGGCCCCGCGGGGCCCGCGCCGCGGGCGGACGGACTGGCGGAAGCGCGCGGAGATCCTGCTGCTCGCGGGACCCGCGGTCGGCGTCTTCGTCTTCTTCGTCATCGTGCCGGTGCTGATGGCGGCCTTCTACGGCTTCTTCCGCTGGAACGGCTTCGGCGCCCCGACCGACTTCGTCGGGCTGCAGAACTACGTCACGATCCTCGGCGACTCGACCTTCCGCGACGCCGTCGCGCACAACCTGTTCATCGTCGTCGCCTCCCTCGCGCTGCAGGGGCCGCTCGCAGTCCTCTTCGCGCTGCTGCTCAACCAGCGCATCCGCGGCCGCTCGATCATCCGCGTGCTCATCTTCGTGCCGTACGTGATCTCGGAGGTCGTGGTCGGCACGGGCTGGAGCCTGATGCTCCAGGACCGCGGTGCCGTCAACGACCTGCTCTCGAGCGTCGGGCTCGACGCGCTGCGCAACTCCTGGATCGCCGACCCGCAGATCGCCCTCTGGACCCTCATGGTGATCATCACGTGGAAGTACATCGGCTTCGCGGTGATCCTCATGCTCGCCGGCCTGCAGTCGATCCCCGACGAGCTCTACGAGGCGGCGTCGATCGACGGCGCGTCGTTCTGGCAGATGCAGCGCAGCATCACGCTGCCGCTGCTCGGGCCGACGATCCGCATCTGGGCGTTCCTGTCGATCATCGGCTCGCTGCAGCTGTTCGACCTCGTCAACATCATCTGGGGCCAGTACGTCTCCGCGACCGCGGGCACCTCGACGATGGCGACCTACATGTACCTCAACGGCCACATGGCCGGCAGCTACGGCTACGGCAACGCCGTCGCGGTCGTGCTCTTCATCATCTCCCTCGCCATCGCGCTCGGGTACCAGCGCTTCGTGCTGCGGCGCGACACCGAGGGCGCCCTCACCGGCATGGCCGGATCCAGCACGAAGGAGCCGCGACCGTGACGACCTCCATCCTCCCCGCGCGACCCGCCCTGCGGCGCCCGAACCGACGCGTCGCCGCCTGGGGCAGCCCGGTCGTCTACCTGTGCTCGATCGTGCTCATCGCGATCTGCATGGGACCGGTGATCTACATCATCCTGGGCGGGTTCCGCACGAACTCGCAGATCACCACGAGCCCGTCCGGCTTCCCGAGCCCCTGGGTCGCGACGAACTACCTCGAGGTGCTCGCGAGCGGCAGCTTCTGGCAGACGATGGGCAACTCCGCCGTCGTCGGCGTCGCGACCGCGGTCGGCGTCGTCGCGCTCGGCCTCATGGCGAGCTTCGTGCTCGCCCGCTACGAGTTCGTCGGCAAGGGCGCCATGTACGCGCTCTTCGCCGCCGGCCTCATGTTCCCCGTCACGGTCGCGATCACGCCGCTCTACCTGCTCGTGCGCAACCTCGGCCTGACGAACACGCTCGCCGGCGTGATCCTGCCGCAGATCGCCTTCGCGCTACCCGTCACGATCATCATCCTCGTGCCGTTCCTCCGGGCGATCCCGGTGGAGCTCGAGGAGGCGGCGGCGATCGACGGCGCGAGCCGGCTCGGCTTCTTCTTCCGGATGGTCGTGCCGCTCAGCCTGCCGGGCGTCATCACGACCGGCATCCTCGCGTTCGTGGGCTCGTGGAACGGCTACATGCTGCCGCTGTTCATCCTCAACGACCCGAACCTCTACACGCTGCCGCTCGGCGTGCAGAACTTCTCGTCGCAGTACTCCGTCGACACCGCGCGCGTGATGGCCTTCACCGCACTCTCCACGGTGCCGGCCCTCGTGTTCTTCAGCATCTTCGAGCGCCGCATCGTCGGCGGCCTGACGGGAGCGATCAAGGGATGACCACCACCGTGCACACGAGCGGCGCACCGCTCGCCGACGTCGGACGGGCGCCTGCCCTGCCCGCGAGCCCGCTCGTCTCCGAGCGGGTGCGCGAGCTCCACGCCCGCATGACCCTCGAGGAGCGGCTGGCCCAGCTCGTCGGCTACTGGCTCGACCAGGGCGGCAGCGTCGTCGCCCCGATGCAGGGGGAGATGGCGAGCGCGGCGGACGGGGCGTCGCTCGCGTCGATCACCGAGCACGGGATCGGCCACTACACCCGCGTCTACGGCACGCGACCCGTCGAGCCCGCGGCGCGCGCCGCGTGGCTCGTCGCCGAGCAGCGGCGGCTCCAGCGCGAGACGCGGCTCGGCATCCCCGCGATCGTGCACGAGGAGTGCCTCACGGGGCTCGCGGCGTGGAAGGCGGCGACCTTCCCCACGCCGCTCGCCTGGGGCGCCGCGTTCGACCCGGGGCTCGTCGAGGAGATGGGGCGCGCGATCGGCGACTCGATGCGCAGCCTCGGCATCCACCAGGGCCTGGCGCCCGTGCTCGACGTCGTCCGCGACCCGCGCTGGGGCCGGGTGGACGAGTGCATCGGCGAGGACCCGTACCTCGTCGGCACCGTCGGCAGCGCCTACGTGCGCGGCCTCCAGGGCGCCGGCGTCCACGCGACGCTCAAGCACTTCGTCGGCTACAGCGCCTCGAACGCGGGCCGCAACCACGCGCCCGTCTCGGCGGGGCCGCGCGAGATCGCCGACACCTACCTGCCGCCCTTCGAGATGGCCATCCGCGACGGCGGTGCGCGCTCCGTCATGAACAGCTACACCGACGTCGACGGGATCCCGGTGGCATCCGACGAGCGGATGCTCACCGACGTGCTGCGCGGCGAGCTCGGCTTCGACGGGGTGGTGGTCTCCGACTACTTCTCGGTCGCGTTCCTCGAGGTCATGCACGGCATCGCCGCCGACCGCGGCGAGGCGGCGGCGCAGGCGCTCATCGCCGGCATCGACGTCGAGCTGCCGACGGGCGACGCGTTCCTCGGCCCGCTCGCCGCACGCATCCGCGCCGGCGAGCTCGACGAGGCCTACGTCGATCGCGCCGTGCTGCGCGTGCTCGCCCAGAAGGAGGAGCTCGGGCTGCTCGAGCCCGACGCCTTCGCCGACGACGCGCCCACGACGATCGACCTCGACTCGCCGCGGCACCGCGCCATCGCCCGCAGGCTCGCCGCGGAGTCGCTCGTGCTGCTCGCCAACGACGGCACGCTGCCGCTGGCCGCGCCCGCGCGCGTCGCGGTCATCGGCCCCAACGCCGACCGGTCGGAGGCGCTGCAGGGCTGCTACTCCTTCGCCAACCACGTGCTCGCGCACCACCCGGGGGTCGAGCCCGGCTTCGCGATCCCCACCGTGCGCGAGGCGCTCGCGGCGGCGCTCCCCGGCAGCGCGATCGAGGCCGTCGAGGGGGTCGGCGTCGAGGACGGCGACGCGCGCGGCATCGCGGATGCCGCGGCTGCCGCGGCGCGCGCCGACGTCGCGATCGTCGTCGTCGGCGACGACGCGGGGCTCTTCGGCCGCGGCACCGTCGGGGAGGGCAACGACGTCGCCTCGCTCGAGCTGCCTGGCAGGCAGCGCGAGCTCGTCGAGGCGGTCGTCGCGACCGGCACGCCCGTTGTGCTCGTGCTCCTCACCGGCCGGCCCTACGCGGTGCCGTGGGCGCTCGAGGGCGACGTCGCGCCCGCGGCCGTGCTGCAGGCGTTCTTCCCCGGGGAGGCGGGCGGCGAGGCGATCGCCGACGTCCTGACCGGTGCCACCTCGCCGTCCGGCCGGCTCCCGGTCTCGCTGCCGCGCACCACGGGCGCCCAGCCGTACACGTACGCGCACGCGCGGCTCGGCGGGCCGTCCGACGTGACGACCGCCGACCCGACGCCGCTGCGCCCGTTCGGCTTCGGCCTCTCCTACGCGTCGTTCTCGTACACCGACCTCGAGGTCGACGCGTCGGCGCCGACCGACGGCGCGTTCCGCGCATCCGTCGTCGTCACGAACACGGGCGACGTTGCCTGCGACGACGTCGTGCAGCTGTACGGCCGCGACCTCGTCGGCTCGATCCCGCGGCCGCTCGTGCAGCTGCTGGGCTACGCGCGCGTCTCGCTCGCCCCCGGCGCCTCGGCGAGGGTCGAGCTCAGCGTGCCCGCGCGCCGCTTCTCGTTCACCGACCGGCGGATCGTGCGCGTCGTCGAGCCCGGCGAGGTCGAGGTGTGGATCGCGTCGCACGCTGCGGCCTCCTCGCCGCGGTCGGACGACGACGACCCGTCGCAGGGCGTCATCTCGAACGCGCGGCGGAGCGAGGCGGTCGCGATCCCCGGCACCGCGACCGCTCGCGCGCGCCTGACCCTGACCGGGCCGGTGCACGAGGTGGGCCCGGGCGACCGGCGCGTCGTCGACGTGACGATCGGCTGACGCGTGCCGGTCGCGAACCCGATCCTGCCGGGCTGCTTCCCCGACCCCTCGATCTGCCGCGTGGGGGAGTGGCACTACCTCGTCACGTCCACGTTCGAGCTGCTGCCCGGCATGCCGGTGATGCGGTCGCGCGACCTCGCGACCTGGGAGACGATCGGCCACGTGCTCGACCGGCCCGGGATGGTCGACCTGGCCGGCATCCGCTCGTCCGGCGGCATCTTCGCGCCGACGATCCGGCACGACGGCGAGCGGTTCTGGATCGTCACGACGCTCGTCGACCCCGCGGACGGCGAGCGCGGCGGCACGTTCCTCGTCACCGCCGACGACGCGGCCGGCCCCTGGAGCGACCCGATCTGGATCGACGTGGCAGGCATCGACCCGTCGCTGCTGTTCGACGACGACGGCCGGGCGTGGATGCACGGCACGCGCCTCGTCGCCGAGCCCGAGTGGCACCACCAGACCGAGGTCTGGGTGCGTGAGCTCTCGCTCGACGAGGGGCGGCTCGTCGGCGAGGAGCACGTCGTGTGGACCGGAGCCGTGCGCGGCGCCGTGTGGGCCGAGGGCCCGCACCTGCTGCGCATCGACGGCACGTGCTACCTGCTCGCCGCAGAGGGCGGCACCGCGTTCGAGCACGCGGTGTGCATCGCGCGCGCGGAGCACCCGACCGGCCCGTTCGTCGGTTCGCCCGCCAACCCCGTGCTCACGCACCGGCAGCTCGGGCACGGCGCCGAGGTGCAGGCTGTCGGCCACGCCGACCTCGTCCAGGCACCGGACGGGCGCTGGTGGGCGGTGCTGCTCGGCACCCGCCCATACGACGGGCACCGGCACCCGCTCGGCCGGGAGACCTTCCTGTGCCCCGTCGAGTGGCAGGACGGCTGGCCGGTCTTCGCGCCCGGGGAGGGGCGCGTGCCTGCCACGGTCGAGCTCGGCGTGGCGCTGACGCCTGGCGTCTGGCAGCCCGACTCGCGCTCGGCGGGCGCCGTCGCGCCCGAGGATCCGCGCTGGACGAGCGTGCGCGGCTTCGCCGCGCCGTTCGCGACGCCCGACGGCGAGGGCTGGTCGCTGCGGGCCACCCAGGACGGCCTCGGCGACCCCGGCACCCCCGCCTTCCTGGGCGTGCGGCAGCAGCACCGGGAGCTCGACGTCACGGTGCGGGTCGAGCACGTCGCCGACGGCGCCGCCGCCGGCCTCGTGCTGCGCCAGTCGGAGGACGACCACGTCGCGCTGCTCGTCGAGCCGCGCGGAACAGGGTCGCGCGTGCGCGCGGTGCACCGCCGCGCGGGCGAGGAGACCGAGGTCGGCGCCGTCGACCTCGACGCCGGCGCAGCGCTGCTTGGCGTGCGGGCGCGCGGCAGCGACTACCGGCTGCTCGTCGACGGCGACGTGGTCGCGACCGTCGACGCCCGCACGCTCGACACGGCCGCGACCGGCGGCTTCCTCGGCGTCTGGATCGGCATCGCCGCCGTCGGCGTGGCCGGTGCCGAGGCCCGCTTCGGGGCGCTCGACTACCGGCCGGCCGCGTCGCCGATCGGGTCGGCGGGCGTCGCGGCGTAGGCCGCGCGCACCTCCGGCCGCGGCTGCTCGACGACGGTCGTTGCCTCGACGGCCCAGGACGGCCGCGAGCCCGTGAGCGCCCACGCCGCCTGCACCGCCGCGCCGGCGGCGACGTACTCGCCCGGCGTCGGCACGGCGACCGGCCGGCCGAGCACCGCGGCAGCGATGCGCTGCACGGCGGGCGACTGCGCCGCGCCGCCGATGAGCAGCACGCGGCGGGGCTCCACGCCGAGCCGCTCGAGCGCGTCGAGCCCGTCGGCGAGCCCGCACACCATGCCCTCGATCGATGCGCGCGCGAACCCCTCGCGCGTGAGCGAGCGGCTCGTCATGCCGTACAGGGTCGCGGTCGCGGTCGGCAGGTTCGGCGTGCGCTCGCCCTCCAGGTAGGGCCGCAGCACCAGGCCGTCGGCGCCGGCGGGCGCGGCGAGCGCCAGCTCGCCGAGCGTCGCGTGGTCGACGCCGAGCAGGCGCGCCGCGGCGTCGAGCACGCGCGCCGCGTTGAGCGTCGCGACGAGCGGCAGCCGCAGCCCGGAGGCGTCGGCGAAGCCGGCGACGGTGCCCGTCGCATCCGGGGCGAACGCGCGCGTCACGGCCGTCACGACGCCCGAGGTGCCGAGCGACACGATCACGTCGCCCTCGGCCGCGCCGAGGCCCAGCGCGGCGCCGGCGTTGTCGCCGCAGCCGACGCCGATCACGAGCCCCGGCGGGATGCCGGGATGCGCTGCGGTGACCCCCGCGGTCGCTCCGGCCGGCAGCACGCGCGGCACCACCACGTCGCTCGCGTCGCGGCGGAGCGCTGCGCCGAGCAGCGCGCGGTCGTGCTCCCCGTCGACCGTCGTCCAGCCGGTGCCGGAGGCGTCGGAGGCGTCGGTCGTGAGCGCCGACAGCTCGGGGGCTGCGGGGCCGAAGCCCCGCAGCCGCCAGGTGAGCCAGTCGTGGGGGAGCGCGATCGCGGCGACGCGCGCCGCGAGCTCGGGGTGCGCATCGGCGAGCCAGCGCGCCTTCGCGATCGTGAACGACGCGACCGGCACGACGCCGGTGCGCCGCGCGAGCGCCTCGGCGCCGAGCTCGTCGACGAGCGCGGCGGCCGCGGCCGCGGAGCGCACGTCGTTCCACAGCAGCGCGTCGAAGACGGGCTCGCCGCGGTCGTCGAGCGCGACCATGCCGTGCTGCTGCGCCCCGACCGAGATGGCGGTGACGTCGTCGAGGCCGCCGGCGTCTGCGACCGCGGCGAGCAGCGCCTGCCACCACCGCTCGGGGTCGACGGCCGTGCCGTCGGGGTGCGGCGCGCGACCCGCGCGCACCGTCGCCCCGCTCTCGAGGTCGCGGACGACGACCTTGCACGACTGCGTCGAGGAGTCGACGCCCGCGACGAGGGTCATGCGCCGGTCAGCGCGCGCCGAGCAGGTGCTCGGTCGCCAGCTGCTGCAGGTGCACGAAGCCGGCGCCCTTGCCGCCGAAGTAGGCCTCGGCGTCGAAGTCCTCGAACGCGCTGCGGTCGGCGACGAGGTCGGCGATCGACTCGCCCTCGGCGAGCGTCGGGGTGCGCAGCTCGTCGACCTTCGCGGCCGAGAGCGCGGCCTGCACCTCGGGGTCGGCGCGGAACGCCTGGGCTCGCTCCTTGAGCAGCAGGTAGTTGCGCATGTTCGCGGCGGCCGACGCCCACACGCCGTCGTAGTCCTCGGTGCGCGACGGCTTGTAGTCGAAGTGCCGCGGTCCGTCGTAGGCGGGGCCGCCGGTCGGCGAGCCGTGCTCGAGCAGGTCGACGAGCGAGAACGCGTTGAACAGGTCTCCGTGGCCGAAGACGAGGTCCTGGTCGAACTTGATGCCGCGCTGCCCGTTGAGGTCGATGTGGAAGAGCTTGCCGTGCTCGAGCGCCTGCGCGATGCCGGCGGTGAAGTTGAGACCGGCCATCTGCTCGTGCCCCACCTCGGGGTTGACCCCGACGAGGTCGGGCCGGTCGAGCGTCGCGATGAAGGCGAGCGCGTGCCCGAGCGTCGGCAGCAGGATGTCGCCGCGCGGCTCGTTCGGCTTCGGCTCGATCGCGAAGCGCATGTCGTAGCCGCGCTCGACGACGTGCTCCGAGAGCAGGTTCACGGCCTCGCGGTAGCGGGCGAGCGCGGCCTGCACGTCCTTCGCGGAGTCGTACTCGGCGCCTTCGCGGCCACCCCACATGACGAAGGTCTGCGCGCCGAGCTCGGCGGCGAGGTCGATGTTGCGCAGCACCTTGCGCAGCGCGAAGCGGCGGACCGAGCGGTCGTTGCTCGTGAAGCCGCCGTCCTTGAAGACGGGGTGCGAGAACAGGTTCGTCGTCACCATGGGCACGACGAGACCGGTGTCGTCGAGCGCGCCGCGGAGCCGATCGATCTGGTGCTGCCGCTCGGCGTCGCTCGAGCCGAAGGGGAACAGGTCGTCGTCGTGGAACGTGAGCCCCCACGCGCCGAGGCCCGCGAGGCGCTCGACGGCCTCCACGACGTCGAGGTCGGGGCGGGTCGGCGGGCCGAACGGGTCGTTGCCCGTCCAACCGACGGTCCAGAGGCCGAAGGAGAAGCGGTCGTCGGGGGTGGGGGTCGTGGCCATGAGGGATGCCTTCCGTGCTGCGTTGCAGGATGCGTCGCGCCTCGGGCCAGGACCGTCAGCGTCGACGACTAGAATGTTCTGGACGGAAACATATCAGCAGGACGAGCCGCGCGCACCACGTGCTACCCGACGCGCAGCCGTAGCATGCGAGCGGCCCGACTCCGAAGGAGCGACATGAGCACGCAGGCGCACACCGGTTCGCGCGAGCTGCGCCGCGCCAACCTCTCGCGCGTGCTGCGGCTCGTGCACGAGGAGGGCGCGGCGTCGCGCGCCGCGCTCACGCGCCGCACGGGCCTGAGCCGCTCGACGATCGCCGACCTCGTGGCCTCGCTCGAGGAGGCGGGGCTCGTCGTCGAGCGCGACCCGACCGGCACGGGCGGCGTCGGCAGGCCGTCGCCCGTCGTGCACGCCTCGGCCGACGTCGTGGCGATCGGCACCGGCGTCGAGGCCGACGCCGTGACGGTCGCGGTCGTGGGGCTCGACGGCGCCGTCGCGCACCGCATCCGCCACGAGTACGAGGCCGAGCCCTCGGCGGCGGCGACGGTCGAGATCGTCGGCAGGCTCGTCGACTCGCTCGCGCCGGCGCTCACGGGCGCCCGCGTGCTCGGCATCGGCGCTGCGGTGCCAGGGCTCGTGAGCGCCGCCGACGGGCTCGTGCGGATGGTGCCGCACGCGGGCTGGGTCGACGAGCCGATCGCCCGCCTGCTCGCCGACCGCACCGGCCTGCCCGCGTTCGCCGACAACGACGCGAACCTCGGCGCCGCAGCGGAGTCGACGTTCGGCGCCGGCCGGGGCCTGTCGAGCCTCGTCTACCTCCACGGCGGCCCCTCCGGCATCGGCTCCGGCGTGCGCCTCGGCGGCACGGCGCCGGCGAGCGCGCACGGCTTCGCGGCCGAGCTCGGCCACACGCTCGTCGACCCGCGCGGCGCGCGCTGCCGCTGCGGCGCGACGGGATGCCTCGAGACCGAGGTGCGCTTCGACCTGCTGCTCGACGTCCTCGGCCGCGACCGCCTCGACCTGCCCGACGTGAGCGCGGCGCTCCGGGAAGCGGCGAGCCCGGAGGTCGACGCCTTCGTCGCCGAGCAGCTGCGGCGGCTCGCGACCGGGCTGCGGAACGCGGTCAACGCGTTCGACCCCGAGGCGGTCGTGCTCGGCGGGTTCCTCGGCGCGCTCTTCGCGGAGCAGCCCGAGACGCTGCTCGCGGCGCTCCGCGCCCAGCTCATGCCGCCCATCGCCGAGTCGCTCGTGGTGGTGCGCGGCGCGCTCGGCGAGGACCGGCTGCTCATCGGCGCCGCGCAGCTCGCGCTCCGCGGGCTCCTCGAGGATCCGCTCGGCGCGTGACGCGCGACGGCGCGGAGCCGAGTGCGGCTAGCGTTGCGGCATGGCACTCGACAGCGAGCACGACGGCGGGCAGCGGGTCGAGGTGACCGGCTTCGTCGCCGCGACGACCGACGCGGTGTGGGCGCTCTGGACCACCGCCGACGGCCTGCGGCAGTGGTGGTGGCCCCAGTTCGACGACACGCGCTACGAGGTCGACGCCCAGGAGGGCGGCTGGTACCGCATCCGCACGGCCGAGGGCGGCATCGGCGTGCAGGGCACGTACGTCGAGCTGCTCGAGGGGGAGCGCATCGTGCAGACGTGGGACTGGCTCGGCGGCGACGGCACCGCCGCCACGCAGCTCGTCACCGTCGAGCTCGAGGAGCTCGACGGCGGCACGCTCGTGCGGGTGACGCAGACCGGGCCCGCGGACGAGCTCGAGCAGCTCGAGCAGGGCTGGAGCGACATCCTCACGCGGCTGGAGGAGCTGCTCGACGACTGATCGCGACCGGATGCGAAACGGTCACTTCGTGCCATGCTTGGGGCTCAGCATGCAGCGAGCGGAGGGGCGATGGCGTCCGGAGAGCGGAGGCGACCGAACATCCGCGACGTCGCGGCGGTCGCCGGGGTCAGCTATCAGACGGTCTCGCGCGCGCTGAACCGGCACCCCAACATCCGCCCCGAGACCCTCGCGCGGATCGAGGCGGCCATCGTCGAGCTCGGCTACCGGCCGAACGCCGCGGCGCGCGCGCTCGTGCGCCGCAGCTCGCAGACGATCGGGCTCCTCACGCTCCCCACGACCCACTACGGGCCGCAGGCGCAGCAGATCGCGATCGAGATGGCGGCGCGCGACGCCGGGTACCGGATCGCGCTCACGAACGCGGCCACCGGCAGCGTCGAGGACCTGGCGGCGGGCGTCACGTTCCTGCGGGAGACGAGCGTCGACGCGCTCGTCGTCTCGGTCGCCGAGACCGCGATGCTCGAGGCGCTCGCGCAGCTGCGCGTCGAGGTGCCCTACGTCACCCTGGAGCCGACCGGCCTCGCATCCGGGCACAGCGTCGCCATCGACCAGCGGCTCGGCGCGCGGATGGCGATCGACCACCTCGCGAGCCTCGGTCACCGGCGCATCGCCCAGCTGTGCGGGCCGAGCGGCTCGATCGACGCGACCGCGCGCACGTCGGGCACGGAGGAGCGCATCGCGGAGCTCGGCCTCGAGCTCGTCGGCACGGTCGAGGGCGACTGGACGCCCGACTCGGGCCACGCGGTCGGGGCGCGCGTGCTTGCGCTCGGGGCCACGGGGATCGTGGTCGGCAACGACCAGATGGCGCTCGGCCTCATGCACGCGTGCCGCGACGCGGGCCTCGACGTGCCGGGCGACGTGTCGATCGTCGGCTTCGACGACGTGCCGGAGGCGGCCCACTTCCCCACGCCGCTCACGACCGTGCGGCAGGAGTTCGAGCAGGTCGGCGCAGCCGCGATGCGCGTGCTGCTCGACGACCTCGAGGGGCGCGCGGGGCTCGTGCACCTGCGGATCCCGCCCGTGCTCGTGACCCGCGCGTCGGTCGCTCGCCCCTGATCCGCAGCGCCGCCACGCCGAAGGTCACGGTTCGGCCACGGATTGGCATGCATGTGACCGTTTCGCATACAGTGTCACCCATTGCATCGCGGCATCGGCCGCACGAGACGACGGAGTCCCATGGGAATGAGCCGAGATGACGCGGTCGCTGCTGTGCGCGAGCAGGTCGCCGCGCTGCACGCGGAGCTCGTCCGGTACGGCCTGGTCGTCTGGACCGGCGGCAACGTCTCTGGCCGGGTGCCGGGGGAGGACCTCTTCGTCATCAAGCCGTCGGGCGTCGACTACGACGACCTGACGCCCGCGTCGATGATCCTGTGCGACCTCGACGGCGTCGTCGTCCCGGGCAGCGAGGGCTCCGAGCGATCGCCCTCGAGCGACACCGCGGCGCACGCCTACGTCTACCGGCACATGCCCGAGGTGGGCGGCGTCGTCCACACGCACTCGACCTACGCGACCGCGTGGGCCGCGCGCGGCGAGTCGATCCCGTGCCACATCACCGCGATGGCCGACGAGTTCGGCGGCGAGATCCCCGTCGGCCCGTTCGCGATCATCGGCGACGACTCGATCGGCCGCGGCATCGTCGAGACGCTCACCGACCACCGGTCGCGCGCTGTGCTCATGCAGAACCACGGCCCCTTCACGATCGGGAGCGACGCACGCGACGCCGTCAAGGCCGCCGTCATGTGCGAGGACGTCGCGCGCACGATGCACCTCGCCCGGCAGGGCGGCGCGACGATCCCCATCGACCCGGCGGCGATCGACGCGCTGTTCGACCGCTACCAGCACGTCTACGGCCAGCAGGAGGCTCCCGAGTGACCAGCATCATCCCCGACCCGACGACGCGGACCGTCTGGTTCCTCACCGGCAGCCAGGGGCTGTACGGCGAGGAGACGCTCGCGCAGGTCGCGGCCCAGTCGCAGGAGGTCGCGGCGCTCCTCGCGGACGCCGACGAGATCCCCGTGACGGTCGAGTGGCGCCCGGTGCTGACCTCGCAGGACGCGATCCGCCGCGCCGCGCTCGAGGCGAACGCCGACGACTCCGTGGTCGGCGTGATCGCCTGGATGCACACCTTCAGCCCGGCGAAGATGTGGATCGCCGGCCTCGAGGCGCTCGCGAAGCCGATGCTGCACCTGCACACGCAGCACAACGTGGCGCTGCCGTGGGACGAGATCGACTTCGACTTCATGAACCTGAACCAGGCGGCGCACGGCGACCGCGAGTTCGGCTACCTCGCCGCGCGCCTCGGCGTGCCGCGCACGATCGTCGTGGGCCACGCCTCGGCGCCCCGCGTCCGCGCCGAGATCGGCACCTGGTCGCGCGCCGCGCTCGGCACCGCCGCCGTGCGCTCGCTCAAGGTCGCGCGCTTCGGCGACAACATGCGATTCGTCGCCGTCACCGAGGGCGACAAGACCGAGGCCGAGATCCGCCTCGGCACCCAGATCAACACGTGGGGCGTCAACGAGCTCGCGGATGCCGTCGCCGCGGCCGACGACGCCGCGGTCGCCGCGCTCGTCGACGAGTACGTCGCGAGCTACGACGTCGCCGACGAGCTGCTCCCCGGTGGTGAGCGGCACGAGTCGCTGCGCGACGGCGCCCGCATCGAGGTGGGCCTGCGCGACTTCCTCGAGGCCGGCGGATTCGGCGCCTTCACGACCAGCTTCGAGGACCTCGGCTCGCTGCCGCAGCTGCCCGGGCTCGCGGTGCAGCGCCTGATGGCCGACGGCTACGGCTTCGGCGCGGAGGGCGACTGGAAGACGGCGATCCTCGTGCACGCGGCCGCGCACATGGGCGCCGGGCTGCCGGGCGGCGCGAGCCTCATGGAGGACTACACGTACCACCTGGTCGAGGGCGAGGAGGTGATCCTGGGCGCGCACATGCTCGAGGTGAGCCCCAGCCTCACGACCTCGCGCCCGCGACTCGAGGTGCACCCGCTCGGCATCGGCGGCAAGGACGACCCGGTACGGCTCGTCTTCACGGCCGACGCCGGCCCGGCCGTCGTCGTCGCGCTCAGCGACATGCGCGAGCGGTTCCGGATGACCGCCAACGCGGTCGAGAACGTCGCGCTGCCGCAGCCGATGCCGAAGCTCCCGGTCGGGCACGCCGTGTGGCGCCCCGCGCCGGACCTGGCGACCTCCGCCACCGCCTGGCTCACCGCCGGCGCCGCCCATCACACCGTCATGTCGACGCAGGTCGGCATCGACGCCTTCCGCGAGTTCGCCCGCCAGTCCGGCATCGAGTTCCTCGCCATCGACGAGACCACCACGAAGGACGGCTTCGAGCGCGAGGTGCGCTGGAACGCCGCCTACCACCGACTCGCACAGGGCCTCGGCTGACGCCCCGACCCTTGCCGCGGCCGTCCCGGTCGCACCAACCCGCCGCATCGCGGCACCCCATGAAAGGAACCACAGTGAAGAAGCACCGCATCCTCGGCGCTGTCGCCGCTGCAGGCGTGATCGCGCTCGTCGCGACCGGCTGCGGCCGTGGCGGCACCGCAGAGCCGGCTGCGTCCGACGGGGCACAGGAGCCCGGCGGCACCGGCCAGATCGTCGGCGTGGCCATGCCGACGCAGCAGTCGGAGCGCTGGATCGCCGACGGCGACAACGTCCGCTCGCAGCTGGAGGAGATGGGCTACACCGTCGACCTGCAGTACGCGAACGACGACATCCCCACGCAGGTCTCGCAGATCGAGAACATGATCTCCTCGGGCGCTGAGGCCCTGATCATCGCCTCGATCGACGGCACGACCCTCACCGACGTGCTGGCGCAGGCCGGCGACGCGGGCATCCCGGTCATCGCCTACGACCGCCTCATCAACGGCAGCCCGAACGTCGACTACTACACGACCTTCGACAACTTCCAGGTGGGCGTGCAGCAGGCGACGAGCCTGCTGACCGGTCTCGGCCTGGTGGACGAGAGCGGCGAGCGCACCGACGAGGCTGGCCCGCTCAACGTCGAGCTCTTCGCCGGCAGCCCGGACGACAACAACGCCACGTTCTTCTGGGAGGGCGCGATGAGCGTCCTGCAGCCCCTGATCGACGAGGGCGTGCTCGTGGTCCCCAGCGGCCAGGTCGACTTCGAGCAGGCGGCGATCCTCCGCTGGCTGCCCGAGACGGCGCAGGAGCGCATGGAGAACATCCTCACCGTCATCGGCGACACGAAGCTCGACGGCGTGCTCTCGCCCTACGACGGCCTCTCGATCGGCATCATCTCGGCGCTCACGTCGGGTGGCTACTCGACCGACGCCCTGCCGGTCATCACCGGCCAGGACGCTGAGGTCGGCTCGGTGCAGTCGATCATCGCTGGCGAGCAGTACTCGACGATCTTCAAGGACACGCGACTGCTCGCCGAGCAGGCCGTGACCATGGTCGACTCGATCCTGCACGGCGAGGAGCCGGAGGTCAACGACACGGAGACCTACGACAACGGCGACCACATCGTGCCGTCGTACCTCCTCGAGTCGACCATCGTGACGGTCGACAACTACGAGGAAGTGCTCATCGACTCGGAGTACTACACCGAGGACGAGCTCTCCTGACGGCCCGGGGCGGGGGCGAGAGCCCCCGCCCCGCACCATCACCCATCGGCATCGGAACGGAAGGAGGGGCGCTGTGACGGCGATCCTCGAGATGCGCGGCATCACCAAGGAGTTCCCGGGCGTCAAGGCCCTCTCCGACGTCAACCTCACCGTCGAGCGCGGCGAGGTCCACGCGATCTGCGGCGAGAACGGCGCGGGCAAGTCGACGCTCATGAAGGTGCTGTCGGGTGTGTACCCGCACGGCACCTACGACGGCGAGATCGTGTTCGAGGCGGAGCCGGTGCAGTTCCGGTCGATCAGCGACTCGGAGCACAAGGGCATCGTGATCATCCACCAGGAGCTCGCCCTCAGCCCCCACCTGTCGCTCGCCGAGAACATCTTCCTCGGCAACGAGCGCGTCGGCCGCGGCGGCCTCATCGACTGGCACGCCACGAACACCGAGGCGCAGAAGCTGCTCGCGCGCGTCGGCCTGGGCGACAACCCGGCCGTGCGCGCCAACGAGGTCGGCGTCGGCAAGCAGCAGCTCGTCGAGATCGCGAAGGCGCTCTCCAAGGACGTGAAGCTGCTCATCCTCGACGAGCCCACCGCGGCGCTCAACGACGAGGACTCCGCCCACCTGCTCGACCTCATCCGCCACCTGCAGCAGCAGGGCATCACGTCGATCATCATCAGCCACAAGCTGAACGAGATCAAGGCGATCGCCGACAAGGTCACGGTCATCCGCGACGGCCGGACGATCGAGACGCTCGTGACCCACGACGTGACCGAGGACCGCATCATCAAGGGCATGGTGGGCCGCGACCTCGAGTCGCGCTACCCCGACCGCGACGTGACGATCGGCGACGAGGTCTTCCGCATCGAGGACTGGCGGGTGCACCACCCGACCGAGGCCAACCGCGTGATGATCCACGACGCGAACCTGTCCGTGCGTGCCGGCGAGGTCGTCGGCATCGCCGGCCTCATGGGCGCGGGCCGCACCGAGCTCGCGATGAGCGTCTTCGGGCGCTCCTACGGCTCGCACATCACCGGCACCGCCTACCTGCACGGCAAGCCGATCGACGTGCGCAGCGTGCCGGCCGCCATCCGCGCCGGCCTCGCGTACGCGACCGAGGACCGCAAGATGTACGGCCTCAACCTCATCGAGGACATCAAGCGCAACATCTCCGCCGCCGCCCTCGACAAGCTCGTGAAGCGCGTGCTCGTCGACGGGGAGCAGGAGATCATCGTCGCCGAGGGCTACCGCAAGAGCATGCGCATCAAGACGCCGACCGTGAACGCGGTCGTCGGCAAGCTCTCGGGCGGCAACCAGCAGAAGGTCGTGCTGTCGAAGTGGCTCTTCACCGACCCAGAGGTGCTCATCCTCGACGAGCCGACCCGCGGCATCGACGTGGGCGCCAAGTACGAGATCTACACGATCATCAACCAGCTCGCCGCCGCCGGGAAGGCGGTGATCGTCATCTCGTCCGAGCTCCCCGAGCTGCTCGGCATCTGCGACCGCATCTACACGCTGTCGGAGGGCCGCATGACGGGTGAGTTCCCGATCGCCCAGGCGACGCCAGAGGCGCTCATGCAGCGCATGACCCAGGAGAAGGAGGCGGACCATGTCCTCGCCCAATGACACGTCGACCCAGGGCACGTCGACCGGCGGCTCGTCAGCACCGGGCGGCGCCGGCCGGCGCGCGCCCCGCGGCGACGCGGGCCGCGACCTGAGCCCCTCGCCGCTGCGCACCGCAGGATCGTTCCTGCTGTCGCGCGTGCAGCAGATCGGCATCTTCATCGCCCTCGTGGTGATCGTGCTGCTGTTCCAGGGCCTCACCGGCGGCCGCCTGCTCACCGCCGGCAACGTCGCGAACATCATCGTCCAGAACAGCTACATCCTGATCCTCGCGATCGGCATGGTGATGATCATCATCGCCGGCCACATCGACCTCTCGGTCGGCTCGGTCGCCGCCTTCGTGGGCGCCGCGACCGGTGTCATGGTCGTGCAGTGGGGATGGCCGTGGTGGCTCGCCATCGTCGTCGGCATCGTGCTCGGCGCGGTCGTGGGTGCCTGGCAGGGCTTCTGGGTGGCGGTGGTGGGGATACCGGCGTTCATCGTGACGCTCGCGGGCATGCTCATCTTCCGCGGCCTCACGCAGATCACGCTCTCGAACACGCAGATCACCCCGTTCCCCGCCGAGTACCGGCAGCTGGGCGGCGGCTACCTGTTCCCGCAGCTGTTCCCGGCCTCGACGAGCCCGGCGGAGTGGATCACGGTGGGCCTCGGCCTGCTGACGCTCGTGCTCTTCGTCGGCTCGCAGCTGCGCGGTCGCGGCAAGCGCGTCAAGCTCGGCGTCGAGGGCGAGCCGGCCTGGTGGTTCTGGACCCGCACCGGCTTCGGCGCGCTGCTGATCGTGCTGCTGACGTACCTGCTCGGCATCGCCGAGGGTTCGCGCGGCACGCCGATCGTGCTCATCGTGCTCGGCGCGCTCATCGTGGCCTACTCGGTCGTGATGCAGCGCACCCGCTTCGGCCGGCACATCTACGCGGTCGGCGGCAACCGGCACGCGGCCGACCTGTCGGGCATCCGCTCGAAGCGCATCGACTTCATGCTCTTTGTGAACATGGGCATGCTGGCGGCGCTCGCGGGCATCGTGTTCACCGGTCGCCTCAACTCCGCAGGCCCCGGCGCCGGCAACCTGTTCGAGCTCGACGCGATCGCCGCGGCGTTCATCGGCGGCGCGGCCGTCCAGGGCGGCATCGGCACCGTGGTCGGCGCGATCACCGGTGGTCTCATCATGGGTGTGCTCAACAACGGCATGTCGCTCATGGGCGTCTCGACCGACTACCAGCAGTTCATCAAGGGCATGGTCCTGCTGCTGGCCGTCGCGTTCGACGTCTACAACAAGCGGCGCGCGCGCTCGCTCGGCTGACGAGCATGCGTGCGACGGCCCCGGGCGGATGCCCGGGGCCGTCGTCGTGCGCGGGGCTTGCGGGCCCGTGGTGCGGATCGCTACACTTCACCACATGGTGAAGTCATCCGTCGACGGCGTCGCGCACGCGATCGCGTCCGCACCGCGGCGGCTGCTCGTCGGCCGGCTCGCGGAGGGCCCGGCGACGATGAGCGAGCTCGCAGCCCTCATCGGCGTGACGCTGCCCGCGATCGACAAGCACGTGCGCGTGCTCGAGGCGGCGGGGCTCGCGCGCAAGCGCCGGGTCGGCCGGCACGCGATCGTGACGCTCGAGCCGGGCGGTCTCGACCTGCTCGCCGACTGGGCGACCGGCGTGCGCGCGATGTGGCGTGCGCGGCTGGCCGACTTCGCCGCCCACGTGGAGTCGCAGCCCGCGGCCGCGGACCAGGAGGAGCAACCATGACCTAGACGCAGATCGAGCTGACGCAGCAGGTGGCGGCATCGCGCGAGACCGCATGGGCCGCCTGGACCGACCCGGCGCGCATCGCGCGCTGGTGGTGGCACCGCATCCCCGGCACGACGATCGCGGCGGACGCGCGGGTCGGCGGCGCCTACCGGTTCGAGAGCGTCGACGCCGGCTTCGGCGTCACGGGGGAGTACCTCGAGGTCGAGCGGCTCGAGCTGCTCGTGTTCACGTGGCGCTGGATCGACGACGGCGTCGAGGGCGAGGCGCTCGACACCGTGACGGTGCGCTTCGCGGATGCGGCGGGCGGCACCGCCGTGACCGTCGTGCACGAGACGGATGCGGCGGGCGTCGCGGACTACGAGCTCGGCTGGCGCGACACGCTCGCCCAGCTGCCGCAGTCGGCCTGACCGCCGCTCGTCCACGCAGAAGTCGTTCGTCCGGCTAAGGAGGTAGGCTGGTCGGAGGAAGTCTGACACGAAGAGGGAACGCATGCTGCTCGCCATCGTCAACGCCAAGGTCATCCCGGTCGAGGGCCAGGAGTTCGACGGCACGATCGTCGTGCGCGACGGCCGGATCGCCGAGCTCGGCGCCGACGTCGCCGTCCCGGAGGGCGCGGAGGTGCTCGACGCCGCGGGCGCCCAGGTCACGCCCGGCCTCGTCGACGCGCACGTGCACCTCGGGGTCCACCCCGAGGGCGACGGGCCCACCGCGAGCGACACGAACGAGATGACGAACCCCAACACCGCCGGGGTGCGCGCGCTCGACGCGATCGATCCTTTCGACGAGGGCTTCGACCTCGCGCTCGCCGGCGGCGTGACGACCGTGAACGTCAACCCCGGATCGGGCAACCCGATCGGCGGCCAGGCGGTCACCCTCCACACGCACGGCCGGATCGTCGACCACATGGTGCTGCGCGAGCCCGCCGGGATCAAGAGCGCGCTCGGCGAGAACCCGAAGCGCGTCTACGGCGACAAGAAGGTCATGCCCTCGACGCGGATGGGCACGGCCAAGATCCTGCGCGACGCCTTCGTCGCCGCGCAGAACTACCAGCGCAGGCTCGCCGATCCCGACAAGGGCAGCCAGCAGGACGTCGACCTCACGATGGAGGCGCTCGGCAAGGTGCTGCGCCGCGAGATCCCGTGGCGCCAGCACGCGCACCGCGCCGACGACATCGTCACGGCCCTGCGGCTGCAGGCCGAGTTCGGCTACGACCTCATCATCGACCACGGCACCGAGGCGCACGTCGTCGCCGACCTGCTCGCCGAGCGCGGCGTGCCGGTGCTCATCGGGCCGCTCTTCACCACGAAGTCGAAGATGGAGCTGCGCAAGCGCTCGATCGCGAACCCCGGCAAGCTCGCGAGGGCCGGCGTCGAGCTGTCGCTCATCACCGACCACCCGGTGATCCCCATCTCGTTCCTCGTCCACCAGGCGTCCCTCGCCGTCCGCGAGGGCCTCGACCGCGAGACGGCGCTGCGCGCGATCACGATCAACCCCGCGAAGGCGCTCGGCGTCGCCGCGGAGGTCGGCTCGCTGGAGGTCGGCAAGCGTGCCGACCTCGTCGTGTGGGGCGGCGACTGGATGGACCCGATGGCCCGACCCCGCACGGTGCTCATCGACGGCCGCGTCGTCTTCGAGCACGACGCCGCCACCGGCGACGAGCGCATCGCGTCGCGCGACGAGGTGCCCCTGGCGCTGTCGGCGTGACGGGGCACCCCGGAGACGCGCTGAGCCCCAGCCGTCGCTTCACCACCCTGCTCGTGCTCGGCCTGCTCGCCGGGCTCGGGCCGTTCACGATCGACCTCTACCTGCCGGCGTTCCCGGCGGTGAAGGAGGAGTTCGCCACGACGGATGCGGTCGTGCAGCTCACGCTGTCGGCCACCACGATCGGCTTCGCGCTCGGCCAGCTCGTGGTCGGGCCGCTCTCCGACCGCATCGGGCGCCGACGGCCGCTGCTCATCGCCACGACCGTCCACGTGCTCGCGAGCGTCGGCGTCGCGATCGCGCCCGACGTCACGTCGCTCATGCTGCTGCGCGTGCTGCAGGGCTTCGGCGCTGCGGCCGGCACGGTCGTCGCCATGGCGATGGTGCGCGACCTGTTCAGCGGCTCGCGGCTCGTGACGGCGCTCTCGCGCCTCGCGCTCGTGATCGGCATCGCGCCGATCGCGGCGCCCGTGCTCGGCTCCTGGCTCCTGGGCCTGCTCGACTGGCGCGGGCTCTTCTGGGTGCTCGCGGGCTACGCGGTGCTCGTCATCGTGCTGCAGCTGCTCTTCCTGCGCGAGACGCTCCCGCCGCACCTGCGGCAGGAGCCGGGACACTCGACGCTCCGGCAGCGCTACCGGGCCGTGCTGGGCGACCGCGTCTTCGTCGGCGTCGCGATCATCGGTGCGAGCATCTTCGGCGGCATGTTCGCCTACCTCTCGACCTCGTCGCTGCTGCTGCAGGAGGTGTACGGCTTCTCGCCGGGGGAGTTCGGCCTCATCTTCGCGCTCTGCTCGGTCGCGGTGCTCATCGGCACGCAGACCGCGGGCCGCGCCGCGAACCGCTGGGGTCCGCAGTGGGTGCTCGCGGTGTCGACGTCGCTGCTCATCGTGGGCGCCTCCGCGATCATCCTGCTCGACCTCGCCGGGCTCGGCATCGTGGGCCTCGTGCCGCCGCTCGCCGTCTTCGCCTTCGCCTTCGGCCTGTCGATGCCGTGCGTGCAGTCCCTCGCCCTCGCGAACCACGGCCAGGAGGCCGGCACCGCGGCGTCGCTCCTCGGCGCGCTCAACATGTCGATCGCCGGGCTCGTGAGCCCGATCGTCGGGCTCTTCCGCATCGAGAACGCCATCCCGATGGGCGTCGTGATGCTGCTCTGCGGGATCCTCGCGACGTGCTCGCTGTGGCTCGTCGTGCGGCCGCGGCAGGTGCAGCCGATCGAGTGAGCCGGCGCCGGGAGCCGCGCGGCGCGGCCCTCGCGCTTCGGGGCGCCATGCGGTCGAGACCTAGGATGGCGACATGACCGACGAGCTCGCGAAGGCCCAGGCCGAACTCGAGGCGGCTCGGCAGGCGCAGGCCGCCGCCGCGGCCCGCCTCGCGGAGCTCCAGGCGGGCGAGGCGCGCGCGAGGCTCGACACCCCGCCGTCCGCGGCCGACGACGCGACGCCCGAGGGCGCGCCGCCCGTCGCCGAGTCGTACACGCGGGCGCCCGAGGCGGAGACCGCGCCCGCCGACCCCGAGCACCCGTCGGAGCCCGGCGACCGCGTCGAGCCCGCGGCCACCGCCGGCCCGCTGAGCGTCGACGAGGTGGCCGCCGTGCGGGCCGGCTACGCGTTCACCGGCTCCGTGCTCGAGATCGGCGCGCTCGTCAACGGCGAGCCCGACGCGGCGACGCAGGTGCGCATCCCGCTCGCCATGGTCAACCGGCACGGGCTCATCGCCGGCGCGACCGGCACCGGCAAGACGAAGACGCTGCAGGTCCTCGCCGAGCAGCTCTCCGCTGCCGGCGTGCCCGTCTTCGCGGCCGACATCAAGGGCGACCTCTCGGGCGTCGCGACGGCGGGCACGTCGAGCGAGAAGCTGCTCGCGCGCACCGCGGGCATCGGGCAGGCGTGGCAGGGCGCCGCCTTCCCGGTCGAGTACTTCGCGCTCGGCGGCCAGGGCACCGGGGTGCCGGTGCGGGCGACGGTGCTGTCGTTCGGACCGACGCTGCTCGCGAAGGTGCTGGGCCTCAACGACACCCAGGAGTCGAGCCTCGGCATCGTCTTCGCCTACGCCGACGAGCAGCGCCTGCCGCTCGTCGACCTCAAGGACCTGCGCGAGCTGCTGCTGTGGCTCACGGGCGACGAGGGCAAGGCGGACCTCAAGCGCCTCGGCGGCATCTCGACGCAAACCGCCGGCGTCATCCTGCGCGAGATCACCGCGTTCAGCGAGCAGGGCGCCGACGTGTTCTTCGGCGAGCCCGAGCTCGACACCCGCGCGCTCATGCGCACGACGCAGGACGGCCGCGGGATCATCAGCCTGCTCGAGCTGCCGGACGTGGCCAGCCGCCCTGCCCTCTTCTCGACCTTCCTCATGTGGCTGCTCGCCGACCTCTTCGAGGACCTGCCCGAGGTGGGCGACGTGGAGCGGCCGAAGCTGGTCTTCTTCTTCGACGAGGCGCACCTGCTCTTCCAGGACGCGTCGAAGGACTTCCTCACGGCCATCACCCAGACGGTGCGGCTCATCCGCTCGAAGGGCGTCGGCATCTTCTTCGTCACCCAGACGCCCAAGGACGTGCCCTCCGACGTGCTCGCGCAGCTCGGCTCGCGCGTGCAGCACCAGCTGCGCGCGCACACGCCCGACGACGCGACGGCGCTCCGGCAGACGGTGCGGACCTACCCGCGCAGCGGGTACGACCTCGAGGAGGTCCTCACGAGCCTCGGCATCGGCGAGGCGATCGTCACGGTGATGGACGAGCGCGGCGCGCCCACCCCGGTCGCCTGGACGCGGCTGCGGGCGCCGCAGGGCTCGATGGAGCCGACCCCGGCTGCCGCGATGCAGCAGAGCGTCCAGGCGTCGCCGCTGTCGGCGACCTACGGGCAGGCGGTCGACCGCGAGTCGGCGTACGAGCTGCTGCAGGCGCGGCTCGCGTCGGCGCAGCGGGCCGAGCAGGACGAGGCAGCTCGTGAGGCGGCCGAGCAGGAGGCGCAGCGGCTCGAGAAGGAGGCGCAGCGCCTCGAGGAGGATGCGCAGCGGGGCCGCTCGACCGGGCGATCCTCCGGCGAGCGCGCGGGCGGCAACGTCGTGACCGACTTCATCGGATCGCGCACCGGCCAGTCGCTCATCCGCGAGATCGTGCGCGGCGTGTTCGGCAACCGGCGCCGGTGAGCGGCACGGAGAGCCTCGAGGCTCGCGAGCGACCGCGCGGCATCGCCGCCCTGACGGAGACGCTGCGCGGGCAGCTCCTGTCCCTCGCGGTGCTCGCGCTCGTGCTGATCGTGCTCACGGCCGTCGCGCCGGGCGTCTGGGACCGCCCGTGGGTGTGGGCGAGCGTCGCCGCGGTCGCAGTGGCGACCGGCCTCGCACTGCTGGGGCAGGGCCCGCTGTACGACGCGCGCTGGATGGAAGTGCTCGTGCCGGCGATGGACCTCCTGGCCATCATGCTCCTGCTGGGCGACGTCGGGATGCCGCGCATCGTGGCGATGCTCGCGGTGGTCCCGGCGTTCTGGCTCGGCTTCGTCGGTCGCCGCGTCGGCCTCGTCATCGTCGCCGCCGGCGGCATCGCGATGGGCATCGCGATGGCGCTCCAGATCTCGGCGTCGACCGGCACGACCACCACGGCGAACGCGGTCGGTGCGGTGCTCGTGCCGGTCGCGCTCATCGCCGCCGCCTACTTCGCCGACAGCTACACCGGCAGGATCGACCAGCAGCAGCTCGTCCTGCTCGAGCGGGAGCGGGAGAAGACGGAGATGGCCCGCCAGCTCGCCGCCGACGGCGTGCTGCTCGACAACATCTTCGACACCGCGCGCGTCGGCCTCATGCTGCTCGACGCCGACGGCGGCGTCGTGCGCATCAACCCGACGCTCACCGGCCACCCCGCGCTCGAGGGCACCGACCTGGAGCATGTGCTCGACGGCGCGAGCTTCCTCGACCTGGAGTCGCGTCAGCCCATCCCGTACGGCGAGATGCCGTTCCTGCGGGCCGCGCGCGGCGAGTCGTTCGACAACAGCCGGTTCTGGATCGCGCGACCCGGTCACGACATGTTCGCCGTGACGGTGTCGTCGCGGCCGCTCATGGTCGACGGCGAGTTCCGCGGATCGATCGCGTCGGTCGACGACGTGACGGCCTACATGCGGATGCTCGAGGACCGCGACGACTTCGTCGCGCTGATCTCGCACGAGCTGCGCACCCCGCTCACCTCGATCGCCGGGTACATCGAGCTGGCGATCGACGAGGAGATGTCCGACGAGCTGCGCTCGTGGCTCAAGATCGTGGAGCGCAACAGCACCCGCTTGCGCACGCTCGTCGAGGACCTGCTGATCGTCGGCGAGATGAGCCGCGGTGAGCTGCACCTCGAGCCTGCGGAGACCGACCTGCGCTCGCTCGCCCAGGACGCCGTCGCGACCCTCGCCCACCGGGCGCGGAACCGCGGCGTCGAGCTGCGGCTCGTCGACGGGCCGCCCGTGCCGCTCGTCGCGGATGCGCGCCGCGTGAGCCAGGTGGTCGAGAACCTCATCTCGAACGGCATCAAGTACACGAGCGACGACGGCTTCGTCGAGGTGCGCGTCGGCGCGGAGGGCGCCGACGCGCTGCTGGAGGTCAGCGACGACGGCCCCGGCGTCGCGCCCGACGAGGCGGCACGCGTCTTCGAGCGCTTCTACCGCTCGTCCGCCGCGCGCGCCTCCGGCGTGCAGGGCGCAGGCCTCGGGCTCTGGATCTGCCGGATGATCGCGCAGGCGCACGGCGGCACGATCGCGTTCGACAGCGAGGTGGGCGCCGGGTCAGTCGCGTCGGTCCGACTGCCCGCCGGTCGCTGACACGCCGGGCATGACCGGGTCCGATGCATCCGAGGCGCCGGCGAACCCGGTGCGGGTCATCTCGCCCCACACCTGCTTCCGGTTGGTGAGGCCTGCCCACCAGCCCTGGATGCGCCAGATCGCGGTGAGCTGGCGGTAGCCGAGGCTCTCGGCAACGACCGCCCACAGCGTCGTGCCCATGTCGCGCCAGCGCTCGTAGCGGTGGAAGCTCGCCTCCTCGACGACGACGGCGGCGAGCGTGACGATGGTGCCGTAGACGTAGGCGACGATCAGGAGCAGCAGCGCCATCCCGGGGTGGACGGCGCCGACGAGCAGCCCGAGCACGACGAGGACGATGCCCACGAGCTCGATGAGCGGCGCGAACAGCTCGAAGAGCCAGTAGTAGGGGAGCGCCAGCATGCCGACGCGGCCGTAGCGGGGGTTCAGGAGCATGCTGCGGTACTTCCACAGCACCTCCCAGAGCCCGCGATGCCAGCGGCGGCGCTGCCGCGCGAGCACCTTCAGGGTCGATGGCGCCTCGGTCCAGCTGACCGGCTCGGCCACGAACTCCACCCGGGACTCGCGGTGGCCGTGGCGGATCCAGCGCTGGATGCGCATGACGAGCTCGAAGTCCTCGCCGATCGAGTCGGCGTCGAGGCCGCCGACGTCGATGAGCACGTCGCGGCGGAACATGCCGAAGGCACCCGAGATGAGGATGAGCGCGTTGAGGTCCGACCAGGCGGTGCGCCCCAGCAGGAAGGCGCGCAGGTACTCGACCACCTGGATGCGGGTGACGAGCTCCTTGGGCATGCGGATGTCGACGATGCGCCCGGCCTGCACGCGGCTGTTGTTGACGATGCGCACGACGCCGCCGGTGGCGACGACGCGCTCGGGGTCGTCGGCGAACGGCTTCGACACCGACAGCAGCGCGTCGGGCTCCAGGATCGAGTCGGCGTCGACCATCACCACGAGCTCCTTGCTCGCGAGGTCGAGGCCGAGGTTGACGGAGTCGGAGCGCCCGGAGTTCTCCTTGTCGACGACGAGCAGCGGCACGGCCGGGTCGGGGGAGCGCCACACGCCGCGCAGCGCACCGCGCACGGGGATGCGCCCGGGCACGTCGCGCTCGTCGGGCACGAGCCCGAACCCCTCCTTGAGGAGCCGCATCGTATCGTCCTTGCTGCCGTCGTTCACGACGATGACCTCGTGGTCCGGGTACCGGAGGTCGAGCACGGAGCGGACGCTCGTCAGGATGACGGCGGCCTCGTTGTAGGCGGGCACGATCACGCTCACGCCGAGGCTGAGCGGCGACGCGGCCATGGCGTCCTCGCCGCGGTGCTCGCTGCGGCGCAGGTACCGGGCGAAGTGCCGAGCTGCGAGCAGCACGAGCAGCAGCATCGAGGTGTTCGCGAGCACGAAGTACGCGGCAGCCGGCCACGCGATGACGGCGAAGATCGCCTCGAGGGTGTCGTGCAGCCAGGTCACGCGCGCGCCTCCGCCCTCGGGAGCCCGGCTGCGCGCCGCACGCCGGGCTGCGCCTCGGCAGCGATCTCTGCGATCGCGTCGGCGGTCCAGCTGCTGGGCATCGCGACGAGCGCCCGGGCGGCGGCCTCGCCGACCGTGCCGCCGTCGAGCGCGGCCGACCGGAGCGCGGGCACCGCGGCGCGCACGGGCATCCGCTCGAGCGACCGCATCGCGGCGAGCCGCACCGACTCGTGCTCGTCGGCCACGAGGCGGGCGAGCGCGTCGGCGGTGCCGGATGCCTGCAGCAGGCCGGCGACGCGCGCTGCGCCGCGGCGCACGCCCGCGTCGTCGTCCTCGAGCGCGAGCCGCACGCGGTCGCCGACCGCGCCGCCCTGCTGCAGCAGCGACGATGCCGCGACGCTCGTCGGGATGCCGCTGCCCTCCGCGAGCGCCGCCACGACGCGGTCGATGGCGGCGGGCTCGTCGAAGGCGCCGAGGGCGCGGATCGCGACCGTGCGGACGTCGGTGGAGGGGTCGTCCGCGAGCTCGAGCAGCAGCGCGAGCGCGCCGTCCGGTGCGAGGAGCCCGAGCGCCTCCGCGACGTCGGCCCGGATCACGGGGTCGCGGTGGTGCGCGGCCGCGATGACCCGCGGTGCGAGGCCGCTGGCGTCGGCGACGGCGCGCAGCCGGTCGGCGGCCTCGCCGGTGATGCCCCGCAGCATCAGCGACACGGTCCGGCCCACGTGCGCTCGCTCCTCGGCGTCGAGCGCACGCACGCGCGCGAGCAGCGCGTCGACCTCGTCGTCCTCGGCGACCGACGCCTCGAGCACGAGCGGTCGCAGGCGCTCGTCGAGCTCGGCGCGGCGTCGCTCGCGGCGATGGCGCACGAGCCGCTGCGCGACGAGGCTGATGAGCATGCACACCACGACGAGCGACGCGATGGCGAGCAGCCACCACAGCAGCGATGGCGGCAGCAGCGTGGTCATCCCAGCGCGGCGGTCACGCGGGCGAGCAGCGCCCTCGGGCTGAACGGCTTCGTGACGTAGTGGTCCGCGCCGGCCGCGAACCCCGCCTCGATGTCCTTCTCCTGGCCCCGAGCGGTGAGCAGGATCACCGGGGTCCGGTCGCCGCGGTCGCGGATGAGGCGCAGCACGTCGATCCCGGACATCCCGGGCATCATGACGTCGAGCACGATGACCGACCAGTCGCCCTCGCTCGCGGCCTGCAGGGCCTCGGAACCGTCGGCGCGCGTCTCGACCTCGAGCCCCGCGGACTCGAGCTTGATCGCGACGAGGTCGCGGATGTCGCGGTCGTCATCGACGACCAGGATGCGCTTGCTCACGAGCGTGCTCCAGCACACCCGAGCGAGCGCGGACTGCTTGGGCCCATCGGGTGCTCCAACGTGACGAGTCTGCTCTACCGGTGCTCTCACGGTACACCGGCGGCCATGGCCACGCCCGATCGGTCGCTCGCCGCACGAGAAGAGCCCCCGGCGGGGCCGAGGGCTCTTCGTGCGCGACATGCGTCGCGGGGCGGAGGATGGGGGATTCGAACCCCCGAGGGCTTGCACCCAACACGCTTTCCAAGCGTGCGCCATAGGCCACTAGGCGAATCCTCCAGGCCGGTCCCGAGAGACCAACCCTGCGATCCTACCCGGTAGCGGAAGGGGGCGAGGACCTCGCGTCCCCGCCCCCTCCCGTCAGTGCTGCACTACGGGCAGATCGCGTACGCCGCGACCTGGGCCGACAGCGTCTGCTCGTCACCGAGCAGGTACACCGGCGGCTGGTCGAGCCGCAGGCTCTCCGTCACCACGGCCGAGTCCACGCAGGACGAGCGCGACAGGTACAGCGGGGAGCCCTCGGCAGCCGCGAGCGCCGAAGCGGCCAGGGCGTCCGGGAACTTCTCGCCGCTGGCGATGTACATCGCCGGCACCGGTGCGTCGAACATCGCGCGGTTGACGAGCACGGCCGTGTCGAACCGGTCGGAGCCGCCGAAGCGGTGCACGGCCAGTCCGGCGTTGTCGAGCTGGAGCTCGATGCCGTTCGACATCGACTGCTGGTCGCCCATCAGGTATGCGTTCTGCACACCCAGTCGGTCGAGCTCAGCCACCGTCGCGTCGTCCAGACCGCCGGCCTTGCCGTCGACCAGGATGACCGGTGCGTCGATCGAGCCGGCCGCAGAGCCCGCCGTCAGCGCGTCCGGGAACGCGCGGCCGGTGGCCATGAATGCGGAGCCCGAGGCGTCGAAGGCGTAGGCGGCGATGAGACGGCTGGTCTCGTACCGGTCTGCGCCCGCGAGGCGGACGACCTCGGCCGCGAGCGGCTCGAGGGCGTCGGCGACGGCCGGCGACACCGAGGGCTCTCCACCCACGATGACGATGCGATCGGGCGACAGGCGCTCGACCTCCTCCATGACGACGTCGTTCAGCTCGCCGCGCGACGTGAGGAGCAGCGGGCCGCCCTCGTGCGCCGCGGCCGGAGCCGCCGCGAGACCGTCGGGGAAGTTCTCGCCGCTGGCCACGTAGACGACATCAGCGCCGTCCGGGTAGCCGTGCTGCGAGACCTCGACTGCGGTCTCATAGCGGTCGTCGCCTGCGAGCCGCTCGGGCACCGGCATCGTCGCGTCACCGGTCGTGACGTGCACGAAGGTGCGCACGTCCGTGCCGGAGTACTCGATGATGCCGAGGTACTCGGAGTTCACGTCCAGGCCGTTCCACTTGGCCGAGAACACGAACTCGTCGCCGATGCCGACGTCGACCGAGCTGGGCTCGGTCCGGAACTGGCCCTCCTGCTGGCCCTCGCCGACACCGACGTGGTCGAGCGTGAAGCTCGCCTCGGTGCCGTCTCCGTTGGCAGCGAAGACGTCGACGTACGCGACGTAGTCACCGGCCGTCGGGGCGTCGAGGAGCAGCTCCTCATCGGCCGAGCCCGTGCCGGCGACGTACTCGGCGATGGCCTCGCCCTCGTCGTCGAGCAGGTAGACGAACAGGTCGAGGTCCGACGTGTCGTCCGCGGCGTCGAGCGAGAAGTAGTGCACGAGCTCGCCCTCGGGGATCGAGAACTCGTACGCGAACTCCTCGTCCTTCGCACCGGTGTCCGCACCGAGCTGGCTGAACGGCGCGAGGCCGTTCGCCTCGAGGCCGATGGTGCCCTCGATGCCCGACATGGCGGTGATGGGGGTCTCGCCGACGGTGCCCATGCCCTCGACCCAGACCGGCGCCGCGACGGCGACCGGCTGCACCGCGATGGGCGACCGGACCGTGTGCTCGGCGCTCGTCCAGGTGAGGAAGCCCGACGACCAGGTGCCGAGCTCGGCGGTCGTGGTCGTGAACGTCACCGTGTAGTCGAGCGTCTGCCCGGCCTCGGTGAACGCGAGCGACGACGGCGACACCTCGACGTCGACGCCAGGGACGTCCTGGACCGACGGCGTGTAGGTGCCGGCCTCGAGCGACGTGACCGAGCGGGTGATCGTCTGCGTGCCTGCCAGCGAGCCGATCGCGATCGACGCCTGGTTGAGGTCGCTCGGATCGATCGGGCTGCCGACCCACTCGTCGGGCAGCACGTAGCCGAGCCCGCGGAGGTAGCCGTACCAGTCAGCCGTGCCGGCCTCGTAGACCAGGCCCGCGTCGAGCATCGACTGCGTGTTCACGAAGCCGGCGCCCTGTGCCCACGGGTCCGTCGAGACGGTCCCGTCGAGGTTGCGGGTGTCGGTCGCCGTCGTCATGAGCGCGGACTTGACCTCCGCCGGCGACGCGTTCGGGTGGACACCCAGGTAGATCGCGCCGAGACCCGCGACGTGCGGGGCCGACATCGACGTGCCCGAGAGGAACTCGTAGGTCGGCTCGCCGGCGGCCGGGTTCGGGCCGGCGGCGATGATGCCGACGCCCGGAGCCGTGACGTCCGGCTTGAGGACATCGCTGCCCTCGGCCAGGACCGGGCCGCGCGACGAGAAGCCGGCCACGACCGGAGCGACCGTCTCGATGCCCGACGTGTTGCCCGGCTCGAACGAGATCACCGTGGTGCCGTCGGCGGCTGCGAGCAGCTCGTCGCGGTACTCGGCGTCGACGTGGATCGTCGGCACGGCGTGGTCGTCGAGGTCGATCGACCCCGGCGTCACGTTGACGAGCACCGTCGCGATGCCGCCGGCGTCGGCGACGACCTGCGACTTCTCCGCGCGCGCGTTGACGCCGCGGTCGCAGAGCACGATCTTGCCCGCTGCCGCCGCCTCGTCGAGGGTGTCGATCTGGCAGAGCGCCGCGTCCTCCGCGTCCACGCCTGCTGCCGGGATGTCGCCCGCGTAGACGAACTCGCCGCTGATCGTCTCAGCGTCGTCGCCCATCGGCACGGTCACCGAGCCGCCGGGGATGCGCACGTCGCCCGGCAGGACGACGGTCGCCTCGTAGTTCGGCACGCTGGCCGCGGCCACCGTGGTGTACCAGGGGGCGCCGTGGTCGAGCGTCGAGGCACCGGGGCCGTCGTTGCCCGCCGAGACGGAGACGAACACACCGGCCGCGGCAGCGCCGAGGAACGCGATGTCGTCAGCCGTGACGACCGAGGTCGCCGCGCCGCCGCCGATGGAGAAGTTGATGACGTCGACGCCATCCTCCGTCGCCTGCTCGATCGCCTGGACGGAGTCGCTCGTCGAGCAGCCGTCGTCGTCGGTCGTCGTGGGGTCGGGACCCGACCAGCACACCTTGTACGCGGCGATGCGCGCCTCGGGCGCGACGCCCGACATGGTGCCGAGGTCGGCGCCACCGGGCGAGGTCACGGGCACCTCGGCGTTGCCGGCCGCCGTGGAGGCGGTGTGCGAGCCGTGGGCGTCGCCGTCGCGCGGCGAGAGGTACTCGCCGGGGATCTGCGTCTCGGTGCCGATGTTCTCGGCCTCGAAGCCGTCGACGTAGTAGCGGGCCGAGACGATCTTCGTCGAGCAGTCGGATGCCTCGAACTGCTCGCCCGTCTGGCAGACGCCGGTGAAGGTGTTGCCGTCGCCCTTCGCGTAGACGATCTGGCCCTGCGCGTTGAGGTACGGCTCCGCACCGGGCGTCGTGCCCAGCGGGTCGCCGGCGAAGAGCGGGTTCTCGGGGGCGATGCCGGTGTCGAGCACGCCGACGACGACGCCCTCACCAGCGGCGTCCACGCCGCCGGCCTGCGCCCAGAGGCCCTCGAGGTCGAGGTACTCGTTGGCGGGGCTCGCCTGGATCTGCTGGATCTCGTCCGGGAAGATCTGCGAGACGCGCGCGTCGCGCGAGAGCTCGAGCGCCTGCTCCCGCGAGAGGTCGGCGATGAAGCCGTTCATCGTGGTCGTGAGGCTCGCCGCGATGTCGGCGCCGATGGCGGAGGCCACCTGCGACTGCTCGCTCTCGAGGTGCGCCGCGTACGCGTCGGCCGCCGAGGTGTCGAGGTCGATGTCGTCCGTGCCGAGCGGAGCCGTGCGAGCGAGGTTGGGGAGGCCGCCGCGGTAGGTGGCCAGGGGGTCCTGGTCGAGGACGACGATGTAGCGACCGGCATCGAAGCCGCTCGTGTCGATCGGTGGTTGCGTGGGAGCGGCGCTCGCCGCGGACGCACCAAGCACCGACGCCCCCGCGCTGAGCGCGAGGGCGGTGGTGAGTGCGATGCCGCTGCGAAGGCGCACACGCTTGGACTTCAGTGTGCTCACAGGGTGATCCTTCGTTCAGGACGAAGCCCCCGTCGTCGGGGGCGGATGCGCTCGAATCTATGGCGGGACTGTGCGCAGGAACATGGGGTACCGGAAGCGTTACCGTTTCGTGACCTTCCGCCGGACGCCGCCCCGTCGGCGAGCGGGACGGCGCGGTGCGACGAGAGCGGGGCGGGGGCTCGCGCCCCCGCCCCGCTCCGGCCCTGCTGCGCTACGGCAGCTGACCTCGACCGGTCGTCGGGCCGGGGGCCGACTCCGCGTACACGTAGGTGCGCTCGGTGAAGCCGCCCAGCTCGGTCATCACGACGCCGAGGTACTGCTCGTTGGCGCCGAGCCCGCGCCAGTCGGCGTCGACCGTGAACGTGTCGCCCACCGACACCGACTGCGACGACGGGCTCGCCATCAGCTTGCCCTTGCCGCCGTTCGGCGAGAGGGCGGCGTGCTCGAGGACGAACGGCGTCGACGCGCCCCCGTCCACGGCGTACACGTGCACGAGCACCGCGTAGGCGCCCGGCTGCGGGTCCTCGAGGAGCACCGCCTCGTCGGCCGACGACGTGCCGCCCACCCACTCCTCGACCGGCTGACCGGCGCTGTTGAGCCGGTAGACGTAGAGGTCGAGGTCCGCGACGGTCTCATCGCCCGCGAGCACGAAGTCGTGCGCGAGCTCGCCGTCGCGGATCGTGACCGGGTAGACGAACTCGTCGTTCGTCACGCCCGCGTCGCGCCCGAGGTCCGCGTACGCCGCGAAGCCGGCCGTCGTGGTCGTGAGCTCACCGGAGAGTCCGGCGATGCCCTCGATCTCGATCGAGCCGACCCGGCCCGATGCCGTGGCCCATGCCGGCACGTCGAGTGCCAGCGGCCGGACGGCGATCGGCGAGCGCACGGCGTGCGCGTCGTTCGCCCAGGTCAGGAACCCGTTCGTCCAGGCATCCGGGGTCGCCGACGTCACGGTGAACGTCACCGAGTACGTCTGCGTGTCACCGGGTGCGGCGAAGTCGAGCGTCTGGGGCGACACCTCGACCTCGACACCCTCGACGCCCTCGACCGAGACCGCGTAGCTGCCGGCCTCGTGCGCCGTCAGCGTGCGGGTGACCGTCTGCGTCCCGGCGAGCGCGCCGATGCCGATCGACGGGATGTTGAGGTCGCTCGGGTCGATCGCCTCCCCGACCCACGCGTCCGGCAGGCCGTAGCCCAGGCCGCGGAGGTAGCCGTACCAGTCCTCGGTGCCGTTCTCGTAGTACAGCCCGGGCTCCAGGAACGTCGGCGAGTCGACGATGCCCGCACCCTGGCTGAACGGGTCGGTCTCCCGGTCGCCGTTCGCGAGCACGGTGTCCTCGGCGCTCGTCATGAGCGCGCTCTTCACCTCGGCGGGCGAGGCGAGCGGGTGCTCCGAGAGGTAGATCGCCGCGAGGCCCGCGATGTGCGGAGCGGCCATCGAGGTGCCGGAGAGGAACTCGTAGCGGTCGGGACCGCCAGGAGCCTGCCACGCGGCGGCGACGATGCCCACGCCCGGCGCGGCGATGTCGGGCTTGATCACGTCGGATCCGTCGGCGAGCACGGGGCCGCGCGACGAGAAGCCGGCGACGACGGGCGCGGGCGTCGCGACGCCCGAGGTGTTGCCCTGGGTCAGCGTGACCGTCTCGCGCGCCGCGGCGGCGGCGTTCACGGCGGCGAGGTGCTGCGCGTCGACGTGGACGGTCGGGATCGCGTGGTCGTCGAGGTCGATCGACCCCGGCGTCACGTTGACCACGATGGCGCCGATGGCGCCGGCGGCTGCGGCCACCTCCGACTTCTCGACGCGCGCGTTCCCGCCGCGCTCGCAGACCACGATCTTCCCGGCCGCTGCCATCGCATCGAGCGAGCCGGGGAGGCAGAGCGCGGCGTTCGCCGCGGTCTGGCCGCTGGCCGGGATCGCGCGAGCGGCGACCAGCTGGCCCGTGAGCCCGGCAGCCGGCACCGTGATGGAGCCGCCGGAGATCTTCGAGCCGTCCGCGAGCGTCACGGTCGCCTCGAAGTTCGGGATCGTCGTCGCCGCGACCGTCGTGTACCAGGGCGACGCGTGGTCGAGGGTCGATGCGCCCGGCCCGGAGTTGCCCGCCGAGGCCGAGACGAAGACGCCTGCCGCGGCAGCGCCGAGGAATGCGACGTCGGTGGCCGCGACGACCGACGTCGCCGCGCCGCCGCCGATGGAGTAGTTGATGACGTCGACGCCGTCGATCACGGCCTGGTCGATCGCTGCGACGAGGTCGGTCGACGAGCACCCGTCGTCCGTGGTCACGGCCGGGTCGGGACCCGACCAGCAGACCTTGTACGCAGCGATGCGCGCCTCGGGGGCGACGCCCGACATGGTGCCGAGATCGGCACCGCCGACCGAGGTGATCGCGACATCCGCGTTGCCCGCGGCCGTGGAGGCCGTGTGCGAGCCGTGGCCGTCGCCGTCCCGCGGCGAGAGGTACTCACCGGGCACCTGCGACGCCGTGCCGAGCCGGCTCGCGCCGAAGCCGTCGACGAAGTAGCGGGCTCCGACGATCTTCGTCGAGCAGTCATCGGCGGTGAAGCCGGAACCGGTCTCGCAGACGCCGGTGAACGTGCCGCCGTCGCCCTTCTCGAAGGTGATCGTCTCGCCGTCGAGGTACGGCTCGGAGCCGGGGGCCGTGCCGAGCGACTCGCCGGCGAAGAAGGGGTTCTCCGGGGCGATGCCCGTGTCGAGCACGCCGACGACGACGCCGGCACCCGCCTCGCCCATGCCGCCGACCTGCTCCCAGAGCGTCTCGAGCTCGAGGTACTCGTTCGCGGGGGAGCCGGTGATCTGGAGGATCTCGTTGGGCTCGACCGAGCGCACCCCGGCCTGGCGCGACAGGTCCTCCGCCTGCTCAGCGGTGAGGTCGGCGACGAAGCCGTTGATCGCCGCCGTCAGATCGACGTCGATGGTGGCACCCACCGCGGCGGCGACATCCTGGTGACGGGCCTGCAGGTGGGCGTCGTACGCCCGCGAGGCGGGCGAGGAGGCGTCGAGGTCCTGGCCGCGCTGCGGCGCGGTCGGGGCGAGGCCCCGGATGCCTCCGTCGTAGGTGGCGAGGGCGTCCTCGGCGAGGACGACGACGTAGCGCCCGTCCTCGTAGGTCGTCGCCCCGGACGGCTGTGCGACCGCGTTGGCGGTCGTGGCGGTCAGGACGCTCGCGCTCGCGCTGAGCGCGATCGCCGTCCCGACCGCTACGGCGCGGCGCAGCGCCGTCCGCTTCGTGCTCGGTGAACTCACGGTGTTCCCTTCGGGTGGTGCCCATGGCATGTGGCGTCCATCCTGACTGCCTTCACCGTCTGCAAAGTTGCGTTGACGCAAGCGTTACCGTTTCGTGACCGCCCAGACATCGAGGACTAGCCTGGGGGACGTGCCGACCCGCATCGTGATCGCGTCCCCGGAGGGACATGCCGGCAAGTCGATCGTCGCGCTGGGGCTCGTCGAGGCCCTCAGCCGCCGCGTCGGGCGGGTCGGCGTGTTCCGCCCGATCGCCCGCTCGTCGCAGGAGCGCGACCGCGTGCTCGAGCTGCTGCTCGCCCACGACGCGGTCGACCTCGAGTACGACGAGGCGATCGGCACGACGTACGCCGCGGTCCACGACGACGCGGAGGCGGCGCTCTCGACGATCGTCGACCGGTACCACCGCATCGACGAGCGCTTCGACGCGATCGTCATCGTCGGATCCGACTACACCGACGTCGGCAGCCCCACCGAGCTCGGCTTCAACGCGCGCGTCGCCGCCAACCTCGGCGCGTCGGTGCTGCTCGTGCTCGGCGGTCACGACCCCGAGACCGACGCGCCCCGCACGCCCGACGAGCTGCGGCAGCTGGCAGAGGTCACGACGGCCGAGCTCACCGCGGCGCACGCGTCCATCGCGGGCGTGATCGTGAACCGCGCCGACCCGGATGCGATCGACGGCATCCCCGCCGCGATCGCGGATGCGGTGCCCGCCGAGGTGCCGGTGTGGTCGATCCCGGAGGACGCGCTGCTGAGCGCCCCGAGCGTCGGCACGCTCTTCCGCGCGACCGACGCGGAGCTCGTGCGCGGTGACCCCGAGCTGCTGCAGCGGGAGTCGCTCGGCACCGTGGTCGCGGGCATGTCGATGGAGCACGTGCTCGAGCGCCTCATCGAGGGCGGCATCCTCGTGATGCCGGGCGACCGCTCCGACGTCGTCGTCGGCACGCTGCTCGCGCAGCAGTCCGAGACCTTCCCGTCGATCGCGGGCATCGTGCTGAACGGCGGCTTCGAGCTGCATCCCGCGGTGCAGCGGCTGCTCGACGGCCTCGACCTCGACCTCCCGATCGGCCGCAGCCCGCACGGCACCTACGAGACCGCGCGGCGCATCGCGACCACCCGCGGCTCCCTCATCGACGGCACGCAGCGCAAGCGCGACGCGGCCCTCGCGCTCTTCGACGAGCACGTCGACGCCGACGCGCTGCTCGAGCGGCTCGAGGTCGCGACGAGCGACGTCGTCACGCCGCTCATCTTCGAGCACAGCCTCATCGAGCGGGCGCGGGCCGACGTGCGCCACATCGTGCTGCCCGAGGGCGAGGACGACCGCATCCTGCAGGCCGCGTCCACGGTGCTCGCGCGCGGCATCGCCCGCCTCACGATCCTGGGCGACGAGGCCGCGATCCGGCAGCGCGCCGCGGCGCTCGGGCTCGACCTGGCCGACGCCCGCATCGTCGCGACCGACGACGCCGAGCTGCGGCCGCGCTACGCGGCCGAGTACCAGCGGCTCCGCGCGCACAAGGGCGTCACGATCGAGCAGGCCATGGAGCGGCTGCTCGACGTCTCCTACTTCGGCACGCTCATGGTGCACACCGGCGACGCCGACGGCATGGTGTCGGGTGCGGCGCACACGACCGCGCACACGATCAAGCCGTCGTTCGAGACGATCAAGACGAAGCCGGGCGTCTCCGTCGTCTCGAGCGTCTTCCTGATGGCGCTCTCGGACCGCGTGCTCGTCTACGGCGACTGCGCGGTCATCCCGGAGCCGACCGTCGAGGAGCTCGCCGACATCGCCGTCTCGTCGGCGCAGACCGCGCGCGACTTCGGCATCGAGCCGCGCGTCGCGATGCTCTCGTACTCGACCGGCGAGTCGGGCACGGGCGCGGAGGTCGACCGCGTGCGAGCGGCCACCGCGCTCGTGCGGGAGCGCGCCCCCGAGCTGCTCGTCGAGGGCCCGCTGCAGTACGACGCGGCGGCGGATGCGGCGGTGGCGCAGAAGAAGATGCCCGATTCGCAGGTGGCCGGGCGGGCGACCGTCTTCGTCTTCCCCGATCTCAACACGGGCAACAACACCTACAAGGCGGTGCAGCGGTCCGCGGGCGCGCTCGCGATCGGGCCGGTGCTGCAGGGCCTCAACAAGCCGGTCAACGACCTCTCGCGCGGCGCGCTCGTGAGCGACATCGTGAACACGATCGCGATCACCGCGATCCAGGCGCAGGCCGAGGCGAGCGCGGGCGGCGCAGCATGACGCGCTCGGTCTTCGTCATCAACGCGGGCTCGTCGAGCCTGAAGTACCAGCTCGTCGACGTCGACTCGGGTGCGGCGCTCGCGGGCGGCCTCATCGAGCGGATCGGCGAGACGACCGGCGAGGCCAAGCACCAGGCGCCGGGCATCGAGAAGGTCGTCGAGCGGCGCGTGATCCCCGACCACGAGCACGCGTTCGGCTGGGTGCTGCGGCAGTTCGACCAGCACGGGCCGTCGCTCGACAGCGCCCAGCTGCTGGGCGTCGGGCACCGCGTCGTGCAGGGCGGCGCTCGCTTCGACCGCGCGGTGCGCATCGACGAGGACGTCCAGCAGCAGATCGAGGACCTCGCGCCGCTCGCCCCGCTGCACAACCCGGCCAACCTGCAGGGCATCCGCTCGGCTAGGGCGACCTTCCCTGGCTACCCGCACGTCGCCGTCTTCGACACGGCCTTCCACCTGACCATCCCGCCCGCGGCGCATCGGTACGCGATCGAGGCGCAGGTCGCCGCCGAGCACCGCATCCGCAAGTACGGCTTCCACGGCACGAGCCACCAGTTCGTCTCGCGCCGCATGGCTGAGCTGCTCGGCCGGCCGCTCGACGAGGTGAACACGATCGTGCTGCACCTCGGCAACGGCGCCTCCGCGACCGCCGTGCGCGGCGGGCGGAGCGTCGAGACGTCGATGGGCATGACGCCGCTCGCCGGGCTCGTGATGGGCACGCGCTCGGGCGACATCGATCCCGGCGTCATCTTCCACCTCCACCGGGTGGCCGGCCTCTCGATCGACGAGATCGACACGCTGCTCAACAAGCGCTCAGGACTGCTCGGGATGACGGGGACCGGCGACATGCGCGACGTGCTGCAGGCCGCGGACGCGGGCATCGAGCGGGCGGTCGAGGCGCTCGAGGTGGTCGGGCACCGCCTCCGCGGCACCGTGGGCGCCTACCTCGCGCACCTCGGGCGCACCGACGCCATCGCCTTCACCGCCGGCATCGGCGAGAACGCGGCACGGGTGCGCGAGATCGCGCTCGAAGGCCTCGAGGGGCTCGGCATCGTGCTCGACCCCGAGCGCAACGCGGGGCGGGGCGAGCGCCGCATCTCGGCCGACGGCTCCGCGATCGAGGTGTGGGTCGTGCCGACGAACGAGGAGCTCGAGATCGCCCGCCAGGTCGCCGACCTCGTCGGCTGACCGCGCGCTCAGCGATCGGCGAGCTGGCCTATCGCGAACTGGCTGAGCTGCTCGGCCGGCGCCGCCTGGCCGGTGTGCTGCGTGCCGAACTCGTCGGTCGCATCCGTGCCGCAGACGCCGAGGATGCGGTCGGGCCCGCCCGGGTGCTGCGTGATCCAGCCGGTGAGGTCGTAGACGGTGCCCTCGATCGCGACCCAGCAGCTCGCGGAGTCGTCATGCTGCGCGACCTCCCCGATCGAGATGCCCTCGGTGCCGTCGCTCCCGCCCGTGCTCGCGCTCGCCGACGGCGCGGCGGCCGGCGCGGGGTCTGCGGCGAGGCCGCCCCACACCGACGTCGCGCCCGTGTGGCCCGTGAGCACGGTGACGATGAGGGATGCGGCGGCGAGCGTCCCCAGCACGATGCCGACGATGACGCCCGTGACGCCGGTCGCGCGGCGCTGCCGGCGGCGCTTGCGCTGCCACAGCCACCACGCGAGCGTCGCGGCGAAGAGGATCCACGCCATCGCGACGAGCCAGTTGCCGAGCTCCTCGTGCTGGCCCGGTGCGCCGACCCGCGCTGCGAGCGCCTCGCCGGAGAGCTTCGCCGCGAGCGAGCCCACCGCGGCGATGCCGAGCACCGCGACGACCGGCCATGCGAGCTGCGCGCGCCAGCGGGGCACGACGAGCAAGAGCAGCACCGACAGCGCGCCGAGCGGGAGCAGCACGACGGGCACGTGCACCGCGAGCGGGTGCAGGGGCAGGCCGAACGCGAGGTCGAAGGGGCCGCTCGAGGCCGCTGGCGGAAGCATGCGCCAACCGTACTGGGCGCCGGCTTCGCGCTTCGCCGCGCGCCCGGTACGATGGTCACGGCTCCCCGCGTGGCGCCATCCAGGCCAAATCCCCCAGGTCGGAGACGAAGCAAGGGCAACCGGGCTCTGGCGGGTGCGCGGGGAGTCCTTCATGTCCAGGCCCGTCGCTGGTCGCCTCGGGCTCGCGCCGCGACGCGATGCGTCGCGGGTGCGCGGGGAGTCCTTCATGTTCAGGCCGGTGTGCGGAAGCGGCCATCGGCGTGGGCGGCGGGAAGTAGCCTGAACGCATGGTCGCTGCCCTCTATCGTCGCTATCGACCGGAGTCGTTCTCCGAGCTGATCGGGCAGTCCCACGTCACCGACCCGCTCAGCACCGCGCTGCGTGCCGACCGCGTCAACCACGCCTACCTCTTCTCCGGCCCGCGCGGCTGCGGCAAGACGACGAGCGCGCGCATCCTCGCCCGCTGCCTCAACTGCGCCGAGGGTCCGACGCCTGACCCGTGCGGCGTCTGCGACTCGTGCGTCGAGCTCGGGCGCGACGGCGGCGGCTCCCTCGACGTCGTCGAGATCGATGCGGCGAGCCACGGCGGCGTCGACGACGCCCGCGACCTGCGCGAGCGCGCCACCTTCGCGCCGAGCCGCGACCGCTACAAGGTCTTCATCATCGACGAGGCGCACATGGTGACGTCCGGCGGCTTCAACGCGCTGCTGAAGATCGTCGAGGAGCCGCCGGAGCACATCAAGTTCATCTTCGCGACCACCGAGCCCGAGAAGGTCATCGGCACGATCCGCTCGCGCACGCACCACTACCCGTTCCGGCTCATCGCGCCCGCGCCGATGCTCGAGTACGTGCAGCAGCTGTGCGCGAAGGAGGGCGTCGAGGTCGAGCCCGGCGTGCTGCCGCTCGTCGTCCGCGCCGGTGGCGGCTCCGGGCGCGACACGCTCAGCCTGCTCGACCAGCTCATCGCCGGGTCCGAGGGCCGCGTCGCCTACGGGCACGCCGTCGCGCTGCTCGGCTTCACGCACGGCGAGCTGCTCGACGAGATCATCGAGGCGCTCTCGGCGGCGGATGCGCCGCGGCTGTTCGCGTCGATCGACCGCGTCGTGCAGTCGGGTCAGGACCCCCGCCGCTTCGTCGAGGACCTGCTCGAGCGGCTGCGCGACCTGATCGTCGCGCACGCTGCGAGCGATCCCGCCGCGATCCTGCACGGCGTGCCCGAGGACGAGCTCGCGACGCTCGTCGAGCAGGCCGGCGGCTTCGGCAGCGCCGAGCTCTCGCGCGCCGCCGACATCGTGGCGAAGGCGCTCACCGACATGGCCGGCGCCACGAGCCCGCGCCTGCACCTCGAGCTCATGGCCGCGCGACTGCTCGTGCCCGAGTCGGGCGACCCCGAGGTCGGCACGCTGGCGCGCGTCGAGCGGCTCGAGCAGCGCCTCGACGGCGGCGTGCCCGCTGCGCCCGCGCCCGCTGCTGCGCCGACGGTCGCGCAGGCCGCCGCGCCCGCGCGGGGCCCAGCCTCCGCATCCGCCCCGGCCCCCACGCCCGAGCCTCCGGCCGATCGGGACCCCTCCCACCGAGGGGGACCCGGTGCACCGGGTCCCGACGGGTCGAGCGGGTCCCAGAAGCGTCAGCCCGCTGCGGGGCAGGCGAGCACCGATCCGGCAGCGCCCGCCGCACCGCAGATCACGGCCGCCGAGCCCGTCGCCTTCGCGCAGCTGCGCGACGCGTGGGACGAGGTGCTCCAGCAGCTCGCCGACCAGAACCGCTCGGCGTGGATGGTCGCCGCGACGATCACCCCGAAGGAGCTCCGGCCGGGTGACGTGCTCGTGCTGAGCTTCCAGTCGGAGGCCGACGTGCAGCGCTTCCGCGAGTCGCAGGCCGGCAAGCCGAGCATCGCCGACCTGCTGCGCACCGCGATCAGGTCGCTCCTCGGCATCGAGGTGAAGTACATCGCTCGCGCCGAGCCGTCCGCGCGGGGCGCGCGCGAGCAGGCAGCCGCGTCCGACGCCGCCGAGCTGCCCGCCGCGTCCGCCCCCGCGCCCATCGCTCCGCCCGCCCAGCGGGCGCCGACCACGCAGCCGGTCGCCGCATCCGCCCCGACGCCGACGCCCGCGCCCGCTGCGACGGCCACCCCGGCGCCGGCGACGCCGCGGCCGGCCCCGACTGCGTCGCAGCCGACAGCGGCCGCGCGGCAGTCGACGCCCGCGCGAGGGGCGAAGGCCGCTGCCGCATCCGCACCAGCGGCGCGGCAGGGCACGACGGAGCCCGCCGCCGCGACGGCGGTGACCGGCTGGGCCGTCGCGGTCATCCCGACCGACGCAGAGGCGCCGCCCGAGGACCTGCCCGAGCAGGCGCTGCCCGACCAGCCGGAGCCCGACCCGTTCTCGTTCGTCTCGGCGCCCGATGCGCCGGAGGGCACGCCGCTCGCGCCGGAGGTCGAGGCCGCACCCGCTGCGCCGTCGCCCATGCGCACCGCGCGCGCGAGCGAGCCGGTCGCACCGGAGCCGGTGCTCTCGGCGTCGCAGGCTGCGCGCTACGGCGAGTCCGTCGTGCGTGAGGAGCTCGGAGCCGAGCTGATCGAGGAGCGCCCGCGGGTGCGAGGGGAGCGCTGAGCGCGTGTACGACGGCATCGTCCAGGACCTGATCGACGAGCTGGGCAGGCTCCCCGGCGTCGGTCCGAAGTCGGCGCAGCGCATCGCCTTCCACATCATCCAGACCGAGTCGTTCGACGTCGACCGGTTGGCGACGATCCTGCAGACCGTCCGCGAGCGGGTGCGGTTCTGCATCATCTGCGGCAACATCGGCGAGGAGGAGCGCTGCGCGATCTGCCGCGATCCGCGCCGCGTGCCGACCGCGATCTGCGTCGTCGAGGAGGCGAAGGACGTCGTCGCGATCGAGCGCACGCGCGAGTACCGCGGGCTCTACCACGTGCTCGGCGGCGCCCTGAACCCCATGCAGGGCATCGGCCCCGACCAGCTGCGCGTCGCGCAGCTCATGACGCGCCTGCAGGACCCGACGGTCGAGGAGGTCATCATCGCCACCGACCCCAACGTCGAGGGCGAGGCGACCGCGACCTACCTCATCCGCTCGCTGCTGCCGCTCGGCGTGCGGGTCTCGCGGCTCGCGAGCGGGCTGCCGGTCGGCGGCGACCTCGAGTTCGCCGACGAGATGACGCTCGGCCGCGCGTTCGAGGGGCGCCGCACCGTCGAGCGGTGACCTCGGCGAGCTCGCCGCCGGGGCCTGGCCGGGATCAGCACGCACCGCCGCCTAGACTTGAGCAGTCCAGGACTCCAAGGAGCGGTGTGAGCCTCATCGTGCAGAAGTTCGGCGGGTCCAGCGTGGCCGATGCCGACAGCATCAAGCGCGTCGCCAAGCGCATCGTCGAGACGCGCAAGCGCGGTGACCACGTCGTCGCGGTGGTCTCCGCCATGGGCGACACGACCGACGAGCTGCTCGACCTCGCCCACGCGGTCGTCCCCGGCCTGCCGGCCGTCGGGCGCGAGCTCGACATGCTCCTCACCGCCGGCGAGCGCATCTCGATGGCGCTGCTCGCGATGGCGATCAAGTCGCAGGGCGCCGACGCCGTCTCGTTCACGGGCAGCCAGGCCGGCATGCTCACCGACGACCGCCACGGCGCCGCCCGCATCGTCTCGGTCACGCCCGACCGCGTGCGGGACGCGCTCGACAAGGGTCAGATCGCGATCGTCCAGGGCTTCGCCGGCTTCAACAAGGTCACCGGCGACATCACGACCCTCGGTCGCGGCGGCTCCGACACCTCCGCCGTCGCGCTCGCGGCAGCGCTCGGCGCCGACGTGTGCGAGATCTACACCGACGTCGACGGCGTCTTCACCGCCGATCCCCGCGTCGTCCCCAGGGCTCGGCGCATCGCCCGCGTCACGAGCGAGGAGATGCTCGAGCTCGCTGCCGCCGGCGCGAAGGTGCTGCACATCCGCAGCGTCGAGTACGCGCGCCGCCACGGCGTCACCCTGCACGTCCGCTCGTCGTTCACGAACGACGAGGGCACCATCGTCTACGACCCAGAGAGAGCAGGCTCCACCATGGAAGAGCCGATGATCGTCGGCGTCGCGCACGACCTGTCGGAGGCCAAGGTCACCGTGGTCGGCGTCCCCGACGTGCCTGGCACCGCTGCCCGCATCTTCACGATCGTCGCCGAGACCGGCGCGAACGTCGACATGATCGTGCAGAACGTGTCGGAGGCGGCCACCGGCCGCACCGACATCTCCTTCACCCTGCCGAAGGAGGAGGCCGGCAGCGTGCTGCAGGCGCTCGAGTCGCACCGCTCCGAGGTGGGCTTCGCTTCGCTCCAGCACGACGACCAGATCGGCAAGCTCGCGCTCGTCGGCGCCGGCATGCGCACGAACGCGGGCGTCTCCGCTCGTCTCTTCAAGGCGCTGTCCGACGCCGGCATCAACATCGAGATGATCTCGACCTCCGAGATCCGCATCTCGGTCGTGACGCGCGCCGACCAGCTGGTCGACGCCGTGCGGGTCGTGCACACGGCGTTCGAGCTCGACGGCGACGACGAGGCCGTCGTGCACGCGGGGACCGGCCGATGATCCGCCGGCTGAGCGAGGAGCCGGGCGAGGCCCGCGCACTGCGCCTCGGCGTCGTCGGCGCGACCGGGCAGGTGGGCGGCGTCGTGCTGCGCCTGCTCGCCGATCGTGGCCTGCCGATCGAGGAGCTGCGGCTCTTCGCCTCCGCCCGCTCGGCGGGCTCGACGATCGACTTCCAGGGCCGCCAGATCGTCGTGGAGGACGCGGATGCGGCCGACCCCACGGGGCTCGACGTCGCGATCTTCTCGGCCGGCGGGGCGACCTCGCGCCGGCTCGCGCCGAGGTTCGCGGAAGCGGGCGTCGTCGTCATCGACAACTCGTCGGCCTGGCGCATGGACCCGGACGTGCCGCTCGTCGTCTCCGAGGTGAACCCGCACGCGATCGCCGGCGCGGTCAAGGGCATCATCGCGAACCCGAACTGCACGACGATGGCCGCGATGCCGGTGCTGAAGCCGCTCGACCTCGAGGCCGGCCTCGTGCGGCTCGTCGTCGCGACCTACCAGGCGGTCTCCGGCTCCGGCATCGCCGGCGTCGAGGAGCTGCGCGGGCAGCTCGCGGCCGCCGCCGACCAGCACCCCGAGCGCCTCGCGCTCGACGGCTCCGCCGTCGACCTGGGGGAGCCGCGCGTCTACACGGCGCCGATCGCGCACAACGTGCTGCCGCTCGCCGGCAGCATCGTCGATGACGGCTCGGAGGAGACCGACGAGGAGCAGAAGCTCCGCAACGAGTCGCGCAAGATCCTCGAGCGCCCCGAGCTGCGCGTGGCCGGCACGTGCGTGCGCGTGCCCGTCTTCTCGGGCCACTCGCTCGCGATCCACGCGGAGTTCGAGCGCGACCTGTCGCCCGAGCAGGCGCGCGCGCTGCTCGAGCACGCGCCGGGCGTCGAGCTCGTCGACGTGCCGACCCCGCTGCAGGCCGCCGGCGCCGACGCCTCGCTCGTGGGACGCATCCGCGCCGACCAGTCGGCAGAGCCCGGTCGCGGCCTGGTGCTGTTCGTCTCGAACGACAACCTGCGGAAGGGCGCGGCCCTCAACGCGGTGCAGCTCGCGGAGCTCGTCGCGCACCGGCTCGGCTGACGCGGCGCACGGTGTGAGCGGAGGGCGGGGCCGATCGGTCCCGCCCTCCGCTGCGTCTCAGGCCTGGCGGTCCTGCTCGTCGTCCTCGCCGGCCGCGGCGTGGGCACCGGCGTCGGTCGCGCTCGCGTCGGCGTCGCCGTCGCTGTCGACCGTGCTCCCGTCACCGGTCACCTCGACCCACTCCTCGGCGGGCGAGGGCGCGGCCTCGGGCTCGGGCGCGACCGCGAACGTGCCGCCGCCGGCCACGCGAGCCTCGGGGTCGTCCGTGCCGACCTTCGAGCCCACCCAGTGGCGGGCGTCCGCCGCCTTCTCGCCGAGCGTCTGCCCCGCGCCCTGCGCCTGCTCGCCGAGCTGTCCGGCCTTGTCCTTGACCCACTCCGCGGCGTCGCCGAGCTTGTCCTTCGCGTCGTCCAGGATTCCCATGTGCGGCTCCTTCTGTCGTGTGTCGGCGCGCCCATGCTAGGCCTGGTCGATCCATAGCGGATGGACGCGAACGGGGTACGGATGGAAGTCGTAGACTCGACGGCGTGACGAAGACCATCGATGTCGCCCTGATCGGCGGCGGAATCATGAGCGCGACGCTCGGCGCGCTCCTGCACCGCCTCGAGCCCTCGTGGACCATCGAGGTCTTCGAACGGCTGCCGAGGGTCGGCGAGGAGTCGTCGAACCCCTGGAACAACGCCGGCACCGGGCACGCCGCGCTCTGCGAGCTCAACTACACGCCCGAGGCGCCCGACGGCTCGATGTCGAGCGCGAAGGCGATCGACATCAACGAGCAGTTCCAGCTCTCCCGCCAGCTGTGGGCGTCGTTCGTCGAGGACGGCACGCTGCCCGACCCGCGCGGCTTCATCTCCGCGACTCCGCACATGACCTTCGTGTGGGGCGAGCAGAACGTCGACTACCTGCGCCGGCGCTGGGAGCTGCTCAAGGACGAGCCGCTCTTCGCCGGGCTCGAGTACTCCGAGGACGCCGAGGTGATCCGCAGCTGGGCGCCCACGCTCATCCCCGGCCGGAAGAAGTCGCAGCCGATCGCCGCGACCCGATCGACCGACGGCACCGACGTCGACTTCGGTGCGCTGACGCGGATGCTGTTCGGCAGGCTGCAGGACGACGGCGTGATCGTGCACACCGACACGACCGTCTCGGGCCTCAAGCGCCTGTCCGACGGCACGTGGCGGCTCAAGGCCCGCCGCGAGGTCGGCATGACCCCTGCAGAGGTGCAGGCGCGCTTCGTCTTCGTCGGCGCCGGCGGCGGCGCCCTCAAGCTGCTGCAGCAGTCCCGCATCCCGGAGGCCAAGGGGTTCGCGGGCTTCCCGATCACTGGGGCCTTCCTGCGCACCGACAACCCAGAGGTCGTCGCGCGCCACAACGCGAAGGTCTACGGCAAGGCGAGCGTCGGCGCTCCGCCGATGTCGGTGCCGCACCTCGACACCCGCGTCGTCGACGGCGAGGCGAGCCTGCTGTTCGGCCCCTACGCCGGCTTCAGCCCCAAGTACCTCAAGACCGGCTCGTACACCGACATGTTCGAGACGATCAAGGGCCACAACCTCATGCCCATGATCCGCGCGGGCCTGGCGAACCTGCCCCTCGTCGGCTACCTGGGCGGGCAGGTCTTCGCATCGCGCGCCCAGCGCCTCGACGCCCTCCGCGAGTTCATGCCCGACGCGCGCGACGAGGACTGGCGGCTCATCACCGCCGGCCAGCGCGTGCAGGTGATGAAGAAGGATCCCGAGAAGGGCGGCGTGCTGCAGTTCGGCACCGAGGTCGTCACCGGGGCCGACGGCACGATCGCCGGCCTGCTCGGCGCCTCGCCCGGCGCATCCACCGCCGTCCACATCATGCTGACCATCTTCGAGCGGTGCTTCCCGGAGCACATGCCGAGGTGGCGCGACACCATCCGCGAGCTGATCCCCAGCTACGGCGCGAAGCTCAACGAGGATCCGGCTGCTGCGCGGGAGAGCATCGCGCGCACCGCCCGCGTGCTCCGGCTCGTCGACGAGCCCGAGCGCCAGCTCGAGGCGGCTGCGTCCGCAGCTGCGACTCCCTGACCCAGGAACCACCATGGACACCCAAGCGGCACCCTCGGCGGGTGCGACCCGGAGCGTGAGCATCGTCGCGGATGCAACGCGCAGCGGGCCGTTGCGCGCCGCCATCGCCGCTGAGCCGTCGCTCCACCTCGCCGCCGAGGCGCCGCGGTTCGCGCAGCTCGTCGTCGCCGCCGGGTTCCCCGGCGACGTGGTGCTGCTGGCCGAGGAGCCGGGCCATCCGCTGCTCGCGCACGCGCGCACGGCCGTCGCCGCAGGGGCCGCCGTCGTCGTGCAGGCCGACGTCGAGGGCGAGCTGCTCCAGCAGCTCGAGGCGGTCGGCGCGGTCGTGCTGTCCCACGACGTCAGTGCCGACGACGTGACCGCCGAGGTCGTCGCGGTGCGCCGTGCGCGCCGGGGCCGCGGCGGAGGACGACCGCGCATCGATTCGCTCGACCGCAGGCCCCGGCTCTCCGCGGGTGAGCGGCGCGCCCTCGGGCATTACGCGCAGGGCCTCACGACCGTCCAGGTCGCCGCCGAGATGGGCGTCGGCTACGAGACGGCGAAGACGTTCCTGCGGCGCGTCCGCGCGAAGTACGCGGCCATCGACCGCCCCGCCGGCAAGCGCGCCGAGCTCATCGTGCGCGCTGAAGAGGACGGCATCCTCTAGCGGTGGCGAAGCTGTACTTCCGCTACGGGGCGATGAACTCCGGCAAGTCCACCGGGCTGCTCCAGGCGGCATTCAACTACGAGGAGCGCGGCCAGCGCGTGCTGCTCGCCAAGCCCGCGACCGACACGAAGGGCGAGCGCGACGTCGTCTCGCGCCTCGGCATGACGCGGCAGGTCGACTTCGTCGTCGGCCCCGAGGAGTCGGTGCTCGCCGGTTTCGAGGCCGCGGCGGGCGAGCGCGAGGAGCCGGTCGCCTGTCTGCTGGTCGACGAGGCGCAGTTCCTGCAGCCGCACCAGGTCGACGAGCTGCTGCGCGTCGCGGTCGAGCGCGGCGTGCCCGTGCTGGCCTACGGCATCCGCACCGACTTCCTCACGCACGCGTTCCCCGGCTCCGCGCGGCTGCTCGAGCTCGCGCACACGCTCGAGGAGCTGAAGACCATCTGCCGCTGCGGCCGCAAGGCGCTGTTCAACGGCCGGAAGGTGGGGGAGCGGTTCATCTTCGACGGCGACCAGGTCGCCATCGACGGCGAGGCGGTCACCTACGAGTCGCTCTGCGCGTCCTGCTACCTCGAGGAGTCGGGCGGGCGCCTGGGCTAGCGCCCCGCTCCACGCGGAAGGGCCCCCGCCTCTCGGCGGGGGCCCTTCCTGTTGGTCGGGGTGACAGGATTTGAACCTGCGACCTCGTCGTCCCGAACGACGCGCGCTACCAAGCTGCGCCACACCCCGAAGTGCGAGACCGGAGCCGAGGCTCCGACTTTGCAACCTCGCCAGTCTACCCGATCGAGCGGGGCAGGAGCGACACGACGACCGCTTCGGGCGGCGTGCCCAGCCGGAACGGCGCGAAGATCGACGAGCCGATGCCCTGCGAGACGTTGAGCGGCACCGAGCGGCCCTCGTGCAACCACGTGCTGAGGCCGGATGCCTGCTCGCGCGGGATGTCGCAGTTCGTGACGAGCGCATGCCCGCCCGGCACCCGCACCTGGCCGCCGTGCGTGTGGCCGGCGAGGATCGCGTCCGCGCCGAGGTCGACGAACGCGTCGAGGATCCGCCGGTAGGGCGCGTGGGTGACGCCCAGCGTGACGCGCGGCGCGCCGCCGAGCGCCTTCCGCATCCGCGAGATGGCGGCCTCGGTCTCGTCGAGCCGGTCCCAGTGGCGGTGGGCGTCGGCCACGCCGAAGGCGGCGATCGTGGTGCCGCGCACCTCGATCGCGCGCGCGGTGTTGTTGAGGTTGAGCCAGCCGAAGCCCTCGTACGCGCGCTCGAGGCCCGCCGTGTCGAGCCGCTCCACGTCGCCCGCCGACGCGAGCTTCGAGGGGCCGCCGAAGTAGCGCAGCGGGTTCTTCAGCACGGGCCCGTAGACGTCGTTCGAACCGTGCACGAAGTAGCCGGGCACGCCGTCGAAGACGCGCAGCGCCTCCGTGAGCGCGGGCAGGGCGGCGCGGTGCCCGAGGCTGTCGCCGGTGTTGACGATGAGGTCGGGCTCGAGGCTGCGCAGGCCCTCGAGCCAGTCGAGCTTCGTCTCCTGCCACGGGGCGAGGTGGATGTCGGCGAGGTGCAGCACCGAGATCGGCCGGGCGCCGACGGGCAGCACCCGCAGCTCCTCGGTGCGGATGCGGAAGGCGCGCGGCTCGATGGCGGTCGCGTAGGCGGCCACAGCGGCGCCGGCGGCGAGCACGCCGCCGGCGACAGCGCTGAGCGCCCGAGCGCTAGCAGCCAGGGTCGCCCCCGGAGGCGTTCGTGCCGACCACGACCGAGATCGGGTCGCCGGGTGCCCCGGCGGTCTCGGGCTCGGGATTCTGCGCCAGCACCTGGCAGAGGAACTCCTCGCCGTAGTCCTGCCACGAGACCTGCACGTTCGCGGGATCGAACCCGGCGCCGGAGAGCGTCGCCCGCGCATCCGTGAGCGACTGCGTGACGAGGTTCGGCCACGTCTGCGCGTTCGGGTCGGCAGGCGCCTCTGTCTCGCCGGCACCGGCGACGAGGGCGCCGTTCGACGGGTAGATGATGATCGGCGTCGCCGTGGTCACGAGCGAGCCGGCGCCCGGCGCCGTGTACTCCACGAGCCCCTCGGCCTGCAGCCCGTCGATCGGGTTCGCGACCTGCACGGTGAAGCCGAGCGCCTCGAGCGACGCCTGCGCGTCGGCCGCCGACTGGCCGGCGACGTTCGGCAGCTCGCTCGCGCTGCCGCGCACCGTCTCGGCGTCGGGCGTCAGGAACTCGCCACCGGGGTAGCGCGCCATCGCCTCCTCCATCGCGCCGCGGAAGAGCGTCGACCGGATGTTCCAGCGCGGCTGCAGCGAGTAGTTGCCGACGATGTTGCCGACCCACACGGAGGTGGCGATGGTCGGGCTCGCACCGTTGACCCACGTCTGCACGACGCCGTTCGAGGTGCCCGTCTTCGAGATGACGGGCGTCGCGCCGGCCGGGTTGTTCAGCGGGTTGCGCTGGGTGACCGTCTCGAGCGTGAGCTGCAGCACCGACGCCACCTCGGGCGTGATGGCCTGCTGGCACTGCTGCGCGGGCGGCTGCACCTCGGAGCCGTCGCGCGCGACGATGCGGTCGATCGCGGTCGGCTCGCAGTGGATGCCGCCGTTCGCGATGGTCGCGAAGGCCTCGGCCATGCCCATGGGCGTCACGTTCGAGCCGGAGCCGATCACGGCCGGCGCGAAGATCTCCCAGTCGCCGCCGTTCGCGGGCGTCGTGCCCATGCGCTCGGCGGTCTCGTGGATGTCGCAGAGGTCCATCTCGCTCGCCATGCGCGCGATGCCGGTGTTGACCGAGTTCACCATGATCTCGGTCGGCGTCATGCGCGTGTACTCCTGGCCCTCGTTGTTCTGCGGGTCCCACTCCTCGGAGACGAGCCCGGTGCACGACGCGGTGAAGGAGCCCTGCGGCCACTTCTCGCGCGTGGCGTCGAGCTGCTCGTTCACCGAGTGCCCGTCGATCACCCACTGCGCGAGGGTGAAGATCTTGAACCCGGAGCCGGGCTGGAAGCCACCCGACCTGCCGTGCGCGTAGTCGGCGTTGAAGTTGACGCTCGTCGCGGTGGGCGGCGCATCCTCGGTGGGGAAGTAGTCCTTGTTCTGCACCATCGTGAGGATGCGTCCCGTGCCGACCTCGAGCTGCGTCACGGCCGCACCCGACTGCCAGCGGGTCTCGTCGTTCGGCACGTTCGCATCCACCATCGCCTGCACGGCGTCGTTGAGGTTCAGGTCGATCGACGTGTAGATCTGGTAGCCGCCCTGGAAGAGCGCGGCCGCGTTGTCCTCGGGCGTCGCGCCGAGGATGTGGTGGCCGTCGACCTGGTCGGTCTGCAGCACGCGCTGCACGTAGTCGCAGAAGAAGCGCGCCGAGTCGTAGCCGGCGATGCAGCCATTGTTCGGCGGCTGGATGTTGACGAAGGCCTCGTCGACCGGGATCGCGAGCGCCTCGTCACGCTGCTCCGCGGTGATGTAGCCCTCGGCCGCCATCGAGCTGATGATGAAGTCGCGCCGCTCCTGGTTGCGCGCGAAGTTGTCGGCGCTGAAGAGGTTGCGCGTCGACGGGTTCTGCACCGTCGCGATGAGGGCGGCCGACTCGCCGATCGAGAGCTCGGACGCCGGCTTGCCGAAGATGCGCTGCGCGCCTGCCTCGATGCCGTAGACGTTGCCGCCGAAGTTGGCGATGTTGAGGTAGGCGAGCACGATCTCGTTCTTCGTGTACCGCTGCTCGAGCCCGATCGCGAGGCGCATCTCGGCGAGCTTGCGCTGGTAGCTCGCCTCGTACTGCTGCTCGTACGTCTCCTGGTCGCCGCGGATGAACGCATCCATCGCGATCTGCTGGCGCACGAGCTGCATCGTGAGCGTCGAGGCGCCGGAGTCGCCGCCGAAGCCGAGCTGCGAGAGTCCGGCGCGCACGACCGACGGGGCGTCGACGCCGCCGTGCGTGTAGAAGCGGCGGTCCTCGCCCGCGATGAGCGCCTCGACGGCGTTGCGGGGCACCTGCTGCCACTGGAGCACCTGGCGGTCCTGGGCGTAGAACGAGGCGATCTCGACGGGCTGGCCGTCGCGCATGCCGTAGATGCGGTTGCGCTCGGCCTGCTCGGTGATCTGCGCGTAGGAGGGCAGGCTCTCGAAGACGTCGAGGCTGCTGTTGGCCGTGGTCGAGGCGACGGCGAGGGCAGGCGTCAGCGTCGCGGAGACCAGGATCCCGGCGATCGCGCTGAACCCGATGAGCCCGAGGAGCGAGCCCAGCAGGCTTCCTGGCTTGTGTCTTGTGGCGGCCATAGCATACGAGGGTACGGGACCAACCTATGAGGGCAGAGGAAGCACACCGATGGCGAAGACGACCTGGGAGTACGCGACCACGCCGCTCCTCATCCACCGCGAGACGGCGATCCTCAACACCTGGGGCGGCGACGGCTGGGAGCTCGTGCACGTGGCGAACGGCCCGGAGGGCGGCCTGGTCGCGTTCCTGAAGCGCCCGATCGAGGCCTCCGCATGAGCATCGCGCAGCGCATGCAGGAGCTCGGGTTCGAGCTGCCCGCCGTCGTGCCGCCGGTCGCGTCGTACGTGCCGGCGGTCTCGAGCGGCCGGCTGGTGTTCACCTCCGGCCAGCTGCCCATGGTCGACGGCGCGATGCCGCGCACCGGCAAGGTGGGAGCCGAGGTCTCGGCCGACGAGGCGACGGCCGACGCCCGCCAGTGCATCCTCAACGCGCTCGCGGCGATCGACGCAGAGATCGGCTCGCTCGACCGCATCACCCGCATCGTCAAGGTCGTCGGGTTCGTCGCGTCGGCCGAGGGCTTCCACGGCCAGCCCGGCGTCATCAACGGTGCGAGCAACCTGCTCGGCGAGATCTTCGGCGACGCGGGCAAGCACGCGCGCAGCGCCGTCGGCGTCGCGGAGCTGCCGCTCGGCGCCCCCGTCGAGGTCGAGGTCATCGCCGAGTTCGCCTAGCCGGCCGCGCGCGCCCCACCCCCACCCCTCAAGCTCGAACTTCCCGAGATCGACCGGATTCGCGCGAAACTGACCGATTCGAGGAAGTTCGCCGGAAGGCGCGGGATCGAACTTCCCGAATCTGCGCGGTTCGCGCTGGGATCGCGCTGCTTCGGGAAGTTCGGGCTCAAGCGCTGAAGAGCCAGGGCTCGCTGCCGAAGGCGGAAGGTCCTTGGAAGAACGGTGCGATGGGCGGTGGCTTGCGCGACGCGTCCCATCGGCTCCGGAGCCGGTCGACGATCGGCGCCAGCTGGCGTCGCGCCTCAGCGGGCGTCGTCGCCACGACGCGGTGCACCTCGATGTCGGACCGCTGCGCCCGGTTGTACCGCTCGAGGTCGGTCAGCCACTGCGCGCGGTCGACGCGATGCTGATCGCCTTCGACCTCGATGATGAGCCTCGCCTGCCAGAACGCGGCGTCCGGCGCGACCGCCTCCTCCGCGTCGAGGACGACGGGCACGTTGCACCACGGCTCCGGCGCGCCCAACGCCTCGAGCTGCAGCCTCGTGATGGTCTCCGGGCGAGAGGCTGAGCGCGGACGCACCGCCGATGCGGCGGCGACCAGGCGGCGGTGCGCGCGGCGGCCGCGATGCCCCTCGATCGCCTCGACAAGGGCGGCGCGTGTCGCCCGCGGGGCTCGCTCCCATACGACCGAGTCGCCCAGCGCGACGAGGTCCTCGAACGCCAGGTAGTCGCATCCGTCGACGAAGGCCTGCGCGGGTGACGCCACGCGTAGTCCGTCGAACAGTTCGATCGCCGTCAGCTCGAGGGTGCGCTGGCGTCCCCGGATGCCGCTGCCCCGTGGTGCGTGCATCGGCGAGGGCACCGTCAGATCGATGCGGTCGAGTTTCCGCAGCCTCGGCGGTAGGGCGAGCTCGTGCACCGTTGCGGCGGTGGCGTGGCTGACCCACGCGAGCTCATCGGCCGTGCCGAGGGCGGCGCGGGCGCGGTCCGGCACCGACAGCTCGGCTGCTGCGTCAGACCAGACACCGTGGTGCAGCTGCCGCGCTCGATCGCCACGCAGTCGGCGCCGTCCGACGCCGAGCGCCGCTGCCTCCCGGCTTGTGAACGCTCCTCCGCGGAGCGACTCGGGCAGGGCCCATCCGTCATCGGTCATCTAGGGAGCATGCGGCAGCCGACCGGTGCTCGTCGGCGCGCGGACCCGGTCTGTGGAGAGCGGTTCCGCCGCGAGCCTCCCGAGACCGCGCGAATCTCCACAGAACAGACCGCTTCAGGGAAGTTCGCGCAGTCGCGGTTCCGCGAACTTCCCGACGTTGCGCGGACCGGGGCGTAAGCGCGCGATCTCGGGAAGTTCGACGGACGGGGGAGGGCTCGAGGGAAAGCCGAGCTAGCGCAGCTGCGAGCGGATCGCGTCGACGACCGTCTGGTCGGCGAGCGTCGTCGTGTCGCCGAGGTCGCGGCCCTCGGCGAGGTCGCGCAGCAGGCGGCGCATGATCTTGCCGGAGCGGGTCTTCGGCAGGTCGGGCACGATGAAGACCTGGCGCGGCCTGGCGATCGCGCCGATGTCGGTCGCGACGTGCTGGCGCAGCAGCTGCTCCGCCTCCTCGACGGTGTTCTCGCGCGATGCGGACTGCTTGAGGATCACGAACGCGACGACCGCCTGGCCGGTGGTGGCATCCACCGCGCCCACGACCGCCGCCTCGGCGACGCCGTCGTGCGCGACGAGCGACGACTCGATCTCGGCCGTCGAGAGCCGGTGCCCCGACACGTTCATGACGTCGTCGACGCGGCCGAGCAGCCAGATCTCGCCGTCGTCGTCCTTGCGGGCGCCGTCGCCGGCGAAGTAGCGGTCGCCGAACTTCTGCCAGTACGTCTCGCGGTAGCGGTCGTCGTCGCCCCAGATGGTGCGGAGCATCGACGGCCACGGGCTCGTCACGACGAGGAGGCCACCGTCGCCGTCGCCGACCGGCTCGCCCGCCTCGTCGACGACGTCGATCTCGATGCCGGGGATCGGCACCTGCGCGCTGCCGGGCTTGAGCGTCGTCACCGACGCGAGGCCCGAGATCATGATCGCGCCGGTCTCGGTCTGCCACCACGTGTCCATGACGGGCGTCGTGCCGCCGCCGACGACGTCGCGGTACCACATCCACGCCTCCGGGTTGATGGGCTCGCCCACCGTGCCGAGCACCCGCAGGCTCGACAGGTCGCTCGACTGCGTGTGCTGGCGGCCGAGCTTCATGAACGTGCGGATGGCCGTGGGCGCCGTGTAGAACACGGTCACGCCGTAGCGCTGGATGATCTGCCACGGCCGCTCGGGCGTCGGGGTGTCGAAGGTGCCCTCGTGCATGACCTGCGTCGTGCCGTTGGCCATCGGGCCGTAGACGATGTAGCTGTGGCCCGTCACCCAGCCGATGTCGGCGGTGCACCAGTAGACGTCCGACTCGGGCTTGAGGTCGAAGACGTGCCGGTGCGTGAACGCCGTCTGCGTCAGGTAGCCGGCGCTCGTGTGGAGGATGCCCTTCGGCTTCCCCGTCGTGCCCGACGTGTAGAGGATGAAGAGCGGATGCTCGGCGGGGAACGCCTCGGCGACGTGCTCGGCCTCGGCGTCGGCCATCGCCTCGTGGTACCAGACGTCGCGGCCGTCGACCCAGTCGATCTCGTTCTCGCCGCGGCGCACGACGAGCACGTTCGTCACGCCGTGGCCGGGCTCGCGGAGCGCCTCGTCGACGGTCGGCTTGAGCGGGAAGACCTTGCCCTTGCGCCAGGCACCGTCGGTCGTGATGACGAGCGTCGCGCCGGCGTCGTCGATGCGGCCGCGCAGGTTCGAGGGGCTGAAGCCGCCGAAGACGGCGGTGTGCACCGCGCCGATCCGCGCGCACGCGAGCATCGCCGCGACCGCCTCGGGCAGCATCGGCAGGTAGATCGCGACGCGGTCGCCGGCCTCGACGCCGAGCGAGGTCAGCACGTTGGCGAGGCGCTTCACCTCTGCCGTCATGTCGGCGTAGGTGAGGGTGCGGCGGTCGCCGGGCTCGCCCTCCCAGTGGAACGCGACGCGGTCGCCGTTCCCGGCCTCGACGTGGCGGTCGAGGCAGTTGACGGCCACGTTGAGCGAGCCGTCGTGGAACCACCGCGCGTGCGGCGGCTGCCAGTCGAGCACCTCGGTGAAGGGCGTCTCCCACTGCAGCTCACGGGCCTGCTCGGCCCAGAAGCCGAGCCGGTCCGCGCCCGCTCGCTGGTAGAGCTCGGCGGAGGTCGCCGACGCACCGGCCAGCTCCTCCGGCGGCGCGAAGCGGCGGGTCTCGGTGAGCAGGTGGTCGATGCGGTCAGACACGGGCATTCCTCCAGACGTCGTCGTCGAGCCCGAGCCTAGCGAGGGCGCTCGCCGCGCGGGCCTCGTCGCGTCCGGGCGTGTGCATCCGCGGGCTGCACCACGGCGAGCCGGATCGTGTTGCAGCGATGCTCGGCGCGGACGTGCACCTAGCATGGGCCCCGTCGGCCTGGCCGACCCAAGCAGGTGACCGGCGGATCCCCCATCCGCCTCCCTGTGGCGGCGCCCCCTCCCCCCAGGCGGGCGCCGCCTCCCTGCCCGTCCACAGGACGACCGGCCGATCGCGCGCCGTCCGCACGCCTCGCCCTACGGTGCGCCCCATGCCAGCACCGCCGACCACCGGCATCCCGTTCGTGGCGGGCGCCACCCGAGCGCCGGGGACGGGCCCCGTGCGGACGGCGTCCGACGGCGCGGCGCTGCGCGAGTTCGGCGAGCTCGCCCCGCTCGTCGCCGAGGCGGCGGTGACGGATGTGTTCGTCACCGGCGGCGAGGTGTGGGTCGATCGTGGCGGGGGCGCGGCTCGGGCGGGCCTGCGCCTCGAGCCGGAGCGCGCGCGGGCGCTCGCGGTTGCGCTCGTCGCGGCGGGCGGCAGGCACGTCGACGAGGCGACGCCGTGCGTCGACGTGCGGCTGCACGACGGCATCCGCGTGCACGCCGTGCTGCCGCCGATCGCGGTCTCGGGCACGCAGCTGTCGATCCGGCTGCCGCGCGTGCGGGCGCTCTCGCTCGACGAGCTCGAGCGCACGGGGATGTTCGCCGTCGTGCCGCTGCCCCTCGTGCGGGCGCTCGTCGCGCGGCGGGCGAACGTGCTCGTGACGGGCGCCGCCGGATCGGGCAAGACGACGCTGCTCGGCGCGATGCTCTCGGCGGCTGCCGCCACCGAGCGGATCGTGACGATCGAGGACGTGGCCGAGCTGCGCATCCGCCACCCCCACGTGGTCGCGCTCGAGTCGCGGCAGGCCAATGCGGAGGGTGCGGGGGCGGTCGGGCTCGAGCAGCTCGTGCGCGAGGCGCTACGGATGCGGCCCGATCGGCTCGTGTTGGGGGAGTGCCGCGGCGCGGAGGTGCGCGAGCTGCTCGCGGCGCTCAACACCGGGCACGACGGCGGCGCCGGCACGCTGCACGCGAACTCGCTCGACGACGTCCCGGCACGGCTGGAGGCGCTCGGCGCGCTCGCGGACCTGACGCCCGCGGCGCTCGCGAGGCAGGCGGTGAGCGCCCTCGACGCGGTGCTGCACGTCGAGCGCGACGGCGACGGACGCCGCGTCGCCGCGGTCGGCGAGCTCGCGCTCGACGACGACCGGCTGGTGGTGCGACGGCGATGAGCGCGACGGGGTCTGCCGCGACGGCGATGGAGGATGCGGCGGCGACCGTGCACCGCCTCGCGGCGCTCGTGGCGGGCGGTCTGCCGCTCGAGCGCGCGTGGCGGATGCTCGGCACGGATGCGGCCGAGGTCGACGCGCGCGTCGGCGCGGTGCGCGCGGGCGGTGGCCTCGTGACCGCCGTGCTGGAGGTCGCGCGGCGCACCGGCGCGCCGACGGCGCCGACCCTCGAGCGGCTCGCCGGGCTGCTGCGCGAGCGTGCAGCGCAGGCGCGAGCGCTCGACGCGGCGCTCGCGGGACCCCGGGCGACGGCGCGGCTCGTGATGGTGCTCCCGATCGTCGGCCTCGGCTTCGGCGCGGCGCTCGGCCTCGACGTGGTGGGCGCGCTCGCGGGCGGCGGGCTGGCGACGTGGTCGGTGCTCGCGGGAGCCGCGCTGCTCGTGGTCGCCTGGGGCTGGTCGCGCACGATCGTGCGGCACGCCGCGCGGGGCGATGAGGCGCCGGGGATCGCGCTCGACCTCGTGGCTGTGGCGCTCGCGGGCGGCGGAGCGGTCGATCGGGCGCGCACCGCCGCCGCGGCCGCGCTCATCGACGCCGGCGTCGCGTCGAGCGGCTGGGACGACGTCGACGCGGCGCTCGACCTCGCCCGCAGGGCCGGCGTGCCGGTGCGGGGGCTGCTGCTCGCGGAGGCGTCGGCAGCCCGCACGCGGGCTCGGCTCGAGGGGGAGGCGCGAGCCGAGCGCGCCGCGGTGCAGCTCGCGCTGCCGCTCGGCGTCTGCGTGCTGCCGGCGTTCTCGCTGCTCGTGGTCGTGCCGCTCGTCGTCTCGATGCTCGAGGGTGCGCTCGCGCCGCTCGGCTGAGGGATCGGCCGCGCCGAGTGTCGGCTTGCGGTGCGAGTGTCGCGACACTCGCGCACGAACCCGACACTGCGGGAGCGAGGCGGCGAGCGCCGCGGGTGCGAGATCGATCGGGCAGAGCGGCCCTCCGCCACCGCATGCCGCTTCGCCGCCCGCTCAGCGCCATCGAGCGCACGCCCAGCCCCCGCTCGTAGCGTCGAGGCATGCGGAACCCCTTCAGCGCCATCGTCAACTGGGTCGCCGCGCTGCTCGCGTCCGGCAGCGGCGCTCCGCACCCGATCGTCTCGACGGACCGCGCGCGCAAGCCGCAGACGTCCCGGAAGCGGCAGCCCTCGCGCAAGCCCAAGCCCAAGCCCAAGCCCAAGCCCTCGCGCAAGCCCAAGCGCCGACGTCGCTGAGCCGGCGCCGTCCGGCCGGCCAACGCGTCGCCCTCCACAGGCCACGCTGATCGCCGCACGCGGCGGCAGGCTCGTGCCGCACGCTGGGCCTCCTGAGGGAAGGAGGCGAGCATGCGGATGCTCGAGAGGCTGGTGCACGAGGAGGACGGCGCGGCGACCGCCGAGTACGTCATCGCGACGATGGCGGCGGTCGGGTTCGCAGGGCTGCTGGTGGTGATCCTGCGCTCCGACGAGGTGCGCGGGATGCTCACCGACATGGTGGAGCGTGCGCTCTCCGTGCAATAGCGGGGGCGCCCGCGGGGAGCTCGGCGCGGTGACGGCCGAGCTCGCCGCGGCGCTGCCGGCCGCGGTGCTCGCGATCGGGCTCGCGGTCGGCGGCGTGGCCGCCGCTGCGGCGCAGGTCGCGCTGGAGCAGTCCGCGGGCGCCGCGGCGAGAGCCGCGGGGCGCGGTGACGACCCGGCCGCGTACGCGGGCGGTGCGCGGCTGCGCATCGACCGGCACGGCGAGCTCGTCTGCGCCGAGCTGTCGCGGGACGCCCTCGCGGGCGCGCTCACGCTCGTCGCCCGCAGCTGCGCGCACGGCGGTGGGCGGTGACCGGCGCTCCACGGGGTGCAGGGCGCGCGCTCGAACATCGTGTGGATGAGGCTGCGGACGTGCTCGACGGCACCGCGCAACGCCGCCCGGACGTCCGAGGCGACGGCGGCGCCGGTGCTGCACTCGCGCTCGCGGTCGCCACCGCGGCGGTGCTGCTGGCGCTGCTCGTCGTCGGCGCGGGCACGGCCTCGATCGCCCAGGCTCGCGCCGCGGCGGCGGCCGATGCGGCGGCCCTCGCGGCAGCCGACGCGCTGTCCGGCTACGCCGATGGCAGCCCGTGCGGGCTCGCGCAGGCGGTCGCCGCGGCGAGCGGTGCGCGGCTCGGCGCGTGCGCCGTCGACGGCCTCGAGGTGCGCGTGACGACCGCCGTCCCGATCGGACCGCTGACCGCATCCGCCGCCGCGATCGCCGGTCCGCCCGCTGTGGGCGCACCATGACACCGTGTGTATTGTGGCGAGGCATGGCCCGGTCGGGCCGGAACCCCAATACGAAGAAGCAGTGAGCGTGAGCATGGGCAAGAAGCTCGTCATCGTCGAGTCCCCCGCGAAGGGAAAGACGATCGAGCGGTACCTCGGCGAGGGATACCAGGTGCTGGCATCCGTCGGCCACATCCGCGACCTCGTCAGCCCGCGCGACCTGCCCGCCGACCTCAAGAAGGGGTCGTACGGCAAGTTCGCCGTCGACGTCGACAACGGGTTCGCCCCCTATTACGTCGTCAGCGACGAGAAGAAGAAGACGGTCGCCGAGCTCAAGAAGGCGCTCAAGGACGCCGACGAGCTCATCCTCGCGACGGATGAGGACCGCGAGGGCGAGGCCATCGCGTGGCACCTGCTCGAGGTGCTGAAGCCGAAGGTGCCGGTCCGCCGGATGGTGTTCCACGAGATCACCGAGGACGCGATCCAGCAGGCCAAGGACTCGATGCGCGAGCTCAACATGCCGCTCGTCGACGCCCAGGAGACGCGCCGCATCCTCGACCGCCTCTACGGCTACGAGGTCAGCCCGGTGCTGTGGCGCAAGGTGCGGCAGGGCCTCTCGGCCGGCCGCGTGCAGTCGCCCACCGCGCGCCTCATCGTCGACCGCGAGCGCGAGCGCATGGCGTTCGTCTCCGCCGGCTACTGGAGCCTCGCCGCGCAGTTCGAGGCCGACGGCACCCGCTTCGGCGCCCGCCTCGTGCGGCTCGACGGCGCCCGCGTGGCGACCGGTTCCGACTTCGACGACCGCGGCCAGATCAAGGGCGTGCGCACGGTCCTCGACGAGGAGGCCGCGGAGACGCTCGCGACCGAGCTCGAGCGCTCCGCGTTCGCCGTCGCCGGCGTCGAGTCGAAGCCCTACCGTCGCCGCCCGTCCGCGCCGTTCACCACCTCGACGCTGCAGCAGGAGGCAGGCCGCAAGCTCAAGCTCTCCGCGAAGCAGACGATGTCGGTCGCCCAGTCGCTCTACGAGCAGGGCTACATCACCTATATGCGCACCGACTCGCCCTCGCTGTCGTCGCAGGCCATCACCGCCGCGCGGGCGCAGGCGACGAGCCTCTACGGCGCCGGCTCGATCCCGGCGGCCGCCCGCCACTACGCCGGCAAGTCGAAGTCGGCGCAGGAGGCGCACGAGGCCATCCGCCCCTCGGGCGAGCGCTTCCGCACCCCGAGCGACGTCAAGGGCTCGCTCACGCCGAACGAGCAGCGCCTCTACGAGCTGATCTGGAAGCGCACCGTCGCGAGCCAGATGATCGACGCCACCGGGCAGACCGCGACCATCACGATCGCGTCCGACAAGACCTCCCGCGGCATCGCCGAGTTCACCGCATCCGGCACCGTCATCACCGAGCCCGGCTTCCTGCAGGCGTACGAGGAGTCGACGGATGCGTCGCGCTACGCCGACGAGGCGTCGAGCGACGCCGCGGCCGGCGACGCGCGGCTGCCGGAGGTCAAGCAGGGCGACCCGCTCGGCCTCGCGGAGCTGGAGCGCAAGGACCACGCCACCACCCCGCCGCCCCGCTACACCGAGGCGAGCCTCGTGAAGGCGCTCGAGGAGCTCGAGATCGGCCGCCCGTCGACCTACGCGTCGATCATCGACACCATCGTGCGGCGCGGCTTCGTCACGCAACGCGGTGGCGCGCTCGTGCCGAACTGGATCGCGTTCTCGACGATCAAGCTGCTCGAGGACAACCTCGGCGACTACGTCGACTACGACTTCACCGCCGAGATGCTCGCCGACCTCGACCGCATCGCCGACGGAGAGCTCGACCGCCAGGAGTGGCTGCAGCGCTTCTACTTCGGCAGCGAGGCGCGGCCGGGCCTGCAGAGCACCGTCGCCAACCTCGGCGACATCGACGCGCGCGCCGTGAACTCGATCCCGGTCGCCGAGGGCGTCACGCTCCGCGTGGGCCAGTACGGGCCGTACCTCGAGGGCACCGACGCCGACGGCGAGACGAAGCGCGCGAACATCCCCGAGGACCTGACCCCGGACCAGCTGACGCCCGAGAAGGCTCAGGAGCTGTTCGCCGCGGAGCCCGTGCAGGACCGGGTCCTCGGCCAGCACCCGGAGACGGGGCTCGACGTGGTCGTGAAGAACGGCCGCTTCGGGCCGTACATCGAGGAGGCGCTGCCCGTCGAGCTCGACGACGAGGGCAAGCCCGTGCCTCCGAAGAAGGGCAAGGCCGCGCCCAAGCCGCGCCGCGCATCCCTCTTCAAGGCGATGGAGCCCGAGTCGGTCGACCTCGAGACCGCGCTCAAGCTGCTCGGCCTGCCGCGCGTCGTCGGCGTCGACCCGGAGTCCGGCGTCGAGATCACCGCCCGACCCGGCCGCTACGGGCCGTTCCTGTCGAAGGGCGAGGACACCCGCTCGCTCGACGAGGAGGACCAGATCTTCTCGATCACGCTCGAGCAGGCGGTCGAGAAGTTCGCGCAGCCGAAGTACGGTGCCAGGAAGGCGGCGACCGCGCTCAAGGAGTTCGACGCCGACCCCGTCTCGGGCAAGCCGGTCAAGGTTCGCGACGGCCGGTTCGGGCCGTACGTCACCGACGGCGAGACGAACGCGACGATCCCCCGCGGCGAGGACGTCGAGGGCATCACCTTCGAGCGCGCGATCGAGCTGCTGCAGCTCAAGCGCGAGAAGGGTCCCGCGAAGAAGCCGGTGCGCAAGGCCGCGGCCAAGAAGCCGGCGGCGAAGAAGCCGGCTGCGAAGACGGCCGCCGCCAAGAAGCCGGCTGCGAAGACGACGGCCGCCAAGAAGCCCGCCGCGAAGAAGCCGACCGCGAAGCCCGCGCCCACCAGCGACGCGTCGTGACCGGGGCGTTCATCACCCTGGAAGGCGGCGACGGCTCGGGCAAGTCGACGCAGGCGGGGATGCTGCAGGCGTGGCTCGAGGGCGAGGGCCGCACCGTCGTGCGCACCCGCGAGCCCGGCGGCACCGAGCTGGGCGTCGAGATCCGCCGGCTCGTGCAGCACACCGAGGGCCACGTCGCGCCGCGCGCCGAGGCGCTGCTCTACGCCGCCGACCGCGCGCACCACGTCGCGACCCTCGTGCGCCCGGCGCTCGAGCGCGGCGAGGTCGTGCTGCAGGACCGCTACCTCGACTCGTCCGTCGCCTACCAGGGCGCCGGCCGCGAGCTCGACGGCGGGCAGATCCGCGACCTCTCGCTGTGGGCGGCCGACGGGCTGCTGCCCGACCTCACGATCCTGCTCGACCTCGATCCGGCCGCCGGGCGCGAGCGGATGGCCGCGCGCGAGGACGCGCCGTACGACCGCCTCGAGGAGGCGGGGGAGGCCTTCGCACTCCGCGTGCGGCAGGCCTACCTCGAGCTCGCGGCGGCCGAGCCCGACCGCTTCGCCGTCGTGGACGCATCCGGCAGCCCAGCCGACGTGCATGCGCGCGTGGTGTCGCACGTGCGTGCGATGCTCGACGCGGACCGCTGATCGACCGGGCGATGGCGGCCGCGGACGAGAGGGTGCGCATGGCGAGCGGCTGGGACGCGAGCGTCGGCCAGGCCGATGCCGTCGCGCAGCTGCAGCGGGCCGCCGCCGTCGATCCTGACGTCGACGGGTCGGGCGCCATGACGCACGCCTGGCTGCTCACCGGCCCGCCCGGCTCCGGCCGCTCGAACCTCGCCTACGCGTTCGCGGCCGCGCTGCTGTCGCCGCCGACCGGCATCGACGAGGGGGTCGCCACGCTCGTCGAGGCGCGCACCCACCCGGACCTCGTGACGCTCTCGACCGAGGGGGTGCTCATCACGATCGCGCAGGCCCGCGCCGTCGTGCAGCGCGCGTCGCTCGCGCCGTCAACCGCCCGGTACCGGGTGATCGTCGTCGAGGACGCCGACCGGATGGCCGAGCGCACGTCGAACGCGCTGCTCAAGGCACTCGAGGAGCCGCCGCCCGAGACGGTGTGGATCCTGTGCGCACCGAGCGAGGCCGACCTGCTGCCGACGATCCGCTCGCGCGTCCGCACGCTCACGCTGCAGGTGCCCGACCCGGCAGCGGTCGCGCAGCTGCTCATCGACCGCGACGGCGTCGCCCCAGAGGTCGCCGCGCGCGCCGCGCGCGAGGCCCAGAGCCACATCGGCATGGCGCGCAGGCTGGCGACGAGCGAGGAGGCGCGCGCCCGTCGCGCCGAGACGCTCCAGATCGCGATGCGGGTGTCGACCGCCGCGTCGGCGGTGCTCGCGGCGGCCCGCTACGTCGAGATCGCCACGGCCGACGCCGACGCGCTCTCGGCCGAGCGCGACGAGGCGGAGCGCGCGCAGGCGCTCCACCAGCTCGGCATCGAGCCGGGCGGCACCGTGCCCCCGGCGCTGCGGCGCCAGCTCAAGGAGCTCGAGGACGCGCAGAAGCAGCGCGCGAAGCGGGGCATGCGCGACGGCGTCGACCGCATCCTCGTCGACCTCCTCTCGCTCTACCGCGACATCCTCATGACGCAGCTCGGCGTGGGCAGCGATCTCGTCAACGAGGCGATGCGGCCCACGGTGCTCGCCGCGGCCGCCTACCTGCAGCGCGCCGCCGTGATCGACGTGCTCGACAGCATCCGCATCGCGCGGGAGCGCATCGAGGCGAACGTGCCGCCGGTGCTCGCGCTCGAGGCGATGCTCGTGCGCGCCGCGCGCGCGGCGCAGCGCCGCTGAAGCGAGCGCCGCTGAGCGGATCATGCGCCGCGGCGGTGGGGTCGCACGCCCGACGCCGCGTACCGTTGGAGGCATGCTCCGCACCCGCCGCCTCGCAGCCCTCACCGCGGTCGTCGCTGCGACCTCGGTCGCCCTGACCGGGTGCATCATCCTGGCGCCGCCGGTGCCGACGGTCGCCGACGGGCCGGGTTGGACGCCGACCGGCGAGGACGTCGCCCCAGAGCTCGCGAGCTACTTCGAGCAGGACGTCGACTGGCAGCAGTGCGACGACAACTGGTGCGGCACCGTGAACGCGCCGCTCGACTGGTTCGCGGTCGGCGAGGAGTCGATCGACGTCGCGGTCACCGTCGCGCCGGCGACCGGTGAGCGGCTCGGCGCGATCCTCTACAACCCCGGCGGCCCGGGCGCATCCGGCGTCGAGTACGTGCAGCAGTACGCCGACTACCTCCTGCGTCCCGAGGTGCGCGAGCACTACGACCTCGTCGGCTTCGACCCCCGCGGCGTCGGTGCCTCGACGCCGATCTCCTGCTACGACGACCCGCAGGAGCTCTACGACTGGCTGTGGGAGATCCCGGATGGGCCGCGGCCCGAGCCGCTCAGCGACGAGGACCTCGAGCAGCAGCTCGCCGACGCGCAGTGGCTCGGCGACTCGTGCCTCGAGCACAGCGGCGAGCTGCTCGGCAAGATCGGCACGGAGCAGGTCGCGAGCGACCTCGACCTCGTGCGCTCGCTGCTCGGCGAGGAGCGGCTCAACTACCTCGGCGTCTCCTACGGCACGCTGATCGGCTCGACCTACGCAGACCTGTTCCCCGAGAACGTCGGACGGATGGTGCTCGACGCCGCCGTCGCGCCCGACTCGACCGACTTCGAGGGCACGCTCTACCAGGCGGCCGGCTTCGAGCTCGCGTACGGCAACTTCGTCACCGACTGCCTGCAGCAGGACGACTGCCCGTTCGTCGGCTCGAAGGAGGACGCGCTGCAGCAGACGCGCGACCTGCTCGACCGCCTCGACGCCCAGCCGATCCCGGTCGCCGACGGCCGCGAGCTCGGCGCGAGCGCGCTGTTCACCGCGATCGCCGCGAACCTCTACGCGGATGCGCAGTGGTCGACGCTGCGCAGCGTGCTGACCGACGTGCTCTCGGGCAGCGGGGAGTCGGCGTTCGCGGAGGCGGACGCGTACTACGGCGTGAACCCGGACGGCACGTTCGCCGACAACTCGCTCGAGACCCTCATCGCGGTCAACTGCCTCGACTACCCGGCCGTGACGGACTTCGACGAGGTGCGCGCGAACGCCGAGCAGATCCTGGCGGCCGCGCCGACGCTCGGCCCGGACTTCGTGGGCCTCGGCAGCTGCGCCGGCTGGCCGGTCGAGGCCACCCGGGAGCCGCACGAGATCACCGCGCCCGGGGCCGAGCCGATCATCGTCATCGGCGGCGTCAACGATCCGGCGACGCCCTACCAGCAGGCCGTCGACCTCGCGGCGATGCTCGAGTCGGGCGTGCTGATCTCGGTCGAGGCGGAGGGGCACGGGCAGTACTTCACCGGCAACGAGTGCGTCGACCAGCCCGTGAACCGCTACTTCCTGGAGGGCATCGCGCCGACCGCGCAGCTCGACTGCTGAGCGCCCGGCATCTCAGCGAATGCGGCGGGGGAGCGGAGCGCGCTCGCAGACGCCGCGCGTACCGTCGCCGGCATGAGCAACACGAGCGAGACCCGCACCGCGAACGACGCCGACACGCGCTTCCAGCCGCGCCGCGCGATCGTCACCGCCTCCGACTCAGGCATCGGCCGCGCGACCGCCGTCGCGCTCGCCGAGGCCGGCATGGACGTCGGCATCACCTGGCACACCGATGAGCAGGGCGCCCTCGACACCGCCGAGGAGGTGCTGTCGCACGGGGTGCGGGCGGCGGTCGCGCGGCTCGACGCGACGGACATCCCCGGATGCGGCGACGTCGTCGACAGCCTGGCCGACGAGCTCGGCGGGCTCGACGTCTTCGTGAACAACGCGGGAACGGGCGGTGCGACGCTGCTGCTCGACCTCGATTACGACGAGTGGGACGAGATCGTGAAGACCGATCTCAGCGGCGCCTTCGTCTGCATCCAGCGCGCAGCTCGACGGATGGTCGCAGGCGGTGCGGGAGGCCGCATCATCGCGGTCTCGAGCGTGCACGAGCACCAGCCGCGCGTCGGCTCGAGCGCCTACGATGCCGCGAAGCACGGCCTCGGCGGCCTCGCGAAGACGGCGGCGCTCGAGCTCGGGCGGCACGGCATCACCGTGAACACCGTCGCGCCCGGTGAGATCGCAACGCCGATGACCGGCCAGACCGACGAGGATCCCCACGGCGAGGACCGCCCGGGCATCCCGCTCGGCCGGCCCGGCGACGCGCGGGAGATCGCATCCGTCATCGCCTTCCTCGCATCGCCCGCCGCCTCGTACGTGACGGGCGCCTCCATCGTCGTCGACGGCGGGATGCTGCAGATGGGTCCGCAGGCCGGCTCGCACCTGCAGAGCGACGACTGGCGCTCGGTGTAGCCACGGCCGACGGTTCGTGGTGCGATCGAGACATGCGCTATGATCGTTGATCGTGCCTCGGCACGCCGCCTTAGCTCAGTCGGCAGAGCGATTCACTCGTAATGAATAGGTCCGGAGTTCGATTCTCCGAGGCGGCACCACCACCGAAACGGCCCCACCGGGACTCCTCGAGGAGACCGGGTCGGGGCCGTTCCGCCGTCCCGGGGCTATCCGCGGCTCGCCGCCCGACGCGCTTCGCGCACGCGCGTGCCCGCCGCGATCCTGCGCCGCGCGCGGTGCAGCGCCAGGTCGTCGACACGGGGTGCGAGCGGCCGCGGTGCCGCTCGCTCCCATGTGTGCTCGACGTGCATGAGGATGACGGGCCCGCCGTGCTCCGCTTCGCCGGCGAGTCGGACGTAGGTGATGTCAGGCCCGACGATGACGCGGTCGGGCTTGATGGACGACTGGGCGGCCCACCGGTCGAGGTCCTGCAGACCCGCGTCGCCCTCGTTGAGCTCGTCGAGGATCGCACCCACCAGGGCATCGGTGAGGAGGGTGTCGGTGACGGCGAGGCTCTGCATATTCGAACGGTAGGGACGCCGACTGGACGGCGGCCGGGGTGACGCAGAGGGCGAGCGCAGGGTCGACGCTCGATCGGCTCAGGGTGCACCACGGACGCGTGAGTCAGCGCTGTCGGCCTGCGGTCCGCGTCGCTCAGATCGCACCTGGACGAGCGCCAGTGCGGCGAGTAGAAACGGAAGCGCACCGGTCACGGGTGCCGCGGTCACGCGTGCGATCGCGAGACGCTGCTGCCAGGGAGCGGAGGATCCGTGATCACCTTCGCCGAGTGGCTGGAGGACGTCGAGGGCAAGGAGATCGACAACTCGGCTGGGCAGCCACATCCGCAGTGCACGGATCTCGTCCGCGACTACTACATGCGGGTGCTCGGTGCGCCCTGGGGCATCGGCCACGTCGCCGACTTCGCGTGGCAGTGGTGGACGGAATTCGAGACCGACGTGGATCGCCCGAGCAGATGGCTCCAGCGGGTCGCGGGCGACGCACGAGCGCAGTGGGGCGACGTCGCGATCTGGTCGGCTGCGATGACTCGGCCACAGTCGGAGTCGGGGCATGTTGCGGTCGTGGAGCGCGACCGTGGCCCGAGCCTGGACGTCATGAACCAGAACTTCATGGGGCATCGGTACTCGGAGCGCAGCACGATCAGGAAGCGGCACCTGCTCGGCTACCTCCGGCCGATACAGCCGCTCGCCGGTGCGCCGGGCGTCGCGAGCGCGCACGACAGCAAGGCAGAAGGGGAGCTCACCATGTCCGAAGCAGCCGAGATCCGCGCGGAGATCGCCGCACTGCGCGACCACCTCGACAACCTCCTGAGCCCTGGCGGTCGTGGCAGGTACTCGTGGGGCGACGTGACCGTCGACGAGCTGCGCGCCATGGTGCAGAAGGTGGACGACGCGAGCAAGCGTCTCGACGAGACCCTCGCATATGTGAAGGCCATCAGAGAGGGCCAGATCGCCCCGGGGCAGTACAGCTACGACCAGGCCATCCTCGCGCTGGTGCAGGGACTGACCGGATCGGTCGGCCGTCTCAAGGCGCGCCCTGCCCTGGACGTCGACGCGCTGGCTGCACAGCTGAAGGACGGGCTCGGGGCCGATGCGGCGAGCGACCTCGCGAAGCGGCTGAGCGATGGCTGAGCACCGCGCCGGTCAGCGGTCGCGCAGCCGGCCGACGATCTGCTCGAGCTCGGTGCCCTCGGCGACGCGCCAGTCGTCCTCGACCCCCTCGCGCGGGTGGTGGGTGATCGCGTGGCCCTCGACCTCCGACCGGTCGACGCTGCCGTCGGGATCGATCTCGGCGAGAGCGGTGCGGAGGTGCTCGGCGGCCGCGTCGCGGCTGGGGTGCTGGCTCATGGGTCGATGGTGGCAGAGCCCGTCTGCGATGCACCATGGAGCGACCTGACCCACGGCCCCTCGCTACCCTGCATGCATGACCCGTGGCATCCTCATCGTCGACGTCCAGAACGACTTCACCGAGGGCGGCGCCCTCGCAACCGACGGCGGTGCCGCGGTGGCTGCGGCCATCACCGAGCACCTCCGCGCCCACGCCTACGACCTCGTCGCTGCCAGCCGGGACTGGCACGACGCGACCGGCGACAACGGCGGCCACTTCGCGCCCGGCGCGCCCGACTTCGTCGACACGTGGCCCGTGCACTGCGTCGCGGGCTCGCCCGGGGCTGAGTACCACCCGGCGCTCGACGCGCTCGCGATCGACGTGCACGTCAAGAAGGGGCAGGGCAAGCCCGCCTACTCCGCGTTCGAGGGCGTCACCGACGATGGCGAGACGCTCGACGAGGTGCTCGCCGAGCAGGGGATCGACGAGCTGGACGTCGTGGGGATCGCCACGGACTACTGCGTCAAGTCGTCGGCGCTCGACGCGGCGCTCGCCGGCATCAAGGTGCGCGTCATCGACGGCCTGACGTCGGCGGTCGCTGCGGAGTCGCGGGCGACGGCACTCGACGAGCTGCGAGACGCGGGCGTGGAGGTCGTGGCACGGCCGTGACCACGGAGTGCGGCGAGGTGCATCGACCCTCGCATCGTTAGCCGACGACAAGTAGGCCGAGTACATATAGTCTGTCTGCATGACTTCGTCGCACCCGACCGACCGCTCCGAACGCCGCGGCGTGCCCCGCTGGCTGCGGGTGCTCATCCCCGCGGTGCTCATCCTCGGCTGGCTCGCGGCCGCGGGCATCGGCGGGCCGACCTTTGGCAAGCTCTCGACGGTCGTCTCGAACGACCAGACCAGCTTCCTGCCGGCGACTGCCGAGTCGACCGAGGTGCAGGCGCTGCTGCCCGAGTTCCTCGGTGCCGACGAGCTGCCCGCGATCGTGGTGGTCGCGGCCGACGCGGAGCTCGACGCCTCCGCGCTCGAGGGCGTCGACGCGCTGCAGCAGGCCATCGCCGAGCTCGACGGCGTCGTCGAGACCTCGCCCGTCGTGCCGAGCGACGACGGCCAGGCGGCGCAGATCGTCGCCCTGCTCGACGCGAGCGGGCCGTCGAGCGACCTCACCGGGGTCGTCGAGGAGCTGCGCGCCGAGGTGACGGATGCCGACCTGGGCGAGGGCGTGCAGGCGGCGGTCACGGGGCCGGCCGGCTTCACCGCCGACATCGCAGCGGCCTTCGAGGGGATCGACGGCATCCTGCTGCTCGTCGCCCTCGGCGCGGTCTTCATCATCCTGGTGCTCGTCTACCGCTCACCGCTGCTGCCGCTGCTCGTCCTCTTCACGTCCGTGGCGGCGCTCTGCCTCGCGATCCTCATCGTGTTCACGCTCGCGCAGGCCGACATCCTGACGCTCAGCGGTCAGACGCAGGGCATCCTCTTCATCCTCGTGGTCGGCGCCGCCACCGACTACGCGCTGCTCTACACCGCGCGGTTCCGCGAGGCGCTCGGGCAGACGCAGTCGCGCTGGCAGGCGACGCTCGCCGCGCTGCGCGGCTCCACCGAGCCGATCGTCGCCTCCGGCGGCACCGTCATCGCCGGCCTCCTCTGCCTGCTGCTGAGCGACCTGGTCTCGAACCAGCAGCTCGGGCCGGTGGCGGCCATCGGGATCGCGACCTCGATCCTCGCCGGGCTCACGCTCCTGCCCGCGCTGCTGCTCGCGTTCGGCCGCGTCGCCTTCTGGCCCGTCGCGCCGACGCCCGCGCGTCCCCGCACGAAGCCCGAGGACAAGGGCGTGTGGGGCGCCGTCGCCCGCCTGGTCGACCGCCGCTCGCGGGCCGTCTGGATCGTCACCGCGCTCGTGCTCGGCGCTGGCGCGCTCGGCGTCACGCAGCTGCAGGCCAACGGCGTGCCCTCGAGCGATTTCGTCGTCGGCGAGTCCGAGGCACGCGACGGGCAGGCGCTGCTGTCGGCGCATTACCCGGGCGGCTCGGGCAGCCCCACGCAGGTCGTCGTGCCGGAGGCGGATCAGGACGCGGTGGCGGAGGCCCTGGCAGACGCCGAGGGCGTCGAGGGTGTCGCGGTCGCGAGCGAGGACTCGCCGTCCGGGTCCATCCCGCTGCCGGTCGACCCCGCGTCGCCGTTCGCGGCGGCCGCCCCGACCGTCGTCGACGGGCAGGTGCTGCTGCAGGCGACGCTCGTCGCCGCACCCGACTCCGACGAGGCCCAGCAGGTCGTGCGCGAGCTGCGGGATGTCGTCCACGGCGCGTCCGCCGACGGCATCGTCGGCGGGCCGACGGCCACAGCGATCGACACGAACGACGCGTCCCAGCGCGATCGCGCGCTCATCATCCCGATCGTGCTCGTCGTCATCTCGCTCATCCTGATGCTGCTGCTGCGCTCGATCGCCGCCGCGCTGCTGCTGCTCGCCACGACGGTGCTGTCGTACGGCACCGCGCTCGGCGTCGGTGCGCTCATCCTCACGGCGCTCGGCATCCCGGCGATGGATCCGTCGGTGCCGCTCTTCGCGTTCGTCTTCCTCGTCGCGCTCGGCGTCGACTACAACATCTTCCTCATGACGCGGGTGCGCGAGGAGGTCGGCCGGATCGGGCACCGACGCGGCGTGCTGCGCGGGCTGCGCGTGACCGGAGGCGTCATCACCTCAGCCGGGGTCGTGCTCGCGGCCACCTTCGCCGCCCTTGGCGTCATCCCCGTGCTCTTCCTGCTGCAGCTCGCGATCATCGTCGCCCTGGGCGTGCTCATCGACACGACCCTCGTGCGCTCGCTGCTCGTGCCCGCGCTCGCGCTCGAGATCGGGCCGAACACATGGTGGCCGTCGAAGCTGGGTCGCGGACCGCGCTGACTTGCTCCCGCAGGTATGATCGTATTACGGTCATACAGACGAGGAGGTCGCCCCATGCTGGAACGACGTGCAGCGCCCCTGCGGGAGCAGGCGGTGGAGGAGATCCGCACCGCCATCATGCGGGGTGAGCTGGCCCCGGGCTCTCGGATCACTGAGAAGGCCGTCGAGCAGCGGCTGGGCGTGAGCCGCACGGTCGTGCGGGAGGCGCTCCGGCAGCTCGAGTCGGAGCGGCTGATCCGCATGGAACCGGGATCGGGGCCCGTCGTCACACGCCTGACGCGCGATGAGGCCCGGCAGCTGTACGAGGTGCGCGCCGCTCTGGAGGCTGCCGCGGCGCGCCTCGCCGCCGAGCACGGGGACGAGACATCCATCGGCGCGCTGGAGGACGCCTTCTCGAAGATCGACGAGGAGGCCCCTGCGAGCCTCGAAGCACTGCTCGCGGTCAAGAACGACTTCTACGCCGCGCTCATCGCGGCGAGCCGCAACCACATCATCGGGGAGCAGCTTGCCAACGTGCAGGCTCGCATCAGCCAGCTTCGGGCAGTCACGCTGTCGTCGCCGAACCGCCACCCGCAGATGCGCGCGGAGCTCAGCGCGGTCGTCGCCGCGATCGCGCGCGGCGACGCCGACGCTGCGTACGAGCTTTCCGTCGCCCACGTGATGGCGGCATCCGTGATCGCCCTCGAGCATCTCGACGACCGTCAGGAGGCGTTCGCATGAGCGTCACCCTCTTCCTCGGCCTTGGGCGGATGGGTGCGCCGATGGCGCGCCTGCACGCCGCGGCCTTCGAGACCCGCGTCTACGACGTGTTCGCCGAGGCCGCGAAGGCGGTCGCCGATGCGTCGGACGCGGTCGCGGTGTCCGACCTGGCGTCGCAGGGTGCGGATGCCGACGTCGTCATCCTCATGCTGCCGACCAGCCGTCACGTCGAGGAGGCGCTGCAGGGCGACGGTCTGTTCGCGCGACTGCCGAAGGGAGCGCTCGTGATCGACATGGGCTCGAGCGAGCCGGCGAGCACCCGCGCGCTCGCCGCGTTCGCGGCGGGCCTCGGCCTCGAGTACGTCGACGCACCGGTCTCCGGCGGCATCGCGAAGGCGGAGACCGGTGAGCTGACGATCATGGTCGGTGGCGAGGATGACGCGGTGGCCCGCGCCATGCCGCACCTCGAGACGGTCGGCACCTCCATCGTCCACGTCGGCCCGGCTGGTGCCGGGCACGCCGCGAAGGCGTTGAACAACCTCGTGAGCGCGACAAACATCGCAGCCGCGACCGAGGCGGTCACCGTCGCCAAGCACTTCGGCATCGAGCCCGCGACGATGGTCGAGGTCTTGAATGCATCCACTGGCATGAGCCAGGCGACGCAGGTCAAGTTCCCTCAGCACATCCTCCCCGGCACCTACGCCTCGCGATTCGCCTACGACCTGATGCTCAAGGACATGGGCATCGCGGTGCAGATGGCGGGCGAGGTGGGCTTTGCGCCGGTGACCGGAGCCGCGTTCACCACGCTCGCAGAGGGCCGCGCCGGCCTCGGCGAGCACCCCGACCACACCGAGATCGCTCGCGTCTACGCGAGGGCGACGGGCATCAGCATCGACGAAGGGCAGCCCCTATGACGACCATCGACCCGCAGGACTACATCGACGAGATGGCGCGCAAGCGCGGCTACGTGCTCGACTATCACAAGGTCATGGCGAAGCAGGATTTCCCGGTGCTGCAGGCGGCGAACCAGATGGTCTCCGCCGCGTACCTCGACCAGCGCACGCTCGACCGCAAGACGAAGGAGCTCATCTTCATCGTCTCGCTGACGGTCATGCGCGCCTCGAAGGGGCACATCCAGTCGCACATCCGCGTCGCGCTCGACCTGGGCCTCACGCCCACGGAGATCCTCGAGGCGATCGAGATCGCGCTGCCCGAAGCGGGCATCGTCGCCTTCCAGGCCGGTTTCGACGCTTGGCGCGAGGTCGTCGGTGCCGACGGCATCGAGCCGACCGTCTCGGTCCACGAAGGCGGCTCCGGCTCCGGCGCATAGCTGGTACGGAGAGGGCAGCATGCAGACGCAGCATCCGTGGGAGGTCGTGGTCGTGCGGCACGGCACGCGCGACACGCGACGGAGCGAGGTCTTCCTCAACTACCCGTTCTACGGCGAGCCGGACGGCCCGTTCACGCTCGACTACTTCTTCTGGGTGCTGCGCCGCGGTGACGAGGCGATCGTCGTCGACACCGGCTACTCCGCAGCAGGTGCGGCCTCGCGCGGGCGAGAGGTGCTGATCGACCCGCTGGAGGCGCTGCGCCGGTTGGGCGTCGAGCCCGCCTCGGGCGTGCCGGTCGTCGTCACCCACGCGCACTACGACCACATCGGCAACCTGCCGGCGTTCGGAGCATCTCCGGTCCACATCGCGCAGTCCGAGATGGACTTCTGGACCAGCGACATCGCGACGCGCGCGCTCTTCTCGCACTTCGGGGATCCCGACGAGGTCGAGGAGCTGCGGCGCGTCCAGGCGGAGGGTCGCCTCCGGCCGTTCAGCGAGCGGGCCCCGATCGCGGACGGTGTGGAGCTCGTGGAGGTCGGCGGGCATACGCCGGGCCAGTCGATGGCGATCGTCGAGACGACGGCAGGCCGCGTCCTCATCGCGAGTGACGCCGCGCACTTCGTCGAGGAGCTCGAGCGTGACATGCCGTTCGTCTCGATGGTCGACGTGCCGCAGTCGTACCGCGTGCTGGACGAGATCCGGCGCATGGACGTCGCTCACGTGCTGACCGGGCACGACGCCGGCACGCTCGATCGCCTCGAGCCGCTCGGCGACCAGCTGCCCGGCCTCGCGGCCGTCATCGGCAGGCTGCGGTGAGCCTGCCGGCCGACGTCCTGGCCGTCGTGCGCGACGACGCGCGACTGCTGTCCATGAGCAGGGGAGCCGATGTGTCGTTCGCGCTCGTCGACGACCGCGGCCCGCAGCGACTCCGCCTCCGCGACGGCAAGATCACCGCGGCGGAGCGTTCGGACTTCGCGGTCCGCCTCGGTGATGCGGAGTGGGCCCAGCTCCTCGACGCCGCGCCGCACGCAGGAGCCCATCACGTCCTGCCCATGCTGCGCGACGGCCGTGCGACGCTCTCGGGAGATGAGCTCGCGTTCTCGCAGCACCTGCAGCTGCTGCGCCGTCTCATCGAGGCGCTCCGACAGGCGCCGGCCGCGTCGGCCCCGTCGGCGCCGACGCGGCGACCGCTCACGATGCGCGGCGAGTACGTCCGGGTCGACGGGCCGCTCGGGACATCCGACGTCTACGTTGAGCGCGCGGGCACCGGTCCGCAGCTGCTGTGCCTCGCGACAGCCGGCAGCGACTCCAGTCAGTTCCACGGCCTCATCACCGACACCGACCTCAGTGATCGGTTCGAGCTCGTCGCCGTCGACCTGCCGTGGCACGGGAAGTCGACGCCCGTACCCGGCGTCGATCCCGTCGAGTACCGGCTGGACCCCGGCGCCTACACCGCTCTCATCGTCGCAATCGCGGATGCCACGGCGCTCGTCGGGCCGATCCTGCTCGGCCCGTCGATGGCGGGCGCCGCCGTGGTGCGGGCCATCGCGACCCACCCCGAGCGATTCGCCGGCGCGGTCTCCTGTCAGGCGGGGCCGCGGGTGACCGGCCGCAGCACGCCCGCGCTGCGATCAGCGGTCATCAACCAGGCCCTGCATGTGCCTGAATGGACGTATGGGCTGATGAACCCGGCATCGCCGCTCGAGCACCGCGACCGCGTCTGGTGGGGCTACTCGAGCGGCGGCTACGGCGCCTACGACGCAGACATCGCCGGCTACCAGCAGTGGGACCTCGCCGAGGTCGAGCACCTGCTCACTCTCGACAGCCCGCACATCGCCGTGCTCTCGGGGGCGTATGACACCAGCGTGCCGCCCAGCGCGTCGCGGGAGCTCGCAGGCCGCATCCCGAACGCCTCGTTCGAGCTGATGCCCGACCTCGGGCACTTCCCCCACGCGGAGCACCCAGCACGCTTCGCTCACTATCTTGAGGGTGCGCTCGCGCGCATCCTCTCGGCGCCCTGACGCCCCCTTTCGTATACGATTATCCAACCGACGAAGGAGTCATCCATGACCATCACTGAGACCCATGTCCTCGACGGCGTCCGCGGCCAGCTGTTCATCGGTGGCGAGTGGATCGATGGGGAGCAGGGCACGATCGAGGTGCGCGATCCGGCGACCGGGGAGGTGCTGAAGCAGATCGCGGACGGCTCGGTCGACGACGGGGTGCGGGCGCTGGATGCTGCGGTGGATGCGCAGGAGTCGTGGGGCCGGACTCCGGCGCGGGTGCGGGGGGAGATCCTGCGGAAGGCGTTCGATCTGCTGCAGGAGCGGAAGGAGGAGTTCGCGCTCCTCATGACGCTCGAGATGGGCAAGCCGCTCGCCGAGGCGCGCGGCGAGGTCGCGTACGGGGGCGAGTTCCTGCGCTGGTTCTCGGAGGAGGCGGTCCGGATCGATGGCCGCTACACGATGACGCCGGAGGGCACCGGGCAGATGATCGTCACCCACCGGCCGGTCGGTCCGTGCTTCCTCATCACCCCGTGGAACTTCCCGCTCGCGATGGCGACGCGGAAGCTCGGGCCGGCGCTCGCGGCCGGCTGCACCGCGGTCGTGAAGCCCGCGACCCTCACGCCGCTGACGACGCTCGCGCTCGTGGCGCTGCTGGAGGAGGCGGGGCTGCCGAAGGGTGTCGTGAACGTCATCACGACCAAGTCCACCGGCGCCCTCTCGGAGCGGCTGCTCGCCGACCCGCGCCTCCGGAAGGTGTCGTTCACCGGGTCCACGCCGGTGGGCGTGCAGCTGCTGAAGCTGGCGGCCGACAACGTGCTGAAGGCGTCGATGGAGCTGGGCGGGAACGCCCCGTTCGTGGTGTTCGAGGACGCTGACCTGGACAAGGCGGTGGAGGGGGCGCTGCTGGCGAAGTTCCGCAACATCGGGCAGGCGTGCACGGCCGCGAACCGGTTCATCGTGCACGAGTCCGTCGCGGACGAGTTCTCGAAGCGGATCGGTGAGGCGGTCAAGGGCATGAAGATCGGCCGCGGCACCGAGGAGGGCGTGCAGATCGGCCCGCTGGTGGAGGACAAGGCCGTCGACAACGCCGTCCGGCTGGTCGATGGGGCGGTCGCCGACGGGGCGACGCTCGTCACCGGCGGGAAGGCGATCGACGGGCCGGGCTCGTTCTTCCAGCCGACCGTGCTCGACGACGTCACGGCCGAGATGGCGGTGTCGATCGAGGAGATCTTCGGCCCCGTGGTGGCGATCCAGCGGTTCGCGACCGAGGACGACGCGGTGCGGCTCGCGAACGCGACCGAGTACGGGCTCGTCGGCTACGTGTTCACCGAGGACACCAAGCGCGGCCAGCGGATGATCGACCGCATCGACACGGGCATGATGGGCCTCAACGTCGGCGTCGTCTCCAACGCCGCCGGGCCGTTCGGTGGGGTGAAGCAGTCCGGGCTCGGCCGTGAGGGCGGCGCCGAGGGCATCCACGAGTACCTCGAGACGAAGTACACCCTCATGCCCAACCCCTTCGCCTGAGCATCCTCGTCGAGGGCCCGTGTCCGACTCCGGTCGGCGCGGGCCCTCAGCGCATGAGGTCGAGGACCAGCTTGCCGCGCGCGTGCCCCTCCATGAGCTGCCGGTACGCGTCGCGGAACCGCTCGAGCGGATACCGCACCTCGATCGGGACGAGCAGCGCACCGGCGGCGGCCAGCGCCGCGAGCTCGTCCAGCGCGCCGGTCCGCGCCAGGTCGGTCGCGACGCCTGCCGCGCCGTGGGCGCCCTTCACTGCGATCGCGATGCAGCGCTCGATCGGCACGCCCGCCTCGAGCCCCGCGGCGACGCCCGCCCCGTCGGCGCAGTCGAAGCACGCGTCGACCGGCAGCATCCCGAGCAGCCGCTCGGCAAGACCCTCGCCGTAGGCGACCGGCTCGACTCCGAGTCGGCGCAGCATGTCATGGTTCCGCTCGCTCGCCGAGCCGATCACGCGTGCGCCCTTGCGCTCGGCGAGCTGCACCGCGAGCTGACCGACCCCGCCTGCAGCACCGTGCACGAAGAGGGTGTCTCCCTGGCGCTCGACGAGCCGCCCGACCGCATCCCACGCAGTGCGGCCGGCGACGACGAGGCTCGCGGCGACGCCGGCGTCGAGGCCGTCCGGGATGCGTGCGAGCCGCTCGGCGTCGGGATCGACGACGGTCCAGTCCTGCAGCGCCCGCGTGCGTGCCGAGCCGAAGACGCGGTCGCCCACGGCCCATCCGCGCACATCGTCGCCGACCTCGTCGATCGTGCCGGCGATGTCGTTGCCGACGCCCAGCGGCGGCTCGAGGCCACGCGTGGTCGCCGCCGGGCCGCCGCCGAAGATCTTCCAGTCGACCGGGTTGAGGGCTGCCGCCTCGACGCGGATGCGTACCTCGCCGGCGCCCGCGTGCGGCTCGTCCACCTCGCGCAGCTCGAGCACCTCCGGGCCGCCGAAGCGGTCGTGCATCACGCGTCGCATGCGGGTCACGCTACCCGGCGCGAGGGTCAGGGCGTCTCGGCGAAGCGCTGCAGAACGCCTCGGAGCCAGGTGTTCTCGGCTGAGCCGTCGGCGCGCGTGCTCCAGATCGCAGAGACCGAGAAGCGAGGCGAGTCGATGGGCACCGGGCTCGTGCTGAGCCCGGTCATCGCCGCGAGCGCTCGCGCGGCGTGCTCGGGCACCGTCGCGACGGCGGGCACGCCCTGCAGCAGCGCGCCCAGGCCGGCGAAGTGGCTGATCGTGCAGAGCGTCCGACGGGTGAACCCCAAGGCTGCCATGCGCTCGTCGACCCAGCCGCGCTGCAGGTCGAAGGAGACCCGCACGTGCTGCGCCTGCAGGTACACCGCTCTCGAGAGCGGCTGAGGGCAACCGAGCGCCTGCTCGTCGTACAAGCAGAGGTAGCTTCCCGACAGCAGCGGCTCCGACTGGTAGCTCGCGGCCTGCGGCTCAGGCCGAGTGCCGCACACCACGATGTCGATCCGCGGATCAGCGAGCGTCTCGCGCCACACGGTGCTGTTGGTCTGATGGATCGCGAACTGCACGCTCCAGCCCTCGGCGAGCTTGCGTGCCATGAGCCACGGAGCGAGCACGAGCTCAAGGTCGTCGGACATCGCGAGGTGGAAGATCCGAGTGGTGCGCTTCGGGTCGAAGGCGACGTCGTCGAAGATGAGATCGACGATCGAAGACAGGGTCGGCGCGACGCGCGCCGAGATCGCGAGCGCCTTGGGGGTGGGCGTCATCCCGTCGCGCGTGCGGACGAAGAGCGGATCGTCGAACAGCGTCCGCAGGCGAGCGAGCGATGCGCTCACCGCGCTCTGGCTGAGGTTGAGCTTGAGCGCGGCGCGCGTGACGTGGCGTTCCTGGCAGAGCACCTGGAACACCACGAGCAGGTTGAGGTCTATGCGACGCAGATCGACAGTGTTGATAGTCCCCATGATACCCATCGATGAGACAGGACGGTATGACCGTATGACGATACTCTGATCGTCCGCGCAGTGGACAAGGGAGATCACATGCCGTCATCCATCACCGACCCGACGGTCGGGCAGCACCAGCCGCGCCAGCTCACGAAGGACGACCGCCGCAAGCGCCTGCTCGCCGTCGGCATCGGCAACTTCATGGAGTGGTTCGACTTCGCCATCTACGGCTACTTCGCCGCCATCATCGGCGCGCAGTTCTTCCCCTCCGGTGACCCGACCGCGGAGATGCTGTCGGCACTCGCGGTCTTCGCCGTCGGCTTCCTGTCGCGGCCCATCGGTGCCCTGTTCCTCGGGCCGATCGGCGACCGTCTCGGCCGGCGGGCGGTGCTCATCATCACCGTCATGGGCATGGGCATCATCACCGCGCTCATCGGTGTCGTGCCCTCCTACGCCGCCATCGGTATCGCCGCTCCGATCGTCGTCGTGGTGCTCCGCCTGCTGCAGGGCATGATGGTCGGCGGCGAGTGGACGAGCGCGGCCGCCTACATCGGCGAGAGCGCGCCTGCGGACAAGCGCGGGCTCTATGCGAGCATCATCACGGCGACCGCCGGGCTGGCATTCCTCGTCGGCACGCTCACGGCCGTCATCCTGACCGCGAGCATGGACTCGGAGTCGCTGGCCGCGTGGGGCTGGCGCGTGCCGTTCATCGCGTCCTTCCTGATGGCAGTCGTCGCCGTCTACATCCGCCGGAAGCTCGAGGACACTCCTGTGTTCGAGGAGGTCGAGCGCAAGCGCAAGGCCAACGAGATCGAGTACACGTCGCGCGCCGACAAGGCGAAGGCATTCGTGATGACGCTCGCGTTCGCAGGCATCTTCGGCGTCTCGCTCTACTACCTCGTCACGTACGCCAACAACCACCTCACCGGCGCCGTCGGCATGGCGCGCTTCGACGCACTGTGGGCGACCGCCATCGTGATGGTGATCTACGTGGGCTTCAACCCGCTCATGGGCATGGCGGCCGACCGGTGGGGGCGCAAGCCCGTCAACCATGCCGGCATCATCGGGCTGATCGTGTGGGCCGTCCCCGCGTTCATGCTCATGAACACCGGCAACCCGCTGCTCGTGATCGTCGGCCTGGTGCCGTTCGCGCTGTTCGTCGCGGCCACCGCCGTCACGAACAACGTGCTGCTGGTCGAGGTGTTCCCCGCGTCCGTCCGCTCGACCGGCTCGGCGATCGGCTACAACGTCGCGTACGCGGTGCTCGCGGGGCCCGGCCCGCTCATCGCGGCGGCGCTCGTCGCTGGCACCGGCTTGCTCGTCTCGCCCGCCTTCTACGTGATCGCCGTCGGGATCGTCGCCCTGGTCGTCCTGTGGCCGATGCTGCCGGAGACCAAGGGCCGCGACATCTCGCGCGGCTGACGATCGACGAGGACAGGAGCAGCACGATGTACAAGGTCGCAGTGGTCCAGGCGGCGTCTGTGCCGTTCGACGCGGACGCCGCCACGCGCCGGGCGGAGGAGCTGATCGCCGAGGTGGCGGCAAGCGGCGCGGAGCTCGCCGTCTTCCCGGAGGCGTTCATCGGCGGCTACCCGAAGGGCACGTCGTTCGGCACCGCGATCGGCGTCCGCACCGAGGGCGGGCGCCGTGAGTACGAGCGCTACGTGCGCGGCGCCGTGGCGCTCGACGGCCCCGAGGTCGCCCGACTGGTGCAGGCGTCGTCCGACCACGGCGTGCATCTCGTCATGAGCGTCATCGAGCTGCTCGGCCGCACGCTCTACTGCACGGCCGTCATGATCGCGCCGGGCGAGGGCGTCGTGGGCAAGCACCGCAAGCTCATGCCCACCGCTACGGAGCGGCTCGTGTGGGGCTTCGGCGACGGGTCGACGCTCGACACGATGGAGACGCCCGGAGGGCGCGTCGGCACCGTCATCTGCTGGGAGAACTACATGCCGCTGCTGCGGCAGGCGATGTACGCGAAGGGGGTGCAGATCTACTGCGCGCCCACTGCCGACGACCGGCCGAGCTGGCAGTCGACGATGCAGCACATCGCGATCGAGGGGCGCACGTTCGTGCTCTCCAGCTGCCAGGTGGTCACCCGCGACGCCTTCCCCGACGATCACCCCGTCGAGCACGAGCTGCCGGGCGGCGACATCCTGATGCGCGGCGGCAGCGTCATCATCGACCCTTCCGGTGCCGTGCTCGCCGGGCCGGTGTTCGATGAGGAGGCGATCCTCTACGCCGAGCTCGACCCGAGTGCCAAGACGCGGTCGCACCTGGACTTCGACGCGGTCGGGCACTACGCCCGCCCCGACGTCTTCACGCTCAGCGTCAATGAGGCCGCGGCGACCTCGGTCCGCTTCACCTCGTAGCCGATCCGAGCGCCGACCGCACGCATGCCGGCGGTCGGCGCTCGTTCGCGTCGAACCGGCGCCACGTGCGCCGAACCGCGTCAGGCTGCGGGCGCCAGCAGCTGGTGCGCCGCGAGCTCGCGGTACAGCGGCGACGCGTCGAGCAGCTCGTCGTGCGTGCCGCGCGCGAGCACGCGACCGCCGTCGAGCACGACGATCTGGTCGGCGTCGACGACCGTCGCGAGTCGATGCGCGATGACGAGCGTCGTGCGGCCCTCGCTCGCCACGTCGAGCGCCGCCTTGAGCGACGCCTCGTTGCGGGCGTCGAGGTTGGCGGTCGACTCGTCGAGCAGCAGGATCGGCGTGGCCGCGAGCAGCGCGCGGGCGATCGCGAGCCGCTGCCGCTCGCCGCCGGAGAGCAGCACGCCGCCCTCGCCGACCTCGGCGTCGAGCCCGGCGCTCGCGCGCCGCACGAGGTCGCCCAGGTTGACCGCCTCGAGCGCGTCGAGCAGCTCCGCGTCGGTCGCGTCCGGGGCGCCGAGCCGCAGGTTGTCGCGCAGCGATCCGGCGAGCACGGGGGCGTCCTGCTCGACGTAGCCGATGCGCGCGCGCAGCGAGTCGCGGTCGACGTCGCGCACGTCCGCGCCGCCGATCCGCACGCTGCCGGCGGTCGCGTCGTAGAAGCGCTCGATGAGCGCGAAGGTCGTCGACTTGCCGGCGCCGGATGGGCCGACGAGCGCGGTGCGCGTGCCGGCGGGCACCGAGAACGAGACGCCCTCGAGCACGACGCGCGGCTCGTCGGCGGCGGGGTAGGCGAACGTGACGTCCTCGAGGGCGACCATTGGCGCATCCGCGCGCGGCACGAGCGGCGCCGAGGCGTCGGCATCCGTCTCGCTCGGCAGCCGCACGATCTCCTGGATGCGGCCGAGCGCGCCGAGCGCGACGCTCACGGCCGAGATCGCCCCGGCCAGCTGGCCGAGCGGCATGATCATGAGGAAGAGGAACAGCAGGAAGCCGACGAGCTGGGCGATGCCGATCTCGCCCGTGGCCACGCGCAGGCCGCCGACGCCGAGCACGACGAGGAACGCGAGCTGCATCGCGACGCCGAAGATCGGCACGACGAGCGCTGAGATGCGCGCGACCCGCACGCCTGCGTCGAAGGCGCCGCTCGCGCGCTCGCCGATCGCGGCGGCCTCGCGGTCGGTGGCGCCGGCGGCGCGCACGGTGCGCACGGCGCTGATCGCGCGCTCGAGCGCGCTCGTGAGGTGCCCCACCTGCTCCTGTGCCTTGCCCGACGCGCGGGTGAGCAGGGGCATGACGGCGAGCATCGCCGCGATCGCGACGGCCAGCACGAGCACTGTGAGGCCGAGGAGCAGCGGGTCGATGACGAGCATCGCGATGACCGCGCCGATGAGCGTCAGCAGCCCGCCGATCGACTCCACGAGTCCCTGCGTGAGCACGGCGCGCAGCAGCGTCGTGTCGCTGCCGACGCGGCTCACGAGGTCGCCGATGCGCCGCGCGTCGAACTCCGCGATCGGCAGTCGCAGCATCCGCTCGACGAGTGTGCGCCGCGTGCGCAGCACCACGTGCTCGCCGAGCACCTGCAGCAGGAAGTGCTGGAAGCCGTCGAGCAGCGCGCCCACGACGACGATGACGAGCAGCACCGCGGGCAGCCACTCGAGCGGCCGCGACTGCTCGACGCGCGCGATGAGCTCCTGCGCGAGCGCCGGCTGCGCGAGCGCGAACCCGGCGCCGACGACCGACAGCACGATCGCGCCGACGAGCAGCCCCTTCTTCGGGAAGAGGTAGGGCAGCAGCTCGCGCACCGACGCGCGCGGCCCGTCGTCGTCGCGCCGCCGCCGGCCGAACATCCCTCGTCGCTCGCTCATGTGCCGCGCTGTCCCGTCTACCGCTTGCCGTGCTTCTTGTGCACCGCCTGGCGCGTGACGCCGAGCGCGTCGGCGATGGCCTGCCAGGGGAACCCCTCCATTCTTGCGCGTCGGACGAGCGCCGACTCCGCGCGCTCGATCTCGCGCCGCGCGGCGGCGGACTCGGAGAGCAGCTCGAGCACGCCCAGCGGCTGCTCCGACGATGCGGTGATGCGGTCCATGTGTCAATGATGGTTGACACGGCAGAGGGATGTCAACCCGGGTTGACGAGGACGCAGGATGCCGCGCGTGGGCGGCACGGTCTAGCGTTGGGTCTCGTGCCAGCACCAGTGATCGAGGCCAAGGGCCTGCGCAAGGAGTACGGCGACTTCACCGCTGTCGACGGCATCGACTTCGCGATCGAGGCGGGCGAGGCCTTCGGGTTCCTCGGCCCCAACGGCGCCGGCAAGTCGACCACGATGCGGATGATCGCGGCCACGTCGACCAGGACGTCCGGCGACCTGCAGGTGCTCGGCTTCGACCCCGAGAGCCACGGTCCCGAGATCCGCGCGCAGCTCGGCATCGTGCCGCAGGCCGACCAGCTCGACGAGGAGCTGCGGGTGGTCGACAACCTCATCGTCTACGGCCGCTACTTCGGGCTGCCGTTGCCCTATGTGAAGCGCCGGGCCGAGGAGCTGCTCGAGTTCGCGCAGCTCACCGAGAAGCGCAAGGCCCGCGTCGACGGGCTCTCCGGCGGCATGAAGCGCCGCCTGACCATCGCGCGCGGCCTCATCAACAGCCCGAAGGCGATGCTGCTCGACGAGCCGACGACGGGGCTCGACCCGCAGGCCAGGCATGTGCTGTGGGACCGTCTCTTCCGGCTGAAGGAGGAGGGCACGACGCTCGTGCTCACCACGCACTACATGGACGAGGCCGAGCAGCTGTGCGACCGGCTCGTCGTGGTCGACAAGGGCGCGATCGTCGCGGAGGGCAGCCCGTCGTCGCTCATCCGGCAGTACTCCACGCGCGAGGTGCTCGAGGTCCGCTTCGGCTCGAGCCGCAACGCCGAGGCCGCGGAGCGCATCGAGGGCATCGGCTCGCGCATCGAGGTGCTGCCCGACCGCGTGCTCGTCTACGACGACGACGGCGAGGCCGCGATGGCGGCCGTGCACGCCCGCGGCCTGCAGCCGGTCACGAGCCTCGTGCGCCGCTCGAGCCTCGAGGACGTCTTCCTGCGCCTCACCGGACGGTCGCTGGTCGAATGAGCGGCACCGTCGTCGATGGCGGCCTGGCTGCGGCCGGGCGGGTCGACCACGCCGCCGTCGCGCGATCGTCGCGCGCGTGGGGGTGGTGGTTCGTCGCCGAGCACCGCATCCGCGCCATGCGGTCGTACGTCGCCTCCGCGGTGATCATCGGCCTCGGATCGCCGTTCCTCTTCCTCATCGGCCTCGGCGTGGGGCTCGGCCTGCTCGTCGACGCGAACCAGGGGTCGCAGGGCGTCGACGGCGTGCCCTACCTCGTGTTCCTCGCCCCCGCGCTCGCGATGGCCGGCGCGATGCAGACGTCGTCGCAGGAGAACACCTACGGCGTCTTCGGCGGCTTCAAGTGGTTCCCGATGTTCTTCGCCATGAACGGCACGCCCATCGGTCCCGCCCACATCGTGCTGGGGTTCCAGGTGGCTGTGCTCGTGCGGGTGCTCGTCTCGCTCGTCGCCTTCGTGCTCGTGATGATGCTCTTCGGCATCGGCGACCCGCTCGGCGCGCTGCTGCTCCTGCCGATCGGCCTGCTGATGGCGACGGCCGTCGGCTTCGCCGTGATGTCGTGGGTCTCGACGCAGACGGAGGATCGCGGGCAGCTGTCGTTCATCGAGCGGTTCGTCGTCGTGCCGCTCACGCTCTTCTCGGGCACCTACTTCCCGCTCGAGACGCTGCCGGCGTTCCTGCAGTGGATCGGCTGGATCTCGCCGCTCTGGCACGCGGCCGAGCTCGGCCGCGCCGCGCTCTACGGCGCGCCGCTGCCCGCCGTGATGCTGCTCGTGCACGTCGGCTACCTCGTGCTGCTCGCGGCCGTCACGTGTGCGCTCTCCATCCGCACCTTCCGAAAGAGGCTCGACAAGTGACCGAGCAGCTGCTCGAGGCGCCAGCGCCCGCCATCCGCGGCCCGCTGCGCGGCCTCTACGCCGGCAACACCCGCTCCGTCGTGGCCCGCGGGCTGCAGGTGATCGCGCGCAACAACTGGCTCATCGTCGTCACCGGCTTCTTCGAGCCCGTCTTCTACCTGCTGTCGATGGGCATCGGCTTAGGCGCGCTCATCGGCACCGTCGACTTCTACGGCGTCGACGTGCCCTACGCGGCGTACATCGCGCCCGCGCTCATGGCCGTGAGCGCCATGAACGGCGCGGTCTACGACTCCACGATGAACGTCTTCTTCAAGATGAACTTCGCGAAGCTCTACCAGCAGATGCTCTCGACGTCGCTCGGCCCGCTCGACGTCGCGCTCGGCGAGATCCTGCTCGCGCTGTTCCGCGGGCTGCTGTACGCGTGCGGGTTCATGCTCGTGACGACGCTCATGGGGCTCAACCTGTCGTGGACGGCCGTGCTCGCGATCCCGGCCGCGCTCATCATCGCGTTCGGCTTCGCCTCGTTCGGCATGGCGGTGACGAGCTACATGAAGACGTTCCAGCACCTCGACTACGTCTACTTCGTGATGATGCCGATGTTCCTGCTCTCGGCCACGTTCTTCCCCATCGAGGTCTACCCGCAGGGCGTGCAGTGGATCATCCAGGCGATGCCGCTGTGGCACGGCGTCGACATGGTGCGGCAGCTCACGACGGGCCTCATCCAGCCCTCGATCCTGCTGCACCTGCTCTACTTCGCGGTCATGATCGTCTTCGGGCTCTGGTTCACGACCGCGCGACTGAAGGCGCTCTTCCTCCGCTGAGCCGCCCCGCTCCGGACGCGTCCAGGCTCGCTCCCTAGGGTTGCGGGCATGGCTCGCGTGCTGATCTTCGCCCCCGCTCCGACGCTCACCGTCACGATCGAGGACCTCCGCGGAGAGGCGGACGTCCACGTGCACGTCGGCGGCCAGGGCGTCTGGCAGGCGCGGATGCTGACGGCGCTCGGCCTCGACGTGGTGCTGACGTGCTCGGTGACGGGCGAGGTGGGCGGCGTCGTCCGGCACCTGCTCGACGACGAGGGCTTCGAGGTCGTCGCGATCGAGCGCGAGGGCATCAGCCCGGCGTACGTCCACGACCGCCGCGGCGGCGAGCGGATCGCGGTCGTCGAGGAGGACGGCGAGGTCCTCGAGCGCCACGCGCTCGACGACCTCTACTCGGCGACGCTCCGCGAGGCGGCGCGCGCCGACCTCGTCGTCCTCTCCGGCCCCGACGGCGACGACGTGCTCGAGCACGACGTCTACCGCCGCCTCGCGAGCGACGTGCGCGCGCTCGGGAGGCCCGTGCTCGTCGACCTCGCCGGTCCCCGGCTGGAGGCGGCGCTCGAGGGCGGCGTCGACGTGCTCAAGGTCAGCCACGAGGAGCTCGTCGCCGACGGCCGCGTCGAGGACGGCGACGACGAGGCGCAGCTCGTCGCGGCGGCGCGCGAGCTGCACGAGTCGGGCATCGGCCTGGTCGCGGTGACGCGCGCGGACGCCGGCTCCGTCGTGGTCGGCGACGACGGCGCGTGGCGCGTGTCGGCGCCGCAGCTCGAGCCGGTCGAGACGCGCGGCGCGGGCGACTCGTACGCCGCGGGCGTCGCGTCGGTGCTCGCCGGCGGCGGCGCGCACGACGCGGCGATCCGGATGGGCGCGGCGGCGGGGGCGGTCAACGCGACCCGTCGCGGGCTCGGCACGGGCGAGGCCGAGGCGATCCGCGCGATCGCGGAGCAGGTGCAGCTGGACGACATCGAGGAGGACGACTGATGCGGGCACTCATCACGAACGACGACGGCATCGACTCGCCGGGCCTCGCCGCGCTCGCGCGCGCGGCGGCCGATGCGGGGCTCGAGGTGGTGATCGCGGCGCCCGCCCACGAGCACTCGGGCGCGAGCGCGTCGATCATCGCCACCCAGGGCACGGCGGTGACGGCCGCCGGCGGCAAGGGCACGGTGCGCTCGGAGCGCCGCACGATCCCCGGGCACGAGGGCCAGGCCTACGCGGTGCACGCGGCGCCCGCGCTCATCGTGCTGCTCGCGCTGCACGGCTCGTTCGGGCCGGTGCCCGACGTCGTGCTGAGCGGCATCAACCGGGGCGCCAACGTCGGCACGGCCATCCTGCACTCCGGCACGGTCGGTGCGGCGCTCACCGCGGGGCAGGGCGGCGTCCGCGCGCTCGCGGTGTCGCTCGACGTGGGGCTGCGCGAGGGAGGTGGCGAGCACTGGGAGACGGCGGCGGCGCTGACCGCCCGTGCGCTGCCGGCGCTCCTCGACGCGCCCGCGGGTGCGGTGCACAACCTCAACGTCCCGGACGTCGCCGACGCCGAGGCGGTCGAGCTCACGACCGCGCCGCTCGCCCCGTTCGGCATCGTGCAGACCACGATGACCGAGATCGACGGCGACGAGGTGCGCCTCTCGATCCGGCAGCATGCCGCGGCATCCGCGCCCGGCACCGACATGGAGCGGCTCGCCGCCGGCGTCGCGACCGTGACGGCCGTGCGGGCGCTCGCGGCCTCGGGGGCTGAGACGACACCGCGCTGAGACGACACCGCGCTGAGACGACAGCGGGGCCGCGCCCAGCGGCGCGGCCCCGACGTCGGTCAGCGAGCGTCGATCACGGCTCCTCGGCCGCGATCACGACCGAGCTGTTCTCGACGTACTCCTGGTCGCGCGTCTCCTTCGTCAGCAGCAGCGCGACGAAGGTGATCGCGCCGGCCGCCGCGAGGTAGAGGCCCACGAGCAGCGTCGAGCCACCCGCGGCGCGCCACAGCGCCACGGCGATGAACGGCGCGAGCGCCGCGCCGAGGATCGACGAGAAGTTGTACGCGATCGCCGAGCCGGTGTAGCGCACGTTGCTCGGGAAGAGCTCCGGCAGGAACGCCGCCATCGGGCCGAACGTGAGGCCCATCAGCGAGAAGCCGAGCACCAGCATGGCCATCGTGCCGACGAAGCCGGACGAGAACAGCGGCACCCACAGCAGGCCGAAGACGACGATGCCGAGCGTGACCGCGCCGAGCATCTTGCGGCGGCCGAAGCGCTCCGCGAGCGGGCCGGCGACGAGCGTGAAGACGCCGAAGAAGACGACACCGGCGATGAGCATCCACAGGAAGTCGATGCGCGCGTAGCCGAGCCCCGGCACCGGCGCGTCGCTGGGGGAGGTGCCGTAGGTGAGCGTGAACGCGGTCATCAGGTAGAAGAGCACGTAGGTCGCGAGCATGATGAACGTGCCCTGCAGCAGCTGCACGCCGTTGCGGCGGAACACCCGGGCGAGGGGCAGCTTCACGACCTCGTTGCGCTCGACGACGCGCGTGAACGCGGGGGTCTCGAGCAGCGACAGGCGCACCCACAGGCCGACGAAGAGCAGCACCGCGGAGGCGAGGAACGGCACGCGCCAGCCCCACTCCTGGAACGCCTCGGGGCTCATCGTGTAGCTGATGATGATGAAGGTGACGTTGGCGAGGATGAAGCCGATCGGCGCACCGAGCTGCGGGAAGGTGCCCCAGATGGCGCGCTTGCCGGCAGGCGCGTTCTCGGTGGCGAGCAGCGCGGCGCCCGACCACTCGCCGCCGAGGCCGAGGCCCTGGGAGAAGCGCAGCAGCGCGAGCAGCGCCGGCGCCGCGATCTCCCAGCCGGGTGTGAGCGCGGTCGGCAGGAGGCCGATGAGGACGGTCGCGACGCCCATGGTGAGCAGCGACGCCACCAGGGTCGCCTTGCGGCCGATCCGGTCGCCGAAGTGGCCGAACAGGATCGAGCCGATCGGTCGGGCGATGAAGGCGACGCCGAACACCGCGAACGACGACAGCAGCTGCGCGGTCGGGTCGTCGGCCGGGAAGAAGAGCGCCGGGAAGACGAGCACGGCGGCGGTCGCGTACGCGTAGAAGTCGTAGAACTCGATCGACGTGCCGATGAGGCTCGCGAGGATGACGCGGCGCGGGGTGTTGGCCTTGCCCGTCGGCTTTGCTGCGGTGGTGGGGGTGGACATGGTGCTCCGAGGATAGGAAGGTCTGCGCGCACCCGTCGCCGGTGTGGGGCCCGGGTGCTCGGCGCGCTCGTGGCGCACCGGCCGTCGAGGGAGCGACATCGGTCCCGGTTGGCGGCGATCCAGCCTAGCGACCGGCCGCATGCCCTCGACGCCGCGAGCGCGGGCGCGTCGCCTAGCCCTCGAGCGAGCGCAGCGACCGCAGGGCGAGCGCCGCCTCGACGACCGCCTCCGCCGCCTCCCGGCCCTTGTCCTCCTTCGAGCCGGGCAGGCCGGCCCGGTCGATGCCCTGCTGCTCGTCGTCGAGGGTGAGCACGCCGAAGCCGACCGGCTTGCCCGTGCGCACCGCGACCTCGGTCAGGCCCATGGTCGCGGCCTGCGAGACGTACTCGAAGTGCGGGGTGCCGCCGCGGATGATGACGCCGAGCGCCACCGCGCCGTCGGCGCCCGCCTCGAGCGCCGCCTGCGCGACGACCGGCAGCTCGAACGAGCCCGGCACGGGCAGCTCGAGCACGTCGGCGCCCATCTCGGCGAGCGCGCGGCGCGCGCCCTCGAGCAGCCCCGCCGCGATCTGCTCGTGCCACCGGCCGTGCACGACCACGATCCGCAGTCCGCTCGCGTCCAGTCCGCCCGCCGTGGGCGCTCCTGCTCCAGCCATGTCAGTCGTCTCCCTGTTCGTCGTACGCCTCGATCACGGCCGGGAGCTGGTGCCCCATGCGGTCGCGCTTCGCCTCGAGGTACTGCTCGTTGTACTCGCCCACGCCGACCAGCAGCGGGACGAGCTCGGTGACGGCGATGCCGTGCTGCTCGAGCTGCTGCTGCTTGAGCGGGTTGTTCGACAGCAGTCGGATCGACTGCACGCCCTGCTGCCGGATGATGCCGGCCGCGGCGCCGTACTCGCGCGCGTCCGCGGGCAGGCCGAGGGCCAGGTTGGCGTCGAGCGTGTCGAGCCCGTCCTCCTGCAGCCGGTAGGCGCGCAGCTTGTTGATGAGGCCGATGCCGCGGCCCTCGTGGCCGCGGAGGTACACGACCATGCCGCCGCCCGCCTCCTGGATCTGCTGCAGGGAGGCGTCGAGCTGCGGGCCGCACTCGCACTTGAGCGAGTGGATCGCCTCGCCCGTGAGGCACTCGGAGTGCACGCGCACGAGCGCGCCGTCGGCGAGCGCGTCGCCGGCGATGATCGCGACGTGGTCGGCACCGGTCTGGCGGTCGCGGTAGGCCGCGACGCGGAACGTGCCGAACTGCGTCGGCACGTGCGTCTCGACCTCGAAGGAGACGCGCGCCGACTCGTCGTTCGCGCCCTTGCACGCCGACGGCAGCCCGCCGGCCTCGAGGTGGTCCACGAGGTCCTCGATCGTGATGACGGGCAGGTCGTGCTCCTCGCCGAAGGCGATGAGCGAGGGCAGCCGGCGCATCTCGCCGCTGTCCTCGACGAGCTCCCCGATCACCGCGACGGGCTCGAGGCCCGCGAGCGTCATGAGCTCGACGGCCGCCTCGGTGTGGCCCTTGCGCTCGCGCACGCCGCCCTCGACCGCACGGAGCGGCACGATGTGGCCGGGCCGGCGGAGGCTCCTGGGCGTCGACGCGGGGTCCGCGAGCACGCGCAGGGTGTGCGCGCGGTCGTCGGCGGAGATGCCGGTCGAGTCGCGGTCGGCGGCGTCGACGGTGATCGTGTACGCCGTCTGCCGCGCATCCTCGTTCTCGAGCACCATGAGCGGCAGCTCGAGCAGGTCGGCGCGCTCGGCCGTGAGCGGCGCGCACAGGTAGCCGGAGGTGTGGCGCACCATGAACGCCACCTGCTCGGCCGTCGCGAGCTGCGCCGACATGATGAGGTCGCCCTCGTTCTCGCGCCCCTCGTCGTCGACGACGATGACGGGCTTCCGCTCGCGCAGCGCCTGCAGCGCGACGTCGATGGTGGTGATGCTCATGAGGCCTCCCGCTGGAGCATGCGCTCGACGTGCCGAGCGACGATGTCGGTCTCGAGGTTCACGCGGTCGCCGACGGCCCGGAAGCCGAGCGTCGTGGACGCGAGCGTCTCGGGGATGAGCGAGACCTCGAACCACTGCTGCGCCTCGGACGGGTCGCTGACGGCCGAGGTGGTGAGGCTGATGCCGTCGACGGCGATCGAGCCCTTCCGCACCACGAGGTGCGCGTGCGCGGCGTCGAGCGAGATCCGGACGGTGCGCTGCCCGTCGCCCTCGACGATCGACAGCACCTCGGCGGTGCCGTCGATGTGGCCCTGCACGATGTGGCCGCCGAGGCGGTCGCCGACGGCGGCCGCGCGCTCGAGGTTGACGCGGTCGCCGGGCGTGCGGTCGCCCAGCGTCGACATGTCGACCGAGATCTGCATGACGTCGGCCGTGAACGCATCCGCCGTCTGGTCGACGACGGTCAGGCAGAGGCCGTCGACGGCGATGGAGTCGCCGTGGGATGCGTCGCTGACCGCGAGCGGCCCGCGCACGGTGAGGCGCCACGCGTCTCCGCTGCGCTCGAACGAGACGACCTCGCCGAGCTCTTCGATGATGCCGGTGAACATCAGTGCTCTTTCCCTGTCGTGGCCTCGACCAGGAGGTCGCGGCCGAGCTGCTCGAGCCGCGTCACCGTGAGGCGCCGCTGCTCGTCGATCGTGCCGACGCCGATGTCGTCGAGCACGGTGCGCGGACCTCCGAGGAGCGTCGGCGCGAGGTAGATGGTGAGGCGGTCGGCGAGGCCGGCGCGCAGGAAGGCGCTCGCGAGCGTCGGTCCGCCCTCGACGTAGAGCGTCTGGAGGCCGGCGGCGGCGAGCCCGAAGAGCTCGCGCTCGAGCTCGTGGCCGGCCGTGCGGTACCCGCGCGGGTGCTGCCGGATGGCGGCGCCGGCCGGGATCTCGCGGGTGCCGAAGACGACGGGGATGGGCTGCGGCGCGTCCGGCTCGCCGTCGACGCGCGCGGTGAGCAGCGGGTCGTCGGCGAGCACCGTGCCGGTGCCGACCGCGATCGCGTCGTGCGCGCTGCGCTCGCGGTGCACGTGAGCGCGCGCCTCCGGGCCGGTGATCCAGCGGCTGGTGCCGTCGGCCGCGGCGGCACGGCCGTCGAGCGACTGCGCCCACTTGACCGTCACCCTCGGCCGGCCGGTGCGCTGCACGAAGAGCCAGTCGGCGATGAGGGCCTCGCCCTCGGCCTCGTCGAGGCGGTCGACGTCGACGCCGCCCGACGTGAGCCGGGCTGCGCCGCCGCTCGACGCCTCGCCCGGGTCGGCGCTCGCGTAGACGACGCGCGCGACGCCGGCGGCGAGCAGCGCCTCGGCGCAGGGCCCGGTGCGGCCGGTGTGGTTGCAGGGCTCCAGGGTGACGATGGCGGTCGCGCCGCGCGCCTCCTCGGGGCGCAGGCGCGAGAGCGCGTCGACCTCGGCATGCGGCGTACCGGCACCGCGGTGCCAGCCCTCGCCGAGGACGCGGCCGTCGGGGGAGAGGAGCACGGCGCCGACCTGCGGGTTCACGCCGCGGGGGCCGCGGGCCGCGAGCTCGCGGGCGCGGGCCATCGCGTCGCGCTCTGCGACCGGGTTCCCCGCCATGACGTTCCTCTCCGAAGCGCGCGCGGGGAACGAGGGGTCGCGAGCGACCCCACGTGCGCCTCCCCTCCGGACTCTCACCGTCGGTGCTGGAGTTCCACCAGCTCAGCCGATCGCGCTGCTCGGGTTCGAGCAGCACTCACGGGTCGCGGACTATCACCGCCGGTTCAGACTTGCACTGACCCCGGGCACGTTGCACTGCCACCCTACAACTCGCCCCTCCGCCGCCCCATTCCCGCCCATCCACCCGGTCCCCTGGCGCGGGTGGTCACGACACGCCGTGCTGGGTGGCGCGACGCGGCGCGTCGTGACCACTCGACGCTCGCCACGCGGCGTGTGGTGACCACCCGGCGCGGGGATGCAGGGAGCGAGGAGGGGCGGGGCGGGGTCAGTCGAGGGGCGGCCAGGGGCGGGCGCCGGCGGGCATGCCGCCGGCGACGCGCACCGCGTGGTGCTCGAGGCGGCGGGCGCCGGCGCGGCCCCTGCCGGTCGTCGGCTCGGTCTCGTGCGCGCCGAGGTAGGAGAAGCCGGCCGCCTTGGCGACGCGCATCGACGCGACGTTGCCGTCGAAGCAGCGCCAGTGCACCTCCGGCCACGTCAGGCAGCCCTCGGCGTGCCCGACGAGCGTGCGGAGCGCATCCGCCATGAGGCCCCGCCCCTGCGCGTCGGGGTGCAGCCAGTAGCCGACCTCGGCGCGCTCGCCGCGGAGGCCCACGACGCCCGCGATCGGCCCGCGCAGCGACTCGCGGATCGCCCAGGTGCGCTCGTCGTGCTCGCCCCGCCAGCCGGCGGGCGCGAACTCGCGCACGAACGACTCGGCATCGGCGCGGCGGTACGGCCAGGGCGTGTCGAGGAAGCGCTCGGCATCCTCGGTCGAGCACGCCTCGACGATGCGGTCGACGTCGTCCTCCCGGAGCGCCGTGAGCAGCACCTTGCTGCCCAGCACGGGCAGCGAGGGGCCGGCCAGGGGCGCGCTCATCGCAGGCCCATCGCCTCCAGCGCCCGCCGGAGCGTCGCATCCGCGACCGCGGCCGCGCGCTCGGCGTTCGCCGCGAGCAGGCGGTCGAGCTCGGCCGGATCGTCGAGCAGCTCGAGGGTGCGCTCGCGCACCGGGGCGAGCTCCGCGACCACGGCGTCGGCGACCGTCGTCTTGAAGACGCCGTAGCCCTGCCCCTCGAACTCCGCCTCGAGCGTCGCCACCGGCGAGCCGGTCATCGCGCTCAGGATGTCGAGCAGGTTCGTCACGCCGGGCTTCTGCGCGCGGTCGGCGCGGATCGACCCCTCGGTGTCGGTCACCGCCGAGCGGATCTTCTTCGCGGTCTTCGCCGGCTCGTCGAGCAGCCAGACCACGCCCTTGTCGTTGTCGGCCGACTTCGACATCTTCGACTCGGGCGACTGCAGGTCGTAGATGCGCGCGCCGCCCGCGAGGATGACCGGCTTCGGCACCGTGAACGTCGCGCCGAAGCGCTTGTTGAAGCGCTCGGCGAGGTCGCGGGTGAGCTCGACGTGCTGCTTCTGGTCGTCGCCGACCGGCACGACGTCGGCGTCGAACAGCAGGATGTCGGCGGCCATGAGGATGGGGTAGGTGAAGAGGCCGACGGAGGCCGCGTCCTGCCCGCCCTTGGCTGCCTTGTCCTTGAACTGGGTCATCCGGCTCGCCTCGCCGAAGCCCGTGATGGTGCCGAGCAGCCAGGCGAGCTGCGCGTGCGCGGCGACGTGCGACTGCACGTAGAGGCACGACCGGTCGGGGTCGATGCCGCCGGCGATGTACTGCGCCGCGAGCGTGCGCACCTGCTCGCGCAGCACCTGCGGCGACTGCGGCACGGTGATCGCGTGGAGGTCGACGATCGAGAAGAACGCGTCTACCTCGTCCTGCATGCGCCGCCACTGCTGCAGCGCGCCGATGTAGTTGCCGAGGTGGAGCGAGCCCGACGAGGGCTGCATCCCGGAGTAGAGCCGGGGCTTGGGCATGGGGGTTCCAGTCTGAGTGATCACAGGTCGTAGTCGACGATGACGGGGGCGTGGTCGGACCATCGCGTGTCCCACGCGCTCGCCCGGTCGACGCGGTAGCCGCTCGCGGTCGCCGCGAGCGCGGGGGTGGCCATGTGGTAGTCGATGCGCCAGCCGGTGTCGGTGTCGAACGCCTTGCCGCGCTGCGACCACCACGTGTAGGGGCCGTCGACGCCCGGATGCGCGGCGCGGCCGACGTCGACCCAGCCGTGGCCGCGGCCGCGCTTGCCGTCGACACCGGTCACCATGCCGGTGCCGAGGAATCGGTCGAGGTAGCTGCGCTCCTCGGGCAGGAAGCCGGCGGTCTTCTGGTTGCCGCGCCAGTTCTTGATGTCGAGCGGCGTGTGGCCGACGTTGAAGTCGCCCATCACGACGGCGTGCTCGGTGTGCGCGCGCAGCTGGGGCAGGCGCTTCGCCATGGAGTCGAGGAAGCGGTACTTGTCGGTCTGCTTCTGGCTGCCGACCTCGCCGCCGGAGTGCACGTAGGCCGACACGACCGTGAGCAGCGTCTCGCCGATGAGGAAGTCGGCCTCGAGCCAGCGCCCCTTCGTGTCGAACGTCTTCAGGCCGATGTCGGTGCGGTGCTCGATCGACGGCTCGCGGGAGAGCACGGCGACGCCGGCTCGGCCCTTCGCGGTCGCGGGGTCGTGCAGCACGTGCCAGCCCGGCACGAGCGGCAGCAGGTCCTCGTCGAGGGCCCGCACCTCCTGCAGCGCGACGATGTCGAAGTCGCCCGCCTCGAGCCAGCCGCCCATGTCCTTGCGGAAGGCGGCGCGCACGCCGTTGACGTTGACGGAGGCGATGCGGACCATGCCGACGAGCCTACCGACGCCCGCCAACGCGGGAGGACGCGGCGGCGCCTGCCGGGCTCGCGTCAGCGGCGCCTCGCGAGCCGCTTGTGGAGGCGCACGGCGTCGCCGCCCTCCGCGCGGTTGGCCTGCACCTCGGCGAGCAGCGCCTTCGCCTCGCCCTTCGAGAGGGTCGCGTCGATGCCGCCCGCCTGCACGAGCCGCGTGTACGCGCGACCCGTCGGGCCGACGGCCAGGAACGCGAGCGCGAGCAGCAGGATCTGCATGATGAAGCCGAGCCAGATGAGCATGATCACCGGCGCCGCGATGCCGGCGAGCAGCGGGTTGTTCTCGACGCCGCGGAAGAGCGCGGAGGCGATGAGCTTGAGCCCGGAGAACACCACCGCGCAGGCGAGCGCCGCGGGCACGATCTGCTTCGCGGGGAGCCGCAGGCGTCCGCCGAAGCGGTAGAGCAGCAGCACGACGGCCGTGTCGAGCAGCAGCTGCACGCCGAAGGCGACGACCGGCGCCGCCCATCCGAGGCCGAGCGCATCCGCGAGCGCCTGCGCGACGAGCAGCAGGCCGGAGGAGACGACCACGAGCAGCCCGATCCCGACGCCGACGCCGAGGTCGCCGATCTTGAGCAGGACGAAGTTCGCCGGGGGCGCCTCGAGCTCGAACATCGCGCGGAACCCCTCGCGGCTCACGGCGACCCAGGCGATCGCGGTCAGCAGGATCGAGACCGCGGCGATGGCGCCCGCCCAGCCGAGGATCGTCGAGCCGGTGAGCGTGTCGACGTCGACGGCGCCGCCGTCGCCGATCAGCCCCGGCACAGCGGATGAGATGGAGTCGATCACCGCGTCGCGCAGGGTCGCGTTGTCGCCGAGCACCGCCATGAAGACCGCGAAGCCGACGAAGAGCGCCGCGAAGAGCGACAGGAACGCCTGCACGGTCATGCCCTGCGCCAGCACCGGCCCGCGCTCGCCGGTGTAGCGCTGCCACGCCCGCAGGGGCCGCGACCGCATGAGCCTGTCGATCAGAGCCTTCATCGACGCCCTTCCCGCGGCAGCGGCGGCGCGTGGCGGCCACCGGCTGCCCAGCGTAGTGTGGCGGCATGAGTGCGCTCGCAGGAGTCGGAGTCGGACGCGGCATCGCTGTCGCGAAGGTGCTGAGGATGCCGGAGCCCCTCGCGCCGCCGAGCGACGAGCCGCTCGCGGCCGACGTCGATGGCGAGCACGAGCGCGTCAGCGTCGCGCTGCAGGCCGTGGCCGACGAGCTCAATGCGCGCGCCGCGGCGGCCGGCGGCGACGCCCAGCAGGTGCTCGAGGCGTCCGCGCTCATGGCGCAGGACCCGGCGATCCTCGACGACGTCCGCGCGAGGCTCCAGGGCGGCGCGAACGCGGAGCGCGCGACGTGGGATGCCTACGCGGGCTTCCGCGACCTGCTCACGTCGATGGGCGGCTACATGGCCGAGCGCGCGACCGACCTCGACGACGTCGCCCAGCGCGTCGTCGCGCGGCTGCGCGGCGTCGCAGCGCCGGGCGTGCCGGTCTCGGCCGAGCCCTTCATCCTCATCGCGCGCGACCTCGCGCCGGCCGACACCGCCACGCTCGACCTCGAGAAGACGCTCGCGCTCGTGACGCAGGACGGCGGGCCCACGAGCCACACCGCGATCCTCGCGCGCTCGAAGTCGCTGCCGGCCGTGGTCGGCGTCGTCGGGCTGCTCGACGCGGTGGCCGACGGGCAGCGCGTCATCGTCGACGCCCGCACCGGCACGGTCGAGCTCGACCCGGACGACGCCGCGGTCGCCGCCGCCGAGGAGGAGCGGACCGCGCGCCTCGGCGCCGCATCCGCCCCCATCACCGAGGGCGCGCTCGCCGACGGCACGAAGATGCCCCTGCTCGCGAACGTCGGCTCGCCGAAGGACGCCGCGAAGGCGATCGAGCTCGGCGCTGAGGGCGTCGGGCTGTTCCGCACCGAGTTCCTGTTCCTCGACTCGGCGACCGCGCCGACCGTCGAGGAGCAGACCGCCGCCTACACCGAGCTGCTGCAGGCGTTCTCCGGCAAGAAGGTCGTCGTCCGCGTGCTCGACGCCGGCGCCGACAAGCCGCTGTCGTTCCTCAACGACGCGCACGAGGAGAACCCGGCGCTCGGCCTCCGCGGCATCCGCGCGCTCCGCGCGAGCGAGCACATCCTGCGCGACCAGCTGACGGCGCTCGCGAACGCGCAGGCGGCGTCGGATGCGCGGCTGTATGTCATGGCGCCGATGATCGCCGACGTCGAGGAGACCGAGTACTTCGTCGGGCTCGGGCGCGAGCTGGGGCTCGAGGTCGTCGGCGCGATGGCCGAGGTGCCGTCGATCGCGGTGCTCGCCGACCAGGTGCTCGAGGTCGCCGACTTCGTCTCGATCGGCACGAACGACCTGACGCAGTACACGCTCGCCGCCGATCGGCAGCTCGGCTCGGTCGCCGCGCTGCAGGACCCGTGGCACCCGGCGGTGCTGCGGCTCATCAAGATGCTCGGCGACGCGGGCGCGCGCGCCGACAAGGGCGTGGGCGTGTGCGGCGAGGCCGCGGCGGATCCCGCGCTCGCGGTCGTGCTCGTCGGCCTCGGCGTCACGTCGCTGTCGATGAGCGCGTCGGCGCTCGCGGACGTCCGCGCCGAGCTGCTCACCGTGACGCTCGACGAGGCGAAGGCGCGCGCGGAGCGCGTGCTCGGCGCGCGCTCGGCGGCGGAGGCGCGGCAGCTGGCCGCCGCCTCGCTCGTCGACTAGCTGGGTCAGCGCTTCCGGCCCGCCGCGCGCGTGCTCCGCGGTCGCCGAGCAGCGCGGCGACGGAGCCGTCGCACGGGCCAGGCTCGTGCGTCCGATCGGGCCGAGCCGTGTGCGAGCGTCCATGCCGGCTCGGAGGCCGGCTCAGGCCGATCGGAGTCGCGCGGCGGCCGCGCGGTGCGGATCGGGGTGGCCTCCCATCACGCCCCGGCGGGGACGTCGTCGAGGCCGCCTGCGCGAGCGGGGCGGGTCGAGGTCCGCGAGCTCGATCGCGCTGAGCCGTGTGCGAGCGTCCATGCGGGCGCGGAGGCCGGCTCAGGCCGATAGGAGTCGCGCGGCGGCCGCGCGGTGATCGGCCACCTGCTGCTCGTCGACGAGCGGGTCAGCGCTTCCGTCCCGCCGCGCGGCGCACGGCGACCGCGAACTCGCGTGCTCGCTCCCGCTCGCCCTCGATCGGCAGCACGACGACCTCCTGCGCGACCCGGTGCACCTGCTTGCGCAGACGCCGCCGGGGCGCGGGCGCGGCGAGCAGCGCCGACCGCCCCACTCACGAGCGCGCCGAGGAGCCCGAGCACGACGCCGAGCAGCAGGCCGCCGACGAGCGCCACGAGCGGCACCGGCCAGCCGTCGAGCCAGGTGCCGGTGCCCTCGAGCTGGGGCAGCACCGGCGCCACCATGCCCCACAGCGGCAGCAGGATCGGCAGCAGCAGCCACACGCCGCCGAGTACCGCGACGATGAGCGCGAGCCACTGGAGCGCGGCGAGCACCGGCCACCACCACGATCCCCGCGCGCCGAGGTCGGTCCTGGCGATCGCGCGGTCGAGCTCCGACGGCAGCGACTCGAGCGCGTCGCCGGCATGCTTGTGGACGGCCGCCGACCATCCCTCGCCCAGACCGCTCGCCGCCGCGTCGGCGTAGGCGCGGACGGCCATGCCGGCCTGCGCGCGCTGCGCGGCGCTCATCGGCGGCAGCCCGGTGCGGTGCACGTCGGCGTCGCGGCCGCGGTCGCGGCCGGCCGCGAGGTGGAGGCGCCGCAGCGGGTCGGGCGCGAGCCGCAGCACCCAGGCGGTGAGCGGCCAGCCCGTGACCTGGCCGGCGCGCTTTCGATAGGAGCCGGCCACGGCGTCGGCGACCGCGTCGACGCCGGCCGCGGCGGCGAGGCCGCGCTCGAGCGCCTGCACGTCGGCCGACCGCAGCGAGCCTGGCACGCCCGCGTGCTCGAGGCGGGCCGCGATGCCGCGCACGTCGGCGGCGAGGCGCTCGGACGCGGCCTTCCGCTCGGCGGCGAAGCGCGCGATGCGCGTCCGCAGCTCGTCGATCCCGGCGCCCGTGGTCGCCGACACCGGCAGCACCTGCACGCCGTCGAGGCCGTCGCCGCGCAGCAGCCCGCGGAGCGACTCGACGACGTGCCAGACCTCGTCCGGCGGCAGCCGGTCCACCTGGTTGAGCACGGCGGTGGTGACGGACGCGTGCGTCGCGAGCGGCGCGATGAAGTCGCGGTGAATGACGGCGTCGGCGTACTTCTGCGGATCCACGACCCACACGAGCACGTCGACCTGCCCCGCGAGCCGCTCGGCGATCGCCCGGTGCTCGAGCGCGACGGAGTCGAAGTCGGGCAGGTCGAGCACGATGAGCGAGAGCTCCTGCCCGGGCGCGAACGGCCGCTCCATGATGCGGCGGTCGGAGACCTGCAGCCAGTCGAGCAGGGCGGATGCGCCGCGCGGGTTCCAGACGGCCGCGAGCGGTGCCGAGGTGGTGGGGCGGCGCACGTGCGTGCGCGCGATCGCCTCGCCGGCGAGCGCGTTCATGAGCGACGACTTGCCGGACCCGGTCGCGCCGAAGAAGCCGACGACGGTGTGCTCGGAGGAGAGCGCGCGCCGCTGGCCCGCGCTCGCGGTGATGCGCCGCACCGCCTCGAGCTCGGCCTGCGGCACGCGCCCGGCGCCGAGCTCGGCCGCCTCGGAGAGCGCGCCGAGCAGCGCGTCGACGCCGCGCTCTCCCCGGACGTGCTCCCCGCGGCCGTGCTCGTCCCGGTCGCGCTCGCTCACCGGTCGTGCCCCGCGTCGCGCTCCCGCGGCGTGCCGCGCTCGAGCTCGCGCACGTCGTCGGCCTCGCCGTCGAGGGGCGCCTCGGCGGCGGGCGCGGCGTCGTCGAGCGCCTCGCCCTCGACGAGCTCGCTCGGCAGCAGCGCGCGCGAGCGCGCGGCGGGCGACGCCACGTCCAGCCGGGCAGTGTCGGACCGGGCAGTGTCGGACTCGGGTGCGTCGGGTGCCGTCGCGACGGCGCGCATCGCGGCCTCGAGCTCGGCGGCGGCGTCGCGCAGCACGTCACCCGAGGCGCCCTGCTCGACCGGCGTGAGCAGCGCGTCCCAGCGGGCCGCCTCGGCGCCCATGAGCGCGCGCACGCGGGTGTCGAGGTCGTCGCGCGCCTGCGCGGCGAGGCGGCGCACGGCGTCCTCGCCGAAGATCGTCTCGAGCAGCTTCTGGCCGACGACGGCCGAGCCGCCCGCGATCGCGAGCTCGCCGCCCGTGAGCCCACCGGTCGACGCGAAGACGACGACCATGAGCGCCACGGTGATGACGTTCAGCCCGAGCGACATCACCCGCGCCTTCGTGCGCTTGCCCGCGGCCTGCTCGGTGATGAGCTCCATGAGCGCGAGCTGCCAGTCCCGCACGAGCAGGCTCGCGCGCTCCGACAGCGCCGACGACGGATGCGCGAGGTCGGCCCCGGCCGTCAGCTCGCGGCCGACGGCCGACTGGCGCACCCGCTGCCACGCATCCGACGCCGCGCGGCCGGCCTCGTCGACCATCACGGCGTGCAGGCCGCTCTCGATCTCGTGCTCGACCTCGACCGGCGGCGTCGGCCGGCCCTGGAACCACGCGACCACCCGGTCGCGCGTGCGGGAGTACCACGACTCGATGGTGCGGAACACATCGGAGGTGCCGACGAAGTCCTGCCAGCGGGCGAGCACCTCGCCGCGGAGCAGCACGCCGTCGCGCGTAGCGTCGCCGACGCGGTCGGCGGCGTCGTCGTAGGCGGTGTCGACCGTGCCGCGCAGGTCGGCGGCCGTCACGACCTGCTCGTCGCGCGCGTCGGCGATCGCTCGCGCGGTGACGCCGAGCCGGCCGACGGCGCCGGCGAGGGTGCGACCGGCGATGCGGGCGCGCTCGGCGCGATCGCCGGCGATCCCTGCGAGCCAGCCCCGGATCTCGGCGACGGCCGCGGCCGGCAGCATGCCGCGATCGTCGAGCGGCGACTCCGTGACGACGAAGACCGGCGCGGAGCCGAGGCCGCGGAGCTCGAGCATCTGCCGCAGGTCGGCCTCCACCTCGCCCTCGGCGCCGGCGGGCACGCGGTTCAGTACCACGCCGACAGTGATGTCGCGCGCGGCGGCGTCGTCGAGCAGCCGCCACGGGACGGCGTCGGCGTAGCGGTTGGCGGTGGTCGAGAACAGCCAGAGGTCGGCGGCGGCGAGCAGCTGCGCGGCGAGCAGCCGGTTCTCGTCGGCGATCGAGTCGACGTCGGGCGCGTCGAGGATCGCGAGGTCGCGCGGCACGCGATCGTCGGCGACGAGCACGACGGAGCCGATCTGGGCGGCGTCCGGCTCCTCGCCGGCGCGGCTCGCGGGCGCCTCCCGCACGACGCCGGTCACCCGCGCGAGCCTGGGCAGGATGCGCGTCGAGCCGAACCAGGCGGCGTCGGCGGGGGAGTGCAGCAGGATCGGCTGCCGCGTCGTCGGGCGGATGACACCGGTGCGGGTGACCGGCACGCCGATGAGCGCGTTCACGAGCGTCGACTTGCCGGCGCCGGTCGAGCCGCCGACGACCGCGAGCAGCGGGGCATCGAGGTGCCGCAGGCGTGGCTCGACGTAGTCGTCGATCTGCCGCACCGCCGCGCCGCGGGCGTCGCGCGCCGCATCGGCACCGGCGATCGACAGCGGCAGCGCCACGCCGTCGAGCGCGGAGCGGAGCGCGTCGAGGCGGTCGAGCGCCGCGATGGTCGAGGTCACGCGGCTAGTCTGCACCCTCGATCACGGCGCGACCTGGCGGCGTCCCGCCGGAGCGACGCGAGCGGGCGCGGGGGCGCGGAGCCGTGCCGCGACGGTCACGAACCCGATGAGCACGCAGACCACCGCGGCGGCGATCGCGACCGTCGCCGAGGCGGGCTCGCCGATCGCCCGGCCGACGCCGATCCATGCCACGCCCCAGAGCATCGCGAGCGCCGGCGCGATGCGGCCCGCGCCGCGCACGGCGAGGAGCGCGGCGACCACCGCGACGAGCAGCAGCACGAGGATCGTCGGCAGCTCCCAGTCGGTGGGCCGCACGCCGGCATCGGCGAGGAACGCCGCGATGTTCGCGACCGTCGCGACCGCGACCCAGCCGAGGTAGAGGCCGAACGTGCCGTCGACGACCACGGTCTCGACCAAGGATGCCGGGCGCGAGCGCCGCAGCACCTCGAAGATCGCCAGCAGCACCGCGAGCAGCAGCAGGATCACGACGACGGTGACCGGCAGCAGCCCCGCCTGCGCGCAGAGGATCCACGAGGCGTTGAGCACGAGCGAGGCGACGGCGAGCCAGCCGAGCAGGCGCTGCCGCGGATCGTGGCGCTGGCGCGGCAGCAGCTGCCACACCGCGTACGCGGCGAGGCCGAGGTAGATGAGCGACCAGATCGAGAACGCCGGGCCGTAGGGCGCGAGCGGCGTCGCCGAGTCCGAGAGGGCGCCGCTCGACGACGCCTCGACCTCGGTGCCGCCGAAGAACCCGGAGCCGAGCGCGGCCGCGGCGATCGTCACGGGCAGCGCGATGAGCACGACCCACGGGCGGATGCGGTCAGCGGTCGTCGTCGAAGCGTCCATGGCGGGGACGATACATCGGCTGCCTACACATCAGCCGAGAGCGGAACGACGGTCAGGGCCGCCGACGGCCGCAGCGAGGGCCGGCATCCGCGTGGATGCCGGCCCTCGGGTCGAGCGGTGCGGCTAGAGCCGGACGCCCGTCATCATGGCCTGCTTGACCTCGGCGATCGCCTTGGTCACCTGGATGCCGCGGGGGCAGGCATCCGTGCAGTTGAAGGTCGTGCGGCAGCGCCACACGCCCTCCTTGTCGTTGAGGATGTCGAGCCGCACCTGGCTGCCCTCGTCGCGCGAGTCGAAGATGAAGCGGTGCGCATTGACGATCGCGGCGGGTCCGAAGTACTGGCCGTCGGTCCAGAACACCGGGCACGAGGTCGTGCACGCGGCGCAGAGGATGCACTTCGTCGTGTCGTCGAAGCGCTCGCGCTGCGCGATCGTCTGGTGGCGCTCCTTCTCGGGCTTGCCCGTCGCCTGGAGGAAGGGCTGGATCTCGCGGAAGGAGTCGAAGAACGGCTCCATGTTCACGATCAGGTCCTTCTCGAGCGGCAGGCCCTTGATCGCCTCGACGTAGATCGGCTTCGAGATGTCGAAGTCCTTCACGAGCGCCTTGCAGGCGAGGCGGTTCTTGCCGTTGATGCGCATCGCGTCGGAGCCGCAGACGCCGTGCGCGCACGAGCGACGGAAGGCGAGCGACGGGTCGATGTCCCACTTGATGCGGTGCAGGGCGTCGAGGATGCGCTCCGTCGGGTACATCTGCACGTCGTAGTCGACCCAGCGCGGCTCCTCGTCCACCTCGGGGTCGTAGCGGCGCACGATGACCGTGACGTTGAAGCTCTGCGGCACGTCGATGGGCTCCGACGGCTCGACCTCGCGGTCGGCGCCGTCGTACTCGTTCTCGACCGGCTTCGGGCTGGTCGGCGACTGCGCCGCGGCCTCGGCGGCCTGGTGCGCGCTCGCCTGGTCCTCGGTGGAGCCGGTGTCGGGCCGGTCGGCCATCGGCGTGGGCGCGCCCGTGGGGCCGCTCTGCGCCGGGTGCACGCCCGACTCCTGGCCCTTCGGGTCGCCCTGGGGCAGCTGGTTGTCGCTCATCAGTACTTCCGCTCCGTCGGCTCGTAGTGCGTGAAGCGCACCGGCTTCCAGTCCAGACGGATGCCCTGGCTGTCACCCGTCTCGGCGGCCGTCCGGTACGCCATGGTGTGCTGCATGAAGTTCACGTCGTCGCGCGTGGGGTAGTCATCGCGCATGTGGGCGCCCCGCGACTCCTTGCGGTTGATCGCGGAGATTACGACCACCTCGGCGAGGTCGAGCAGGAAGCCCAGCTCGACGGCCTCGAGGAGGTCGGTGTTGAAGCGGCGACCGCGGTCGTGCACGCGCACGTTGGGGTAGCGGCCGCGGAGCACGGCGATGTCGGCGAGCGCGGTCTGCAGCGTCTCCTCGGTGCGGAACACCTGGGCGTTGCGGTCCATCGTCTCCTGCAGCGCCTTGCGGATCGCGGCGACCGACTCGGTGCCGTCGCCCTCGCGCAGCTGCGCGAGCAGCTTCACGACGCCGTCGGCGGCATCCGCCGGCACGTCGACGAAGTTGGCCGTCTGCGCGTACGTGACCGCGTTGTTGCCGGCGCGCTTGCCGAACACGTTGATGTCGAGCAGCGAGTTCGTGCCCAGGCGGTTGGCGCCGTGCACTGAGACGCACGCGCACTCGCCGGCGGCGTAGAGGCCCGGGATGACGGTGTCGTTGTCGCGGAGGACCTCGGCGTCGTTGTTCGTCGGGATGCCGCCCATGGCGTAGTGCGCCGTGGGGTAGACGGGCACGCGCTCTGTCACCGGGTCGACGCCGAGGTAGGTGCGCGCGAACTCGGTGATGTCGGGCAGCTTCGTCTCGAGCACCTCGGCGCCCAGGTGGGTGCAGTCGAGGTAGACGTAGTCCTTGTTCGGGCCGGCGCCGCGGCCGTCGAGGACCTCCTGCACCATCGAGCGGGCGACGATGTCGCGCGGCGCGAGGTCCTTGATCGTCGGCGCGTAGCGCTCCATGAAGCGCTCGCCCGACGCGTTGCGGAGGATCGCGCCCTCGCCGCGGGCGCCCTCGGTGAGGAGGATGCCGAGGCCGGCGAGGCCCGTCGGGTGGAACTGGTAGAACTCCATGTCCTCGAGCGGCAGGCCCTTGCGCCAGATGATGCCGACGCCGTCGCCCGTGAGCGTGTGCGCGTTCGAGGTGGTCTTGTAGATCTTGCCGAAGCCGCCGGTCGCGAACACGACCGACTTGCCCTGGAAGACGTGGATCTCGCCGGTCGCCAGCTCGTAGGCGACGACGCCGGCGGGCCGCGGCACGCCGTCGACCTCGCCCATGATCAGGTCGAGCGCGTAGAACTCGTTGAAGAAGTCGACGCCGTGCTTGACGCAGTTCTGGTACAGCGTCTGCAGGATCATGTGGCCCGTGCGGTCGGCGGCGTAGCAGGCGCGGCGGACCGGCGCCTTGCCGTGGTCGCGCGTGTGCCCGCCGAAGCGGCGCTGGTCGATCTTGCCGTCCGGCGTGCGGTTGAACGGCAGCCCCATGTTCTCGAGGTCGTAGACCGCGTCGATCGCCTCACGCGTGAGGATCTCCGCCGCGTCCTGGTCCACCAGGTAGTCGCCGCCCTTGACCGTGTCGTAGGTGTGCCACTCGTTGCTGTCCTCCTCGACGTTCGCGAGGGCGGCAGCCATGCCGCCCTGCGCCGCGCCCGTGTGGGAGCGGGTCGGGTACAGCTTCGTGATCACCGCGGTCGACGCCTTCGGGGCCGACTCGATGGCGGCGCGCATGCCTGCGCCTCCCGCTCCGACGATGACGACGTCATGCTGGTGGTAGTGGATGCCGTCGACGACGGAATGCTGATCAGCCATGGATGTGGGGGACTCCGAATCTCGCCTAGAGGGAGGCGCAGAACGACGGGAGCAGCGCGGGGTCCGCGGCTTCCGGGCAGGGGTTGAACGTGAAGGTGATGAGCGTGCCCAGCAGGATGAGCAGCACGGCGGCGGTGCCGATCGCGCCGAGCGCGAGCGTGCGGACCTTCGGCTTGTGCACGTAGTCGTTGACGATCGTGCGCATGCCGTTCGAGCCGTGCAGGATGGCGAGCCACAGCATCAGCACGTCCCACCACTGCCAGAAGGGCTGAGCGAGCTTGCCGCCCACGAAGCCGAAGTCGATGGCGTGGATGCCGCCGGGCGTCCAGATGAGGTTGTAGGCCAGGTGGCCGAAGATCAGCACGATCAGCACGACGCCGGAGGCGCGCATGAAGATCCAGCCGGCCTTCTCGAGGTTCGGGCCGCGACGGCTCCTCGAGCGGGCGGGGTAGGCGTAGTTCGGGCTCTCGACGGTGACGCTCATCAGTGGGCCTCTTCCATCGGCGAGAACACGTTGATGAGGTGGTTCGGCGTGAAGTAGAGCATGAGCGCCACGACGAGGCCCATGACGATCCAGAACAGCACGCGCTGGTTCTTGGTCGCCCACGGCCAGACGTCGACGAGGATGATGCGCAGGCCGTTGAGGGCGTGGAGCACCACGGCGCCGACGAGACCGACCTCGCCGAGACCCATGATCGGGTTCTTGTAGGTCGCCATGACGGCGTCGTACGCCTCCGGGCTCACCCGGATGAGTGCCGTGTCGAGCACGTGCACCAGCAGGAAGAAGTAGATCGCCACACCGGTGATCCGGTGCAGCACCCACGACCACATGCCCTCGTTGCCGCGATACAGCGTGCCGCTGAACGTGGTCTTGCGAGGGGAGGGATCGGGGAGGACGAGGCTGCTCTGCGTCTTCGACACGCGCAATCCCTCCGTTGTTCGACCGGGCAGATGCATCCATCCTATGCCCGTGGCGAACGGCGTCCGGGCTCGGCGGGTCGCCGCGGTGCGCTCCGGGCGAACGCCAGGAGCGGCGTGCCGGGGCCTACGCGCCGACGAGGCCGTCGATGCCGCGGAGCGCGCGGTGCGATGCCCGCTCGTAGTGGGCGAGCAGCTGGTCGACGACTGCCGACCACGAGCGGGGCAGCACGCGCCGACGGCCGGCCTCGCCCATCCGCGCCCGCATCGACGCGTCGGCGGCGAGCCGCGCGACGGCGGCGCGCAGGTCGGATGCGTCGTCGGGGTCGAAGAGGAACCCGGTCGTGCCGTCGTCGACGAGGTCGATCGGTCCGCCGGCGCGCGGCGCGACGACCGGCAGGCCGCTCGCCGCCGCCTCCTGCAGGGTCTGCCCGAACGTCTCCTCGGTGCCGGTGTGGACGAACACGTCCATCGCGGCGTACGCGGCGCGAAGCGCGGCGCCGTGCAGCTGGCCGAGGAAGACGGGGCCGACGTCGGCGAGCTGCCTGCGGGTCTCGTCCATCGCCGGGCCGTCGCCGACGATCACGACGCGGATGCCCGGCACGCCCGCGAGCGCGCGCAGCCGGTCGAGGCCCTTCTCCGGTGCGACGCGGCCGACGTAGCCCACGATGGACTCGCCGCCCGGCGCCAGTCGGCGGCGCAGGTTGGCGGCCGCCGGGCCCTGGCGGTTGTCGGGGTGGAAGCCCTCGAGGTCGACGCCGCGCACCCAGCGGTGGACGCGCTTGACGCCCGCGTCCTCGAGGTCGGCGATCGCCGACGTCGACGGCGCGAGCGTGCGGTCGGCGGCGTTGTGGATGAGCCGGATGATCTGCCACGCGAAGGGAGAGCCCGCCGCGAGCCGGTTGCGGCGCGCGAAGCCGGCGACGTCGGTCTGGTAGATCGCGACGCTCGGCAGGCCGATGCGGGCGGCCTCGGCGATCGCCTGCCCGCCGAGCATGAACGGGCTCGCGGCGTGCAGCACGTCGGGCTGGAAGCGCGCGAGCAGCGCGGCGACCTGCGGGCTCGGCAGCCCGACCGGGAAGCGCCGGTAGGCGAACGACGGCACCTCGTGGACGGGCACGCCGCGGTAGTGGACGGGGGCGCCGCAGCGCGGTGTGATGACGATGGCCTCGCGGCCGGTCTCGACGAGGCGGTCGAGCACGCGGCAGACCGAGGTGGTCACGCCGTTGACGGTGGGGAGGAAGCTCTCGGTCACGATGGCGACTCGCTCGATGCGCACGATGCCACGGTACGTCGGAGCGGCCGACGGGCGGGAGAGCGCACGGTGAACGGTGCATGAACTGGGGTGCGCGGGGGCCCCCGGGAGGCCCTTGGCTAGGCTCGGGGCCGTGACGGCGATCGACGACTTCTTCAGCATCATCCCCGCAGGTGGCGTGGGCTCGAGGCTCTGGCCGCTCTCGCGCGCCGACGCGCCCAAGTTCCTGCACGACCTGACCGGCAGCGGCAAGACGCTGCTGCGCGCCACATTCGACCGGCTCGGGCCGCTCGCCGGACCCGGCCGGACCATGGTCGTGACCGGCCGGTCGCACCGCGCGGCGGTCGAGGCGCAGATCCCCGAGCTCGACGACGCGAGCATCGTGCTCGAGGCCGACCCGCGCGACTCCACGGTCGCGATCGCGCTCGCCGCCGCGATCCTGCGCCGCCGCGAGCCCGACGTCATCGTCGGCTCGTTCGCCGCCGACCACGTGATCGATGACGAGCGCTCGTTCCGGCGCGCGGTCGGCGAGGCGGTCGCTGCCGCCCGTGCCGGCTACATCGCGACCATCGGCATCACCCCGACGGAGCCGGCGATCGGCTTCGGCTACATCCGCGCGGGCGAGCCGGCGGGCGTCGACGGCGCCCCGAGCGCCGCGCTCGTGCGCGAGTTCGTCGAGAAGCCCTCGGCGAAGGTCGCGCGCAAGTACGTCGACGGCGGCGACTACCTCTGGAACGCGGGCATGTTCATCGCGCGCGCCGACGTGCTGCTCGAGGAGCTGGCGCGCGAGGAGCCCGAGCTCGCCGCGCAGATCGAGGAGCTCGCCGAGGTCTGGGACGAGCCGGCCCAGCGCGGACCGGCCGTCGACCGGCTGTGGCCGCAGCTCAAGAAGATCGCGATCGACTACGCCGTCGCGGAGCCCGCCGCGGCACGCGGCCGGATGGTCGTCGTGCCGGGCGACTTCGACTGGGACGACGTGGGCGACTTCTCCGCGGTCGCGAAGCTGCACAACGGCGCGCACCGCGGCCGCCTCGCGATCCTCGGCGCGGAGGGCACGGTGATCGCCGACTCCGCATCGGGCATCGTCGTCTCGCAGTCGAACCGCATCGTGTCGGTGGTGGGCATCCAGAACGTGGTCGTCGTCGACACCCCGGATGCGCTGCTGGTCACGACGACCGACAACGCGCAGCGCGTGAAGCAGGTCGTCGACGCGGTGCGCCGCTCGGGCAACACCGACGCCCTTTGACCCCCGCGAGCTCGATCGGCCTGAGCCGCTCGCGGACCGGCCAGCGGGGCTGGCGCCGCGGTGAGCCCGATCGAGCTCACGCTCGCTCGGGACGGAGGCGGCCAGGCCAGCGGTGATCGCCGCGACGCACGATCGCGAGGATGTCGCGCTCGATCGCCGGCCACTCGTCGTGGATCTGCTCCCACGTCAGCCGGATCACCAGGTAGCCCTGCGCAACGTGGATGCGGTCGGTGCGCCGATCGCGCTGGAAGGCCTCGGGATCGGCGTGGTAGGTCGTCGAGTCGCACTCGATGATGAGCCGATCGCCGATCAGCAGGTCGACGCGACGGCGCGCGATCCGGACCTGCACCCGCAGGCGGATCCCGCGCGCGCAGAGGCGCACCCGCACCATCGACTCGGTGCCGGCCTCCGACAGCGGCTCGACGCGGTTCAGCAGGGTGCGGACCTCCTTCGGTGCGTCGGTGGCCCACTCGCGCAGGTCCTCCAGCGTCGCGAGCTCGCGGTGCACGATCGAGTCGGCCACGGCGATCAGCTGCTCCGCATCGGCGCACCGGAGTGCGCACCGGAACGCGGTCTCGAGGTCGTCCACCGAGGCACGCACCGGCGGATTGGGTCCATAGGGACGACAGCCCTTCTCGTCGGCCGCCCTGCGAGACCGCTGCCCATCGGCGCGGCGCATGTGACCGCCCGAATGCCGGGGCTGCCACGCCCCGAGCGACGCCATCGCGCTGAGGCAGCTGACGCAGCCGCCCTCGCGCACGGCTGCGAGCGCCATCGGGTCGGGCTGCCACGCGATCCAGCCGCGTCGTACGCGCTCCACCCTGCCTGCGGCGATGGAGGCATCGATCTCGCGCCTCGTGACACCGGCGTCGAGCAGCTGCGCGGTCGTGAGGACGCCGAGCGCCCCGCGGAAGAGCTCGGTCGCATCCATGCCGGGAGTGTGCGGCTCGTGGCGGCTGCGCCGATGCGCTCCGGCCGGTGGCTGTGGATGACGCGCACTGCGGCCCCCGCGAGTACGTGAGCCCGATCGGGCCGAGCGGCCCGCCGGGCATCCATCCCGCTTCGCGCCGCGCTCTGCCCGATCGAGGGCGCGGGGCGGCGGGCACGGGCGGCGCTCGCGGCGAGGGCCGGTGTGAGCCCGATCGGGCTGAGCGGCCCGCCGAGCATCCATCCCGCTCCGCGCCGCGCTCTGCCCGATCGAGCGCACGGGGCGGCGGGCACGGGCGGCGCTCGCGGCCAGAGCGGCGGGAGCCCGGTCGGGCTGAGCGGCCCCCCGAGCATCCATCCCGCTCCGCGCCCCGCTCTGCCCGATCGAGCGCACAGGGCGGCGGGCTCCGCGAGGCGGGTGCGCGCGGGCGCACGGGCGCCGGGCTACGATTCGGTCACCCGCTCGAAGGAGTCCCCGTGTCCCGCACGCTCGCCCTGCCCGCGCTCGCCGCGCTCGTCCTCCTCGCGGGCTGCGCCACGCCGCCGCCCGCCGCCACCGAGACCGCGGGCGGCTCCGAAGCGCCCGAGCAGGCGCTCGAGTGCGCCCAGATGGTGACGAACTCCGGCGGCCTCAACGACCGCTCGTTCAACGAGACGAGCTGGGCCGGCATGGAGCGCGCACAGCAGGAGCTCGGCATCGAGGCGAACGTGCTCGTCTCCACCTCCGAGAGCGACCTCGCGCCCAACGTGCAGGCGGCGGTCGACACCGGCTGCGGCTTCGTGCTCACCGTCGGCTTCGAGCTCGCCGCCGCCACCGGGGAGCAGGCGGAGGCCAACCCCGACGTGCAGTTCGCGATCGTCGACGAGATCGTCGAGGCCCCGAACGTGCGCTCGATCGTGTTCGACACCGCGCAGGCGGCGTACCTCGCCGGCTACGCGGCCGCATCCGTGAGCGAGACCGGCATCGTCGCCACGTTCGGCGGCGGCAACCAGCCGCCGGTCACCCTCTTCATGGACGGCTTCGCCGCCGGCATCGACGCGTACAACGAGGCCAAGGGCACCGAGGTGCGGCTGCTCGGCTGGGACCCGGAGACGCAGGACGGCACCTTCACCGGCGACTTCGAGAACGTGCAGCTCGGCCAGACGCAGACGCAGGCGTTCATCGCGCAGGGCGCCGACGTGATCCTGCCCGTCGCCGGCCAGGTGGGGGAGGGCGCGTTCCGCGCCTCGCTCGACGCCGGCGGGACCGCGCTCGTGCTCTGGGTCGACAACGACGGCTACGACACGCTCCCCGAGGAGTTCCGCCCGCTGCTGCTGACGAGCGTGCTGAAGAACACCGAGGAGGCCGTGGTGGGCGCCGTGAGCGACGCGCTCGACGGCACGCTCTCGGACGAGCCGATCATCGGCACGCTCGAGAACGGCGGCGTCGACATCGCCCCGTTCCACGACCTCGACGCCCGCGTGAGCGACGAGACGAAGGCCGAGCTGGAGGCGCTGCGGGAGCAGATCATCGCCGGCGAGATCACGGTGGAGTCGCCCTCGAGCCCGTGACGTGACGGGTTTGCAACGATTGCGTTTCGGTGGCGCGATCGGTGCGCTGGCGCCGTTCGGGCGGCCCTATGCTCAACCATCATGCGCTCAGCCGCGTCGCGGCGAGCATCCTTTGCACTGGAGGATCCCTTGAGGAAGTTCAACCGTTCCGCCGCGCGCGGCGGCGTCATCGCCATCGGCGCGGCGCTCCTGCTCGCCGGCTGCGCCGCAGCGCCGGAGGCCCCCACCGGCTCCGAGCCGGCCGGCTCCGAGTCCGCGGCCCCGACCACCGACATCCAGCCCTGCATCGTCTCCGACGAGGGCGGCTTCGACGACCGCTCGTTCAACCAGCTCGGCGCCGAGGGCCTCCGTGCCGCGGCCGAGGGCCTGGGCGTCGAGCCGATCGAGGTCGAGTCCGCCTCGCCCGCCGACTACGCGCCGAACCTCGACAGCGTCATCGCCGAGGGCTGCAACATGGTCGTCTCGGTCGGCTTCCAGCTCGCCGAGGCCACGGGTGCCGCAGCGACCGCGAACCCGGACATCAACTTCGCGATCATCGACGACCAGTCGGTGACGGCGGACAACGTGCAGCCGATCGTCTACGACACGGCGCAGGCCGCGTTCCTCGCCGGCTACGCCGCCGCCTCGTACACCGAGTCGGGCACCATCGCCACCTGGGGCGGCCTCCAGATCCCGCCGGTGACGATCTTCATGGACGGCTTCGTCGAGGGCGCCGAGTACTACAACGAGCAGAACGGCACCGACGTGCAGGTGCTCGGCTGGGACGCCGAGGCGCAGTCCGGCTCGTTCACCGGTGGCTTCGCCGCCGGCGTCGAGGCGAAGGCCATGGCGGAGACCTTCATCGGCCAGGGCGCGGACGTGCTCATGCCGGTCGGCGGCCCCATCTTCCTGTCGGCCGCTGAGGCCATCCGTGACCAGGGCGACGACTCGGGCATCGTGATGATCGGCGTCGACGCCGACCTCTACGAGACCTCGCCCGACAACGCCGACCTCTTCCTCACCTCGGTGCTGAAGGGCATGTCGACGGGCGTCCAGACGGTCGTCGAGCAGGCTGCGGCCGGTGAGTTCTCCAGCGAGCCGTACGTGGGCACGCTCGAGAACGACGGTGTCGGCCTCGCGCCGTTCCACGACTTCGAGGGATCGGTCGACCCCGAGCTGCAGACGCAGCTCGACGACATCCGCGAGGCGATCATCGCCGGCGAGATCACGGTCGAGTCGCCCGCCAGCCCGTAGTCACAGGCCAGCGCATGCGCGTGGGGGTCGGCTCCGGCCGGCCCCCACGCGCGTGAGCGGCACAGGAGCGCGCGCCGGATGCGCCGTTCCGGCTAGATTCTTGAGTCGTCAGCGCCGTCGAAGGAAGGCACCATGACCGCCCCGCACTCGACCCTCCAGCTTCGTGGCATCACGAAGCGCTTCGGCGCGCTCACCGCCAACGATCACATCGACCTCGAGGTCAAGGCCGGCGAGATCCACTGCCTGCTCGGTGAGAACGGCGCGGGCAAGTCGACCCTCATGAACGTGCTCTACGGCCTCTACCAGGCCGACGAGGGCGAGATCCTGCTCGACGGCGCACCGCAGCGCTTCGCAGGACCCGGCGATGCCATGCACGCCGGCATCGGCATGGTGCACCAGCACTTCATGCTCATCCCCGTGTTCACCGTCGCCGAGAACGTGCTGCTCGGCCACGAGAAGGCGCTCGGCGGGCTCGCCGGCGCGAAGCAGAAGGTGCGCGAGATCTCGCAGCGCTTCGGCTTCCACGTCGACCCCGACGCGAAGATCGAGGACCTGCCAGTCGGCGTCCAGCAGCGCGTCGAGATCATCAAGGCGCTGTCGCAGGACGCGAAGGTGCTCGTGTTCGACGAGCCCACCGCGGTCCTCACGCCGCAGGAGACCGACGAGCTCATGGCGATCATGCAGCAGCTCCGCGACGAGGGCACCGCGATCGTCTTCATCACGCACAAGCTGCGCGAGGTGCGCGCGATCGCCGACCGCATCACGGTCATCCGCCTCGGCAAGGTGGTCGGCGAGGCGAGCCCCACGTCGACGAGCACCGAGCTCGCGTCGATGATGGTCGGCCGCCCGGTCGAGCTGACCGTGCAGAAGAGCCCGCCGGTGCTCACCGACAACCTGCTCACGGTCTCGGGCCTGACCGTCCTCGACGCGATCGGCCAGAAGGTCGTCAACGACGTCTCGTTCACCGTGCACGGCGGCGAGGTGCTCTGCATCGCCGGCGTCCAGGGCAATGGGCAGACCGAGCTCACCGAGGCGATCCTCGGGCTCCAGTCGCGCGCCAAGGGCTCGATCGACCTCAACGGCAACGAGCTGCTGGGCGACTCGGTGCGCGAGGTGCTCGACGCCGGCGTCGGCTTCGTGCCCGAGGACCGCAAGGTCGACGGGCTCGTCGGCGACTTCTCGATCGCCGAGAACCTCATGCTCGACCGCTACCGCGGCACGCCGTTCATCAAGGCCGGCACGGTCGACCGCGGCGCGCGCGACGCGTTCGCCGACGAGAAGCTCGGCGCCTTCGACATCCGCGCGCAGGGGATCGACACGCACGTCGGCACCCTCTCGGGCGGCAACCAGCAGAAGGTCGTGCTCGCGCGCGAGCTCGGCCGGCCGCTCGCGCTCTTCGTCGCGTCGCAGCCCACCCGTGGCCTCGACGTCGGCTCGATCGAGTTCGTGCACAGCCAGATCATCGCGACGCGCGACGCCGGCATCCCGGTGATCGTCGTCTCGACCGAGCTCGACGAGGTCGTCGGGCTCGCCGACCGCATCGCGGTCATGTACCGGGGCGGCATCGTGGGCATCGTGCCCGCGGACACCAGCCGCGACACGCTCGGCCTCATGATGGCCGGCGAGCGACCCGCCCACCTCGAAGGAGCCGCAGCGTGAACGACCGACCGCTCGACGGCGACGACCCCATCCAGCCCGACCCGCCGCAGCGCCCGGGCGGCTCGCCCGACTCCGGATCCGCGCCGGCCGTCGTGCACGCGCCGGAGGTCGCGGAGGTCGCCGCGCCCGCCGCCGTCGCGCCGACCGACGACCGCACGGTCGAGGACGACGACCCCTGGGGCAGCGCCTTCCGCCGCATCATGGGCGGCAACCTCGTCATGGCCGTGCTCGCGATCCTCACCTCCCTCGTGGTCGGCGGCATCCTCATCGCCGCGACCGACGAGCGGGTGCAGGAGACGAGCGGATACTTCTTCGCTCGCCCCGGCGACATGCTCGGCGCCGCCTGGGACGCCGTCTTCGGCGCGTACTCCGCGCTCTTCCAGGGCTCGATCCTCAACCTGTCGCGCGCCGACGCCGGCTTCGCGCAGCTCATCAAGCCGCTCACCGACACGCTGAACTTCGCCACCCCGCTCATCGCCGCGGGCCTCGGCGTCGCGATCGCGTTCCGCGTCGGCCTGTTCAACATCGGTGGCCGCGGCCAGATGCTGTGGGCCGCCGCCGCGGCGGGCTGGGTCGGCTTCTCGTTCGAGCTCCCGCCCGTGCTCCACGTGCTCGTCGCGATCGCCGTCGGCATCGCCGCCGGCGCGATTTGGGGCGGCATCGCGGGTGCGCTCAAGGCGTTCACGGGCGCGCACGAGGTGATCGTCACGATCATGCTCAACTTCGTCGCGCTCTGGTTCATCACCTGGATGCTGCGCACGCCCGGCCTGCTGCAGAACCCGGGCAGCAACAACCCGATCTCGCCGCCCATGCCCCCGTCGGCGACGCTGCCATCGATGTTCGGCCCGCCGTTCACGCTGCACTGGGGCTTCGTGCTCTCGGTCGCCGCGGTGATCTTCTGCTCGTGGCTCATCAACCGCTCGAGCCTCGGCTTCCAGTTCCGCGCGGTCGGCTTCAACGCCAACGCCGCCCTCAACGCCGGCATGGACGTGCGGCGCATCACGGTGCTCGCCATGCTCTTCTCGGGCGGCTTCATGGGCCTCGCGGGCGCGCAGCAGGTGACGGGCGCGGTCACGACCGGGTTCACCTCCGGCATCGACGCGGGCATCGGCTTCGACGCGATCACGGTCGCGCTGCTCGGCGGCTCCACCCCGTGGGGCACGTTCTTCGCCGGGCTGCTCTTCGGCGCGTTCAAGGCCGGCGGCTTCCGCATGCAGGCCGCCGAGGGCGTGCCGATCGACATCATCCTCGTCGTGCAGTCGTTCATCGTGCTCTTCATCGCGGCCCCGCCGCTCGTGCGCGCGATGTTCGGCCTGCCGCAGCCCGGCAAGAAGTCGCGCCGCCAGCGCCGCGACGAGGCCGCGCTCGCCGCCGCGACCCAGACGAAGGGGGAGCAGGCGTGAGCACGCAGCAGCCCATCGACGCGCAGTCGCCTGCGCCCGCCCAGACGGTCGAGCTCGAGCGCGCCGTCGTCCGGCACTGGAAGGCGCCCGTCGCCTACGCCGTGCTCACCCTCGTCGCCGCGATCCTCATGATCGGCCTCGGCCGCGACGGCAGCGCGACGCTCCGGCTCGCCGACTCCGGCGACATCATCGCGCTCCCGGATGCGGTGCTCCCGTCGCGCCCGACCGGCATCGTCATCGCGCTCGTGCTCGCCGCGCTCACCGCGTTCGCGTTCTGGGCCGCGGCCTCCGCGCGCCGCGTCGGCGCCTGGCTGCCCGTCGTCTTCGGCCTGCTGTTCGTCATCGGCTTCCTCAGCTGGGCCGGTGCGGGGTCGATGATTCCGATCGCCGGCCTGCTGTTCGCGACCGTCGGCCTGTCGGTGCCGATCATCTTCGGCGCCATGGGCGGCGTCATCTCCGAGCGCGCCGGCGTCGTCAACATCGCGATCGAGGCGCAGCTGCTCGGCGGCGCCTTCACCGGCGCGGTGGTCGCCTCCGCCACCGGCAGCACCATCGTCGGCGTGCTCGCCGCGATGCTCGCGAGCGTGCTCATCTCGATGGTGCTCGCGGTCTTCGCGATCCGGTACTTCGTCGAGCAGGTGATCGTCGGCGTCGTGCTCAACGTGCTCGTCGCCGGGCTCACGAACTTCTTCTACTCGTCGGTGCTCACCGACAACCAGGCGCTCAACTCGCCCGACCGCCTGCCGAAGCTCCCGATCCCGCTGCTCGAGGGCATCCCGCTGCTGGGGCCCGCGCTCTTCAACCAGTCGATCATCGTCTACGCGATGTACATCGCCGTGCCGCTCATCGCCTGGGGCCTCTTCAAGACCACCTGGGGCCTCCGCCTGCGCGCGATCGGCGAGCACCCGATGGCTGCCGACACGGTCGGCATCAAGGTCAACCGGCTGCGCTTCTGGAACGTCTCGCTCGCCGGCGCGGTCGCGGGCCTCGGCGGCGCGTACTTCACGCTCGACTCGAACGGCTCGTTCACGCGCGAGATGACGGCGGGCCTCGGCTACATCGCGCTCGCCGCGGTGATCTTCGGCCAGTGGCACCCGATCAAGGCGACGGCGGCGGCGCTGCTGTTCGGCTTCGCGTCGGCGCTGCAGCAGACGCTCGGCGCGATCGGCTCGCCGGTGCCGAGCGAGTTCATGCTCATGCTCCCGTACGTCGTCACGCTCCTCGCGGTCGCCGGCTTCATCGGCCAGTCGCGGGCGCCGGCGGCGAGCGGCAAGCCCTACATCAAGCAATAGGACGACGGATGCCCGACATCGACTGGCCGGCGCTGCACGGCGCCGCCGTGGGGGCGGCCGCGAAGGCCTACGCGCCCTACTCGGGGTTCCCGGTGGGCGCGGCGGCGCTCGTCGACGACGGCCGCCTCATCACCGGCGCGAACATCGAGAACGCCGCCTACGGCGTGACGCTGTGCGCGGAGTGCTCGCTCGTGAGCGAGCTCGTGATGGGCGGCGGCGGCCGGCTGGTGGCGTTCGCGTGCGTGAACGGCGCGGGGGAGCGGCTCATGCCGTGCGGACGGTGCCGTCAGCTGCTGTCGGAGCACGCGGCGCCCGGGATGCTGCTCGACACCGTCAGCGGCATCCGCACGATCGACCAGGTGCTCCCGGACGCGTTCGGCCCGCGGGAGCTCGACGACTACGCGGCGACCCGCGACGCCTGACCATCCGGCCCGGCCACGACGGGCCTCCCGGCGCGAGTGTGCTTGGGTCGAGGTTGCAGGGACCACCACGAGGGCCCGACCGCGCGGTCGGGCGAGGCGAGGAGCAGCATGGCTGAGGCGTTCGACGTCGTCGACATCATCCGCACGAAGCGCGACCGGGGCACGCTCGGCACCGCGCAGATCGACTGGCTCGTCGACGCGTACACGCGCGGCTACGTCGAGGACCCGCAGATGGCGGCGCTCGCCATGGCGATCCTGCTGAACGGCATGGACCGACGCGAGATCCACGACCTGACGATGGCGATGATCGCCTCGGGCGAGCGGATGGACTTCTCGTCGCTCGACGCGCCCACCGTCGACAAGCACTCGACCGGCGGCGTCGGCGACAAGATCACGCTGTCGCTCATGCCGCTCGTCGCGGCCTTCGGCGCCGCGGTGCCGCAGCTGTCGGGGCGCGGCCTCGGCCACACCGGCGGCACGCTCGACAAGCTCGAGTCCATCCCCGGGTGGCGCGCCGACCTGTCGAACCAGCAGATGCTCGAGCAGCTGCGCACCGTCGGCGGCGTCATCTGCGCGGCCGGCGCCGGCCTCGCGCCCGCCGACAAGCGGCTCTACGCGCTCCGCGACATCACCGGCACCGTCGAGGCCATCCCGCTCATCGCATCCTCGATCATGTCGAAGAAGATCGCGGAGGGCACGGGCGCGCTCGTGCTCGACGTGAAGTTCGGCTCCGGCGCCTTCATGCAGGAGTTCGAGCGGGCGCGCGAGCTCGCGCTCACGATGGTCGAGCTGGGCCGCGACGCGGGCGTCGAGACCCGCGCGCTGCTCACCGCGATGGACACGCCGCTCGGCCTCGCGATCGGCAACGCCAACGAGGTGCGGGAGTCGGTCGAGGTGCTCGCCGGCGGCGGGCCCGCCGACATCGTCGAGCTCACCGTCGCGCTCGCGCGCGAGATGCTCGACGCGGTGGGGCAGCCCGACGCCGACGTCGAGGCGGCGCTCGCCGACGGCCGTGCCATGGATGTCTGGCGGCGCTTCGTCGTCGCGCAGGGCGGCGACCCGGATGCGGCGCTGCCGACCGCGAACGAGACGCACACGGTGGTCGCGGAGGCCGACGGCGTGCTCGCGCGCCAGGAGGCGCTGCCGTTCGGCATCGCCGCATGGCGGCTCGGCGCCGGTCGCGCCCGCGCGAGCGATCCCGTCGTGCACGCCGCGGGCATCGACCTGCACGTGAAGCCGGGCGACGCGGTGCGGAAGGGCGACCCGCTCTGGACGATCTCGGCCGACGACGCCACCCGCATCCCGCGCGCGCTCGAGGCGCTCGAGGGCGCGTGGGAGCTCGCCGCGCCGGGCGCCGAGGTGCCGGTCCCGCCGATCGTGCGCGAGCGGATCGGCGCCTGATCCCGGCGACATCCGCGGCAGGTACGATCGAGGTCCTGCAGGAACCGACGACGGGGACGAGATGAGCCGCTACGAGGTCGACGGCGTCGACATCCAGACGCTGCCGAAGGTCAGCCTCCACGACCACCTCGACGGCGGACTGCGACCGCAGACCATCCTCGAGCTGGCCGACGAGATCGGGCTCGAGCTGCCCGCGAGCGACGCCGCGTCGCTCGGCGCGTGGTTCGCCCAGCAGTCGAACTCCGGCTCGCTGCCCGAGTACCTGAAGACGTTCGACATCACGACCGCGGTGATGCAGACGGAGCACGGCCTGCACCGCGTCGCGAAGGAGTTCGTGCTCGACCTCGCCGAGGACGGCGTGATCTACGGCGAGATCCGCTGGGCGCCCGAGCAGCACCTGCAGCGAGGCCTCACGCTCGACGCGGCGGTCGAGGCGGTGCAGGCCGGCATCGAGGAGGCCATCGCGCTCGTCGCGACGCACGGCGGCCGCATCCGGGTCGGGCAGCTCGTCAGCGCCATGCGCCACCTCGACCGCGGCGACGAGATCGCCGAGCTCGCGCTGCGGCACCGCGATCGCGGCGCGGTCGGCTTCGACATCGCCGGCCCCGAGGCGGGCTTCCCCGCGTCGCGCATGCAGTCGGCGTTCGACATCCTGGCGCGCGCGCACTTCCCGGCCACCGTCCACGCGGGCGAGGGCGACGGCATCGCGAGCATCGCCGACGCGCTGTTCTCGGGCCGCGCGCTGCGGCTCGGGCACGGCACCCGCATCGCGGAGGACATCCACGTCGAGGAGGAGACCGACGACGCGGTCGTCGTGCGCCTCGGCGAGGTCGCCGAGTGGGTGAAGGACCGGCAGATCGCCCTCGAGGTGAGCCCATCCTCCAACCTGCAGACCGGCACGATCGCGCAGTGGGGCACCGCGCTCGAGGACCACCCGATCGACCTGCTGCACCAGCTGGGGTTCTGCGTCACCGTCAACGTCGACAACCGCCTGCAGTCGGGCACGACGCTCACGCGCGAGCTCGGGCTGCTCGTCGACGCCTTCGAGTGGGACCTCGACGACCTCGAGCAGGTGACGCAGAACGCCGCCGCGAGCGCGTTCTGCTCGTTCGAGGAGCGCGAGGAGCTGGCGGACGAGATCGCCGACGGGTTCGACGACCTGCGATGAGCCTGCCGCTCGACGAGGCCACCTTCTCGCCAGGGGTGCACGCGGACGACTGGCGCGCGGCCGTGCGCGCGGCGGGCGTCGACCTCGTGACGGCGAGCGCCGTGGGGCGGGCCTACGTCGAGGAGCTCGTGCAGCAGATCGAGTCGGCGGGGCCCTACTGCGTCGTCGCGCCGGGTGTCGCGGTGCCGCACGCCAAGGCGAGCGGCGTCGTGCGTCGCGACGCGCTCGCGATCGTCGTGCTCGACGAGCCGGTCGCGTTCGGCCACCCGCACAACGACCCGGTGCGCGTCGTCATCGGCCTCGCGGCGACGAGCGCGCGGCAGCACCTCCGGATGCTCGCCGAGCTCGCCAACGCGCTCGACGGCTCCGGCGTCACCGACGCGCTCGCGGCCGCCACCACGCGCGACGAGGCGATCGCCGCCCTCCGCACCTGAGCACCTGATCCTCGACGTCGCCAGTGGTCGTTCGTCGCGTATAGGCGGTCGACCGACCACCGGCGACGTTGAGTCTCAGGCCTCGAGCAGGGGGCGGACCGCGTCGGCGATCGCCGCGACGCGGGCGCGCGCCGCGCGCACGCGCTGGGCCGGTGCGCCCTCGGCCGACATCGCGTCGATGTAGACCTTGACCTTGGGCTCGGTGCCGCTCGGCCGCACCATCACGCGCGAGCCGTCGTCGAGGGTGAAGCGCAGGATGTCGCCGATCTCGCCGTGCTCGGGCAGCGACAGGTCGTCGGCGGCGAGCACCGCGGATCCCGCGAGCTCGGCCGGCGGCGTCGCCCGCAGCGCGGCCATGGTCGCCGGGATGCGCGCGAGATCCGTCACGCGCACGCTCACCTGACCCGACTCGAACGCGCCGAACTCGCCGGCCAGCGCGAGCAGCTCCTCGGTGAGCGACGAGCCGCGCTCGTGCAGCTCGACGGCGAGCGTGAGCACCCGCACGAGCGCCGAGACGCCGTCCTTGTCGCGCACGGTGCCCGGGTTCACGAGGTAGCCGAGCGCCTCCTCGAACCCGAAGGTGAGGTCGGGCACGCGCGAGACCCACTTGAAGCCCGTGAGCGTCTGCACGAAGCGCAGGCCGTGCGCCTCGGCGATCGTGCCGAGGCCGGGGGAGGAGACGATGGATGCGGCGAGCACGCCGCGCCCGCGGGCCGCGCGGGCCGCGTCCCAGCCGAGCAGCAGGCCCACCTCGTTGCCCGTGAGCATCCGCCAGCCCGAGGGGGCGGCGGCGTCGGGCACGGCGACCGCGAGCCGGTCGGCGTCGGGGTCGTTCGCGAGGATCAGGTCGGCGCCGCGCTCGGTCGCGAGCGCCATGGCGAGGTCGAGCGCGCCGGGCTCCTCGGGGTTCGGGAACGCCACGGTCGGGAACGCGCCGTCGGGCTCCGCCTGCTCCGGCACGACGATGACGGGCGGGAAGCCGGCCTCGGCGAGCACCGCCTCGACGGTCTCGAGGCCGACGCCGTGCAGCGGCGTGTAGACCACGGTGAGCGCGGATCCGGCGTCCTGGTCGGTCGGCAGGCCGATCGCGGCCGTGGCGGCGACGTACGCCTCCCAGACACCTTCGCCCGCGACCTCCGGCTCGCCGCGCGGGTAGTCGGCGACCGGCACGGCCGCCGCCTCGACGATCCGCTCGGCGATCTCGCCGTCGACGGGCGGGACGATCTGGCTGCCCTCGTCGGCGCCGCCGAGGTAGACCTTGTAGCCGTTGTCGGCGGGCGGGTTGTGGCTCGCGGTCACCATCACGCCAGCGCTCGCGCCCAGGTGGCGCACCGCGAACGCGGTGACCGGCGTCGGCAGCAGGCGCGGCAGCAGGATCGCCCGCACGCCGGCGCCGGCGAACACCTCGGCCGCGTCGCGCGCGAACTCCTCGGAGCCGCGGCGCCCGTCCCAGCCGATCACGATCGACGGATGCGGCTCGCGCCCGACGAGGAAGGCGGCGAGCCCGGCGGACGCCTGCTGCACCACGACCCGGTTCATGCGGTTGGGGCCGGCGCCGATCGCGCCGCGCAGCCCGGCGGTGCCGAACTGCAGGCGGCCGCGGAACGCATCCGTCACCGCGGCGACGGCGAGCTCGTCGCCGGCCTCGGCGGCGGCGATGGCGGCCTCGAGCTCGGCGCGCGTCTCGGGGTCCGGATCGCCGGCGGCCCAGGCGCGCGCGGCGTCGAGCACGTCGGGCGCGGTCATGCCTGCTGGCCGATCGCGGCGACGACGTCGGCGAGCAGGCGACCGAGGCGTCCCTCCGCCTCCCGGCCAGCCTCGATGACCTCCGCGTGCGAGAGGGGGGTCGTCTGGATGCCCGCAGCGAGGTTGGTGATGAGGCTGAGCCCGAGCACCTCCATGCCGGCCTCGCGCGCCGCGATGGCCTCGAGCGCGGTCGACATGCCGCAGATGTGGCCGCCGATCGCCTTCGCCATCTGCACCTCGGCGGGGGTCTCGTAGTGCGGCCCGCGGAACTGCACGTAGACGCCCTCGTCGAGCGAGCCGTCGACCGATCGGGCGATGTCTCGCAGGCGCGGCGCGTACAGGTCGGTGAGGTCGACGAAGGTGGCGCCCTCGAGCGGGGAGTCGGCGGTGAGGTTGATGTGGTCGCTGATGAGCACGGGCTGGCCGGGGGTCCAGTGCGGCTTGATGCCGCCGGCGCCGTTCGTCAGCACCATGACGGATGCGCCCGCCGCGGCCGCGGTGCGCACGGAGTGCACGACCCGGCGCACGCCGTGCCCCTCGTAGTAGTGGGTGCGCGCGCCGATGACGAGGGCGCGGCGGCCGTCGTCGAGCAGGATCGAGCGCAGCGTGCCCACGTGCCCCTCGAGCGCGGGCTTCGAGAAGCCGGTGACGTCGGTCGCCGGGATGGTGTGCGTCGTCTCGCCGATGAGGTCGGCCGCCTTCGCCCAGCCCGAGCCCAGCGTGAGGGCGATGTCGTGCGACTCGACGCCGGTGATGCGGCGGATGTCGTCGGCGGCCTGCCGGGCGACGGCGCGCGGGTCGGCGCCGCCGTCGAGCGGGTGGGTGTCGTGCTCGTGCTTCATGGCGCCCACTCTAGAGGCGGTGCGGGCGTCACCGGCCGAGCACCAGGGCACGCCGCCCGGCGTCGTCGCCGTAGAACCATCCGAGCCACGCGACCGCCAGCGCGAGCAGCGCCGCGCCGAGCGCGCACCACGTGAGCCCGGCCGCGAGCAGCACCACCGCCCACCCGAGCTGGAGCACCACGAAGCCCACCTCGGCGAGCACGGCGGGCCAGTGGATGCGCACCCGCTGGGTCGCGACTCCGGCGCCGGCCTTCGGCGTGCGCTCGAACTCGGTGTGCATCGGGCCGTGCAGGCCCTCGACGAAGGCCATGAGCTGGTGCGGCAGCATGCCCGCGTTCAGCACGACGTACGGCACCACGCGCGCGAGCCGTCGCAGGAGGCCGCGCGCCGTCGGTCGCGGGTCGTCGAGGCGCATCCCCTCGACGCTCGCGAGCGCGGTCGACAGCAGCAGCCAGGCGAGGGTCGGCGCGAGGTACGCGGCGATGCCCGCGCCGGCGCCGAGCGCGCCCGCCCACAGGCCGGTGGAGATGAGGAACGGCAGCGTGCACACCCACAGCGCCCACAGCGGCCACTGCCACGCGATCGTCATGTGGTACGCCAGCTGCAGCCGGCGGGCGGGGCGCTCGCGGAGCGATCCGAGCAGGGTGCCGAGGTGCAGCCGCTGCAGCTGCACCCAGCCGGAGGTCCAGCGCTTCTGCTGCGCCTTGTAGGCGGTCACGGTGGCGGGCAGCTCGCTCGGCACCACGATCTCCTTCACCGCCGTCGTGCGCCAGCCGAGGAAGAGGTGCCGGAAGCTCAGCTCGCAGTCCTCCACGAGGCTCGCCGCCCGCCAGCCGCCCGCCGACTCGATCGCATCCGCCCGCCAGACGCCGGCCGTGCCCGTGAAGTTCACGAATCGCCAGCGGGCGCTGCGGAACGACTTCTGCACGATGTGGTGGTCGTCGACCCAGAGCGACTGGGCCCGGGTCAGCCAGGAGTCGTCCGCGTTCAGGTGGCCCCAGCGCGCCTGCACGAGCGCCAGGTCGGGCAGCGGTCGTCCCTGCTCGTCGTGCAAGTGGGCGACGGCCTCGAGCAGGAAGCCCGGCGCCGGCACGAAGTCGGCGTCGAGGATGACGAGCAGCTCGGCGTCGGTCTGCCGGCGGGCGGCCTCGAGCGCGCCCGCCTTGTAGCCGGCGCGGTCAGCGCGGCGCAGCACCCGGCAGTCGACGCCCCGGTCGCGCGCCCGCGCGGCAGCCCGGTCGACGACCCGCCGCGTCACCGGGTCGACCGAGTCGTCGAGCACCTGGATGACGAGGCGGTCGGCGGGCCACCGCAGCGCGGCCGCGGCCTCGATCGCGCGGCTCGCCACCGCCGGCTCCTCGAACATGGGCAGCTGCACGGCGACCTTGGGCAGTCGCATCGGCAGCCGGCCGGGCCGGGCCGCCGCGCGCCCGTGCCGCAGGTAGCCGATGCGCTCCGCGAGCCCCGCGGCGAGGTAGGCGAGGATCACGAGGAAGGGCACGTGGCCGAGCAGCACCTGCAGCCACCACGTGGCGGTGCCGGTGGGGGCGGCCTCGACCACGCCGAGGCCGGCGAGCACGAGCATGCCGGTGAGCACGAGGGCGAGCGGCACGACCGGCAGCCACCAGGGGAGCGGCTCGGTGGCGGCATCCGCACGCGCGGGCGGCGGCGCGACGGGGCCGGGCCCCTGGACGGTCGGCGGCTGGTGGACGGGGTGCTGGACGACGGACATGGCGGCTCCTCCGCTGGACGTGCGGCCAGTCTCGGCGCGGCGCATGAGGGCGGTGGGTGCTGCCCGATGAGAGCTCCCTCATGGCGGCGCCAGGCCGCACGACATCGCCCGTGCCCCGGCGGCCCGTGGCCCGCGCTCGCGTAGGCTCGGCGACCATGGCCATCGGCGCGACCATCCACACCTTCGAGATCCAGCTGTCCGACGTCGACCGCGGCGTCTACGAGCAGCTGTCGCTCAAGGTCGCGCAGCACCCGTCGGAGACGCTCCCGTTCATGGTCACCCGCGTGCTCGCCCTCTGCCTCGAGCACGAGGACGGCATCGCCTTCGGCGACGGCATCTCGGGCGGCGACGAGCCCGCGGTGGTGGCGCGCGACCTGACCGGCTCGCTCACCGCCTGGATCGAGGTCGGCGCACCCGAGGCGGAGCGCGTCCACCGCGGCAGCATGGCCGCCGATCGCACCGTGGTGTACACGCACCGCGACCCCGAGCGCGTCGCGGGGCGGTGGTCGGGCAAGCGCATCCACCGCCCGGAGGACGTGCGGCTCGTCTCGTTCGATCCCGGCTTCATCGATGCGGTGGCCGACGCGGTGGCCCGGCGGACGACGATGTCGGTCTCCGTGACGGAGGGCACCCTCTACGTCGAGGTGAACGGCACGACGCTCTCCACCGCCGTGCACGAGCGCCGCGCGGGCTGACCCGCGGCAGGAGGATCCGACCGCGGCTCCGGATGCGGGATGATGGAGCGCGTGAGTGCATTCGAGCGCAAGCAGCGCGTGGTGATCATCGGCGGCGGACCCGGCGGCTATGAGGCGGCGCTCGCGGGCGCCCTCCTCGGTGCCGAGGTGACGCTCATCGAGCGGACGGGCGTCGGCGGCAGCGCGATCCTGACCGACGTCGTGCCGTCGAAGTCGCTCATCGCGACCGCGGAGTCGGCGGCCGCGATCCGCGACGCGAGCCAGCTGGGCGTGCAGTTCTCGGTGCGCGGCGCCTCCGGTCGGCCGCAGAAGCCCGAGGTCTCGGTCAACCTGCGCGCCGTCAACCGGCGTCTGCTGTCGCTCGCGGCGAAGCAGTCGCTCGACATGAAGGCCGACCTCGAGAAGGCCGGCGTCACGATCGTGCAGGGCGAGGGCCGGCTCGACGGCCCCGGCCGGGTCGTCGTGTCGACCGGCAAGCAGGGCGCCGACTTCGACGAGTTCGAGGCCGACACGATCGTCGTGTCGGTCGGCTCGCGGCCCCGGCAGCTGCCGAGCGCGATGCCCGACGGCGAGCGCATCTTCACCTGGACCCAGCTCTACGGGCTCGAGGAGGTGCCGGAGCACCTCATCGTCGTCGGCTCCGGCGTCACCGGCGCCGAGTTCGCGAGCGCCTACAGCCTCATCGGCGCCGAGGTCACCCTGATCTCGAGCCGCGACCAGGTGCTGCCCGGTGAGGACACCGACGCGGCGGGCGTCATCGAGGACGTCTTCACGCGGCAGGGCATGCACGTGCTCTCGAAGTCGCGGGCCGAGAAGGTCGAGCGCACCGAGACGGGCGTCGTCGTGACGCTCACCGACGGCCGCACCGTCGAGGGCTCCCACTGCCTCATGGCGGTCGGCTCCATCCCGAACACCGCGGGCATCGGGCTCGAGGAGGCGGGCATCGAGCTCGCCGACTCCGGCAACATCCTCGTGAACCGCGTCGCGCGCACGAACCTGCCCAACGTCTACGCGGTCGGCGACTGCGCCGACGCGCTGCCGCTCGCCTCCGTCGCCTCGATGCAGGGGCGCACGGCGATGTTCCACGCGCTCGGCGACGCCGTCGACCCGATCTCGATGCGCACGGTCGCGTCGAACATCTTCACGCAGCCCGAGATCGCCACGGTCGGCTGGTCGCAGCGCGAGATCGAGGAGGGGATCGCGCAGGGCGAGGTGTACCGCATCGACCTCGCGACGAACGCGCGCGCCAAGATGATGGGCGTCGAGGACGGCTTCGTGAAGCTCTTCGCCCGCACCGGCTCCGGCACGGTGATCGGCGGCGTCATCGTGGCGCCGAAGGCCTCTGAGCTCATCTTCCCGGTCACGATGGCGCTCGAGCACCGGCTCACGGTCGACCAGCTGGCGCGCGTCTTCCCCGTCTTCCCGTCGCTCACCGGCTCGATCTCCGACGCCGCGAGGGCGATGCACCGCGTCGAGCCCTGACCCGCAGCGGGGTCCGCTCGGGATGTCGAGTCCCGGCGGCCCCGTGCGTCTCCCATGCGAGACTGCCGACACGCGCAGTCCGTGACGGAGAGGACGCGGCCATGGCCGACCAGTACATGTTCATGATCGTCGAGCCCGACTGGGACTCGGATGCCTACGGCGACCAGCCGGGGCAGATCGCGGTCGAGTTCCCCGAGTTCGAGGTGTTCGAGCGCCGGGTCGAGGAGCTCGGCGCCCGCATCGTCGGCGGCAACGCGCTGCAGCACCGCAAGCACGGCGGCACGGTGCGCCCCGGCGCGGAGGGCCGCGAGCTCGAGGACGCGGTGTGGACCGACGGCGCGAGCATCGAGAGCGATGAGGTCATCACGGGCTTCTACCTGATCGAGGCCGACGACGTCGAGATCGCGAAGCAGCTCGCCGTCATGGTGCCGACCGGCGGCCACATCGAGTGGCGGAGGGTCTTCGACTTCGTCTGAGCCCGCTCCGACGGCGCAAGCTCTGGCAGGGGGCTGCGCAGCCGCGTGCCACGATGGGCGCGTGCCGCCGGCTGACGATGCCTTCACGGCCGCATGGCCGAGCGTCGTGCGGCAGCTCGCGGCGCACGCCCGGTCGATCGACGAGGGCGAGGAGCTGGCGGCGGAGGCGTTCGCCCGCGCCGTCGCGCACCCGGACGAGATCGACGACCTCGTCGCCTGGTGCACGACGGTCGGGCGGCGCCTGCACCTCGATCGGGTGCGCCGGGGCGCCGTGCGCGACCGCGCCCTGCCCGACCTCGCGCGGCGGGCGGAGGAGCGCGTGCCCGGTGAGACGGGCATCGACGATCGGCTTGCGCTGCTGCACGTCGCGTGCGATCCGGCGCTCGGCTTCGGCAGCCGGCTCGTGCTGGCGCTGCGGCTCGTCTGCGGGCTCGACACGGCCCGGATCGCGTGGCACCTCGGCATCGACCCTCGCACGGCATCCGCTCGGCTCACGCGCGCGAAGCGCGGGCTCGCGGAGGCGGCGGGCGCGTTCCGCGTGCCCGACCGCGTGGAGCGCCGGGCCCGGCTGCCGACCGTGCTCGAGTGCGTCGCCGCCGTCCATGCCGTCGGCCAGCGGGACGCGCTGCAGCCCGACACCCCGGCGGACGACCTCGGCCGCAGCGCGCTGACGCTCGCGACCGCGGCGTCGCTCGACCAGCCGGACGACGCGGAGGCGCGGGCGCTCGTCGCGGTCGTGCTGCTCGCGCTCGCGCGCAGGCCCGGCCGCTTCGACGACGAGGGCGTCGCGCTGCCCCTCGACGAGGTCGACCGCATGCGCTGGGACCGGCGGCTCGCGCTCGCCGGGCTCGAGCGCGCGGCTGCGACGGCTGGGACGGGCGGGCGCTTCGCGCTCGAGGCGTCGATCGCCGCGCTGCACGTCGCGGCGCCGACCGCGGCTGCGACCGACTGGGCGACGATCGTCGCGCTCCACGAGCGGCTCGTCGCGCTGCGGCCCACCCCGGCGGCGCGGGTCGCGGCAGCGGTCGCGCGCGGCAGGCTCGCGCTGCGCGACGGCGGCGACCTCGACGAGGTCGCGGCGGCGCTCGCCGCACTCGAGCACGAGGGCGCCGAGGCGTCGCGGCGCGACGCGTCGCTCGCCCTCGCCGACCTCGCGTGGCAGCGCGGGGAGCGCGCCGAGGCCGCCGCGCGCTACGCGGCGCTCGCCGACGCCCTGCCGGCGCCGCTCGCGGCCTTCGCGCGCCGTCGCGCCGGGCTGTCGTAGCACGCATCGACCGCGCTGTACGTTTTGCAGGCGATTCGCCGCTCGCGAGGGAGCAGCTCCCTTGTGGCCAGCGCATCGCCTGCACAACGGATGTTGCGCCCGGCGGTCGGCCGTGGGACACGGGCGGGTCCGTCCACAGCGGGACCGATGTGCTCGACGGTGCGGCGAGCGGCGACGGCACCATGCGGCCATGTCGATCGATGGCGTCGTTCGCTCGCTGGGCGGTGTCGCGTCGCTCGAGCAGCTGCGCTCCCGGGGCTTCGGGAGGGCGGATGTGCTCGACGCGCGGCGCGCAGGCCTGCTGATCGCCGTCCGAAGGGCGTGGTGCGCGGTCCCGGACGCCGACGCGCAGCTGGTCCAGGCCGTGCGGATGCGCGGCCAGCTCACCTGCATCTCGGCAACCCGGGCGATGGGGATCTGGACCCTCGACGACGGGCGGCTGCACGTCGCGGTGCCGGGCAACGGCTCTCGGCTCAACCCGCGCGTGCCGGGCGCGCCCGCGGCGACGGCCGATCCCGCGGTGACGCTGCACTGGCGGGGTCGGACGCGAGCCCCGCAGCTCGCGCGGCAGCCGCTCGGCGACATCCTGCTCCACGTGGTGGAGTGCCAACCGCCCGCCCTCGCACTCGCCGTGCTCGACGCCTGCCTGCACGAGCGCCGCTGCAGCGTCCGCTGGCTCGTGGCGCGACTGCAGGCGAGCGCGCGAGGGCGCGCGCTCGCCCCCCTACTCGACGCCGGTGCCGGGTCGGGCCTCGAGAGCATCGCCCGCCACGGGTTCCGCGCTGCGGGACTCGCGGTGCGCACCCAGGTCGACGTGCCCGGGCTCGGGCCGCGCGACTTCCTCATCGGCGATCGGCTGTGGGTCGAGATCGACGGGCGGGCGTTCCACACCCGGGTGCAGGACTTCCCGCGCGATCGTCGCATCGACCGGGAGCTGCAGCGCGCCGGCGGCACGGTGCTGCGGTTCCTCCCCGAGGACGTGCTGCACCACTGGCCGCGGACCCTCGAGACGGTGCTCGACTTCGTGCGCCGGGACCGTCATCGGCGACGCTGAGCCGTTCCGCGCGCAGCCGACATCGTCGACGCGATCGTTGTGCAGGCGATCCGGGGGTGGCGGGGGAGCATGTCCCTTGCGGGATGCGGATCGCCTGCAGAACGAGAGCGAGTCGCGCCGCGCCGGCCTAGGCCGCGTCGGGCGTGATCGCGACGAGCAGGTGGCCCGACGGCACCGTCTTGCCGACCGGCGCGTCGATCGCGCTGATGACGCCGTCGATGGGGGAGGAGAGCGGCTGCTCCATCTTCATCGCCTCGAGCACCACGAGCAGGTCGCCGGCCACGACGCGGTCGCCGGCGGCGACGGCGGCCTTCACGACGGTCGCCTGCATCGGCGAGACGATCGAGCCCGACCCGGCGCCGCCGGCGAGCGCGGCGCGCGTGCGACGGGGCGCGGGGCCCTTCGCGTCCTTCGTGTCGGAGAAGAGCTGCTTCGGCATCGAGACCGCGATCCGCTTGCCGTCGGCCTCGACGACGACGGTGCGCCGCGGCTCGGGCCCGCCGAGCTCGCCCGGCTCGCCGCCCCACGCCGGGATGTCGTTCTCGAACTCGGTCTCGATCCACGAGGTGTAGATCGAGAAGGTCGCACCGTCGGCGGGCGCGAACGCGGGGTGGTCGACGATGCGTCGGTGGAAGGGCAGCACGGTCGGCAGCCCCTCGACCTCGAACTCGGCGAGCGCGCGGCGCGAGCGCTCGAGCGCCTCGGCGCGGTCCCGGCCGGTGACGATGAGCTTCGCGAGCATCGAGTCGAAGTTGCCGCCGATCACGTCGCCCGCGACGACGCCCGAGTCGATGCGGATGCCGGGGCCGGTCGGGGCGCGGAAGATGCGCACGGGGCCCGGCTGGGGCATGAAGCCGCTGCCGGCGTCCTCGCCGTTGATGCGGAACTCGATCGAGTGCCCGCGCATCTCCGGGTCGTCGTAGCCCAGCGCCTCGCCCTCGGCGATGCGGAACTGCTCGCGCACGAGGTCGATGCCCGTGACCTCCTCGGAGACCGGGTGCTCGACCTGCAGGCGGGTGTTCACCTCGAGGAAGGAGATCGTGCCGTCGGCGCCGATGAGGAACTCGCAGGTGCCGGCGCCCACGTAGGACGCGGCGCGCAGGATCTCCTTCGAGGCGCGGCGCAGCTCCGCGTCCTGCTCGGCCGAGATGAACGGCGCGGGCGCCTCCTCGACGAGCTTCTGGTGGCGGCGCTGCAGCGAGCAGTCGCGGGTCGAGACGACGACGACGTTGCCGTGCGCGTCCGCGAGGCACTGCGTCTCGACGTGCCGCGGCTTGTCGAGGTACTTCTCGACGAAGCACTCGCCGCGGCCGAACGCGGCCACGGCCTCGCGGGTCGCGGAGTCGAACTGCTGCGCGACCTCCTCGCGCGTGCGGGCGACCTTCAGGCCGCGACCGCCGCCGCCGAAGGCCGCCTTGATGGCGACCGGCAGGCCGTGCTGGTCGACGAACTCGAGCACCTCGTCGGCGCCCGAGACCGGGTTGATCGTGCCCGGCGCAAGCGGGGCGCCGACCGACTCCGCGATGCGGCGCGCCGAGACCTTGTCGCCCAGCTGCTCGATCGCGGTCGGGCTCGGGCCGATCCAGATGAGGCCCGCGTCGATGCACGCGCGGGCGAAGTCGGCGTTCTCCGCCAGGAAGCCGTAGCCGGGGTGCACGGCGTCCGCGCCGGAGCGGCGCGCGACCGAGAGGATCTTGTCGATCACCAGGTAGCTCTCGGCGCTCGTCGAACCCGTCAGCGAGTAGGCCTCGTCGGCGAGGTGCACGTGCTGCGCGTCGCGGTCGGGCTCGGCGTAGACCGCGACCGAGCCGATGCCCGCGTCGCGCGCGGCGCGGATGATGCGGACGGCGATCTCGCCGCGGTTGGCGATGAGGACCTTGGTGATGCGGGGCATGGTCACTCAGCCTAGGCGGCGATGCATGACGGATGCGTGCACACCGCACACAGGAATGCCCGGTTCGCTTGCGGTTTCCCACAGCCGCGGGCCGATCGATGCCGCTCCCTGTGCGGGGTGGGACGCCGCACCTAGCATGGACCCGTGAACCCCGTGGTGCTCGCGCTCGTCGCCGAGTGGTGGTGGATCGCACCGGCAGGCGCGGGTGCGGGCGCGCTCGGCGTGGTCGGCGTGCGGCGCGGCCGACCGGTCGGCCGCCGGCTCGAGCTGCATGCGGCCGTGCACGACGCCCGGCGGGCGCAGGATGCCGTCACCCGCTCGCGCGCGGACCTCAAGGTCGCGCGCGCCGAGCTGCTGCGTACGCAGGCAGAGCAGGCCGCTGCCCGCGTCGGGCTCGGCGCGGTGCTCGAGGCCAAGCGGCGCGTGCAGGCGGCCGAGCGCGGCGTGAAGGTCGCGGTCGCGGAGCTCAAGGCGAGGCGCGCGTCGGTGCAGGCCGCGCGCGCGACCCTGCCCGCGAGCCGCGCACCGCTCGAGGCCATGCCGCTCGCGCGGCTGCGCGCCGAGCATGACCGCCTCACGGCGCGCTGGATCGCCTACGAGACCGACCCCGCGAAGGCGATCGACTACCCGGTGATGAGCGATGCCTCGTCCCCGGCGCTGCAGGAGTTCCTGCGCGAGCAGCGGCTCGCGCTCGAGCTGCGGCCCGCGAGCGTCGACGCCCGCATGGCGCCCGGTGACTTCGCGACCTACCGCGACGCGGTGCGGCGCGCGACGCACGCGTTCGAGGCGGCCGAGCACGCGGCGCGCCGCGGCTCCGGCGACTGGCAGCCGAGCATCGGTGACCGCACCGACTGGGCGACGCTCGCGCAGGAGCTGCTCGACACCGCGCAGAGCGCGATCGCCCGCTCGGCCGAGGCCTGGCAGCGCGGCGACCGTGGCCGCCGGCGGCGCCCGGAGGCGTGACCGGGCGACACGCCGCGCCCTGTAACCCTGGTGAGTGAGCACTCACTCAACTAGCATCGTCGCGTGACCCCGATCCCACGCCTCAGCGGCGACGACCGCCGCGCGCAGATCATCGAGGCGGTGACGCCCGCCGTGCTCGAGCACGGGCTCGCGATCACCACGCGCCAGCTCGCCGACGCGGCCGGCGTCGCGGAGGGCACGCTCTTCAAGGCGTTCGGCGACAAGGAGTCGCTGCTGCTCGCGCTCGCCGAGCATCACCTCTCGATCGACGAGTCCGGGGAGGTCGGCGTGCTCGGCCTCGACTCGCTCGAGGAGGTGGTCACGTGGACCCTGCGGGTGCTCGTCGACCGGATGGGCTTCATCTTCCGGCTCATCATGGTGCTCGGGCCCATCGGGCAGCGCGCGGCCGGCGCGGCGCGGGCCGACTTCGAGGCGTCGAAGCACCGGCTGGCGGAGCGCTTCGTGCCCTTCCGCGACGACCTCCGCGTGCCGCCGGTGGTGGCGGCGGAGGTGGTCCGCACGCTCGCGTGGGCGGCCGCCTCGAACTGGGGCGAGCAGGACGCCGTGTCATCGGTCGATGACATCCTGCAGGTGCTCCTGCACGGCATCGCGCGCACCGACGCCGGGCCGGCCGATCCCGCCGGTCATCCCTCCGCCGCAGTCGCGGCATCCGCTCCCGAGGCTCAGAAGGTCTGACCATGCTCTGGAAGCTCATCGTCCGCTACGTGAAGCCCTCGTGGCCCGCGCTCCTGCTCGTCGTGCTGTTCCAGTTCGCGCAGTCGGTGCTGTCCCTCATGCTGCCCACCATCAACGCCGACATCATCGACGAGGGCGTGCTGCGGGGCGACACCGACACCATCTGGCGGCTCGGCTTCCTCATGCTCGGGCTGAGCCTCGGCCAGGTGGCCGCCAACATCCTGGCGATCCTCTTCGGCGCCCGCCTCGCGATGCGCGCCGGCCGCGACCTGCGCGCCGACATCTTCGGCAAGGTCGGCGACTTCAGCGAGCAGGACGTGCAGCGCTTCGGTGCCGCGAGCCTCATCACCCGCAACACGAACGACGTGCAGCAGGTGCAGATGCTCATCCTCATGTCGTGCACGATGCTGCTGTCGGCACCGATGCTCGCGATCGGCGGCGTCATCATGGCGGTGCGCGCCGACGCGACGCTGTCGTGGCTCATCGCCGTCGCCGTGCCGCTCATGCTGCTCGTGCTGGGCTTCCTGGTGTCGCGGCTCGTGCCGATCTTCCGCCAGCTGCAGGAGCGCATCGACCGCATCAACAAGGTGCTGCGCGAGCAGCTCACCGGCATCCGCGTCATCCGCGCCTTCGTGCAGGAGCGGCGCGAGCGGGAGCGGTTCGCGGTCGCGAACGACGGCGTCACCGACGCGATGCTGCGCACCGGCAACCTGTTCGTGCTGATGTTCCCGATCATCATGCTCATCGTCGAGGTCTCGAGCGTCTCGGTGCTGTGGTTCGGCGCCGGCCTCGTCGACTCGGGCGAGCTCGAGATCGGCACGATGATGGCCTTCCTGCAGTACCTCATGCAGATCCTCATGGGCGTGCTCATGGCGACCTTCATGACGATCATGATCCCGAGGGCCGCGGTCTCCGCGAAGCGGATCGGCGAGGTGCTCGACACCGAGCCGTCGATCGCGCGCGTCGCGGTCGGCGACCGGATGCCGACGCCCGGCACGGTCGAGCTGCGCGACGTGCACTTCCACTACCCGGGCGCCGACACCCCGGTGCTCGACGGCGTCTCGCTGCGCGCGGCGCCGGGCGAGACGGTCGCGATCATCGGCTCGACCGGCTCGGGCAAGACGACGCTCGTGAACCTCATCCCGCGGCTCTTCGACGCCACGGGCGGGCAGGTGCTCGTCGGCGGCGCCGACGTCAAGGACGTCGACGCCGAGACGCTCTGGCGCGGCATCGCGATCGTGCCGCAGCGGCCCTACCTCTTCGCCGGCACCGTCGCGTCGAACCTCCGCTACGGCAACGAGGACGCGACCGACGAGCAGCTCTGGCGGGCGCTCGAGATCGCGCAGGCCGCGGGCTTCGTGCAGCAGATGGACCGGCAGCTCGAGTCGCGCATCTCGCAGGGCGGCACGAACGTCTCCGGCGGGCAGCGGCAGCGACTCTCGATCGCGCGGGCGCTCGTCGCCGAGCCCGACGTGCTCGTCTTCGACGACTCGTTCTCGGCGCTCGACCTGACGACGGATGCGCGGCTCCGGGCGGCGCTCCGCGAGGCCGTCGGGTCGACGACCCAGATCGTGGTCGCCCAGCGCGTGTCGACGATCGTCGACGCCGACCGCATCGTGGTGCTCGAGGCCGGCCGGGTGGTCGGCACGGGCACGCACGACGAGCTGCTGGAGCGCAGCGACACCTACCGCGAGATCGTCGAATCGCAGATGGCAGTGGAGGCCTGAGATGGCACGCGAGAAGCTCACGAGGGAGCAGCGCCTCGAGGCGCGCAGGGCGCGCTCGGCGAAGCCCGAGCCCGAGCTCACCGAGGAGGAGCGGATCGAGGCCGAGCAGGCCGAGGCCGCGCGCCTCGGCGCCGGGGACTGGGAGCCGCCGCCCGGCAAGGCCAAGTCGTTCGGCGCATCCGCCAAGCGGCTGCTCGGCCTCATGCACCCCTACCGCTGGCTGCTCGCGCTCGTCTTCGCGCTCGGCGCGATCGGCGTCGTGCTCGTCGTGCTCGGGCCGAAGATCCTCGGCCAGGCGACGAACATCATCGTGCAGGGGCTCGTGCAGCGGAACCTGCCGGCCGGCGCGAGCCAGGAGCAGGTCGTCGCGGGCCTGCGCCAGAGCGGCCAGGACGAGTTCGCCAACATGATCGAGCGCATGGAGGGGCTGAACCCGGGCCAGGGCATCGACTTCGACGCCCTCGGCGGCATCCTGCTCGTCGTGCTCGCGATCTACCTCGTGGGCGCCGTGTTCCAGTGGCTGCAGGGCTACGTCGTCAACCGCGTCGTGCAGCGCACGGTGCAGGGGCTGCGCCGCGACGTCGAGGAGAAGATCCACCGGCTGCCGCTGTCGTACTACGACCGCACGCAGCGCGGCGAGCTGCTCTCGCGCGTCACGAACGACCTCGACAACGTCGGACAGACGCTCTCGCAGACGATGTCGCAGATCGTCACCGGCCTGCTGACCGTCGTCGGCGTGCTCGTCATGATGCTCACGATCAACGTCTGGCTCGCCCTCGTCGCGCTCATCGCGGTGCCGCTCACGGGAGTCATCCTCGGCGCCGTCATGGGCCCGGCGCAGGGGCTCTTCAAGGAGCAGTGGCGCCGCACCGGCCGCGTCAACGCGATCGTCGAGGAGGCCTTCACCGGCCACGCCCTCGTCAAGGTGTTCGGCCGCGAGGAGGCCGTGCGCGCGCGCTTCGCGACCGAGAACGACGGCGTCTACCAGGCGTCGTTCAAGGCGCAGTTCCTCTCCGGCCTCGTCTTCCCGCTCATGACCTTCGTCGGCAACATCGGCTACGTCCTCGTCGCCGTCGCCGGCGGCCTCTTCGTGGCCGCGGGACAGATCCTGGTCGGCGACGTGCAGGCCTTCATCCAGTACTCGCAGCAGTTCTCGCAGAACCTCGGCCAGATCGGCCAGACCGTGACGATGGTGCAGTCGGGCGTCGCGAGCGCCGAGCGCGTCTTCGAGCTGCTCGACGCGGACGAGGAGGCGTCCGACGCGCACGGCACGACGGCCGCGGCGAGCTCCGGCCGCGTCACCTTCGAGCACGTGCGCTTCGCGTACTCGCCAGAGAAGCCGCTCATCGACGACCTCTCGCTCGAGGTGGAGCCCGGGCAGACCGTCGCGATCGTCGGACCGACCGGCGCGGGCAAGACCACGCTCGTCAACCTGCTCATGCGCTTCTACGAGATCGACGGCGGGCGCATCACGCTCGACGGCGTCGACACCGCGACGATGACGCGGGATGCGCTGCGGTCGCAGACCGGCATGGTGCTGCAGGACACGTGGCTCTTCGGCGGCACGATCCGCGAGAACATCGCCTACGGCAGGCCCGACGCGACCGAGGAGGAGATCCTCGAGGCGGCGCAGGCGACCTACGTCGACCGCTTCGTGCACGCGCTGCCCGACGGCTACGACACCGTGATCGACGAGGACGCGTCGAACCTGTCGGCGGGCGAGAAGCAGCTCGTCACGATCGCGCGGGCGTTCCTAGCCCAGCCGAGCGTGCTGATCCTCGACGAGGCGACGTCGTCGGTCGACACCCGCACCGAGCTGCTGCTGCAGCACGCGATGGCGGCGCTCCGCACCGACCGCACGTCGTTCGTGATCGCCCACCGGCTGTCGACCATCCGCGACGCCGACCTCATCCTGGTGATGGAGCAGGGGCGCATCGTCGAGCAGGGCTCGCACGAGCGGCTCGTCGCCGAGCGCGGCGCCTACTGGCGGCTGCTCAACGCGCAGTTCGAGCAGGCGGCGGTTGACATGGAGCTCGACGCGTCGCTCGCCGACCGCACCGGCAGCATCGCAACGCAGCAGTCCACGTAGCAGGCACCGGCTCAGGCGGGCAGGGCGCTCCAGTACTGGTGGTCGTGCACCGCGACCCCCGCGAACCGCGGGTCGCCGGCGAGCTGCGCGGCGACCGCCGCGAGCTCCCGCTCGAGCACGGCGCGGCCGTCGTCGGCGAACGTCTCGCGAGGCTCGGGCACGGGGAACGTGTCGACGCCGATCCGGTAGGGCTTCCGCGCCTCGGCGATGAGCCGTCGGGCGCTCGCGCTGCCCGCGAGGATGTCGGTCGCGCGGTCACGGTATGCCATGAGCCCGACCGCGTCCGCGCGACGGACGATCGCCGCGAAGGCGGCCGGGTGCACGTCGGCGAGCCAGGGGGAGAGGTCGACCTCGACCGGGAGCGCCGTGCGCGCAGCGACGTCCTTGACGGTGCGCTCGAGCCCGGCGAGCAGCTCCTGCTCGCGGCCCGGCCAGTCGCGCCGCGTCCACGGCTCGATGTCCAGGTGCACGCCGTCGAACAGCCAGGCGGCGGTCGCGCGCTGCATCCAGGTGATGGCATCCGTGCCCGTGGTCCAGGAGGGGTCGCCGCCGAGCGCCGACACCCGCACGCCCTTGCCGCGCAGCGCCGCCACGCACTGGTGGGTCGCTGCGGTCGGCCCGCCCCACGGGACGCTGACGAACGCCTCGGTGACGCGCTGCTGCGCGGCGAACGCCGCGACGGCCGCGGGGTCGGGCGGGGCGGCCTCGTGCACCCAGACCCACATCGCTCGTGCGCTGCTCGCCATCGTCATCCCTCCGTCGTGGTCAGTGCCGGCCAGCCGACGCCGAGCTCGCGCGCGAGCCGGCGGACGGCCGGGATGCTCATGCCGATCACCGTCGACGGGTCGCCGTCGATGCGGTCGATGAAGGCGGCGCCGCGGCCGTCGATCGTGAAGGCGCCCGCCACCTCGAGCGGCTCACCGGTGGCGACGTACGCGTCGATCTCGGCGTCGTCGATGTCGGGCGAGAAGTCGAGGTGGGTCGCGGTCGCGACGCCCGCGGAGTCGCCGATCCTGCCGTGCCGCACCCGCAGCATCCAGTGGCCGGAGTGCAGCGTCGCCGACCTGCCGCGCTGCGCGAGCCAGCGCTCGCGCGCCCGCTCGGGGGTGTGGGGCTTGCCGAGCATCGCACCGTCGAGCTCGAGCGACGAGTCGCCCCCGAGCACGAGGCCGTCGAATGCCGTCAGCGGGTCCTGGTCGAGCAGCGCCTCGGCCTTCGCGCGAGCGAGCAGCAGCACGTACTCCTGCGGCGTGAGCGGGCCGTGGTCGGCCTCGTGCGCCGCGACGAGCAGCTCCTCGTCGAGGTCGGTCGGCGCGACGACGGGCTCGATGCCCGCCTGGCGCAGCAGCGCGAGCCGGGCGGGCGATGCGGAGGCGAGGATGAGCTGCACGCGATGATCCTCGCACCGCGCGCTCCGGTTCCCTCCCAGGCGTCAGCGCTCGGCGACGACCGCGCAGGACGTGCGTTGTCGCCGCCGACCCCCGGGTGTACGGTTCGCGCACACCGCGCCACCGGAAGGAGCCCGACATGGGCATCCGTCGCAGCACCCGTCACCTGCTCGCCGCCGTCGCCGCGGCAGCGCTCATCCTCTCGGGCTCGGTGGTCTCGACGACCGCCGCCCAGGCCACGGCTCCTCCGCCGTCCCAGGTCACGCGCATGGCGGCCCTCGGTGACTCGATCACGCTCGGGGTGTCGTCGTGCAGCAGCTGGTCCGGCTGCGCCCAGAACAGCTGGGCGACCGGCTCCAGCACGACCGTCGGCTCGCACCTGCTGCGGCTTCGAGCCGCCGGCGCCACCGACCTGGTCGCCTTCAACGACGCGGTCTCCGGCTCGCGCTCCGCCGCGCTCACGACGCAGGCGCAGCAGGCGGTGCGGCAGGGCGCCCAGTACGTCACCATCGAGATCGGCGCGAACGACGCCTGCACCCGCACGGTCGCCGAGATGACGCCCACGACGACCTTCAAGGCCAACGTGGCGGCCGCGCTCGCCGCGCTCGGCGCGAGCGCTGCTGCACCGCAGATCTTCGTCGCCAGCATCCCGAGCCTGCAGCGCCTCTACGAGGTCAACCGCGCGAGCAGCAGCGCTCGGTTCACGTGGAGCCTGCTCCGCATCTGCCAGTCGATGCTCGCCAACCCGAGCAGCACGCAGCCGGCGGACGTCCAGCGACGCGCTGCCGTGCAGCAGCGCGTGGACGAGTACAACATCGCGCTGCGCGACGCGTGCTCGGCGGTCGCGAGCTGCCGCTTCGACGGCGGTGCCGTGGCGGGATACGCCTTCGCCAGGGCCGACATCTCGACGCGCGACTACTTCCACCCCTCGGTCGCGGGGCAGGCGAGGCTGTCGAGCATCACCTGGCCGACCACGCAGTGGGTGTCGCCCTGACGCGGTCTCCCTGGCGCGTGCAGCCCGCCCGCGCCTAGCGTCGGGGCATGCACGCGATCCCCGGCCCTGCCCGTCCCTCGAAGCTGTCGGTGATCGGAGCGGGCGGCGTCGGCGTCGCGATCGCCTACGCGGCGCTCATCCGCGGCTCGGCGGACGTCGTTGCGCTGCACGACCTGAACGCCGCCAAGGTCGAGGCGGAGGTGCTCGACCTGGCGCACGGCACGCAGTTCCTGGCGTCGAAGCACGTCGAGGGAGGCGCCGACCCCCGCGTGATGGAGGGCAGCGACGTCGTCGTCATCACCGCAGGCGCGAAGCAGCAGCCCGGCGAGCCGCGGCTGGCGCTCGCGGCGCGCAACGCGGACATCCTCAAGTCGGTGCTGCCGGGCATCCGGGAGCACGCACCCGACGCGATCGTCGTGCTCGTGACGAACCCGTGCGACGTGCTGACGGTCGTCGCCCAGCGGGAGGGCGGGCTCGATCCCGCTCGGGTGCTCTCCTCCGGCACCGTGCTGGACTCCTCGCGGCTGCGGTGGAGGCTGTCGGAGCTCGTGCAGGTGGACCCCCGCAGCGTCCACGCGCTCATGATCGGCGAGCACGGCGACAGCGAGTTCCCGCTCTGGTCCCGGGCGAAGATCGGGCCGATGCTCGTGCGGGAGTGGATGGAGGACGACCGGGTGCGGTTCACGGGCGCCGACCTCGACCGGATCGCGGACGAGGTCGTGCACGCCGCCTACCGGATCATCGAGGGCAAGGGGGCCACCTCGAGCGCCATCGGCGTCTCGAGCGCCCGCATCGTCGAGGCGATCCTGCGCGACGAGCGCGCCGTGCTGCCCGTCTCGAGCATCCTCGCCGGTCAGCACGGGCTCTCGGGCCTCGCGCTGTCGCTGCCCACGATCGTCGGGCGCGGCGGCATCGAGCGCGTGCTCGAGGTGCCGATGGAGGAGCACGAGCTCGCACGGCTGCACGCCTCCGCCGAGACGATCGCCGCCTCCGTGCGCTCCGTCATGGGCTAGCGGCCCCGTCGCGTCGGCGTGGATGCCGGAGGTCGATGGGAGGATGGACGCATGTCCGCACCCCACACGCCCCGAGGCCTGGTCGAGCCCGGCCAGATCGTCGAGCTCACGATCGACAACGTCGCCCACGGCGGCCGCTTCGTCGGCCGGCACGAGGGGCGCGTCGTGTTCGTGCCCGACACGATCCCCGGCGAGACCGTGCGCGCGCAGGTCGTCGAGGTGAAGAAGTCGTTCGCGACCGCTGTCGCGCTCGGCGTCGTCGAGGCGAGCCCCGACCGGGTGCCGCACGTGTGGGCCGAGGCATCCATCGACCGGGCGCCGCTCGAGCGCGCCGGCGGGGCCGAGCTCGGGCACATCGCCCTGCCGCGCCAGCGGCAGCTCAAGCAGCGCGTCATCGAGGACGCGCTCGAGCGCACCGGCGGCATGCAGCGCGAGGTGCCGGTCGCCGCGGCGCCGGGCGACGACGCGCGGGGCGGCCTGGCCTGGCGCACGCGCGTGCGCCTGCACGTCGACGACCGCGGCCGCCAGGGGCCGTTCGCCCCGCGCAGCCACGAGGTCGTGCCGGTGACGAGCCTGCCGCTCGCGACCGAGGGCATCCAGCGCTCCGCGCAGCTCGACCAGCGGCTGCCGCGCGTCACGGCCGTCGACTACGTCGAGTGGAGCGAGGGCGAGGTCGACGTGATCGCGATGGAGGGCGAGCCGGAGCGCGGGCGCACCGACACGATCGTCGAGACGGTCGGCGGGCGCGAGTTCCAGCTCGACCGCTCGGGGTTCTGGCAGGTGCACCGCGAGGCGCCCGCCGTGCTCACCGACGCCGTGCGTCGCGCGATCGACACCGACCGCGTCGACGCGGGCGGGTGGAGCCTCGACCTCTACGGCGGCGTCGGCCTCTTCGCGGCCACCGTCGCGGAGGCGCTTGGGGAGCGCACGCGGGTCACGAGCGTCGAGGCCGACGAGGTCGCGACCGATCACGCGAGCGAGAACCTCGCGGAGTGGCTCGGCGCGAGCGCCGAGACCGGCAAGGTCGACCGCTGGCTGCGCGAGCTCGGCCAGCGCGCGAGCCGCGCCGAGCGCGAGCGCCTGTCGCGCGGGCTCGTCGTGCTCGACCCGCCGCGCGCGGGCGCCGGCCGCGAGGTCATCGAGCAGGTCGTCGGCCTCGAGCCGGGCCAGATCGTCTACGTCGCGTGCGACCCGGTCGCGCTCGCGCGCGACGCGAAGCTGCTCGGCGAGGCCGGCTGGCAGGTGGAGTCGCTCGAGGCGTTCGACCTGTTCCCGCACACGCACCACGTCGAGGCGGTGGCGTCCTTCCGCCGCTAGCCGCCTCAGCTCGCCTTCGTGACCCCGCCGGCAGCGCGCGCCACGAGGTGCGCGACGCCGGGGATCGCCGCTGCCCGCCACATCGCGCGGTTGCCCTCGAGCTCGATGCGCGTGTGCGGGGCGAACGTCGCCTGCACGCGTCGGCCCCGCGCCTGCTCCCGCTCGACGATCGGCCGCCAGTCGCGCTCGTAGGCCGCGAGCCCCGCGGTCACGTCGCTCGGATGCCGCGCCCACGCCAGCTCCTCCGCGAGCCGCTCCGCGCCGGCGATCGCGAGGGATGCGCCCTGGCCGGCCACGAGCGAGACGGCCGCGCACGCGTCGCCGAGCAGCACGACGCGTCCCCGCACCCAGGGCTCGACGACCGTCTGCGCGACGTGGTCGACGTAGGGCTCACGGATGCCGCGCAGCGCGCGGCGGCCGAGCGCGCCCATGCCGGCGATCGACGCGCGCGCCTGCGCGGGCGTCACGCCGCGCAGCACCGCGAAGCCGGTCACGCCCGACGCGCCGAGCGGCGCCATCACGAGCTGCCGGTCGAGCTCGACCTGCATCGCGACCCGGCCGCTCAGGTCGGCGGAGAGCTCGGCGTCCTCGCCGATCCACGCGACCGCGAGCAGGTCGCCGAGCGGGCGCACGAACTGCTCGTGCGGCCCCCAGAGCAGTCGGCGCACCCGCGAGCCGACGCCGTCGGCGCCGACGAGCACGTCGGCGTCGAGCCGCTCGCCGTCCGAGAGCAGCACCTGCACGCGGGTGCCGTCGTCGTGCGCGGTCTCGATCTGCACGCTCCAGCGCATCCGCACGCCCTCGGGCAGCGACGACTCCAGCGCCTCGACGATCTGCGGGCGCAGGATGGTGAGGTAGCGCCCGGCGACCGCCTGCTCGACGACCGACATCGGCAGCCTGCCGCGCACGCGGCCGGCGGCGTCGACCGACCGCAGCTCGCCGTACCACTCGGCGCGAGCGCGGAGCGCGGGCAGCAGCCCGAGCCGCTCCGCCGCCGCGAAGCCCTGCCCGAAGAAGTCGATGAGGTAGCCGGATGCGCGCGGCGCGCGGGCGCGCTCGACGACGTCGACGGTCCACCCGTCGAGCGCCAGCCTGCCCGCCAGCGCGAGCCCGGCGACACCGGCGCCGGAGACGATCGCGTGCATGTGCGCACGCTAGCGCGCGCGGCTCTCCCCGGGCAGGGAATCGGCCGCCGGTGCGGCCCCCGGTAGGATGGCTCCTCGGCGCGCGCCCGCGCCGACGCATCCCATCACCGGACACCAAGGGGCCATGGCAGCGCAGTCGAAGGATCGCAGGCTCGACATCCAGGGTCTCCGCGCCATCGCCTCCCTGCTCGTCGCGAGCTACCACATCTGGTTCGGCAACGTCTCCGGCGGCGTCGACGTCTTCTTCGCGATCGGCGGCTACCTGCTCGCGATGAGCCTCATGCGCGAGCTCGAGCGCACCGGCGGCGTGCACGTGCCGAAGACGCTCTGGCGCACCGCGCAGCGGCTGTTCCCGATGGCGGTGATCGTGCTCGTCGTCGTCGGCACGATCGCGCTCGTCTTCTCCGGTCCGCTCGGCATCGACCGCGTGATGACCGACATCCTGGCCTCCGCCACCTACTGGGAGAACTGGCGGCTCGCGGCCGACGCGACCGACTACGTCGCCGCGGGTCACGACAAGTCGGCGTTCCAGCACTTCTGGGCGATGGGGGCGCAGGGCCAGTTCACGGCGATGTGCATCATCGCGGCCGGCCTGTTCGCGCTCGTGGCGAAGGCGACGCGGATGCGAGACGCGCGCCTGTGGTTCGGCGTCGTCCTCGGCGCGGCCGCCGTCGCGTCGTTCGTCTTCGCGCTCGTGCAGCTGTCGATCGACCCGGTCCCGACCTACTACGACACCTTCGCGCGCACGTGGGAGCTCGCGCTGGGCGGCTTCGCCGCGCTCGTGATCACGCGCATCCCGCTGCACCGCGTCGCCCGCATCCTCATGGGCGTCGTCGGGCTCGCGCTCGTGCTCACCGCCGGCCTGCTGCCGCCCGAGTGGCAGCAGCCCGGCTGGGTCACGCTCTGGCCGGTCGCCGGCGCGCTGCTCATCCTGCTCGCGGGCGAGGGCGACCAGAGTGCGCCGGTGACGCGGCTGCTGCGCCTGCAGCCGCTCGTCTGGCTCGGCGGCATCTCCTACGGGCTCTACCTCTGGCACTGGCCGGTGCTCAAGGGCTTCATCGCCTTCTTCCCGACCGCCGGGTTCGAGATCGACGCGCTCGAGGGCGCCGCGATCCTGGCGCTCTCGATCGGGCTCTCCTACGGCTCCTACCGCCTCATCGCGCTGCTGCACCGCCCGAGCAGGCGCCGCGTCGAGGCGGCGGCACCCACGGCGCGCCCGGCGCGCGGCCGACCCCTGCTCGCGTACGCGCTGCCGGTCGTCGCCGCGATCAGCGCCGTCGGCATCGTCGTCGCACCGGTCCTGCAGCGCGCGGCGGTCGCGGAGGCTGCGGCGACGAACCCGGTCGCCGCCGACGACGACGAGCTCGCCCGCTGGATCGCAGAGGCCGTGGCGACCCCGTCGGCGCCCTCGCCCGGCACCGTCGTCGGGGAGGACGGCCGCTCGGCCGAGTGGCTCGTCGACGACTGCCTCACCGTCGGCCCCGACCAGCAGGCGCAGTGCCGCTTCGACGACTCCGAGAGCGACCGCGAGGTGTGGATCGTCGGCGACTCGCAGGCCGTCACCTGGTCGCCCGCGGTGCGCGGCGCGCTCGGCGGCTCCGCCGACGTGCAGCTGCTCGGCCGTGAGATGTGCCCGTTCTCGAGCGGGCCGGCCGTCGAGCAGCAGATCGGCGGCTTCATGCGCGTGTGCGATGCGCACGCCAGCACCGTGCTCGAGCTGGCCGCGCAGCGGCTCCCCGAGCTCGTCATCATCAGCTACGGCGCCTGGTGGGTCGGCGAGGGCTACGAGGACCGCGCCGCCGACACCGGCGACCAGCTCGCGGCCGGCACGCTCGCGTACGCCGAGCAGCTGCACGCGCTCGGCATCCGCACGCTCTGGCTCGACAGCCCGCCGCCCGGACCCGAGCCGGCTGCCTGCATCGAGGCGCACGCCGCCGGCACGTCGCTCGACGCCTGCGCGATCGCGCTGCAGGACGCGCAGATCGCTCGCCACGAGACGCTCGACGCCGGGCTCGAGGCCGGCGGGGTCGCCGTGGTCGACACGCTCGGCTGGTTCTGCGACCCGGAGACCGGCACGTGCCCGAGCATCTTGCAGGGCGTGCCGACGTGGGTCGACCGCACCCACATGGGCGCGGCGGCGTCGACGATGCGCCAGCAGGTCGTCGCCGACGCGATCGCGCCGCTGCTGCAGGACTAGCGCAGCAGGTCGAGCAGCGCGCGCTCGCGCGAGCCGGTGAGCCCGATCGTGGCGCCCGCCTCGAAGCGCGCGAAGACCTCCGGGTCGATGTAGCTCGCCCGGGCGACCGACGGCGTGTTGCCGAGCGCCTGCGACACCTCGACGACCGCGGCGCGCACCGCGCGCGCCCTGGCGGTCTTCGTGCCGATGTCGCGGGCGCGGGCGAGCGCGACGGCTGCCACGATCGTGCCGTGCAGGGTGCGGAAGTCCTTCGCGGTGAACTCGCCGCCGGTCGCCTCGCGCACCGCGTCGTTGAGGTCGACGTCGCGGAGCGGATGCATGCCGTCGGCGTCGCGGAAGGCGAGCAGGCGGGACGTGCGGGAGCGCCCCGCCATGAGCTCCTCGACGCAGCGCGCGAGCGCCGCGTCCTCGATCGTGACGTCGAAGCGCTGCCCCGACTTCGCCGGGAAGCGCAGCCGCACCGAGTCGCCCGTGACGGTCGCGTGCCGGCACAGCAGCGTCATGAGCCCCCGCGACCCGCGCTCCTCGGCGTAGGTGTCGCCGCCCGCGCGGATCGCCACGGTGTCGAGCATGCGCAGCGCGGCCGCGAGCACGCGCTCGCGCGGGAGCCCTTCGCGCTCGAGGTCCAGCGTGACCCGCCGTCGCATCGCCGGCAGCGCCTCGGCGAGGCTGAGGGCGCGCTCGTGCTTCGCGCGGTCGCGGCGCTCGCGCCAGTGCGGGTGGTAGCGGTACTGCGTGCGGCCGGCGTCGTCGACGCCGATGGCCTGGATGTGCGCGAGCGGGTCGGCGGCGATCCAGACGTCCTTCCAGGCGGGCGGCACCGCGAGCGACTCGGCGCGCTCGCGCTCCTCGCGCGAGACCGGCCGCCCGTCGTCGTGCCGGTACGACCAGCCGCGCCCCGACCTGCGTCGACGGATGCCGGCATCCGATCGCGGACGTGCCTTTCGCAGCCTCACCATGGGGGCGATGCTAGCCGCGGGGTGCCGGGAGGCCGCCTGGGGTCGCCGGGTGGCGCCCGGCGGGTTCGGTGCTCAGCGGCGCGCGCCGCGCCCGGTGTCGGTGCGAGCCCGCGACTGCCACTCGCTCTCGGTGTCGAGCACGCGCCGGTGCTTCGTCTCGGCCCACTCCTCGGCCATGCCGAGCAGCACGGCCTCGACCGCCGCGCGCTCCTCGTCGGTGGGCGAGCCGCCCACCACGGTCATGATGGGCTCGGATGCGTCGGGGTCGCTCACAGGGGGATGTTCCCGTGCTTCTTCTCGGGGCGCTGCACGCGCTTCGTGCGCAGCGCGCGGAAGGCGCGCGTGATCATGACGCGCGTCTCGGCAGGCTCGATGATCCCGTCGAGCTCGCCGCGCTCGGCGGCGAGGAACGGCGAGGCGACGTTGTAGGTGTACTCGCTCGCGAGGCGCTTGCGCACCTCCGCCACGTCGTGGCCGGCGGCCTCGGCGTCGCGGATCTCGTTGCGGTAGAGGATGTTCACCGCGCCCTGGCCGCCCATCACCGCGATCTCGGCCGACGGCCACGCGACGTTGATGTCGGCGCCGAGCTGCTTCGAGCCCATGACGATGTAGGCGCCGCCGTAGGCCTTCCGCGTGATGACGGTCACCATCGGCACGGTCGCCTCGGCGTAGGCGTAGAGCAGCTTCGCGCCGCGGCGGATGACGCCCGACCACTCCTGGTCGGTGCCGGGCAGGTAGCCGGGCACGTCGACGACGGTGAGGATCGGGATCGAGAACGAGTCGCAGAAGCGCACGAAGCGCGCGGCCTTCTCGCCGGCCTCGATGTTGAGCGTGCCCGCCATCTGCTTCGGCTGGTTCGCGATCACGCCGATCGTCCGACCCTCGAGCCGGCCGAAGCCGATAACGATGTTCGGCGCGTACAGCGGCTGCACCTCGAGGAACTCGCGGTCGTCCATGAGCGTCTCGATGATGCCCAGCACGTCGTAGGGCTGATTCGGCGAGTCGGGGATGATCGTGTTGAGGCGCCGGTCGCTGTCGTTGACGACGCGCTCCGCCGCGTGGTCGTAGGCGGGCACCTCCGACTGGTTGTTGTCGGGCAGGTAGGCCAGCAGCGCGCGCACGTAGTCGAGGGCGTCGTCCTCGTCGGCGGCGAGGTAGTGGCTCACGCCCGACACCGTGTTGTGGGTGCGGCCCCCGCCGAGCTCCTCGAAGCCGACTTCCTCGCCCGTGACCGTCTTGATGACGTCGGGGCCGGTGACGAACATGTGGCTCGACTTGTCGACCATGATCACGAAGTCGGTGAGCGCGGGGGAGTAGACGGCGCCGCCGGCGGCCGGGCCCATCACGATCGAGATCTGCGGGATCACGCCCGAGGCGGCGGTGTTGCGCTTGAAGATCTCGCCGTACTTGCCGAGCGCGACCACGCCCTCCTGGATGCGTGCGCCGCCGGAGTCGAGCATGCCGACGATGGGCACGCCCACCTTCATCGCGTAGTCCTGGATCTTGATGATCTTCTCGCCGGCGACCTCGCCGAGCGAGCCGCCGAAGGTGGTGAAGTCCTGGGCGTAGACCGCCACGCGCCGGCCGTGGACGGTGCCGATGCCGGTCACCACCGCGTCGCCGTAGGGGCGGTTGCCCTCCATGCCGAACGCCGTCGTGCGGTGCCGCACGTAGGCGTCGAACTCGACGAACGAGCCCTTGTCGACGAACTGCTCGATGCGCTCGCGGGCGGTCTTCTTGCCCTTCGCGCCCTGCCGCTGCTTGGCCTTCGCCTCCTTGTCGGTCACCGCCTCGCGGTGCCGCAGGCGGAGGTCGTCGATCCGCTCGGCCGTCGTCGACATGGGCGCAGCAGCAGTGGTCTCGTCGGTCACGGATGCCACTCTAGACGGCGCCCCATGCCCGGCCTTTGTGGACTCCCACAGCGTGCTGCCGGGCTCCGGTGGTGATCCTCTCCATCTGCGGCCGCCGCGAGGCGCCCCTCGTCCTAGGCTGGAGCCATGCTCTTCCCAGGCGCGTCGAGTGCCGGCACGGTCATCGAGCTCGGCACGGTCGGCTCGACCTTCGACGCCGTCGACGAGCGCGCCGAGCACCTCACGACCTGGGCGACCCTCGACCAGCGGGCCGGCCGTGGCCGCCTCGGCCGCGAGTGGGTCTCGCCCGCCGGCAAGTGCCTCGCGGCGACCGTGCTCGTGCGCACGAAGCGGCTGAGCGAGGAGGCGATCGGCTGGCTGCCGCTCGCCGCCGGCCTCGCGCTCGCCGACGCGCTCGACCCGCTCGTTGCCGACCGCGCATCCCTGAAGTGGCCCAACGACGTGCTCGTCGAGGGCAAGAAGGTCGCCGGCATCCTGTGCGAGCGCCGCAGGACCGGCGTCGCGGTCGGCTTCGGCGTGAACCTCACGCTCAGCGCCGCGGAGCTGCCGACGGCGCAGGCGACCTCGCTCACGCTCGAGGGCGCCGAGGGCTCCGCGCCCGTGCTCGCCGACGCGATCCTGTGCGGGGTGCTGCGCTCGCTCGGCGGGCTGGTGCCGGCGCTCGGCACCGAGGCGCTGCGCGCGGCGGTCGCCGCCAACCTCAGCACGATCGGCCGCGACGTGCGCGTCGCGCTGCCCGCCGGCGAGCTCGTCGGCCGCGCGGTCGGCCTCGGCCCGCACGGCGAGCTGCAGGTCGACGCCGACGACAGGATCGTCGACGTGCGGGCGGGCGACGTCGTGCACGTGCGCTGATGCGAGATGATCGTCCCGTGTCGACCGGCGAGGAGCGCGTGATCGCGCGCATGCGACCGCACGCGCGCGTGCTGATCGTGCCCGTGCTCGTGCTGTGGGGCTGCGCCGGCCTCGTCGCGCTCCTGCTCGACCGGGTCGACTGGCCGCTCTGGAACGTCGCCGTGCTGACCGTCGCGGGGCTCGTGACCGGGCTGCTCACGCTCGTGCCCACGCTCGCGTGGCTCTCGCGCGCGTTCGTCTTCACCACCGAGCGCGTCATCATCCGCGGCAGCTTCGGCGGCACGCGGCGCGAGACGATGCTCTCCCGCGTGCACGACGTGACGGTGCGCCGCCGCGGCCTGCAGGCGCTGTTCGGCGCCGGCGACGTGCTGCTGTCGACGGGCGGCGACCGCGCCGTCATCCTCGCCGACGTGCCGAGCGCATCCCTCGTGCAGCGGATGCTGTCCGAGCAGCTCGGTGCCCGCGGCATCGTCGTCCCCGACGCCGGTGACGGCGCCACCACCATCGCGCGCGGCTGACGCGCCGGCTACGAAGGAGCTCCATGAGGATCGCCGTGATCGGATGCGGCCGCGCCGCGATGCACGCCGCAGCGGATGCGGGGCGGGCGGCATGATCGTCGGCGTGGTGGGCGGCGGGCAGCTGGCCCGCATGATGATCCCCGCGGCCGTCGAGCTCGGCATCGAGCTGCGCGTGCTCGCGGAGGCCGAGGGCATGTCGGCGGCGCTCGCGGCGACGGCCGTCGGCGACTACCGCGACGTCGACGCGGTGCTCGCGTTCGCGGCCGAGGTCGACGTCGTGACCTTCGACCACGAGCACGTGCCGCAGGAGGTGCTGCGCGCGCTCGTCGACGCGGGGCACGCAGTGCACCCGGGCCCGGACGCGCTGCGCTTCGCGCAGGACAAGCGGGCGATGCGCGAGCGCATGGCCGAGCTCGGCGCGCCGCAGCCCGACTGGGCGCCGGTCGACGGCGTGGAGGACCTCGAGCGCTTCCTCGCCGACCACGGCGGCGTCGGCGTCGTGAAGACGGCCACCGGCGGCTACGACGGCAAGGGCGTGCGCGTCGTCCGCGACGCGGCGGAGGCGGCCGACTGGCTCGCCGGTGCCGCCTCCGGCGGGCCGCGGCTGCTCGTCGAGGAGCTCGTGCCCTTCCGGCGCGAGCTCGCGCAGCTCGTCGCGCGCCGGCCCTCGGGCGATGCGGTCGTGTGGCCGCTCGTGCAGACGGTGCAGCGCGACTCGATCTGCGCCGAGGTGCTCGCGCCGGCGCCGCACGCGTCGCGCATCCAGCCGCTCGTCGACGACATCGCGCGCTCGATCGCCGAGGGGCTGCAGGTCACCGGCGTGCTCGCGGTCGAGATGTTCGAGACCGACGACGGGCGGGTGCTCGTGAACGAGCTCGCGATGCGCCCGCACAACTCCGGCCACTGGACCATCGACGGCTCGGTGACGAGCCAGTTCGAGCAGCACCTGCGCGCGGTGCTCGACCTGCCGCTCGGTTCGACGGCCATCCTCGCTCCGGCGAGCGTGATGGTGAACGTGATCGGCGGTCCGGCGTCCGGCGCGATGGCCGACCGCTACGCGTCGGCGCTCGCCTCCCACCCGGACGTCAAGGTGCACTCCTACGCGAAGGCGACGCGCCCCGGCCGCAAGGTGGGCCACGTCACGGCGATCGGCGACGACATGGACGAGGTCGCCTATCGCGCCCGTGCGGCGGCAGCCCACTTCGACGCCTGACCCGCCGCCCCTGCACCCGCGCCGGGTGGCTCCGCCCGCGACGGGTGCGGCTGCCCGCGCGGGGTGGGCCCGCTGCGCCACCCGTGGCGGGCGCCGGCACCCGTCGGCTCGGGTCCGGGAGCGGCGCGAGGCGGGGCGCGGCGGCGAGGCGTCGGAGGGAGGGTGCTGGCGCGCGTACCCTTGACGCCATGCCTGCGCAGGTCAGCATCATCATGGGATCGGACTCCGACTGGCGGGTCATGGAGGCGGCGAAGGTCGCGCTCGATGAGCTCGGCGTCGCCTCCGAGGTCGACGTCGTGTCCGCGCACCGGACCCCGCAGAAGATGGTCGACTTCGCCCGCGGCGCGGCCGAGCGCGGCGTGCGCGTCATCATCGCCGGCGCCGGCGGAGCAGCGCACCTGCCAGGGATGGTCGCGTCGATGACGCGCCTGCCCGTCATCGGCGTGCCGGTGCCGCTCGAGCGGCTCGACGGCCTCGACAGCCTGCTCTCGATCGTGCAGATGCCTGCGGGCATCCCGGTCGCCACCGTCTCGATCGGCGGCGGCCGCAACGCCGGCATCCTCGCCGCACGCATCCTCGGCTCGAGCGACCCCGCCGTCGCCGAGCGCCTCGACGCCTTCGCGGCCGACCTGGAGCAGCAGGTCGACGCCAAGGCGCAGGCGCTCCGCGACCGCGTGGACGCGGGCGCATGACGCTGCTGGAGACCGGCACACCGATCCGCCATCCGGCGGTCGAGCGCCCGGAGGTCATGCAGCGTCGCGGCTGGTGGCTCGTCGGGGTCGGCTTCCTGCTGCCCGGCAGCGCCCAGGTGCTCGCCGGCAGCCGCCGCCTCGGCCGCTTCGGCATCGGCGCGACCATCGTGCTGCTCGTGCTGCTGCTCGTCGCCGCGATCGGATGGTTCGCCTGGCGCAGCGCGCTGCTCACCGTCGTCGCGAACTCGATCGGGCTGCTCGTCATCGAGGCGCTGCTCATCGGCTACGCGATCCTCTGGCTCGTGCTCGGCTTCGACACGCTGCGGCTCGCGCGGCTGCCGAAGGTCGCGGGCGCCGCCCGCGCGGGCATCGCCGCGCTGTCGATCATCGCGACGATCGCGCCCGCGGCGCTCGCGGGCTACGGCGCGACGATCGTCGACGCATCCCGCGGCCTCGTCTCCGACCTGTTCGACTTCGCCCGCCCCGCGGTCGAGCCGGTCGACGGCCGCTTCACGTTCCTGCTGCTCGGCGGCGACGCCGGCGAGGACCGGCAGGGCCTTCGCGCCGACTCGATGACGGTCGTGACCGTCAACGCCGAGACCGGCGCCGCGACGATGATCGGCGTGCCCCGCAACCTGCGCAACGCGCCCTTCTCCGAGGGCTCGCCGATGTGGGAGCCGTACCCGAACGGCTTCGACTGCGAGTCGAGCGACTGCTACCTCAACGGCACGTACACCTACGGCGAGGCGCACCCCGAGCTCTACCCCGACGCCCTCGCGAACGGCTCGAGCCCGGGCATCGAGGCGACGCGCGACGCGGTCGAGGGCGTCACGGGCCTCGAGCTGCAGTTCTTCGTGCTCGTCGACATGCACGGCTTCTCCGACCTCGTGGATGCGCTCGGCGGCGTCGAGCTGACCGTCACGGACCGCGTGCCGATCGCGATCGAGGGCGGCCCCGTGGAGGAGTGGATCGAGCCGGGCGTGCAGCGCATGGACGGCTACCACGCGCTCTGGTACGCCCGCAGCCGCGCCGGCTCCTCCGACTACGCGCGCATGGAGCGCCAGCGACAGGTGCAGGAGGCGGTGATCTCGCAGTTCACCCCCGAGACGCTGCTGACGAAGTACTCGCAGCTCTCCGCCGCGGGCCAGGACATGGTGCAGACCGACGTGCCGCAGTCGATGATCGGCTCGCTGTCGGAGCTCGCCCTGCAGACGCGGCAGCTGCCCATCACGAACCTCGAGCTCGTACCGGACTCCGGCGTCAACACCGGCGATCCCGACTTCGACCAGATCCACGCGATGGTGCAGGCATCGCTCGCCGAGGCCGATGCGATCGTGCCGCCGACCGGGACGCCCCAGCCCTAGGAGCGCTCGCGGCGGTCAGCCGCCGTGCTGCTCGAGCAGATCGCGGGCGACGTCGATCGCGCCGCGGGAGAACCGGCCGTAGCGCCCGGCCGCGACGCCGCGCAGCACGCCGGGCAGCCGCAGCAGCCGGGGGCGGGGGAGCGCGGCGCGGTCGCGCTCGTGGCGCGCCTTCTCGACGAGCGCCTCGAGGTCCGCGCCGCTCGCGAGCCCGCGACGGGTCGCCTCGGTCGCGAGCGACGTCGCCCGCTCGGCCTTCAGCGAGTGCTTCCCGGAGTCGGCCTCGAGCACCCGTCGCAGCTTGTCGGCGGCCCCGAGCCGGCGCACGCCGATCTGGTTGCCGCCGTGCTGCCGGTAGTCGATCGTCTGCTCGGGCACGAAGCGCACCCCGCCGCCGAGCGCGGCGCACATCGCGAGCCACTCGTCGTGGATCCAGCCTGCGGGGATCGGGAGCGCCGCCATCGCCGCGTCGCGCCGCACGATCGCGGTGGCGCCCGTGACGAGGTTGCGCCGCAGGAGCGCCTGGACGGCGCGGCCGTCGGCCATCGCCGCGCGCTCCCACGCGCTCATCTCGAGCGAGTCGGCGAGCGTCGAGCCGAGCGGGGCGCCGTCGGCGTCGACGAGCCGCGCATCCGAGTGCACGAGCGCGACGCCGTCGAGGTGCGGCAGCAGCCGCTCGAGCCGGTCCGGGTGCCACACGTCGTCCTGGTCCGAGAGCGCCACGACGTCGCCGGTGGTCGCGGCGATCGCATCCGCGAAGTTGCCGGCGACCCCGAGCGCGACCGCGTGCTGCCGGATGCGGATCGGCACGTCGGTCCCGGCGGCGACCGCCCGCACGATGTCGAGCGTGCGGTCGGCGGATGCGTCGTCGCCGACGACGATCTCGGCGACCGGCACCGTCTGCGCGAGGATGCTGCGCAGCTGCGCCTCGATCCAGCGCTCGCCCTGGTGGGTGCAGAGCGCGACCGAGACCCGCACGGTCACAGCTCCGCGTGCAGCCGCCACACCTGCTGGGCGGCGGCCTCCCACGTGAACGCCCGCGCGCGGTCCATCGCGTGCATCGCGAGACGCTCGCGCTCCGCGTCGTCCGCGAGCAGCCGCCCGAGCGCTGCGGCGAGCTCGTGCGGGCCGCCCTCGACCGGCACGCTCGCGTCGCCGGCGATCTCCTGCAGCGAGCGGTTGGCGGGATGCACGGTGGCGGTGCCGAGCGCCGCGGCGTCGAGCAGGCTGAGGCCGAGCGCGTCGAGCTCGGAGACGTGCAGGTGGGCGAGCGCGCGGTGGTGCGCGACCGCGAGCTGCGTCGCGTCGAGGTCGCCCAGCATCACGAGCCGCCCGGGCGGGAGCCCCGCCTCGACGGCCATCGCGGCGAGCGTCGACTCGCCCCACTGGACGGGCCCCGCCACCACGACCCGCACATCCGGCATCGACGAGCTCGCGACGGTCTCGATGAGCGCCTCCGCCTGCCGGCGCGCGCCGGGCGCCGTCATCGCGAGCACGAACTCGTCGGGCAGCGTCAGGGTGCTCGAGGCGCCCCGATCGGCGGGCAGCGACTGCGCGACGACGGGAGCGGGGTGCACGACGCGCACCCGGTCGCCGAGGTCGTGCAGCAGCTGCAGGTCCTCTGCGACGGCGGTCGACGGCACGACGATCCCGTCGGCGCGGCGGAGCGCCCGCCGCAGCGCGCGGTCGAACCAGCGCTGCTTGCGCTCGGAGCGGTCGGAGAGCGGATGCAGGCCGTGCACCGTGACGGTCACCTGGTCGCCCGGCTCCGGCTCGCGCACCATCGGCGCCAGCAGGCTCGTCGAGTGCACGAGGCCGCGCACCGGCAGCGTCGTGAGCGAGTGGAGCCACGCCTGCCGCAGCTCGCGCGCGGGCATGGCGGTCTGCCGCAGCTCGCCGACACCGGGGAGCAGCTCGCGGATGCGCTGCTCGCGGCCGTCGCTCACCTTGGCCGACATCGCGGCGACGTCGAAGCCCGACGGCGCGGTGGTGGCGAGCGCGTGCGTGAGCGCGGCGGCGTAGCGGCCGACGGTCGTGGGGCTGCGCTCGCCGACCTCGTCGAGCACCACCGTGAGGCGGCCGTTCACAGCGCCGCCCGCTCCTTGAGCGGCTCCCACCAGCTGCGGTGGTCGCGGTACCACTGCACGACGTCGGCGATGCCCTGCTCGAACGGCACCTGCGGCGCGTAGCCCAGCTCGTCGGCGATCTTCGTCGCGTCGACCGCGTAGCGGCGGTCGTGGCCCTTGCGGTCGACCGCGGGCTCGACGGCGGACCAGTCGCGCCCGGTCGCCTCGAGCAGCAGCTCGGTGAGGCGGCGGTTCGTCAGCTCGGTGCCGCCCCCGATGTTGTAGACCTCGCCCGGGCGTCCGCCGGTGAGCACGAGCGCGATGCCGCGGCAGTGGTCGTCGACGTGCAGCCAGTCGCGCACGTGCTCGCCGTCGCCGTAGAGCGGCACGCCCAGGCCGTCGATGAGGTTCGTGACGAAGAGCGGCACGAGCTTCTCGGGGAAGTGGAAGGGCCCGTAGTTGTTCGAGCAGCGCGTGATGCGCACGTCGAGGCCGTGCGTGCGGTGGTACGACCGGGCCAGCAGGTCGCTGCCGGCCTTCGACGCCGAGTAGGGGCTGTTCGGCTCGAGCGGGCTCTGCTCGGTCCACTCGCCCTCGTCGATCGAGCCGTAGACCTCGTCGGTCGAGACGTGGATGAAGCGCCGCACGTCGTGCCGGAGGGCTGCGTCGAGCAGCCGCTGGGTGCCGACGACGTTCGTCTCGACGAAGATCGACGCGTCGCGCACCGATCGGTCGACGTGGCTCTCGGCCGCCAGGTGCACGACGGCGTCGACGCCCGGCATGATGCGGTCGAGCAGGCCGATGTCGCGGATGTCGCCGTGCACGAACGCGTAGCGCGGATGCCCGGCGACCGACGCGAGGTTCGCCGGGTTGCCGGAGTAGGTGAGGGCGTCGAGCACGGTGATCGCCGCGCCCTCGAGCCCGGGCAGGCGGTGCTCGAGCGCCATCCGCACGAAGTTCGAGCCGATGAAGCCGGCGCCGCCGGTCAGGAGGATCTTCACGAGGAGGCTGGCCTAACGGTCGAGGTCACGTCCGGCCGAGTCTAGCCGTCGCGCATCCGGCGTCAGCGCGTGCCGAAGTCCAGCACGTAGTACCAGGAGCCGTTCGAGCCGCGGTCGATGCCGATGCCGATGTGGGTGAAGCTCGCCCGCTCGATGTTGAGCTTGTGCGCCGGGGACGCCATCCAGGCGCTCATGATGCGCGCGGCGTCGGGGCTCGAGCCCATCGTGCGGCCCACGTTCTCGCCCCAGCCGCGCAGCGAGCACGCGCGCGCCTCGGCGGTGAGCGACGGGTTGTGCGCGGAGCCGGTGAGGTTGCCGGCGGCCATCGCGCTCGCCCAGCCGCCCGCCATCCGCGAGAGGCAGCCGTCGAGCGCGAGCGGTGCCCGTCCGGCGGCGGCGCGCGCCGCGTTGATGCGGTCGAGCAGATCGGAGGCGGAGGCGTTGAGCGCGGCGCACGGCACGAGCTCGGCGGCGACGGGGGAGACGGTGTTCACGCCGCCCAGCACGGTCGTGCCGGTGCTCGCGATGCGGCGCTGCTCGGCGGCCACGGAGCCGCTCGTCGCGCAGCTCGGGTCGGTGAGGTAGAGCGCCTCGCCGCGGATGCCCGCGTAGACCGCGCCGACGAGGCCGTCGGGGAAGTCGGCGCCGCTCGTCAGCACGAGCTGGCCGCCGCTGCCCGTGCGGGTGAAGGCCTGGTTGATCTGCACCGCGGTCTCGTAGCGGTCGGCGCCCGGGAAGCGGTCGACCGCGCGTCCCGTGCCGGCGAGCATCGACTGCACGTCGGTGCTGACGCTGCCCGTGCTGCCGGGGATGTGGAAGCGCTGCACGCCGCCGATCCGCGCGGTGATCTGCTGGCGGAACCCGGCGTCGGCGCCGAGGGTGAGCACGAGGGCGTGGCCCTCGCGCGCCGCGACGGCGCCCGCGGCGAGCGCGTCCGGGAAGCTGTAGCCGCTCGCGACCCAGATGTCGGTGACGGCCGCGCCCTCGTCGCGCATGCGGTCGAGCAGCAGCATCGAGGTCGCGACGCGGTCGGCGCCGCCGATGCGCGTGATGGTGCGCGCCCCCGTCGCGGCGGCCTGCGCCGCGACCTCGGGGGAGAGGGACGCCTCCGAGCCGATGAGGACGACCTCGCTGGGCGCGAGCCTGCGCAGCTCGTCCTGCACGATCTGCGGGATGCCCTCCGGGCGCACGAGCAGGAGGTGCGCGTCCTCGGCCGCGGCGACCGGGGCGGCCGCGAGGGCGTCGGGGAACGCGGTGCCGGATGCGAGGAAGACGGTGTCGGTGTCGGGGAGTCGCTGCGAGGCGAGCACGCTCGTCTCGAAGCGGTCATCGCCGTCGAGGCGGGCGGTGGCGGCCTGCGCTGCGGGCGCGGAGCCCAGCAGGGTCGACGCGACCAGGCCGATCGTGGCGATGGCGGCAAGTGCATAGCGCACGATGGGCTCTCCTCGTTCGTGACACGCGGGGGACAACTTGGACAGCCTCTCGGCTGGTTCCCAGCCGTGTCAAGTACTGCGCATGAGATCGCTATCGTGTCGGCATGCCCCCATCGCTGCTCCAGCGCTCGCGATCGACCGCCCGGCGCGCCGCCGCCCGGGTGATCGGCGTGCCGCTGCACGAGCATCCGACCGCGGCCCAGGACGACCGGCCGTCGCCCGCGCTGCTGCGCGAGATCGCCGCGCTCCGGCGCTCGAACCTGCTCTCCCGCGCCCGCGTCGTGGACCTCGCGGGCGACGCGGTCGTGACCATGACGACGCACGGGGATCGCATCCGGCTGGCCTGGGTCGCGCTCGAGTCGATCGCGCGCGGCGAGCGACTGCCGCGCCGGCTCGTGCTGTTCCTCGACGAGCCTGAGCTCGCCCGTCCGCTGCCCGCGCCGCTGCGACGGCTGCAGCGCCGCGGCCTCGAGATCCTCCCTGCGGCGCCGGGCCTGCGCGTCCACGCGAAGTACTGGCCGCACGTCGCGAGCACGTCGCGGCACGAGCTGCCGCTCGTCGTCGGCGACGACGACATGATCTACCCGCGCCGCTGGCTGCGCGTGCTGACGGATGCGCACCGCGCGTGGCCCGAGCTCGTCCACGGCTTCCGCGTCCACGAGATGCAGTGCGCCGACGGCGCGCTGCGCCCGTACCACCTGTGGATGCCGGCGAGCGGGACGGCGCCGAGCTTCGCGCACTTCGGCACCGGCGTCTCGGGGCAGATCCTGCCGACGGCGCTGCTCGACCGCCTGCACGAGCGCGGCGAGGCGTTCCTCGAGCGGTCCCCGCGCGCCGACGACGTCTGGATCAACGCGACGGCGGTCGGCCTCGGCATCCGCACCGCACAGGTCGAGGAGCAGGCCAGGAACTTCCCGTTCGTGCCGGCGACGCAGGCCACCGGGCTCTACCAGCTGAACGTCGCCGGGCGCGAGAACGACCGGCAGCTCGCTCGGTCGCTCGAGCCCGCCGACGTCGCGCGGATCTGCGCCGACTTCGCGACGATCCAGGCGGCGCGCGAGGGCTGAGGCCGCGGTGGGGCCCGACGCCCCGCTGTGCCTGCGGGTTAGACTCGCTCGGACGCGGCCGGGTGGCCGCAGAGGGGCAGGGCACGTGCGCGGCATCATCCTGGCTGGCGGCTCGGGCACGAGGCTGTGGCCGATCACGAAGGGCATCTCGAAGCAGCTGATGCCCATCTACGACAAGCCGATGGTCTACTACCCGCTGTCGACGCTCATGATGGCCGGCATCCGCGAGGTGCTCGTGATCACGACCCCCGAGTACAACGAGCAGTTCCGCGCCCTGCTGGGCGACGGCTCCGGCCTCGGCATGGACATCCAGTACGCGGTGCAGCCCTCGCCCGACGGCCTGGCCCAGGCGTTCATCATCGGCGAGGAGTTCATCGGCGACGAGTCGGTCGCGCTCGTGCTCGGCGACAACATCTTCCACGGCACCGGCCTCGGCTCGAGCCTGCGCGCGCACGCCGAGGTCGACGGCGGCGTCATCTTCGCCTACCAGGTGGCCGACCCCACCGCCTACGGCGTCGTCGAGTTCGACGACGACTTCAAGGCCATCTCCATCGAGGAGAAGCCGGCCGAGCCCAAGAGCGACTACGCCGTGCCGGGCCTCTACTTCTACGACAACGACGTGATCGAGATCGCGAAGACGATCGAGCCCTCCGCCCGCGGCGAGCTCGAGATCTCCACCGTCAACGAGCGCTACCTCGACGCGGGCAGCCTGCAGGTGCAGGTGCTCGACCGCGGCGTCGCGTGGCTCGACACCGGCACCTTCGAGTCGATGATGCAGGCGAGCGAGTACGTGCGCGTGATCGAGGACCGCCAGGGCTTCAAGATCGGCTGCATCGAGGAGATCGCCTGGCGCGCCGGGTGGATCGACGACGAGCAGCTCGAGCGCCTCGCGCAGCCGCTCGTGAAGAGCGGGTACGGCCGCTACCTCGTGCGGCTGCTCGAGCGGGAGCGCTCGCGCGCCCGCAGCTGAGCCGAGCCGCTGGCTCGGCTCACCAGACGCCGAGCAGCAGCATCCCGGCGAGCGCGATCCGCTCGGAGCGGCGCCGCCGGAGGCTGCCGATGCCGCGCAGCAGCGCGAGCCGGGCGCGGGCGTCGCCGCGCTCGAGCAGCGCGGCGAGCGCCGCGAGGCGCGCGCGCTGCTCGCCCTCGGCGACGCGCGAGGCGATGCGCGCCACGACCGCGGCCTCGCGCCGGAAGCCGCCCGAGCGCATCCGCCGCAGCCGCGTGCGCGCCTGCGACCAGCCGAGGTTCGCGCCGGTGTCGTTCGCGGCGTGCTGCCGGTAGTCGATGACGGGCGCGGGGTCGATGTGCCAGGTCATGCCGGCGGCGCGCACGATCGCGTAGACGAGCCAGTCGTGGATCGGCGCCGCATCGGCCTCGGGATCGGTGCGCACGACGTGCCGCACGAGGTCGAACGCGGCGGGGGAGAGCACGAAGGTGCAGCCCGGCCCCGCGCTCTCCAGCACGAAGTCGAGGGAGCGCTGCGGCTGCGCCTTGTCGAGCAGCACCCGGCGGTCGTCGTCGTAGACGGCGATGACGTTCGCGCTCACCGCGTCGGCGGTGCGCAGCTGCTCGAGCTGGGCGGCGAGCCTGCCCGGGTTCCAGACGTCGTCCTGGTCGGAGAACGCGATCGCCGCGGCGCCGTCGACGGGCGCGTCGCGGATGAGCCGCAGGAAGTTGGCGTGGGCCGACCCGTACGCGCCGGCGGGCAGCTGGACGATGCGCGGGTCGGCGGCGAGCTCGTCGAGCAGCGCGGGCGTCGCGTCGGTCGACCCGTCGTCGGAGACGACGATGCGCACGTCGACGCCCTGCTGGCCGAGGATCGAGTCGATCTGCTCGCGCAGGAAGGCGGCGCCGTCGTGGGTCGCCAGCAGCACGACGACGAGCGGTCGATCCGGCACGGCACCTCCCAGGCAGCGCCCGCGCGCGTGCCGCGGGCCCGCCCAGCCTAGCCGCTGGTGCGCGGTCGGTACCCTGGAGGGCGGCGCGAGCGATTCGCGTCGGTGAGCGAGGTCCCTTTCATGCGCAGAGCGGTGTTCTTCCTGGTCTACGACCCCGACGGACTCGTCGGCGAGCACGTGACCCACCACCTGCGGGCGCTGCGGCCGCACGCCGACGAGATCGCCATCGTCTCGAACTCGGCGCTCACGACCGAGAGCCGCGTCGCGCTCGAGGCCGTCGCCGACAGCGTCTGGGAGCGCGAGAACACCGGCTTCGACGTCGGCGCCTACCGCGACATCCTCGAGCGCCACGGCGACCGCATCGCCGACTTCGACGAGATCGTGCTCATGAACTACACGTTCTACGGCCCGATCGGCTCGTACGACGAGCTCTTCGCGCGCATGGACGGGTCGGACGCCGACTTCTGGGGCGTGACGGACCACGCCGAGGTGCGGCCGCACCCCTACACCGGCACGGGCGTCATGCCCCGGCACATCCAGTCGCACTGGATCGCGGTGCGGCGCCGCATGGCGACGAGCGACGCGTGGCGGGAGTACTGGTCGACCATGCCGGTGATCGACTCCTACGAGGCCTCGATCATCCAGCACGAGTCGCGCTTCACCGGCTGGTTCGAGGAGCGCGGCTTCCGCTCCGAGACGGCCTTCCCCGCCTCCGACTACGGCGCGCAGCACCCGGTCTTCGACGTGCCGACGCAGATGATCGACGCGGGCCTGCCGATCGTGAAGCGCCGGCTGTTCTTCCACGACCCGCTCTACCACGACAGCCTCGCGGTGATGCCGCGCGACGTCGAGGACCGGATGCGCTCGGCCGGCTACCCGATGGAGCTCGTCTACCGCGACATGGCGCGCACGTCGAAGCCCAGGGACCTCGCGACCAACCTCGCGACGCTCGAGATCATGCCCGACGTCGACACCGGCGACGCCGACGTGTCGGGGCTCCGCATCGGCGTGCTCGCGCACCTCTACTACGACGACATGCTCGACGAGATCCTCGCCCAGGCGGCCAACCTGCCCGCCGGCTGGACGCTCATCGCGACGACCGACACCGACGAGAAGCGCGCCCGGCTCGAGGCGGCGCTCGAGGCGGCCGGTCGCACGGGCGACGAGGTGCGGGTGGTCGGCTCCAACCGGGGTCGCGACGTCTCCGCCTTCCTGCTCGGCTGCCGCGACGTGCTGCTGTCGGACCGCTTCGACCTGGTCGTGAAGCTGCACTCGAAGCGCAGCCCGCAGAACGGCGCGGGTCCCGCCGCGCACTTCAAGGCGCACCTCTTCGAGAACCTGCTCGGCTCGCCGGGCTACGTGCGCAACCTGCTGCGGCTGTTCGAGGCGCGGCCGGGGCTCGGCATGGTGTTCCCGCCGATGATCCACTCGGGCTTCCCGACCATGGGGCGGGGCTGGTTCGCCAACCGCGAGCCAGCGGCGGAGCTGGCGGCGCGCCTCGGCATCCGCGTGCCGATCGACGACCGCAGCCCGCTCGCGGCCTACGGCTCGATGTTCATCGCCCGCCCGGCGGCCCTGCGGCTGCTGCTCGACGCCGACTTCGCGTGGGAGGACTTCCCGACCGAGCAGGGCTACGAGGACGGCGGGCTGCCGCACACGCTCGAGCGGCTGTTCGGCTACGCCGCGCTCGGCGCCGGCTTCGAGGTGCGGAACGTCATGACGACGCGCAACGCCGCGGTCAGCTACATGCGGCTCGAGTACAAGCTCGACGCGATGTCGCACGGCGTGCCCGGCTGGCCGCTCGAGCAGATCGCCTGGGTGCAGGCGCACGTGCGCGGCTCGCACGGCATCGCCGGCATCAAGCGCGCGATCGCCGACGCCAGCCCGGGCACCGCCCGCGCGCTGCTCGTGCCGCTGCGCGCCGCGCGCGTCGCCCGCCGGGGTGCCCGACGGGTGCTCGGCCGGTGACCGCCGTCACCCTCAAGGAGTCGTTCGACCCGCGCGCGAACAGCATCGGCTTCATCCGCTGGCTGCTCGCGTTCGCGGTCATCTTCAGCCACGCGGGCCCGCTCGGCGGGTTCTACGGCGGCCACGACCTCGGCTCGCAGATCTCCGACGAGCAGTCGCTCGGCGGCGTGGCCGTCGCCGGCTTCTTCTTCTTCTCCGGCTTCCTCATCACGCTCTCGCGCATGGGCAGGTCGACGATCTTCCGGTACATGTGGCGGCGCGCCATGCGCATCTTCCCCGCGTTCTGGGCAGCGCTGCTCGTGACCGCGTTCCTGTTCGCGCCGATCGCGTGGACCCTCGAGACCGGCTCCATCGACGGCTACTGGGACGCGCCGACGCAGTCGCCGTTCACCTACTTCCTCTCGAACGTCTGGCTCATGCTCGGCCAGCGCAACATCGCCGAGGCCGGCTCGACCCTGCCCTACGCGCAGCTGCACGGCGGCTACGACTGGAACGGCTCCGCCTGGACCCTGCAGTACGAGTTCTTCGCGTACATCGTCGTGGGGCTGCTCGGCCTCGTCGGCGTGCTCGCCTACCGGTGGCTGACGACGCTGTTCGCCACCGCGATCCTGCTGCTCAACGCCCTGCAGTGGTCGGGCGCCGGCGACGTCGCCGCGTGGTTCCCGATCTTCGCCGACCCGTTCATGCTCATGTTCCTCGCGCCGTTCGCCTTCGGCATGCTGTTCGCGATGTGGCAGCACGTCATCCCCATCGACGACCGGCTCGCGCTCGGAGCGCTCGTGCTCGCGATCGCCTCCTACGCCTTCGGCGGCTGGAACATCTGGGGGATGCACGCCTTCTCGTACTTCCTGATGTGGTTCGCGGTGCGGGCGACGAAGCTGCAGCACTGGGAGAAGCACGGCGACCTCAGCTACGGCGTCTACATCTTCGCCTGGCCGCTCATGCAGCTCGGTGCCGCCGCGGGCCTGCACACCCTCGGCTGGTTCGTCTACCACCTCGTGATCATCGTGGTCGTGCACGTGCTCGCCTTCGGCTCGTGGCACCTCATCGAGAAGCCGGCGATGAGCCTGAAGAACTGGACGCCGCGCTGGCTGCGGCGCGTGCTCGACCGCTGGGTCGACCCGGCCTGGAACCGGCTCGCCGACGGGCTCGTCGACCCGCGGTTCTCCTCCACGCCGCGCGCGGCGCGCCGGCGGGCCGAGGTCGCGGCGTGAGCGCGCTGCGGGAGCTGCCGCCGGACCAGGAGGTCAAGCCGTCGCACTGGTCGCGGCTCCGGCTCGTGCCGCTCATCGTGCTCTTCCTGCTCGCGGCGGTGGCGCTCGCGGGCGGCTACATCTGGAAGGCGTCGAACCCCTACGGGGTGGCGCTGCCCGAGCCCACCGCCGCGCCGGGCGAGCCGCTGCCCGAGGCGTGCACGCCGGCGTTCCAGCGCGAGGGCGCGAGCGACGCCTGGGCGGCCGACCCGGCAGCGGCCGAGGCCGCGTTCCAGGCGCACGACGCCGAGCTGCAGGGCTACTACGTCGAGGGGGAGGGCGGCCACCTGCTGCTGGGCGAGCCGCACTCCGAGAACATCTCGCAGGCGCTCGGCCGCTTCCAGCTGACCGCCGACCGGGTGGAGGCGTGGAACGGCTACCTCTCGAACATGCGCGCGACGCTGCAGGCCGACGGCCGCGAGCTGCTCGTGCTCGTCGCCCCCGCCAAGTGGGAGACCGTGCCCGAGGCGCTGCCCGCGTGGACGGACGGACTGCTCGGCCCGACCGTGCTCGACCAGCTGCTCGCCGCGCATCCCGAGCTGCCGATCGTCGACGTGCGCGCTGCCATGGAGGCCGCCGACGACGAGACCCCGCTCTACAGCCCGCTCAACAGCCACTGGACGGACTACGGCGCGTGGGTCGCGTTCGACGCGCTCGCCGGCTGCCTGCGGCAGGCGTCGCCGGCGCTCGCCGACGTCGAGGCGCCCGCCGTCACCGGCGCCGAGCGCACGACCGACCACAGCGAGTACGGCGCTGCCGGCTGGACGGGGGAGCCCGGCGAGGACTGGACCGTGCCGGTCTACGCCGAGCCGGCCTCCGCGATGGAGGTCACGTACGCCGACGGGTCGACCGAGACGCTCGAGTCGACCGCGCAGCTCGACATGCTGCAGCTGCCCGCGACCACGCGCACGGCCGACGCGTCGACCGACCACACCGCGCTCGTGCTGCGCGACTCGACCGGCAACGGCTTCGGCCCGCCGCTGCAGGCCGCCTTCGCCGAGACGATGCAGGTCGTCCACGCGCTCGACCGGCCGGCCGACATGCCGGATGCGCCCGCGCTCGCCGCCGAGATCGACGCGGACGTCGTGCTGCTCGTCATGACCGAGCGGTACCTCGCGCTCGTCCCCGGCGTCGGGCCCGTGCCGTGAGCCAGGGCCCCCACGGCGGCCGGTCGCTGACGCCCCGGTGCTACCCTGATCCATCGTGCGCGCGCTCCAGGGCGCCCTACGGAGGACGATGACCAAGACCCAGCCCAGCCCGCGCGCAGCCGAGCGGGAGATCACGTTCAACCTGCTCAAGAACCTCACGCTGCGCGAGATCCGGGCGGAGTACAAGCGCACCGCGCTCGGCCGCGTCTGGTCGCTCATCAACCCGCTCGCGCAGATCGCCGTCTACTCCATCGTGTTCGGTCTCATCCTGCAGGTGCAGGTGGCGCCCGGCGAGAACTCCGGCATCCAATCGTTCCCCGCCTGGATCGGCGTCGGCGTGATCGCATGGGGCTTCATCTCGGGCTCGATCTCGGCGGGCATGGGCTCGCTCATGAGCAACGCGGGGCTCCTGACGAAGGTGTACTTCCCGCGCTGGGTGCTCGTGGTGTCGACGGTGCTCGCGAAGGCGTCGACCTTCGCGACCGAGCTGCTCGTGCTGCTCGTCATCATGCTCGTCATCGGCGGCCCGGCCGTGCTGCTCTACGCCGTGCTGCTCGTCCCGCTGCTCCTGCTCACCTGCGTCTTCGTGCTCGGCATCGCGCTGCTGCTCTCGGTCGCGAGCATCTACTTCCGCGACCTCCAGCACCTCTGGACGATTCTCGCGCAGGTGTGGATGTACGGCTCCGGCGTCATGTTCTCGGTCGACATCGTCCGCAACGCCGAGCAGACGCTCGAGGCGCAGTCCGGCACGTCGCTGCCGCTCGTCACCCTCTTCCAGCTCAACCCGGCCGAGCGGTTCCTCACGGCGTACCGCGACGTGCTGTACGACTTCACGGTGCCGGGCCTGGACATCTGGCTGCAGCTCATCGCCTGGTCGGCGATCTCCCTCATCATCGGCTCGCTCGTCTTCCGCAAGCTCGCCCGCAACATCGTCGAGGAGATCTGATGAGCGAGCCCGCCGTCAGCGTCGACCACGTGTCGAAGCACTTCCGCGTCTACTCCGACCGCAACCAGTCGCTCAAGGCGACGGTGCTCTCGGGCCGCCGCGCCAAGTACCAGTCGTTCGAGGCGCTCAAGGACGTCACCTTCGACGTGCCGCAGGGCACGACCTTCGGCCTGCTCGGCCGCAACGGCTCGGGCAAGTCGACGCTGCTGAAGTGCATGGCGCGCATCCTGAACCCGAACTCGGGCTCGATCACGACGCGCGGCCGCGTCGCGGCGATGCTCGAGGTGGGCTCCGGCTTCCACCCAGAGCTCTCGGGCCGGGAGAACGTCTACCTCAACGGCTCGATCCTCGGCATGTCGCGCCAGGAGATCGACCGCAAGTTCGACCAGATCGTCGACTTCTCGGGCGTCGAGCCGTTCATCGACCAGCCGGTGAAGAACTACTCGTCCGGCATGTACGTGCGCCTCGGCTTCGCGGTCTCGATCCACGTCGAGCCCGACGTGCTGCTCGTCGACGAGGTGCTCGCCGTCGGCGACATGGAGTTCCAGGACAAGTGCCTCGACAAGTTCGCGCAGTTCCGCGACGAGGGCCGCACGGTCGTCGTCGTGAGCCACGGCGTCGAGCAGATGCGCAGCTTCTGCGACCAGGCGGCCTGGCTCGACCACGGCACGCTGCAGGCGATCGGCGACGCGTCCGACATCGTCGACCGCTACTCCGACGTCGGCCACGGCGCCGAGGAGGCGGCCGGCGGCGGCAAGCGCTACGGCACCGGCGAGATCCGCATCGACGACATCCACCTCCTGGACGCCGAGGGGCAGCCGATCGAGTCGGCGCCGACCGGCTCCGCGGTCGCGCTGCGGCTGCGCTACACCGCGCGCCAGCGCGTCGAGCGCCCGGTCTTCGGCGTGAGCCTCGCGACCGCGGGCGGCAAGCACCTCTGGAGCTACGACGGCATCGCGGCGGGCGCGGTGCCCGACAGCATCGACGCGGGCTCCGGCTCGCTCGACATCCGGATCGACCGCCTCGCGCTCATGCCCGACCTGTTCGACGTGAACGCCGACGTCAAGGACCACCACAAGACGCGCACGTTCGACGCCCTCGAGCGCTCGCTCCGATTCCAGGTGACGAGCGGCTCGCCGCGCGCCGCCGGGGGCTCGATGGTGCTCGACGCGTCGATGACGATGCCGATGACCGAGAGCTGATCCGGCAAAGTTCTTCTAGAGGCAACCTCCTCCATGTACCCTGTGGGGAGCCCTAACCCTCTATGAATGGTTGAAGGATGCGCTTGCGCCCCCGACTCATCGTCGCGACCGTCGTCGCGTCGCTCGTCGGCGCCCTCCTGACGGTCGTGTCCCCGGTCGGCGTCGCCGACGAGGCGACGGCCGCCACGGCGTCGGACTTCGACCCCGGCTTCATCATCTCCGACGAGCAGTTCTTCGCCGGCGGCGCGATGACGGCCGGGCAGGTGCAGGCGTTCATCGACGCGAAGCACCCGGGGTGCAGCGCCGGCTACACGTGCCTCGACACGTACACGCAGCGCACGCCGTCGATGCCCGCCGACGCCTACTGCTCGGCGTTCACCGGGCGCGCGAGCGAGTCGGCGGCCAGCATCATCGCCCGGGTCGGCGCGGCATGCGACATCTCGCAGCGCTTCCTCATCGTGCTGCTCGAGAAGGAGCAGTCGCTCGTCACGCACCGCGCACCGAGCGCCTCCCGCTACGAGAAGGCCACGGGCTTCGGCTGCCCCGACACCGCGCCGTGCGACGCGAGCGTCGGCGGCTTCTTCTACCAGATCTACTACGGCGCCCGGCAGTTCCAGCGCTACGCGGCGCACCCCGGCAACTACAACCACCGCGCGGGCGTCGTCAACAACGTGCTCTACAACCCCAACGCGGCGTGCGGCTCGAGCCCCGTGCTCATCCGCAACGTCGCCACGGCGGGCCTCTACAACTACACGCCCTACCAGCCGAACGCCGCGGCGCTCCGCAACCTGTACGGCACGGGCGACAGCTGCTCGGCCTACGGCAACCGCAACACCTGGCGGCTGTGGAGCGACTGGTTCGGCAGCCCGACCGCGATCGCGAGCGGCGCCTTCGTGCGCGACGCCTCGAACGGCCGCATCTACCTGGCCAGCGGCGGGCGCAAGTACTACGTGCCCAGCAGCGCGATCCTCGCGGAGTACCGCCAGCTCGGCAGCTCGCAGGACCGCAGCGCCGCGGAGATCGCGGCCATCCCCTCCGGGCCCGACCTCGGCCGCACCGTGCGCGCCTCGAACGGCGCCGTCTACCTGGTGGAGAACAGCCAGCTGCTGCACTTCCAGTCGTGCGCGCAGCTCACCGCCTGGAAGCAGACGTGCGGCGACATGCCGACCCTCGAGCCGGGTCACGAGGCGCGCATGCTCAACATGGGCGCGCTCAACGACCTCGTCACCACCGAGGACGGCGCCTACTGGCTCGTGCAGTCGGGCACGCGCAGGCAGCTCACCGACCCGGCGCGCGTCACGCCCTTCGGCTACCGCGCGGAGCCCAGCGCCGTCGACGCCGCGACGATCGCCGCCATCACCATCGGGCACCCCGTGGTCGCCCCCGGCGACGTCGTGCGCAGCAGCGACCGGCTGCAGAACCGCGTCATCTCGTCGAACGGCCGCGTCTACTCGTCGCAGTCGTCGCACATCGGCCTCGAGTTCCTCTGGTTCGCCCCGGCGTTCGAGAACCGCTCGATCGCGCTCCTGCCTGCCACGGCCGGCGCGCTGCCCGACCGCTTCCGCGACAGCTCCGGCGCGTGGGTGCTGACCACCGACGGCGCGATGCGCGTCGACCCGCAGCACTACGGCGGCTCGTCGTACTTCACGCAGGTGTCGGATGCGCTCAGCGCGACCGTGTCGACGAGCGGTGCGCCCGCGGGTCCGCACTTCGCCCGCCCCTTCGGCGGCACCACCACCTACCTGATGTCGCACGGCTACGCCGAGGCGGTCTCCGCCTCGACGATGGAGTGGTACTCGCGCACCTACGCGATCCCGACGAGGGTCTGGGAGGTGTCGCGCAACGCGGTCGACGCGGTGCCCGTGCGCTCGTCCTACGCCGACGGCACGCTCGTCCGCGGCCCGTCCGGCGCCGTGTACCTCATGGACGGCGGCAACGCGATCCACGTCGCGAGCATGGACTTCGTCTCGGCGCTCGGCCTCCCGACGCGCATCACCGACGTCTCGTCCGGCATCATCAACGGCCTCGCGAGCCGCGAGGGCGTGCTGAACTCCTACGGCGTGCGCATCGGCGAGACGTCGTACGTCGCCGTGAACGGCACCCTGCACCCGTTCGCCTCGGCGGCGGTGAAGACGGCGTGGGGCATGCGGGAGCTCACGCTCACGAGCCTCGGCTCGACGCTCACCGTCTCGACGCAGGCGGCGACCCAGCTCGTCTACGACGCGGCGGGGCGCACGTACCTGCTCGACGCGGGCAAGCGCCGGTACATCGACTCCGGCGCGACCTTCGCGTCGGTCGGCGGCAACACCACGCCGAGGCTCCTGCTGCCCGCGACGCAGATGCAGCGCATCCCCGAGGGCTCGTGGGTGCGCCCCGTCTACCCGTCGGGCTCGCTCATCACGACGGAGGGCCGCGGCGAGGTCTGGATGGTCAACGGCGACGGGCTGCTGCACCTCGGCGACTTCGCCACGGCGCAGTCGATGGGGCTCCCCACGACGAGCACCCGCGTGCCCAACCAGGCGATCGCGACCTTCTCGACCCCGCCGAAGCTGCGCTCGTCGCTCGTGCTGTGCGGCACGACCGCCTACGCGGCCGTCGGCGGCTCGCTGCGGCCGATGACCGCGGAGGTGCGGGCCCAGTACCCGGCCGCCGCGTTCACGCAGCTGAAGGTGGCGCTGTGCGAGCGGCTGCGGCTCTCGACGACGCCGATGACGCAGTTCATCCGCGGCGCCGACGGACGCGTCTACTACGTCGAGGCCGGCGTGCGGCACTGGCTCGGCGGTGCGGCGCTCGCGCGCCTGGGCGGTGCGAACCGCATCGTCGACGTCGACCGCACGATCATGAGCGCGATCCCGGTGGGCGCTACCTGGACGAGCTGACGCACGACTGACGAAGGGCCGACGGCGACGCCGTCGGCCCTTCGTCGTGAGGGTCGCGTTCCAGCAGCGGGGGAGCGCCCCGCCCGCCGACGGGTGGCGCCGCCCTCGAGCGGGGGCCGTGCCGCGCCACCGGTCGCGGGTGCGCCCACCGGTCGCGGGCGTGCCGCGGTCAGCGCGGCGGCGACACCTGGCGGCAGGCGAGCAGGTAGGTCTGGCCGAACTGGTCGGTCGGCTCGAGCACGGCCGACTCCGCCCACTCGTTCCACGCGTTGACGAACACGATCCGGCGCTCGGCGGGCCGGTCGGCCTGCGCGTCGAGCGCGGCGGCGAGCCAGCGACGGAAGGTCCACGGGTTCGCGCCCGTGAACGCCATGGGCGTCCACTGCTTGCGCGCGGTGTTGTCGAACGTCACCATCACGCCGGGATAGTGGTGCTCGTCGAGGGAGCCGAGCTGCGCGATGGCCGCGTCGGCCGTGCCGCGGTAGCCCATGAGGTTGCCCGCGAAGCGCTCGTCGGCCTCACCGGCCCGGTCCGACGGGATCCAGGGCAGGTTGTGCGGCGCGAAGGTGAGCGTGCCGTCCGCGAGCCCCACGAGCTCCTCGCGCGGCAGGCCGCCCATCTGCTCGCCGACGTCGACGGCGAGCAGATGCAGCTCGCCCGCGCCCTCCTGGCGCGCCCGCTCGCGCCAGTGCGCGATCGTCGCCGCGGCATCCGGCACCGTGCCGATCTTGTAGACCGCGACGATCGCGGCGCCGTCGACGCGCATCCACCGCGGGTCGCGCAGCATCGGCAGGATGTCCTCGATGAACTCGGTCGCGGGCACGCGGTCGTAGTCCTGGCCGATGAGCACGTTCGCGTCGAGGCCGTCCCAGCGACGCGTCCAGTTCTCGTTCGCCCACATGACGCAGAAGGGCTGGTCGACGTCGCCGTCGGCGAGCCGCTGCAGCGGCAGTCCCAGCACGCGGCGGCCGGCGAACCAGTAGTGGTAGTACATGAGGCCGGCGACGCCGTGCGCCGCGGCCATGTCGCGCTGCCGCTGCCGCACCTCGTCGAGCGCGAGGTCGTAGAAGCCGAGCTCGCCGGGCATGAGGGGCACCTGGTGGCCGGGGTAGAGGGGCTTCGCCTTCGCGACGTTCGCCCACTCCGTGAACCCGGCGCCCCACCAGCGGTCGTTCTCGGCCGTGCGATGGAACTGCGGCAAGTAGAAGGCGACGACCCGGCCGTCGACGGATGCGCGATCGCCGCGGGCGTCGAGCTCGCGCAGCTCGAGCACGTCGAGCCCCGCCTCGACGGCGCCGATGCCGATGATGCGCTCGATCGCGTGCGCCGCGGTGCCGTCGATGTCGCCGGCCTCGTCCTCGAAGTCGTCGCGATCGATCCGGAGGGCGCGCAGCGCCTGCAGCAGGAAGCCGCGGATCCAGTACATCGAGCCGGCCGCGAACCGCAGCTCGTCGGGCTCGAGCGGCATCGAGAGCCGCTCGAGGATGCCGCGGACGAGGTCCAGGTTCGAGCCCCAGTGCTCGGGCCCCGCGACGCTGCCGTCGGCGGTGACGATGCCGATCGAGCGGTCCCGGCGGAACGCCTCGACGATCCCGCGGGTGTGCGGGCCGAGCAGCGAGCCGACGAGCGCCGCGCGCCAGTCGGCGCCGGAGCCCTCGAGCTCGCCGTGGCCCTCGCGCCACTCGCTGCGCTTCGTGTGGACCTTGAGCACGACGTCGTAGGGGTCGAGGATGCCCGCGTTCACGACCTGCACGAGCGGCCAGATGTCGCGGCCGTGGTTCTCGACCGTCAGCACCTCGGCGTGCGCGGCACCGGCGGCCGCGAGCCGTGCCGCCGAGATCGCCTGGCCGGAGGAGTTCGTGACGTACAGGTCGAACGGCTCGCCGATCGCGGGCAGCGCGGCGAGCAGCTCGTCGAGCAGCTCGGCGTAGTGGCAGTGCAGCACGACGGCGACGGGTGCGGCCGTCGCGGGTCCGGTGCGCTCGCGCCAGTGGGTCGGGAAGCCGACGAAGCGCGCGCCCTCGAGCCGCCGCTGCCACGCGGGGAACGAGGAGGGGCGCGTGCGGTCGGTGGCGCGCTTCGCCCTCGGTCCGCTCGCGGCGGCCTTGGCGCGCCGCACGGCGCGCGCGCCCATCGAGCCGATGCGGCTCGCGCGCGACGCCCAGACCTTCGGGTCCCACGCGTCGGGCCGCTCTGCGCGCGCCTCGGCCTGCTCGAGCTGCGCCCGCAGGCTGTCGATCTGCTGCTGCAGCTCGATCCGGTCCGGGTCGCCGGATCCGGTCATGCCTGCTTCGCCATCAGGGCCCGGATCTCGGTGGCGTCGCCGTAGACGACCTTCGAGTCGTAGGGGCGGTCCGGGAAGGCGCCGTACTCGAGCTGGATGTCGAGGCCGTGGTCCGCGATGAAGCGCTCCACCTGGGTGCCGAGCGCGACCGGCTCGCCGGAGCACACGTTGATGACGCCGGCGACCTCGTCCTGCAGCGCGACGGCGGCGATCTGTCTGCCCAGCTCGTCGACGTGGATGAAGTCGAACTGGTTCTTGCCGGAGGTGAAGGGGAAGGTGCGCTTGCCCTGCTCCGCGGCCTCGAGCAGCTTCGTGAAGATCGACTGGTTGTTGCGGTCGTCGCCGTAGATGTAGAAGGCGCGCAGCCACTGGATGGTGGTGTCGCCGAGGTCGGCGAGCACCGCGCGGCGCAGCGCGTCCTTCGCGATGCCGTAGAGCGACGCGGGCGCCGTGGGCGTCTCGGCGGTGATCGCGCCCTCGAAGCGGCCGATCTCGTGCATCGTGCCGAGGATCGCGAGCCGCGTGATGCCGGCCTTCGCGAAGTGCGTCAGCACCCGGAAGTGGTCGGAGAGGCGCAGCATGTGCACGGGGGAGTTGTGCGCGAAGCCCGCCTCCCACGCGAGGTGCACGACCGCGTCGGGCCTGTCGGCGATGAGCGCGTCGAGGTCGGTGTGCGGGTCGAGCAGGTCAGCCTCCACCACGGTCGCGCGCTCGTCGATGCGGTAGGCGCGGAAGTGGCGCACCACGGCGGTGACGCGCGCGCCCCGGTCGAGCAGCGCCGCGACGACGTGCCGTCCGATGTAGCCGCCCGCGCCGGTGACGAGGATGTGCTGCGCAGTCTGGGTGTTCTCCATCGCCATCGATGCTACCCGCCGCGCTGCAGGGGCAGCGGGAGGGCCATCGTCTGCAGCCGCCCGAGCTCGACGCGGGCGCGCTGCTGCCGCACGGCGAAGATGACGAGCAGCACCATGCCGAGCTCGATGAGCGGGCGCGACTCGGCGATGCCCTGCACCGCCTCGGCGACGAGGATCATGAGCGGCACCGCCGCGATCGGGCCGGCACCGGTCGGCGCCTCGGCGAGGTCGCGGCCCGCGCCGCGGAGCGTCGAGCCGAGCAGCCACGCCCACGCGAGCACGCCCAGGATGCCCGCCTGCATGAGCACGTCGATCCAGACGCTGTGCGCCTGCAGGTAGACGATGCCGTCCTGCAGGCCGAGCCGGTCGTACGGCTCGACCCACGGCATCCAGTAGCCCATCCAGCCCCTGCCGAGCAGCGGGGAGCCGCGCCACCAGTCGAGCGCGGCGGCCCAGATCTGGAAGCGGTCCTCCATCGACGCCTCGCGGCCGAGCGCCTCGACGACGCGGTCCCAGTTGCTGATCGCCCACGCGGCGACCACCGCCAGCACGCCGGCGGCCGTGACGACCGCCGGGCGGAAGGCGCCGCGCGGGCGCCGGCGCCAGGTGTAGACGAGCCAGAACGAGACGAGCACGACGAGCGCCGCGACGAGCACCGTCATCGAGCGCGTGAGCGCCAGCACGACGACCGGCAGCGCCGTCCAGACCCACCACAGCCGGCGGTCGAGCCCCGCGCGATGGCGGCCGATCGCCACGATGAGCGCGAGGAGCGCGAGCATCGCCGTGAGGTTCGGGTTGCCGGTGATGCCCTGGATGCGATGGCCCCAGAAGATGCCGCCGGTCGACCACGGGATCATCGGCAGCCCGCTGTCGTTGTCGAGCCAGACGGGATACACCGGGCCCTGCACGAACACGGCGATGCCCACCTCGAAGGCGAGCGAGGCGATGAGCATGCCCTGCAGGCAGCGGTGGAGCACCTCGAGCAGCGTGTGCAGCGGGAGCGTCGCGAGCAGCACCGCGAGCATCACGTGCACGAGCAGCAGCGCGACGCCGAGCAGGGTCGCGAGCGGGTGCGGCGTGACGATGATCGTCGCGGCGGCGACGCCGATGAAGGCGAGCAGCGGCGCGGGCAGCCACTGCCAGCTCGCGCCGGAGCGGCGCAGCGCGACGAGCGCCCAGAGCAGCGTCACGCCGCTGAGCGCGCCCCACAGCGGCCAGCCCAGCAGGTTGCGCACGAGGTCGCCGCACGCGAGCTGCAGCACGATGAAGGTCGCGAGCAGCCGGTGAGGGGCGCGCACGAGCATGGTGGCGATTGTCGCACGCGGGGGGCGGGCGACCGCCGTGTCGTAGTCTCGCCGAGGGGCGGACGCGCTCCGGGATGGAGCTGGACGGATGCAGCAGTCAGCGGATCGAGCGCCCTCGAGCGGGCGTCGCTGGCCCGCGTGGGCGGCCGCGGCCGCGGTCTTCGTCGTCGCGCTGGCCTTCCAGGTGGCGCGCATCCCGGCCCTCGAGCACGACGTCGTCTGGGCCGAGGACGGCGCCATCTTCCTGCTGGGCGCGCTGCAGGATCCCGCGGGCTCGATCCTCGCCCCCTATGCCGGCTACCAGCACCTGCTGCCGCGGCTGCTCGCGGGCGCGGTGGTCGCGCTCGCGCCGCTCGCGAGCTACGCCGCCGTCGTCTTCTGGGCGAGCGCGATCGTCGCCGCCCTCGTCTGCGCGGCGACGATCCCGCTCGCGCGCTGGGCGGTGCCGTGGCTGCCCGCGCGCATCGCGCTCGGCGTCGTGCCGGTGGTCGTGCCGCTCATCGCGCCCGAGATCATCGGCAACCTCGCCGACCTCCACACCTTCATGCTCTGGCTCGGCGTCTGGATCGCCCTCTCGATGCCGACCTCGCGGCACGAGTCGTGGCTCGTCGCCGTCGCGGCGTTCGTCGCGGCCATGACGGAGGTGCAGCTGCTGCTCATGCTGCCCGTGCTGCTGCTGCGCATCCATCTGCGCCGGCGGCTGCTGTGGCCCGTGATCGGCGGCTTCCTGCTCGGGCTCGGCGGCCAGGCCCTGTCGTGGCTGCTCGCCCCGCGCGGCGGCTACGACGGCGTGCCGATCGGCATCCCGGACGTCGTCGTCGGCTGGCTGTCGAACGTCGTGATGCCGACGCTCCAGCCGACCGAGCAGGGCATCCGCGAGGCGTTCGCGTCGCAGGGACCACTCGCGGCCGCGCCGATCCTGGCGGTCTTCTCGATCGCCTCGCTCGTCGTCATCATCTGGGGCTCGTGGCGCGCGCGCATCGCCGGAGCGGTCGTGCTGCTGGCCTCCGCGTCGTCGTTCGGCGGCTCGCTGCTGGCCTCGCCGATCGAGCAGTTCCAGTACGCGTCGTTCCGCGGCGACGACTGGCTGACCGCGATCGTCGACCTGCGCTACGGCGGCGCCGCCGGGATGCTGCTCGCCGCCATCGTGCCGATCGCCGCGTCGGTCGCGGTCGAGCGGCTCCGCGGTCGGTGGCTCGCCGTCGCGACGCCGGTGCTCGCCCTCGGGCTCGTCGCGTTCGTCGGCGCGATGGCCTGGCAGTCGCCCGACACCGGTTCCCACCGGATCGGGGTCGAGCCGTGGAGCGTGCAGGTGGACCGGCAGGCGGCCGCCTGCGAGGGCGGCGATGCGCCGGAGGATCTGCTGATCGCCCCGTACAATCGTGCGCTGGTGCTCGACTGCCCTGCGATCGTGGGCGAGCCGTGAAGGGACCATCCATGATCAAGGCGCTCGCGCTCATCCCGACGTACGACGAGGTCGAGTCGCTCCCGGTGCTCGTCGACCGGCTGCTCGCCGCCGTGCCCGAGCTCGACGTGCTCATCCTCGACGACGCGAGCCCCGACGGCACGGGTGAGCTCGCCGACCGGATGGCGGCGGCCGACCCGCGGATCACGGTGCGGCACCGCCCCGGCAAGCTCGGCCTCGGCGCCGCGTACCTCGACGGCTTCGCGCTCGGCATCGAGCGCGGCTACACCCACGTGATCGAGATCGACGCCGACGGCTCGCACCCGCCGGAGCGGCTGCGGGCGATGCTCGAGCTGGCCGAGGCCGGGGACGAGCTCGTGATCGGCTCCCGCTGGATGCCGGGCGGCAGCGTCGTCGACTGGCCGATGCGCCGCGAGGTGCTCAGCCGCGGCGCCAACCTCTACGCCCGCCTCATGCTCGGGGTGCCCGCGCACGACATGACGGCCGGCTACCGCGTCTACAGCACCGAGCTGCTCCAGCGGCTCGACCTCGAGTCGCTCGAGAGCCGCGGCTACTGCTTCCAGATCGACATGACGGTGCGCTCGCACGACGCGGGGGCGTCGATCAGCGAGGTGCCGATCCAGTTCCGCGACCGCGAGGCCGGGGAGTCGAAGATGTCGGGCTCGATCATCGGCGAGGCCCTCACGAAGGTGACCGGCTGGGGCATCGGCCGTCGCGCCGCGCAGCTGCGCGCGCTGCTGCCGCGCTAGCGGATCCTGCCGAGCAGCTGCGTGTAGGACTCGCCCACGCCGCGGCCGACCGCGCCGGTGAGGCCGCGCAGCTGGTGCTGCATGATCGAGAGCCGCTGCTCCGCGAGCCGTGCCGAGATCGACAGCTGCGGCCGCAGCCCGGCGTCCTGCACGGCGAGCGCGAGGAGCCGCCCCCACTCGTCGACCGACAGCTGCGGCAGCTCGGCGGCCGCGTCGCGGATCCGTGCGCCGAGCGATGCCGCGACGGCGCCGCGCACGATCGCGGCCCCCGCCTGCGGCACGACGGGCGCGTTCGAGCGCGCCCGGATCGCGAGCCGGCTCGCCGCGAGCTCGAGCCGCGCCGTGGCGCCGTCCGCCTCGTGGCCGAGCTCGCCGAACCAGCCGCGCTGCAGCGCGGGCGCCGACACGAGCGCGCCGACGGCGGCGTCGTCGAACGCGGCGGCCGCATCCGCGAGCCGGTCGGGCAGCCCGAGCGACTCGAGCGCGTCGGCGCGGCGGTCGTCGCGGTCGAGGCCGGGCAGCTCCGCGGGGATGCCGTCGGCGAGCGCGAGCACCGCGAGCGACTCCTCAGCGTCGGCGAGCGCCTCGAGCGGGTGCGCGCGCACGCCCACGAGCTCGACGCCGTCGAGGTCGGCCGCCGCGCCCGCGTCGATCGCCGCGAGGGTGCCGGGCGCCCCGGCGAGCACGATCCGGTCGGCGCCGCGCACGGCGTCGACGCGCTGCTCCCAGCCCTCCGAGGCCTCGACGAGCGCGACGGTCGACGGCCGCGACGCGGCGGCCGGCGCGAGGATGCGCCACTCGTGCATCGTCTCGAAGACGTCGCGCTGGTCGGCGGAGCGGGCGAGGTGGCGGTCGAGCACCCCCATGTCGTAGCGACCGGACGCGGCCAGGAAGCGGTAGAGCTCCCGGGCGTTGCCGGTCGCGTGCTCGTCGATCACCGAGTCGATGCCTGCGAAGAGCGTCTTGCGCTTGAAGATGGGGCAGCCGCGGTCGCGGATGAGCTCGACCGGCATCGAGTTGAGCGGGTAGAAGGTGGTCTGCCGCAGGTCGGCCGTGTCGACGAAGGGCTCCCAGCGGAAGCCGAACGACGCGAAGTGATGGGTGAAGCGGGCCTCGTGCTTCGCGACCGCGTGCGCGTAGTCGGGGATCGGGGGCAGCTCGTCCCAGTAGCGGCGGAAGGGCGCGGACTGCAGCATCGACGCGCGCACGGCGATCCAGTGCGACTGCAGGTGCTCGGGCAGCGTCGGGGTCTCGAGCAGCCCCCACGGGTCGAACGGCGCGCCGTGGTGCACCGTGAGGCCCCAGAAGTCGAGGTCGCGCGCATCCATGTCGGCGAACATCGCGTCGACGCTCGCGACCGGGCCGAGGATCGTGAAGTTGTAGAGCACGAGCTCGTCGATCTCGGCGATCCCGTCCCAGCCGATGTGCTCGATCGCGGTCTTGTAGGCCCAGGAGTCGAAGCCCTGGTTCTCGCGCTGCAGCAGCTCGGTGCCGGGCCGCGCCTCGAACGCGGCCCGGCTCGCCTCGTCGAGCGCGCCGTTCACGACGACGATCGTGCGCTCGAAGTGCGGCTGCACGCCGTCGAGCAGCGTGGTCACGGTCTCGTCGGCGACGCCGTCACCGTCGTAGAAGAAGAAGATGCCGACGCGGCGCACCGCGTCGAGGTTGGCCAGCCGCACTAGCGGTTCCGCAGCCTGCGCAGCAGCGAGCCGACGCCGCGGCGCGCGACCCGCTTCGCGCGCACGGCCATCGCCCGCGGGTCGGGCAGCCGGTCGCGGCTCGCGGCGAGCTGCGCCTCGAGCTCCATGATGCGGTGGCGCGCGGAGCGCAGCTCGGCGACCTCCGTCGCGCGCTCGCGCTCGAGCCGCGACAGCTCGCTCCGCAGTCGTTCGAGCTCGGGCTGGTCCGGCGCGTTCGCATCCATGCCGGTCAGCCTATTCGCCCGATCGGCCCAGCTCAGGCGAAGGCCGACTGCCCGGTGATCGCCCGACCGACGATGAGGGAGTTCATCTGCGCGGTGCCCTCGTAGGTGTAGAGCGCCTCTGCGTCGGCGAAGAATCGCGCGACCTCGTAGTCGGTGACGATGCCGTTGCCGCCGCACACCTCGCGGCACCACGAGACGACCTCGCGCATGCGGCTCGTCGCGTACGCCTTCGCGAGCGCCGAGTGGGCGTCCTCCTGCCGGTCCTCGTCGAGCATCCGCGAGACCTGCACGCACAGCGCGATCGACGCGGTGATGTGGCCGAGCGACTTCGCGAGCAGGTCCTGCACGAGCTGGTGCCCGGCGATGGGCGAGCCGAACTGCACCCGCTCGGTCGTGTAGCGGACGGCCGCCTCGTAGGCGCCCATCATCACGCCGACCGCGCTCCAGGCGACCTCCGCGCGCGTGAGCCGCAGCACGCGGGCGGTGTCGCGGAAGCTGTTCGCGCCCTGCAGCCGCAGGGACTCCGGCACGCGCACGCCGTCGAGCACGATGTCGGCGTTCTGCACCATGCGGAGCGAGATCTTCCGCTCGATCCGGGTCGCCGAGAAGCCGGGCGTCGTGGTCGGCACGATGAAGCCGAGCACGCGCCCGGTCTCGGAATCCTTCGCCCAGATCACCACGATGTCGGCCTGGGTGGCGTTGCCGATCCAGCGCTTGGCGCCGTCGATGACCCACTCGTCGCCCTCGCGCCGGGCGGTGGTGCGCAGGCCCTGCGCGGAGTCGGAGCCCGAGAGCGGCTCGGTGAGGCCGAACGCCCCGACCACCGAGCAGTCGGCGAGGCGCGGCAGCCACTCGGCGCGCTGCTCCGGGCTCCCGGTGACGCCGAGCGTGCCGGCCACCAGGCCGTTCTGCACGCCGATGAAGGTCGAGACGGAGGCGTCGACGCGGCTCATCTCGAGCGCGACCCAGCCGCGGTAGACGGCGGAGTTCTCGAACCTGGCGGTCTCGGGCCACGCGCCGCCGACGACGCCGAGCGCGCCGAGCTCGGGGATGAGGTCGGTCGGGAACGCGTCGCGGTGCCAGTGGTCGAGGATGACCGGGCGCACCCGCTCCTCCATGAAGGCCCGGATCTCGGCGAGCGACGCGCGCTCGGCGTCGGTCAGGTCGGCGGCGAACCCGTAGAAGTCGCTCGTGAGCGGCGTGAACGTCATTGCTCCTCAGTCTCCCGGCCGTCCTGGCCGTCGCGGTCAGGCTACGGCCGCCCGCGGGCGGGGCGGCGGGCCGTTGGTACGCTCGACCAAACCGGCGGAAGGAGACCGCGGCTGTGTTTGTGCCGATCGCCAATGAGCCGAGGGACTACGCCTGGGGGAGCACCACGCTCCTGTCCGAGTACCTGGGCCGCACCGCGTCCGGCGGGGCGGAGGCCGAGCTGTGGCTCGGCGCCCATCCCGGGTGCCCCGCCGTCGTGACGGCGGGCGCGCACGCGGGGACCGCGCTCGGGCCCGCGCTCGAGGCACTCGGCGCGCGGCAGCCCGCGATGCTGCTCAAGGTGCTCGCCGCCGCCGAGCCCCTCTCGCTGCAGGCGCACCCGGATGCGGCACGCGCTCGCGAGGGCTTCGACAGGGAGGACGCGGCGGGCATCCCGCGAGACGCCCCGCACCGCAACTACCGCGACCCTCACCCGAAGCCCGAGATCATCGTCGCCGTGACGCCGTTCGAGGCGCTCAGCGGCTTCCGTCCCGAGGCGCAGGCGCGCGAGGTCGTCGAGGCGCTCGCCGCCGCCGACGGGCGCGTCGCGCCGCTGCTCGAGCACCTCGCGGCCGGCGACGCACTCGCGTGGCTGCTCTCCGGCGACGCGGAGGTCGCGCCGGTCGTCGCCGGCGCGGTGGCAGCCGGGGACGCGCTCACCGGGACGCATCCGGTGGAGGCCGATACGATCGCCCGGCTCTCGGCCGCGCACCCGGGCGACCCGGGGATCCTCGTCGCGATGCTGCTGAACCGCGTCTCGCTCGCGCCCGGTGAGGCGCTCTTCCTGCCCGCCGGCAACCTGCACGCCTACCTCTCGGGACTCGGCATCGAGCTCATGGGCCCGAGCGACAACGTGCTGCGCGGCGGGCTCACGCCCAAGCACGTCGATGTCGCGGAGCTGCTCGCGGTGGTCGACCCGACGCCGCTCGACGACCCGCGGCTGCCCGCGGAGCCGCTCGAGGGCGGGACCGCCTACCGCCCTGCCGCGCCGTTCGAGCTCCGCCGCATCACCGGCGCCCACGTCGTCGAGGGCGGCAGGGGACTGCTGCTCGCCGTCTCCGGCGGCACCGCGACGGTCGACGGCGAGACGCGCGCGCTAGCGCCCGCGGACGCCGCGTGGATCGACGCCGCGGCGCCCTTCGAGATCGACGCCGCGGAGGCGTGGCTCGCGCTCGAGCTCGACACGCCGTAGGCGCGTCGCTCCCGGGCGAGAGGGCGCGACACTCCTAGAATCTCCGACTTGACGCGAGGCGAACTACACCGGTGTAATTGGTGCAACGCAGGCCCGGCCGGGGTCCTGCAGAACCGGGGGAACGCCATGCGAGAGGGAGTGCAGCGCAGCACGACAGCAGCGCAAGCCATCGACGATCGCGGGCTGCGGCGAGGGGTGCCTGGCGACTGGTTCGTCGACCCGGTCATGCTCGGCGTCCCGGGTGTGCGCAGCGAGATCGACGACCAGCCGCTCGGCTGGCAAGCCGACGCGCTGTGCGCCGAGACCGACCCCGAGGCGTTCTTCCCCGAGAAGGGCGGCTCGACGCGCGACGCGAAGCGCATCTGCGAGTCGTGCGACGTGCGGCAGCAGTGCCTCGAGTATGCGCTCGAGAACGACGAGCGCTTCGGCATCTGGGGCGGCCTCTCGGAGCGCGAGCGCCGCAAGCTGCGCAAGCTCGCCTGATCCGACACGCCTGATCCACGGCCTCGACCGAGCAGTCGCTGAGCAGGACTCACGCACCGATATGCTCACCGCATGACCGTCGTGATGACCATGATGGTGCGCGACGAGGCGGACATCATCGCCGCGACGATCGAGCACCACCTCGCCCAGGGGATCGATCACATCCTCGTGACCGACAACGCATCCGTCGACGGCACGCGCGAGATCCTCGCCGAGTACGCGGCCGTCGCGCCGGTCACCGTCTTCGACGATCCCGAGCACCGCAAGCAGCAGGCCAAGGTCGTCACGCGGATGGCCCGCCTCGCGTTCGAGGAGCACGGCGCCGACTGGGTGATCAACGGCGACGCCGACGAGTTCGTGCGCGCGGTCGACCCGGCGCTCACCGTGGCGGAGGCGCTCGCACGCACGCCGCGCGAGATCGGCGCCTTCACGGTGCCGGTCGTCAACCTCGTCGGGCCGATCGCGCGACAGGGCTCGGGCCTCCGCCGGCTCGTGCGCCGCGACGAGCGCACCCTCGAGGCGCTGCGCGCCGCGGGCGTGCACGCGCACCCGACCCCGAACGCGATCCACGTCGGCAGCGCCGACGTCGAGGTCGCGCACGGCAACCACTTCGTCTCGATCGAGCAGCAGGGCGAACCGCCCGCCGATGCGGCGCTCGAGGTGCTGCACCTGCCGTGGCGCTCGTCGTCGCAGGTGGAGCGCAAGACCGAGAACATGGGGCGCGCCTACGAGCAGAACCCCGACCTGCGCCCGAGCGCGAACCACCACGGCATGCGCGACTGGCGCCGCATGCGCGCGAACCAGCTGCTGCCGTTCCTCGCCCGCCGCATGCCGACGGCCGAGGAGCTGCGTGCGCCGGGGCTGCGCGAGGACACGTCGCTCGTCGAGCAGCTCGAGCGGCTCGAGCCGCTGCTGCCCGCGCGCTTCGCCGCGGTGCTCGACGACGCCGATGATGCCCCATTCTCGACCGGCGAGATCCAGGAGCTGCGCGCGCTCGCCGAGCTGCTCGCACCGCTCGACCAGGTGGCGCAGGACGACATCGTCGCGCTCCGCGACGAGCTCGACGCGCGCAACACCGAGCTCTACCGGCTGCGGCTCGAGCGCGAGACGCTCGACGGCATCCCGGGCCTCGCGGCGCGCATCGCGGCCGAGCGCGAGGAGGCGTGGCTCGCGGGCCTCGAGGCTGGCGCACCCGCGCGGCGCGCGCTCGAGGGCCAGCTCGCCGACGCGCGCGAGCAGGCGGCGAGGGCCGCCGCGGCGCGCGACGCGGCGGAGTCGCGGCTGCGGCTCGTGCGCGAGCACCCCGCGTTCCGCGCGGCGAGCGCCGTGAAGCGCGTCGTCCGGCCCGGCCGCGCCTGACGCGCACCGGCGAGCGCGCGACGCTCGGGCGTCGATCGCACGGCACACCGGCGGCAACCCGGGGTGCGGCGCCGATCCCGCCTAGCCTTGCCGGGTGCATCCGAGGGTCTTCGCCGTGCTCGCGGCCAGCAATGGCGCCGCGTACCTGCCGGCGACCCTCGCGGCGATCGGCGCGCAGACGACGCCGCCCGAGCGGCTCGTCGCCGTCGACGGCGCCTCGCGCGACGGCTCGCGCGCGCTGCTCGAGGGATCGCAGGCGTCGAGCGTCGTCATCACGCAGCGGCTGCCGTACGGCGCGCTGATCGGCAAGGGCGTCGCGACGCTGCCGAAGGCCGAGGACGGCGACTGGCTCTGGCTGCTCGCGCACGACGCCGCGCCCCACCCGCGCTCGCTCGAGTCGCTCCTCGCGCACGCCGAGGCGCACCCGAGCGTCGCCGTCGTCGGGTCGAAGGTCATGCGCGCCGACGAGCCCGACCGCTTCGCGGAGTTCGGCCAGTCGATGACGCCGTTCGGCCGCAGCCTGCTGCTGCACGAGGGCGAGCTCGACCAGGGGCAGCACGACGACGACTCCGACCGCCTCGGCGTCGCCGAGACCGGCGTGCTCGTGCGCCGCGACGCGTTCGCCGCGCTCGGCGGCTTCGACCCCGCGCTCCGCTCGATCGACGCGGGGCTCGACCTGGGCGTGCGCGCCCGCCTCGCCGGCCACCGCGTCGCGGTCGAGCCGCGAGCGCGCGTGCGGCGCGCGGGCGGGCCGGAGCACTTCGCCGCGCGCGCGGTGAGCGACGCCGGGCGGGTCGCGATCGCGCGGCGCGCGCAGCTGCACCGGCGGCTCGCCTACGCGAACCCGCTCGCGCTCGTCGTGCACTGGCTGCTGCTGCTGCCGCTCGCCGTCGTGCGCTCGATCGCGCACCTGCTCGCGAAGCGGCCTGCGGCCGTGCTCGCCGAGTGGCAGGCGACGCTCGCGACGCTCGTCGCCGTGCCCTCGACCGCCAGTGCGCGCCGCCGGATCGCCCGCGCCCGCGCGACGGGCTGGGCGTCGCTGCGGCCGCTGCGCGCGTCGTGGCGCACCGTGCGGTCGCACCGCCGCGCGGTCGGCGACCCCGAGCGCATGCACCGCTCCGTGGACGAGCGCGTCGGCTTCGTCGAGGGCGCGGGCCTCTGGGTCGCGGTGGCGGCGCTCGTCGTGGGCGTCGTGCTGTCCCCGCAGCTGCTCGGCGCCGCGGCGGCGACGGGGGGCGCGCTGCTGCCCCTCTCCGACTCGCTCGGCGACCTGTGGGCGAACGCGCTCGCGGGGCCGAGGGATGCGCTCGGCGAGGTCCAGGGGCCGGCCGACCCGTTCGTGATCCTGCTCGCGCTGCTCGGCTCGCTCACCTTCTGGCAGCCGTCGACGGCGATCGTGCTGCTGCTCTTCCTGGCCCCGGCGATCGCGGCCGTCACGGCGTTCTTCGCGGTGCGGCGGATGACCGACTCGCGCTGGGTGCCCGCGGTGTCGGCGGCCGTGTGGTCGCTGTCGCCGACGCTGCTCGCCTCGATCGTCGACGGCCGGCTGGGCGCGGTGCTCGCGCACCTCGCGCTGCCGCTCGCCGCGGCGGGGATGCTGCTCGCGCACCGGTCGTGGCGCGCCGCGGGCTTCGCCGCCATCCCCCTCGCGATCGTCGTCGCGGCCGCCCCCGTGCTGCTGCCGGCGATGCTGCTGCTCGCGCTCATCGGCATCGGCGTCGGCTGGCGCTCGCCGCTGCGGCCGCTCGCGGCGGTGCTGCCGGCGCTCGCGCTCATCGGCCCCGTCGTGGTCGCGCGCTGGACGGCCGGCACGCCGCTCGCCGCGCTCGCCGATCCCGGCGTGCCGCGCGCATCCGCTCCGCCGACCGCCATCGAGGCGGCGCTGCTCTCGCCGGACGGCACGCTGGCGACCCTCGAGGGCGTGGTCGCGGCGATGGCGCCGGGGGTCGACGCCCGCTGGGTCGCGCTCGCGCTGCTCGCGCCGCTCGCGCTCGCGGCCCTCGCGGGCGTCGTGCTGCGGCCGACGCGCGCGTGGCCGTGGGTGCTGCTGCTGCTCGCGGGCTACGCGACCGCGGTCGGCGCATCGCGGCTCGCGCTCACGAGCGTCGACGGCGATCCGGTCACCGTCTGGGCGGGCTCCGGCGCCTCCCTCGCGCTCGCCGCGCTCATCGCGCTCGCGGTCACCGCGGCCGACGTCGAGGACCGGCGTGCCGCCCTGCCCGGCGGCTTCGTCGCGGTCGTCGCGGTGGTCGCCGCAGTCCCCGTCATCGCGTCGACGTTCCTCGCGCCCGCGATCGTCACCCCCGCGCCGGACCGCCGCATGCCGGCGTTCGTGGAGGCGGCGACCGCCGACGACCCGCGCGTCGGCACGCTCGTGCTGCATCCGCTCGCCGAGGGCGACCTCGGCGTCGACCTCGAGCGCGGTCGGGGGACCACCCTCGACGACATCGCGACCGCCGAGCTCGTACGCGAGGCCCCGGGCGACCTGGACGCGCGGCTCGCGCAGGCCGCGGTCGACCTTGCCTCGGGCGGCGACGTCGACGTCGACGCGCTGCTCGACGCGCAGGGGGTGCGCTTCGTGCTGCTCGAGCAGGAGCGCGAGGGCGCCGCAGGGCTCCACGATCGGGCGCAGCGGTCGCTCGACGCGCGCGGCGACCTGCAGACCATCGGCCAGACGGAAGCCGGCCTGCTCTGGCAGCGGCTCGAGGCGGTGCCGACGCCCGCGATCGAGCGTCCCGCGTGGGCCGGCTGGCTGCTGCTCGGCCAGCTCGTCGCGCTCGCGGCCGCCGTGGTCGCGGCGCTGCCGTCGCTGCGGCGCGGGGCGCGCGTGCGCACGAAGCGGCTCGAGGGAGCGGGGGAGTGGCGATGAGCGACCGGGACCTGGAGCCGCTCGACGACTCCCAGGAGTTCGACGACCCCTCGCCCATCGGCGAGCCGGAGCCGCCGATCGAGCACGAGCCGACGGCCGAGGAGCTCGCGCTCGAGGCGGCGGCGCGCGAGGAGCCGGTCGACGGCGACATCGCGCGCGACGTCGCGCTCACCGACCGCGAGGCCGCCGCCAACGACGCGGCCGAGGCGGTGCGGCGCGTCGACCGCCGCGGCGTCGCCCGCTGGAGCGGCCGGGCCGCCGTCGGGCTCGTCGCCGCGGCGCTCGGCGTGGGAGCCGTGCTGGGCGCCAACGCGCTGCCGGAGGACGTGCGCGTCACCGCGTCCGCGCCCTCGACGCTCGTCCAGCCTGCGTCCCCGCTGCAGTCGCGCGTCTGCGCGGGCCCGGCGCTGCGCGTCGGCACCTCCGACGGCGAGGACGCCCTGGCGATCACCGGCGTCGCCGACGCCCGGGTCGAGGTCGGCAGCCTGGGCGGCGAGGTCGAGCAGTCGCAGCTCGCCGTCCCCACCGCCGGCGACCTGAGCGGCGGCGACGCCGTCGTGCAGCGCGGCGAGGAGTCGACGCTCTCGGCCGCCCAGTCGCTCGACGTCGACGTCGACGCGGTCGGCGGGTTCGCCGCGAGCGAGTGCGCCGAGACGCGGCTCGAGCAGTGGCTCGTCGGCGGCTCGACGCGCACCGGCAGGCAGACCGTGCTCACGATCGCGAACGCGTCCGAGGTCGGGGCGAGCGTCGACGTGACGGTCTACGGCCCGGAGGGGCCCATCGAGTCGGTCGGCTCGACGGGCCTCGCGGTCCCGCCCGGCACCGAGGCGGTGCTCGACCTCGCGGCTGTCGCGCCCGGCGTCGCCGACGCGGTCGTGCACGTCGCCTCCACCGGCGCACCCGTCGCGGCGCACCTGCAGCAGACGACCACGCGCGGGCTCGAGCGCGGCGGCTTCGACGTCGTCGACCCCGTCGTCGCCGGCACCGCAGCGGTGCTGCCCGCGGTGCGGATCGACGAGCCGTCCGGCCTCGAGACGCAGGCGGACTTCGACGACACCGTGCCCGTGCTGCGCGTGCTCTCGCCGACGGGCGGCGCGCTGCAGCTGGCCTTCCGGGCGAGCGACGGCTCGGTCATCGAGTCGGAGGGCAGGCTCGAGGCGGGCGTCGTCACCGACTTCCCGCTCGGCGACCTCCCGGTCGGCACCTACGCCATCCGGGTGTCGTCGGATGCGCCGGTCGTGGCGGGCGCGCGCGCCGTCGCGACGTCGGCGGACGGGCTCGACTTCGACTGGATCGCGAGCGGCGAGCCGCGCTCCGGCGCGTCCGCGATCGCGGTGCCGGAGGGCCCGGAGGCGACGCTCCACGTCGCGAGCACCGCCGACGCCGAGCAGCGCGTGACGATCGACGGCGAGGAGGTCGTGCTCGCCGCGGGCGGCACGATCGAGCGCCCGGTCGACGCGGGCGCCGTCGAGGTGGTCGGCGACGGCCTCGTGATCGGCGTCGGCTACCGCAGCGACAGCGAGGTGGGCGGCTTCACCGCGAGCCCGCAGGGCCCGGCCGCAGAGGGCGTGCGCGTCCTGCACTAGCCCCCATGCTGGTCGACTAGTGGTGCCGCCAGCGGTCCGGCGCGACCTCCCACGGGTCGCGCCCGATGAGCTCGGCCGCTGCCCGGAAGACCGCGCCCTCGATCGCGACCTGGCGGTGCCAGGGGTCGTCGATGTGCACGCGCGGCAGGCGCTGCAGCGGCAGCCGGTAGATGGTGATCGTGCGCTGCGCGGCGTCGACCGCCCACTCCGGCACCTCGTCGATGCGGTCGGCGATCGCGCGCGGCGGCATGTCGGCCCACTGGAAGAGCACGTCGCCGAGCTCCGCAGGCCACAGCGCCATGACGTAGTCGGCTGCGTCCGCCGCGATGTCCTCGAAGCGCGTCTCGCGCGACGAGAGGAACGGCAGCACCGGGCCGGCGACCGACGATCGCATCTCACGCCCGTGGCGCGAGCCGCGGGAGTGCTGGCGGGCGTGCATGGCCACATCCTACGTGTCGCCCGGCGGACGGGTCCGGCGCCGCTACCCTTGGCGGGATGGATGTCGCGATGTGCTCACGGCCCGGGTGCCGCCGGTACGCCGACCGGACCGTCACCGTCGACTACGCCGCGCAGCTGCTCGTCGTCGGCCCGCTGCAGGGGGCCAGCAGGCAGGGCGCGATCGAGGGCAGCTACGACCTGTGCGACCCGCACGCCGACCGCGCGAGCGGGCCCACCGGCTGGCAGGTCGTGCGCCACGAGCCCGACCGGGCGCCGCGCTCGGCGACGGCCCCACCCACCAGACACGAAGAGGAACCATGGCGCTGACGGACATCGTGAAGGCGTACGACGTGCGAGGCCTCGTCGACGGGCAGCTCACCGAGGAGGTCGTGCGCGCGCTCGGCGCCGCGTTCGCCGACGAGGTGGGCACGGGCGCACCGATCGTGATCGGCCACGACATGCGCCCGTCGTCGCCTGCGCTCGCCGCCGCTGCGGCTGAGGGTGCGCGGGCGCGCGGCGCCGACGTCATCGCGATCGGCCTGTGCTCGACCGACGGCACCTACTTCGCCTCCGGCTCGCTCGACGCGCCGGCCATGATGTTCACCGCCTCCCACAACCCCGCGGCCTGGAACGGCATCAAGTTCTCGCGCGCCGGCGCCCGCGGCGTGAGCCTCGACACCGGCCTCTCCGCCATCCGCGACGGCGCGCAGCGCTACCTCGACGACGGGCTGCCCGCGGCGGCCGAGCCCGGCTCGCTGCGCGAGCTCGACGTGCTCGCCGACTACGCGGAGCACCTGCGCTCGCTCGTCGACCTCTCGTCGATCCGGCCCCTCAAGGTCGTGGTGGATGCGGCCAACGGCATGGGCGGCATGACCGTGCCCGCCGTGCTCGGCGACGCCGCGGGCCTCGGCGCGCTCCCGCTCGAGATCGTGCCCATGTACTTCGAGCTCGACGGCACCTTCCCCAACCACGAGGCCAACCCGCTCGACCCCAAGAACCTCGTCGACCTGCAGGCCGCCGTCGTCGAGCACGGCGCCGACCTCGGGCTCGCGTTCGACGGCGACGCCGACCGCTGCTTCGTCATCGACGAGCGCGGTGGTGCCGTCTCGCCGTCGGCGGTCGCCGCGATCGTCGCGGAGCGCGAGATCCGCCGCGTGCAAGCCGAGGGCGAGCAGGACGTCGTCGTCATCCACAACCTCATCACCAGCCGGTCGGTGCCCGAGGCCATCGTGGCCGCCGGCGCCACCGCCGTGCGCACCCGCGTCGGCCACTCCCTCATCAAGGACCGGATGGCCGAGACCGGCGCCGTCTTCGGCGGCGAGCACTCCGCGCACTACTACTTCCGCGACTTCTGGGGCGCCGACAACGGCATGCTCGCGGCGATGCACGTGCTCGCGACGCTCGGCGTCGACGAGGAGCCGCTGTCGCAGCTCGCAGCGCGCTACACGCCCTACGCCGCGTCCGGCGAGATCAACTCGACGGTCGCCGACGTGCCGGCCGCCTACACGCGCGTGGTCGAGGCGTTCGCCGGCCGCGGCGAGTTCGACGAGATGGATGGCCTCACCGTCACGGCGCCCGACGGCGCGTGGTGGTTCTCGGTGCGCCCGTCGAACACCGAGCCGCTGCTGCGGCTCAACGTCGAGGCCGAGCAGGAGCCGACGATGGTCGCGATCCGCGACGAGGTGCTGGCGCTCATCCGCGCCTGAGCGGGCGGGGCCGCCGTGCGCCGCCCAGTACGCTGGAGCCCATGAGCAAGCTCCTCGTCACCGGCGGCGCCGGCTTCATCGGCTCGAACTTCGTCCACTACGTCGTCGCCAACACCGACCACGACGTGGTGGTGCTCGACAAGCTCACCTACGCGGGCGACCGCGAGACGCTCGCGGGCCTGCCGGAGGACCGCGTGCAGCTCGTCGTCGGCGACATCGCCAACTCGGAGGTCGTCGACGCGCTCGTGGCCGACGCCGACGCGGTCGTGCACTACGCGGCCGAGTCGCACAACGACAACTCGCTCCACGACCCGGCGCCGTTCGTGCACACGAACCTCATCGGCACGTTCACGCTGCTCGAGGCCGCCCGCCGCAGCGGGACCCGCTTCCACCACATCTCGACCGACGAGGTCTACGGCGACCTCGAGCTCGACGACCCGGCGAAGTTCACGCCCGAGACGCCCTACAACCCCTCGAGCCCCTACTCGTCGACGAAGGCGGGCTCCGACCTGCTCGTGCGCGCCTGGGTGCGCTCCTTCGGCCTCGAGGCGACGATCTCGAACTGCTCGAACAACTACGGCCCGCGCCAGCACGTCGAGAAGTTCATCCCGCGCCAGATCACGAACGTGCTCGACGGCGTGCGGCCGCGCCTCTACGGCGCGGGGGAGAACGTGCGCGACTGGATCCACGCCGACGACCACTCGAGCGCGGTGCTGCGCATCCTGGAGCGCGGCCGCACCGGCGAGACCTACCTCATCGGCGCCGACGGCGAGAAGAACAACCTCGAGGTCGTGCAGGCGATCCTGCGCCTCATGGGCCAGGAGCCGGACGCGTTCGACCACGTGAAGGACCGCGCGGGCCACGACCTGCGCTACGCGATCGACGCGAGCAAGCTGCGCGAGGAGCTCGAGTGGGAGCCCGCCTTCACCGACTTCGAGTCGGGCCTCGCCGACACGATCGACTGGTACCGCGCGAACGAGCCCTGGTGGCGCAAGCAGAAGGCCGAGGCCGAGGCGAAGTACGCCCAGGCCGGGCACTGAGGCCGCGCACGTGACGACGGAGCCCATGCAGACGGGCAAGCAGCTCGCGGTGCGCGAGACCCCGATCCCGGGATTCCTGGTCTTCGACCTGCCGGTGCACGGCGACAACCGCGGCTGGTTCAAGGAGAACTGGCAGCGCGAGAAGCAGCTCGCGCTCGGCCTGCCCGACTTCGGCCCGGTGCAGAACAACATCTCGTTCAACGCGGCGCCCGGCGTCACCCGCGGCATCCACGCGGAGCCGTGGGACAAGTACATCTCGGTGGCCTCCGGCCGCGTCTTCGGCGCCTGGGTCGACCTCCGCGAGGGGCCGTCCTTCGGCGCCACCTTCAGCATCGAGATCGACCCGTCGATCGCGGTCTTCGTGCCGCGCGGCGTCGGCAACGCCTTCCAGGCGCTCGAGGTGGATACCGCCTACTCCTACCTCGTCAACGACCACTGGTCGGCCGAGGCGCAGGGCGAGTACACGTTCCTCAACCTCGCCGACCCGACCGCCGCGATCGCCTGGCCGATCCCGCTCGACGAGGCGGAGCTGAGCGACAAGGACCGCGCGCACCCGATGCTCGCCGACGTCACCCCGATGCCGCCCCGGCGCACGCTCGTGCTCGGCGCGAACGGCCAGCTCGGCGTGGCGCTCCGCGCGCACTGGGCCGACCGGCACGACGTCGACTACGCCGGCCGCGACCGCGTCGACCTGGCGCGCCCGGAGTCGCTCGACGGCATCCGCTGGTCGGCCTACGACACGATCGTGAACGCCGCCGGCTACACCGCCGTCGACGCCGCCGAGACCGAGGACGGCAGGCGCGACGCCTGGGCCGTCAACGCCTCCGGTCCCGCCAGGCTCGCCTCGATCGCAGCCGAGCACGGGCTCACGCTCGTGCACGTCTCGAGCGACTACGTGTTCGACGATCGCGCGGGGGAGCGCGACGAGCAGGATGCGCTCGGCCCGCTCGGCGTCTACGCGCAGACGAAGGCGGCCGGCGACCTCGCCGTCGCCGCAGCGCCCCGGCACTACATCGTCCGCACCTCCTGGGTCGTCGGTGAGGGCACGAACTTCGTCTCCACGATGGCGTCGCTCGCGCGCCGCGGCGTCGCGCCGCAGGTCGTCGACGACCAGGTCGGCAGGCTGACGTTCGCGAGCGAGCTCGCGCGCGCCATCGACCACCTGCTGCGGACCCGGGCGCCGCACGGCCTCTACAACGTGAGCAACGGCGGCGAGCCGGTGAGCTGGGCAGCGATCGCCCGCCGCGTGTTCGAGCTCACCGGGAACGACGGCGCGAGCGTCTCGCCGGTGTCGACCGAGGCGTACTTCGCCTCCAAGACCGGCATCGCGCCGCGGCCCCGGCACAGCGCGATGCGGCTCGCGAAGCTCGAGTCGACCGGCTTCCAGCCGCGCGACCAGTTCGCGATGCTCGAGGAGTACGTGCGAGCGCTGCCGACCGCCTGACGTCCGCCCGCGCGCCGGCGAGCGTCAGGGGCCGAGCGGACGCGCAGCACCGGTCGCTCGAGCGAGACGGATCGGGCTGGCACCGGTGCCGACAGCTCCTCGGGCTCGGCGAGCGGGTCAGCCCGATCGAGCGCGCAGCACCGGTTCCGGACGCGGCGCAGACGAGGTCGCGAGGCGAGTGGGAGGATGGTCGGCATGACCGACACCGCTGCGCCCACGACCTTCGAGCACCGCGTCCGCGACCTGGGCCTGGCCGAGGCCGGCCGCCACCAGATCCGCCTCGCCGAGCACGAGATGCCAGGCCTCATGGAGCTGCGCCGGCGCTACGCCGACGAGCAGCCGCTCGCCGGCCAGCGCATTGCGGGCAGCCTGCACATGACGGTGCAGACCGCCGTGCTCATCGAGACGCTCGTGGCGCTCGGCGCGGACGTGCGCTGGGCGAGCTGCAACATCTTCTCGACGCAGGACGAGGCCGCCGCGGCGATCGTCGTCGGCGCCGGCACGCCGGATGCGCCCGCGGGCGTGCCCGTCTTCGCCTGGAAGGGCGAGACGCTCGAGGAGTACTGGGCGTGCACGACGCGCATCTTCGACTTCCCCGAGGGCCCGACGCTCATCCTCGACGACGGCGGCGACGCCACGATGCTCGTGCACCGCGGCCGCGACGCCGAGCTCGCCGGCAGCGCGCCGGTGACCCCCGACGGCGCCCCCGACGAGCTGCGCGTCATCGACGCGCTCATCGCCACGACGCTCGCCGACGACCCGCAGCGGTGGACGCGCATCGCCGAGCAGCTGCGCGGCGTCACCGAGGAGACCACGACCGGCGTGCACCGCCTCGAGCAGCTCTTCGCCGACGGCCGCCTGCTGTTCCCGGCGATCAACGTGAACGACTCGGTCACGAAGTCGAAGTTCGACAACCGCTACGGCATCCGGCACTCCCTGCCCGACGGGCTCAACCGCGCGACCGATGTGCTCATCGGCGGCAAGACGGCGTTCGTCGTCGGCTACGGCGATGTCGGCAAGGGCGCGGCGGAGGCGCTCAAGGGCCAGGGCGCCCGCGTCATCGTGAGCGAGGTCGACCCGATCTGCGCGCTGCAGGCCGCGATGGACGGCTTCCGCGTCGCGCGCGTCGAGGATGCGCTCGACGAGGCCGACATCTGGGTCACGACGACGGGCAACGAGCACGTCATCACGCTCGAGCACCTCCAGGGCATGAAGCACCTCGCGATCGTCGCGAACGTCGGCCACTTCGACAACGAGATCGACATCGCGGCGCTCGAGCGCTCCGGCGCCGAGCGCATCGAGATCAAGCCGCAGGTGCACGAGTGGCGGATGCCGTCCGGCCGCTCGATCCTCGTGCTCTCCGAGGGCCGGCTCATGAACCTCGGCAACGCGACCGGCCACCCGTCGTTCGTGATGTCGAACTCGTTCTCGAACCAGGTGCTCGCGCAGATCGAGCTCGCGACGAAGGACTACGAGCTGGGCGTCTTCCGGCTGCCGAAGGTGCTCGACGAGGAGGTCGCCCGCCTCCACCTCGACGCGCTCGGCGCGCGCCTCACGACGCTGCGCCCCGAGCAGGCCGCCTACATCGGCGTGCCGGTCGAGGGCCCGTTCAAGCCCGAGCACTACCGCTACTGAGGTGCGGGATGTGCGCCTCGAGGGGCGGCTCCCGTTCGAGCTCGTCCCGCTGGCCCTGATCATCGGGTCGGTCGGGGTCGTCAGCCTCTGGCTGCCCGCGTGGCCGCTCACGCTCGGCGCGGGCGCGATGGTGGCCTGGATGGTCGTGCTCGGCGTGCGCGCCGTCACCACGCGCTTCGTGCTCGAGACGACGCCCGAGCCGACGCTCGAGCTGGGCAGCGTGTTCGGGCGTCGACGCGTGCCGCTGTCGTCGCTGGCGCGCGTGCGACGCGGGCTCGTCGGCGGCGGCCACGGCCGGGCCTACGACATCTGGGAGGCGCTCGGCCACGACGGCGCGCGCCTCGCCCGCTCGGCCGACCTCGGGCTGCGCGCCGAGGAGCTCCGCGCGCTCGAGACCGAGCTGCGGCTGTGGCGGGTGCCACTCGAGCGAGGCTGAGCCTGCTCAGAGCATCGCGTCGGCGAGCACGCGCAGCAGCTCCGCGAGCCGCGCCTGGTCGTCGGCGGGGATCGAGCGCAGCAGCCGGCGCTCCGCCTCGAGCAGCGCGTCGAGCGCCACGTCGACCCGGTCGATGCCCTCGTCGGTGAGGCCGACGAGCCGCACCCGGCGGTCGGCGGAGCCGTCGACGCGCTCGACGAGCCCGGATGCGACGAGGTTGTCGATGCGGTTCGTCATCGTGCCGCTCGTCACCATCGTCTGCGCGATGAGGTCCTTCGGGCTGAGCGGCCCGTTCTCGCGGCGGAGCGCGGCGAGCACGTCCCACTGCCACGGCTCGAGCCCGGCGAGCTGGAACGCCTCCGCGCGCACGCGGCCGAGCTGGCGCGAGATGCGCGTCATGCGGCTCAGCACCGCGAGCGGCGAGACGTCGGCGTCCGGCCGCACGCGCATCCACTGGGCCATGATGCGGTCGACGTCGTCGGTCATGCCCTCATCCTCGCATCGGCCGGCTCACGCCCAGTAGGGCGGCACGAGCACGACGACGAGCATGACCACGACTGCCGTGGGCACCGCGACCGCGATGGCGCCGGCCGGATGCGCCTGGTGCCAGGGCATGCCCAGCGGCACCGCGCCGGCGCGCCGCGCGAGCACGAGCGGCACGAAGGGCACGCCGAGCGCGCTCCGGAACCGCTGCACGTCGGCCGGGTCGAGGCCCTCTGTGTTCGCCTGCCCGAGCGCCCGCCCGCCGTCGTCGACGAGCCACCACCGCTCGTGATCGCGCGTGACCGGGATGCCGCGCGCGGAGGTGCCCGGCGCGTCGACGATCACGATGCCCGCGACGTCGGCGAGGCGGACGCTGCGCGATGCGCGCGGGCCGAACCGGAAGCTCGCGTCGGCGCCGGGCTGGTCGAGCTCCCACCGCCGCAGTGTCGTGCGGCGATGCACGACGATGCTGAGCACCGCGACGACGACGAAGAGCGCCGTCCACCCGGCGCTCACGAAGGCGAGGCCCGCGAAGATGACGACGCCGAGCCAGCTGAGCGCGCGGCCGAGGCGGGAGGCCCAGCGGCGGCCGGGATGCGCGCGGGCGGTGAGCATCGGGGTCGGCACCCCGACAGCGTGCCAGACGCCGTCGGGGTCAGCCGCTCGATGCACCCGTGCCGTCATCGGCCGAGGCGGGTCGCGATCGCTGCGGCCATCGCCTCGGGAGACTCGAGCGGGACGAAGTGGCCGCCCGGGACCGTCTGCAGGCGCGACCTCGTGAACCACGCTCCGACCTCGTCCGCCCACGCGAGCGGGAAGAGCGGATCGCGCTCGGGCCAGAGCATCGTGGTCGGCACGCTCGTCGGACGGCCGCCCGCGTAGCCGACGTTGTCGCGGTACCAGGCGATGCTCGCCGCGAAGGCGCCCGGCCGGGCGTAGGCCGCCACCACGTCGTCGAACCGCGGCCCGGTGGTCAGCTCGCCGGAGGCCGCCCACGATCCGGTCAGGAACGCGAGGTGCTCGCGCACGGCGTCGGCCCGCCCGTCGATGAGGCTGGCGGCGACCGGCGTGCGATGGAAGTGCTGGTACCAGAATCGCGGGGCGAGGTCGCCCGCGGCGGCGCGAGTGCCGATCCCTGGATAGCCGGGGGTGAGGACCGCGCCGACGAACCTCGCCGGATCCATGCGGAGCATCGCCTGCGCGATGCGGCTGCCGATGTCGTACCCCGCCACCAGCAGCGGGGCATCCCCGGGCAGCGTCGCGAGCAGGCGACGCGCATGCGCGTCCGCCGCCGCCGAGCCGGGTGCCATCGGGCCCTCGAACCGCTCGCCGAAGCCGAGCAGCGGGGGAGCCACGCACCGCACGCCGGGCAGCAGCGGGATGACCCGGTCGTAGTCCGAGGGCAGCCCGGGCCAGCCGTGCAGGAGGACGACGAGCGGTTCGGTCATGCGCACAGTCTTGCGCGCACGCGACGGGCGGGCCTGCTCCTGCTCCGCCACCAGGATTCGAACCTGGACAAACGGCTCCAAAGGCCGCTGTGCTGCCGTTACACCATGGCGGAGGGCGCGATCCAGGGTAGTCGTGCCGCCGGGGCGTCGGCGTCGCGGTCCGCAGCCCGGATAGCCTGAGTGCAGTCCACCGCACCCCGATGGGAGAGCTCGTGCCCCAGGTCGCCGTCATCGTCCTCGCCGCAGGCGCGGGGACGCGCATGAAGAGCCGCACGCCCAAGCCGCTCCACCCGCTCGCGGGCAAGCCGCTCATCGCGCACGTGCTGCACACCGCCGGCGAGCTGCACCCCGAGGCGATCGTCGCCGTCGTGCGGCACGAGCGCGACCGGATGGCCGAGGCCGTGCTCGAGTTCGCCCCGCACGTGCGCATCGCCGACCAGGACGACGTGCCCGGCACCGGCCGCGCCGTCGAGCAGGGGCTCGACGCGATCGCCGACTTCGAGGGCCACGTCGTGGTCCTCTCCGGCGACGTGCCGCTCATCGACGCGGACACGCTCCGCTCGCTCGTCGACCGCCACGAGCGCGAGGGCAACCAGATGACGCTGCTGTCGGCGCACCTCGGCGACCCGACGGGCCTCGGCCGCATCGTGCGCGACGAGGCCGGCGCCTTCGTGCGCATCGTCGAGCAGAAGGACGCGAGCGACGCCGAGCGGGCGATCGACGAGGTCAACGGCGGCATCTACGTCTTCGACGCGGCAGCGCTCCGCACGGCGCTCCGCGCCATCGGCCGCGACAACGCCCAGGGCGAGATGTACCTCACCGACGCCGCGCTCGCCATGCAGTCGACCGGCGGCCGCATCCAGGCCGTCCCGGCGAGCGACAGCTGGGCGATCTGGGGCATCAACGACCGCGTCCAGCTCGCCGCCGCCGCCCACGAGCTCAACGACCGCATCATCCGCCGCTGGCAGATGGCGGGCGTCACGATCACCGACCCCGCCTCGACCTGGATCGACGTCGACGTCACGCTCGCCGAGGACGTCACGATCCTCCCCGGCACGCAGCTCCACGGCGCCACCGCGATCGCCACGGGCGCGACGGTCGGCCCCGACACGACGCTCGTCGACACCGAGGTCGGCGAGGACGCGGTCGTGAAGCGCACCGACGCGACGCTGTCCGTCATCGGCGCCCGCGCATCCGTCGGCCCCTTCGCCTACCTGCGGCCGAACTCGGTCGTCGGCGACGACGGCAAGGTCGGCACGTTCGTCGAGACGAAGAACACCCAGATCGGCGCGGGCAGCAAGGTGCCGCACCTGTCGTACATCGGCGACACGGTGGTCGGCGAGGGCTCGAACATCGGCGCCGGCACCATCACCGCGAACTACGACGGCCAGGCGAAGCACCGCACCACGGTCGGCTCGCACGTGCGCACCGGGAGCCACAACGTCTTCGTCGCCCCCGTGACCATCGGCGACGGCGCCTACACTGGAGCAGGCACGGTCGTCCGCAAGGACGTCGAGCCGGGCGCGCTGGCGATCTCGGTCGCACCGCAGCGCAGCATGGCGGGCTGGGTCGCGACGAATCGCCCCGGGACGAAGGCAGCCGACGCGGCAGCGGCGGCGGACACGCAGGCACCTGAGGCCTAGGAGGCACCCGAGTGGGATCGATCGTCGCGAAGAACCGCAAGCACCTGGTGCTCGCCACCGGAAGGTCGCACCCGGAGCTCGCGAGGTCGGTGGCGGCCGAGATGGGTGCCGATCTGATGGACGTCGACAGCCGCACGTTCTCGAACGGCGAGATCTACGCCCGCTACGAGGGCTCGGTGCGCGGCTCCGACGCGTTCATCATGCAGTCCTACGGCGCCCCCGTGAACGAGTGGCTCATGGAGCAGCTCATCATGGTGGATGCGCTGAAGCGCGCGTCCGCGAAGCGCATCACCGTCGTGATGCCGTACTACCCGTACTCGCGGCAGGACAAGAAGGGCCGCGGCCGCGAGCCGATCTCGGCCCGCTTGATCGCCGACCTGTTCAAGACCGCCGGCGCCGACCGCATCATGTCGATCGACATCCACGCCTCGCAGATCCAGGGCTTCTTCGACGGCCCCTTCGACCACCTGTTCGCCATGCCGGTGCTGCTCGAGCACTTCCGCTCGACGCTCGACCCCGACAGCGTCACGGTCGTCTCGCCCGACATGGGGCGCGTGCGCGTCGCCGACGTGTGGAGCGACAAGCTGGGCGCGCCGCTCGCGATCATCCACAAGCGCCGCGACCCGCTGGTGCCGAACCAGGTGTCGGTGCACGAGATCGTCGGCCAGGTCGACGGCCGCGTCTGCCTGCTCGTCGACGACATGATCGACACCGGCCGCACGATCGTGAAGGCTGCGGAGGCGCTCAAGAAGAACGGCGCGACGAGCGTCGTCGTCGCCGCCACCCACGCGATCTTCTCCGGCCCCGCGCCCGAGCTCCTGAACTCCGACTTCATCGACAAGGTGGTCGTCACCGACACGCTGCCGCTGCGCGACGACCAGCGCTTCGAGAAGCTGCAGGTGCTCTCGATCGCCCCGCTGCTCGCCCGCGCGATCACCGAGGTCTTCGAGGACGGCTCCGTCACGAGCCTCTTCGACGGGGCGGCGTAGGCTCTCCTCGGAGGTTGACATGGCGACACCCGCATGGTTCGGTCCGGCACTGAGGTTCCTCAGCGAGAACGGCAGGAAGTACGGCCCCGAGGCGATGTCGTGGCTCATGAAGAACCCGCAGGTCGCCGACCGCATCCAGCGCGAGGTGCAGCGGCTGACGCGCTCGAGCGGGCAGAGCTCCGACGCGATGCGCCAGAGCCTCAAGGCGATGCGCGAGCAGGTCGAGTACCTGCGGCGCAGCGCGGACGACAACGCGGAGCGCGCCCGCGCCGACCGGTGGGCGGCCTCGCTCACCGGGCTCGAGCACGCGCTCGAGCTGCTCGGCCCCGGCAGCCCCAAGGCGGATCTCAAGCGGCTCCGCGACCGCGTCGACGCGCTCCGGAGCCAGATCCTCGACGCCTTCCTCGCCGAGCAGATCGAGGACGCCGGAGGGCCGGCCCCCATCGAGCCGCCCGCCGCGTCCGACGAGCGCTGACCACGGGGTGACGACGAGCGTCGCGCTCGCGTGCGCGTACTTCGACGCGTGGCGCTGCCGCTCGTGCTCGCTGCTCGACGTCGCCTACGACCTGCAGCTCGCCGAGCAGCAGGCGGGCGTCGAGGCGGCGCTGCCGCCGATGGCGTGGGATGTGCCGCACGCGAGCCCCGTTGGCGGCTTCCGGAACAAGGCCAAGATGGCCGTCGCGGGCACGGTCGACGCGCCGACGCTCGGCATCCTCGCCGCGGACGGCTCCGGCATCGACCTGCGGGCGTGCCCGCTGCACGAGCAGCCGATCGTCGACGCGATGCCGGCGCTCGAGGCGCTCGTGCGCGCGGCGCGGCTCACGCCCTACGACGTGCCGAGCCGGCGCGGCGAGCTCAAGCACCTCATCCTCACCTCGTCGCCCGACGGCGAGCTCGCGCTGCGACTCGTGCTGCGCTCGAGCGAGTCCCTGCCGCGCATCCGCAAGCACCTCGCCGTGCTCGACGGCCTGCCGCTCACGAGCGTCTCGGCCAACCTGCAGCCCGAGCACAAGGCGGTGCTCGAGGGCGACGAGGAGGTGCTGCTCGCGGGCTCCGGCGTGCTGCGGATGCGCGTGAACGGCATCGGGCTGCGGCTGCGGCCCCGCAGCTTCTTCCAGACGAACACGTCGGTCGCCGCGGCGCTCTACCGGCAGGCGACCGCCTGGATCGACGACGCCGATCCCGCGAGCGTGCTCGACCTCTACTGCGGGGTCGGCGGCTTCGCGCTGCACGCCGCGCGGCCCGGCCGCCGCGTCGCTGGCGTCGAGGTGACGGCGGAGGCGATCGACGCCGCGCGCGAGACCGCGGCCGAGCTCGGTGCCGACGCGGTCTTCGCGGTGGGCGACGCGACCGGCGTCGACCTCGAGGGTGCCGAGGCGCCGGAGCTCGTGGTGGTGAACCCGCCGCGGCGCGGCATCGGCGAGCTCGCCGCCCGGCTCGAGCGGAGCGCGGTGCGTCGGGTGCTCTACTCGAGCTGCAACCCGGCGAGCCTCGCGCGCGACCTCGCGACGATGCCGAGCCTCCGGCCCGTCCGCGGCCGGGTCTTCGACATGTTCCCGCACACCGCGCACGCCGAGGTGCTCGTCGAGCTCGAGCGCGCCTGACCGCGCCGCGGCCCCGCACCGGCCGTTCACCGGGCGCCGGTAGCGTCGGCGCCATGACCCAGCTCGCGAGGCGCCTCGGCGTGCCTGGCGCGATCGCCATCGGCCTCGGCGCGATGATCGGCGCCGGGCTCTTCTCGGTGTGGGCGCCCGCCGCGGCGCTCGCGGGACCGCTGCTGCCCGCGGCGCTCGGGCTCGCGGGGGCGATCGCGGTGCTCAACGCGCTCTCGACCGCGCAGCTCGCGATGGAGCATCCGGTCTCGGGCGGCGCCTACGCCTACGGCCGCGCAGAGGTGGGGGAGCGGGTCGGCTTCGCCGCGGGCTGGATGTTCCTCACCGGCAAGACCGCGTCGGCAGCGGCGATCGCCGTGATCGCCGGGCAGCACCTGTGGCCCGAGCACGCCGCCGCCGTCGCGGCCGTCGCGGTCGCGGCGCTCGCCGCGCTCAACATGCTCGGCGTGCGGGTGACCGCGTGGACGTCGGCGGCGATCGTCGCGATCGTGCTGGTCGTCGTGCTCGCAGCGCTCGGATGGTCGGCGGCCGGCGGTGCGACCGCGCTCACGGCGCCCAGCGGCCCGACCGACGACGTCGGGTCCATCGGCGGCGTCGGCGGGGTCCCGTTCGGGCTCCCGGCGCCCGCGGGCCCGCTGGCGGTGCTGCAGGCCGCGGGGCTGCTGTTCTTCGCCTTCGCCGGCTACGCGCGGATGGCGACGCTCGGCGAGGAGGCGCGCGACCCGCGCCGCACCCTGCCGATCGCGATCGTCGTCGGGCTCGGCGTCGTGCTCGTGCTCTACGCGCTCGTCGCGTGGGCGACCACCGCGCGGCTCGGCGCGCTGCTGCCGGCGTCGGTGACGCCGGTCGCCGACCTCGTGGCGCAGCCCGCGCTGCACGCGGCGGTGCTCGGTGCCGGCGCGCTCGCGTGCCTCGGCTCGCTCATGGGGATCCTCGCCGGGCTGAGCCGCACGGGGCTCGCGATGGCGCGCGAGGGCGACCTGCCGGGCCGGCTCTCGTGGATCGCGCCGCGCACCCGCACGCCGGTCGTGGCCGAGGCGTCCGTCGCGGCGGCGGCGATCGTGGGCGCGCTGCTGCTGCCGGCGGGCAGCCTCGTCGCCGTCTCGTCGACGTGCGTGCTGACGTACTACGCGATCGCGCACGTCGCGGCGATCCGGATGCGGCGGCGCGGGGCGCGGCAGTGGCTGCCTGCCGCGCTGCCGTGGGCCGGCGTCGCCGCGTGCGGCCTCGTCGTCGTGACGCTGCCCTGGCCCGGCGTCGTCGCGGCCGCCGCCTGGCTCGCCGTCGGGCTCGGCGCCCGCGAGCTCCTGCGGCGCTGACGCCGACGGCCCGCGCCTGGGCGCGGGCCGTCGGTCGGTCTCGGGCGGGTCAGCGGCGCTCGACCGGCTCGAGCTCGCGCGGGTCTTCGTCGGCTGCGCCGGCCTCGTTGGCACCGTGCTCGTCGGCGAGCATCGTGCGCTCGTCGAACGGCCGCTCGCCCGCCAGCACGGCGCGCACCTGCTCCATGTCGATCTGCTTCGTCCAGGTGCCGATGAGCAGCGTCGCGACCGCGTTGCCGGTGAAGTTCGTCAGCGCGCGCGCCTCCGACATGAACCGGTCGATGCCGACGATCACGCCGACGCCGTCGACGAGGTCGGGGCGGTAGGTCTGCAGGCCGCCGGCGAGGGTCGCGAGCCCTGCGCCGGTGACGCCGGCCGCGCCCTTCGAGGCGATGATCATGAAGACGAGCAGGCCGATCTGCTCCGGGATCGACATCGGCATGCCCATCGCGGTGGAGATGAAGAGCGACGCCATCGTCAGGTAGATCGCGGTGCCGTCGAGGTTGAAGGAGTAGCCGGTGGGCACCGTGATGCCGACGACGGGCTTCGAGACCCCGGCGTGCTCCATCTTGGCGATGAGGCGCGGCAGCGCCGACTCCGACGACGAGGTGCCGACGATGAGCAGGTACTCGCGTCCCAGGTACTGCATGAGCCGGAAGATGTTCACGCCGGTGACGACCCGCAGCAGCGTGCCGAGCACGATGACGATGAAGAGCACGCAGGTGGCGTAGAACCCGAGCATGAGCGTCGCGAGCGCCACCACGGCGCCCCACCCGGTCGAGCCGACCACGCCCGCGATGGCGCCGAAGGCACCGATCGGCGCGACCCACAGGATCATCGTCAGCACGCGGAAGACGAGCGCCTGGAAGTGCTTCACGACCGAGAGGATCGGCTTGCCGCGCTCGCCCATCGCCTGCACGGCGAAGCCGACGAGCAGCGCCACGAACAGCGTCTGCAGCACCGACTCGCCCGTGAGGGGCGACAGCAGCGTCGTCGGGATGATGCCGAGCAGGAAGTCGGTCGTGGTCTCCGCCTCGCCCTCCGTTTCGTAGCTCGCGCCCGCGATGTTGAGGCCCTCGCCGGGGTGCACGAAGTTGCCGACGACGAGGCCGATGGCGAGCGCGAACGTCGACATGATGAGGAAGTAGACGAGCGCGAGCCCGCCGACCTTGCCGACGGTCGCGGCCTTCGCGATCGAGCCGATGCCGACCACGATCGTGCAGAAGATGACCGGCGCGATCATCATCTTGATGAGGGCGACGAAGCCCTTGCCGATCGGCGCGAGCGCCTCGCCGGTCTCGGGCGAGACGAGCCCCACGATGACGCCGAGGACCACGGCGACGATCACCGAGATGTAGAGCCAGTGGGTCTTGTCGAGCCTGCGGAGCCGTGCTCCGAACGTGCGGTCGTCCGCGGTGCTGGGCGTCGTTGCCATGCTGTGCTCCTCGCATCGGGCGCCGCCCCTGCGCGACGCCTCCGAGCAGTCAGCCTGCGCCCGGCGGCGCTCGCCACCCGTGTTTCGTGCATAGTGTTCACAGCGCGAGCGGGAGGGGTGCGATGCGGGGATGGTGGCGCTCGGCGAGCATCGCGACCCGCGTCTTCGCGCAGACCGCCGCGATCCTCGTGCTCGCCGCCGCCGTGGCCTTCGCGCTGCTCGCCGTCGACGCGCGGCAGGAGCGCGAGCGGGAGGCGGCGCTCGCGAGCCAGGAGCTCGCGCTCGCGATGGCGGCCACCCCGACCGTGCGGCAGGCGGTCACGGAGGCCTTCGACCGCTATCCGGCCGACCGGGGCGCGGCGATCGCCGCGGCGACGGGCGCGATGCAGCACTACGTCGAGGACGTGCGGATGGCGACGCGGCTCGACTTCGTCACCGTGATGCATCCGGACGGCACGCGCTACACGCATCCCGACCTCGCCGAGATCGGCCGCGAGTTCCTCGGCACGACCGCTCCCGCGCTCGCCGGCTCGACGTTCACCGAGGTCTTCGAGGGCACGCTCGGGCCATCGGTGCGGGCCGTGACGCCCGTGCTCGACGACGGCCGCGTGGTCGGCCTCGTGGCGGCCGGCGTCACGATCGAGCGCGTGGGCTCGCTCGTCGTCGTGCGGCTGCTCGCCGTCGGCGGGCTGCTCGTCGCGACGCTCGCCGTCGCGGCGCTCGCGGCGTGGCTGCTCGCCCGCCGGCTCGACCGCGCGACCGGCGGGCACGGTCCGGAGCAGCTCGCGCGCCTCTTCGCGGCCCACGAGGCGGCGCTGCACGCGGTCGACGACGGGCTCGTGCTCGTGGAGTCGGGTGCCGTGGTGCTCGCGAACGACCGCGCTCGCGCGATGCTCGGCCTCGGCGAGCTCGCGACGCCGATCCCGCCCGACGCGCCGCTGCCCGCGGGCGTGCGCGCCGTCCTCGACGGCGACGGCGGCCAGGTGCTCGTCGGCGGGCGCTGGCTCGTCGTCGCGCGGCACGAGACGGCGCGCGCGGGCACGACGACGCTCACGATCCGCGACCGCACCGAGCTCCAGCGCATGACGGGCGAGCTCGACGCGGTGCGCACGCTCGCGAGCGCGCTGCGGGCCCAGACCCACGAGTTCGGCAACCGGATGCACACGGTCGCGACGCTCATCGAGCTCGACGAGCCGCGCCGGGCGCTCGAGGTCGCGACGGCGGGCCGCGACCTGGGGCAGCGCCTCGCCGACCGCGTGGTCGGCGACGACGAGGAGCCGGTGATCGCGGCGCTGCTGCTCGGCAAGGCCGCGCAGGCCCACGAGCGGGGCGTCGAGATGCACGTCGAGACCCACCTCGCGCCCGGCACGCACGGCATCGACCCGGTCGACTTCGTCACCGTGCTCGGCAACCTCGTCGACAACGCGATCGACGCGGCCGCCGAGCGCGCCGCGCGCGCGACGTCGGGCGATCGCGACGCGTGGGTGGAGGTCTACCTCGACGAGGACGCCGGCGCGATCGTGCTGCAGGTGAGCGACAGCGGTGCTGGGCTCGCGCCCGAGCAGCACAAGCGCGCGTTCGCGCCGGGCTGGTCGACGAAGCCGGCCGGCGCGCACGGCCGCGGCTTCGGCCTCAGCATCGTGCGCGAGACGGTCGAGCGGCTCGGCGGATCCATCGAGATCGGGGCCGGCGAGGCGGGCGAGACGACCGCTGCGGCGGGCGCCGTCGTCACGGTGCTGCTGCCGCGACCGGGGGCGGCGCCGTGATCCGGGTGCTCATCGTCGAGGACGAGCGCGGCACCGCGGCGGCGCACGTCGCCTACGTGCAGCGCTGCGAGGGCTTCGAGGTCGCGGGCGTCGCGCACTCGGCGGCGGCCGCGCTGCAGGCGATGCGCGAGGCGGCCGCCGCGGGCGTGCCGATGCAGCTCGTGCTGCTCGACATGCAGCTGCCCGACGGGCACGGCCTCGACGTCTGCCGGCGGATGCGCGCCGAGGGCCACCTCGTCGACGTCATCGCCGTCACCGCCGAGCGCGGGCTCGAGACGGTGCGCGACGCCATCGCGGTCGGCGTCGTGCAGTACCTCATCAAGCCGTTCGCGTTCGCCGCGCTCGCGGAGCGCCTGCAGCGGTACCGCGACTACCGCGAGCGCGTGGACGGCACCGGCCGCATCACCCAGCAGGAGGTCGACCGCGCGATCGCGGCGCTGCGCACGACGAACGCGCCCGGCCTCGCGAAGGGGCTCTCGGGCGACACCCTCGACGCGGTCGCCGCGCTGCTCGCCGACGGCGCCGCGCGCTCCGCCACCGAGGTGGCCGCGGCGCTCGGGCTCTCGCGCGTCACCGCGCGCCGCTACCTCGAGCACCTCGCGGCGAGCGGCGACGTCGAGCGCAGCCCGCGCTACGGCGCGAAGGGCCGGCCGGAGCTCGAGTACTCGCGGCCGGCCTGACGCACCGACGCCTCAGTGCGTGTCGACCGCCTCGACCTCGGTGCGGTCGCCGGACCACTGGGTGTGGAAGGTGCCCTGCTTGTCGACGCGGCGGTAGGTGTGCGCGCCGAAGAAGTCGCGCTGCCCCTGCACGAGCGCGGCGGGCAGGCGGTCGGCGCGCAGGCCGTCGTAGTAGGCGAGGCTCGACGAGAACGCCGGCGAGGGGATGCCCGCCTGCGCCGCGGCGATGACGACGCGGCGCCATGCCTCGTGGGTCTGGCCCATGATCTCGCGGAAGTACGGGGCGAGGATGAGCGCGGGCAGCTCGGGCGTCGTCGCGTAGGCCTCGGTGATGTCGTTGAGGAAGCGCGCGCGGATGATGCAGCCCGCGCGCCAGATGCGGGCGACCTCGCCCTTCTGGATGTCCCAGCCGTGCTCCTCGGCGGCGGCGACGATCTCGTCGAAGCCCTGCGAGTAGGCGACGATCTTCGACGCGAACAGCGCCTTCCGCACGTCCTCGACGAACGCGTCCGCGTCGTCGACGAGCCACTCGTCCGAGGGGCCGGGGAGGTCGGAGGCGGCGGCGCGCTGGTCGAGCTTCGACGACAGCGAGCGGGCGAAGACGGCCTCCGCGATGCCCGAGACCGGCACGCCCAGGTCGAGGGCGGTCTGCACGGTCCAGGCGCCGGTGCCCTTCGCGCCGGCGGCGTCGAGGATCACGTCGACGAGCGGCTGGCCCGTCTCGGCGTCGACCTGTCGCAGCACCTCCGCGGTGATCTCGATGAGGTACGACTCGAGCTCGCCCCGGTTCCACTCCTCGAAGACCTCCGCGATCTCGGCGGGCGACTTGCCCGTGCCGCGGCGGATGAGGTCGTAGGCCTCGGCGATGAGCTGCATGTCGGCGTACTCGATGCCGTTGTGGACCATCTTCACGAAGTGGCCGGCGCCGTCGGTGCCGACGTGCGTCACGCACGGCTCGCCCTCGGCGACCGCGGCGATGCCGGTGAGGATCGGGCCGAGCGTCTCGTACGACTCCGCGGTGCCGCCGGGCATGAGCGACGGGCCGTTGAGCGCGCCCTCCTCGCCGCCGGAGATGCCGCAGCCGACGAAGTGGATGCCCGTCTCGCGCACGGCAGCCTCGCGGCGGATGGTGTCGGTGAAGAGCGCGTTGCCCCCGTCGACGATGATGTCGCCCGGCTCGAACACCGACACGAGCTCGTCGATGACCGCGTCGGTCGGACGTCCGGCCTTCACCATGATGATGGCGGTGCGCGGCTGCTGGAGCGAGTCGGCGAGCTCCTGCATCGTCGCGGCCTTCACGAAGCCCGCCTCCGGGTGCGCGGCGATGAGGTCGTCGGTCTTCGCCGTCGTGCGGTTGTAGACGGCGACGGTGTTGCCCTCGCGGGACGCGAGGTTGCGGGCGAGGTTCGAACCCATCACGGCGAGGCCGACGACGGCGATGTTGGCAGTGGTCACGGAGGTCCTCCTGGACGGCTCGGGGGTCTGAGGCAAGGCTACCCAGCAGCGGATGCGCCGCCGCGGGCGGTGAGGCCTGCGGCCTTGACAGGGCTCGGCATCCGCCGCACGATCGAGCTGAGCCCGTCGATGGCCCGTCGATGGGCCCGCCGAGGCGAGGAGCACCGCGATGACCGCCACCTACACGTTCGACGTCTTCACGAGCGTCGACGGCTACGGCTCCCACCACGGCGACTGGGGCGGCTACTGGGGCAAGCAGGGCCCGGAGCTGCTCGAGCACCGCGAGGCGCTCTTCGCCACGCCGCAGCGGATGGTCTTCGGCGCGAACACCTACCGCGACTTCGTCGCGATGGTGCCGGACGGCACGTGGGAGGAGGACGCCTGGGTGTCGCGCATGCGCCGGATGCCGCTCACGGTGGTCTCGTCGACGCTCGAGGAGCCGCTCGACTGGCAGGACGCGACGATCGCCCGCGGCGATGTGCTCGAGGAGGTGGCGCGGCTCAAGGAGGCGTCGGACGTGCCGCTGCGCTCGCACGGCAGCCTGCGGCTGAACCGGGCGCTCATGGCCGCAGGGCTCGTCGACGTCGTGCAGCTCACGGTCTTCCCCGTGGTCACGGGCCGCACCGGCGACGGCCGCATCTTCGAGGGCGCCGACGACTTCGACCTCGAGCTGCTCGGATCGCGCACGCTCGACGGGCGCGCGCTCGAGCTCACCTACCGGCCGACCCGCCACTGACCCGGCGGAGCCCCTCGCAGGCGCCGCGCAGGCGCGGGTGCTTGCATCGGCGGCATGCACGCAGACGGCTCCGACCACGACCTGCTCGCGCCCGGCGCGACCCTCGAGCGGATGGCGACGGGCGCCTCGTGGAGCGAGGGCCCGCTCTGGCTGCCGGACGAGCGCGTGCTGCGCTGGAGCGACATCCACGGCGACCGCATCCTCGAGGTCGACGAGGCCGGCACCATGCGCGAGCACCGCGTGGGCGTCGAGTTCACGAACGGCCGCGGGCTCTGGCTCGGCGGGGTGGCGCAGTGCTCGCACGGCCGGCGGGCGATCGAGCTGGAGGTCGACGGCGAGGTCACGGTGCTCGTCGACCGCTTCGAGGGGCGGCGGCTGAACTCGCCGAACGACCTCGCGGTGCACCCCGACGGCTCCATCTGGTTCACCGACCCGCCCTACGGCATCGAGAAGCCCGAGGAGGGCCACCCGGGGGAGCGCGAGTACGGCGGATCGTTCGTCTTCCGCTGGAGCGCCGACGCCGGGCTCCGCGCGGTGATCACCGACATGGCGCGCCCGAACGGCATCGCCTTCAGCCCCGACCTGGCGACACTCTACGTCACCGAGTCGGGCGGCGAGGACGAGACGGCGGAGGCCAGCACGATCCGCGCCTACCGGCTCGAGGGCGAGGGCGCCGAGGTGCGCGCGGTCGACGGGCGCCGGCTGTTCGCGATGGACGCGGGCACCCCCGACGGCATCGCGATCGACGCGGAGGGGCGCATCTGGTCGTCGAGCGCGGACGGCGTGCACATCATCACCCCGGCGGGGGAGCGCATCGGGCACGTGCCGGTGCCCGAGACGGTCGCGAACCTGTGCTTCGGCGACGACGGCTGGCTGTGGATCGCGGCGACGACGAGCGTCTACCGGATCCGCACGGCGACCCTCGCCGCCTGACCGTCGCGTCCCCCACCGGGCATCCAGGTGGGGCTCCTACCGTCGACGCATGCAGATCGGATACAAGCTCTTCGCCGAGGACGTCGCACCCAAGGAGCTCATCCGGCGAGCGGTCGAGGCCGAGCGCGCCGGCTTCGACTTCGTCGAGATCAGCGACCACTTCCACCCCTGGCTGCCCGAGCACCAGCACTCGTCGTTCGCGTGGGCGATCCTGTCGGCGATCGCGGCGAAGACCGAGACGCTGCGGCTCGCGACCGGCGTCACCTGCCCGTCGATCCGCTACCACCCGGCGATCATCGCCCAGGCGGCGGCGACGCTCCAGATCATCTCGGACGGCCGCTTCACGCTCGGCGTCGGCGCGGGGGAGCGGCTCAGCGAGCGCATCGTCGGGCAGGGCTGGCCGGAGGTCGGCGATCGGCACCGGCGCTTCCGGGAGGCGCTCGAGATCATCCGGCTGCTCTGGTCGGGCGGCACGCACTCCTACCGCGGCGACTTCCTGACGCTCCAGGACGCGCGCGTCTACGACCTGCCGGAGACGCTGCCCGAGATCGTCGTCGCGGCCGGCGGCCCGCAGGCCGCCGCGCTCGCCGCCGAGCTCGGCGACGGCCTGTTCTCGACCGACCCCGATGCGTCGCTCATCGAGGCGTGGACGGCTGCGGGCGGCGACGGGCCGCGCTACTGCGAGGTGCCCACCGCGTTCGCACCCGACGCGCGCGCGGGCGCGGAGGCCGCGCACGAGCGGTTCCGGTTCGGACCGCTCGGGTGGAAGGTGCTCGCCGAGCTGCCCGACCCGACCGCGTTCGACCAGGCGACCCAGTCGATCCGCGTCGAGGACATGGAGGAGGCGTTCGCGTGCGGCCCCGACGTGGAGCGGCACGTCGAGGTGTTCTCGGAGTTCCGCGATGCGGGCTTCGACCACCTCGTGCTCATGGACGCGAGCACCGACCCCGACGCCTTCATGGGCTTCTTCCAGGACGAGCTGGGGCCGCGCCTGCGCCAGTCGGCCTAGCGCTCGGCGACCACGCGGCGGCTGACGGCGATGTCGCGGTCGCCGTAGCCGCGCGCGACGATCTCGTCGAAGAACGCCCGCAGCGCGGGGAGCAGGGCCGGGCTCGTGCCGGTCGCCTCGGCGATGTCGGCCGCGAAGCCGAGGTCCTTGATCATGTAGCGGGCGATCCCCGACGGCGAGTCGTCGCCGCGCACGAGCTTGTCGCGTCGGCTCTCGAGCAGGTTCGAGCCCGCGTAGCCGCCGCCGAGCAGCGTCCAGAGCGCGTCGAGGTCGAGCCCCGACCGGTCGGCGAGCACGGTCGCCTCGCCGAGGGCGGTGATCGTCGCCGCGACGACCAGCTGGTTGCAGGCCTTCGCCACCTCGCCGGCGCCGAGCGGGCCGAGGTGCACCGGCCGGCCGCAGGGCGCGAGCAGGGCCGCTGCGCGCTCGGCGTCCTCGGCGCTGCCGCCGAGCATGATCGAGAGCGACCCGGCCTCTGCGCCGTCCACGCCGCCCGACACGGGGCAGTCGACCACGCGCACGCGCCCCTGCGTCTCCGTCGCGAGCCGCTCCGCGAGCGCCCGCACCGCAGGAGCCGAGGAGGTCGAGCCGATGAGCAGCAGCAGCTCGCCGTCGCCGAGCCCTGCGAGCAGGCCGTCCGGTCCGTCGAGCGCCTGCTCGAGCTCGGGCAGGTCGGGCAGCATCGAGAGCACGGCACCGGCTCCCGCGGCGAGCTCGCGCGGCGTCGCCGCCCACGAGGCGCCGGCCTCGACGAGCGCGGGCCGGGGGGAGCGGCCGGTGATCCGCACGCGGCTCCCGCTGCCGAGCAGGCGACGCACCATGGGCTCGCCCATCGCGCCGAGCCCGATGACGCCGATCGCGCCGGCCCGGTCGTCGGAAGGTGCTGCGTCGGCTGCTGCGCCGGAGACTGCGGTGTCCATGCGCTCAGGCTACGGCCGCGAGTGCGCTCTGGCCAGCATGTCGGACACTGTCCACCGATGTGGATGCGCCCTAGGGTGGACGGCGACGACCTCGACCGCGAAGGAGCGGACCATGGCCCAGCACGCAGCGACGCAGCCGCACGACGGCGCGACGGAGCGCACCGACCGCGACCCGGCGCCCGCGGTCTCGCGCGCCCTCCGCATCCTCACCTCGCTCGCCGACGCCGAGGGGGTGCCGATGACGCTCAGCGACATCGCCAGGGCGCTCGGCATCGCCAAGTCGTCGACCGCGAACCTGTGCGCGGCGCTCGAGGAGGGCGGCATGGTCGAGCGCGAGGCGGGCGGCTACCGCCTCGGTCGCCGCACGGCGGAGCTCGGCGGCGCGTTCGCGCAGCAGTTCAACCAGGTGCGCGAGTTCTACCGCGTCGTCGCGGCCTCGCCCGCGCTGCACCGCGAGGTCGTGCAGATCGCCATGCTCGACGGCGTCGACGCGCTCTACCTCGCGCGCCACGAGGGGCGCTCGCCCTACCGGCTCGGGACGCCGCTCGGCTCGCGGCTGCCCGCACCGCTCAGCGCGACCGGGGTGGCGCTGCTCGCCCGCCTCGAGGATGACGAGGTGCGCGCGCTCCTCGCACCCGCGGAGCCCTTCCCGCGGCTGACGGCCACGAGCATCACGACGGTCGACGAGCTGCTGCCCATGCTGCGCGAGGCGCGCGAGCAGGGCTTCGCGGTCGACCGCGGCGGCTCGTTCGGCGGCATCACCGGCGTCGCGGTCGCGCTCGACCCGTGGGCGCCCGCGGATCCGCCGCTCGCGATGGGCGCGGCGCTGCCCGCCGAGCACGCCGACGAGGCGCGGGTGGGGGAGGTCGGGGCGGCGCTGCGGGACGCGGTCGCCGCGCTCTCCAACCCGCTCCGCGGGCCAGTCGCCTAGCCTCGGTCGCTCGCTGTTCAAAGGGTTGTACGGCGTTCAGCCCAGTGGTACGCTCGCCTCTGCAACGACGCATTGCACGACTGTCGAAGGAGATGGACCGTGACCGAGACCACCGCGCAGCAGGACCCCACGCCGCAGCGCCCCGCACACACCGACGATCCGGAGTACGCAGCCAACCTGCGCCGGGCGACGCTCGCCTCGAGCGTCGGCAGCGCCCTCGAGTACTTCGACTTCGCCCTCTACGGCCTGTCGTCCGCGCTCATCTTCAACACGCTCTTCTTCAGCGACCTCGACCCGGCGATGGGCGTCGTCGCGGCGTTCGCCTCGTTCGGCGTCGGCTTCGCCGCCCGGCCGCTCGGCGGCCTCTTCTTCGGCACGATCGGCGACCGCATCGGCCGCAAGTGGGTGCTCGTCGTCACGATCCTGCTCATGGGCGGCGCGACGACGCTCATCGGGCTGCTGCCGACCTACGAGCAGATCGGCATCTGGGCCCCCGTGCTGCTGACGGTGCTGCGCCTCGCGCAGGGCTTCGGCGCTGGCGCCGAGCAGGCCGGCGCGACCGTGCTGATGGCGGAGTACTCGCCGGTGCGCCGCCGCGGCTTCTTCTCGTCGCTGCCCTTCATCGGCATCCAGCTCGGCACGCTGCTCGCCGCCGTCGTCTTCACCTTCCTCTCGTCGCTGCCGGAGGACGTCTTCCTCGGCTGGGCCTGGCGCGTGCCGTTCCTGCTGTCGTTCGTGCTCATCCTCGTCGCGCTCTTCATCCGGATGCGCCTCCGCGAGACGCCGACGTTCGTCGAGCTCGAGAAGCACGAGCAGGTGGCCGAGCGCCCGATCCGCGAGATCTTCACGAAGGGGTTCCCGGGCGTCGTGGTCGGCATCGGTCTGCGGATGGCCGAGAACGGCGGCTCCTACATGTTCCAGAACCTCGCGCTCGCCTTCGTCGCCGGCACGTTCATCGCCAACCCGGTCGACCGCGGCGTCGCCACCTGGGGCGTCACGATCGGCTCGCTCATCGGCATGGGCACGATCCCGCTCACCGGCCACCTCTCGGACCGCTTCGGCCGCCGCGCGGTGTACCGCTTCGGCGCCGTCTTCATGCTGCTCTACGCGTTCCCCGCGTGGTGGCTGCTGTCGCAGGGCGACCCGGCGACGGTCGTGGTCGTCATCGCGCTCGGCATCGGCATCGCCGTGAACACCATGCTCGGCCCGCAGTGCGCGATGCTGCCCGAGATGTTCGGCAACCGGCACCGCTACCTGGGCGTCGCGATGGCGCGCGAGATCTCGGCCGTGCTGGGCGGCGGGCTCGCGGGCGTGCTGGGCGCCTACCTGCTCGCCACGTCCGGCGGCAACTGGCTGCTGCCGGCGATCTACATGGCCACGCTCGCGCTCATCTCGACCGCATCGACGTTCCTCGTGCCCGAGACGCGCGGTCGCGACCTGCTGCGCCTCGAGGATGCCGTGAACGTCTCGACCGACGAGGGGCACGACCGCGACGCGGACCTGCCCGTCGCGACGGCCGCCCGCTGATGCGCATCGCCCGCATCGCCGTCGACGGCCGCGCGCTGCACGTCCGCGCGGACGGCGACGGCTGGGTGCCGATCGACGACCCGTACGCCGCGCTCGCCGCGGGCACGCCGGTCGTCGACGCGGGGGAGCGCGTCGACGGTCGCGACGCGACGCTCCTGGCGCCGGCCGTGCCGACCGTGCTCGTCGGCATCGCGCAGAACCGCGGGGCCGACCCGGAGCCGCCGCTGCCGGTGCAGGCGTGGCTGAAGAGCCCGCGCGGCGTCGTGCCGCACGGCGCAGCCGTGCGCGTGCGCCGCGATGCCGGCCGCGTCGTCGCGGAGGCCGAGGTCGCGGTCGTCATCGGCCGCGACACGGGCGACCCCACCGAGACGCTCGTCACGGCGGCGAACGCGCAGGAGTTCGTGCTCGGCGTCACCGCGGTGAACGACCTCTCCTACCCGGACCGCGCCGTGCTCGACGTGCGCAACTTCGAGTCGAAGGGCGGCGACGGCTCGACGCCGCTCGGCCCCTGGATCGACACCGAGGCCCCGATCGACGACCTCGTCCTGCGGCTCGAGGTCGACGGCGAGGTCGTGCGCGACACGAGCGCGCAGGCCATGCCCGTGCCCGTGCGCGAGTCGATCGCGTACGTCGCCGGCTGGCTGCGGCTCGGGCCCGGCGACGTGATCATGGCCGGCGCGCCGCGCTCGAACCACGAGGTGGCCGCGGGCTCCACGGTCTCGGTCGTGGTCGGCGGGCTCCGGCTCGAGACGCCCCTGCGCTGAGCGCACTGCGCCGCACACCGCGCGCCGCACTCCGCGCGCCGCATCGATAGCCTTGCAACGAAGGAGACAGCCATGCCCGGTCCCACCCTGAAGGTCGCCGTCGCGGTGAGCATCGACGACGCGAGCGCCGACCGCATCCGCGAGCTCGAGCCGCGCGTCGAGCTGCTGCGCGACCCCTCGCTCACGCGCCCCTGGCGCTGGACGGGCGACTGGGAGGGCGACCCCTCGTGGGAGCGCACCCCCGAGCAGCAGGAGGCGTTCGAGGCGATGCTCGACTCGGCGGACGCCCTCTTCGGGCTCCCGGACGTGTCGCCGCAGGCGCTCGCCCGCACTGTCCGCGCGAACCCGCGGCTGCGGTGGCTGCACACGACCGCGGCCGGCGGGGGCGGCCAGGTGCGGAACGCGCAGCTGACCGACGACGAGCTCGAGCGCGTCGTCGTCTCCACGAGCGCGGGCATGCACGCCACGACCCTCGCCGAGTGGGCCGTCTTCGGCGTGCTCGCGGGGGCGAAGGGCCTGCGCCGGCTCGAGGCGGACCAGGCGTCGCGCACGTGGGGCGACGGCCGGCGGCTCATGCGGCACGTCAGCGAGATGACGGTGCTCGTCGTCGGGCTCGGCGGCATCGGCGCCGTCGTCGCCGAGCGCTTCTCGGCGCTCGGGGCGACCGTGTGGGGCACGACGCGCTCCGGCGAGCCCGTGGAGCACGTCGATCGCCTCGTGCCGATCGACGAGCTCGTCGAGGCCGCGGGGCAGGTCGACGCGATCGTCGCGACGCTGCCCGGCACGGCGCACACGACCGGCCTCATCGGCGCCGACGTGCTCGGCGCCGTGCGCGACGACACGATCCTCGTCAACGTAGGTCGCGGCACCGTCGTCGACGAGGACGCGCTGCTCGACGCCCTCGACGCCGGCCGCATCGGCTTCGCCGCGCTCGACGTCACCGCGGTCGAGCCGCTCCCGACCGAGTCGCGCCTGTGGGAGCACCCGAGCGTGCTGCTCAGCCCGCACACCGCCGCCCTCTCGGTGCAGGAGCCGCGCCGCATCGCCGAGCTCTTCGCGGCCAACGCGACCCGCCTCCTCGACGGCGAGCCCATGCAGAACGTGATGTCGACCAAGGAGTTCTACTGATGCCCGCAGGCCCCGCGCTCTTCGACCTCACCGGGCGCACCGCCCTCGTCACCGGCTCGAGCCAGGGCATCGGCCGCGCGCTCGTCGAGGGCCTCGCGCAGGCCGGCGCGACCGTCGTGGTGCACGGCCGCGACCGCGCGAAGGCGGAGCGCGCGGCGGCCGAGATCGGCGCGGCGACGGGCCGCGAGGCGCACGTCGCGATCTTCGACGTCACCGATGCCGAGGCGGTCGACGCCGGGATCGCCGACGTCGAGGCGCGGCTCGGCACCCCCGACATCCTCGTGAACAACGCGGGCATCCAGCGCCGCAACCCGATCGCGGACTTCACCGACGCCGACTGGCACGACCTCGTCGCCACGAACCTCACGAGCGCCTTCCTGCTGTCCAGGCGCGTCGCGCGCGGCATGATCGCCCGCGGCTCCGGCCGGATCGTCTCGATCGGCAGCGTGCAGTCGCAGCTCGCGAGGCCCTCGATCGCGCCCTACAGCGCGACGAAGGGCGCGATCGTCATGCTCACGAAGGGCCTCTGCGCCGACCTCGCGCCGCACGGCATCAGCGTCAACGCGCTCGCGCCCGGCTACTTCGCCACCGAGCTCACGCAGAAGCTCGTCGACGACGCGGAGTTCTCGGCGTGGGTCGCGCAGCGCACGCCCGCCGGCCGCTGGGGGAGGGTCGAGGACCTCGTCGGCACGCTCGTGTTCCTCTCGAGCGACGCGAGCGCCTTCGTGAACGGCCAGACCATCTACGTCGACGGCGGCATGACCGCGGTCGTCTAGGCAATCGAGAGCGGGACATGATGACCGACAACCTGGGCCTCGTGGCCCACGCCAAGGACGACGTGCGCGTCGACGCGCTGCCGGAGCCCGCACCGGGTGCGGACGAGGCGGTCGTCGAGATCGCCTACGGCGGCATCTGCGGCTCCGACCTGCACTACTGGCTGCACGGCGCGGCCGGCCAGTCGATCCTGCGCGAGCCGATGCTGCTGGGCCACGAGATCGTCGGCACCGTGCTGACCGCGGCCGCCGACGGCACCGGGCCCGCGGCGGGTGCGCGCGTCGCGGTGCATCCCGCGACCCCGATCGACGACGGCTCGACGCCGTTCCCGGCCGACCGCCCGAACCTCAGCCCCGCGGGCACCTACCTCGGCTCCGCGGCGCGGATGCCGCACACCGCAGGCGCCTTCGCGCGCCGGGTGGCGCTGCCCGCGCGCATGCTCCGCGCGATCCCCGACGGCCTCGACCTGCGCCTCGCCGCGCTCGCCGAGCCGGCCGCCGTCGCGTGGCACGGCGTGGGCCAGGCGGGCGACGTCGCGGGCCGCCGCGTGCTCGTGATCGGCACCGGCCCGATCGGCGCGCTCGCGATCGCGGTCGCGCGCCACCACGGCGCCGCAGAGGTGGTCGCGACCGACCTGCACGAGCATCCTCGCGCGCTCGCCGAGCGGCTCGGCGCCCGCGCCCTCGACGCGACGGATGCCGATGCGATCGCCGGCGTGCACGCCGACGTCGTCATCGAGTCGTCCGGCACCGTCCCCGGCCTCGCCGCCGCGATCAGCGGCGCGCGGCGCGGCGGCACCGTCGTGATGCTCGGGCTGCAGCGCGCGGGCGACATCGCCGTGCCGATGGCGAGCGCCATCACGCGCGAGCTGACGCTCGTGGGCTCCTTCCGGTTCAACGACGAGATCGACGACGTGCTGGGCGCCCTCGCCGACGGCTCCCTCGACGCGGCCGCGGTCATCAGCCACGAGCTGCCGATCGAGGACGGGCTCGAGGCGCTCGCCGTCGCGCGCGACGCATCCGTATCCTCGAAGGTGCTGCTGACGTTCGCAGCCACGACGGACACAGGAGCGGTGCGATGAGCGAGACGCGATACCCGCCCATGATCATCATGGGCGTGCAGGGGTCGGGGAAGTCGACGATCGGGAAGGCGCTCGCCGAGCGCCTGAACATCGACTTCATCGACGGGGACGACCTCCACCCCAAGGCGAACAAGGACAAGATGGCCGGCGGCACGCCCCTCACCGACGAGGACCGCGTGCCGTGGCTCAAGACGATCGGGCAGACGATCGCCGACGGCCGCGCCGACGGCCGCATCACGATCGTCGCGTGCTCGGCGCTCAAGCGCTGGTACCGCGAGCTGCTGCGCGCGAGCGACCAGGACCTCGTCTTCGTGCACCTGCGCGGCGAGCGCGACCTCGTCGCCGAGCGGCTCGCGCACCGCGACCACGAGTACATGCCGACGACGCTCCTCGAGAGCCAGCTCGAGACGCTCGAGCCGCTCGCCGACTGGGAGCGCGGCATCGTCATCTCGATCGAGCAGCGGCCCGAGGCGATCGTCGACGAGGTCACCCGCATCCTCACCGGCCGGGCAGCGGGCCGCGCCGTCGAGCCCCGTCCCGGCGCGACGGTCACCGGCGCGATCGACACGCAGCCCGCCTGATCGCTCCCTGATCGCGCCCTGATCCCCTCGGCCGCCGCCGGCGGTCACGCACCCACGCACACGCACACAGGAGACACGACCCGATGGAAGATCTCGTCCTCAACTGGGACCTCGGCACCGGAGGGCTCCTGCTGCTGGCAGCCGCGTCCATCGCGCTGCTGCTCGTCCTCATCATGGCCTTCAAGATCCACGCCTTCCTGGCGCTGATGATCACGAGCCTGCTGACGGCCGTCGCCGCCGGCATCCCGTTCGACCGGCTCATCGCCGCCATCCAGTTCGGCTTCAACCCGACCCTGGGCAGCGTCATGCTGCTCGTCGCGCTCGGCGCGATGCTCGGCCGCATGATCGAGACGTCGGGCGGCGCGCGCGTGCTGACCGACAAGCTCATCGGCCGATTCGGCGAGCAGCGCGCCGGCATGGCCGTCGGCGTCGCGAGCCTGCTCATGGGCTTCCCGATCTTCTTCGACGCGGGCCTCGTCGTCATGATGCCGATCATCTACGCCGTCTCCCGCAGGCTCGGCGGCTCGCTGCTGTCGGTCGCGTTCCCCGCGGCCCTCGCCTTCAGCTCGATGCACATCTTCGTGCCGCCGCACCCCGGCCCCGTGAGCGCCTCCGCGATCCTGGGCGCCGACGTCGGCCTCGTGCTCATCCTCGGGCTCGTCGTCGCGCTGCCCGTCTGGTACATCGTCGGCGTGCTCTTCGGCGGCTACGTCGGCCGCAAGTACGACGTGGGCGTGCCCTCGATCCTCGACGGCACCTCCGAGCAGCACGACGAGATGGAGTCGAACCCCTCGTTCGGCAAGATCGTCTTCCTGCTCGTGCTGCCGCTCGTGCTCATCCTGCTCAACACGGGCCTCAACATGTACGCCGCGACCACGGCCGACCCCGACGCGTTCAAGGCCGAGCCCGTCGTCGCGCTGCTGCGCACGCTCGGCGAGACGCCCATCGCGCTGCTCATCACCGTGATCGTGTCGTTCTGGCTGCTCGGCTGGGGCATGGGCAAGAAGGGCTCGCTGATCGAGAAGGTCGCCGACAGCGCGCTCGGCCCCATCTGCTCCGTCGTGCTCGTCACGGGCGCGGGCGGCATGTTCGGCGGCGTGCTCCGCGTCACCGGCATCGGCGACGCGATCGCCGAGTCGCTGAACTCGGTCGGCATGCCCGTCATCGTGGCGGCGTTCCTCATCTCGCTCATCGTGCGCATCGCGCAGGGCTCGGCGACCGTGGCGCTCACGACCGCCGCGTCGCTCATGGCCGGCGTGGTCGTCGAGGGCGGCTTCAACCCGGTCGAGACCGCCGCGATCGTGCTCGCCACGGCTGCCGGCTCGGTGGGCTTCAGCCACGTGAACGACTCGGGCTTCTGGCTCGTCAGCAAGTTCTTCGGGCTCGACGTCAAGACCACGCTGAAGACCTGGACGGTCGCGCAGGGCCTCATGGCCATCGTCGGCTTCATCCTCGCCTACGCGATCTACCTGCTGGGCGGCGTGTTCGGCTGATCCGGTGCACGGGAGCGGAGGTCCGGAAGGACCTCCGCTTTCGCCGTTCCCGGGGCGTGCTGTAGAGTCGGAGGCTGAACTTCGGCGAGGGGTGCGGACGCATCCGTGATCGACGCAGTGGCAGCAGCGGACCCAGTCCTCACGCTTCGCGCGTTCGAGTCGACCATCGACGGGCCGCGGCCCACAAGGAGCACTTCCATGACTGACGGCAGCAAGCTGGTCACCGAGATCCGCACGGCATTCGGCAAGGGCGCGGCGCGCAAGCTGCGCGCCCTCGGCAAGGTCCCCGCCGTGCTCTACGGCCACGGCACCGAGCCCCAGCACCTCACGCTCGATGCGCACGACGTCTTCATGCTCGTGCGTCGCTCGAACGCCATCTTCGACCTCGAGATCGAGGGCGGCTCGCAGCTCGCGCTCGTGAAGGACATCCAGCGCAACCCGGTGCTGCAGGGCGCACAGGCGATCGAGCACCTCGACCTCATCATCGTCCAGCGCGGCGAGAAGGTCGTCGTCGACGTGCCCGTGCACGTCGAGGGCGAGTCGGCCCCCGGCACGATCACGAACCTCGAGCTCACGAGCGTCTCGATCGAGGTCGAGGCGCTGCACATCCCGAACAACCTCGTCGTCTCGATCGAGGGCCTCGAGGAGGGCGCGCACATCCTGGCCGGCGGCATCGAGCTGCCCAAGGGCTCGACGCTCCTCACCGACCCCGAGGCGCTCGTCGTCGGCATCATGGTGCCCGCGGCGCCGCAGCTCGAGGACGAGGACGCCGCACCGGCCGAGGGCGACGTCGTCGAGAGCGGCGAGGCCTCCGAGGAGACGGACGAGTCCGCGGAGTAGTCGGACCCCTCGCGTCCCATGGCGCAGACGTGGCTCGTGGTCGGGCTCGGGAATCCCGGGCCCGACTACGCGCGCACGCGCCACAACATCGGGCAGCTCGCGCTGGCCGAGGTGGAGCGCCGCGCCGGCGCGACGCCCAAGCGGCACGGCCGCGCTGACGCGCTCGTCGCCGAGTCGCGCATCATCGGCGGTCCCAAGGTCGTGACGGCCTTCCCGACGAGCTGGATGAACCGCTCCGGCGGCCCGGTCGCGAAGCTCATGGACTGGTACGGCGTCGACCCCGAGCACGTGATCGTGCTGCACGACGAGCTCGACCTGCCGCTCGGCACCGTGCGCCTCAAGCAGGGCGGCGGGCACGGCGGCCACAACGGGATGCGCGACATCATCGCCGCGCGCGGCGGCGACGTGCTGCGCGTCCGGCTGGGCGTCGGACGCCCGCCCGGCAGGCAGGATCCCGCCGACTTCGTGCTGAAGCCCTTCGCGAAGGCCGAGCAGGACGAGGCCGACCTGCTCGTGCAGCTGGGCGCGGACGCCGTCGAGCGGATCATCGCCGACGGCTTCGCCGAGGCGCAGCAGCGCATCCACGCCCCGAGCTGACCGGCGCGGCTCGCCGCTAGCATGGAGAGTCGATCCGGAGGAGAGGGACTGTGCGCAGAGACGCCCCGCTAGTCGCCGCTGTCGTGCTGACGGTCGGGCTCGCGCTCGCCGGCTGCGCGAGCGGCACGCCCGAGGAGGACGCCGCTCCCGAGGGCCCGAACGGCTACACGCTCTCGGCGACCTTCGACGACGGGTCGATGCTCTGGTGGGACGGCGGCGACGAGTCCGGCCTGACCGACCTGATCCTCGAGGACGAGGGTGGCCGCATGTTCGCCTCGTGCCTCGGCCGCGGTCCGCTGCTGTGCGTCGGCGGCACCGACGAGGCCCGCGGCGCACTCGTGATCGGCCCGGCCGGCGCCGAGCGCGCGGTCATGCACTGGTACGGCACGGACGTCGAGCTCGTGCGCGGCGAGCAGACCCCCGACGACGCCCCGCCGGTGTTCGCGGGCGTGATGCCGCCCGTCGGCGCCGAGGGCTCGTACAGCGTCGAGGTGTTCGACGCCGCGGGCGCCGTGGTCATGACGCAGTGACGCGGGCGCAGTCAGCGAGACAGGCCCAGTCAGTGAGACAGGCGCAGTGAGCCTCCGGCCCCTCCTCGAGCTCCTCGAGCGCAGCGCGCTCGCCCCGGTCGTCGAGGCGAGCCGCGGTGGTGCGCTCACCGGCATCGAGTCGATGCGCGCGCCCGTCGTGGCGTCGATCGCGAGCGCCCACGACCGACCGCTGCTCGTCATCACCGCGACGCGCCGCGAGGCGGATGCGGTGCGCGACGACCTCTCCGCCTGGCTCCCCGAGGCGCAGGTGCTCGACCTGCCCGCATGGGAGACGCTCCCGCACGAGCGGCTCAGCCCCTCCGCCGAGACGGTCGGCCGCCGCGGCGCGACGCTCCGCGCCGTCGCCGAGCGGCAGCCGGGCACGCCGATGGTCATCGTCGCCTCCGTGCGCGCGGCCCTGCAGCCGGTCGCCGACAACCTGCTCTCCGTCGACCCGGTCGAGCTCGTCGCCGGGGCGCGCGGCATCGACCTCGCCGCCCTGTCGCGCCGGCTCGTCGACCTCGCCTACGCGCGGGTCGACATGGTGACGCGGCGCGGCGAGTTCGCCGTGCGCGGCGGCATCGTCGACGTGTTCGCGCCCGCCGAGGACTACCCCGTGCGCATCGAGCTGTTCGGCGACGAGGTCGACCAGATGCGCTGGTTCCACGTGGCCGACCAGCGCTCGGACGCCGAGCCGATCGACCGCGTCGTGCTGCCGCCGAGCCGCGAGATGCTGCTGACGGAGGCGGTGCGCAGCCGGGCGCGCCAGCTCGCCCCCGAGTTCCCCGGCATCCAGCAGATGCTCGAGCGCATCGGCGAGGGCATCCCGGTCGAGGGCATGGAGTCGCTCGCGCCCGCGCTGCTGCCGCGGCTCGTGCCCATCACGCACTACCTGCCCGACGCGGGCGTCGTCGTGCTCGGCCCCGAGCGCATCCGCGACCGCGTCGCAAGCCTCAACGAGACGAACCACGAGTTCCTCGAGGCGGCGTGGAGCGCGGCGACCGCTGGCGGCGAGGCCCCGGTCGACCTCGCGGGCGGCTTCCTCAGCCTCGACGAGCTGCGCGACGCGGTGCGCGCGCCCTGGTGGACGTTCTCGACCCTGCAGGCCGACGACTCGGTGACCGCGGTCGAGGGGCAGCCGGTGCCGAGCTTCGCCGGCCGCGCCGACGGCGCGGTCGACCACCTCCGCGAGCGCGCCCAGGCGGGCTGGCGCGTCGTCGTCACCGCCGCCGGGCACGGCCTCGTCACGCGCGCGGCGCAGGTGCTCGGCGAGCACGAGGTGGCGGCGCGCGAGGTCGAGGCGCTGCCGCCGCAGCTCGAGCCGGGCATCGTGCACGTGACGCAGGCGTCGATCGAGCACGGCTTCTCGCTGCCGGACGAGCGCATCGAGCTCGTGAGCGAGGCCGAGTTCTTCGGCCGCGCCGTGGGCGTCGACTCGCGCCAGTCGCGCCGGCTCGCGACCCGGCGCCGGAGCGTCGTCGACCCGCTGCAGCTCAAGCCCGGCGACCACGTCGTGCACGAGACGCACGGCGTCGGCCGCTTCGTCGAGCTCACCCAGCGCACCGTGTCGACCGGCGGGCGGAACCCGGTGAAGACCACCCGCGAGTACCTCGTGATCGAGTACGCGCCGTCGAAGCGCGGGCACCCCGGCGATCGGCTGTCGGTGCCGACCGACCAGCTCGACCAGCTCAACCGCTACGTGGGCGGCGAGGCGCCGCAGCTGTCGAAGATGGGCGGCAGCGACTGGCAGCAGTCGAAGGCGAAGGCGCGCAAGGCCGTGCGCGAGATCGCGGTCGAGCTCGTGCAGCTCTACTCGGCGCGGATGGCGTCGAAGGGCCGCGCGTTCGGCCCCGACACGCCCTGGCAGCGCGAGCTCGAGGATGCGTTCCCCTACGCCGAGACCCCCGACCAGCTCACCACGATCGATGAGGTCAAGCGCGACATGGAGCGCGAGGTGCCGATGGACCGGCTGCTCTCGGGCGACGTCGGCTACGGCAAGACCGAGGTCGCCGTGCGCGCGGCGTTCAAGGCCGTGCAGGACGGCGCGCAGGTCGCGGTGCTCGTGCCGACCACGCTGCTCGTGCGGCAGCACTTCGAGACCTTCGCGGCCCGCTTCGCGGGCTTCCCCGTGCACGTGCGCGCGCTCAGCCGGTTCCAGACCGACAAGGAGCACCGCGAGACCATGGCGGGGCTCGCCGACGGCACGGTCGACGTCGTGATCGGCACCCACCGGCTGCTCTCCGAGTCCGTCCGCTTCAAGGAGCTCGGCCTCGTCATCATCGACGAGGAGCAGCGCTTCGGCGTCGAGCACAAGGAGAAGCTCAAGGCGCTGAAGACGAACGTCGACGTGCTGGCGATGTCGGCGACGCCCATCCCGCGCACGCTCGAGATGGCGGTCACCGGCATCCGCGAGATGTCGACGCTCGCGACGCCGCCCGAGGCCCGCCACCCGGTCCTCACCTTCGTCGGCGCGTACAACGACCAGCAGGTGGCCGCCGCCATCCGGCGCGAGCTGCTGCGCGAGGGGCAGGTGTTCTTCGTGCACAACCGCGTCTCGTCGATCAACCGCGTCGCGGCGCACCTCGCGGAGCTCGTGCCGGAGGCGCGCATCGGCGTCGCGCACGGCAAGATGCCCGAGACCGCCCTCGAGCGCGTGATCGTCGACTTCTGGGAGAAGCAGTACGACGTGCTCGTCTCGACGACGATCGTCGAGACCGGCCTCGACATCCCCAACGCGAACACGCTCATCCTCGACCACGCCGAGCGCTACGGGCTCAGCCAGCTGCACCAGCTGCGCGGCCGCGTCGGCCGCGGCCGCGAGCGCGCGTACGCGTACTTCCTCTACGACCCGGATGCGCCGCTCTCCGAGCTCGCGCACGACCGGCTCGAGACGATCGCGGTGCACAACGAGCTCGGCGCCGGCATGCAGGTGGCGCTCAAGGACCTCGAGATCCGCGGCGCTGGCAACCTGCTCGGCGGCGAGCAGTCCGGGCACATCGCGGGCGTCGGCTTCGACCTCTACCTGCGGATGGTGGGGGAGGCCGTGGCGCTGTTCCGCGGCGAGGAGGACGAGGGGCCGCGCGAGCTGCGGCTCGAGCTGCCCGTCGACGCGGTGATCCCCGAGGAGTACGTCGACGCCGAGCGGCTGCGCCTCGAGGCGTACCAGAAGCTCTCGGCGGCTGCGTCGTCGCGCGACGACGAGGCCATCGACCACGTGCTCGACGAGCTGCGGGACCGCTACGGCGAGCCGCCCGCGCAGGTGAGCGCGCTCATCGCCATGGCGCGGCTGCGGCGCAAGGCGCAGCGCGCGCAGCTCTCCGAGGTCATCACCGTCGGGCCGAACCTGCGGATCGGTCCCGCCGACCTCGCCGAGTCGGTGCAGCTGCGCCTCCGCCGCATGTACCCGGACGCGAAGCTCAACGCCCAGGCGAAGACGATCGTCGTGCCGATCCCCACCGCGGGCGGCGGGCGGCTCGCGGGCACGCAGGCGCAGCCGCTGCCCGACGCCGAGCTCATCGCCTGGGTCGATGCCCTGCTGACGGCCATCTTCCCGCCGCCCAAGGAGCCGGCCGTCGACGCATCCGCCGAGGGGGCGGCGTGAGCGCCCTCGACGAGCTCGTCGAGGTGATGGCGCGGCTGCGCGGTCCGGGCGGCTGCCCGTGGGACGCGGAGCAGACGCACGCGTCGCTCGTGCCGTACGCGATCGAGGAGGCGCACGAGCTCGCCGAGGCGGTGGAGGCCAGGGAGGCGGGCGACGGCGACGACGCGCACCTCCAGGAGGAGCTCGGTGACGTGCTGCTGCAGGTGGTCTTCCACGCCGACATCGCGCGCGCTGAGGGCCGCTTCGACGTGGACGACGTCGCGCGGACGCTCATCGAGAAGCTGCGCCGCCGGCACCCGCACGTGTTCGCCGACCTCGCGGTCGACGGCGTCGCCGACGTGGTGGCGAACTGGGACGCGATCAAGCGCGAGGAGAAGCCGGAGCGGGGGAGCGCGCTCGACGGCATCCCCGTGAGCCTGCCGGCGCTCGCCCGTGCTGAGAAGACGATGAGCCGGGCGAAGCGCGCGGGCCTGCCGCTGCCCGAGGCGGCGGCCGTCGACGTCGGCGACGACGAGGCGGCGCTCGGCGAGGCCCTGCTCGCGCTCGTCCGCTCGGCGAGCGATCGCGGGCTCGACGCCGAGCGCGCCCTGCGCACCGCGACGCGGGCGCTCGAGCAGCGGCTGCGCGCCGAGGAGGCCGACGCGACGTGACGGCCGAGGGGGAGACGACCGCGCCGGAGGACCGCCTCTCCCTGCGTCGACTCGCCCTGCGTCGCCGCGCGTTCGCGTCGTCGCTCGTCGTCGCGGCCGCGACCACGGTCATCACCGGCTGCGCCCACGCCGTCGGCGGCGGCGTCGCGCCCGACGCGCTGCTGCTGCTCGCGGCCTTCGTGACGACCCTGCTCGTGCTCGCGCCGGTGCTCGGCGCACGGGGCTCGGCGCCCCGTCGCGTCGTCGCCGTCACGATCGCCCAGCTGCTGCAGCACGGCGTCTACTCGCTGCCGCGGCCGTCGGCGTCCGCGCATGCCGGCCCCGCCGCAGGACACCACGACACCGGGCTTCACGACGCAGCGCTCGGCCCGATCCTCGTCGAGCACGCGCACGCCGCGATGCCGCTCGCGCACGTGGCAGCAGGCGTCATCACCCTCTGGCTGCTGCGCGCGGTGCCGCGCGCCGTCGCCGCCGTGCTCGAGGCGATGTCGCTGCGGCTCGCCGCGGCCGCGCTCGCCTGGACGCCGCCGCGCGTGCGGCGCGCCGCATCCGTCTCCGCCGTCAGCCCCGCGCACCGCGCGGCCCTCGACGTGCTCCGCAGCGCCCTCGTCCGGCGCGGACCGCCGGCGCTCGCCGTCTGAACCCATCCGCGCGCCCACGGGCCGCGAACCCCTTCGGCGACCGCGCGTGCGGCGCCGCTCAGACGACCGCGCGCCAGCGCCCTTCAGCACCAGGAGCACCCATGACCACCACCCGTCCCCGCACCCGCCGCTCGCGCGCCGTCGCAGGCCTCGGCGCCGGCATCGCCGCCACCGCGCTCGTCGTGCTCGGCCCCGCCGCGGCCGCGAGCGCCCACGTGCACGTCACGCCCTCGAGCACCGAGGCCGGCGCCACGAGCGAGCTCGCCTTCACCTTCAGCCACGGCTGTGACGGCTCGCCCACCACGGGCGTCGTCGTCACGATCCCCGACGGGGTCTCGGCGGTGACCCTGATCGCCAACCCCGGGTGGGATGTCGCCCTCGACGTCGCGGACGGCCGCGTCGTGCGGTTCACCGCTGACGAGCCGATGCCCGACGGCGTCCGCGAGACCCTCGAGCTCGAGGTGACGCTCCCCGAGGATGCCGCCGACGGCACGGTGCTCGCCTTCCCGGCGCTGCAGTCGTGCGAGGTCGGCGAGAGCGACTGGAGCAGCGACGACCAGGCGTCGGAGACGCCGGCGCCGATCCTCACCATCGGCGAGGCCGCCGAGGCGCACGGCCACGGCGCGGCAGCTGGCGGCACCGAAGCGGCCGGTGCCGAGCACGCCGAGCACGAGGCCGAGGCCGCCGCGGCACCCGCGGCGGATGGTGGCTCCGGCGCGACGCTGCCCGTCGCGATCGCGGCCCTCGTCGCCGCTGCCGTCGCGGCCGTGCTCAGCGCGATCGCGCTGCGGCGCCAGCGAGCGACCCGATGACCGCGACGCTCGAGCGGGCGGCGGAGGCCCCCGCGGGACGGCAGCCGTGGCTCTCGCCGCTGCTGCGCCGCCTGCACTGGCTGGCCGGCGTGCTCGTCGGCCCCTTCATCCTGGTGGCGGCGCTCTCGGGCGCGGCGTACGCGCTCGCGCCCTCGGTCGAGCAGGTGCTCTACCGCGACGCGCTCACGGCACCGGCCGAGGGCGACCAGCTGCCGCTCGCCGAGCAGGTGCGCGTGGCGCAGGCCGCGGCCGGCGACGGCGCATCGCTGTCGGCGCTCCGGCCGGCGCCCGAGCCGGGCGCGACGACCCGCGTGCTCTTCGCCGACCCGTCGCTCGTCGAGAGCGAGAGCCGCGCGATCTTCGTCGACCCGGTGAGCGGCGAGGTGCGCGGCGACCTGACGGTCTACGGCACGAGCGGGTCGCTGCCGCTGCGCACCGCGATCGACCACTTCCACCGCGGCCTCGGCCTCGGCGATGTCGGCAGGCTCTACTCGGAGCTCGCCGCGAGCTGGCTCGGCATCGTCGTGCTCGCGGGTGTGGGGCTGTGGATCGGGCAGTGGGTCGCGCTGCGCCGCCGCGGGCGCTCCGCGCGCGAGCTCGTGCGCCCGGAGCGCGGCGCGACCGGCGCCCGGCGCCTGCGCTCCTGGCACGCGTCGCTCGGCATCTGGCTCGCGCTCGGCGCGCTCTTCCTCTCTGCCACCGGAATCACCTGGTCGCAGCTCGCCGGGGCGAACGTGACCGGGCTGCGCGCCGCGCTCGGCTGGTCGACGCCGTCGGTCTCGACCGCCCTCGGCGACGAGGCGTCCGGCGCCGCCGCGCACGGCGACCACGGCGCGGCGGCCGCTGCCGCCGAGGTCGACCCCGCCCTGTTCGACGACGTGCTCGCCGTCGCCCGCACCGAGAACGTCGACGTCGGGCTCATCGAGCTGCGGCCGCCGGTCGACGACCGGAGCGCCTGGGTCGTGCAGGAGATCCAGCGCTCCTTCCCGACGCAGGTCGACGCGGTCGCCGTCGACGGCGCGACGCTCGAGGTCGTCGACCGCGTCGACTTCGCGGACTTCGGGCTCATCCCCAAGCTTGCGCGATGGGGCATCGACCTCCACATGGGGTCGATGTTCGGGCTGGCGAACCAGCTCGTGCTGGCAGCGCTCGCGCTCGGGATCGCGGCGATCGTCGCGCTCGGCATGCGGATGTGGTGGCGGCGCGGGCCGTACAGCCGGCCGGGGGCGGCGCCGGAGGCCGGTGCGCTCGCCCGGGCGCCGTGGTGGGGCGTGGCCGCGGTGATCGTCGTCGGCTCTGCGATCGGCCTGCTGCTGCCGCTCGTCGGCTGGACGCTCGTCGCGTTCGTCGTCGTCGACGCGGTGCTCGTGGCGGTGCGCTCGCGCGCGTGATGCCGCGGCCGGGGTCGAGCGGGATCGCGGCTACGGGCGGATGACCACGTTGCCGACCTTGCGGCCCGAGTCGGCGATCTCGTAGGCGCGGGCGATCTCGGCCATCGGCAGCGACTCCTGGACGACCGGGTCGAGCTCGCCGCTCGCGACGAGCCCGAGCAGGCGCGACGCGTGCTCGGGCTTGGCGGTGGCGACCCCTGCCGTGACCTGCCCGCGGGCGGTGATCGTCTGCCCGAGCGTGGCGAGCACGAGCAGGAGGGAGCCGCCGTCGGCGAGCAGCCCGCGGCCCGCCGGGGTGGAGAGCGCACCGACGGTGTCGACCACGACGTCGAAGCGCTCAGCGATCCGGTCGACGGGGGTCGTCGTGTAGTCGATGACGACCTCCGCGCCGAGGCGCCGCACGAGCTCGGCGTTGCGCCCGCTCGTGACGCCCGTCACGCGTGCGCCGGCGAGCCGCGCGACCTGCACCGCGCTCGAGCCGACCGCGCCGGACCCGCCGACGAGGAGCACCGACTGGCCGGCGCGCAGGTGGGCGACGTCGAGCAGGAAGTGCATGGCCGTGCAGCCTCCGAAGAGCACGGCCGCGGCCGCGTCGTGCGAGACGCCTGCGGGCTTCGGCACCAGCCGGTCGGCGCGCACCGCGACGAGCTCGCCGTGCGCGCCGGGCCGGCCAGAGGCCATGCCCGCGACCTCGTCGCCGACCGCGAGCGCCGGGACGCCCTCGCCCACCGATGCCACTGTCCCGGACAACGCCATGCCGAGCACGCGCCGCCGCGGTCCGCGCAGCCCGATGGCGAGCCGCGCGGGCAGGGCGAAGCCGCGCGGGAAGCGCCCGGAGCGCATCCGCGCGTCGCCCGACGTGACGGCGGCCGACGCGACGCGCACGACCACCTCACCGGGACGCGCCACCGGATCGGCGACCTCTGCCACCCGAGCGACGGTCGGCGGACCGTATCGCTCGACGACGACTGCGCGCATGCTGTGCTCCTTACAGATGTAAGCCTTGTGTTGCGGAGCGTATCCTTACAGTCGTAAGTGCGCAAGGGATGGGAGGCACCGTGCCGAGCTCGACGGATTCGCGGGCCGCGGCGTCGCGGCCTCAACTCACCGCCGACCGGGTCGTGGAGGCGGCTGCGGCGGTCGCCGACCGCGAGGGGCTGCACGGCGTGAGCATGCGCCGCGTGGGCGGAGAGCTGGGGGTGGAAGCGATGTCGCTGTACCACCACGTCGCGGGCAAGGACGCGCTGCTCGACGCGCTCGCGGACTGGCTCATGGTCCGGGTGGAGCGGCCGTCGCCCGACGGGCCGTGGCGCGAGGCCATCGCCGCGCGGTGCCGCTCGCTCCGCGCCGTGATGCGCGACCACCCGTGGGGGCCGGCGCTCGTCGAGTCGCGCCGCGCGCCCGGGATGACGCTCCTCGGGCACCTCGAGGCGGTGCTCGAGTGCCTGCACCGCGGCGGCTTCCCCGTGCAGCTCGCGGCGCACGCGTTCTCGGTGCTCGATGCCTACGTCTACGGGTTCGTCTCGACCGAGCGGAGCCTGCCGTTCGAGCCGGGCGGCGGCGTCGACGACCTCGCGGCCGAGCTGGCGCTGCCCGCCGACGTGTTCCCCCGGATGGTCGAGCTCATCGAGCAGGCGATCGTCGGGCGCTCGTACGACTACGCGGACGAGTTCGAGTACGGCCTCGAGCTCGTGCTCGACGGGCTCGAGGCGAGGCTCGGCGAGGGACCGGCCGAGTCCGTCGCCCGGTAGCGCAGCCGGCCGATGACGGCCACGAGCATGATGCCGATCAGGAAGGCGAGCAGCACCTGGCCGGTCGGGCCGACGAGCCCCGCCCAGCCGCCGTGCTCGCCCGGGTCGAGGAACGGGTACGGGAACCAGCCGTCCACGAGGCCGCCGCGCAGCCACGCCGCCACGAGGTAGGCGACCGGGTAGGCCATCCACCATGCCGCGCGCGAGACGCGGATGCGGCGGGCGGTGGGCACGAGCAGCCAGTCGAGCCCCACCATCCACGGCACGAAGCGGTGCTGGGCGGCGTTCGTGAAGTCGACCGTCCACGACCACACCTCGTCGGGCTTTGCGAGCAGCACGGCGTAGACGATGCCCGCGAGCACGATGTAGGCCGTGATCGCGCCGCGCACGTGGTCGAACCAGCGAGGCCGGTGCTCCTCGCGGGTGCCGAGCATCCACAGCATCAGCACGATCACGAGGATGTTGGCCTGCACCGTGAAGTAGGCGAAGTGCTCGGTCGGCGGCTCGCCCGACCGCACCATGTTGACGATGTTCCAGCCCTCGGCGAGCAGCGCGCCGAGCAGGATCACCACCCGCCAGGCGACCACCGGGACCGCGCGGTCGTGCAGGGGCCAACGGGGTCGCATGCCGCCATGATGGCACGCACCGGGCGGCAGGCGGATGCCGTGCGGCGGCAGCCGTGCAGCGCGTGCGGGAGAATGGTCGGCATGGCAACCCAGGTGCACCCGGCGCGCGGCATGCGCGACTTCCTGCCCGTCGAGAAGCGGCGCCGCGAGCGCGTGCTCCGCGTCATCCGGGACGCCTACGAGGACCACGGCTTCGAGGAGATCGAGACGCCGGTGGTCGAGGACGCCGCCCGGCTGCACGCCGGGCTCGGCGGCGACAACGAGAAGCTCGCCTTCGCCGTCATGCGCCGCGGCCTCTCCGTCGACGACCTGCGCGCCGCCGAGGCGCCGCTCGAGCTCGCCGACCTCGGGCTGCGGTTCGACCTCACCGTGCCGCTCGCCCGCTTCATCGCGACGAACCGCGCGGCCCTCCCGCCCGTCTTCCGCGCGATCCAGATCGCGCCCGTGTGGCGCGCCGAGCGCCCGCAGCGAGGCCGCTTCCGCCAGTTCGTGCAGTGCGACATCGACATCGCGGGGGAGCCGGGCATCGCCGCGGAGCTCGAGCTGCTCGCGGCGACGGGGGATGCGCTCACGCGCCTCGGGATCCCCGACGCGTTCATCCGCATCAACGACCGCCGCATCCTCGCGGCGGCGCTCGAGCACGCGGGCATCGCCGAGGAGCAGCGCGAGGGCGCGCTCATCACGGTCGACAAGCTCGACAAGATCGGCCGCGAGGGCGTCGCGGAGGAGCTGGGCGGCCGCGGCATCGACGGCGCGCGGCTGCTCGCCACGCTCGACGCGATCCGAGATGGCCAGCCGCTCGACGGCTTCGACGTCAGCGTGCTCGACGGCGTGCGCGAGCTGCTCGACGCGAACGTCGGCATCCGGCTCGACTTCGACCCGACGCTCGTGCGCGGCATGGGCTACTACACCGGCCCGATCTTCGAGATCGCGCACCCCGACCTGCCCTACTCGATCGGCGGCGGCGGACGCTACGACGGCATGGTGGGCCGCTTCCTCGGCCAGGAGCTGCCGGCCGTCGGCATCTCGCTCGGCTTCGAGCGGCTCGTCGAGCTCGTCGCGCTGCCCGACGACGGCGTCCGCGAGGCGGTCGCGCTGCTCGTCGACAAGGCGGTGGAGCCGGCCGCGGCGCTCGCGATCAAGCGCGACCTGGTCGCGGCGGGCCAGACCGTGCGGATGCAGCGGCGCACGAAGAACGTGACGGGCCTGCTCGAGCAGCTCGCCGCATCCGGCGCCACCCACTTCGCGTTCGTGCGACCCGGCGACGCCGCGGCGACCATCGAGGTCAAGCCCATCTCCTGAGCCCTCGGCTCCACGGTGCCGACTAGGCTCGACAGCGGCCATCCACTGCGACCGCCGTCCACTGCGAAACAAGGAGCACTTGTGGCACTCATCGACACCCTGCAGGCTCGCGAGATCCTCGACTCGCGCGGCAACCCGACCGTCGAGGTCGAGGTCCTGCTCTCCGACGGCTCGGTCGGCCGGGCCGCCGTGCCCAGCGGCGCCTCGACCGGCGCCTTCGAGGCCTTCGAGCTGCGCGACGGCGACAGCGCCCGCTACCTCGGCAAGGGCGTCGAGCAGGCCGTCGACGCCGTCAACGAGGAGATCGCGGAGGCCATCGAGGGTCTCTCCGCCGACGACCAGCGCATCGTCGACTCCACGCTCGTCGAGCTCGACGGCAGCGACAACAAGAAGAACCTCGGCGCGAACGCCATCCTCGGCGTCTCGCTCGCCGTCGCGAAGGCGGCCGCCGACTCGGCCAAGCTGCCGCTCTTCCGGTACCTGGGCGGCCCGAACGCCTTCCTGCTGCCCGTGCCGATGATGAACGTCATCAACGGCGGCGCGCACGCCGACACCGGCGTCGACATCCAGGAGTTCATGGTGCTGCCGATCGGCGCCGAGACCTTCCGCGAGGGCCTGCGCTGGGGCGCCGAGACCTACCACGCGCTCAAGAGCATCCTCAAGGAGCAGGGCCTCTCGACCGGCCTCGGCGACGAGGGCGGCTTCGCGCCCGACCTGGCGAGCAACCGCCTCGCGCTCGACCTGCTCGTGCAGGCGATCGAGAAGGCGGGCTTCACGCCCGGCAGCGACATCGCGCTCGGCCTCGACGTCGCGGCATCCGAGTTCTTCGAGAACGGCGTGTACCGCTTCGAGGGCCAGGACCGCTCGAGCGCCGACATGACCGACTACTTCACCGACCTCGTCGACTCGTACCCGCTCGTGTCGATCGAGGACCCGATGAACGAGGAGGACTGGGAGGGCTGGGCCGCCCTCACGGAGCGCCTCGACGAGCGCGTGCAGATCGTCGGCGACGACCTGTTCGTGACCAACCCCGAGCGCCTCATCGAGGGCATCGAGCGCGGCGCGGCGAACGCGCTGCTCGTGAAGGTCAACCAGATCGGCACGCTCTCCGAGACCTTCGACGCGATCCGCATCGCGACGCAGGCGGGCTACTCGTCGGTGCTCTCGCACCGCTCTGGCGAGACCGAGGACACCACGATCGCCGACATCGCGGTCGCCGTGAACGCCGGCCAGATCAAGACCGGTGCGCCGGCCCGCAGCGAGCGCGTCGCGAAGTACAACCAGCTGCTCCGCATCGAGGAGGACCTGGGCGAGGCCGCCGAGTACGCCGGCGCCGCCGCGTTCCCGCGCTTCGAGGGCTGACGCCGCCGCACAGGATCAGCGCAGCCTCGCCGCCCCAGGCGGTTCGGGCGCTGCAGGAGGGCACTCGCCGATATCCTCGGTGGGTGCCCTCCTCCCGTGATGCCTCCGGCCAGCTGCGCGTGTCGTGGCTGCTGCTCGTGGTCGTCGGCCTCGTGGTGGCGGGCTTCGTCGTGCTCGCGCCGACGATCGGCCTGCTGCTCGAGCAGCGCCGCGACATCGCGGCCCTCGAGGCGCAGGTCGCCGCGCAGCAGGCCAACGTCGAGGCGCTGCAGAGCGACCAGGCGCGCTGGGACGACCCCGCCTACATCGAGGCGCAGGCGCGCGACCGGCTCTTCTTCGTCTACCCCGGCGAGACGAGCTTCGTGGTGCTCGACGACCGCGCGGCGCTCGACGCCGCATCCGTCGAGGTGCCCTCCGCGACGCTCGAGGAGCCTGCGGGCGACTGGGCGTCGGCGGCGGCGAGCTCGTTCCTCATCGCTGGCCTGACGGACGAGGGGCCGTCGTCGTTCGTCGGCGTCGCGCCCGATCCCCAGTGACCGCGCCGCAGACCGATCCGACCGCTCTGGAGATCCCCATGCTCGACCCCGCGACCGACCGCGACCTCGAGATCATGGCGGCCCAGCTCGGCAGGACGATGCGCGGTGTGCTCGGCATCGGCGCGCGCTGCGCGTGCGGCGCGCCCACGGTCGTCGTGACGAGCCCGCGGCTGCCCGACGGCACGCCCTTCCCGACCTTCTACTACCTCACGCATCCCGCCGCCGCGGCCGCCGCATCCAGGCTCGAGGCGGACGGCACGATGGCGGCCCTGCAGGAGCGGCTCGACGACCCGGCGGTGGCGGATGCGTACGCCGCGGCCCACGCCGCCTACCTCGCCGACCGCGAGCCGCATGGCCACGTCGAGGAGATCGCCGGCATCAGCGCCGGCGGCATGCCGACGCGCGTGAAGTGCCTGCACGCCGTCATCGCGCACGCGCTCGCCGCGGGACCGGGCGTCAACCTGATCGGCGACGAGGCGCTCGCGCTCGCCGACTGGTCGCCCGAGGTCTGCGCGTGCCAGCCGGACGCCCGCGGATCGGCCGACCGCGAAGCGCACGCCGAGCCGCGATAGACTCGACGCACATCCACATCTGATATCGGGGAAGAAGCGCGCTTTGACCAAGATCCTCATCGTCGGCGGCGGCTACGCCGGCCTGTACACCGCTCGCGGTCTCGAGCGACAGCTCGGCGCCGCGGAGGCAGAGATCACCATCGTCGATCCGCTGCCCTACATGACGTACCTCCCGTTCCTGCCGGAGGTGGCCGCCGGCTCGATCGAGCCCCGCCACGCCGTCGTCTCGCTGCGCCGCCACCTGTCGCGCACGCGCGTCATCCAGGCGAGCGTCACCTTCGTCGACCACGCCGCCAAGGTCGCCACGATCCAGCCCGAGCTCGGCGAGGCCTCGACGCTCGAGTACGACGTGATCGTCATGACCGCCGGCTCCGTCTCGCGCACCTTCCCGATCGCGGGCGTCGCCGACGAGGCGATCGGCATGAAGACGATCGAGGAGGCCGCCGCCGTGCGCGACCGCCTGATCGGCAACTTCGCGCGCGCCGCCGCGCTGCCGCTCGGCCCCGAGCGCGACCGCCTGCTGACGACCGTCGTCGTGGGCGGCGGCTTCGCCGGCATCGAGACGATCGCCGAGCTCCGCGACTTCGCGACGCACCTGCTGTCGCGCTTCCCCGAGATCACGTTCGACGAGGTGCGCTTCCACCTGGTCGAGGCGATGGGCCGGATCATGCCCGAGGTCAGCGCGACGACGGCCGACTGGGTGGTCGAGGACCTGCGCAAGCGCGGCGTCGACGTGCACCTCGAGACGCAGTTGCAGAGCGCCCAGGACGGCGTCTGCGAGCTCTCGACCGGCGACCGCTTCGGCTCCGACCTCATCATCTGGACCGCCGGCGTCATGGCGAACCCGGTCGTGCGCAAGACCGACCTGCCGCTCGACGACCGCGGTCGCATCACGGCCCTCGCGACCCTGCAGGTCGCGAAGGATGGCGTGGTCGTGCCCGGCGCGTGGACCGCCGGCGACGTCTCGGCCGTGCCCGACAAGTCGAAGACCCCTGGCCCCGGCGGCTTCTGCGTGCCGAACGCGCAGCACGCCGTCCGCCAGGCGAAGCTGCTCTCGAAGAACATCGTCGCGGTGCTCCGCGACGAGGCGCCTCGCGAGTACATCCACGACAACCTCGGCGCCGTCGCGGGCCTCGGCATCGGCAACGGCGTCTTCCAGAGCGGCAAGATCGCGATCAAGGGCCCGCTCGCCTGGCTCGCGCACCGCGGCTACCACGTCATGGCGATGCCGATGTGGGAGCGCAAGCTGCGCGTCTTCGGCGGCTGGTGGAACAACTTCTGGCTCGGCCGCGACATCGTCGAGCTCTCGGCGCGCGAGCAGCCGCGCGTCGCGTTCGAGACGTTCGCCTCGCGTCCCAAGCCGAAGGTCGACGCCTAGCCCGTCCCCGACGCATCACGACAGCGCCGCGTCCCCCCGGGGGCGCGGCGCTGTCGTACTGTGTACTCGGACGATCGTCCAAGTAGCGGGGCGACGGAGGCGATGTGGCACGGAAGTCGGCGGTCGAGCGCCGCGGGGAGCTCATCGAGGCGGGCCTGCAGGTCATCGCGCGCGAGGGGATGCACGGGGCGACCGTGCGCGCCGTCGTCGCGGAGGCCGGCGTGCCGCTCGCGACCTTCCACTACATCTTCTCGTCGCGCGACGAGATGATCGGCGAGGCGTACGCCTACGTCGCGCTGCGGCCGGGGGAGGACCCGACCGCGATCGTGCCCGATGGCGCCCCGCTCGACGAGGCCGTCCAGGCGGTGATGACGCTCTGGTTCGACCGCTTCATCGAGCATCCCGAGTACGAGCTCGCGATCATGGAGATCATGGCGTACTGCAGTCGCACGCCGGCGCTCGCGCACCTGCCCGGGGAGGTGCAGGAGCGGTACCTCGAGGTGCTCGTCGCCGCGATCGACACGCTGCGGTCCCGCTACCGGCTCGCCGGCGGGATGGGCGCCCGCGAGCTCGCCGAGCTCGTGCTCCACATGACCGATGGCCTCACCTACGCCTGGCTGCGCACGCGCGACACCGACGCATCCCGACGCGTCATCCAGGCCGCGGTGCCGGTGCTCGTGACCGCGCTCGGAACGGCCTGACGTGCGCCTCGACGAGGCGCCGCCGTGGAGCCCCGCGGGGCACTGGCAGCGCATGGATGCCGCCACGGCGGAGCTCGACGGACCGTTCGCCGCGCTCTCGCTCGAGGCTCTCGCGCACAACGCCCGATCGATGCTGACACGCGCGGCGGGGACGCGGCTGCGGGTGGCGACGAAGTCGGTGCGGAGCCGCCCGGTGCTCGAGGCCGTGCTGCGCATGCCCGGCTTCCACGGCGTCCTCGCGGCGACGCTGCCCGAGGGGCTGTGGCTCTCGGCGACGATCGACGACGTCCTCGTCGGCTACCCGACGGTCGACCGGGCGGCGCTGCGCGCCCTCGCCGCCGACGAGCGCGCGCTCGCCAGCGTGACGCTCATGATCGACAGCGTCGAGCACCTCGACCGCATCGACGCGGCGGCTCCCGGCCATCCGCCGATCCGCATCGCGCTCGAGCTCGACGTGTCGTTCGAGCTCGGCCCGATGCGGGCGGGCGTACGGCGCTCGCCCGTGCGCACCCCCGAGCGGCTCGCCGCGCTCGCCGCTGCGGTCGTCGAGCGACCGGGCTTCGAGCTCGTCGGGCTGATGGCCTACGAGGCGCAGGTCGCCGGCGTGCAGGACGCGCGGCGGCGAGGGCTCGCGCCGCCCGCGCTGCTCCGCTCGATGCAGCGGAGGTCGGTCGCCGAGCTGCGCGAGCGGCGGGCGGCCGCCGTGGCCGCGGTGCGCTCGCTCGCACCGCTCGCGTTCGTGAACGGCGGTGGCACCGGCTCGATCGAGCTGACGGCCGCCGACCCGTCCGTGACCGAGATCGGCGCCGGCAGCGGCCTGTTCGGTCCCCACCTCTTCGACGGCTACCGACGGTTCTCGCCCGCCCCGGCGCTCGCCTTCGCGCTGCCCGTCGTGCGACGGCCCGGCGCCGGCTGCGTGACGCTGCTCGGCGGCGGCTGGATCGCGTCCGGCCCGCACGGTCCCGACCGCCAGCCGGTGATCGCCTGGCCCGAGGGGCTGCGCATCGACCCGCAGGAGGGCGCCGGCGAGGTGCAGACGCCCGTGCTCGGCGCCGCCGCCGACCGGCTCGTGCTCGGCGACCGCGTCTGGCTGCGGCACGCGAAGGCGGGGGAGCCGTGCGAGCGCACCGAGGCGCTGCACCTCGTGTCCGGTGATCGGGTGGTCGACAGCATCCCCACGTATCGTGGGGAGGGCAGGAAGCTGCTGTGACCTGAAGGAGCGATGCGTGACGTGGAAGAACTGGGCGCGCACCCAGTCGGCCGAGCCGCGCGAGGTGCACGCCCCCGTCACGGTCGAGGATGTCCGTCGCGCCGTGGAGCGCGTGCGCGACCGCGGCGGCACGATCCGCCCCGTCGGCAGCGGACACTCCTTCTCGGGCGCAGCGCGCCCTGACGACGCGCAGCTCACGACCGACGGGCTCGCCGGGCTGCTGCGCGTCGACGAGGAGCGGGGTCGCGCGACGTTCCTGGCCGGCACGAGGATCCACGAGGTGCCCGCCCTGCTGGCGCCGACCGGGCTCGCGATGGACTGCCTCGGCGACATCGACACCCAGACGCTCGCGGGCGCGATCTCGACCGGCACGCACGGCACGGGGCTGCGGCACGCGTCGATCGGCGCGACCGTGGTCGCCGCGACGCTCGTCACGGGCCGCGGCGAGCTGCTGCGCGTGAGCGAGACCGAGCGGCCGGAGCTGCTGCCGGCCGTGCGGCTCGGGCTCGGCGCGCTCGGGGTGCTCGTCGACGTCACGCTGCAGTGCGTGCCGGCCTTCGCGCTCGAGGCGGTCGAGACCACGGCGCCGCTCGACGCGGTGCTCGACGACTGGATGGGCCTCAACGAGCGCACCGACCACTTCGAGCTGTACTGGTTCGCGGCGACCCGCGTGGCCGCGACGAAGTCGAACACGCGCGTCACCGGGCCGCTGCGGCCGCGGTCGCCGGTGGCCAGGTTCCTCGACGAGCGCGTGCTCACGGTGGGCGGTCATCGCGCGCTGCTCGGCGCCGCGGCGCTCGTGCCGGCGCTCGCGCCGGCCGTGAACGAGCTCTCGGCGCGCGCGATGCCGCGCGGCACCTTCACCGAGCCCAGCCACGACGTGTTCACGGCGCCGCGCGCCGTGCGCTTCCGCGAGCTCGAGTACGGGCTGCCGGTCGAGGCCGTGCCGGAGGCGCTGGGCGAGATCGACCGCGCGCTGCGGCGGGCCGACCTCGTGCTCACGTTCCCGTTCGAGGCGCGCACGAGCGCCCCGGACGACGCCCATCTCTCGACCGCGCACGGCCGGGACACCGGCTACATCGCGGCGCACCGCTGGTGGCGGGAGGATCCCCGGCCGCTCTTCTCGCTCGTCGAGCCGATCCTGCTCGCGCACGACGGCCGACCGCACTGGGGCAAGCTGCACTCGTTGCGCGCCGCCGAGCTGGCGGAGCGGTTCCCCGGCTTCGCCGACTTCGCCGCGGCGCGCGACGAGCTCGACCCGGACCGCACCTTCTCGAGCAGCTGGACCCGGCGGGTGCTGGGCGACTGACCGGTCGCCGAGCAGGCTCGCCTACGATGGGAGCCATGGAGCTGCTCGACGTCATCCTGATCGCCGCCGGTGCCTTCGTCGTCCTGGGCCTCGCCGCAGGCATCTGGTTCGTCACCGCGATGACCGGGATGCGCCGGCTGAGCGCGACGGTCGACGAGCGGTGGGACGCGCTCGCCGCGACGCTCGAGCGGCGTCGCACCGTCGCCGCCCCGCTGCTCGCGACGGCGCCCGGACCGCAGCAGCAGCAGGCGGCGCAGGCCTTCGCGTCGCTCGACGCCGCCTCCCAGCCGCAGTCGAAGGCCGAGGCGGAGGCGGAGGTGCAGCGGGTGCTGCGCCCGCTCGTGCAGGCCGCCGGGTCGCAGCCGCTGGGCTCGGATGCCGCAGAGGCCCGCACCGCGCTCGCCGCCCTCGACGACGAGGCGCAGGCGCGCCGTCGCGACTACAACACCGGTGCGCGCGAGCTCAATGCGAAGGGCCGCCGGTACCCGAGCTCGATGTGGGCGAGCACCTTCGGCGTGCCTCGCGAGTTCTTCGAGGTCGACCAGGCCGGCGCGGTCGCCGAGCCGCCCCGCATCCAGTTCTGACGGCTGCCTCCTGCCGGTCGAGCCGGTCCGCGCGCGCAGCGCGCTGACCGAGTCGAGACCATCGCGACGGTCGCGCCCGCTGGACCGAGGGTGGTCTCGACGCGCGCGGCCGCCGGGGCGGCCGTGCGGCTCGACCAGCAGCGCCCGCCTCCTGCGGGTCGAGCCGGTCCGCGCGCGCAGCGCGCTGACCGAGTCGAGACCATCGCGACGGTCGCGCCCGCTGGACCGGGGGTGGTCTCGATTCGCGCGGCCGCCGGGGCGGCCGTGCGGCTCGACCGGCAGCGCTGATCAGCCGGTTCCTGCGTCGAGCGCCCCCGCCACCTCCGCCGCCCACGTCCCCGCCCCCGCGACCTCGACCCGCTCGAGCCCCTGCCACGCCGCCGCCTCGCGCAGCACCGGCTCGAGCCGCGCCGCGAGCTCGCCGGCCCTGTGCTCGAGCCCCGGCTCGATCGTCGCGTGCTGCACGCGCAGCACGCGGGCTTTCCGGTCGCTCTTGAGGTCGACGCGACCGACGAGCTCGTCGTCGACGAGCACCGGCAGCACGTAGTAGCCGTGCGCGCGCTGCGCCGCGGGCGTGTAGATGCTGATCCGGTAGGAGAAGCCGAACATGCGCTCCGCGCGCGGCCGGTGCCAGACGAGCGGATCGAACGGCGAGAGCAGCGCCGTCGCGCGCACCCGTCGCGGCCGCCGCGCGCCCGCCCAGACCCACGCGGGCCGGCCCCAGCCGTCGACGGCGACCGGCTCGAGGCTGCCCTCGTCGACGAGGTCGGCGACCGCGGCCTGCGCATCCTTCACCGGCAGCCGGTGGTAGTCCGCGAGGTCGTCGAGCGCGGCGACGCCGAATGCCTGCGCCGCGCGCGCGACGAGCACGCGCTGCGCGTCGGCCCGGTCGACCTCCGCGCGGGCCGCGTCGGGCAGCGCCTGATCGGCGACCGCGTACTGGCGCTCGAACCTTGAGCGGCCCACCGTCACGAGCTCGCCCCGCTGGAAGAGCACCGCCGTGGCCCAGTAGGCGTCGGACTTGTTCCACCAGCCGCCCGGCAGCCGCTCGTGCGCGGGATGCTCCATGTCGCTCGGGCGCATCGGGCCGCGCTCGGCGAACTCGGCCAGCACGCCGTCGACGATCGCCGCGTGCTGCGCCGCCCACTGCTCGCTGCCGCCGCGCATCGGCTGGCGACGCTTCCAGCCCCACAGCGGCCAGTCGTCGACGGCGATGACGGCGGCCTCGTGCGCCACGTACTCGGTGTAGCCGCCCAGGCGCTGCCTCGGGCGATCGTGGTGCAGCAGCCGGTCCAGGGTCGCGCGGTCGTAGGGCCCGACGCGCGACAGCAGCGGCAGGTAGTGGCTGCGCTCGAAGACGTTGACGGAGTCGAGCTGCAGCAGCCCGAGCCGCTCGATCGTGCGCTCGAGCGTGCGGACCCCGGTGCGCCCCCGCTCGCCGGGCACGGCACCGTCGAGGCCGCTGGCCGCGATCGCGATCCTGCGCGCCTGCGCCGCGGTCATCCTCGCTGGTGCTGCCATGCCCGGAGCCTAGCCGCGGCCTCCGACGCATGCGCACGGGGCCCAGCGCCGCACCGTACGATCGGCAGATGCTGTTCGGTCGAACCCCGGATCAGGCCCGGCCCCCCGGCCGACCCGACCCCGCCACGCCCCGCGGCGTCGCGACGCCTCGCGGCGACGCGACCCCGCTCGGCGACGCGCTGCCGCGAGGCATGCGCATCGCCGGCGCCTGGTCGTGGCGCATCGTGGTCATCGCGGCGGCCGCGGCGATCGGCATCTGGCTCGTCATGCAGTTCTCGCTCATCGTCATCCCCGTGCTCGTCGCAGCGCTGCTCACCGCCCTGCTGCAGCCGCTCGTCGACGTGCTCGTGCGCCACCGCTGGCCCCGCGGCCTCGCGGTCGCGGTGGCCATCGTCGGCCTCATCGTGCTGGTCTCCGGTCTCGGCTGGCTCGTCGTCTCGCAGATGCGCAGCGAGTACCCCGAGCTGCAGGCGCGCGCCGTCGCCTTCTGGGGCGATGCGCAGGGCTGGCTGCTCTCGCTGCCGTTCGGGATCACCCAGGAGGATGTGAACGAGTTCGGCACGAACATCCTCGGCACGCTCCGCGACGACATCTCGTCGGTGCTGTCGAGTGCGCTCACGGTCGGCTCGTCGGTGGGCCACTTCCTCGCGGGCATGCTGCTCGCGATCTTCGCGCTCATCTTCATCCTCGCCGACGGCCGGGGCATCTGGCGCTGGGTCGTCGGCCTGCTGCCGCGCCCTGCGCGCCGCCCCACGGATGGCGCCGGTCGCGCCGGCTGGGTGACGCTCGGCAACTTCGTGCGCGTGCAGGTCGTCGTCGCGGCGATCGACGCGATCGGCATCGGCCTCGGCGCGTTCATCCTCGGGCTGTTCCACGAGGGCGGCATGCCGCTCGTGCTCCCGATCGCGATCCTCGTGTTCCTCGGATCGTTCATCCCGATCATCGGTGCCGTCGCCACCGGCGCGATCGCGGTGCTCGTCGCCCTCATCGCGCTCGGGCCGATCCCGGCGGTCATCATGGTCGGCATCGTGCTGCTCGTGCAGCAGGTCGAGAGCCACATCCTGCAGCCGATCATCATGGGCACGGCCGTCAAGGTGCACCCCCTCGCGGTCGTCGTGGCGGTCGCCGCCGGATCGACGATCGGCGGCATCGCGGGCGCCCTCTTCGCCGTGCCGACGGTCGCCTTCCTCAACGTGTTCGTCAAGACGATCGCGTCGGGGTCATGGCGCACGAACCCCGACCCGTCGGTGCAGGAGGTGGTCCGATGATCGACCGAGCCGTGCCCGACCCGGTGCTCGCCGAGCCCGTGGTGCCCGATTCGACCGGCCTGGCGGCGCCGACCGGCCTGACGGAGCCGACCGGCCTGACGGAGCCGACCGGCCCGACCGAGCCGGCCGTCATGACCGAGTCCGCCGCCTCGGGGCAGCCCCTGCCGGGACCGACGCTCGCCGACTTCGAGGCGGCGCGCGAGCGGCTGCACGGCATCGTGCAGGAGACGCCGATGGAGCGCTCGCGCTACCTGAGCGGCATGCTCGGCGCCGAGGTGCTGCTCAAGTGCGAGAACCTGCAGCGCACCGGTGCGTACAAGATCCGCGGCGCCTACAACATGCTCTCCCTACTCGACGACGACCAGCGCGCTCGCGGCGTGGTCGCCGCCTCCGCCGGCAACCACGCGCAGGGCGTGGCGTTCTCGGCCACCGAGCTCGGCATCCGGTCGACGATCTTCATGCCCGTCGGCGTCGCGCTGCCCAAGCTGCAGGCGACGCGCGACTACGGCGCGGCGGTCGAGCTGCGCGGCGCGGACTTCCAGACGGCCCTCGCCGCGGCGATCGAGCACGTCGAGCGCACCGGCGCCACGTTCGTGCCGCCCTACGACCACGCCGACATCATCGCCGGGCAGGGCACGGTCGGGCTCGAGATCCTCGAGCAGGTGCCCGATGTCGCCACGATCGTCGTGCCGCTCGGCGGCGGCGGGCTCGCGGCCGGCGTCGCGTCGGCGGTGCGCCAGCGCACGGCGCTCGACGGCCGCCGCGTGCGGATCGTGGGCGTGCAGGCCGAGCGGGCCGCGTCGTTCGTCGACTCGCTCGCCGCGGGGGAGCCCACCACGATCGTGACGCGCCCGACGATCGCCGACGGCATCGCCGTCGCGCGGCCGGGCACGCTGCCGTTCGAGATCGTCCGCGAGGCGGTCGACGAGATCGTCACGGTCTCCGACGACGACATCGCCCGCGCGATGATCGTGCTGCTCGAGCGCGCCAAGCTCGTCGTCGAGCCGTCGGGCGCGGTGACGACGGCCGCGATCATGACCGGCCTCGTCACGTCCGACGGGCCGACGGTCGCGGTGCTCTCGGGCGGCAACATCGACCCGCTCTTCATGGAGCGCGTCATCGCCCGCGGCCTCGCGGCCTCGCAGCGCTACCTGAAGGTGCGGATGGCGCTGCCGGACCGGCCGGGCCAGCTCGCCATCATCGCCCAGATCGTCTCGGACGAGCAGGCCAACGTCGTCGAGGTGCTGCACACGCAGCACGACGCCTGGACGTCGATCACCGACGTCTCGATCGACATCTCGGTCACCACGCGCGGACCGGAGCACGCGCAGCGCGTGCTCGAGGCGCTCCGCCGTGCCGGCTACGAGCCGCAGGTGCTCTAGCGCGACCCGCGCGGACGACGAAGGGCCCCGCGATCTCGCGGGGCCCTTCGTCTGCGGTCTAGCCGCGGTAGGTCTGGACGTCCTTGATCTCGACGTCGATCGTCACACCCGTGGGGGTCTGGTACGTGGTGGTCGCACCGATCTTCAGGCCCATGATGGCCGCGCCGAGCGGGCTCGCCTCGCTGTAGACGTCGAGGTCGTCGCCGGCCTCCTGGATCTCGCGGTTGCCGACCAGGAAGGTCGTCTCATCCCCGGCGATCGTCGCCGTGACGACGGTGCCGGCCTCGACCACGCCGGACGCCTGCGGTGCGTCGCCGACCTTGGCGGTGCGCAGCAGCTGCACGAGCTGGCTGATCCGGGCCTCGATCTGGGCCTGATCGTCCTTCGCGGCGTGGTAGCCGCCGTTCTCCTTGAGATCACCCTCGTCGCGGGCCTCCTCGATGCGCTTCGCGATCTCGGCGCGCACCGGCCCCTGCAGGTGCTCCAGCTCGCCCTGCAGGCGGTCGTGCGCCTCCTGGGTCAGCCAGGTCTCCGTGGTGCCGTTCATGTCTCTCCCGATATGCAGAGAACCGGCCCCGCGTGGGCCGGCTCACTCAGCATCGTATGTCACCCAGCACTCCGAGACCAATCCGTTGCTCGCGCGCTCGCTCGTGCGCACCTCGACCCGGTGGCTGGTGGTGTGGGTGTCGGCCGGCGGCAGGTCGAGCTCGACCCAGCCGACGATGCCGAAGGCGCTGTTGAGCGCCTCGACCGCGCAGCGCACGGGTGTGCCGGCGTCGACCGAGACCTCGAAGGTCACGACGGCCGTCGCGTCGTCCTCGACGACGTAGCCGATGTTGCGCGACTGCAGCTGCGTCGACGCGGGATCGGTGCCCACCCACCAGACCCACGCGACCGCGACGAGCATGATGCTGACGCCGACGATCCAGCCGAGCGTCCGCTCTCGCTGCGTGCGGGCGCGCGTGCGTCCGTAGCGAGCGTCGAGGTCGGTCATCAGGGCCTGTCGTGGGAGGATGGGGGCCTGTCCAGTCTAGTCGTCGTGCCGTCCGGCGCGGCTCGTGCGGGCAGGGAAGGAGAGGCCGTGCGACGCCTGCTCGCCGTGCATGCGCACCCCGATGACGAGTCGAGCAAGGGCGCCGGGACGCTCGCGCGCTACGCCGCCGAGGGCGCCCAGGTCACCGTCGTCTCCTGCACCGGCGGCGAGAGCGGCAGCGTGCTCAACGAGGGCTTCGAGCGGAAGCACCGCGCCGAGCGCGACATGACCGGGCTCCGTCGCGTCGAGATGGAGCAGGCGCGCGCCGCGCTCGGCGTCGACCACGTGTGGCTCGGCTACGTCGACTCCGGCCTGCCGGACGAGGGGGAGCCGCTGCGCGAGCTGTCGTTCGCGACGCTGCCGCTCGAGATCACCGGGCGCCCGCTCGTGCGGCTCATCCGCCGGCTGCGGCCGCAGGTGGTCGTCACCTACGACGAGACCGGCGGCTATCCGCACCCGGACCACATCCGCTGCCACGAGGTGACGATGTGGGCCGTTGAGCACGCGGCGGCTGGGCTCCCGGAGCTGGGCGAGCCGTGGGAGGTGCAGAAGGTGTACTTCGACCGCAGCATGAGCGGCGCGCGGCTGCGCGCCCTGCTCTCGGCGGTCGAGGCCGTCACGCCCGACGACGACCGGCTCCCGTTCATGCGCGAGTGGGCCGAGCGGCTCGGCGAGCGCGGCGAGACGATGACGACGCGCGTCGACGTGGGACCGCACCTGGCCGCGCGCGACAGCGCGCTCCGCGCGCACGCGAGCCAGGTCGAGCCGGACTCGCGCTTCTTCTTCTGGCCGCACGAGCTGCTGCTCGGCACGTGGCCGACCGACGACTACGAGCTGGCGCGGTCGCGCGCGACGCACGCCGTGCCGGAGGACGACCTGTTCGCGGGCGTCGAGGAGGACTGATGGACATCCTGCGCACGCAGCCGCTGCCGTTCGACGCGAACCAGGTCACGCCGGGCGTCGTCGGGTTCGCCGCGACGGTGCTCGTCGCGGTCGCGGTGATGCTGCTCATGTGGGACTTCAACCGCCGGGTGCGCCGCATCAACGACCGCGCGCACATCAAGGAGCGGATCGAGGCCGAGCTGGCGGAGCGCGAGGCGCAGGAGGCGGCAGCGGGTAGAGCGGCAGCGGGCGACGCGGCGACAGGCGCCTCGCCTGCGCCGTCGTCGCCGGACACGGCATCCGACGACGCACCGTAGCGCGGCGCGTTGCCGGGATGGGCATGATGATCGGCAGCACGCCAAGCGCGACGACCGCGAGCAGCGCGGACGGGGGTTGGGCCGCCGGCTCTGGGGCACCGAGTCGCCGCCTCCCCGCGACGGCGAGGGCGACTCTGTGCGGCAAATCGCAGAGCCCTGACGGCCGCGGCGGTTTTGCTGCGGCAGCGAGTGGCCGCGTCCCGGCGCTTTCCGGAGGCGCCTCAATCAATCGGCGGAGCGATCTCATCGACCTCCCGCGTGCTGTGCCCTCGCTTCGGGAGGCGGCGCTCGTGCTCTTCGTTACAGTCACGCCAGTATGAAGTTGCTACTGGATGTCCAGATGCCCAGTCCTCAAGGCGAGTGGTGAGGTATCCGCACAGCAGCAGGACCGCGCCGGCCACCACGCGCGTAGTGATGTCCTTCCAGAACGACTCCTGCCCGGGCCGCGATCGAACGATCTCGAGCTTCGGTCCGCTCACATAAGTAGGGGTGAAGGCGCGTGACCCAGGTCGTAGTGCGGTAACATGCGGGTCGCATCCGATGAAGGAGCCATCATGAGCGACCCCGTGCCGGTCTCTGATCTGCCGTTCATCACCAGTCTCTCGGAACTGAGCAAAGAAGACCGCGAGAGATTCGGGCTCTACCTCCCGAGCGGGCACCGGAACGCTTATCGCGTCGAGCGGATGAAAGGTCACGGCGGTAGCCGAACTGATCCCAGTTGGGATAGGACGGCTAATCAACACACCTGCTGCAATAGCCGGGTTTACTGGCGGCATAAGGTCGCATGTCCGCTGCTTGAACTGAATGGCGAGTAGTCGCGTGCGCTTCGCCTCGCGTCCGGTAGACTGTCTCTATGGCAGTTGATAACTTGGTGGATCTATTCGGCTCCGAACTGGTTCCCCAGCGAGCTGCTGCACTCCGGTATCCGGGTGCGAAATGGTCTATTGCTCCGCGAATCGTGCAAGAGTTTGATGACCACTATCACTATGTGGAGCCCTTCTTTGGTTCGGGTGCGGTGTTCTTCTCGAAGACGGCCAGCGGGCACGAGCTAATCAACGACCTCAACGGCCTCGCCACCAATATGTTCCGGGTGCTGCGGGATCGGACCGACGACCTCTGTTGGGCACTGGAGGCAACGCCCTGGGCGCGGGAGGAGTATGACCAGTCGCACCTCGTCACCGGTGATGAGCTAGAAGACGCTCGGCGCTTCGTGGTCCGTTGCTGGCAGGCACACGCGAGCGACCTCGCCAAGAAGACGGGCTGGAAGAACCGCGGCCGAAGCCAGCGCGCCGGGGGCATGAGCGTGCGCTGGCAGAAGGTGCCTGAGCAACTTCGGTTCGTCGCGATGCGCCTACAAGACGCGGAGATTGAGAACCGGCCAGCGCTAGAAGTGATCCGGCGCTTCAACTCACATGACGTGCTTATCTATGCCGACCCGCCATACCTTCCGAGCACCCGTACGCAAAAGATGTATGCCGAGGAGATGACGGAGCAGGAGCACATCGAGCTCCTTGAAGCGCTACTTGCGCATACCGGGCCGGTGGTTCTTTCGGGGTACGCCAACGAACTGTACTCATCGATGCTCGCCAGCTGGCGAGTCGTTGAGCTTACGCCTCCAAAGGTGGAGAAGGGTGCTGCGCGCACCGAAGTGCTCTACGTCAAGCGGTAGGTCTAGTCGACCTCTGGCTGGTTAGATGCCTCAGGTAGGCTCCTCGGCCAAAGGTGACCGAAGTATTCAATCGCACGAGAGCGCAGGGAAACAGGTTGTGCTTCTTCCAGTGTAAATGACTGGGACGACCATTCGCCCCAAGACAGAGGCGGGTAGTACTTCAACTGTCCGCCGCTGTCCGCGAACCACTGCCACAGCCGGTGCTCTCCGCCGCGTTCGTAGATGTAGCCATCGAGTCGCTTGCCGACCGCTTCCCAGCGGACGTGCCGAGCGGGATCGGCAGTCCTGAGATCAAGCGGGAAGACCTTGAGGGAGAACACCCTCCAATCTTTATCGTGGTCGAGAATCGCATAGCGGCTTCCAGCAAGATCCACTTCTCCTGCGACCGCTTCGTGCCATGACATCACCGTGTCGACCAACGTGATGCCGGCCGCCTTCGGATCGAGACGCCACTCGATGCCGCGGTCCGCAAGAGCCGCATGGAACTTCGCCGCGCTGTTGGAGAGCTCCATAAATGAGCTCTCGTTCTTCGCAGGCTGTAGCGCAGCCATCTTGCACGAGATGCCGTAGGGCAGACCGTCATGCGTTGGCACCCACACGTCGAAGATTCCCTTGTCCTCGCGGGCGTATCCGTACGTGACCGCTGCAGCGGCGCGCTCGAAATCGCGGAAGCCCGGCATCGATCTGCCGTCCTTCAAAATCATCTGTCCGGAACCGTCACGGAAGGTGCTCAGCATTAAGCGCAGCGCTTCAAGCTCGTCGGCATCTAACGGGCGATCGCGAAGCGGGTAGCCGTTATTGGTCCGCCCGTGATAATCGTGCATGCATCGCCCTGCTAATCGACCTCGACAAAGACGTCGCCAGGCTAGCAGTAGTGAGGGTCGTTCAAGTTGCGGCAGCGGCGGCGGCAATCGGCCGTGTCTGGCGTTCGCGTGCGCGACTCTAGTCTCGGGCCATGACCGAACACCAGATCGCGATCTCTGCCCTCTACGCGGAATGGTTTGCAGCTGTCGGCACGGCGGGCGCGCTCTTCCTTCGAGTGGCGATCCTCGCGCGAGACCGTCAACAAGCTCGGCGTGCTAGTGCGGACGTTCTAGTCACGTGGTGCGCGGTCACTATGACGATCGACGAGAACGAAGAGAAGTGGGCCGTCGTCGTGCACGCGTACCACGCAGGTGACCGACCGATCCCCTTTGCGATGATCGTGCCTCGTCCTGGCTTCTCCCTCGGTCGACTGGGAGACCTGCTCTCCGACAAGCCTCTGGCACCGGGGCATCGATCGAGAAGGAGGTCGCCATTCACAGCGAACCGGACGGCGTACCGCTCTGGCTCGCGTTCCAGGACGGTCGGTCACAGCAGTGGGTCCGAGATTTCGAGAAGCATGAGTACATCTCTCAGTGGACGGTGAAGAAGCTCGCGCATGTCTTCAGCCACGACCCGGCTCTGTCGAAGCATCTGCTGTTCTCTCGCAGCGAGAACTCGGCTTAGAAGGCACTCCCTCTCGCATGAAGGATCAGTGTCCCCGCTCTCGGGCTTGGCTCACACGCTACATCGCAGCGATAGCCACCGAGCGAAAGCTCGAACACAGCGTCAAACGAATCTAGATGCGAGAGACGGCCACCGACGCGAGTAGGAGGGCTCCTCCGGCGAGGCCCAGCCAGATCGACCAGGCCACACGACGGTGCTTCTTCCAGGCGATGTCGGCCATCACGACGACCTGCTGTGCCAACTGGTCGACGAGGTCCGAGCGCTTCAGTTCGCGCGCCAGTCGCTCTGGTTTCCAGAGGCGGGCATGTCCGAAGAAGATGAAGTTCGACTTCGCCTCTTCACCCAGCTTCCTGCCGCGCAACTGCGGAGCGACGACCGCCGCTGCGAACACGGCGCCGGCGAGGACGAGCACAGCGCTTGCACCGAGCAGGGTGTACTCGAGCCCGCTCTTCATGTCCTCGAGCAAGACCACCACCGCGCCGAGGAGGGCAGCCTGAACCGTCAGGGCGAACGCCGCCTTGGCGTCTACCTTGCCAGTCCACTCCATCTGCGCTGCGTGAAGTCGCCAGGCATTCTCGTACCGCTGCGAGGGCTCGTCGTCCGTACTGCGCTTGTGTCGCAACATCAGACGCTCCACCATGCGCCGCTGCCCCACACCCGCACGTGGTTGCCGCCGACGTCGTAGTTCCAGTCGGCGACTGACCAGATGCTCTGGCCCTCAAAGGCGAGGAACTCCTCGCTCAGCGCCTCCTTCACGGTGTCTGTGATGAAGAGAGCCTTTGAAGGGCTGCGGATGTCGCTGAGCTTCGCTGCCACGTTCGGAGCCGCGCCTATGCTGATGAGGTCGTTGTTGTTGCGAATCCCTCCGCGGATGATGAGTGCCTCGCCGGAGTCGATGCCGACGCCGTGAGCGATGGGAGGGAAGACCTCGGGATCGGTGTAGTGCTTCTTGATCGCTTCGGGGATCACCTTCTCGACGGCCCAGTTGATGGACATGGCAGCGCGCACGGCGCGGTCCTCCTTGTCCAGCCCCATGAAGATCGCCATGACCCGGTCGCCGTCGAAGCTCCGGATCTCACCGCCGTTGTGCCTCAGGATGCGGGTCGACGTGTTCACGTAAGACTTGATCACCTTCGCCGCAGCCTCCTTCGTGAGGCTGTTGGCGATCCTCCCCGAGCCAGCGAGGTCCGCGTAGAGGTAGGTCGCGTCGATGAGCTTCCCGCCGTTCTCCAGCGGCACGTCGTCCGTCTCTGGGACCTTGAGCCCCTTCGTCACAGCAATGTCGCCGGCAAAAATCTTGTCGATGGACGTCTCGACTGACGGGTACATGGCTCTCCTTCGGCGGGCACGCGACGTTCAAAGCGAGCGTACGGCGCACTTCTGTCGGCGCGTTCATAACACATGACGAGCAACGGGAATCGCCCTAACGACTGGGACACGGCGGCAACGTGCGCCAGCTCGGCCGGTAGAACCGCATCTACACATCTCGTGCCTCTACCCGAACGCCTTCGGAAGAAGCGACGCAGGCGAGATGCAATATCGGTAGTCCGAAGCCGGGACTGGGCCGAGACGACCGTCGTCGCCGTGGGGCGAGCCTCGAGCGCGACGAGGAGATCTCGAGCGACCTGTTCGCGCCGCGCCCCCACGCCGCGACGATCGCGGCCCTCGAGGCGGCCGATGACGTCGTCGTGGTCGCGGGCGGCGACCCCGTCGGGGTGGCGCGGCTCGTGGGGGCGCTGCCCGAGCTCCGCGAGCTCGCCCCGCAGGCGCGGCTGCGCATCGTGGTGAACAAGGTGCGGCAGGGTGCGACGGGCGTCGCGCCCGAGCGGGCGGTGCATGAGACGCTACGGCGGCTCGCGCAGGTCACGCCGGAGGCGTGCTGGCCCTTCGACGGGCGGGCGGCCGACGCCGCGCTGCTCGAGGGCCGGCCGCTGCTCGACGTCGCGGGCCGGTCGCGGCTGCGGCGGCGCGTGCAGGAGCTCGCCGTCTCGCTGCTGCCGCAGCCGGCGCCGAGCAGGGCGTCGCTGCGCGCGGCCGAGCGGCCGCGCCGCAGCTGGCGGGCGGCGCTCCGCTGAGCACCTGCCGCCAAGGGGCCCGCGGTAGGCTGACCCGGTGACGAGCCTGACGTCGATCGCCGAGCGCTACGGACTCCTGCGGTCGCAGGACGTCCTGTGGTTGCACCGCCTCGTGGCCGACTTCCAGCTGCTGGCCGACCTCGCGATCGGCGACATCGTGCTCTGGCTGCCGACGGGCGACGACGACGGCTACATCGCCGTCCAGCACGCGCGGCCCGCCGGCGCGGCGACCCTCTTCTACCGCGACATCGTGGGCCAGCCGGTGCGCAACTCGTGGCGCGAGCAGGTCGGCCGCGCCTATGAGGAGGGCGTCTCGCTCGACGCGGACTCGCCCGAGTGGGGCGTCGAGACCGACGCGAAGGTCAAGGCGTTCCCGGTGCGGCGGCGCGAGGCCGAGCCGTCCACCGCGCTCGTGGAGCGCCCGATCGCCGTCATCACCCGGCACGCCAACCACGCCGATACCCGCAGCGCCGGCAGGCAGGAGCGCACCTTCCGGGAGTGCGCGGGGGAGCTGTTCCGGATGATCGCCGACGGCGACTTCCCGGATCAGGCGGCCCCGAGCGGTCCGCGCCGCGGCGCGGCCCGCGCATCCGACGGCCTCATCCGCCTCGACCAGGCGGGCATGGTCACCTTCGCGAGCCCCAACGCGCTGTCGGCCTTCACCCGGCTCGGCTTCCGCGGCGAGCTCGAGGGGGAGTCGCTCGCCGAGATCACGACCGAGCTCATCGACGACTCGCACGAGGTCGACGAGGCGCTGCCGCTCGTCGTCACGGGGCGCGCGCCGTGGCGCACCGACATCGAGACGCGGTCGGTGACGCTGTCGCTGCGCGCGGTGCCGCTGCGGAGCCGCGCGACGCGGCTCGGAGCGATCGTGCTCGTGCGCGACGTCACCGACATGCGCATGCAGGAGCAGACGCTCATCACCAAGGACGCGACGATCCGCGAGATCCACCACCGCGTCAAGAACAACCTCCAGACGGTGGCCGCGCTGCTGCGGATCCAGTCGCGCCGCACGAAGAGCGTCGAGGCGCGCACCGCGCTGCAGGACGCCGAGCGGCGCGTCTCGTCGATCGCCGTCGTGCACGACACGCTCTCGGAGGGGCTGAGCCAGTCGGTCGACTTCGATGCGGTCTTCGACCGGTCGATGAAGCTCACCTCGGAGCTCGCCTCGATCCACGGCGCCCAGGTCCGCACCGAGCGGGTGGGCTCGTTCGGCGTGCTGCCGAGCGGCTACGCGACGCCGCTCGCGCTCGCGCTCACCGAGCTCGTCACGAACGCCGTCGAGCACGGGCTCGTCGGCAGGCAGGACGGGCTCGTGCGCATCACCGCCGATCGCGCCGACGGCTGGCTCACGGTGCAGGTGTGCGACAACGGCGCGGGGCTCCCGCCAGGGCGCGTCGGCTCGGGCCTCGGCACGCAGATCGTCAAGACGCTCGTGACCGGCGAGCTCTCGGGCACGATCGACTGGGGCGCGCGTGCCGTCGAGGGCACCGAGGTGACCGTGAAGGTGCCGATCTCGTACATCCGCGAGGACGACGAGCCCTAGGCGATCCGGCCCATCCGGCCGGACACGCAGAAGCGGGGCCGCCTTCCGGCGACCCCGCTCGAATGCGTGGTGCTGCTCAGCCTGCGCGGCGGGCGCGCGCGGCGCGACGCTTGAGCGCGCGGCGCTCGTCCTCCGAGAGGCCGCCCCACACGCCGGAGTCCTGGCTGGTCTCGAGTGCGTACTGCAGGCACATCTCGGTCACCGGGCACGTCGCGCAGACGGCCTTCGCCTTCTCGATCTGCTCGAGCGCTGGTCCGGTGTTGCCCACCGGGAAGAACAGCTCGGGGTCCACCGTGAGGCAGGCAGCGTCATCACGCCAATCCATACATGTGCTCCTTGTACATTGGAGGGGGGAGGTCGCGCTTCGCGAGTCAGTCGCGGCGCGGAAGTCTTCGGGCGCTGCAGCACTGCTTGCCCAAGGTCCTATGGTTTCACAGCGCCCCCAGAGAGGCAAGGGTTTCTTCGTGAGCGAACTCTCCGAGGGGCGTCCGAGGACGGCCACGTGGGTCGGCGCGATCCTGCTCGTGGAGGCGCTCGGCATGCTCGCCGTCGCCATCTGGCTCGCCATCGCAGCGCTGGGCGATCCGCTCGACCACATCGCCGGCGGGCTCTTCCTCGCCGTGCTCGCCGCGGGCTCCGCGGCCTTCCTCATGGCTGCCGGTCGCGCCATGCTCGACGGCCGCGCGTGGTCGCGGAGCGCCACGATCGTCTGGCAGGTGCTGCAGCTCGGCGTCGCCCTCGGCACCTACGACGGCGGCGAGGGCCCCGTGCCGCTCGCGCTCGTGCTCGCCGGGCTCTCGATCGCGGGGCTCGCGCTCGTGCTGCGCGCCAGCGTCACCGGTTGGCTGCGCCGCGAGGCTTGAGCCGCCTCAGGCGCTGAAGGCGAGCCGCTTGTCGAGCATCTCCAGGTGGCCCTTCGCCCGGGTGTTGTAGAACGCGTGGGTGATGACGCCGTCCTCGTCGAGCACGAAGGTCGAGCGGCGCACGCCCTCGACGATGCGGCCGTAGCTGTTCTTCTCACCGAACGTGCCCCACGCGCGGTGCACGGTCAGGTCGGCGTCGCTCAGCAGCGGGAACGACAGCGCGTCGAGGTCGCTCGCGCGCGCCAGCTTCTCGACGCTGTCGCGCGAGATGCCGAGCACTGCGTAGCCGTGACGGCCCAGGTCGGGCTGGGCGTCGCGGAAGTCGCAGGCCTGCTGCTTGCACGCGGAGGTGAGCGCCTCCGGGTAGAAGTAGACGATCACCCGCCGACCGCGCAGCGAGGCGAGCGACACGGGCTCGCCGTGCTGGTCGGGGAGGGTGAAGTCGGGTGCGGGCATGCCGGGCTCGAGGTGCGTCATCGGCTCCATCCAACCAGCGTCTGCGGGCTCCATCCGACCGATCTCGGTCCCGGCTCGCGTCAAGCGCCAGGGTCGTGCTACGCTTGATCCTCGGTGGAGACACCTTGCACCTCTAGCTCAATTGGCAGAGCAGTTGACTCTTAATCAATCGGTTCCCGGTTCGAGTCCGGGGGGGTGTACGAAGAAGAGCCCCTGGTCGGTGAGGAATTACCGGCCAGGGGCTCTTGTCGTTGCTGCGCGAGTGCCGTGCTGCTGCTCAGCGCGAGATCGGTCGCGGGCCGGTGGACCGGGCGACCTGTGCCACCGCCTCGGCGATGGGCGTGGGGCCGGCGGTCACCTCGACGATGACCCGCGTGAGCTCAGAGCTGTGCAGCGCCTCGACGATGAAGTGCACGAGGTCCTCGCGTCGGACGTCCGTCTCCCGCAGCGCGAGGCCTGCGCTGACGCGGCCGTCGCCGGCGCCGGGGAGCAGATGGCCCGGGCGCACGATCAACCAGTCGAGGTCGGTGCGGGTCAGCACCACCTCTGCTCCGCGCTTGACGCGGATGTAGTGCTCGAAGTCCTCGCCGAGCCCGCGACCCCGCTCCGAGTCCGCGAAGGCCGAGATGAGCAGGAACTGCGGCACGCCCGCGAGCGAGGCCGCCTCGGCGGCCCGTTCGACCCCCTTGCCGTCGATCAGCGTCGTCATGTCGGTCCCGGTGCCGTGGGCGCCTGCGGAGAAGACGACCGCATCGTGTCCGGCCATCAGGCTGGCGAGCGCGTCGGCACCGTGCTCGATCAGATCACCGAGGGCTGGGATGCCGCCGGCATCCTCGATCGCGTCGTGCTGCTGTGCGTCGCGGTGCATGCCGGTGGCGATGTCCCCGTTGGCGCGCAGCGCGGTGGCGAGACGGCGGCCGATGTCGCCGGCGCCTCCGATGATGAAGACCTTCATGATTCCTCTTCTCTCTCGTGGCGGGCGCGCGTCGCCGCTCAGCGCAGGTGGGTCGCGAAGAACGACTCGAGCTCGGAGAACGGGATGAGATCGGTGCGGTCGTACAGGTCGATGTGGCGCGCTCCCGGGACGACGATGAGCTCCTTCGGTCCGGTCGCCTGAGCGTGGACGTCGTCGCTGAACCACCGGGAGTGGGCCTCGTCTCCGGTGATCAGCATGATCGGCCGCGGCTCGATGTCGGAGACGTGACGCAGGGGGCCGAAGCTGATGTGCGACTGGCCGCTCGTGATCGTGAAGCCGCCGATGGACCGGGGGTGGCGGCCGCGCTCCTCGACGTAGTACTCGAAGAACTCGCGGGTGATGGGATCGGGCCCCTCTTCCGGCATCTCGGCCGGGAATGTCGGCAGGAGCGCGGGCGCCCCCGCGTCGACGTCGGCCCAGCGCTGCTGCGCGAGGTCGTCGAGCGTCTGCGCGCGGTCCTCGTCGGTGCCGCTGTGCTGCCATCCGTCCCGGTGCACGCCGCTGATGTCGTACATCGCCGACGTCGCGACGGCCCTGATGCGCGGGTCGACGGAGGCGGCGCTGAACGCGAAGCCGCCGCTGCCGCAGATCCCGATCGCGCCGATCCGCTCGCGATCGACGTAGGAGAGCGTGCCGAGGAAGTCGACACCTGCGCTGAAGTCCTCGGCGAACAGCTCCGGCGAGGTGATGTGGCGCGGCTCACCGCTGCTCTCGCCGTTGTACGAGGGGTCGAACGCGACGGCGACGAAGCCCCGCTGCGCGAGCTCGTTGGCGTAGACGCCGGGGCCCTGCTCCTTCACGCCGCCGTGCGGGGGCCCGATGACGATCGCCGCGTGGGCCACGGACTCGTCCAGGTCGGCCGCCCGGTACAGGTCTGCGGCGATCTCGATGCCGTAGCGATTGGTGAAGCGCACGGGCGTGCGGGTGACATCGGGGGAGAGGGCGAAGGTGTAGCCGTCGTGCTGCGGGTTCATGAGGATGCTTGCCTGCAAGGGATTCGTGGACATGCATCCAGTGAACGACGGCGAGGGGGACCGGGCGAGGCCCTGGCGGGGGGTGCACTGGCAGAGCACCCCTGGTCGGCTACCGCGGCGGCTCGACGGGCGCAGCGGCATCCCCGGTGAACGTCGTCGCGGTCCGATGCTCCGCCGCCCACGAGGCCAGCAGGCTCAGCCGCTCTGCGGACGCCGACCCCGGCTCGGCGGTGTAGATCATCATGACGTTCCCGGTCTCGGCGGTGATCGCCAGCTCCTCGTACGCCAGCAGCAGCTCACCCACGACGGGGTGGTGGAACCGCTTGGTGCCGGCACCGTGCGTGCGCACGTCGTGTGCCGCCCACAGCGACCGGAACGTGTCGCTGCGCGTGGAGAGCTCTCCGACGAGGTCCTGCATCGCCGTGTCGTGCGGGTCGCGACCCGCATCGGCTCGCATGATGGCGACGCACATGTGCGCGAACAGGTCCCAATCCGGGTAGAACTCGTGGGCGACGGGGTCGAGGAACTGGAACCGGGCGAGGTTCGGCATCCGGCCGCTGTCGCCGATGACGGGGGCGTAGAAGGCGCGGCCGAGGGCGTTGGTGGCGAGGATGTTCTGGCGCGGGTCGCGGACGACCGCGATGCCTTCGGTGATCGACGCCAGCGCCCAGGAGAGGCTCGGACGAGGGGCCGCGGGGCTGCTGACCCGCCGCCTGCTGCGGCCGCTGGTCGGGATGCCGTCGGCGGCGCGGGCGAGGTCGAGCAGGTGGGCTCGCTCGGTGTCGTCCAGCTGCAGCGCGCTCGCGACCGCATCGAGGACCGCCGCAGAGGCTCCGGCGATGGCGCCGCGCTCGAGCTTGGCGTAGTACTCGACGCTCACGCCGGCCAGGGCCGCCACCTCGCTGCGCCGCAGCCCGGCGACCCGTCGGTTGCCGCCCGCCGTGAGTCCAGCGGCGCCCGGCGTGATCCGGGCGCGCCGGGTCATCAGGAACTCCCGGACCTCTGCTCGATTGTCCATGTGCATCAGGCTAGGCGTGGCGCTCGAGCACAGGGGTGCCCTGTCCGTGCACCTCTCGGCAGGGCCTCCCGCGATGCTGACGGGGCCTGGACGCTGGAAGCATGCCTTCCACCGACTGCGCCGCCCCGACGCTCGCCCGACGCCTGCTGCCTGCGCTGCTGCTGCTGCTGACCGTGTTCGGCCCGATCTCGATGGACCTGTACCTGCCAGCGCTGCCAGCGCTGACATCCGAGCTGGGGGCCGTCACCTCTGTGGCCCAGCTGACCGTGACGGCGTGCCTGATCGGCCTCGCTGCCGGCCAGCTCATCGCGGGGCCGCTGACGGACCGCCTGGGTCGCCGACGCATCCTGCTCGTCGGGATCGTCGCGTACGTCGTCACCTCCGCGCTGTGCGCCGTGAGCCCCTCGATCGAGCTCCTCATCGCCGCGCGGCTCGTGCAAGGTCTCGCGGGCGGCGTCGGCATCGTCATCGCGACGGCCGCGGGGCGAGACGTCTTCTCCGGCAGGGCGCTGATCCGCTTCTACGGGCGGCTCACCGTCGTGGGCGGGTTCGCCGCGATCGTCGGCCCGCTGCTCGGCGGCCTGCTCAGCACCATCACCGACTGGCGCGGCCTGTTCGCGTTCCTGGCCGTGATCGGAGCGCTCCTCCTCGTCGTCGCGCTCCTGGGCTTCGGCGAGACCCTGCCGGTCGAGCAGCGCACCGCGGGCGGATTCGCCGAGACCCTGCGCAGCTATCGGACGCTGCTGACCGATCGCGTCTTCCTCGGTGCGGTGCTCAACCAGGGCTTCCTCTACGCCGCGCTCTTCGCCTACCTCGCCGGCTCGACCTTCGTGCTGCAGGACATCTACGGGCTCTCGCCCCAGTGGTACGCCGCTGCGTTCGGGCTGAACTCCGCCGGTCACATGGTGGCCGGCTCCCTGGCCGGCCGCGCGGCCGAGCGGTGGAGCATCCTCGGCACCCTCGCGCTCGGCGTGGGCGTGACCGGAGTCGGTGCCCTCGGCCTGCTCGCCGCGGGCCTGACCGCCATGCCGCTCTGGGTGGTCATCCTCGCGCTCTTCCTCCTGTCCAGCGGCGTCGCGCTCTCGGCGGCTCCCGCGACCACGCTCGCGCTGGCCGAGTACCCGCACATGGCAGGCACCGCGTCATCCCTCCTCGGCATGGTCCGGTTCGGCTTCGGCGGCGTCGCCGCTCCGCTGGTGGGAGTGGCGGGCGCGTTCAGCATCATGCCCCTGGGCATCGTGACCGTCGTCTGCGTCGTGCTCTCAGCAGCGGCAGCGCTGCTCCTCGCTCCTCGCCGCTTCGATAGGGCGCGCTCGACGAGCGCAGCGCCTTCCGAGCCCGCCCGTGTCTGAGCGGGCAGCGACCCGCGGTAGCGACGCGAGCGCGGCGGCAGTTGCGCTCGACGCCCTCGAGCTGAGCGCCGGCGCCACCCTGCTCATCACCGGCGCGGCTTCCGCCGTCGGCAGGGCCGCCGTCTCGCTCGCCGTCCGCAACGGGCTCGAGGTCTTCGTGGTGGCGGGCGCTCATGACCACGACCTACTGGCAGCGCTCGGCGCGACGCGATTCGTGTCGAGCGCAGGGGACCCCGCCGCGACCCTTCGTGGTGTCCGTCCATCGGGCGTCGACGCCGTGCTCGACGCTGCCGGCATGCGGTGCGCGATCCTGCCCGCCGTCCGGAGCGGCGGACGCATCGCTGGCCCCCACGGGTGGCGCCCGCGGCTCGAGCGGGGCATCCGGGCCGTGTCCGGCCACGTCGCGCCCAGCGAGGGACGCCCTGGGGGTACACCCCTCGCCAGGGACTCCCGCCCGGCTCCCGACGCGACTTGACTCGGATGTGCTCGGCCGACCGGATCGAGCGGGAAGGGATCGCGATGGACTCGCCTCGTGGACGCGCCGCCGGCGCCGCTCTTCCTGCGCTGCTGCTGTGCGTCCTCGTGCTCACCGGTTGCGTCGCTGGCGATGCGACACCCGACCCGTCCCCGACGGGGCCGGCACCGACCGGTGCACCACCATCCACCGCCACCGCGACAGGAGAGCCGATGCGCACATCCGACGGAACGCCCATCACGCTGACGATCGGGGATCGCGTCATCGGCGGCACGCTGCACGAGAACCCGGCGGCGAGCGCGCTCGCGCAGCAGCTGCCCCTCACGCTGACGTTCGAGGACTTCAACGCGGTCGAGAAGATCGCCACGCTCCCGTCGCCGCTGCCGATGACCGGCATGCCAGCGGGGGCGGACCCCGAGATCGGTGACATCGGGTTCTGGGCACCCGGAGGTGACCTCGTCCTCTACTACGGCGAGGTCGGCTACTGGAACGGCATCGCCCGGCTCGGCACCTTCGACGACGTCGCCGCCATCCAGGCGCAGACCGGAACGTTCACCGTCACCATCGCGATCGACTGACGAGCAGAGAGGCGCCACCATGCACATCCTCCCCAGCACCCCCACGGTGAAGAACCCACCCGAGTGGTTCACTGGCGACGTCTGGCTCGACCAGGTCGTCACGCCGCAGGACGACGGCCAGCGCATGAGCGCCGGGCTCGTCCGCTTCGCGCCGAGCGCGCGCACCGCCTGGCACTCGCACCCGCTCGGGCAGACGCTCCGCATCGTCGAGGGCATCGCGCTCGTCCAGGCACGCGGCGCGGACGTGGTCGAGGTCCATGCGGGTCAGACCATCTACACCCCGCCCGGCGAGGAGCACTGGCACGGTGCCGCACCGGACAGCTTCATGACGCACCTCGCGCTCTGGGAGACCCCGGAGGGCGAGGAGAGCGCGGACTGGGGTCCTCACGTCACCGACGCCGAGTACCAGAGCCGCTGACCCACCACCCGTTCCGCCTCCTCGGAGGCACGAGAGAGAGGAACGCTCATGCGAGCGACCGTGATGTACGACGCCGGCGATGTCCGCGTCGAGGAAGTCCCCGACCCCGTCCTGCAGGCGCCCACCGACGCGATCATCCGCGTGACGTACGCGTGCGTGTGCGGCTCCGACCTCCACCCCTACCACGACCTCGAGGCGACCCCCGAGGGTCGACGCATGGGCCACGAGGCGATCGGGGTCGTCGAGCAGGTCGGGAGCGACGTGACGACGCTCTCGATCGGCGACACCGTGATCGTGCCGTTCGCCTGGTCCGACAACACGTGCGCCTTCTGCCGCGACGGCATCACGACCTCGTGCGTGCACGGCGGATTCTTCGACGGCGCGTCGTCCGCGACGCAGGCCGAGAAGCTGCTCGTGCCGCAGGCCGACGGCACCGCCGTGGTGATCCCTGCAGGGACGGACGAGTCGCTCATGCCCTCGCTGCTGACCCTCTCCGACGTGTACCTCACCGGCCACCACGCCGCGCACAAGGGCGGCGTCGAGCCCGGCAAGACGGTCGCGGTGATCGGCGACGGCGCGGTCGGCCTCTCGGCCGTGCTCGCAGCGAAGCAGCTGGGTGCCGAGACGATCATCGTGATGGGCCGTCACGAGTCCCGCACCGACCTGGGGCGGGAGTTCGGTGCCACGCACGTCGTCGCCGAGCGTGGTGAGGAGGGCATCGCCAAGGTGCTCGAGCTCACCGGTGGTGAGGGCGTGCACGTCGTCCTCGAGGCGGTCGGGCACATGCCCGCATACGAGCAGGCCTACGGCATCGTCCGCCCCGGCGGGGTGATCTCGCGCGTCGGCGTGCCCCAGTACGAGGACGCACCGGTTGGGTTCACCTCGCTGTTCGGCAAGAACGCGACGCTCACCGGCGGTCCGGCCACGGTCCGCGCATACATCGAGGCCGCGCTGCCCCAGGTCCTCGACGGCACGATCGACCCCGGCAGGGTGTTCGATCGCGAGCTGCCCCTCGCCGAGATCGCGGAGGCCTACCGCCTCATGGACGCTCGGGAAGCGCTCAAGGTCCTCATCCGCCCGTAGCCGCCACACACGGCCCGGATCATCGCGGCTGCGATGGTCCGGGCCGACGCGGTCGCCGATCGAGACGACCACGGGCTCCGCTTGAAGGGGGTCTGCCAAGCCCCTGATCACGCCACCCTTCCGAGCCGGCGCGGCGAGGGGTTGGCTGGGTATCAGACCGGCATCCCCAGGTCGGCGCACGACGACCCGCGCGCGACGCGCACCCCTAGACCACGGAGGAACGATGACCGACCCCATCCTGCTCAACAACGGCGTCCCGATGCCACCCATCGGCCTCGGGGTGTTCCAGAGCGACCCCGGCGAGACCGCGCAGGCAGTCGAGACCGCGCTTGCCGCCGGCTACCGCCACATCGACACCGCGGCCGGGTACGGCAACGAGCGCGAGGTCGGCGAGGGCATCCGCCGCAGCGGCCTCGACCGCGAGCAGGTCTTCATCGAGACGAAGGTCTGGGTGAGCGACTACGGCTACGAAGAGACGATCCACGCGTTCGAGAAGAGCGCCACGAAGCTGGGCGTCGAGCAGATCGATCTGCTGATCCTGCATCAGCCGATGCCCCAGCACTTCGATCGCACGGTCGAGGCATACCGCGCGCTCGAGCAGCTGCTGGCCGACGGCCGCGTCCGCGCGATCGGCGTCAGCAACTTCATGCCGCACCACCTGGACGGGCTCGGCGAGCGCTCCTCGATCGTGCCGGCCGTCAACCAGGTGGAGCTGCACCCCTACTTCACGCAGCCCGCGGTGCGGGCCGCCGACGCGCGCCTCGGCGTCCTCACGCAGGCATGGTCGCCCATCGGGGGCATCACGTTCTATCCGGGCTGGGGCGAGGGCCGCAAGAGCGTGCTCGACGACGAGACGATCGCCGCCATCGCGGCCGAGCACGGACGCACGCGCGCGCAGGTGATGCTCCGCTGGCATCTGCAGCAGGGACGCTCCGTCATCCCCAAGTCGACGAACCCGGAGCGCATCGCCGAGAACTTCGACGTCTTCGGCTTCGAGCTCGACGAGGAGCAGCTGCGGGCGATCGACGCACTCGACCGCGGCGTGCGCGGCGGTCCTGACCCCGACGAGGTCGACCCGTCGACGTGGGGTCTCGAGATCCCGGAGGCCTAGCTGGCGACGGGCGGCGCCGAGCAATCGGAGCCGCCCGCGGCAGTGCCATCCCGCGGCCCCCGGCCGCGTGCGCGGAATATCCGCCACCGCGACCCGCTTGGACCCAGCATGCGAGCCATCAGCTACTCCCGGTCCGGTCCCTCGTCGGTGCTCCAGCTCACCGACCGCGAGCCGGGCACGCCCGGCCCCGACGAGGTGCGGGTCCGCATCGCCGTCTCGGGCGTCAACCCGACGGACTGGAAGGCCCGCGCGGGCAATCGGCCCCTCGAGCTCGACGAGATCGTCCCGAACCAGGATGGCGCCGGCATCGTCGACGCCGTCGGCTCTGACGTCGAGGATCTGCAGGTCGGCGACCGCGTCTGGCTCTTCCTCGCCGCGCATCAGCGCCCGACCGGGACGGCGCAGGAGCTCACCGTCGTGCCGGCGAGCCGCGTCGTCCGCCTGCCCGACGGCATCGGCTTCGACGTCGCCGCGAGCCTCGGCGTGCCGGCGATGACCGCGCACCGCGCGCTCACCGTGCACGAGCTCGGCCCGTCGCGCCTCACACCCGGCGCCCTCGTCGGCCGCGTGGTGCTCGTGCAGGGCGGAGCGGGCGCCGTCGGGCACGCGGCGATCCAGCTGGCGGTCTGGGCCGGCGCCACCGTGATCGCCACGGTCAGCAGCGACGAGAAGGCGGCGCTCGCTCGTGCAGCGGGCGCCCACCACGTGCTGCAGTACCCGGCCGACGACCTCGCACGCGAGGTGCTCGCCATCGCTCCCGGCGGCATCGACCACGTCGTCGAGGTCGCCCCTGCGCAGAACGCCGCGCTCGACGTCGCGGTGCTCGCCAACCACGGCAGCATCGCCTACTATGCCAACAACAACGGTGACGAGTTCACCGCTCCGATCATGGCGAGCTTCGCGAAGAACGCCCGCTGGCAGGGGCTGCTGCTCTACACCGTCGGGCCCGAGGCGCTCGCCGTGGCTGCGGAGGACATCACGGCCGCGCTCGAGGCCGGCGCGCTGCCCGTCGGCGCGGACGCCGGGCTGCCCCTGACGTGGTTCCCGCTCGAGGACACCGCAGCCGCGCACGATGCCGTCGAGCAGGGCGTCACCGGGAAGGTGCTCATCCACGTCGCGGACGACCTGCGCTGAGGCGCCCCGGCGGGCGCCGAGGCGATCAGCGCGGGCAGTCGCAGCCCGACTGACCGAGCAGCTGGCGCTGCTCGGTGTAGCTCTGCAGCACCGCAGCCCGCACGGGCGCCGGCGTCCGGTAGAGCCATCGCACGCGCAGCGCGACGCCGAGCCGCAGCAGGCTGCTGCCCCAGAAGAGGTCGACGACGATCGCGAGCAGGCCGAGGAGGCCGACGACGGACGTGAGCGAGGGCACGAACGTGCCGTTCATCACGCGCGTCACGAACAGGCTGATCGCCAGCGCGGCGCCCGCGCCGAGCAGGATGCCGACCCACCGCGGCCGCGCACGGCGGGCGGCGTCGGCGAGCTCGAGCGCCGCGAGCCGCTCGGTCCTGTCGGCGACCTCGTGCGCGAGCTCGTGCTCCAGGCGCTCCTCGGCGGCGAGCCGGCCGATGCGCGCGGCCTTCTGCACCTGCGACTCGTAGAGCGCTTCACTCACTGCGGACTCCGATCTGGATGCGGCCCGGACCACCGTAGCCGTCGCAGGTGTCCGGCTGTCAGAGGATGCGCTCCCACGTGCCGTCGAGCAGCATCAGCACGATCGGCTCGCCGTGCTCGTCGCGGACCGCCAGCCGCACGTAGGTGAGCGCCTCCATCGCGACGACGCGGTCGAGCTGCACGCCCGGGTCCGCTGCCCACGAGCGCAGGCTCGTGTGGTCGGTCGCGACGGCGGCGAGCTCGAGCAGGATGCGAGCGATGTCCTCTTCCGCGAAGACGGAGCGCTCGGCCGAGTCGTAGTCCACGTTCGAAGAATAGTGGGGTACAAACGTTCGGTCACAATCGGCGCGGTCGGCGCGTCATCGCCGCCCGCGGCCACACTACTGGCGGTAGGAGGCCAGGAAGCTGCCGATGCGCTGCACCGCGTCGTCGAGATCCCGCTTCCACGGCAGCGTCACGATCCGGAAGTGGTCGTTCGTCGGCCAGTTGAAGCCCGTGCCGTGGGTGACGAGGATCTTCTCCTGCCGCAGCAGGTCGAGCGCGAACTGCGCGTCGTCGTGGATCTCGTGCACCTCCGGGTCGAGGCGCGGGAACGCGTAGAGCGCGCCCTTCGGCGTCACGACGCTCACGCCCGGGATGCGGTTCAGCCCCTGCACCGCGGCGTCGCGCTGCTCGAGCAGGCGGCCGCCGGGCAGGATGAGGTCCTCGATCGACTGGTGGCCGCCGAGCGCGACCTGGATGCCGTACTGCGCCGGCACGTTCGGGCACAGGCGCGTCGATGCCAGCAGCGTGAGGCCCTCGAGGAAGCCCTTCGCGTGCTCCTTCGGGCCCGTGATCGCGAGCCACGCGGCGCGGAACCCTGCCGCGCGGTACGTCTTCGAGAGGCCGTTGTAGGTCAGCACGAGGAGGTCGGGCGCGAGCGTGGCGATCGAGGTGTGCTCCGCGCCGTCGTAGAGGATCCGGTCGTAGATCTCGTCGGCGAGCAGCAGCAGCGAGTGCTTGCGCGCGAGGTCGACGATGCCCTGCAGCACCTCGCGCGAGTAGACCGCGCCGGTCGGGTTGTTGGGGTTGATGACGACGAGCGCCTTCGTGCGCGGCGTGATCTTCGCCTCGATGTCGGCGAGGTCGGGCGCCCAGTCGGTGTCCTCGTCGCACAGGTAGTGGATGGGCGTGCCGCCGCCGAGCGACGTCATGGCCGTCCAGAGCGGGTAGTCGGGAGCGGGGATGAGCACCTCGTCGCCCGCGTCGAGCAGCGCCTGCATCGTCATGGTGATGAGCTCGGAGACGCCGTTGCCGAGGTAGACGTCGTCGACGGTGAGCCGCGGGAAGTCGTCGACGTCCTCGTAGCGGGTCACGACCGCGCGGCGGGCGGAGAGGATGCCCTTCGAGTCCGAGTACCCCTCGGCGAGCGGCAGGTTCGCGATCATGTCCTGCACGATCGTGTCGGGCGTCTCGAAGCCGAACGGCGCGGGGTTGCCGATGTTGAGCTTGAGGATGCGGTGCCCCTCGGCCTCGAGCCGCGCGGCCTCGGCGGCCACCGGGCCGCGGATCTCGTAGAGGACGTGCTTGAGCTTCGAGGACTGATCGAGGGACTTGAGCGCCATTGCACCATGCTAGGCGGGCGCCCGCGGGCCACTCGGCCGAGCGTGGCCCGCTCCGGGCGGATCGCCGCTCAGGCGGGCAGCTGCAGCAGCCCGCCGGCCGAGCGCGTCGTCGCCGCGGCGACGGCCATCGCCCGCTCGAGCGGCCCGGCCCATCCGCGCGCGCGGCCGCCCTCGAGCACCGAGGCCGCGAGCGAGGCGAGCACGCTGTCGCCGGCGCCGATGGTGTCGACGATCGGCGCGTCGAGCTGCGGCACGGATGCGTCGACCCGGCCGCCGTCGGTGAAGAGCGTCGCGCCCGCCGCGCCGCGGGTGACCGCGACCGCGCCGGCGCCCGCGGCGACCAGCCTCGCCGCGGTCGCATCGGCATCCGCGCCGTAGACGAGCTCGGCGTCCTCGTCGCTCAGCTTCACGAGCAGCGCGCGCGAGGCGAGCAGGTCGAGGCCCGCGGCGAAGCGCTCGACGGCGCCGGGCGCCCGCAGGTAGGCGGGGCGCGCGTTGGGGTCGAGCATGAGCCGCTCGCGGGAGCGGGGGAGCGCGGCGAGCGGAGCGACCTGCGCCTCGAGCTCGAGCGCGAGGCACGAGACGAGCACGAGCGGCGCGGCCTCGAGGGCGTCCTCGTGGCCGTCCAGCTCGACGAAGCGGCTCGTGCCCGCCTCGTTGAAGTCGTAGCGCATCGTGCCGCCGTCGCGCACCGCCGTCGCGACCGCGGTGCCGCGGGGAGCCGCGGTCGCGACGAGCTCGACGCCGTGCGCGGCGCAGTGCGCGCGCACCTGGGCGCCGGGCGCATCGTCGCCGACCATCGCGATGAGGCGGGCGGGCACGCCGAGCCGGGCGAGCCCGACGGCGACGTTGAGCGCCGCGCCGCCGACGATCGAGGCGCCGTCGACCTCGTCGACGAGCGCGTCGCCGATGACGACGACGCGATCGCTCACTTGCCCTTCGCCGCCTTCTTCAGCTTGCGCTCGAGCTCGTCCTGGCGGATGCCGTCCTCGCGTTGCGCGACCGCGCCGACCGCGAGCGCGACGCCGATGATCCAGCTGGCCCAGAGCAGGCCGAGCCGCCAGTCGCGCGGGCCCTGCCGCGTCGCCTTGACCACCGGCAGTGCGCTCGTGAGCGAGCCGATGACACCCATGTTGAACAGGTACTTGCGCATTGTGCCTCCTCGTCGCGATCAACCTACCGGCGGCGACTGGACGGCGCCTCCCGCAGCGCGCGACCGCGCATCCTGACCGATCGGTCGACTTCTGACCGATCGGTCAGTATGCTGATCCCTCGTGACCACTCGCGACACCCTCGTCCAGGCCGCGCTCGAGCGCTTCGCCCGGTACGGCTACCTCGGCAGCTCGATCCAGCAGATCGCGGCGGACGTCGGCACCTCGAAGTCGTCGGTGCTCTACCACTTCGACTCGAAGGAGGCGCTGCTCGAGGCCGCGATGGCACCGGCGCTCGACGCGCTGACGCAGATCATCGACTCGCTGCCGGGCCTGCGCGACGACAAGGTCGCCGCGGCCCCCGCGCTCGTGACCGGCTTCGTCGACACGCTGCTGCAGCACAGCGCCGCCGTCGCGATCTTCATCAGCCAGCGCGGCGCGCTGCAGGATGTGCCCGTCATCCAGCGGGGCAACGAGCTCGTCGACGCCATCGCCGGCACGCTGATCGCCGAGGCGCCGTCGACGCGCGCGCTCACGCGGCTCTCGATCGGCCTCGCCGGCGTCGCGTTCATCCTCGGTGAGGCGCTGCAGGACACGCGCGACCATCCGGACCCGGCCGAGATGCGTGAGGTGCTGATCGAGACGCTGCTCGAGCTCTGCCTGCCCGCCGCCGCGTGCACGCCCGCGGCGCTGCAGGAGGTGGACGCCTGATGGCCACCTGGCTCTCCCGCGTCGGCGCCGCCTCCATGCGCCGCGCCTGGCTCGTGATCGTCGCCTGGGCCGCGATCCTCGGCGGCGTGCTGGGCGGCGCCCTCGCGCTCGGTCCGAACATGCAGGAGTCGTTCGCGATTCCCGGCACCGAGTCGCAGGAGGCGCTCGACCACCTCGGCAGCGTGTTCCCGCAGGTCGCGGGCTCGAGCGTGCAGGTCGTCTACCGCGCGCCCGACGGCGAATCGGTCGAGCAGCACCGGGACGCCATCGAGCAGCAGGCGACCGACATCGACGCGATCGACGACGTCGCGAGCGTCGTGCAGCCCTGGAGCGAGTTCGCCGCCGAGCAGATCTCCGACGACGACCGCTTCGCCTACACGCAGGTGCAGTTCGAGCCGCAGGGCTCCGGCAGCACGCCCGCGGGGCTCGACGCGCTCGTCGCCACCGCGGATGCGGCCCGCGCCGACGGCCTGACGGTCGAGTTCGGCGGCCAGGCGTTCCAGGCCACGAGCGTGCCGATCTCGTGGGTCGAGGGGCTCGGCGTCATCTTCGCCGGCGTCGTGCTGTTCGTGACCTTCTGGTCGTTCCTCGCCGCCGGCCTGCCGCTGCTGACCGCGCTCATCGGCGTCGGCATCACGATGGGCGGCGTGCTCGGCGCATCGGCGCTCGTCACGGTCTCGAACTCGGCGCCGCTCATGGCGCTCATGATCGGGCTCGCCGTCGGCATCGACTATGCGCTCTTCATCCTCTCGAAGCACCGCACGCAGCTCGCGCGCGGCATGGGGGTCGTCGAGTCGGGCTCGCTCGCGGTCGGCACCGCCGGCACCGCCGTCGTCTTCGCCGGGCTCACGGTCGTGATCGCGCTCGTCGGGCTCCTCATCGTCGGCATCCCGTTCCTGTCGGTCATGGGCATCGGCGCCGCGGCGTCGGTCGCGATCGCCGTCGCGGCCGCTGCGACGCTGCTGCCCGCGATCATGGCGCTGCTCGGCGAGCGTCTGCGGCCGAAGCCCGGCAGCCGCGCCGCCCGGCTCGCCGAGCGCGACGTCGACACGGCGCCGACGCTCGGGATGCGATGGGTCACCGGCATCACGAAGCGCCCCGTGCTGGCCATCGTCGGCGTGCTCGCCATCATCGGCGTCGCCGCCGTGCCGGCCGCGAGCCTCGAGCTCGCGCTGCCCGACAACGGCCGCGAGGCGCGCGGCAGCACGCAGCGCATGGCCTACGACATGCTGCAGGAGGGCTTCGGCGAGGGCACGACCGGCCCGCTCGTCGTGATGGCCGAAATCACGCAGGTGACCGACATCCTCGGGGTCCTCGATCGTCTCTCCGCCGACCTCGAGCAGATCCCGGGCGTCGACCGCATCGGCAGCGCCTTCCCCGACGAGACGGCCGACACCGCGATCATCCAGGTGATCGCCGAGACCGGCCCCACCGACCACGCCACGGCCGAGCTCGTGCGCGCCATCCGCGCGGCCGCCCCCGAGATCGAGGCCGAGCACGACACCCCGATCGCCGTCACCGGTGCGACCGCCGTGCAGATCGACGTGTCGCAGCGCCTGCAGGATGCGCTGCTGCCGTTCGGCATCGTCGTCGTCACGCTCGCGGTCGTGCTGCTGCTGCTCGTCTTCCGCTCGATCCTCGTGCCGATCACCGCCGCGATCGGCTTCGTGCTCTCGGTGCTCGCCGCCTTCGGCACCGTCGTCGCGGTGATGCAGTGGGGCTGGGGCGCCGAGCTGCTGCACGTCGAGCCGGGACCGATCCTGTCGTTCATGCCGGTGCTGCTCATGGCGGTGCTGTTCGGCCTCGCGATGGACTACCAGGTGTTCCTCGTCTCGGGCATGCGCGAGGCGCACGCCCACGGCCACAGCGCCGTGAGTGCCGTGCGGCACGGCTTCGCGGCCAACGCGCGCGTCGTGACGGCCGCGGCGCTCATCATGTTCCTCGTCTTCTTCGCCTTCGTGCCGGAGGGCATGGCGATGATCAAGGCCATCGCGCTCGGCCTCGCGGTCGGCGTCGCGGTCGACGCCTTCCTCGTGCGCATGACCCTCATCCCGGCGGTCATGACGCTGCTGGGCGAGCGCGCCTGGTGGCTGCCGCGCGGGCTCGACCGCGCGATGCCCGACATGGACGTCGAGGGCGAGAGCCTCGGGCGGCACCGCGTGGCGCTCGCCTGGGCGGCGGATGCCGGCGGCCACCTCGCGCTCGACCGGCTGCGGCCGGCGATCGACCACGAGCCCGGCGCCGCGTCCTGGACCGTCACCGCGCCGCGCGGCGCGGTCGTGCGGCTCGACGCGGCGTTCGCCGACCGGCAGCGGCTCGTCCACGCGCTGCTCGGCGACATCCCGGCCCGCGGGAGCGCGCACCTCGGCGGTGCTGCCCTCCCCGGCGACGTCGGCGCGCTCCGCGCCCGGATCGGGCTCGTCGACCTCGACCTCGTCGGCGTCGGCGAGCGCGGGGAGACCGCGCTCGAGGCGGCGCGGGGCGCGCTCGCGCTCCGCTCGCCGTTCGCGGCGGCGCCCGTGCTGGACCGCCGCGCCGCGGCGCTCGTCGCGCGCGCGGGCACGGCAGCCGGCACCCCGATCGACCCGGCCGCGCCGCTCTCGCGGCTCGCGCCGATCGAGCGCGCCGCGGTGCTGCTCGCGATCGCGCTGGAGCGCGGCCCGAGCCTGCTCTGGATCGACGCCGCGAGCGCTGCCCCCGCAGGCGCCGCCGGCGTCGCCGCGCGGCTCGCGGGCGCCGACGTGACGATCGTCACGAGCGAGCCGTCGCCCGAGGCGCACGGCCGGGCCGCCGTCGACCTCGCACCCGCGGACGCCGCCGAGGAGGACGCGCACGACGCGGCCGCGGCCGACGCACACGACACGGATCCCGCCGGGGATGCGCCCACCCAGGCGCTCGCGACGGCCGCAGCAGACACGGGAGCAGACCGATGACCACCGCGCTCAGGAAGGCCGTCGCGCTGACGGCTGCCGCCGCCACACCCTTCGCCATCGCGGCCTTCGCCGCCTGGTCGATGGGCCCGGCCGCAGACGGCGACCGGGACGTGCCCGCCGCGGTCGTGAACCTCGACGAGCTGCTCACCACCACCGCGGCCGACGGCACCGAGACCACGATGTTCGCCGGCCGCCAGGTCGTCACCGATCTCGTGGCCGACGACGCCGACGGCTTCGACTTCCGCATCCTGAACGAGGAGGATGCGGCGGCGGCGCTCGCGGACGGCACCGTGCACGCGGTGGTCACGATCCCGGCCGACTTCTCGCGCCGCGTCACGAGCCTGCAGGGCGACGACCCGCAGCAGGCGGGCGTGCGCATCGTCACGGATGCGTCGGCCGACGGCCTCGCGACGAGCCTCGCGAGCGAGACCGGCGAGTCGATCGTCGCCTCCTTCGGCGACCGCGTGACGACCGGCTTCATCTCCGGCATCTACGGCGGCATGGGCACGCTCGCCGAGCAGCTCGGCACGGCCGCCGACGGCGCGGACGCCCTGGGTGCGGGCTCCACGGAGCTCGCGACCGGGCTCGACGAGCTCGCGGGCGGCATCGACCAGCTCGCCGACGGCGCGGGCGGCGCGCAGGACGGCGCGGCGCAGCTCGCGACCGGCGCCGACCAGCTCGCCGACGGCCTCGGCACCGCCGCGGGCGGCATCTCGGGGCTCGCGGACGGCAGCGCGGCGCTCAGCAGCGGCGTGGCCGACTACACCGCGGGCGTCGACCGCTTCGCCGGCGGCGTGCAGCAGGCGGCCGCGCAGCTCGACGCGGGGCTCGCAGGCGCCGCGGAGGCGGGCGGCATCGGCCGGCTCGAGTCGTCGCTCGACGCCTCGTCAGGCGCAGCGGCGCAGCTCGTGCAGCTGCTCGAGGCCGACCCCACCGACCCGGCCGCGCTCGAGGTCGCGCGGCAGCTCGCGGGCGGGCTCGGCCAGCTGAGCCAGCAGGACATCGGCGCCCAGCTCACCGAGGGGCTGAGCCAGGTGACCGCACCGCTGTCGCAGCTCTCGACCGGCGCGACGGCGATCGTCAGCGCGGGCCCGCAGGTGCGCGACGGCGCCGCGCAGCTCGCGGCAGGCGCGTCGCAGCTCGACGCCGGCTTCGGCGCATCCGTCACCGGCGCCCGGCAGCTCGCCGACGGCACGGGCGAGCTCGGCGACGGCCTCGGCGAGCTCGAATCCGGCGCGGTGCAGCTCGCGGCGGGCGCCCGCTCGGCCGAGTCCGGCGCGACGCAGCTCGGCGACGGCGCGACCGAGCTGGGCGACGGGCTCCGCGAGGGCGTCGCGGCGCTGCCGCAGCTGAGCGACGACGAGCTCGACGACCTGTCGGCGGTGGCCACGAACCCGGTCGGGTTCGACCTCGACGAGCAGCGCGCCCTCCCGAGCGGCGAGGCGCGCATCGCGTCGCTCGCGGTGCCGATCGGGCTCTGGCTCGGCGCGCTCGTCCTCGTGCTCGTGCTGGCCCGGTCGGCTCGCCGCATCGCGGCCTCCGCCGAGTCCGACGGCCGGGTGCTCGCGACCATGCTCATCCGCTCGTCGTGGGTGGTCGCGCTGCAGGCCGTCCTCGCCACGGTCGTGGTGCACGCGATCGGCGGCGTCGCGTGGTCGTCGGCACCGCTGACGCTCGCGGTGACGCTGCTGTTCGGCGCCGTGGCGACGCTGCTGCACCTCGCGCTCGTCGCGTGGCTCGGCGCCGGCGGCGGCATCGTGTCGGTGGTGCTGCTCGGCCTGCAGGCGGTCGCGGCCGGCGGCATCGTGCCGCGCGACGTGCTCGGGCAGGGGTTCGAGGCCGTCGCGCCGGTGCTGCCGATGACGCCGGCGGTCGATGCGCTCGTCGCCATCGCGGCCGGCACCGGCGGCGCCGGCGGCCCGGTGGCCATGCTCGTGCTGTGGCTCGGCGTCGGCCTGCTCGCCGCGTACCTCGCGCTCCGCGGCGCGCGGCGACGGGCGACGGGGGAGCGCATCCGCGCCCTCGAGACCCTCGCGCCGGCGCCGGCGTAGCGCGGCTGCGCCGATGGGTGCGCCGGCCGCGAGAGGCCGGCGCACAGGCACTTGACAGGAAACGGACTGCGGAGTTCGATAACGGTGTCCGCGAAACCGCGCGCGCCCGTCGGCAGCCTGTGCCGGCATCGCCCGCCTCGGCGCATCCGCCGGGCGATCGGCACCGCATCCCACCGATTCCGACGAAGGAGTCCCGTGCGCACCACCTACCGCGTCCTCGCCTACCTCATCTGCGCGCTCGTCGCGCTGCAGGCCGCCTCGCATGCCTGGGCATCCGCCGGCATCGCGCTCTTCCTCGCGGAGGGCGGCACCGTCGACTTCGCCGCCGAGGGCCCGCCGCCGTTCCCGGAGGCGCTCGGCCTCATGATCCACGGCATGAACGGCATGTACGCGATCCCGATCGTCGCGCTCGCGCTGCTCGTCGTGGCGTTCCTCGCGAAGATCCCCGGCGGGGTGATGCGCGCCGCGATCGTGCTCGTGCTCGTCGTGCTGCAGGTGACGCTGGGGCTGCTCGGCCACGAGCTCACCGCGCTCGCGTTCCTGCACGGCGTGAACGCGATCGCGCTGTTCGGCGTCGCCTTCTGGGCGGGCATGCGCGCCGGCGGACGCCACGCCGGCGTCCAGGCGCGGTCCACCGTCGGTGTCGCCTGACCCCGAGCCCTCGCAGCGCCGCGCGCGGCACCGCCCCGGTGCTGGCTCAGGCCGGCCGAGCCACCCGGACCGGCCGGCGCGTCGCCTCGCCCGGGTGCTCGGCATCCTCGTCGCGGCGGCGCTCGTGGTCGCTGTCGGCGCCGCCTGGTGGTCGAGCCTGCGCCCCGACACCTACTCGGCGATGGCGATGGGCGTCGCCGACCCCGGTGGCGGTCCGGCCGTCGCGGGGGAGGGCGGCCACGGCCACGGGCCGGGCGCGGCAGCAGCGCTCGATCTGACGACCCTCGTCGCCGACCCCGCGCGCGCCGCAGACGTGCGCGTCGAGCTCGTCGCGCGCGCAGCGCGCATCGCGCTGCCCGGCGGCGAGCAGGTCGACGCGTTCACGCTCAACGGGTCGACGCCCGGGCCGGAGATCCGGGCGCGGCAGGGGCAGCTCGTCGAGGTGGTGCTCCGCAACGAGTCGGTCGCCGCCGGCACGACGCTGCACTGGCACGGCGTCGACGTGCCCGCGGCGATGGACGGCGTCGCCGGCGTGACGCAGGACGCGGTGCCGCCCGGCGGCAGCTTCACGTACCGCTTCGTCGCCGAGGACGCGGGCAGCTACTGGTACCACGCGCACCAGGTGTCGCACGCGCAGGTGCTCGGCGGGCTCTTCGGCGCGCTCGTCGTCGACCCGGCCGAGCCGACCGCCCACGACGTCGACGTCGTGGCGCTGCTGCACACCTACCCGGGCACCTCGCGCACGATCGACGGCGTCTCCGGCGACATCGCGCGCGAGGCCGAGCCGGGCGCGGTGGTGCGGGTGCGCGTGGTGAACACCGACAACGCGCCGACGGTCGTCTGGGTCACGGGCGCAGGCTTCCGCCTGCTCGCGATCGACGGCACCGACGTGCACGAGCCGACCGACGTCGAGGGGCGCAAGGTCGCCGTCACGGCCGGCGGCCGCGTCGACCTCGAGGTGCGGGTGCCGAGCGGCGGCGCGCGCGTGCAGGCGCCGGGCGTCTCGCTCGCGCTCGGGGCGGCCGCGCCCGCCGCGGCCGCAGCGCCCGCCGAGGTGCTCGACCCGCTCTCCTACGGCTCACCCGCGCCACTCCGTTTCGACCCGGCCGCGGCCGACCGCGCGTTCGCCTACGACATCGGCCGCTTCCCGGGGTTCCTGAACGGGGTCCCCGGCATCTGGTGGACGATCAACGGGCGGATGGGCGGCGACGTCCCGGCGTACCACGTGGCGGAGGGCGACGTCGTGACCATGCGCATCACGAACGGCAGCGGCGAGGTGCACCCGATGCACCTGCACGGGCACCACGTCGTCGTGCTGGCGCGCGACGGCGTGCCCGCATCCGGCAGCCCCTGGTGGGTCGACTCGCTCGACGTCGGGCACGGCGAGACGTACGAGATCGCGTTCGTCGCCGACAACCCGGGCATCTGGATGGACCACTGCCACACGCTGCCGCACGCCGTCGAGGGGCTCATGACGCATGTCATGTACGAGGGCGTCTCGACCCCGTTCCTGCTCGGCGGCGGCTCGGGCAACGCCCCCGAGTAGCCTGCCCTGCCGGTCGAGCCGCTCCGTGCGCGCAGCGCGCTGAGCGAGTCGAGACCACCGACCGCTCCCGCTAGGGCCGTGCCTCCGCGTCGGCGCCCTCATCGGCCACCGCGTTCTGCCCCAGGTGCTCGCGCGCGAACTCGAGCGTCTCGACGAGCAGCCGCAGCCGGTCGCGCTCCGAGCGCGCGTGCCGGGTCTTGATCTCGGCGATGACCTGTCCGGTCCACTGCTTCGCGGCGAGCATCTGCAGCACCTCGGCGACCGGCTCGTTGCCGTGGCCGGGGATGAGGTGCTCGTCGAAGACCTTGTCCTCGTCGGCGGCGACGCCGTCCGTGAGGTGCAGGTGGCGCAGCCGGTCGCCGAGGTCGAGCGCGAGCTCCATCGAGTCGCGCCGCGCGAGCGCGCAGTGCGAGAAGTCGAGGGTCGCGTGGTCGACGTCCATCTCGCTCGGGTCGATGCCGGGCAGGTACGCCTGGCGGTCCGCCCCGCCCATCGACCACGGGAACATGTTCTCGACCGCGACCTCGACGCCGTGCTTCTGCTCGGTCTGCCGCACCGCATCCGTGAAGGTGCTCGCGTACTTGCCCTGCCACCGGAAGGGCGGATGCACCACCACGGTGGGCGCGCCGACCGACACCGCGAGCGCGGCGGAGCGGTCGAGCTTCACGAACGGATCGCGCCCCCAGACGAAGGTCGTGAGCAGCACGACCGGCGCGTGGATCGCCATGATCGGCTGCTGGTAGCGCTCCGAGAGCTCGAGCAGCTTCTCGGGGCTGCGGGTCTTGGCATCGGTGGTCACCATGACCTCGACGCCGTCGTATCCCGCTTCGTGCGCGAGCCGGAAGCCGTCCTCGACCCCCTTGGGGAAGACGGAGATCGTGCTGAGGCCGACCTGGATCATGCCGACGACGCTAGCCCCTCCAGCCTGGAGGACGCGCATCCGCGCGTCGGTCCGCCGGACGGCGCGCCCGATCTGACATGTCCGTGCGGCGTAGGATCGGCCTATGCCAGAGATCGACATCAAACCGCGTTCGCGCGCCGTGACGGACGGCGTCGAGGCCACCACGAGCCGCGGGATGCTGCGCGCGGTCGGGATGGGCGACGGCGACTGGGAGAAGCCCCAGATCGGCATCGCGAGCTCGTGGAACGAGATCACCCCCTGCAACCTCTCGCTCGACCGCCTCGCGCGCTCGTCGAAGGAGGGCGTGCACGCCGGCGGCGGCTACCCGCTGCAGTTCGGCACGATCTCGGTCTCGGACGGCATCTCGATGGGCCACGAGGGCATGCACTTCTCGCTCGTCAGCCGCGAGGTCATCGCCGACAGCGTCGAGACGGTCGTCATGGCGGAGCGCCTCGACGGCACCGTGCTGCTCGCCGGCTGCGACAAGTCGCTCCCCGGCATGCTCATGGCCGCGGCGCGCCTCGACCTGGCGAGCGTCTTCGTCTATGCCGGCTCGATCGCGCCCGGCTTCGCGAAGCTCGAGGACGGCACGATCCCGCAGTCGATGACGATCATCGACTCGTTCGAGGCCGTCGGCGCCTTCAAGGCCGGCAAGATCTCGGCCGAGGACCTGCACCGCATCGAGTGCGGCTTCGCGCCCGGCGAGGGCGCGTGCGGCGGCATGTACACCGCCAACACGATGGCGTGCGTCGCGGAGGCGCTCGGGATGAGCCTGCCCGGCTCGTCGACGCCGCTGTCGGCCGACCGTCGCCGCGACTTCTACGCGCGCCGCTCGGGCGAGGCGGTCGTCGAGCTGCTGCGCCGCGGCATCACCGCGCGCGACATCCTCACGAAGGAGGCGTTCGAGAACGCCATCACCGTGGCGATGGTGCTCGGCGGCTCGACGAACGCGGTGCTGCACCTGCTCGCGATCGCCCACGAGGCCGAGGTCGAGCTCACGCTCGAGGACTTCCGCCGCATCGGGCAGCGCTCGCCGCACCTCGCCGACGTGAAGCCGTTCGGCGCCTACGTCGCGCAGGACTTCGACCGCGTCGGCGGCATGCCGGTGGTCATGAAGGCGCTGCTCGACGCGGGCCTGCTGCACGGCGACGCGCTCACGGTCACCGGCAGGACGGTCGCCGAGAACCTCGCCGAGCTCGACCCGGCCCCGATCGACGGCACCGTGGTGCGCGCGCTCGACGACCCCATCCACGCCACCGGCGGCCTCACGATCCTCGACGGCACGCTCGCGCCCGAGGGCGCGGTCGTGAAGACGGCCGGCTTCGACGCAGAGGTCTTCGAGGGCCCCGCGCGCGTCTTCGACCGCGAGCGCGCCGCGATGGACGCCCTCACGAACGGCGAGGTGCAGGCCGGCGACGTGGTGGTCATCCGCTACGAGGGGCCCAAGGGCGGGCCCGGGATGCGCGAGATGCTGGCCATCACCGCTGCCATCAAGGGAGCGGGCCTCGGCAAGGATGTATTGTTGTTGACAGACGGCAGATTCTCAGGCGGCACAACCGGCCTGTGCATCGGCCACATCGCCCCTGAGGCGGTCGACTCCGGTCCGATCGCCTTCGTGCGCGACGGAGACCGCATCAGGGTCGACATCGCCGCTCGCTCGCTTGACCTGATCGTCGACGAGGCAGAGCTCGCCTCCCGGCGTGAGGGCTGGGAGCCGCTGCCCCCGCGCTACACGCGCGGAGTCCTCGCCAAGTACGCACGCCTCGTGCGGTCGGCCGCCACCGGCGCCGTCACAGGCTGACGCACGTCTTCGAGAGACGAGCCAGGAGAGCCATGTCCATCGCACCAAGGCCTGCCGCCCCGCGCGGCGCCGAGCCGCCGATCCTCACCGGATCCGGCGCCGTCCTCCGATCGCTCGAGCTGCTCGGCGTCGAGGACGTCTTCGGCATCCCGGGCGGCGCCATCATCCCGTTCTACGACGAGCTCATGCAGCAGTCGGCGATCCGCCACATCCTCGTGCGCCACGAGCAGGGCGGCGGCCACGCCGCCGAGGGCTACGCGGCCGCGACCGGCCGCGTCGGCGTCTGCATCGCGACGAGCGGCCCCGGCGCCACCAACCTCGTCACCGCGATCGCCGACGCCTACATGGACTCGGTGCCGATGGTCGCGATCACGGGCCAGGTGTTCAGCCACCTGATCGGCACGGATGCCTTCCAGGAGGCCGACATCACCGGCATCGTGATGCCGATCACGAAGCACTCCTTCCAGGTGTCCCGCGCCGAGGACGTCCCGGCCGTCATGCGCGCCGCCTTCCACATCGCCTCCACCGGCCGTCCCGGCCCGGTGCTCGTCGACGTGACGAAGGATGCGCAGCAGCAGTCGGCCCCGTTCGTCTGGCCCGACACGGTCGACCTGCCCGGCTACCGCCCGGTGACGAAGGCGCACGGCAAGCAGGTCGCCGCGGCGGCCGCGATGCTCGCCGACGCCGAGCGCCCGCTGCTGTACGTGGGCGGCGGCGTCATCCGCGCGCACGCGTCGGCCGAGCTGCTCGAGTTCGCCGAGTCGACCGGCGCGCCGGTCGTGACGACGCTCATGGCGCGCGGCGCGTTCCCCGACTCGCACCCGCAGCACCTCGGCATGCCCGGCATGCACGGCTCGGTGCCCGCGGTGCTCGCCTTCCAGGAGTGCGACCTCATCCTGGCGCTCGGCGCCCGCTTCGACGACCGCGTGACCGGCAAGGTCAACGAGTTCGCGCCGAACGCGAAGGTCATCCACGTCGACGTCGACCCGGCCGAGATCTCGAAGATCCGCACCGCCGACATCCCGATCGTGGGCGACGTGCGCGACGTGCTGAGCGACCTGTCGATCGCCTTCCAGGAGCTCGCCTCGAGCCGCCGCACCGACCTCACCGACTGGTGGGAGCGGCTGCAGGGCCTGCAGGAGCGCTTCCCGCTCGGCTTCACCGAGCCGAGCGACGGCAAGCTCTCCCCGCAGTTCGTGATCAAGCGCATCGGCGAGCTGACCGGTCCGGAGGGCATCTACGCCTCCGGCGTCGGCCAGCACCAGATGTGGGCGGCGCAGTTCATCAAGTACGAGCGCCCCAACTCGTGGCTCAACTCCGGCGGCGCCGGCACGATGGGCTACGGCGTGCCCGCGGCGATGGGCGCGAAGGTCGCGGAGCCCGACCGCGTGGTCTGGGCGATCGACGGCGACGGCTGCTTCCAGATGACCAATCAGGAGCTCGCCACCTGCACGCTCAACGACATCCCGATCAAGGTCGCGGTGATCAACAACTCGTCGCTCGGCATGGTGCGGCAGTGGCAGAGCCTGTTCTACGAGGGCCGTCACTCGTTCACCGACCTCGAGACCGGCGACGACGCGAAGATGATCCCCGACTTCGTGAAGCTCGGGGAGGCCTACGGCTGCCTCGCGATCCGCGTCACGAAGCCCGAGGAGATCGACCCGGCGATCAAGCTCGCGCTCGAGACGAACGACCGCCCGGTCGTCATCGACTTCATCGTGTCGAAGGACGCGATGGTCTGGCCGATGGTGCCGCAGGGCGTCTCGAACTCCTTCGTGCAGTACGCCAAGGAGCACAGCCCGGTGTGGGAGGAGGAGTGATGAGCACGCACGTCCTGTCGCTCCTGGTCGAGGACAAGCCCGGCCTGCTGACCCGCGTCGCGGCGCTCTTCGCGCGCCGTGGCTTCAACATCGAGTCGCTCGCGGTGGGCAAGACCGAGGTGCCCGGCCTCAGCCGCATCACCGTCGTCGTCGACGTCGAGGACCTGCCGCTCGAGCAGGTCACGAAGCAGCTGAACAAGCTCATCAACGTCGTGAAGATCGTCGAGCTCGAGCCGAGCCAGTCCGTGCAGCGCGAGCACCTGCTCGTCAAGGTGCGGGTCGACAACTCGACGCGCTCGCAGATCCTCGAGGCCGCGACGCTCTTCCGCGCCCGGGTCGTCGACGTCACGACCGACGCGCTCGTCATCGAGGTGACCGGCGACTCCGCGAAGTGCCAGGCGCTGCTGCGACTGCTCGAGCCGTACGGCATCAAGGAGATCGCGCAGTCGGGCCTGCTGGCCATCGGCCGCGGCGGCAAGTCCATCAGCGAGCGCGTCCTCAAGTCCGACGCGCGCTGACCACCCGTTCTGAACCACAAGCAAGGAGACACCATGACTGAGGTCATCTACGACGACGGTGCCGACCTCGGCATCATCCAGGGCAAGAAGGTCGCCGTCATCGGCTACGGCTCGCAGGGGCACGCGCACGCGCAGAACCTGCGCGACTCGGGCGTCGAGGTCCGCGTCGGCCTGCAGCCGGAGTCGAAGAGCCGCGCGAAGGCGGCCGAGGCCGGCTTCGAGGTGGGCACGCCCGCAGAGGTCGCCGAGTGGGCGGACGTCGTCGTCCTGCTCGCGCCCGACCAGCACCAGCGCCACATCTACAACGACGAGATCGCGTCGTCGATGGGCGAGGGCAAGACGCTCCTCTTCAGCCACGGCTTCAACATCCGCTTCGGCTACATCGAGGCGCCCGAGGGCGTCGACGTCGTGCTCGTCGCGCCCAAGGGCCCGGGCCACACCGTGCGCCGCGAGTTCCAGGCCGGCCGCGGCGTGCCCGTGATCGTCGCCGTCGAGAAGGATGCGTCCGGCTCGGCATGGCAGACGGCGTGGTCGTACTCGAAGGCGATCGGCGGCCTCCGCGCAGGCGGCATCACCACCACCTTCACCGAGGAGACCGAGACCGACCTCTTCGGCGAGCAGGCCGTGCTCTGCGGCGGCGTCTCGCAGCTCGTCCAGTACGGCTTCGAGACCCTCACCGAGGCCGGCTACCAGCCCGAGATCGCCTACTTCGAGGTGCTCCACGAGCTGAAGCTCATCGTCGACCTCATGTGGGAGGGCGGCATCGCCAAGCAGCGCTGGTCGGTCTCCGACACCGCCGAGTACGGCGACTACGTCTCGGGCCCGCGCGTCATCGACCCGCGCGTCAAGGAGAACATGCAGGCGGTGCTCAAGGACATCCAGACGGGTGCCTTCGCCGAGCGCTTCATCGGCGACCAGGACGCCGGCGGCCCCGAGTTCAAGGAGCTGCGGGCCAAGGCTGAGGGCCACCCGATCGAGGCGACCGGCAAGAAGCTGCGCAGCCTGTTCGCGTGGGAGCAGCCCGACGCCGACTACGTCGACGGCAGCGCACAGCGCTGATCGACCTCTGCGCTGGTTGAGGGTTTGCGTCCGAGTTGCTGGCAACTCGGACGCAAACCCTCCACTCGTCTTGTGCGGGAGCCGTCCGCCGCGTTGAGTGGGGGACATGACCTCGCTCTGGCACGCCACCGGCCCCTCCGTCCAGCTCGATGCCCCCGGCCGCCGCGACAGCTTCGACGTCGTCGTGGTCGGCGCGGGCATCACGGGCCTCACCACGGCGGTGCTGCTCGCCCGCGGCGGCGCGCACGTGGTCGTGCTCGAGGCGCGCGAGGTGGGCGCGGCCGCGACGGGCAGCACCACCGCGAAGCTGAGCGTGCTGCAGGGCGACCGCCTGCACCGCATCCTCGAGCTCGCCCGCCGCGACGCGGCCAGGGCCTTCGTGGAGGGGTCGATCGAGGGCATGCGGCAGCTGCGCGCGCTGCTCGCCGACACCGACGCCGTGCAATCCCGGCCCGCCGTCTCCTACGCGAACGGCGAGGAGGGCGCCGAGTCGCTCGAGCGCGAGCTGCTCGCGGCGGCTGAGCTCGGCCTCCCCGTCGAGCGCGGCGGCGCCGAGTCGCTGCCGTTCGAGACCGCCGGCGCGATCCAGCTCGCCGATCAGGCGCAGCTCGAGCCGATGGCGATGCTCGCGGCCCTCGCGGCGGAGCTCCGCGCGCACGGCGGAACGATCGTGCGCGCATCCGTGCGCACCGTGCGCGTCGTCGGCCGCGGCGTCGAGCTCGACACGGATGCCGGTGCCTGGTCGGGCGGCGTCGCGGTGCTCGCGACCGGTGCCCCCGTGCCCGCTCGCGGCACGGCTTCGATGCTCACGGCCCACCGCTCCTACGCGGCGGCGTACCGCACCTCGAGCCCGCTCCCGGCCGTCATGGCGCTGAGCGTCGACGCCCCGAGCCGCTCGCTGCGCACCGCGACGGTCGGCGGCGAGGAGCTGCTCGTCGCGGGCGGCCGCGGCCATGCCGTCGGCCGCCACTCCGATCCGCGCCGGCTGGTCGCAGAGCTCGACGACTGGGTGCGGGCCCACTGGCCTGACGCGCAGCGCACGCACGTGTGGAGCGCCCAGGACTACCGCACGCCGGACCGGCTGCCCTGGATCTCGGCGCGACCCGGCTCGCGGGGGCGCGTGCTGCTCGCGACCGGCTTCGACAAGTGGGGCATGAGCTCCGGCGCCATGGCGGCGATCGCGCTGAGCGCGCGGATCGGCGGCGAGGAGCCGAGCTGGGCACGCACGCTGCGGCGACGTGGCACGACGCCGCGCGCGGCCGGTCGGCTCGCGGGCGGCGTGGCGGCGACGGCGCGCGCCGACGCCGTGGCCTTCGCACGCACCCTGCGCCCAGCCAAGGCGCCCGCCGAGGGGGAGGGCGTGCTCGGCCGCGTCGGGCTGCGCGCGGTCGGCACGTCGACCGTCGACGGTCAGACCCGGCAGGTGTCCGCGCGCTGCCCGCACGTCGGCGCGCTCGTGCAGTGGAACGCGCAGGAGCGCAGCTGGGACTGCACCGCCCACGGGTCGCGCTTCGCCGCCGACGGGTCGCGCCTCGAGGGACCGGCTGCGTGCCCGCTGCAGGAGCTGCGGCGCGCGGGCTGATCGCTCCACGCCGCGTCGCCGCAGCAGCGCGACCGCGCGCGGACGGGCTCCGACTGGCAAGGTGGATGCCGTGCACGACGTCACCGAGGATCGCTCCGTCGCCCGCTCCTTCGAGCGCTGGGCGGCGGTCGAGGCGGAGGGCCGGTCGCCCCGCTACGCGGAGTGGGCGCGCGGGGTCGCCGCGGATCCGTGGCTCTGCGCGGCACTCGCCGACCTCGAGCACGTGAAGCGGCAGCCCAACCTGCTGTTCGCCGCCGCGCGCTTCGAGGGCGTGCCGGTCGCGCCGTGGACCGACGTGCGCGACATGATCGCGGGCGCCTGGACGAGCATCCGGTCGACGATGCTCGCCCGCATGACGCAGACGAACGAGGCACGGCGGATGGCGACGCTGCTGCCCGCCATCGCGCACCTCCGCGGTCCGATCGCGCTCGTCGAGGTGGGCGCATCGGCGGGGCTGTGCCTGTACCCGGACCGCTGGCGCTACCGCTTCGGGGCCGGCAAGTACGTCGGCGACGCGAGCCTGCCGCTGCTCGAGACGCAGGCGTCGCCGTCGACGCCGCTGCCGGAGCGGCTGCCGTCCATCGCCTGGCGCGGCGGGCTCGACCTGCAGCCGCTCGATCCGGCGGAGCCTGACACCCGGGCGTGGCTCGAGGCGCTCGTCTGGCCGGATGCGACCGGTGGGGTCGACGGCGCCCGCGTCGACCGCCTGCGCACAGCGATCGCGATCGCCCGTCGCGAGCGCGCGGACCTGCGTCGCGGCGACCTCACGACCGACACCTGCGCGCTCGTCGCGGAGGCCGGGCAGCACGCGCCGACCGTCGTCGTCTGGCACTCGGCGGTGCTCGCCTACGTCCCTGCGTTCGAGCGCGCGGGCTTCGCCGACCTCATGGGCGAGCTGCCGGTGACGTGGGTCGCGAACGAGGGTGCGACGCTCGAGATCGGGCCGCCGGCGCCGTGGGCGGGACCGGGTGACTTCGTGCTCCGCCGCGACGCCGAGCCGATCGCGATCACCGACCCGCACGGGGCGTCCGTCACCTGGATCGACGACATCGCGACGTAGGCGCCCGCGTGGGGCCGGGCGCCGCGGTGCGGCCGGCAGGAGCCGGGCGGCTAGGCTCGATCGGGTGAGCCGCGACGAGGATGCCCTCCACTGGGAGGGCGACGAGGAGCTCGATCACCCGACCGCGGACGCGACCGAGCAGCCTCCGGCGGCCACGGCATCCGTCGCCGTCGACGAGCCCGCCGCCCGCTCCCGCGGTGCGCTGCGCTGGCTGATGCTCGCCCTCGCGCTCGCCGCCACGGCCGGCTGGGTCGTCATCATCGTCGCGAACCCGGTCGAGCAGCCGAGCCTGCTCGGGCTCGCGATGTACCAGCTCGGCGAGCTGCTGGCGGCGATCGCGCCGCTGCTGTGGTGGTTCCTGGTCGACCGGCTCGCGACCGCGCGCCGCGCCCCGCTGTGGCTCGCGGGCCTGGTCGTGACGGCGCCCTGGCCTCTCGTCGCGGGGGTGCTCGCATGAGCGCCGACATCGAGGCCGGCGCCGAGCGCCAGCCGCGCGAGGAGCGTCCCGCCGACGCCTGGATCATCGCCACGCTGTTCGCGCTCGCGTTCGGCTACGACACCGTCGAGGCAGTCACCAACCTGCAGCAGCTGCCGCTGCTCTACCTCGGCGCCGGCATCCAGGCGTCCACGCCGTGGTGGCTGCTGGTCGCGCTGGTCGCGCTGCCCGCCGTGCTGTTCGTGGCGGCGCTGTGGATCGGTCGGCGGATGCGGCTGGTCGCGAAGGCGGGCGTCCTGCTCGCCGCGCTCGCGGTGAGCGCGCAGCTCAGCCTGCTGGCGGAGCAGCTCGCGAGGCAGATCGCGCTCGCGGCGCTCGTCGGCTGACCGCCGGTCGCCCCACGGCGGGTGGTCACGACACGCCGCATCGGGCGCTCGGGGTGGTCACGACACGCCGCGGGAGGGCACGCGGTCACGGCGTGTCGTGACCACCCTGCGCATCCGTCAGATGACGCTGACGAGCAGCAGCAGCCCGAGCACCGCCTGGCCGATCGCTCGCGGCACGAGCGGCACCGCGACCGCGCCGAAGCGCTCCGGCTGCCGTGCCGCCTGCGCGTTCGCGGGGAAGACCGCGATCAGCAGCGCGATGAGCCCCAGGGCGGCGGCGAAGCGCACCGGCCACCAGGGGGTGAGCAGGCCGAGGCCGCCGAGGATCTCGGCGACGCCGGAGATGACGACGAGCGTCGCCGCCCAGCGCCGCTCGGGGCCGGCGAGCGGTGCGGGCACCATCGCGGCCATCGTGCGCTTGACGCGCGGCACGAAGTGGGCCGCGCCCATCCCGAGGAAGACGGCGGCGAGGATGATGCGCAGCACGAGCTGCGCGATTGCGAAGGCGTCCATCGCCTCCATCCTCCCGCACGCCGTGCGGCCTCGGGACCCGCTCCACCGTCCGGGACCCGGTGGACCGGGTCCCGGAGGGTCGTACGGGTCCCCGGTGGCTCGGCGGTCCCGTGTTGCCCTGCGTGACGCCTGGGCCGAGGTCGGCACGCGACGCTCGGTACGCTGGGGGCGGCACGACGAGGTGCTGCCACCCCACCGCACCGCGCAAGGAGTCCCCATGTCGAAGCCCGTCGTCCTGATCGCCGAGGAGCTCTCGGCCGCGACCGTCGACGCCCTCGGGCCCGACTTCGACATCCGCCAGGTCGACGGCACGGATCGGGAGGCGCTCTTCGCCGCCCTCGCCGACGCATCCGCCGTGCTCGTCCGCAGCGCGACGCAGCTCGACGCCGAGGCGATCGCGCACGCGCCGCAGCTCAAGGTGATCGCCCGCGCCGGCGTCGGCCTCGACAACGTCGAGATCCCCGCCGCCACCGCCGCGGGGGTCATGGTCGTCAACGCGCCGACCTCGAACATCGTCTCGGCCGCCGAGCTCGCCATCGCGCACCTGCTCGGCCTCGCCCGGCACATCCCGGCCGCCGACGCCTCGCTGAAGCGCGGCGAGTGGAAGCGCAGCGCCTACACGGGCGTCGAGCTCTACGAGAAGACCGTCGGCATCGTGGGCCTCGGCCGCATCGGCGTGCTCGTCGCCGAGCGCCTCGCCGCCTTCGGCACGAAGCTCATCGCGTTCGACCCGTTCGTCAGCCCGGCCCGCGCCGCGCAGCTCGGCGTCGAGCTGCGCTCGCTCGACGAGCTGATGGCCGAGAGCGACTTCATCACCATCCACATCCCGCGCACGCCCGAGACGGTCGGCCTGATCGGCGAGGCGCAGTTCGCGCTCGCGAAGCCCTCGCTCCGCATCGTCAACGCCTCGCGCGGCGGCATCATCGATGAAGCGGCGCTCGCGATCGCCCTCCGCGAGGGCCGCATCGCCGGCGCCGGCATCGACGTGTTCGTCTCCGAGCCGCCGAAGGACGACGCGCTCACGAGCGCCCCGAACATCCAGGTCACGCCCCACCTCGGCGCATCGACCGACGAGGCGCAGGAGAAGGCTGGCGTCGCCGTCGCCCGCTCCGTGCGGCTCGCGCTCTCCGGCGACCTCGTGCCGGATGCCGTGAACGTCGCCGGCGGGATCATCGACGAGTACGTGCGCCCCGGCATCCCGCTCGCCGAGCGGCTCGGCCAGTTCGTCGCCGGCCTCGCGGCCGGCCCGGTCGAGGCGGTCGACGTCGCGGTGCACGGCGAGCTCGCCGGCTACGACGTCAAGGTGCTGCGCCTCGCGGCGCTCAAGGGCTTCTTCTCGTCGATCGTGAGCGAGCAGGTGACCTTCGTGAACGCGCCGGTCATCGCGGAGTCGCGCGGCGTGACGAGCGCGCTCACCGCCGACGAGCGCAGCGAGGAGTACCGCAACGTCGTCGAGGTCGTCGCCGCGACGAGCGACGGCCGCCGGGTGAGCGTCGAGGGCACCCTCACGGGCCCGAAGCAGGTCGAGAAGATCGTCGGCGTCAACGGCCAGTCTGTCGAGGTGCCGATGGCCGACCACTTCGTCGTCATGGAGTACGTCGACCGACCCGGGATCGTGGCCGCCTACGGCGCCGCGTTCGGCGAGGCGCAGATCAACATCGCCGGCATGCAGATCGCCCGCACGTCCGCGGGCGGCGACGCGCTCTCGATCATCACGATCGACCAGGCGGCACCTGAGGAGCTCGTCGAGCAGGTGGGCAGCGCGATCGAGGCGACCACGATCCGTCAGATCGGCATCCGCGCGCTCTAGGCGCCTACCGCCGCTCGATGATGAGCGGGTCGCCGGTCGCCGCGCCGGCCAGCGGCGTGTCGCTGTCGCAGCCGCGGGCGTCCTGCTCTCCAGGCAGGCAGACGTCCATGGTCGACAGGATCGCCTCGAAGACCTGCCGAGCGTTCCCGTAGCCGGGGGCCGGCCACGCGGGCGGTCGTCCCGAGGCCACCACCGTCATGCGCTGCCCGTGCGCGCCGCCGGTGAAGATGGCTTGGGGGAACTTGTCCGGCAGCAGCAGGCCGGGGTGGCAGAAGCCCCGCCCGTTGCACAGCGGCACCCTCGAACCGGGGTCCCCGTCGCAGGGCAGGGCCGGTCGGCGGCAGTAGTCGTCGACCCACCGGTGCACCCCGGCGAGCGACTCGCCGCCGGCGTATGGCGCTGTCCACGCGACCACCCAGAAGTTGCGGTCGGCGGAGAGGAAGACGTCGTACGCCGGGCTCTCCCAGTTCCCGGCGTCCACCTCGATCGCCCAGCTGCGGACGGCCTGGACGACGCTCCAGTCGGGCGGGTGGCCGATACCGAATCCGTGCTGCTCGGAGACGTAGGTGGTCCAGCCGGTCGAGTCCAACCGCGCGTCGTCCGGCGGGTTGGACGGGGGAGTCGCGGGCTGGGACGGCGCAGCGGTGACGGACGGAGCAGCGGCGTCGGACGGCACTGGGTCGTCAGACGCCACTGCGTCGTCGGACGGAGCGCTCGAGACGACCGGCCGTGCGGAGTCGAGCGCGGGCTCCGTCGGGGTCGGCGGAGGTGCGGTGCATCCGGCCGCCAGCACGACGGCGAGCAGCGCGACGGATCTCGGCCAGCTCATGGATGTCTCCTCTCGGTCGGGCACGACCTGCGTCGGCGGCTCTACGCCAGCGGCCGCACGTCCATCGTCGAGAGGAACGCGGCGAGCAGGTCGCGCGCGCTGCCGTTCCTGTCGGACGACCAGTCGGCGGGCCGCCAGACGGCGACGACGGTCATCCGGTCGGCGTCCGGACCGCCGACGAAGAAGGCCTGCACGTCGGTGTTGAAGGGCACCAGCAGGCCCGGATGGCAGGCGCGGCGGTCGCTGCAGAGCCGCACCGCGCGCTCGCCGATCGTCGCGCAGTCGCTGTTGCCGCTCTCGTGGCACAGCTGCTGCGCCCATCGCTCGACCGCGAGCAGCGACGCCTCACCGCGGAACGGCACGGCCCATGCGCTGACCCGCACGTCGCCGTCCGGCGACCAGAAGGACTCGTGCGCGATGCTGTCCCAGTCCGCCGCGTCGACCTCCATGGTCCAGGCCCTTTGCGACGGCTCGAGCCGCCAGCCCGGCGGGTGGCCGATGCGGAAGCCGTAGCGGGTCGACACGTAGGCCGGCCAGCTGCTCGCGCCGGCAGACGCGGACGGGGCGGACGGCGCAGGGTCGACACGGGGCGTGGGGCCCGCGGACGGCGTCGCATCCACGGACGGCAGCGGGGTCGCGGCGGCCGACTCGGCCGGTGGCGGATCCGACGGCGTCGGCGAGGGCGGGGGAGCCGTGCACCCGGTCAGCACCGAGAGCAGCACGGCCAGCACGACCACGGATCTCGGCCAGGCCATGACGACCCCCTCAGACGCCCGCAGGATACGCCCGCGGTGGCCGACGGGACAGCCCCCACTGGCGCGGTGTCAGCGCGCCGGGCTAGCGTCGCGGGCATGGACTCCACCACACCCGTCCGCATCGTGCTCGTCCCCGGCTTCTGGCTCGGTGCCTGGGCGTGGGACGAGGTCGCCGAGCTGCTGCGCGGGCAGGGCGACGAGGTCGTCGCGCTCACGCTCCCGGGGCTCGAGCCCGACCACTCGGCCCGCGGCGAGGTCTCGCTCGACGACCACGTCGCCGCCATCGAGGCAGCGCTCGAGGGCGACCGGCCCGTGCTGCTCGTCGCGCACAGCGGCGCGGCAATCCCGGCGACCGTCGCGATCGACCGGCACGTCGACCGCATCGCCGGGACCGTCTGGGTCGACACGGCGCCGGTCGTCGACGGCGCTGCGATGGATGCGTCGTTCGAAGGCGACGCGATGCCGCTCGACGCCGCGTGGGACGACGAGATGGAGCAGGGCTCGATGCGCGACCTCACCCCGGCGCAGCTCGACGAGTTCCGCAGCAGAGCGGTGCCGGAGCCCGGTGGCGTGGTGCGCGAGGCGGTCTCGCTCACCGACGACCGACGGCTCGACGTGCCCGCCACGATCGTCTGCACCGCGTTCTCGGCGGCCGAGTACCGCGCCTATGCCGAGCAGGGCATGTCGTTCCTCGCTGGCCTGCTCGAGCACCGGGCGCTCACGCTCGTCGACCTGCCGACCGGCCACTGGCCGATGTGGTCGAAGCCGGTGGAGCTCGCCGCGATCATCGACGTCGCAGCCCGCGCCGCCGCGCAGCGCTGAGCCGGGTCGACGCCGACCGGGTCACTGCTGCGGCAGCACCACCCAGACGCTCGCGCCGCCGAGCTCGGCGTCGTCGATGCCGATGCGCCCGCCGTGCGCCTCGACGATCCTGCGGCACGTCGAGAGGCCGATCCCGAGCCCTTCGACGTCGGCGCCCTCGCCGCGCTCGAGCAGGCCGAAGACCCGCTCGCGCTGCTCGGCAGGCACGCCCGGGCCGTCGTCGTCGACCGTGATGCGCCAGCCGGCGGTGAGCTCGTGCGCGCGCACCTCGATGGTGGGCTGCGCACCGCCCGCGGCGCTGAACTTGAGCGCGTTGGCGAGCAGGTTCTGCATGAGCGCGCGCAGCTGCGTCGCGTCGCCGCTGATGCGGGGCAGCTCGCCGACGTCGATCGTCGCCCCGGACGCGCGGATGGGGGCGTCGAGGTCGTCCACCACGTCGTGCAGCAGCGAGCCGAGGTCGATGGCGCTCCGGCGCGGCCTGCCGCCGACGCGCGCGAAGTCCAGCAGGTCGGCGACGAGGTCGCCCATGCGGCCGGCCGCGCCGTTCGCGCGCTCGAGCGCCTCGGCGACGAGCACCGCGTCGGCGGACTCCAGGCCGTCGGAGGCGAGCTCGAGGAAGCCGACGAGCGCGGTGAGCGGGTTGCGCAGGTCGTGGCTGACCTGGCCGGCGAAGTGCGCGAGCTGCTCGTTCGAGCGGCCGAGCTCGCGCGTGATGCGCCGCAGCTCGAGCACGTCGATCACCTGTCGGGCGAGCAGCGCGAGCGCGCGGCTGTCCTGCTCGCTGAGCTCGCGCACCTCCTCGTCGAAGACGCAGAGCGTGCCGATCGGCACGCCGGCCGGGGTGATGAGCGGGCTCGAGGCGTAGAAGCGCACGTCGGCGATCTCGCCGGTGACGAACGGGTTGTCGCGGAAGCGGTCGTCGACGCGGGCATCCGGCACGACGACGTGGCCCGGATGGCGGAACACGACCGCGCACATCGAGTCCTCGCGCGCGCAGACGTTCGGCTCGAAGCCGACCGCGGCGATCTGGTGCTGGCTGCGGTCGTCGATGATGTTGATGACCGCGGTCGAGACGCCGCAGATCGATGCCGCGAGCTGCACGAGGCCCTCGAGGTCGGGCTCCGGCGGCTGCCCCACCACCCGATACTCGGCGATCGCCTCACGGCGGGTGATGTCGTCGGCAGTGCGCACGCACGATCCTCTCCTGCAGCGCGATGGCCGCCCCTGGTGTGCTCAGGGTACCGAGCGCTGCGGCCGCCGCCGCTCAGGCGCCGAGCCGTCGGGCGACGCGCACGAGCAGCTCGATCTCCTCGCCGGCGCGCGTCGGTTCGACCGCGCCGAGCGCCGAGCGGAAGTAGACGCCGTCGGCGAGCAGCACGACGGTCAGCGCGAGCTCCTCGTCGCCGAGCCGCTCGGCGATCGCGGCGACGTACTCGTCGTCGAGCCGCTGCAGCGCAGCGCGGGCGGCGGCGCCGGCGGGGGACTGGGCGATGCGCACGAGCGCGACGGTCGCCCGGTCGAGGCTGCTGTCGGCGGCGACCGAGGTGCGCAGGAAGGTCGCGACGATGTCGTCGGCGCCGCGCAGCGCCTCGACGTCCGCCGCGCCGAGCTCGCGGAAGCGCTCGATGAGCCCCGCCTCGAGCGCGGCCTTCGAGCCGAAGTGGTAGAGCAGCCCGCCCTTCGAGACGCCGCCGCGCTGCGCGACGGCCTGCACGGTGGCCGCCCGCTCGCCCTCGTCGATGAGGATCGCGACGTAGGCGTCGAGCAGCTGCTCTCGGACGGTGCCGGATGCGTCGCGGGCCATGCGGCGAGCATACCCTTGCCCACAAACCGTCCAGACGGTACAGTAAGATGGTCGGCGCCCATCCGCGCGCCGGCGAACCGGACGGAGAGCGATCATGGACATCCAGCAGCGGGCGATCGGCCAGGCGAGCGAGCAGCGAGCCGGTCGTCGCGAGTGGGCGGCGCTCGTCGTGCTCATGCTCCCGGTGCTGCTGATCGCGATCGACAACACCGTGCTGGGCTTCGCCCTGCCGCAGATCGCGCTCGAGCTCGAGCCCACCGCGGCGCAGCAGCTGTGGATCGTCGACGCCTACTCGCTCGTGCTCGCGGGCCTGCTGGTCGCGATGGGCGGCATCGGCGACCGCTTCGGCCGCCGCCGGATGCTGCTCATCGGCGCGACCGGCTTCGCGCTCGTCTCGGTGCTCGCCGCCTTCGCGCCCACCGCCCCCGCGCTCATCGCGGCCCGCGCGGCGCTCGGCTTCTTCGGCGCCATGCTCATGCCGTCGACGCTCTCGCTCATCCGGTCGACGTTCCCGCACCGCGGCGACCGACGGCTTGCGATCGCCGTCTGGGCGACCGCCTTCTCGGTCGGCAGCGCGCTCGGCCCGACGGTCGGTGGTCTGCTGCTCGAGCACTTCGCGTGGGGCTCGGTGTTCCTCATGGCGGTGCCGGTGCTGCTGCCGCTGCTCGTGCTCGCGCCGCTGCTCGTGCGCGAGAGCCGCGACCCGAACCCGGGCAGGCTCGATCCGATCGGCATCGTGCTGTCGATCGTCGCGCTCGGGGCCCTGGCCGCCGGCATCAAGCACGTCGCCGTCGACGGGCTCGACCTCATCGCCGTCGGCATGGCGGTCGTGGCGGTCGTGGCCGGCTGGCTGTTCGTGCGGCGGATGCGGTCGTCGGCCGCACCGATGCTCGACATCGACCTGCTGCGCATCCCGGCGTTCTCGGGCGCCATCGCGATCAACCTGCTGAGCGTCATGGCGCTGGTGGGCGCGCTCTTCTTCCTCACGCAGCACCTCCAGCTCGTCGAGGGGCTCTCGACGCTCGACGCCGCGCTGCTGCTCGTGCCCGGCACGATCGCGATGGTCGGCACGGGCCTCGGCGTGGTCGTGCTCGTGCGGCACATGCCCGCGCACCGCGTGGTCGCGCTCGGGCTCGCGAGCTCGACGGCGGGCTACCTCGTCGTGGCGCTGAGCGGCGACGCGCTGTCGCCGCTGCTCGTGGCGGTCGCCTACGGCCTGCTGGGCGCGGGCGTCGGCGCCGCGGAGACCCTGTCCAACGAGATCGTCGTCAGCACGGCGCCGCCGGAGCGCGCGGGCGCGGCGAGCGCGGTCTCGGAGACCGCCTACGAGCTCGGCGCGGTGCTCGGCACGGCCGTGCTCGGCGGCGTCGTGAGCGCCGTCTACCGCTCGTCGCTCGTCATCCCGGAGGGGGTCGGGGCCGCCGACGGCGCCGCCGCCCGGGAGACCCTGGCCGGTGCGCTCGACGTGGCCGACCGCCTCCCCGTGCCGCTCGGCGATGCGCTCGCGCAGGCCGCGATGACGGCGTTCGACGACGGCGCGCTCGCGACGGCCCTCACCGGTGCGGCGCTCATGGCGATCGCGATCGTGGTCGCGCTGCGCACGCTGCGGAAGGCCTGACCGGAGCGCTCGACGAGAGAGGAGGGGTGCCGCCTCACGGCAGCACCCCTCCTCTCGTGTGTCGGACGGTCGTCAGATGACGTCGTCGCGGCGCTCGGTGCGCTCGACGCGCGTGCCGGAGGCCGGGTCGACGCTCGAGCGCGAGACCTGCGACGTCCGCCCCGAGCGGGCGGCCATGATGATGCCGATGAGGGTGACGAGGGCGCCGGCGCCCAGCAGGATGTAGCCGATCAGGGCCCAGTTGGCGCCTTCGACCTGCCACAGGGCGGGGACCGCCCAGGCGATGATCGCGCCGACGGCCATGAGGAAGATGCCGAAGCCGATGCTCAAGGTGCTCTCCGTTCGTTGCGGACGCCAGGGACCAGGCGGCCTGTGGGGCGAATGTACTGCGCCCAGGCTGGGACGCGGGTGCGAACATCGGCGCGGCTAGGCTGGAGCGCGCGGCCCGCGCGGATGCGGCGCTGCCGATCGACGCGCACACGGTGCGCCCCAGGGAGGAAGAGTGCAGCAGCTGCGCCTCGCGGTCATCGCAGGAGACGGCATCGGCCCCGAGGTCACCCTCGAGGCCAGGCGGGCCATGCGCGCCGCCCTCGACGGGGTCGAGCTCGTCGAGACGGAGTACGCGCTCGGCGCGGCGCACTACCTCGAGACCGGCGAGATCCTCGACGACGCGACGCTCGAGCAGCTCCGGCACCACGACGCGATCCTGCTCGGCGCGGTCGGCGGCGACCCCGCGGACGCTCGCCTCGCCGGCGGCATCATCGAGCGCGGCCTGCTGCTGCGGCTGCGCTTCGCCTTCGACCACCACGTCAACCTGCGGCCCACCCGCCTGCACCCGAAGCTCGCGAGCCCGCTGCGCGACCCGGGCGACATCGACTTCGTGGTCGTGCGCGAGGGCACCGAGGGCCCCTACGTCGGCAACGGCGGATCGCTGCGCACCGGCACGCCGCACGAGATCGCGAACGAGACGAGCGTCAACACCGCCTTCGGCGTGGAGCGCGTGGTGCGCTTCGCGTTCGAGCTCGCCGAGCAGCGCGACCGCAGGCTCACGCTCGTGCACAAGAAGAACGTGCTCGTGCACGCCGGTGGCCTCTGGCAGCGCATCGTCGACGCCGTCGCGGCCGAGCACCCGGACGTCGCGGTCGACTACCTGCACGTCGACGCGGCGACGATCTTCCTCGTCGACCGGCCGAGCCGCTTCGACGTGATCGTCACCGACAACCTGTTCGGCGACATCCTCACCGACCTCGCCGGTGCCGTCGGCGGCGGCATCGGCATGGCCGCATCCGGCAACCTCAACCCCTCGGGCGAGTTCCCGAGCATGTTCGAGCCCGTGCACGGCTCCGCGCCCGACATCGCAGGCCGCGCGATCGCCGACCCGACGGCCGCGATCCTCTCGGCGGCGCTGCTGCTCGAGCACTCCGGCCATCCTGACGCCGGCCGGCGCATCCGCGACGCGGTCGACGCCGACGTCGACGCCCGCGGCGGCGCGAGCCGCGCAACCCATGAGGTCGGCGACGCCATCGTCGACCGCATCCGCACCTCGAAGGAGCAGGCATGACACTCGAGTTCACCCTCACGCGGAACGCGGAGCCGGTCGCCGACGACGTCCGCGCCGGCGTGCTCGCCGAGCCGGGCTTCGGCAAGCACTTCACCGACCACATGGTGTCGATCGACTGGACCGCCGACGGCGGCTGGCACGACGCCCGCATCGAGCCCTACGGCCCGCTGCAGATGGACCCCGCCTCGGCCGTGCTGCACTACGGCCAGGAGATCTTCGAGGGGATGAAGGCCTACCGCCGCGACGACGGCTCGGTCTGGACGTTCCGCCCCGACCAGAACGCGAAGCGCTTGCAGCGCTCGGCCGCCCGGCTCGCGCTGCCGCAGCTGCCAGAGGAGCTCTTCCTCGAGGCCATCCGCCGGCTCGTCGAGGTCGACGAGGCGTGGGTGCCCGACGGCGGCGAGGACTCGCTCTACCTCCGGCCGTTCATGATCGCCAACGAGGTCTTCCTCGGCGTCCGAGCGGCGCAGACCGTGCGGTTCATGGTCATCGCGAGCCCCGCGGGCCCGTACTTCGCAGGCGGTGTGAAGCCCGTCTCGATCTGGCTCTCGCGCGAGTACAACCGCGCCGGCAAGGGCGGCACGGGCGCTGCCAAGTGCGGCGGCAACTACGCCGCGAGCCTCCTGCCGACGCAGCTCGCGGTCGCCAACGGCTGCGCGCAGGTGCTCTTCCTCAACGAGGAGGGCACCGACCTCGAGGAGCTCGGCGGCATGAACGTCGTGCTCGTGAAGGCCGACGGCACGCTCATCACGCCCGACTCCGACACGATCCTCGACGGCGTCACGCGCAACTCGCTGCTGCAGCTCGCGGCGGATGAGGGGCACGCGGTCGAGCGCCGTCCCGTCACGCTCGCCGAGTGGCGCGACGGGGTCGCGGACGGCACGATCACCGAGGCGTTCGCGTGCGGCACGGCCGCGGTGCTCACGCCGATCGCGGCGCTCCGCAGCCCCGACGAGACGATCGGTGACCCGGACGCGCCCGCGGGCCCGGTCGCGCTCGCGCTCCGCAAGGCGCTCACCGACATCCAGTACGGCCGCGCGGAGGACCCGCACGGCTGGATGGTCCAGCTGACGGGCGCCCGCTGATGCGCGTCGCACGCTTCGCCCACGGCGAGCGGATCGGCTACGGCGTCGTCGACGAGGACGCCCTGGTCGTGCTCACGGGCGACCCGATCGTCGCCGGCTTCGACACGACGGGGGAGCGGATCCCGCTCGGCGAGGCACGGCTGCTCGCCCCCGTCATCCCGCGCTCGAAGGTCGTCGCGGTCGGCCGCAACTACGCGAAGCACGCCGCGGAGCTGGGCAACGAGGTGCCCACGGAGCCGCTCGTGTTCCTCAAGCCGAACACGTCGGTGATCGGCCCCGGCGACGCCATCGTGATGCCGCCGGAGTCGCAGGACGTGCACTTCGAGGGCGAGATCGCGATCGTCATCGGCCGCGTCGCGCGCCGGCTGACGAAGGCGAACGCGCTGCACGCGGTCTTCGGCGTCACCGTGGCGAACGACGTCACGGCTCGGGACCTGCAGCGGCGCGAGCAGCAGTGGGCGCGTGCGAAGGGCTTCGACACGTTCTGCCCGCTCGGCCCGGCGATCGAGACGGAGCCTGACTGGAACGACCTGCGCCTCATCACCCGGGTCGACGGAGAGGTGCGGCAGGACGGCGTCTCGAGCGACTGGATCTTCGACGCGCCGACGGTGCTCGAGTGGATCACCGCGGCCATGACCCTGCTGCCGGGCGACGTCGTGCTGATGGGGACGCCCGAGGGCGTCGGCCCGCTCGCCGCGGGCCAGACGGTCGAGGTCGAGGTGCCGGGCGTCGGCACGCTGCGCAACCCCGTCGTCGCGCAGTCGGTCGCCACCCCCGCCTAGCCCCCTGATCGCCGAGCTTCCCCGAACTCCGGGTTTCCGGCCCGAGAACTCGGCATTCGGGGAAGCTCGACGTCGCGCGCCCGGTCCGGGTCTCAGGGTCGGTGCCTAGCATCGGGCCCAAGGGCGACGTCGGTCGCCCAGGACTCGAGGAGGAGCCATGTCGGAGATCCAGCAGCTGCTCGGCCGCATGCCGATCCAGCAGATCGCGCAGCAGGCCGGTGTCGGCGAGGACGAGGCGCGGCAGGCGATCGAGGCGATCGTGCCCGCGCTCGTCGGCGGGATGCAGGCGAACGCCCACGACCCCGCGGGCGCGCGATCGCTCGCCGGTGCACTGGGCGCGCACGCCGGGCACCTCGATGCGCGGCTCGCGGGCAGCGTCGACACCGCCGACGGCGAGAAGATCGTGCGGAACGTCTTCGGCGACAACGCCGACCAGATCGCCAGGGCGGCGGGCGGCGGCTCCGCGCTCGGCGGCATCATCCAGAAGGTGCTGCCGATCGTCGCGCCGATGGTGCTCGCCTGGATCGCGAACCGCTTCTTCGGCCGAGACAGGCGGGCACCGCAGCAGCCCTCGCCCGCCGAGCAGCAGGGCGGCAACTTCGACTCGCCGTTCGGCAACTTCGACTCGCCGTTCGGCAAGGGCTCCGCGGGCGCCGAGCAGCCCGTGCGGGTGCCGCAGGGCCAGCCGCAGGGTCCGGCCTCCGGTCAGCCGCAGGGCCAGGCGCAGCAGCAGGACGGCTTCGGGCTCGACGACCTGCTGGGCGGGATCCTCGGCGGTGGCTCGGCGACGCAGCAAGGCGGCCAGCAGGGCGGCCAGCAGGGCGGCGGCCCGCTCGGCCCGCTCGGCGACATCCTCGGCGGCCTGCTCGGCGGCGGTCGCCGCTGACCCGATCGGTCACTCCCGGCCCTGCGCGCACCTCGATTGGCCCCTTCCGGCCCCGCGCGGACCTCGATTGGCCACTCGCGGCGGCGCTGACCTCCGATTGGTCGCGAGTGGCTGCCGCGCGGGTCGCCGGGCAGCCAGGAGCGACCAATCGACGCGACCGATCGAGGATCTAACGACGAGATGGCGACGTCATGCATCGACGTTACGCTGGACCATGCCGGGTGGAGCCTGCCTGCATATGCAGGCTGGCTCCCGTAGAGTGACCGCATGGCTTCTCCCGATGCGCTCCGCGGCCACGTCGACGCGATGCTGCTCAGCGTGCTCGCCGAGGGACCGGTGCACGGCTACGGCGCGATCGAGCGCATCCGGCACCGCTCGGATGGCGCGCTCGACTTCCCGAGCGGCACCGTCTACCCCGCGCTCAAGCGGCTTGAGCGCCGCGGCCTCATCGAGGGGGAGTGGGCGTCCGAGGGGCGCTCGAAGCGCGTCTACCGGCTGACGACCGCGGGCACCGCCGCGCTCGCGACCGAGCGCGACGACTGGGCGGCGACCTCGACGGTCATCACGCGCGTGCTCGGGCAGGCGCAGGCGTAGTTGCCCCGAGCCGCACGGCAGCGAAGCGCACGAGCAGCACGCCGGCGCCCGCACCGACGGCAGTGCCGAGCACGACCGTGAGGACGACGAGGGCTGCGGCGATCGCGGCACCCGCGGGCGGCACCGGCAGCGCGACGGCGAGCGCGATCGCGCCGCCGACGAGCACGACCGCCAGCACGAGCTGCAGGGCGGCGACGGCGACGAGCGCGGGCATCGAGCCGGCGCGGCGGATCGCGACCGCGCCCACGGTCGCGGCGATCGCGACGAGCGGCGCCACGACGTCGAGCGCGCGCGAGACGGGCAGCATCCACGCCACGTCGAGCGGCACCCGGAAGCCCGGCAGCGCGGCGATCGCGGTCATGCCCACGACCCACGCGACCACGAGCACGGCGACGATGCCCGCGGACGCGGGGGAGTAGCGGCGGCCCACGTCGGCGAGCAGCTCTCGTGAGAGCTCGGCGGCGATCGGCGCCGGATCGCCGAACTCCGCCACGACGGCGCATGCGGCGGAGCGCTCCGGCACGCCGGCCGCTGTCCGTGCCGCGACGGCCTCCCGCAGATCGCCCTCGATCTCGCGCACGACGTCGCGACGGCGGCGCCCGGAGGCGACGACGGCGCGCTCGAGCGATCCGACCAGGTCGGCGATGGGATCGGCGGCGGGCATCGCGTCGATCCTCCCACGCCTAGGATGGGGACCATCATGAGCGTCCCCTTCTCGACCGCCACGGGCGGCGACGTCGTCGTCCGCTTCTGCCCCTCGCCCACGGGCACGCCGCACGTCGGCCTGATCCGCACGGCGCTGTTCAACTGGGCGTACGCGCGGCACCACGGCGGCAAGCTCGTCTTCCGCATCGAGGACACCGACACGGCGCGCGACAGCCAGGAGTCGTACGACCAGCTGCTCGAGGCGATGCGCTGGCTCGGCATCGACTGGGACGAGGGTGTCGAGACCGGTGGCCCCCACGAGCCGTACCGCCAGTCGCAGCGCGGCGAGATCTACGCCGAGCTCATCGAGCGGCTGCGCGAGGCCGGCCACCTCTACGAGTCGTTCGCGACCGCCGAGGAGATCGAGGCGCGCAACCGCGAGCAGGGCCGCGACCCCCGCCAGGGCTACGACAACTTCGAGCGCGACCTGACCGAGGCGCAGCGCGAGGCGCTCCGCGCCGAGGGCCGGCAGCCGAGCCTGCGCCTGCGCGTGCCCGACGAGGACCTCTCGTTCGACGACCTCGTGCGCGGCGAGATCACGTTCCCGGCAGGCTCGTTCTCCGACTTCGTGGTCGTGCGCCCGAACGGCGCCCCGCTCTACACGTTCGTGAACCCGGTCGACGATGCGCTCATGGGCGTCACGCACGTGCTGCGCGGCGAGGACCTGCTGTCGTCGACGCCGCGCCAGATCGCGCTCTACCGCGCGCTCGCCGACGTCGGCGTCGCGACGGCGATCCCGCGCTTCGGTCACCTGCCCTACGTGATGGGTGACGGCAACCGCAAGCTCTCGAAGCGCGACCCGCAGTCGAACCTGTTCCTGCTGCGCGAGGCCGGCTTCATCCCCGAGGGCCTCCTCAACTACCTGTCGCTGCTCGGCTGGTCGATCGCGCCCGACCGCGACGTCTTCTCGCGCGACGAGCTCATCGCGGCCTTCGACGTGGCGAACGTCAACCCGAACCCGTCGCGCTTCGACCCGAAGAAGGCGGAGTCGATCAACGGCGACCACGTGCGCCGGCTGCCGGCCGACGAGTTCGCCGCGCGCCTCGAGCCCTACCTCGGCCGGGTCTTCGGCGGCCCGCCGAGCGACGAGGAGCGGGCGCTCCTCGCCAAGGCGGCCCCGCTCGTGCAGGAGCGCATGCAGCTGCTCGGCCAGGCCGAGGACATGCTGGGCTTCCTCTTCCTCGACACCGAGGACATCCACCACGACGCGGATGCGGTGGCCGGCCTCAGCGACGACGCGCACGCCGCGCTCGAGGCGTCGCGGCGCGCGCTCGACGAGCTGGAGACCTTCGACACCGCGAGCATCGAGCAGGTGCTGCGCGAGGTGCTCGTCGAGGGCCTCGGCATCAAGCCGCGCTTCGCGTTCACGCCGCTGCGCGTGGCCGTGACGGGCCGCCGGATCTCGCCGCCGCTGTTCGAGTCGATGGAGCTGCTCGGCCGCGAGGCCGTGCTCGCGCGCATCGAGCGGCTGGCCGCGAGCGTCTGATGGACGTCGACGTCGTCGTCATCGGCGCCGGACCCGCTGGCCTCGCTGCATCGCTCAACCTCGCGCGCCAGCAGCGCACGGTGGCGCTCGTCGATTCGAACCGCCCGCGGCACGCCGCGACGCTGCAGTCGCACGGCTTCATCACGCGCGACGGCATCTCGCCGCTCGAGATGCGCTCGCTCGGCCGCGAGGAGGTGCTGCGCTACCCGACGGTGACGCACGAGCGCACCCTCGTGCGGCAGATCGTCGCCGTCGACGACGGCTTCGCCGTGCAGGCCGAGCAGCCCGGCTCCCGCGCCGAGAGCGAGACGCGCGCCCCGGCGGTGCTCATCGCCACCGGGCTCTCCGAGACGCTGCCCGCCTCGAAGCACGTGCGCCCCTGGTACGGCACGAGCCTGCACTCCTGCATGGACTGCGACGGCTACGACAAGCGCGGCCAGGCGCTCGCCCTCATCGGCGAGACGCCTGACCTCGTCGAGCGCGCCATGGTCATCCGCCGCCACACCCACGACCTCGCCGTCTTCACGAACGGCTCGGATGCGGTCGACGACGCCGGCGCGACCCGGCTCGCCGAGCACGGGGTGACCCTCGTCCGCACGCCGATCGCCGCGATCGAGGGCGATCGGAGCGGCATGCAGGCGATCGTCCTCGACGACGGCGAGCGCAGCATCCGCACCGGCGGCTTCGTGCGCCCGTGGTGGCACCCGCAGCTCGAGTTCGCCGAGTCGCTCGGCCTCGAGCGCGACGACGACGGGCTCGTGGTCGTCGACCGGTCGCAGCGCGCCTCCGTCGAGGGCATCTACGCCGCCGGCGACATCACGCCCGGCTACCGGCAGCTCGCGGTCGCCGCGGGCGCGGGCACGATCGCCGCCTCGGTCATCAACCGCGACCTCATCGCCCGCGAACGCTGACGCGGGCGACGGCGGTGGACCTCGGCGCGCTCGACCTCGCATCCTGGCTGCGCACGGGGGTCGCCCTGGTGCTCCTCGCTGCCATCGCCTACGTCGGGCAGCGCATGTTCCGCGTCGAGGCGCCGCGTGAGGCCGTCGTCGCGATCCTGCGCGCCATCGTGCAGCTCGCCCTGCTCAGCATCGTCCTGACCGGGATCATCCAAGACGTGCGCTGGGTCGCGCTCGGGCTCGTGGGGATGCTCGTCGCGGCGATCGTCACAGCAGCGCGCCGCAGCGGCGGGAGGGCTGCCGAGGTCCTGCTGCTCGCCACGGCGATCACCGCTGGCCCGCTCGTCGTGATGCTCGTGGTCTTCGGCACGGCCGCGATCGAGCTCACGCCGCAGTACCTGCTCGCGGTCGGCGGCATCGTCATCGGCAATGCGATGACGATGGGCATCCTCGTGCAGCGGGTGCTGCATGCCTCGATCCGCGATCACTGGTCCGAGGTGGAGGGCTGGCTCGCGCTCGGCGCGACACCGCGGCGCTCGATCGCGCCGCTCGCGCGCGAGGCGGTGCGCACCGCGCTGCTGCCCATCATCGACACGACGCGGACGACGGGCATCGTCGTGCTGCCCGGCGCGTTCGTCGGGGCGGTGTTCGCCGGACTCTCGCCCATCGAGGCCGGCAGGTTCCAGCTCATCGTGCTGGCCGGCATCGTCGCGGCCGGCGTCGTGACCGGCTCGATCCTCGCCTTCACGGCGCACCGCACCCCCGCGCAGGCCCCGCCCCGCACGCTCGTCGAGTAGCACGGCGGCGCCAGCCGCCGCGCCCACACGCTCGTCGAGTAGCACGGCGGCGCCAGTCGCCGCGCCCACACGCTCGTCGAGGAGCACGGCGGCGCCGACCCAGCCCCGCCTCACGCCAGCGCGTACGCGGCCCGCAGCCATCCCAGCAGCTCGTCGTCGACCTCGTCGACCGACGCCAAGTCAACGCGGTGCGTGCACATGCCACCCGCGACCTGCAGCCGCCCGCTCGCGGGCGCATCCGCCAGGTTCAGTCCGACCCGCACGCGCTTCGCGCTCGCGGCCTCCACGACCGCGAACTGCTTCCGCCGCCGCAGCGACACGCTCGTCTTCTTCGGCGCGACCTCGACGTCGTCGCCGAGCGCCGTCGCGGCCGCGACGAGCCTGTCGAGGATGGGCCGCAGCGCCGCTTTGCCACCCGCGTACTGCGCGTCGACGAGGTCATCGGCCGTCATGGGCCCCGCGTCCCGCGCGCGGTGGCGCAGCGCGACGAGGTTCGCGAAGCCGTGGCTCATGCCGTGCTCGCCCTTCAGCAGCGCCATGATCTCGCCGTGCTTCGTCGGGGAGGGACTCGTGCCGTCGAGCACCGCGAACCACTCGTCCAGGCTCCTGCCGGTCTTCGCCGGCATGTTGTCGATCATCGTCTGCGTCGCGGCATCCACGTCCATGTGCGTGACGGTAGTCCCGCGCGGCGGTGCGCGGTCGCACGAGATCGACGGGTGCGACGGCGTCTCCGGTACCGATCTGCGGATCGCGCGGGCTCGCATTCGCAGATCGGTACCGGAACGTCGGACACCCCTCGGCGTCGGCCACGATTGGCGCGCTGGCGCGGGAGCCGCTATGCTCGACTCTTGGCTCGCTCGCTCCGGTGCGCGACCATTGGGGTATGGTGTAATTGGCAACACGGAGGTTTCTGGTACCTTTGTTCTTGGTTCGAGTCCAGGTACCCCAGCACTAGAGCATCGAAGAAGCCCCCGCGACGCGGGGGCTTTCGTCGTTCCTGGAGGCCGTTCGACACGCCTCTCGACACACCTCTCGACATGGCGAGCGCGTCGCGGCATCGTGGTCTGTCCCCCAAGAGGTCGAGGAGGACACCATGGCGGACGAGACGGACACCACGAGCGGCGCGGGCCCGGATGGCGGACACATCCGCACCGGTCCAGAGGCGTCGGACTCCCTCAAGTACTCGCAGGAGGTCACGTCGCCCGACGACGAGCCGGAGCGCGACGGCCGCAGCCTCGCGACCACGAGCCACGACGTGATCCGCGAGTGGGCAGAGGCCCGGGACGCGACACCGGCGACCGTCGACGGCACCGAGCACGACGGGCACCTCGGCGTGCTGCGGTTCGACTTCGGCGGCGACTCGGACCGGCTGCGCCACGTGGAGTGGGAGGAGTGGTTCGAGACCTTCGACGAGCGGCGACTCAACTTCATCTACCAGGAGACCCGCTCCGACGGCTCGGAGTCGAACTTCTTCCGGCTCGACAACCCGGAGCGCGAGGACGGTTGACCGCTCTCCGGTCTCCCGGGCGCATCGACCGCGCCGTGGCATGATGCCGAGAGCGAGACGGGAGCACGACGATGGGCACGTTCTTCGACAGCACCTGGTGGCTGGTGCCGCTCGGCCTCATGGTGCTCTGGGCGGCGACCTGCGTGTGGGCGGTCGGGAAGCTGCTCAGCATGGACGTCGCGCTCATCACCAAGGTGATCTGGGCGGTCGCGATCCTCGCGTTCCCGATCGCCGGCCTGATCGCGTTCCTGCTGCTCGCCGACCGCACGCCGCAGATGGAGCGCGAGCTGGGCATCCGTCGCTACTGATCGCTCCGGGCCACCGCGCGGTCAGTCGCCGAGGAGTGTGGCGAGCTGCGCCCGGATGTCGCCCACGACGTCGTCGACCGTGGCCTCCGGTGATCGCGGTGCTGCCATGGCGACGAGCATGACCGCCGACGCGATGCGCGCGCGGGCGCTCGCGGTCGCGTCGTCGGCGCGCCCCCCGCGTCGCAGCACCGCCGCGATGGCCGACTCCGTCTCGCCGGCGATGCGGAGCGCCTCGCGGCGGTTGGGCTCCTCCGGATCGCCGAAGACCATCTCGCGCAGGTACGTCCGGCCGTTCTCGACCTGCGTCCGGTTGCACGCGACGACCTCGCGCACGACCGCGAGCACGGCGTCGAGCTCGTCCTCGATCGCTGCCGCCCGACGGACCCCGCGCTCGACCGCGCGCGCGTACGCGGCGTTCTGCACGAGCATGAGCAGCTCGCCCTTCGACCGCACGTAGAGGAACAGCGTGCCGCTGCCGATGTCGGCCCGCTCCGCGATCTGCTGCGTCGTCACCTCGTCGGCGCCTCGCTCCGCGAACAGCGCGCTCGCCGCGTCGACGATGCGCTCCAGCTTCTGCTGCTTGTTGCGCTCACGCCGCCCGGGCGGGGGAGTGACGGCGATGGTGGCCTCCGGAGTCGTGATGATCGGTCCGTCCTCGAGCGTAGCCACGATCCGGGTGCGGGGAGCGCGAGGCGCGGTCAGGGTGCGAGGAACGCCGCCACTCGGGGCGCGAAGTCCTCGTGGTGCTGGAAGATGCCGCCGTGGCCGGCGTCGGGGTAGATGACGAGCTCCGAGCCCCGGATGCGCCGGTGCAGGTCCTCCGAGAGCACGCTCGGCACCATCCGGTCCTGGTCGCCGTTGGCGATCAGCGTTGGCAGGGTGAGCATCGACAGGTCGGCGGGCGCCGAGCGGCCGAACCGGCGGATGGCCCAGAGCTGCGTCTGGAAGGAGCGCAGCGAGATGGGCGCGTCGCGATCGGCGGTGCGCTCCTCGAGGCGCTGCAGGAACGCGCGCGCGGCGCGTCGGCCCGCGGGGTTGCGCCGGAAGAAGAGGAACTCCTTCACGTCGGAGTGGGTGAGCGCCGCCCTCATGAGGTCGAGGTAGGTGACGGCGACGACGCGCGCCATGCCGGCGCCGCCGCGCGGCCCGGTGCCGGCCAGCACGAGCCTGCGGACGAGCGCGGGATGGGCGAGCACGAGGTCCTGAGCGATCATGCCGCCCATCGAGAACCCGACGACGTCGACGGTGTCGAAGCCGAGCGCCCGGATGACGTCCGCGGCGTCGGCGGCCGCCGCCTCGATCGTGCGGGGTGTGCGACCGGTGGATGCGCCGACGCCGGGCTGGTCGAAGGCGATGACGTGACGGCGCTGGGCGATCGCGTCGACGATCCGGGGATCCCAGTTGTCGAGCGTCGCGGCGAGGTGCGTCAGCAGGATGACGGGCACGTCGCCCTTCGGCCCGAGCTCGCGGTAGGCGACGTCGATGCCGTCGACGCGGATCGAGCGCGTCGGGGCGAGCGCGTAGGACGAGGGCGACGGTGCGCTGGCGGTCACGCGACACTCCGTCCGGTGCGGTGCTGCCGGGCCTCATCGAGGGTGACGACGATCTTGCCGGTGGTGCCGCCACGGGTGAGCGACGCGAGGGCGTCCGGCGTCGCGTCGAACGGCAGCACGCGGCCGACGACCGGGCGGATCGCGCCCGCGTCGACGAGCTCGCTGATGCGGGCGAGCTGCTCGCCGCTCGCGTGCATGAAGAGGAACTCGTAGCGGACGCCGAGCCGTCGGGCTCGCCGCCGGACGCGGAGGGAGAGAGCGGCGATGGCGACGCGGAGGAGTCGCGGCAGGCCGTGCTCCCTCGCGAAGGCGGGGTCGGGCGGGCCGGCGATGCCGATCGCCGTGCCGCCCGGGCGCAGCACGCGCAGCGAGCGCTCCAGGTTCTCGCCCCCGAGGCTGTCGAGCACGAGGTCGTAGTCGCCCGGCAGCTCGGCGAAGTCCTCGGTGCGGTAGTCGATCACGACGTCGGCGCCGAGCGAGCGCAGCAGCTCGGTGTCGCGTGCGCTCGCGGTCGTCACGACGGTCGCGCCGAGGTGCTTCGCGAGCTGGATCGCGATCGTGCCGACGCCGCCGGCGCCCGCGTGGATGAGCACTCGCTGCCCGGCGCCGAGCCGTCCGCGCTCGACGAGCGCCTGCCAGGCCGTGAGCGCCACGAGCGGCAGCGAGCCCGCTTCCGCCATCGTGATCGACGCTGGCACGTGGGCGAGCTCGCGCTCGTCCACCGCGATGCGCTCCGCGAGCGTGCCCATCCGCATCGGGTCCGGCCGGCCGTACACCGCGTCACCGACGGCGAAGCCGCCTACGGCCTCGCCCACGGCGACGACGGTGCCTGCCACGTCGTTGCCGAGCACGAGCGGGAATCGGTGGGGGAGGATCCGCGCGAACTCGCCCTCCCGGATCTTCTCGTCGAGCTGGTTGAGACCGACCGCGCTGACCGCGACGAGCACGTCGCGCGATCCGACGACGGGCTCGGGCATGTCGATGCGCTCGAGCGGCTGGCGGTAGGCGGTGATCGCGAAGGCGTCCATGGGGTGCTCCCGATCGGCGAGAGGTCGATTCGCCGAGTGGACTCAATTCTGACTGCACTCAGTAACGAAGTCAAGGCGGTCGCGCTGGCGCGCCCTAGACTGCGGCGCATGGACCTCGCCGTCATCGCCTGCATCGCCGCCGCGCTCGCCGCGGCCGTCCACGGCTACATCTTCGTGCTCGAGACGCTGCGGTGGGAGGAGCCGGGCACGCGCCGCGTCTTCGGCACGAGCGAGCAGCAGGCCGCGCAGTCCAAGCAGCTCGCCGCCAACCAGGGCGTCTACAACCTGCTGCTCGGCGTGGCCGCGCTCGCGGGCGTCGTGATCATCGTCGCCGGAGCGCGCGGCGCCGGGCTCGCGGTGCTGCTCGCCGCGACCGGCATCATGCTCGCCGCAGCGCTCTACCTCGTGATGTCCGACCGCACGAAGGCCCGCGCCGCGGTGGTGCAGGGCTTCTTCCCGGCCATCGCCGTGATCACGGGGCTCGTCGCGCTCGGGCAGGCCGCCTGATGGCGCTCCGAGGCGCAGCCCGGCTCGTGCTCGGTGGCGCGCTGGTGTTCGCCGGCATCAGCCACCTGACCTTCGCGCGCCGCGACTTCCGAGCGCAGGTGCCCGAGACGGTCGTCGAGCTCGCGCCCCTCGACGAGGACGGCATCGTGCTGGCGTCGGGTGTCGTGGAGATCGCGCTCGGCACCGCGATCGCGATCGCGCCCGCCGGCATCCGCCCGCTCGTCGGCACGGCGGCCGCGGCGTTCTTCGGCGCCGTCTTCCCCGGCAACATCGCGCAGTGGCTGCATCACCGCGACGCGTTCGGCCTCGACACCGACGAGCGCCGCTTCGGCCGCCTCTTCTTCCAGCCCGTGCTCATCGCCTGGGCGCTGTGGTCGACGCGGCCGCCCAGCCGCTGACCTCCACGCGGGACGAGAGAAGGACCCGACCCCGGCTGCTGGACCCCAGATCTGGGGTCCAGCAGCCGGTACCGGGTCCGTGCGGAGGCGAGCCTCAGTCGCGGTCGCGTCGCGGGAAGATGCCGAGGAACCGGCGGGACGACGAGGCACGGCGCTCCGGCTCGCGAACCGCGGCCCTCGTGCGCGGGCGCTCGTCCGACCGCTGCCCCTGGCGCGAGCCGCGGTCGTCGCGCGAGTCGGAGCTCGAGTCGTTCCCGAGCTCGCCGGTGCCGTCGTCGTGCTGCTCGCGGATCTCGCGGCCCTCGGCCTCGAGCTTGTCGCGCGCCTCCGCCTTCTTCTCGACCTTCTTCGTGCCGCGCGGCGGCAGCTGGATCGCCGACTCCGCCTCGATGCCCGCCTGCAGCTGCCGGGCGCGCTCGACCTCCGCATCCACCTCGGCGCCGAGCAGCAGCACGATGTTGAAGATCCAGAGCGCGAACAGCAGCGCCATCACGGTGCCGATCGCGCCGTACGAGCTGTAGCCCGAGCCGAACGTGAAGTAGAGCCCCAGGGCAACCGACGCGATCGCGATGCCGATGATGGCGACGATCGAGCCGATGCTGACCCAGGTGAACTTCGGCTGCTGCAGGTTGGGTGCGAGGTAGTAGAGCAGGGCGATCATCGCGATCACGAGCGCGAGGATCACGGGCCACTTCACCCACGCCCAGATCGGCAGGAAGGTCTGCGTCATGAAGGCGAGGAAGCCACCGAGGCCGAGCGGCTCGGCGATCGGGCCGAGCACACCCGTCACGAGCGCGTCGTTGATGGCGAGCGACACGAGGATGACGACGACGCCCACGAGCAGCGCGACCGTGATGAGCAGCATCGTCGCGGTCTGCTTGATGAAGCCGCGGCCCTCCTCGATGCCGTAGATGATGTTCATGCAGCGCGAGAACGACTTGACGTAGGCGGATGCCGACCACACAGCGGTCGCGATACCGATGATGAGGGCGATGACGCCGCCGGCCGCTGAGTCCGTCATCGTCTCGACGAGGTTGACGACGAGATCCTGGAAGTCCTCAGGCACCTGCCGCACGGCCTCGTCGAGGATGCCGGTCACCGTCGACGCGTTGTTGGCCAGCACGAGCGAGATGATCGAGAAGACCGCGAGCAGGCCCGGCGCGAGCGAGAGCACCATGTAGTAGGTGAGCATCGCGGCGAGATCCGTGCCGCCATCGCTGCCGAACTCCTTCAGCGCGCGCTTGAGCGCGTACTTCCAGCTCGAGCCCTCGAGCTTCTGCGGGGCGTCGGGCTTCTCGTCGTGATCGGGCTCTGGCGCGTCCGCTGCGTCGAGCGTGGCGTCGATGGGGTCTCTGCTCGACACGGTGTGTCCTCTCGCCGGGTTCCTGTGATGGCGCAGAACTGTACCCCAGTCACCTGCGCGGTATGCCCGGGAAGGCGTCAGGCGCCGACGACCCGGTCGACGAGCCGGTCGAAGGATGCGTCGACCTCGGCGGGCAGGCCGAAGCCGCCCGCGGCCTCGAGGGTGGCGAAGCCGTGCGCGACCGCGCGGAGGCCGCGCAGCGCGTGCACCGCGTCATCGCCGTCGAGGTGGTCGACCGCCCGCTCGGCGATCGCCATGACGCGGGTGCCGGCCGCTTCGAGCGCCGGATGCCCGACGGGCCGGGCGGGGAGCGCGCGGTAGCGGGCCGGGTGCCGCACCGCGAACGAGCGGTACGCGTGCAGGAACGCCCGTGCGGCATCCGCCCCGGTCGTCTCGCCGACCGCCTCGCCGATCGCGGCGCCGAGGTCGTCGGTGATGCGCGCGCCGACGAGCGCCTCCAGCTCGGGCAGCCCCGCGACGTGCTTGTACAGCGACGGCGGCTTCACGCCCGCGCGCGCGGCGACCGCGCCGAGCGAGAGCGGCGCGCCACCGGTGGCATCGAGCTCGGCGAGCGCGAGGTCGACGAGGGCGGCGGGGCTGAGCCCCGCCCTAGGCACGGGCCACCGGCCACCCGACGCGGTGCGCGAGCGCAAGCACGGCCGCCGCCGTCTCCGCGGGCCGCTCGGCGTGCGGGTAGTGCCCCGCGCCCTCGATCATCGTGACCTCGCCGCGCGTGGCGTCGGCGTACACCTTCGCTTCGGCCGCGGGGTCCGAGAAGTCGGGATCGGCGCTGCCCATCACGACCGCCACCGGCGCGGTCTGGCTGCCGCGCGCGTCGATCGCGTCCTTCGTGGTGCCGGTGCCCATGGCGACGAGCGCGTCGGTGCCGTGCGGGCGGCGGAGCGCGGCCACGATGCGGCGGCGGTGCGCGCCGAGGTCGGCGGGCGGCGCCTTGTGCAGCGAGCGGTAGAACAGCGACCAGAGCACGGGGGAGTGGGTCACGAGCGATGTCACCGTGCGCATGAACGCCGACACCCGAGGGGTCGTCGCCCAGGGCGCGATCGCCACCGCGCCGACGATCGAGCTCGGCGCCAGCTGCGTCGCGAGCAGCGCGCTGTCCGGCGTGAAGGAGTGCCCGACGACGATCGCCGGGCCGCCGAGCCGCTCGACGAGGGCGGCGGCGGCGCGCGCGATCTGCGCCTGCCCAACGGGCGTGGGGGAGATGCCCGAGTCGCCGTGGCCGGGCAGGTCGAGCGTCGCGACGCGGAAGCCCTCTGCGACGAGCAGCGGCACGAGGAACCGGTAGGCGCTGCGCAGGTCGCCCATACCCGGCAGGAGGACGATGAGCGGCGCGTCGAGGGTGCTGTCGGGCGTGACGAGGTCGTAGGCGAGCGAGACGCCGTCGAGCTCGAGCGAGGCGGATGCGGTGGTGGTCATGCGCTCAGGCTAATGCTATTAGCCAACGAGCACAAGAGCGGGGTGACGTCGAACTTCCCCGAACTCCGGGGTCTCGGGCCGAGAACCCGGCGTTCGGGGAAGTTCGCGGTTGCTACGGCTCAGTAGGCGTCGGTCGCGGCGTCGGTGCGCTTCAGCCGCGCCACCGCCGCCTCCGAGCCGCGCGCCATGAGCGTCACGTCGGCCGCCACGAACACGAACGCCGCGCCGCGCGCGAGGCAGCGGTCGGCGTCGGCCTCGGCGAAGGTGTTCACGCCGACCGGCGTGCCGGCGGAGCGCACCGCTGCGATCGTCGCGTCGACCGCGGCGACGACCGTCGGCTCCGACGGCCTCCCGGGGAAGCCCATCGAGCCCGCGAGGTCGGCGGGGCCGATGAAGACGGCGTCGACGCCGTCGACCGCCGCGATCTCGGCCGCGTTCGCGACCCCCTCGGCCGTCTCGATCTGCACGGTCACCGACACGTGCGCATCCGCGTCCTGCACGTAGCCGGCGATCCGGCCCCAGCGCGACGAGCGCGCGAGCGCCGAGCCGATGCCGCGGGCGCCCTCGCGCTCGCCGTCACCGCCCGGGTAGCGGGCGGCGCGCACGGCGGCCACCGCATCCGCCGCCGTCGACACCATCGGCACGAGCACGTTCACGGCGCCGAGGTCGAGCACCTGCTTGATCGTCACGGGGTCGTTCCACGGCACCCGCACGATCGTGGTCACGGGATACGCGGCCGCGGCCTGCAGGATCGGCAGCATCTCGCTGATCGAGATCGGCCCGTGCTCGCCGTCGACGAGCAGCAGGTCGGCGCCGGAGCCGGCCATGATCTCGGCGGCGACGGCGCTGCCGGATGCGTTCCACAGGCCCACGAGCGGCGCATCGGCCGCGGCGAGCACATCGCGGAAGGTGCTCACCGGAACGTCACCTCGATCGAGCCCATGTCCTGGAAGTGCGTCGTGACGACGTCGCCGGGCTGCACCCACACCGGTCGCGTGAACGATCCGGCGAGGATGAGCTCGCCCGCCTCGAGGCGGTCGCCGTGCTGCGCGAGCTTGCCCGCGAGCCAGGCGACCCCGTGCGCGGGGTTGCCGAGCACACCGCCCGAGACGCCCGTCTCGATGATCTCGCCGTTCACGAGGCAGTGCGCCCCGATCCACGCGAGGTTGCGGTCGCGCGGGCCGATCTCGACGTCGCCGACGACGATCGCGCCGAGCGCCGCGTTGTCGCTGATGGTGTCGACGATCGTGCGGCCCTCGAGCTCGATGTGCGAGTCGAGGATCTCGAGCGCCGGCACGACGACCTCGGTCGCGTCGAGCACCTGCTCGACGGTCAGTCCCTGCCCCTCGAGCGGCGAGCGCAGCACGAAGGCCAGCTCGACCTCGACGCGCACGTTCGACCACTGCGCGTGCTCGACCGTGGCACCTGAGGGGTATGCCTGATCGGCGAAGATCACGCCGTAGTCGGGCTCGGTGATGCCGGTCGCGAACTGCATCGCCTTGCTCGTCAGCCCGATCTTGCGGCCCACGAGGCGTGCGCCGGCCTCCTCGCGACGCGCGCGCCAGATGCGCTGCACGGCGTAGGAGTCCTCGATCGTCGCCTGCGGGAACCGCGCCGAGATCTTCTCGATCGTGCCGCGTGACCGGGTGGCCTCGGCGAGCTCGTCGGCGACCCGCGCCACCGTCGCGTCGTCGAGGCCCCGGCCGGGGCCGCCGGGGGTCGCCGCGGGTCCCGTCGTCACAGCTGGGTGCCGATCTTGAAGCCCTTCGACGCCTCGCCCCGGTAGGTGCCGTCGTCGTCGCCCACGCGCGTGTACGAGAAGCCGTCGGCGCCGATCGTCACCTCCATCTCGCTGGAGTCGGTGCGCTCGACGACCTCGACGACGTTGCCGTCGAGGTCGAGCACCGGCGAGGCCTCGGTGTACCAGGAGGGCACGACGGGGTTGCCCCACCAGTCGCGGCGCTGGTTGTCGTGCACGTCCCACGTGATGACGGGGTTGTCCGGGTCGCCGGTCCAGTAGTCCTGCGTGTAGATCTCGATGCGGTGCCCGTCGGGATCGGTGATGTAGAGGTAGAACGCGTTCGAGACGCCGTGGCGGCCCGGTCCGCGCTCGATGTGGTCCGACATCCGGAGCGCGCCGAGCTTGTCGCAGATCTGGATGATGTTGTGCTTCTCGTGCGTCGAGAACGCGATGTGGTGCATGCGCGGGCCGTTGCCGCCGGTGAGCGCCGTGTCGTGCACGGTGCCCTTGCGCTGCATCCACGCCGCGTAGGTGACGCCCTGGTCGTCCTGGATGTCCTCCGTGACGCGGAAGCCGAGGTCCTCGAGGTACTTCCGGCCGCGCGGCACGTCGGGGGTGACCTGGTTGAAGTGGTCGAGGCGCACGAGCTCGCCCGCCGAGATCAGGTCGTAGCGCTGGTGCAGGCGCTCGGCGTGCTCGGTCGCGTAGAAGAACTCGTAGGGGAAGCCCAGCGGGTCCTCGACGCGCACGCTGTCGCCGAAGCCCTTCTGGAAGCCGCCAGCACGACGCTCGGTGCGGCAGCCGAGCTCCCGGTAGTAGGCCTCGGCGCGATCGACGTCCTCAGGGGTGCGCACGCGGTAGGCGAAGGCGGCGACGGCCGCGACCGGGCCCTTCCGCAGCACGAGGTTGTGGTGGATGAACTCTTCGAACGATCGCAGGTAGATCGCCTCGTCGTCCTCCTCGGTCACGTGCAGCCCCAGCACGTCGACGTAGAAGGCGCGGCTCGCGGCCAGGTCGGTGACGACGAGGTCCATCGCCGCGCAGCGGATGATGTCGGGCGCGGGGACGCTGGGCTTCGTGATCTCGGGCGTGGGGGTCGCGTTCATGGTGCTGCTCCTTCGCAGTTCGGGTCAGGCGGATGCGCCGAAGCGGGTGGTGTGGACGTCGCCGAGCGTGATGTGCACGGCCTGCTGGTCGCTGTAGAAGTCGAGCGAGCGGTAGCCGCCCTCGTGGCCGAGGCCGGAGGCCTTCACGCCGCCGAACGGGCTGCGGAGGTCGCGCACGTTGTGGCTGTTGAGCCACACCATGCCGGCCTCGACGTTCTGCGAGAACAGGTGCGCGCGCTTGAGGTTGTTCGTCCAGATGTAGGCGGCGAGCCCGTACTTCGTGTTGTTCGCGAGCTCGAGCGCCTCCTCGTCGGTGTCGAACGGCGTGATCGCGACGACCGGGCCGAAGATCTCCTCCTGGAAGATCCGGGCATCCGGCGCGACGTCGGCGAACACCGTGGGGGCGACGTAGTTGCCCTCGGGGAAGCCCTCCGGGCGGCCGCCGCCGGCGAGCAGGCGGCCCTCGCCCTTGCCGATCTCGACGTAGGACATCACCTTGTCGAAGTGCTCGGGGTGCACGAGCGCGCCCACCTCGGTCTTCGGGTCGCCGGGGTCGCCGACCACGATCTTCTTGGCGCGCTCGGCGTAGCGCTCGAGGAACTCCTCGTAGACGGAGCGCTCGACGAGGATGCGGCTGCCGGCGGTGCAGCGCTCGCCGTTCAGCGAGAAGACGCCGAAGAGCGTCGAGTCGATCGCGGCGTCGAGGTCGGCGTCGGCGAAGACGACGGCGGGGCTCTTGCCGCCGAGCTCCATCGACAGCGCCTTGAGGTGCGGCGCCGAGTTGCCGAAGATCAGCTTGCCGGTGCTGCTCTCGCCGGTGAACGAGATGAGCGGCACGTCGGGGTGCTTGACGAGCGCGTCGCCGGCGGTCTCGCCGAAGCCGTTGACGAGGTTGAAGACGCCGCGCGGCAGCTCGGCCTCCTCGAAGATGCCGGCCCAGAGCGAGGCCGACAGCGGCGTGAACTCGGCGGGCTTGAGCACGACCGTGCAGCCGGAGGCGAGCGCGGGGCCCAGCTTCCACGACTCGAGCATGAACGGCGTGTTCCAGGGCGTGATGAGGCCGGCGACGCCCTTCGGCTTGCGGTTGACGTAGTTCACCTGCGTGCCCGGCACCTTGTAGGTGTCGTCGCGCCCGGCCACGATGAGGTCGGCGAAGAAGCGGAAGTTCTCGGCCGCGCGCTGCGCCTGGCCGCGCGCCTGCGTGATCGGCAGACCGGAGTCCCACGACTCGAATTGCGCGAGCTCCTGGTCGCGCGACTCGACGATGTCGGCGATGCGGCTGAGGATGCGGGCGCGCTCCCGGTTCTTCATGCGCGGCCACGGGCCCTCGTGGAACGCCCGGGTCGCGGCGGCGACGGCCAGGTCGATGTCGGCCTGCTTGCCCGACGCGGCGACGGTGTAGTCCTGGTTCGTGACGGGGTTGAGCACGCCGAACGTGTCACCGTCGACCGAGCCGACGCGCTCGCCGTCGATGTAGTGGGGGATCAGGTCGGGGATGCCTGCGGGCTGGGTGGCCATGATGGCTCCGTTTCTGTCGGTTCGGGGCGCGCCGATGGGCGGCGGAGGGGATGGGGAGGTCAGGGAGCGGCGGGGCGCTTGCGGTGCAGGAAGGCGTCGGGCGTCGCGAGCCGGTGCGCGCGCACGGCGAGCTCGATGGAGCGCGGGTCGGCGCCCTCCTCGATGAGGGCGAGGATCGCGTCGTGCTCGTCGACGGACGAGATCGCGCGGCTCGGCACGAAGGAGAACGTCGACTGGCGCAGCCGCGCGAGCCGCTTCCAGCCGTTGTCGATGACGTCGCCGAGCACCTCGTTGTGGCAGACATCCGTCAGCCGCCGGTGGAACGCCTCGTTGAGCGCGGTGAACTGCACGGGGTCGAAGGCGGCGAGGCTCTCGCGCATCTGCGCGTTGATCGCCCGCGCCTCGTCGACGTCCGACTTCGAGTAGAGGCCCGCGGCGAGCATGACCGCTGCGCCCTCGACGAAGGAGAGCGTCTCCATCGTGTCGTGGTACTCGAGCTCGTCGATCTCGGCCACGCGGGCGCCGATGTTGCGCTCGAACGTGATCATGCCCTCGGCCTCGAGCCGGCGGATGGCCTCGCGCACGGGCACGACGCTCATGTCGAGCTCGCGGCCGATCGCGTCGAGCACGAGCCGGTAGCCGGGGGAGTAGGTGCCGTCGACGATGCGGTCGTGGAGCAGGTCATAGGCGCGCTGCGACTTCGAGGGCGCGATGGCGCCGTCCCCGGCGATCGCCGCGGTCTTCGCGCGACGGCCGCTCACGCGTCCCCCGCGTCGGCGATCGACGCCTCGTACCTGGCGCGCCACTCGGCGTTCATCGGGAAGAGGCCGTCGACAGGGTGGCCGGCGTCGACCTGGGCCGCGATGAACTCCTCCTCGCGCTCCTGCTGCATCGCCTCGTCGACGAGCTCGCGCGCGATGCCCGGCGGGATGACGAGCACGCCGTCGCCGTCGCCGACGACGATGTCGCCGGGCTGCACGGTGGCGCCGCCGCAGGCGATCGTCTCGTCGAAGGACCACGGCACGTGCAGTCGCCCGAGCACGGCGGGATGGCCGCCCGCGTGATAGGTCGGCACGCCGATCTCGGTCACGACGTCGAGGTCGCGCACCCCGCCGTCGGTGATGAGGCCTGCTGCGCCGAGGTGGCGGGCGCGGAGGGCCAGGATGTCGCCGAGCGTGCCGGAGCGGTTGTCGCCGCGCGCCTCGATGACGACGACCTCGCCCGGCTGCAGCGAGTCGAACAGCCGCTTCTGCGCGTTGTAGCCACCGCCGTGGGTCTTGAAGAGGTCCTCGCGGTTCGGCACGTAGCGCAGCGTGCGGGCGGTGCCGACGAGGCGCTTGCCCGGCTGAGTCGTGCGGAGGCCGTCGATCGAGACGTTGTTGAGGCCGCGCTTCCGCAGCCCCGACGAGAGGGTCGCGAGCGCGACCTGCGAGAGCTGCGCGCGCAGCTCGTCGTCGAGCACGGGTGCGGCGGGCGCCTGGAACTCGGCGATCGGGCGACCGGATGCGTCGGCCCACTGCTCGGGGGTCGGCTTCGGCTGCGCGGAGTACGGCGGCAGCTGATGCTCGCCCACCCGCAGGGTGGTCACGAGCCTGCCGGTCGCGAGCTGCTCGCCGTCGAGCGCGGTCGCGGTGACCTCGACCTCGACGCGCTGGCCGGGGAAGAAGGTCGAGGCGTCGGCGGGCGTGCCGGTGAGGATGACGTCGCCCGGCTCGAGGGTGATGAGCTGCGAGAGGTCGCTGACGATCTGCGGCAGCGAGAAGATGAGCGTCGAGGTGGAGTCGGCCTGGACGAGCTCGCCGTCGAGCCAGGTGCGCACCTCGATGGCCGCCGGGTCGAGCCGCTCGGCGGGCAGCAGCACGGGGCCGATCGGCGTCATGCCGTCGCCGCCCTTCGAGCGCAGGTTCGCGCCCTTGTCGACCCAGCGGAGGTCGAAGACGCCCAGGTCGTTGGCCGCGGTGACGGCGGCGACGTGCGACCAGGCATCCGCCTCGTCGACGCGGCGCGCGTGCCGGCCGATGACGATGGCGATCTCGCCCTCGAAGCCGAAGATCGCGGTGCCCGCCGGCACCTCGGCCTCGCCGCCGGTGGAGAGCGACGTCGCGGGCTTCAGGAAGAAGCCGGGGGCCTCGGGGGTACGGCCCTTCTGCGCGGCGCGGGCGGCGTAGCCGATGTGCATCGCGAAGACCTTGCCAGGCTTGGAGCCGAGCAGCGCCCAGGCGGCCTCGGCGGCAGGGGGAGCGCCCGCTGGGCGGTGCGACGATGCATCCATGAGGGCATCGTATACGATTCCGTATCGGCCGTGCAAGGCTCCGTTCGGACGTCCGGCTGGCGCTCGCGGAGGCAGCAGCGGGCGCGATGGCACGGGCCTTGCCGTCGTGCACGAAATCGTATATGTTCGCCACAGATCCCGGCTGGACCCCACCTGGCCATCTCACTGACAAAGGAGTCAGCGTGTCTCAGAGCACGACTCACGGCATCACCTCCACCAAGGAGCGCAACAAGGTCCTCGCGGCCGTCGTCGTCGGCACCACCATCGAGTGGTACGACTTCTTCATCTACGCCTTCATGGCGAACCTCGTCTTCGCGCAGCTGTTCTTCCAGCCCGCCGGCGAGGGCATGATGCAGATCCTGTCGCTCATCACCATCGGCATCTCGTTCCTGTTCCGCCCGCTCGGCGCGTTCCTCGCCGGCCACTTCGGCGACAAGATCGGCCGCCGCCCGATGCTCGTGCTCACGCTGCTCCTCATGGGCATCGCGACCACGCTCGTCGGCGCGCTGCCGACGTTCGAGCAGGCAGGGTTCCTCGCCCCGGTGCTGCTCATCCTGCTCCGCATCCTGCAGGGCATCTCCGCCGGTGGTGAGTGGGGCGGCGCCGTGCTCATGGCCATCGAGCACGCGCCCCAGGGCCGTCGCGGCCTCTACGGCTCGTTCGTCCAGGCAGGCGTGCCGCTCGGCATGCTGCTCGCGACGAGCATCCTCGCGGGCATCCGCGCCGCCTTCCCGGGCGACGCGTTCCTCGAGGTCGGCTGGCGCATCCCGTTCTTCGTCTCGATCCTGCTCGTCGTGGTCGGCTACGTCGTCCGCCGCTCGGTCGACGAGTCGCCGGTCTTCCAGGAGATCAAGCAGACGGCGCAGCAGGAGTCGGCGCCGATCGTCCAGGTCTTCCGCAAGTACGGCCTCATCGTGCTCTTCGCCGCGATGGTCTTCATGGCCAACAACGCGACCGGCTACATGACGACCGGTGGCTACGTGCAGGGCCTCGCCTCCCGCCCCGTCGACGGCACCCCGCCCGGGCTCGGCTTCGACCCGGTGGGCGTGCAGCTCGCGACCTTCGCCGGCTCGCTGTCGTGGCTCGTGTTCACGTTCGTCGCGGGTGCGCTCTCCGACCGCATCGGCCGCAAGCGCCTCTACATCACGGGCTGGATCGTGCTCGCCGTGACGATCGTGCCGCTGTTCGTCCTCGTGGAGCAGGGCGTGTGGGGCGTCGCGCTCGGCACCATCCTGCTCGGCGCCGGCCTCGGCCTCACCTACGGCGCGCAGGCCGCCTGGTACGCCGAGTCCTTCCCGGCCGGCGTGCGCTACTCGGGCGTCTCCATCGCCTACGCGATCGGCGCGATCATCGGTGGCGCCTTCGCGCCGACGATCGCCCAGGCGCTCCTGCAGGCGACCGGCTCGACGTGGTCGATCGTCGGCTACCTGCTCGCGACCGTGGTCGTCTCGCTCATCGGCACGCTGCTGATGAAGGACCGCACCGGCATCCCGCTCTCGATCGAGTTCGAGCGCTCGGGCCGCTGGGAGTCGTGGCAGAAGGGCGACGAGTTCGTCGAGCTCTCCGACGTCGACCGCGCGGCGCACGCCGCCAAGTAGGCGCATCCGACGGGGGTCCCGCTGCGGCGGGGCCCCCGTTCGCGTGCGCGGGCGGCTCGATGGCTGCGGCGCGGCCGGTCAGTCCGCGATCACCGGGTCGTCGATCGCGGTGCCGAGCGCGTACGGCCCGAAGAAGAGGTCGGCGCCGTCCTGCGTCAGCGCGGTGCCGCTCGCGCGCCGGCCGTCGAACGCGGCGATCGTGGCGAAGGCGAGCCGGCTCGACGGGTCGTCGGGATCGGCGATCTCGAGCAGCCAGCCGCCGTCGGCCTCCACGATGGCGGGGTCGGCGATCGTCACGCGCAGCATGCCGCCGTGCCCCATGAGCAGGACCGCGCCGCGGAACGCGAGCCCACCGACGCCCTCGAAGCGGATGCCCTCGTCGGTCGTGGTGGCGCCGTCCGTGGCCTCGACCGAGCCGTCCGGCATCCGACGCACGTACGCGAGCAGCGAGGCCTTGATGCCCCATTCCAGCGTCGTCATCGCGGCTGTGGCCAGCGCAGCGAGCGTGCGAAGCGGATGAGCTCCTGCACGCGCTCGGTCGGCGCCGGTGCGGTCGGCCAGATGACGTCGATCCCGACGGGCGGCACCGCCGGGGTGATCTCGAGCATGGCGACAGGGTAGCCCTCGTAGCTCGCGCGGTTCGCGGGCCGCTGCACGAGGATGCCGTAGCCGAGCCCGCGCCCCACGAGCGCCCGCACCGCCTCGTAGCTCTGCACGCGGTGGCGCACGCGCGGCACGAGCCCCTGCGCGGCGAAGAGCGACATGGTGTGCTCGCTCGAGGGCGGGGCGTCGAGCAGGATCAGGTCGCGCTCGACGAGCTGCTCGAGCCGCACGGTCTCCTCCGCGGCGAGCGGATCGTCGGCCGCGAGCACGGCGTGCGCCGGCAGCTCGAAGAGCCGCGCCCTGCTGGGCTGCCCGGGCACGAGCGTGTCGTAGACGAACGCGACGTCGACCTGCCCCGACTCGAGCCTGCCCTGCAGCCGGTCGTGCGTGGCCTCCACGATCTCGAGCTCGACGCGCGGATGCGCGCTGCCGAACCCCTGCAGGATCGGCGGCAGCACCGTCGGCGCGAGGGTGGGGTAGCAGCCGATCGTGATGGGCCCGACGAGCTCGCCCGCCGCGCCGTGCAGCGAGCTCTCGAGCTCGCGCGCCGACGTGAGCAGCTCCCGCGCGCGGGCGACGACATCCACGCCGGTGCTCGTCAGGGTCAGCCCCCGCGCGCGGCGCCGCACCATCAGGCGCGCGCCGAGCGAGCGCTCGAGCTCGGTGAGCGCCTCCGAGACCGCAGACGGCGAGGCGTGCACGCGCGCGGCGGCGCCGGCCACGGTGCCCTCGTCGGCCGCGGCGACGAGGAACGACAGCTGCCGCAGCGTGAAGGGCGGCGAGTCGAAGGCATGCATGTTCGGTCCATCCGACGTTGAACGGACGATCAATCCGCTTTTCCAACAGTAGCCGCGCGGGCAGACTCGAGACGAGCACCGATCGGGCTGCTCCGACCACGAGGACGTGTCATGCCGAGCAAGGAAGCTCCCGTCGCCGATTGGGTGACCATCCCGGACCTGTACCGCGATCCGTTCCCCATCTACGAGCGCCTGCGCGCCGAGGGCGGTGTGCACTGGGTGCCGGCCGTCGGCCGCTACCTCATCACCTCGTACGCGGCGGTGCACGAGACAGAGCTCGACCAGTCCGTCTTCTCCGCGAACGAGCAGGGCTCGCTGCAGATCCGCGCCATGGGGCACTCGATGCTGCGGCGCGACGACCCCGAGCACTACCTCGAGCGCAAGGCCTGGCAGCCGACCCTGCGCCCCGGCGTCGTGAAGCGCCACTGGCAGCGGGTGTTCGAGCGCACGGCCGAGCAGTACCTCGACGAGATGGTCGCGAAGGCGCAGCGGGGTGGCGATGCCGACCTCATCTGGGACTTCGCCGCGCCGTTCGCCGCCGAGAGCCTGCGGCAGATCCTCGGCCTCCACAGCGCCAGCCAGCAGGATCTGCAGCGCTGGTCGCAGACGCTGATCGACGCGACCGGCAACTACGCCGACGACCCCGAGGTGTGGGCGAAGGGCAAGCGCTCGTTCGACGAGGTCGACGCGGTGCTCGACGAGATGCTGCCGTGGCACGCGGCCAACCCCAACGAGTCGCTGCTGTCGCAGCTGCTGCGCATCCCGGACTACGAGATGCCGATGGAGCGCATCCGCGCGAACGTGAAGATGACGATCGGGGGCGGGCTCAACGAGCCTCGCGACGTGCTGGGCGTCGCGGCGTGGGGGCTGCTCGCGCACCCCGAGCAGCGCCGCGCCGTCGAGGCCGACCCGAGCCTCTGGCAGGCGGCGTTCGACGAGACGCTGCGCTGGATCGCTCCGATCGGGCTCTACTCCCGGCAGACGACGCGCGACGTGGAGCTGACCGGCGTGCGCCTGCCGGCGGGTGCCCGACTGGGCATCTGCATCCTGTCCGCGAACCGCGACGAGCGCGTCTGGGACGACGCATCCGCGTTCGACATCCGTCGGGAGGTCAAGCCGCACCTCGCGTTCAGCAAGGGCGTGCACGTCTGCCTCGGCGCGTGGGTCGCGCGCTCGGAGGTCGCCGACGTCGCGCTGCCGATGCTGTTCGAGCGGCTGCGAGGGCTGGAGCTCGTGCCCGAGAAGCCGGCCGAGATCGGCGGATGGGTCTTCCGCGGCATGCTGCGGCTGCCGGTGCGCTGGGCCTCGGTCGCACCCCGCACGGCGGCAGCCCCCGGTGCCCCGGCGGGCGCAGGGCAGGCCGTCGCACCGCGCATCGCCGTCGTCGGCTCCGGCCCCGCCGGCTGCTTCACGGCACAGGCGCTGCGGCGCCGGTTCCCGAGCGCCGAGCTCGACGTGCTCGACGCGCTCCCCGTGCCCTACGGGCTCGTCCGCTCGGGCGTCGCCGCCGATCACGCCGGCACGAAGTCGGTGACGGCGCAGTTCGACCGCCTGTTCCTGCGCGAGGGCGTGCGGTTCCGCGGCAACCTGCGGCTCGGCACCGACGTCTCGCTCGACGCGCTGCGCGGCGCGTACGACGCCGTCGTGCTCGCGACCGGCATGCACGCCGATCGTGGGCTCGGCATCCCGGGCGCCGCGCTCGACGGCGTGCACGGCGCGGGCCGCATCACCCGGCTGCTCAACGCCCATCCCGACGAGGGGGATGCGCCGTCGCTCGGCGAGCGGGTGGTGGTCGTGGGGCACGGCAACGTCGCGATGGACCTGGTGCGGCTGCTCGCTCGCGACGCCGACGGGCTCGAGGGCACCGACGTCGACGACGAGGCGCATGCGCGGCTCGCGGCGGGGGTGCGGACGATCCACGTCGTCGGGCGCAGCGGGCCGACCACGGCGAAGTTCGACCCGGTCATGGTGCGCGAGCTCGCGGGCCTCCCTGGCGTCGCGCACCGCGTGCACGGCGCGGCGCTCGAGGCGCTCGCGGAGGGCAAGGATGCCCGTGCAGATGCGGTGCGCGCGCTCTCGGCAGCGTCGGCGGAGGCTGCGCGCGTCGAGGTGCACTGGTGGTTCGGCCTCGCGCCTGCCAGGGTCGAGGGCGACGGCCGCGTCGAGCGAGCGGTCTTCGCCAGCGCCGACGGCGAGGTTTCCCTGCTGGCCGACGCGGTGGTGACGGCCGTCGGGTTCGAGGCGGACGCCGACTCGCCGACCGTGCCGGGATCGCATCCGGACGGGCGCGTCGAGCCGGGCCTCTACACGGCGGGATGGCTGCGGCGCGGACCGCGCGGCACGATCCCCGACCAGCGGACGGATGCGCGCGAGCTCGCGCGCACGATCGCCGATGACATCGACTCGGGCGCCGTCGCGCTCGGTGCGCCGGGGCTCGCGGCGACGCCGGGCGAGGTCGGCTTCGACGGCTGGCGCCGCATCGACGTGCTCGAGCGGCTCGGCGCGGCCCCCGGGCGGGAGCGCGTCAAGCTCAAGGCCGTCGAGCGGATGCTCGCTGCCGCCGCCGACGCTGGCATCCCGCTGCCCGAGGTCGCGGGGGAGGCCGTGGGCTCCGGCGGCGGGCTGCCCGTCACCGTGCTCTTCGGCACCGAGTCGGGCGGCGCGGAGCTCGTCGCCGACGAGCTGCGCCGGGCGCTCGCGGATCGCGCGTCGGTCGAGGTGCGCGACCTCGCCGAGACCGATCCGTCAGGTCTCGACGCGTCGCGCCTGCACCTCGTGGTGTGCTCGACGTACGGCGACGGCGAGGTGCCGACGGCGGCGCGCGCGTTCCTCCGCGCGCTCGAGGAGCAGCGGCCCGACCTCGCAGGTCTGCGCTACGGCGTCTTCGGCATGGGCGATCGCAGCTACGCGAAGACCTACTCGCGCGGCAGCGAGCTCGTCGACGAGGCGCTCGCGGCGCGGGGCGCGCAGCGCGTCGGCGAGTACGGCCGGCACGACGCGGGCGGGCCGGTGCTGGCCACCGAGGCGGCGCGCGATTGGGCCGACGGCGTGCTGTCGGTCGCGGGCGCCGCAGTCGGGGTCTGAGCCGCCGGGACGACGTCGAGCTGGCGAGGCCGCCGGGTGGTCACGACACGCCGCACCGGACGGCGCGGCACGGCGTGTCGTGACCACCCGGGACATCCGCGGCGGCGTGTCGTGACCACCCCGGTGACGGCCCTCCACGCGTGCGCGGGTCGGCAACCGTCGTGCACCGACGACATGTCGCTGCGCGATGCGCCGATGCGACGATGGCGCCGTCCCGTTCGATGGAGAAGAGGAACGCATGGAGACCTACGAGAGCCTGCTGGCAGCGGTCAGCGTGGAGCACGGCACGCCGGTGATCGACCCGGCGACGGGGCAGGCGTTCGCGCACGCCCCGCGCGCGACGCTCGACGACCTCGAGCAGGCCATCCAGGCCGCGCGCGCAGCGCAGCCCGAGTGGGCCGCCCGCACCGACGAGGAGCGCCGCGCCGCGCTCTCCGCCGCGGCCGACGAGGTCGAGGCGAGCGCCGAGGCGCTCGCGCAGCTCATCGCTCGTGAGCAGGGCAAGCCGCTGAGCGGCCCCGGCGCGCGCTTCGAGGTGGGCGCGGTCGTCGGCTGGCTGCGCGCCACGATCGCCACGCCGCTCGAGCCCGAGGTCGTCGTCGACGACGGGCAGGCGAAGGCGACCGTCTACTACCGCCCGATCGGCCTCGTCGGTGCGATCGGCCCGTGGAACTGGCCCGCGATGATCGCGACCTGGCAGTTCGCGCCGGCGCTGCGGATGGGCAACGGCGTCGTCATGAAGCCGAGCGAGTACACGCCGCTCAGCGTGCTCGCCACCGCGCACCTCGTGAACCGCCACCTGCCCGAGGGCCTCTTCACCGTGCTCGCGGGCGACCGCGAGCTGGGCGAGGCGATCGGCAGCCACCCCGCGTTCGGCAAGGTCACGTTCACGGGCTCGGCCCGCACGGGGCAGGCGATCATGCGCGCATCCGCCGACAACCTGACGCGGCTCACGCTCGAGCTGGGCGGCAACGACCCCGGGATCGTGCTGCCCGACGTCGACCCGAAGGCGATCGCCGAGGGGCTTTTCTGGGGCGCCTTCATCAACACCGGCCAGACGTGCGCGGCGCTCAAGCGCCTCTACGTGCACGAGGACGTGTACGACGACGTCGTGCAGGAGCTCGCGGCCATCGCCGGCGCGATGCCCATGGGTCCGGGCACCGACGAGCAGAACGTGCTCGGCCCGCTCACGACCGAGCAGCAGTTCGGCGTCGTCGACCGGCTCGTCGAGGACGCGAAGGCGCGCGGCGGCCGGGTCGTGCTCGGCGGTGATCCCGACCGGGATGCGGCCGGCTGGTTCTACCCCGCGACGCTCATCGACGGCCTCGACGACGACGCCGACCTGGTGCGCGAGGAGCAGTTCGGGCCGGCGCTGCCGATCCTCAAGTACGCCGACGTCGACGACGCGATCGAGCGCGCGAACCGCGGCGACGCGGGGCTCGGCGCGAGCGTGTGGTCGTCCGACCCCGAGCGCGCCCGCCAGGTCGCGGCGCGCATCCAGGCGGGCTCCGTCTGGATCAACTCGCACGGCACCATCCACCCGATGGCCCCGTTCGGCGGCGTGAAGGGCTCCGGCTACGGCCTCGAGTTCGGCGTCGAGGGCCTCAAGGCGATGGGCGTGCCGCAGGTCATCCACGGCTGACGGGCAGCACGACGAAGGGCCCCCGCGGTGCGGGGGCCCTTCGTCGTGCCATCAGCGGATGGCGACGTGCTCCTCGCCGTCGTGGCCGTGGTGCCCCTCGTGGCCGCCGCGCTCGTCGCCGCCGCCCTCGTGGCTGGCCCCGTGGCCGTGCTCGTGGCCGCCGTGGTCGTGCGCGCACTCGTCCATCGCATCCGGCACGTCGAGCGCCGGATTGCGGTCGAGGAACCCGTAGGGCTTCACCCAGAAGCCCGTGAGGTCGACGGGCATGATCGGCCAGTCCTCCGGCCGGGGGATGTGGGTCAGGCCGAAGGCGTGCCAGACGACGAGGTCGGCGCCGTCGACGTCGCCGCCGGCCGCGACCGACGCCGGCAGCCCCGCGCCGCCCGCGTGCTGGTTCGGGTAGCGACCGGCCGGGTAGAGGTCGTCGTCCTGCTGCGACGTCACCCAGAGGTGCTTCGTCGCGAAGGCCGCGCGGGCCGCGACCGTCGAGCCCGGGTCCGCCATGAGCGTCGCCCGCGCCTCGGGGATGAGCTGGTACTCGGTGGGCCGGCCGACGGCGTTCGTGCGGCTCGACGACCCGATGTGCCACGTGCGGCCGAGCGACCCGTCGCCCGAGACGCCCGACGCCTCGCGGACGCGATCGCGCCGGTGCCCGAAGGCGTTGCCCCACGGGTTCGCGTCGCCCATCGGGATCCGCACGAGGTCGACCTGGTCGACGTAGTTGTCGGTGCCGTCGATGTCGAAGTCGAGCCGCGCGCAGAAGATGTGCTGGTGGATCGGCGCGTAGAGCGCCGGCGCGATCTCGGTCGCGTGCGGCAGGTCGAGCCCGGGCAGATCGGCGCCGCAGAAGACGATGCCGGTCGCCTTCGCCTCGAACTGGATCGACCCGTCGAGGTAGAGGTACCAGAAGAAGCCGTAGTCGTAGTTGCCGACGGTCGCGAAGTACGAGATGACGAGCCGGCGCGAGCGGCGCCCGTGCACGGTCTCGCCGTCGAGCTCGCGGTGCTTCCAGAGGATGCCCGCGTCCTCCTCGTGCATGCAGACGGCGCGGGGGATGGTGATCGCCTCACCGGTGTCGGCCGCGAGGTGCGCGTCGAAGTAGTGGATGGCGCCGAGGCAGTCGCAGCCGAGCGACAGCGCGTTCGCGTTCTTGCCCAGGTTGTACTCGCCGGCGTCGAAGTAGCTGATCCAGCGTCGCGTCTCCGTCGTGTCGCCGTAGGGCACCACCATCTCCGGCACGCTCGCGCGGTGCAGCACCGGGCGCAGCTCGTCGCCGTCCTGCCAGCCGAGCTGGTGGAGCACGAGGCCCTCGCGCATCGAGAAGCCGACCCGGAACCGCCACTGCTCCCAGACCACTTCCGACCCGTCGACCGAGAAGCTCGGGCCCTCCGGCATCGTGATCTCGAGCGGCTTGAGCGACGTGCGCCGCTCGCCGACCGACGCGTCGTCGTAGTTCGCGTCGAGCACCGGCAGCGGCACCTGGCGCTCGTCGACGAGCTTCACGACCCGCTGACCCGTGACGTCGACCATGAGCACGAGGCCCTCGACCGGGAACGACCACGGGTTGTCGCCCTCGTTCGGCGGCATGAAGGTGAGCGAGCGCATCATGCGCTTGCCGACCTCATCGACCTCGCCGAACTGGCCGGGGGCGAGCGGCACGACGAGCGCGCGATCCAGGTCGTGCAGGCCGCGCGCCTCCATCGCCCGCCGCCAGCCGGCATCCGCCTTCACGATCGCGTCGACGAGCTCGTACTCCTCGAACAGGTAGGGCGGCTGGCCGTAGGGGTGCTCGGCGGTCGGCAGCACCTCGACCGACTCGACGCGGTCGTCGTCGAGCGCGACCACCGCCTCCCGCACGCGGCCGGTGGCGGTGTCGAGCAGCGTCGAGAGCACGCGGCGGCCGAGCGGCGCACCGGGGCGCCATGCGGCGACCGCCGGCTTCGGCGGGTCGAGCAGCACCTGGAGCGGGAAGCGCGTGTCGGGCAGCAGCTCGCCCGCGGCGTCGAGCGCAGCGCGCACGCGGTCGATCTCGCTGGGCGTCAGGCCGTCGAGCGGATGCGTCGCCTCGAGCACGTGCGAGTCACGGGCGCCGTGGGTGTGGGTGGCGTCGGGCATGGGACCTCCTCGTCCAGCGTGCTCCTCACGCTAGGCGCGGCCGCGGTCCCGGCGGTTGCCCCTCAGCGCAGGCTGCTTGCGAGGCGATGCTCGTCGGTGGGCGCGGGCGCCGACGCGGGCTCGAGCGAGGTCGACGCGCGGTACTCGCTCGGGCTCTGCCCGAAGGTGGTGCGGAAGAGGCGCGAGAAGTGGGCGGGGTTGACGAGGCCCCAGCGCGCGGCGATGCGGGCGATCGGCTGGTCGGCGATCGAGGCGTCGGCGAGGTCGCGGCGGATGTGCTCGAGCCGGCGCTCGCGGATCCAGCCGGCGACGGTGATGCCGTGCTCGGCGAAGACGGCGTGCAGGTGCCGGGTGGAGATGAAGTGGGCCGCGGCGATCGCGGCGGGGGAGAGCGATGGGTCGTCGAGCATGCGGTCGATCGTGGCGAGCAGCTCGTGGAGCAGCTGCCGACGGGGGTCGCGCTGCACGCCCTGCTGCAGCTGCGTCGATACGAGCGTCATGAGCAGGTCGAGGCCCGTGCGCGCGAGGCGCTGACCGTTCGCGCCCGGCAGCTCCGAGAGGCTGTGGGCCAGCCCGACGAGGAACGGGTTGACGACGCGGCCGAGCGGCGACTCGAGCGCGAAGGCCGTCGCGGTGACGGCCGCGAGCTCGTCGCGGGGGATGTCGAGGTAGCCGTGCGGGAAGGTGAAGACGAGGAGGCTCGTGGATCCGTCGAATCGCAGCGCGTAGGGGCGCGAGGTGTCGTAGATGGCGAGGTCGCCGGCGTGCAGGAGCGCGACGCGGCCGTCCTGCTCGATGAGCTCCTCGCCCTCGAGCTGCAGGCTCACCTTGATGAGGTCGGACGGGCTGCGGCGCACGAGCTTCGGCGTGCGCGCGACGACGCTCGGTGCGTGCTCGATGCGGAACACCGACACCTCGCCGACGTCGATCCGGCTGCTGCGGGCCCAGAAGGGCGCGTCGCCGAGCGGGTGCACGTCGAGCGGCACGAAGCTCGTCGCCACCTCGCGGCGCCACGCCGCGATGCCGTGGGTCGGACCCTCGAGCGGTGGGAAGTCGAAGTTGCCTGCCACCGTGCCTCCTGCCTCCGCGCCGGTGCGGTCGTCGCCAGGATAGCCGCCGCGGCGATCGTGCGCGGTGCGTCAAGCCGGGGGCCCTCGATCGCTACGGGCGAGGACGAGCATCGGATGCAACATCGGTGACAGCAAGGGAGCTGCCATGGCCATCGCATCTCAGGAGACCGGCGCGACGGAGCGCTCGCGCACCGCCCTCGGCGGCGGCGTCGGGCGCCTCGGCGTGCCCGCGATCGTCTTCATGATCATCGCGGCGTCCGCGCCGCTCACGGTCGTCGCGGGCGGCGTGACGACGAACTACGCGGTCTCCGGCATCACCGGTGTGCCGCTCGGCATGCTGCTGCTCGCCGCGGGGCTGCTCATCTACGCGGCGGGCTACGTCGCGATGAGCCGGCACGTGCGCAACGCGGGCGCCTTCTACGCGTACATCGCCCGTGGCCTCGGCCCGGAGGCGGGGGTCGGCAGCGCCTGGACGGCGCTCGTGGCCTACAACGCCATGCAGATCGGCATCTACGGCATGCTCGGCTTCGCGACCTCGAGCTTCGTCGCGGCCAAGACCGGCGTCGAGATCCCGTGGTGGGTCTTCGTGCTCGTCGCCATCGCGCTCATCGCGGTGCTCGGCGTGAACCGGGTCGACGTCTCGGTCAAGGTGGTCGGCGTGCTCGTCGCGCTCGAGTTCCTGGTCGTCATCGTCTACGACCTGCTCGCGCTCGGCACCGCCCCGGAGGGCATCTCGGCCGCCGGCTTCCTGCCGGGCGATCTCTTCGCGACCGGCATCGGCGTCGTGCTCGTGATGGGCATCGCCGCCTTCATGGGCTTCGAGTCGGGAGCCATCTACACGGAGGAGGCGCGCGACCCGGCGCGCACGGTGCCGCGGGCGACCTACGCGGCGGTCATCGTCATCGGCCTCTTCTACGCCTTCAGCGCGTGGGCGATGCAGATGAGCAGCGGCCCGAGCGCCGTGGTCGCGAACGCGCAGGCGAACGGTCCTGACCTGCTCTTCGTCGAGCTGGGCGACCGCGCCGGCACGCTCATGGCCGACATCGGCCAGGTGCTCTTCATCTCGAGCCTGCTCGCCGCGCTCATCTCGTTCCACCACGCCGTCGCTCGCTATGCCTTCGCGCTCGGCCGCGAGCACATGCTGCCCCGCGCGTTCGGCCGCGCGAACGGCCGCGGCGCGCCCGCGCTCGGCTCGATGGCGCAGTCGGTGCTCGCGGCCGTCATCGTGATCGCCTTCGCGATCGCGGGCACCGGCAGCGAGCTCGGCCCGCTCTACCCGGTGCTCACCCTCTTCACCTGGCTGACGAACCTCGGCGCCCTCGGTCTCATCGTGCTCATGGCGGTCGTCTCGGCGGCGGTCATCGGCTTCTTCGCCCGCGACCGGCGCGACACGACGACCTGGTCGCGGCTCGTCGCACCGGCGATCGCAGCCGTCTTCTTCGCGACGGTGACGGTGCTGACGCTCTCGAACTGGAACCTGCTGCTGGGCCAGGAGTCGTCGACGCCGCTCACGTTCGTGCTCCCGGGGCTGCTGGTCGTGGCCGCCGTGGTCGGAGTCGCGATCGCGCTCCACGCACGGCACCGGCGGCCGGAGGCGTTCGAGTCGATCGGCACGGGCGTCATGCCCGCCGTGCGCACGGACGCCCGCTGAGGCGGGCTCCGGCTGGCGCGGGCGCCGGCTGGCGCTCGCGCCGGACGAACCGCGTCAGCCGGCGAGGCCCATCGCGCCCGTGACGATGAGGGCGCCACCGCCGAGCACCGAGAGGCCGATGATCGCGGCCCGCACGACCGTGCGGTTCACGAGGTGGGCGAGGCGGTTGCCGAGCAGCACGCCGGCCACGACCGGCACCGCGAGCACGAGCCATGCCCAGAGCGGCCAGTCCGGCGAGCCGTCGGGCGCTACGAAGGGCCGCACGACGACGATCGCTCCGCTGACGAGCACCCAGAACGGCTGCATCGTGGCGACGAACGTGCGATCCTGCCAGCCGGAGACGAGCGAGTAGACGCCGACCGCAGGCGCGCCCATCCCGACGCTCGCGTTGAGCACGCCGATCGCGGTGCCGGTGGCGACGCGCAGCACCGGCCCGTCGTGGGTGCGCGAGGCCCTCGTGAACGCGACGCTGATGACGACGCCGGCGATCGCGATCGCGCCGACGACGACGCGCAGGAGGTCGGTGTCGAGGCCCTTCGCGAGCAGCAGCCCCGGCACCATGAGCGCGACCGCGGGGATCGCGATCCAGAGCAGCCGCCGCCAGTCGACGTCGCGCCAGACCTGGGGGAGGATCACGAGGCACGCGATCGCGCCGTAGAGGTTCACGACGAGCACTGCCGCCAGCGGGCCCGCGACGAGGGCGATCGCGGGCGTGACGACGAGCCCCCAGCCCATGCCGATCATCCGCTGGCCGACGGCGCCGATGAGTACCGCGACGAGCGCGACGACGAACGAGAGCAGGTCCACGCTCAGCGCAGGTCGGCTGCGATCGCGGCGGCCGTCGCCACCACGGCGCGCCCGAGCGCGTCGGTGTCCGGCTGGCCGACGGTCACGACCGCGACGGAGGCATCCGTCGACCGGCGGTCGCGGATGGGGGCGCCGACCGACGTGATGCCCTGGATCACCTCGTTGGCGCTCACCGCCCAGCCGCGCGAGCGCACCGAGGCGACCTCGGGGTGCATCGGCTCGTCGTGCCCGAGCTCGCGCCAGACCGCGTCGTCGAGCATCGCCTGGATCGCGATGCCGGGCGCGCCGAGCGCGATGGGGTGGCGGTGGCCGGGGTGCTGGGCGACGGATGCGTTGACCCCACGCGGCACGGCCGTCACGAGGGTGACGGCGTCGTCGCCGTCGCGCACCGTCAGGAACGCCGTCATCCCCAGCTCGTCGGCGAGCTGCTGCAGGTGGGGGAGGGACGCCGACTGCAGGTCGTGCTCGACGTCGCGCGCGAGCACGACGAGCTGCGGTCCGAGCGAGAGCAGGCCGCCGGCGCGCACGACGAGGCGGTGCTCCTCGAGCGTGCGGACCAGCCGGTAGGCCACCGAGCGGTGCACGCCGAGCAGGTCGGCGAGCGACTGGATCGTCTGGCTGCCGTGATCGGCGAGCAGCGCCAGGGCGGTCAGGCCGCGGGAGAGCGTCTGGGAGCCGCTCGTGTCACCCGCGCCGCCTGCGCCCTTCGCGGGGGTCGTGCGGGGCTCGGGCATCGTCGCTCGCTTCCATGTGGATCCCGCTCGTCATCGCACGTGCCGAGCGCGTGTCGCAAGCATAGAACAGGGTGTTCAGATAGCGGCTCGTTCGCGACGAGCGCGAGCGTGCACGCGCGGCGAGTGCGCGATCGGCTGCGGCTCCGCGGTGATGAGCTCACGGAACCCGGGGCACTGCGCGAAGTCGCTGTGCTCGCACGACTGCAGGTGGCGGACGACCGCGAGCGCCGCGTCGAGCTCCGCCTGCCGCTGCTCGAGCGCGGCCACCTGGTCGGCGAGCATCGCGTGCCGCTCGGCCGCGCTCGAGGTTGCGAGCACGGCGCGGATGGCGGCGAGCGACATCCCCGCGTCCTGGCCGCGCAGGATGGTGCCGATGCGCATCCGCGCGGCGTCGTCGTAGCGCCGCTTGCCGCCGACGCGCGTCGTCGGCGACAGCACGCCCTCCGCTTCCCAGTGGCGCAGCACGTGCGGCTCGAGCCCGAACTCGCTCGCGAGCTCGCCGATCGACAGCAGACTTGACCTCATGTCGACATGAAGTCACATCCTGGAGCACATGGCAACTCCTGATACCGAGCTCCTCGACTGCATAGTCCTCGGCGGCGGCCCCGCCGGGCTGCAGGCCACCCTCACCCTCGCGCGCGTGCACCGGACGGTCGCGCTCGTCGACGAGGGGCCGGGGCGCAACGCCGCCGCCGCGCACATGCAGAACGTCGTCACGCGCGACGGCACACCGCCCGCCGAGTTCCGCGCGATCGCGCGCCAGCAGCTCGCCGCCTACGGCACTGCATCGGGCGGCACTGTGCAGCTCGTGGACGGCGCGGTGGTGGACGCCCGCGCGACCGACGATGAGGTGCGCGTCGAGCTCGCGGACGGCGCTCAGCTGCGAGCCCGCCACCTGATCCTCGCGACCGGCGTCGCCGACCTGCCGCTGCCGCTGCCGGGGCTTGCCCGGCACTGGGGCGGGCAGGTCGCGCACTGCCCGTTCTGCCACGGGCACGAGCTGGGCGCGCGGGTCATCGTGCTGGGCGGTGAGCCGCAGCGCGAGCACCCACTGCGGATGATGGCGAGCGTCGCCGAGCACCTCACGTGGCTGACCGACGGCGTGCCGCTCGACCCCGAGGTCGTCGCCGGGCTCGAGCCGCTCGGCATCGCGGTCGATGCGCGGCGCGCGACCGGCGTGGAGGAGCGGGAGGGGCGGCTCGTCGGCATCCGGCTCGAGGACGGCGACGTGCTGCCGTGCGACGGCGTGCTCACCGGCGGCGCGTGGGTGCAGCGATCGGCGCTGCCGGAGAACCTCGGATGCGCGATGCTGCCGGACGGCGCGATCGAGGTCGACGAGGTGGGAGCCACGAGCGTGCCGCGGGTCTTCGCCGCCGGTGACGCCGCGCACCGGGCGACCGCCGGCCCCGGCCACTCGGTCATCGCGAGCGCTGCCGCCGGCCAGATGGCCGCGCTCGGCGTCGTGCGGGCGCTGATCGCGTAGCGCGGCGACGGGCCGACGGCGCCGGGGCCGGGCGGCCTCGGCGCCGGCCGCCGTCAGGCGGCCGCGAGGAGCCCGGCCACGCCGCTCGCGATGACGGCGGCGCCGCCGGCGAGCGACAGCACCACGATCGTGACGCGCGCCGCGCGCTCGGGCACGAGGTGGGCGATGCGGTGCGCGAGCAGGGTGCCGAGGGCGGCGGCCGCCGACGCCCCGAGCCACGCCCACCACGGCCACTCGGGGAAGCCCTGCGGCACGAGCAGCTCGCGCCCGGCCAGGGTCGACAGGTTGAGCACGACCCAGAACGGCTGCATCGTCGCGGCCATGGTGCGCGGCGTCCAGCGGCTGACGAGCGCGTACGCGCCGACCGGCGGTGCGCCGACCCCCACGGCGGCGTTCAGCCCGCCGATGGCGAGCCCGGCGGTGATGCGGGTCGCCGGGCCGTCGAGCGTGTGGCGGGTGCGCGTGAAGGCGAGCGAGAGCAGCAGGCCCGCGATCGTGACGACGCCGACGGCGATGCGCAGGGCATCCGCCGGCACCGTGCGCGCGAGCAGCAGCCCGGCCACGCTCGCCGGGATCGCCGGCAGCACGAGCCAGGCGAGGCGCCGCCAGTCGACGTCGCGCCAGACGCCGGGCAGCATGAGCACGCAGCCGACGGTCGCGAAGATGCAGTTGAGCGGCACGGCCGCGATGGGGCCTGCGACCATCACCGAGACCGGGCCCATGATGAGCCCGAACCCCAGGCCGATGACGCGCTGGGCGACGGTCGCGACGAGCAGCGCTGCCGCGTACAGCAGCAGCGTGACGGGGTCGATCATGCCGAGGCCGCCCCGGGGAGCGGGTGCGGCACTAGACCTCGATCGAGTCGCCGGGCTCCAGTCGGTGGTGCTCGCCGCCGCCGTGATGCACGGCGCCCTCGATGCGGGCGTGCGCCATCCCGAGCCCCATCGGCGACAGCGGCGCGTCGTGCACCGCGAACGTCGCGCGCGGCGCGACATCGACGACGAAGTCCATCACCTCGCCGATCTTCAGCCACGGGGCGCCCGCGGGCGTCGCGAGCACGGCGACCGGCACGTCGGGCGTCGCGTAGGAGTCGCCCGGGTAGTAGAAGCGCTCGTTCACGAGCACGCCGAGGTTGTCGACGGACGGGATCGTGCGGTGGATCTCGGCGTGCGTGCCGCCGAAGAAGCGCAGCCGGAACGGGCCGGCCGTCACGCGCTCGCCGGCCTCGACGACGGTGATGTCGAAGCCCTCGGCCGCGGCGGCCACGCCGGCGGGCGCGAAGATGCGCGCCGACGGGTGGGCGGCGCGGAGCGCCTCGAGGTGCGGCACATCCCAGTGGTCGGGGTGCTCGTGCGTGATGACGATCGCGACCAGGCCGCGCGCGACGACGGCGCCCGTCTGGTTGCCCGGGTCGATGACGAGCTGCTGCCCTTCCTCGTCGAGGATCATGCAGGCATGCTCTCGCTTCGTCACTCGCATGCGCTCCACGATATGCGCTCGCGGCGGTCGGCGCGCACCCGCGTGGCTCCCACCCGCCCCTAGGCTCTGTCGCGTGCGCATCGTCGTCGCCTCGAACCCCACCGCCCGCTTCGGCCGCAACGGCGCGCTCGGCGCGATCGTCGCGGCGCGCATCGCGGATCTCGGCAACGAGGTCGAGCACATCGCCGCCGCCGACTACGCGGGCCAGCTCGAGCAGACGCGCTTCGCGATGATCCGGTCGGATGCGCTCGTCGTCGTGGGCGGTGACGGGATGGTGCACCTCGGGGTCAACATCGTCGGCGGCACGTCGAAGCGCCTCGTCGTGATCCCGGCGGGCAGCGGCAACGACTTCGCGGCGGGCCTCGGCATCGGGTCGCTGCAGGCCGCCCTCGACGGGCTGGCGGCGATGCTCGCGTCCGAGCCCGACCGCGTCGACCTCCTCCGGATCGAGCACCCCGACGGCGTCACGATCGCCGCGGGGGTCGTCTCGGTCGGGTTCGACGCCGACGTCAACGTGCGGTCGTTCCGGTTCACTCGCGTGCCGAGCCGCATCCGCTACCAGGCGTCGATCCTCGCGACGGTGCTGCGGCCGCAGCACCGCACCTTCCGGGTGCGGCTCGACGGGGGAGCGGAGCGCACCTGGCGCACGCTCGTCGCGGCGATCGCGAACAACCGCACCTTCGGCGGCGGCATCCCGATCGCGCCGGATGCGTCGATGCGCGACGGTCGGCTCACCGCCGTCTTCGCCGACGAGCTGCGGTACCCGGCGTTCCTCGCGCTGCTCGCGCGGGTGCTGCGCGGCACGCACACCACCGACCGGCGCGTCACGGTCGTCGACTGCGAGACCGCCGAGATCGCGAGCGACGAGACGGTGATCGTCTGCGCCGACGGCGAGATCGTCGGTCGGCTCCCGGTCCGCTGCAGCGTGATGCAGGGCGCGCTGCAGGTGCACCGCCTGCCCTGACGCGTGCGGGCTCTTCCGCGACTGTCCCCGCCCGTTTGCGGTACCGAAGTGTCGCCTCCACGGCCCCGAGACGACACCTTCGTACCGCAACGCGGGCCGAGGACGCTGCCCGAACTCCCGCGCCACCCCCCCCCGGTCCCGACACGCCCACGACGCATCTCCAGCGGCCGCAACCCACCCGATTTGGAACTGCGCCTATCCGTGTGGCACACTATCCAGGTTGCTTTCGCAGGACAGCGACACCGGCCCCATCGTATAGCGGCCTAGTACGCCGCCCTCTCACGGCGGTAACGCGGGTTCGAATCCCGCTGGGGTCACAGTGAGACAGCGCCCCCGGTCATCGACCGGGGGCGCTTCGCTGTATACCGCGCGCGCCGTCACGAGCGAGCGCCCCCCGTCATCCGCCGTTGACTCGGCGTACGAAACATCTCGCAGCGAGCGACGGCCGCTCCGTCGGCTGTCTAGCTTGGCGGCGTCGCCTCTGGTCGCCAACCTCGCACTGCGGCATATTGCTCCGCGTCCGACAAGTGTCGTACCAAGTACTCGACCCACGCCGGTGTGTAGGTGTATTGCTCGAACGTGGAGTTGTAGCGACAGAATTCCGGCTTAGTCGAGGCGCGGTTGAGCGCGCTCGTCGCGGGACGCACACCGAAGAACTTCCATGCTTGTGTGTGCATGTGCATGTTGAAAGTGGCGTCCAAGCGTCGCGAGACCTGCTCGACCACCTCCCCGGCCTTCAGGCCGTTCAAGTCCTCGACGGGGACTTGCTTCTCTCGAATGATCGTCTGCACCTGGTCTAGTAGCGCCCGCTGGTCGGTCGTCAGGTCGCTCGCTCTTATGAACGTCATGGCGGCATCTGCGCTGGTTTTCGGACCGGTATGCGGGACAAGGTAGATGCGAAAGTCGAAGCGCTGATCGGCGCGAATGTCGGGCTCAAGCGCTGTATCGAAGTCTTGCACCCAGTCCAAGACGCCCTTCGGGACTTGGCTTCTAAGGGCTTTCACCGCGCTAGCGGCGTCCTCGGTAATTGTCGAAACGAACAAGGGAAAGCGCAACTCCGACCCCAGTGCTTCCGTCGGGCCGAACCATTCGACTAGAGTCTCCTCATAGTTTATAAGAAGGGCTTGGGTTCGGCCCGCGACGAGCGCCGCTATCCGCGCTTCGTGCCGGTGCTCTATTTGATTTCGGAGCCCCTGAAAGAAGACGATGTTGTTGAGCCGGGGGTCGGTCGCGTCAAGCTGTTCGGCCAATAGAACGCGGAGGGACTTGTAGAGGAATCCGCCTTCTGGATGTTTGCGGCGCCACCCGCGTGCATCGCGTTCTATCATCTCGCCACCGTCGGCGTCAGTGCGTGCCTGCAGAAGCTTCATCCAGCCGAGGTTCATATGCACGATGAACGCCTCCAGCTGACGTTCGTTGCCGGACCGGTTGTAGAGGTCGACGGCGAGCAGCACTTCTGCTTTCGACGCTTGAAGGGTGTGCCACCATCGGGGACGCGGAGCCATGCATCGACTGTAAGTCGCGATGCCGCACCCGGATGCGTCACTCGCGCGCTCGAGCGAACATTGATCCACCCGTTCGTGCGGCCCTCATGGCGTCGAGTTCACGGCCGACACGCAGGCGAGGGGCACGTGTGCGAAAATACCCCGGCAAGCCACCGTCAGAGCCGTAGGGAGTCGCATGGCCATCCCGTTCATCGTGCCGTCTCGCGTCTTCAGGTCCCGCACGGAGGCTAAGAACTACATACGTGATGAGATCCTGCGCGCGTATGACATCCGTCAGGCCATCCCCACAGATTCGGTTCACCATCAGTTGCTTCTTGAGGTACTGGAGCTGCACGCCGATGCAGTAGACAAGATCGGTCCGGGAATCGTTCACTTTTACGTGGAGGAGACCTGGCGCTTGCCGGGCAGAGAAGCCGTAGGCCGTGACCAGCGGGCTCTGATGGTCGTGCGCTCGGATGGAAAAGCAGTGGATTGGAGCTATCACCACGTGATCGACAGTCCAACACCGGCTGCGAACGTCAAGAGCGCCCTGGCGTTCGCGCTGGAGACGAGTCGCCTTGAACGCCGAGACGCCGACTTCGCTTCCGGACCCGTGACGTGCGCGATAACGGGCCAAGTGATCCCGCAAAAGCACCAGGCCGATACGCGGCATCTCGACCCAACTTGGCACGAACTGACGACCGGGTTCGTCGGTACGATCGGCGGCTGGGGAGCAGTCGAAACTCACAGCGGCAAGGGCGGCGCTTTCGTGGGTAGGGACGTGGAGGACGTCGCGCTGCGAGACGCATGGTTGCGTTATTACGCCGCCAACGGGAAGCCGGTCTACGTGAAGAACGAGCTCGCTGAGAGGGACTGATCTCATGCTGGGAGCATGGGCGTAAGTTCGGACGGAGCCGTCAACGCCCCATCATGCGTGCGGGGGCGATACCGCCGCCGCCGCGGCGCCGCGCGTGCCCTTGCGCGCAGGCATCCGGCGGGCAGCAGCGCCCGGGTCATCGACGGGGGGGGCTTCGGTATTCCCCCGGAGCCGTCAGGCTGCGGGCGTGAGCGCCCCGCGGAAGAACGCCGCGAGCTCGTCCGTCGCCGTGAGCGGCAGCACGTGCGCGACGTACTGGTCGGGCCGCACGACCACGACGGCGCCGTCGCGCGAGATGCCGCGCGCGTCGAAGATGTCGTCGTCGGGGAGCGTCGCGTAGACGTTCTCGAGGTTCATGAGCTCGAACGGTCCGACGATCGGCTTGAACGCATCCGGCACGTCATTGAGGTCGATGTCGTGGTGGCCCTGCTGGTAGATCGCCCGCACATCGAAGAGCGCGCTCGTGTCGCGGCCCGCGGGTGTGTGCACGGCGATGGGCGACTGCGGGTCGTTCGCGAGCCACTCGGCCCACTCGGCCAGCGCCGAGCCCTGCCCGGGGGCGGCGCTGTCGGCGAAGGCGTAGATGCGCCAGCGGCCGTCGGCCTGGTGGAAGTGGCCGATGTGCACCGGGTTGGTGTCGCACACCTTCACACCCCGCGCCGACTTGAAGCGCTTGCCGATCGGGAAACCGGTCGCGAGCTGCTGGTGCTCGGGGGTGCCGACGATCATCGACGGCTCGTACTGCGTCATGAAGCCGGCCGGGAACTCCGCCGTGCGCGTGTAGAACTCGGCGACCTCCTGCGGGCTGCCGAGCTCGCTCACGGGCTTCGCCATGAGCGTCGACCACTCCTTGTCGAAGTCGATGAGCGCCTGCGCGACCACCTGCCGCTCGAGCGAGTAGGTGTCGAGCAGCGACTCGGGGGCGCGGCCGTCGAGCACGTGGCCGAGCTTCCAGCCGATGTTGAAGCCGTCCTGCATCGACACGTTCATGCCCTGGCCCGCCTTCGCGCTGTGCGTGTGGCACGCGTCGCCAGCGATGAAGACGCGCGGCGTGCGGGTGCCCCGCTCGTCGGCGAGCACGTCGTCGAAGCGGTCGGTGAGCCGGTGGCCCACCTCGTAGACGCTGCTCCACGCCACGTTCCGCACGTCGAGCGTGTACGGCGCGATGATCGCGTTCGCCTTGGCGATGATCTGCTCGACCGTCGTCTTGCGCACCGCGCCGCGGTCGTCCTCGGGCACCTCGCCGAGGTCGACGTACATGCGGAAGAGGTAGCCGCCCTCCCGGGGGATGAGCAGGATGTTGCCGCCCGATGCCGACTGGATCGCGCACTTCGTGCGGATGTCGGGGAAGTCGGTCACGGCGAGCACGTCCATGACGCCCCACGCGTGGTTCGCCGACTGTCCGGCGAGCGTGCAGCCGATCGCCGAGCGCACCGCGCTGCGCGCGCCGTCCGCGCCGACGACGTACTTGGCGCGGATGATCCGCTCCTCGTCCTTCGCGTCCCCCGCGGTGTGCGCGAGGGTCACGACCACGGGGAACTCGCCCTCGTCGGTCACCTCGAGGGTCTTGAACTCGTAGCCGTAGTCGGGCACGACCCGGCCTGGGGCGAACCGCGCCGCCTCGGCGAAGTAGTCGAGCACGCGCGCCTGGTTGACGATGAGGTGCGGGAACTCGCTGATGCCCGCAGGGTCGTCGTCGGGCGTCGCGCCGCGGACGATGCGCGACGGGTCCTCGGGATCGGGGCCCCAGAAGGCCATCTCGGTGATGCGGTACGCCTCCGCCGTGATGTGCTCGGCGAAGCCGAACGCCTGGAAGGTCTCGACGCTGCGCGCCTGGATGCCGTCGGCCTGCCCGATCGCGAGCCGCTCGGGTCGGCGCTCGATGATGCGCACGTTGACGTCGGGGAACTGCGCGAGCTGCGCGGCGGTGATCATGCCGGCAGGCCCCGTCCCGACGATGAGCACGTCGACCTCGTCGGGAAGCGTAGTCGGCCGGTCGAGGCCGATGCCTGCGGCGGGCTGCATGCGCGGGTCGGTGGACACGTATCCGTGGTGGTGGAACTGCACGGCAGCTGCCTCACTTCTCTGTGGGACGTCGGACGACATCGTCTCGCAGTGTTCTATAAATGAACACCGGCTTCAACTACTGAGTACGAGCATACGATGCGGCTCGGATGCGGACAAGCACGGGTATGCGCGCACGCCTCAGGCACTGGGCTCGGCCACAGGCGGATGCGTCAGGCTCATCGCGTCTGGAAGGAGACGCCCATGCAGTGCCCGAACGACGCAGCGACCCTGGTGATGAGCGAGCGGAGCGGCATCGAGATCGACTACTGCCCCGAGTGTCGAGGCATCTGGCTCGACCGCGGTGAGCTCGACAAGATCATCGAGCGCGCCGAGCAGCAGCAGCCGGACTACGGCCAGCAGCCCTCCGCCGGACAGCAGCAGCCCTACGGCCAGGGCCACGGCCAGCAGCAGGGCCATGGGCAGCAGTCCTACGGCCACCAGCAGCCGTATGGTCAGCAGCCTGGCGGCCAGCAGCCGTACGGCCAGCAGCCCGGCCAGCAGCCCGGCCAGCAGTCCGGCTCGAGCGACACCGTCGGCAAGCTCGCCGACAAGGCCCTCCGCATGGTGCAGGAGCGCTCCAACGGGCAGCGGGGCCGCTACGACCAGCAGCAGCGGCGCAGCCGCGGCGGCTGGCTCGGCGACATCCTCGGCTGATCGCGGGAGGCGCTCAGCCCAGCAGGCCGAGCGCCCGCACCTGCATCCGCTCGTCGTCGAGCTCGGCGACGGATGCGCGCAGCTGCGCCTCCACGTCGGGGTCGAGCTCGAGGCCCTCGACGATCGTCCAGTCGCCGTCAGCGGTCGTGACCGGGAACGACGACACGAGCCCCTCGGGCACGCCGTACTCGCCGCGCGAGATGACCGACATCGAGGTCCAGTCGCCCTCGGCCGTGCCGCGCGCCCAGTCGCGCACGTGGTCGATCGTGGCCGCCGCCGCGGAGGCGGCCGACGAGGCGCCGCGCGCCTCGATGATCGCCGCGCCGCGGTTGGCGACGGTCGGCACGAACTCGTGCTTCACCCACTCGCGCTCGACGAGGTCGACCGCCGGCTGCCCGCCGATGGTCGCGTGCGTGATGTCGGGCACCTGCGTCGCCGAGTGGTTGCCCCACACGATCATCCGCCGCACGTCGGCGACCGGCGCGCCGGTCTTCGCGGCGAGCTGCGCGATCGCGCGGTTGTGGTCGAGCCGGGTGAGCGCCGAGAAGCGCTCGCGGGGGATGTCGGGTGCGGCCGCCGCGGCGATGAGCGCGTTCGTGTTGGCCGGGTTCCCCGTCACGGTGATGCGGATGCGGTCGCTCGCGCCTTCTTGGATCGCGCGGCCCTGCGCGGCGAAGATCGCCCCGTTCGCGGCGAGCAGGTCGGACCGCTCCATGCCCTTCGCGCGCGGCCGCGCGCCCACGAGCAGGGCGTGGTCGGCGCCCTCGAAGGCGACCGACGCATCCGCCGTCGTGTCGACCGACGCGAGCAGCGGGAAGGCGGCGTCCTGCAGCTCCATGACGACGCCCTCGAGCGCCGCCATGGCCTGGGGCACCTCGAGGATGCGCAGCCGCACGGGCTGGTCGGTGCCGAGCATGTCACCGGCGGCGATGCGGAACAGGAGCTGGTAGCCGATCTGGCCGGCGCCGCCGGTGACGGCGATCGTGAGGGGAGCGGTCATGCGACCATCGTGCACCTCCCAGCCCAGGCACGGCCAGTGCGGCCGCCGACAGCAGCGCGCGCTACAACCAGCGCCGCCGCTTGAAGACGAGGTACAGCACCCCCGCGAACGCGAGCATGAGCACGATCGCGAACGGGTAGCCGAGCAGCCAGTGCAGCTCGGGCATGTGCGTGAAGTTCATGCCGTAGATGCCGGCGATGAGCGTCGGAGCGAAGAGGATCGCCGCCCACGACGTGACCTTCTTCGTCTGGTCGTTCTGCTCGATCTGGTGCTCGGTCATCGAGCGCAGCTCGTCGTTCTGCCGCTCGGCGACGCGGGCGGAGGCGAGCTGCAGCATGCTCGCGAGCAGGTCGCGGTCGCCGCTCAGCCGGGTCGCCGTGCGCCGGGCGTGGTCGTCGACGTCGCGGAGGTGGCGCCGGAGCTCGAGCTGGTCGTCGCCGACGCGCGTGGCCACCCGCGAGACGACGTCGCTCATCGGGTCCGCGGCACGCTGCAGCGTCAGCACCCGGCGCATCGCGCGGTAGATCTCGACGGTGGGCGGGTGCTCCTCGCCGAAGAAGATGTCCTCGACGCCCTCGATCTGCCCGTGCACCGCCATCGCCAGACGCTCGTGCGCGTCGGCGATGTCGTCCAGGATCGCGTAGAGCACCGTGCGCGGCGCGAGCTCGAGCGGCGCGATGCCGCGCTCGAAGCGCTCGCGCACGCGGGTGGGGGCGTCGTCGCCGTGCCACGAGACCGTGACGATGCACCGCTCGCTCAGGATCGCGTGCACCTCGCGGCCGACGAGCTCGTCGTCGTCGCCGTCACCCCGCGCCTCGACCCGGTGCACGACGCAGTACTCGGTGTCGCCGTAGGGCTCGAGCTTCGGCCGCTGCCCGCGCGAGATGACGTCCTCGACCAGCAGGTGGTGGAGGTCGAGCTCATCGGCGACCTGCCGCAGCTCCGCCTCCGTCGGGTCGACGAGGTCGACCCACGCGAACCCACCCCGCTCCGCGGCGGTCTCGAACACCCGGTCGAACGGCACGGGATCGGCCACGCGGGCGCCGTCCGCCCAGACGGATGCGTCGGCGATGGGCATGGGAGCACTGTACGTCGAGCAGGCGGTCGGGAATGCGGCGCCGTGCCGAGGGTGTTCGCCGTCAGGGGAGCGGATCGCCCCGACGCGTAGACTCGGGAGATGGCCGGTCGCGGTCGACAAGTGCTGGGGAGACGGAAATGGGCAGGACGCTCGCAGAGAAGGTGTGGGACGACCACGTCGTCGTCAAGGGTGCCGACGGTACACCCGACCTCATCTACATCGACCTCCACCTCGTCCACGAGGTGACGAGCCCGCAGGCCTTCGACGGCCTCCGCCAGGCGGGCCGCGGCCTCCGGCGCACCGACCTCACGGTGGCGACCGAGGACCACAACACGCCGACGCTCGAGATCGACAAGCCCATCCAGGACCCGACGAGCCGCAAGCAGATCGAGACGCTGCGCCACAACGCGGCGGAGTTCGGCGTGCGCATCCACTCGCTCGGCGACAAGGAGCAGGGCATCGTGCACCTCGTCGGCCCGCAGCTCGGGCTCACGCTCCCCGGCGTCACGGTGGTGTGCGGCGACTCGCACACGTCGACGCACGGCGCGTTCGGCGCGATGGCGTTCGGCATCGGCACGAGCGAGGTCGAGCACGTCATGGCGACGCAGACGCTCCCGCTCAAGCCCTTCAAGACGATGGCGATCAACGTCGAGGGCACGTTGCGCCCCGGCGTCACGGCGAAGGACATCATCCTCGCGGTGATCGCGAAGATCGGCACCGGTGGCGGCGCCGGCTACGTCTTCGAGTACCGCGGCAGCGCCATCCGCGCCCTCTCGATCGAGGGCCGGATGACGATCTGCAACATGTCGATCGAGGCGGGCGCGCGCGCCGGCATGGTCGCGCCCGACGAGACGACCTTCGCCTACGTCAAGGACAAGCCGCACGCGCCGAAGGGCGCCGACTGGGATGCCGCGCTCGAGTATTGGCGCACGCTCCCGACCGACGACGACGCGGTCTTCGACAACGAGATCACGATCGACGCCGACCTGCTCGAGCCCTTCGTCACCTGGGGCACGAACCCCGGCCAGGGCGCGTCGCTCTCGGGCGTGGTGCCCGACCCGGCCTCGTTCGACGACCCCAACGACCGCGCCGCCGCCGAGCGCGCGCTCGAGTACATGGACCTCGCTCCCGGTACGAAGCTCAAGGAGATCCCGGTCGACACCGTCTTCATCGGCTCGTGCACGAACTCGCGCATGGAGGACCTCACGGCCGCCGCCGACATCATCCGCGGCCAGAAGAAGGCGGATGGCGTGCGCGTCATGGTCGTGCCGGGCTCGGCTCGGGTGCGGCTCGAGGCCGAGGCCGCCGGGCTCGACAAGGTCTTCAAGGACTTCGGCGCCGAGTGGCGCTTCGCCGGCTGCTCGATGTGCCTGGGCATGAACCCCGACCAGCTCGCCCCCGGTGAGCGCTGCGCGTCGACCTCGAACCGCAACTTCGAGGGCCGCCAGGGCAAGGGAGGCCGCACGCACCTCGTGTCGCCGCTCGTCGCAGCGGCGACCGCGATCCGCGGCACGCTGTCGAGCCCCTGGGACTTGCAGGCGCAGAGCTCGACGGCGCAGGACACGCAGCACGGCCAGCAGACCGAGGAGGCCTGACATGGACAAGATCCGCACGCTGACCGGGCCGATCATCCCGCTCGAGCGATCGAACGTCGACACCGACCAGATCATCCCCGCGGTGTTCCTCAAGCGCGTCACGAAGACGGGCTACGACGACGCCCTCTTCCACTCGTGGCGCCAGGACCCCACGTTCGTGCTCAACCAGGAGCCCTACCGCCACGGCGGCGTGCTCGTCGTCGGCCACGACTTCGGCACCGGCTCGAGCCGCGAGCACGCCGTCTGGGCGCTGCGCGACTTCGGCATCACCGCCGTGCTCGGCCCGCGCTTCGGCGAGATCTTCCGCGGCAACGCGGGCAAGCAGGGGCTGCTCGTCGGGCAGATCTCCGAGAGCGCCATGGAGGCGCTCTGGGCGGTCGCGAAGGCGAACCCGGGCGAGCCCGTGACCGTCGACCTCGAGGCGCGCACCGCGACCGCGGGTGGCGTCACGCACGACTTCCAGATCGATGACTACACTCGCTGGCGCCTGCTCGAGGGCCTCGACGACATCGCCCTGACCCTCCGAGATGAGGACGCGATCACCGCGTTCGAAGCCAACCGACCGGCGTGGATGCCCACGACGCAGCCCGTCAGGGAAGGAACAGCGTGAACCTGACCGAGTTCTCGAAGAATGCCGGCGCAGCCGTCGGCATGAACGTCGACCGCATCACCGTGCGCGGCGGCAAGCCGCTCAACGGCCGCATCCAGATGAAGGGCGCCAAGAACCTCGTCACGAAGGCGATGGTCGCGGCGCTCCTGGGCGAGACGCCGAGCGAGCTGCGCAGCGTCCCGGAGATCAGCGACGTGCGCGTCGTGCAGGGCCTGCTCGAGCTCCACGGTGTCACCGTCGTGCGCGACGGCGACACGCTCACGCTCGACCCTGCGAACGTCCGCACGGCGCACGAGACGTCGATCAACGCGCACGCCGGCTCGAGCCGCATCCCGATCCTGTTCTGCGGGCCGCTGCTGCACCAGCTTGGCGAGGCGTTCATCCCCGACCTCGGCGGCTGCCACATCGGCGACCGCCCGATCGACTTCCACCTCGAGGTGCTGCGCAACTTCGGCGCCGTCGTCGAGAAGCTGCCGAGCGGCATCCGCATGTCGGCTCCGAACGGCCTGCACGGCGCGAAGATCGAGCTGCCCTACCCGTCGGTCGGCGCGACCGAGCAGGTGCTGCTGGGCGCCGTGCGCGCGAAGGGCCGCACCGAGCTCAAGAACGCCGCGGTCGAGCCCGAGATCATGGACCTCATCGCGATCCTCCAGAAGATGGGCGCCGAGATCCAGGTCGACACCGACCGCACGATCCGCGTCGAGGGCGTCGACCGCCTGTACGGCTACAGCCACACGGCGCTCTTCGACCGCAACGAGGCAGCCTCGTGGGCGTGCGCAGCGCTCGCGACCGGCGGCGACATCTTCCTCGAGGGCGCCCGCCAGCCCGAGATGACGACGTTCCTGAACGTCTACCGCAAGGCCGGTGGCCGCTTCGACATCCAGGACGACGGCATCCGCTTCTGGCACCCGGGCGGCGACCTCAAGCCGGTCGTAGTCGAGACGGATGTGCACCCCGGATTCATGACCGACTGGCAGCAGCCGCTCGTGGTCGCGCTCGCGAAGGCGAACGGCATCTCGATCGTGCACGAGACGGTCTACGAGCAGCGCTTCGGCTTCACGGAGGCGCTCGTCGAGATGGGTGCGCGCATCCAGATCCACACCGACTGCCTCGGCAGCCACGCGTGCCGCTTCGGCGCGCGCAACTACCAGCACTCGGCCGTCATCGCGGGGCCCGTGCAGCTGCACGGCGCCGACGTCGTGGTGCCCGACCTGCGTGGCGGCTTCAGCCACCTCGTGGCCGCGCTCACCGCAGAGGGCACGAGCCGCATCTCGAACGTCGGGATCATCGCCCGCGGCTACGAGCGCTTCATCGAGAAGCTCGAGACGTTGGGCGCCGACTTCGACGTGGAGGGCTGATGGCGCTGCCCGGCAAGCCGCCGAGCGCGGAGCGGGTGCCGGTCTACCGCGGCCTCGCCGCGCTCGTGCTGCCTGCCGTCGCGGGCATGGCGAAGCTCGAGATCCGGGGGCATGAGCACGTGCCGGCGAAGGGCGCCTTCGTGCTCTCGCCGAACCACTACAGCGAGATCGACCCGATCATCATGGCCGTGGCGATCTACAAGTCGGGCCGCATCCCGCGGTTCATGGCCAAGGCGAGCCTGTTCAAGATCCCCGTGGTCGGACGCATCCTCGCGGCCGCCGGGCAGATCCCCGTCGAGCGCGCGGGTCGCGCAGCGCAGGGGGCGCCGATGGAGGCCGCGCGGCAGGTCGTGCGCGACGAGCTCGGCGTGATCATCTACCCCGAGGGCTCGCTGACGCGCGATCCGGGGCTGTGGCCGATGCGGGGCAAGACCGGCGCCGTGCGCATGGCGCTCGAGGCCGGCGTGCCGCTCATCCCGGCGGCGCACTGGGGCACGCAGCACCTGATGCCGCGCTACGGGAAGACGATCCATCCCTTCCCCCGGAAGCGCATCGAGATCCTCTTCGGCCCGCCGATCGACCTGAGCGACTTCGCCGGGCGCACCGACCAGGCCGCGATGAACGAGGCGACCGACCGGCTCATGGCCGCGATCGCCGCCCTGCTCGGCGAGCTGCGCGGCGAGGTCCCGCCGCCCGAGCGGTGGAACCCGTCGGCAGCCGGCCAGTCGGAGATCGGACGCTTCGAGGACGGCGACGACGGGCTGCCGCGTGGCTGACGTCGCGGTGCTGGGTGCCGGCAGCTGGGGCACCACCTTCGCGAAGACCCTCGCCGACGGCGGCGCCGACACGGTGCTGTGGGCGCGCAGGCCGGAGGCCGCGCGCGAGATCGACGAGTCGCGCCGCAACACCCGCTACCTGCCCGGCATCACGCTGCCGGCGTCGCTGCACGCGACGAGCGACATCCGCGCCGCGCTCGAGGGCGCATCCCAGGTCTACCTCGCCGTGCCGAGCCAGCAGCTGCGCCAGCTGCTGCGCGAGCACGGCGACGCGATCGAGGCCGGCGCACCGGTCGTGAGCCTCATGAAGGGCGTCGAGGCGGGCACGCGGCTGCGCATGAGCGAGGTCATCGCCCAGGAGCTGCGGATCGATCCCGAGCGCATCGCGGTCGTCTCCGGCCCGAACCTCGCGCTCGAGATCGCGCAGGAGCAGCCGACCGCCGCGGTCGTCTCGTCGACGAGCCCGACGACGGCCCGCGACGTCGCGAAGCGCGCGCGCAACGACTACTTCCACTCCTTCATCAACACCGACGTGATCGGCACCGAGTTCGGCGGCGTGCTGAAGAACCTCGTCGCGCTCGCGATCGGCATCGTCGACGGTGTCGGATACGGCGAGAACACGAAGGCGTCGATCATCACGCGCGGGCTCGCGGAGCTCACCGACTTCGCGGTGGCGCACGGCGCCGAGCGCGAGACCCTCCGCGGCCTCGCGGGCCTCGGCGACCTCATCGCGACGTGCGGCTCGCCGCTCTCGCGCAACTTCACCGCCGGCCGGCTGCTCGGCATGGGCTACTCGCGCACCGATGTGATCGCGCGCATGGAGCAGGTGGCCGAGGGGCTCGCATCCGTCGACCCGGTCGCCGAGCTCGCCGCAGCTCGCGGGGTGCGGATGCCGATCCTCGAGCAGGTGCGCCTCGTGCTCGACGGCGCCATGGACCCGCGCGACATCGCGCCGCACCTGACGACCGACGACGAGCCGATCGAGGAGTAGGACCGTGCACGACACCCAGCCTGGAGCCGCGCAGCGGATCCGCGTCGCCCTGCTGTTCGGCGGGCGCTCGAGCGAGCACTCGATCTCGTGCGCGACCGCCGGCAGCGTGCTGCGGCACCTCGACCGCGAGCGCTTCGAGCCCATCGTCGTCGGCATCACGCCCGAGGGCGCGTGGACGCTCTGGGATGGCGACCCCGCCGACCTCACGCTCGAGGCGATGGCCGTCGTGGCCGACAACGGCTCGCGCGTGCGGCTGCCGCAGGTGGCGGGGGAGCGCGAGCTCACCGTGCAGGACGAGGCGGGCGAGCGCACGCTCACCGTCGACGTCGTGTTCCCGATCCTGCACGGGCCGTTCGGCGAGGACGGCACCCTGCAGGGCGCCCTCGAGCTCGCAGGCCTGCCCTACGTCGGCAACGGCGTGCTGGCGAGCGCCGTCGGCATGGACAAGCACTACACGAAGACGGTGCTCGAGCACGCGGGCATCCGCGTCGCCCCGTGGATGACGGTCTCGCGCGGCGACTGGCAGCGCTACCCGGACGCGGTGCGCGCCAGGCTCGGCGACTTCCCGATGCCGGTGTTCGTGAAGCCGGCGCGCGCCGGCTCGTCGGTCGGCGTGAGCCGCGTCGACTCCGTGCTCGACTTCGACCGCGCGATGGCCATCGCGCTCGCGGAGGACTCGCGCGCGCTCGTCGAGGCGGGCGTGAGCGGCCGCGAGGTCGAGCTCGGCGTGCTCTCGGGCCGCGCGGGCGAGCTGCCGCGCGCATCGGTCCCGGGCGAGATCGAGCTCGACGAGGGCCGCTTCTACGACTTCGACCTCAAGTACCGCGGCGGCGACGGCGCCCGCATCGTGTGCCCCGCTCCCTTCGACGACGAGACGCTCGCCGCGCTGCAGGCGACCGCGGTGCGCGCGTTCGAGGCCATCGAGGGCGCGGGCCTCGCTCGTGTGGACTTCTTCGTCTCGCCCGAGCACGGCATCGTTGTGAACGAGATCAACACGATGCCGGGCTTCACGTCGATCTCGATGTTCCCGGTGCTGTGGGAGGCGACGGGCATCGCCTACGCCGACCTCATCACCGAGCTGATCGAGCTGGGGCTGCAGGAGGACCGGTAGCGCCGTGCTGCTGACGGTCGGCCACGGCAGGCTCGACGGCGACGCGCTCCGGGCGCTGCTGACGGATGCCGGGGTCGAGCTCGTCGTCGACATCCGGCGGTTCCCCGGCAGCCGGTCGAACCCCGCGGCATCGCGAGACGCGATCGAAGCGGAGCTGGGCGCCGGCGGCATCCGCTGGCGCTGGGAGGAGCGACTCGGCGGCCGCCGCAGGCTGAGCGCCGCCGACGACGCGGTCTCGCCCGACGGCTGGTGGCGCGTCGACGCGTTCCGTGCCTACGCCGCGTGGACGCGGTCGGCTGACTTCGTCGACGGGCTCACGTCGGTGCTCGACGACGCATCCCGCGTGCGCACGGCGGTGATGTGCTCGGAGGCGGTGTGGTGGCGCTGCCATCGCCGCGTCGTCGCGGACGTCGCGACGCTCGTGCGCGGCGTCGAGGTGCAGCACCTCATGCACGACGGCGCGCTGCGCCCGCATCCGCTGAGCGAGGCGGCGACCGTCGTCGACGGCGCCGTGCGATGGCCTGCGGACGCTAGCGCGGCTCCTCCGCCGGCGTGACCTCGGTCGCCGCCGCGCGGGCCGTCTCGTCCGCCGCACGGGCGGTGCTGCGGACGCGCGTGAGCGCCACGCCGCTCAGGCACACGAGCCCGCCGAGCAGCGCGAGCGGCGGCGGCACCTCGCCGAGCAGCACCCAGGCCATGCCGGTCGCGAGCACGGGCACGAGGTAGGTGGTGATCGCGAGGCGGCCGGCGGGCATTCGCTTGAGCGCGTAGGCCCACGCGAGGAACGCGATCGCGGTCGGCACGACCCCGAGGTACACGACGCCGATCGTCGACGCGGCCGGCGCTGCCGCGAGCTGCGCGACGAGCGCGCCACCCCACGGCAGGCTGCCGACGACGCCGATCGCGACGCCGATGAGCGTGATCTGCAGGCCCGGCAGGGCGGCGAGCAGCGGCTTCTGCAGCAGCACCGCGATGGCGTAGGTGACCGCCGCGATGAGCGCGAGCACGACGCCGAGCAGGCTGAGCGAGCCGGTCGCGGTCGCCGCGCCGATGATCGCGATGCCGCCGAAGGCGACGATCGCGCCGATGATGAGCCAGCGCGGGAACCCCTCGCCGAGCAGCGTCCCGGCGACGAGCGCCACGATGAGCGGCGCGACGTTGACGAGCAGCGCCGCGGTGCCCGGGTCGAGCAGGTGCTCGGCGGCGTTGAGGGCGAGGTTGTAGACGAGGAACCAGAGGATGCCGAAGATGCCGAGCAGCAGCCACTGCCGACCGCTCGGGCGCACCCACGCCCCGTGCACCGCCTGCGCGATGCCCAGCACGATCACCGCGACGGCGAGCCGGCCGAGCGTCAGCGCACCGGGGTCGAAGTCGTCGGCGACGGCGCGGATGACGACGAAGGCCGAGGCCCACGCCGCGAGCGCGATGGCGATCGCGACGACGACGGATGCTCGGGCGCGGAGCGGTGCTGCGGTCACCTCGTGAGCCTACGGTCGGCAGGTGACGGCCACGAGCGCCGTGGCCGCCGGTGTTCGGCAAGATCCCGCCAAGCGCGGCGGGCGCTGCGAGCAAGCGGCGGCCGCTGTCATCGAGCGGTCGCGGGCGCGACCAGCCAGTCGTGGACGTCGCCGCCCAGCCACGTGCGCAGCATCCCGTTGAAGCGGTCGACGTCCTCGACGTTCCAGACGTGGTGCATGCCGGGTGCGATGCGCGTCGCCGCCTGTGGCACGCTGCGCCGGAGGGCGGCGAGCGACCGGCGGATCACCTGCGGCTCGCGCTCGCCGGCGACCAGCAGCATCCGCCCCGGGTAGTCGGCGAGCCCCTCGGGGACGCCGCCGGCGTAGACCTCGGCGAGCATCGCCGCGGCGGTCTCGCGCCGGATCGAGACGCCGTGCTCGACGTAGGGCTCGTGCGAGTCGGCCGGCAGGCCGAAGGCGACCGCCTGCGCCTTCCAGAACCAGCGCCGGTGCCAGAGGGCGAGCTGCAGCGCGGAGGTCGCGCGCGCGGCGCCGCCGACCCGCAGCGCAGCGACGCCGCTCGCGAGCACCGACGTGACGAGGTCAGGGTGGCGGGCCGCGAGGTGCAGGGCGACGACACCGCCGAGCGAGAGGCCGACGACGTCGACGCTGCGGTCGCCGGCGAGGTCGCGGATGCGGTCGGCCAGGTCGTCGGCAGCGCCCGCGAGGCCGGGCCAGTCGTCCGCGTTCCGCGCGCCGAAGCCGGGCAGGTGCGGTGTGAGCGCGAGCCGGTCGCCGAGGGCGGCGAGCTGCGGCTCCCACATCCAGTTGGCCACGTTGCCGCCGTGCAGCAGCACGACCGGGCGTTGCTCGGCGCCGGTCGCGTCGCGGGGCGGGTGCACCTCGGGGAAGGCGGTCATCGCAGCTGCTCCTCGAGCGCGTCGAGCCACACGAGCTCCGTCCGCACGTGGCGGATGCCGTGGTCGAGCGTCGCGAGCCGTAGGCGCTGCCCCCGATCTTCGGCGGGCGGCGTCGAGGCGCGGATGCCCTCGTAGACGGCGAGCTGCTCGAGGGCCGCCGCTCGGCGCCGCTCGACGAGCGCGACGACGTCTGCGTCGTCGAGCGCGTCCGCCACGAAGAGCCGCGCGAGGAAGGCCTCGCGCTCGGGCTGCCGGTCGAGGTCGGAGCGCAGCCACGCGACGAGCGCGGCACGGCCGGCGTCGGTGAGGTGGTGCTCCTGGCGGTCGGGCGCGTTCGTGCCGGGCACCACGGTGACGCTCGCGAAGCCCTGCTCGACGAGCGCGGCGAGCGTGCGGTAGATCTGCGCCTTGTCGGCCGACCAGAGGTGCGTGACGGTCGAGTCGAAGTGGCGCTTGAGGTCTGCGCCGGTCATCGGCGCGATCGCGAGCAGGCCGAGGATGATGCGGGAGAGGATCACGGTGCTAGTCGACCATGCGACTAGTCGACATGTCAACTACCGTCTTCAGGTGGGCGGTGGTCGGCGGCACCTGCCAGGATGCGGGCATGAGCGAGGATGCTGAGGCGACCCTGGTCCGCTACCTGCGTGTGCAGCGCGAGGCGCTGCGCTGGAAGCTCGAGGGGGTGTCGGAGCGGGAGGCGCGCATGCCGATGACCCCGACGGGCACGAACCTGCTCGGGCTCGTCAAGCACGTCGCGACGGTCGCGGCCGACTACTTCGGCGGGTGCGTCGGCCGCCCGTTCCCCGAGCACCTCGCCTGGGCCGACGACGACGCCGAGGACAACGCAGACATGTGGGCCGGGCCCGACGAGACGCGCGCGTCGGTGCTCGCGCTCTGGGACCGGGTCTGGGCGCATGCTGACGCATCGATCGACGAGCTGCCCCTCGACGCGCCAGCCCACGTGCCGTGGTGGGGCGCGAACGCCGACACGACGCTGCACCGGCTGATCGTGCACATGATCGCCGAGGTCGCGCGGCACGCGGGCCACGCCGACATCGTGCGCGAGACGATCGACGGCGCCGCGGGCCTCCGCGATGGCGTCTCGAACCTGCCGGAGCACGATGCCGCCTGGTGGGCGGACTACGTCGCGCGACTCCGCGCGACGGCCGAGGCGGCCGGCGACTGACGCCGCCGGCCGCTCGCGCGACTAGAGGCCGCGCGGGTTCTCGGGGTCGGAGCCCTCAGCGGGATCCGCCTTCGGGTGCTCCTTGGGATCCGTCTCGGACTCGGCGTCGCCCGTGAGCGCCTCCGCCTCGCCGGGGTCGCCGTAGCCGCCGGTCACGGCTTCGTCCTGGCTGGAGTGGTCGTGGCCGGGCTGCTGCTCTTGGCTCATGGTGATCCTCTCTCCGCGGGGCGTCGGCACCCCGCACGGCGACGCTACGCCGGGCGCCTGGACGCCCGCCACGCATCCGCCGGGTGCCGTGCGCGTGCGCACAGCGAGGCGGATGCGTCAGGCGCTCACCGTCATGCGCCCGCGGGCCGCGTCGATGCGCTCGGCGGCGAGCGCCTCGGCGGCCTCGAGCGGCGTGATGCCGCGCTGCCGCGCGCTGGCGAACACGCCGCGGAGGGTGTCGCTGATGCCGGTGAGCCGCTCGGCGATCGCCGGCCACTGCATGCCGTCGGCCATGCCCTGCAGGTGGATGACGCCGCCTGCGTTGACCACGAAGTCGGGGGCGTAGACGATGCCGCGCTCCGCGAGGCGCGCGGCGCCGGAGTGCTCGGCGAGCGGGTTGTTCGCGGGGCCGACCACGGCACGCACGGGCAGCGCCTCGATCGCCTCATCGGTGAGGATGCCGCCCAGGCCAGCGGGCACGAGCACGTCGGCCGGGGTGGTGAGGGCCTCGCCGGGCGCGATCCAGGTGGCGCCGAGGTCGTCGGCGAGCTGCTGCTTGCGGCCGTCGATGTCGGTGAGGAAGAGCGTCGCGCCGTGGCCGGCGAGCATGCGCGCGAGGCGGCCGCCGACCTGGCCGAGGCCCGAGATGACGAAGGAGCGCGCGGCGATGTCGTCGGAGCCGAAGGCCTCCTCGAGCGTCGGGGCGATCGACGAGTACACGCCGAGCGCGGTCGCGCCCGCGGGCTCGCCGGCGCCACCGTTCTCAGCGGGCAGGCCGACGACGTGCTCGGTGCGCTCGCGCACGACGAGCATGTCGTGCTCCGTCGTGCCGACGTCCTCGGCCGTGCGGTAGCGGCCGTCGAGCGCCTCGACGAGGTCACCGAGGTCGAGGAGGGCGGCGCGACGGCGGTCCGCGTCGATGCGCGTGCCCATGGGCAGCGCGATCACGGCCTTGCCGCCACCCGCGTCGAGGCCGGCCGCGGCGTTCTTGAGCGTCATCGCGGACGAGAGCCGCAGCGCATCCGCCTGTCCATCCGCCCACGTCGGGTACGTCCACATCCGGCAGCCGCCGAGCGCCGGTCCCAGCACGCTCGAATGGAGCGCCACGGTGATGACGACGTCGCTCCTGGCCCCCATGGAGGTCAGGACGCGTTCGTGGTTGAACTCGGGGATGGCGCTCATGGCAGCTCGTTTCCATGCATGGCGCCGCGGATCTCACGGCGCTGTGAGTGTGGGCCGCGGGTCGCGCGGCTGCTCAGATCATCGTCCGGATGCGCTGCCCGCGCAAGCCGGATCGTCGCGGTTGCGCATGGCGCGCAGGCGCCGCCGCGCGGCGTCGGCTCGATTGCGCAGCTCGACACGATCGCGTGCGCGGTGGCGGCTTGGGTCAGCTGATCCGGAAGCCCGTGTCCCCGCGCGGCTCGAGCTCGTCCAGGTCGACGCGGTCGACGCGCGCCGAGGAGGGGCCGTGGCCCAGCCACTCGGCCATCGCGGCCACCGCATCCGGCGCGCCCTCGACCTCCGCCTCGACGGTGCCGTCGAAGCGGTTGCGGGCGCTGCCCGCGACGCCGAGGCGCTCGGCCTCGGCGTTCGCGGCCCAGCGGAAGCCGACGCCCTGCACGCTGCCGTGCACGACGAATCGGCGTCGGATGCGGTCGGTCGTCAGCGCTGCTCCCGCGGCTGCTCCGCGTTGGGCTCGTCGCCGGCGTCCTGGACCTGCTGCGGCTGCTCGGCGTCGAAGCCCGTGGAACGGGTCTCCTCCGCGTGCTCGTGCGCCAGCCCGTCGCCGTGCACGGCCTCGCCGGTCTGCGGGTCGATGCCGGCCCCGGGCTGGCCCTCGCCCTCGTCGAACTCGTTGTGACGGGAATCGAAGGAGTCTGCGCCGCCGGAGCCGGCCGGGGGTGCCTCCTGGTACGTCTGGTCGGCCTCGCGGTTGTCGTGCTCGGGGGTCGTGTCCTGGCCGAGGGAGCCATCGCCTCCGTTGGCGGCCTGCGAGACGTCGCGCCCGTCGTCCGGCTGGTCGGCGCCCTCGTAGACCGGGAGGCCCTCGCGGCTGTCGTGCGGGGGGTTGTCGTCGTTCGTGCCCATGATCGCTCCTCAACGTGCGCCGGGGCGGCGCTGGATCCACACGCTACGGCCGCTGCCTGTGGGTGGCCAGGGCGCCGGCCCCACGTGCGGGGGCGCGCACGAACTCGCCCCTGGCGCGCGGGCAGATGCGGCGCGAGGATGCCCGCAGGAGGTGCCGAGATGGCGCAGTACACGGATGGCTTCAGCGGCTTCGCCGCACCCGACCTCGACGCGGCACGGACGTTCTATGGCGACGTGCTCGGGCTGGAGGTAGGGGAGGAGATGGGGCAGCTCGCGCTCACCCTGCCCGGCGGCGCCCGGGTGTTCGTCTACCAGAAGGACGACCACGAGCCCGCGGTGTTCACGATCCTCAACCTCGTCGTGCCCGACATCACCGCCTCGATCGACGAGCTCGTCGGCAAGGGCGTGACGTTCGAGCGCTACGACGGCTTCGAGCAGGACGAGCGGGGGATCGCGAGCGGCTTGGGACCCGACATCGCGTGGTGCACCGACCCCGCGGGCAACATCATCGCGGTGATCGGCGACGACGGCAGCAGCTGAACCGGGTCGGCGGCGCTCGGGTCGCCGGTAGGCTGACCTGTTGTGGCACTCACGATCGGCATCGTCGGACTCCCCAACGTGGGCAAGTCGACCCTCTTCAACGCGCTCACCAAGAACACCGTGCTCGCGGCGAACTACCCGTTCGCCACGATCGAGCCGAACATCGGGGTGGTCGAGCTGCCGGACGAGCGCCTGACGCGCCTCGCCGAGATCCACGGCTCGCAGCGCATCCTGCCTGCCGCGGTGTCGTTCGTCGACATCGCCGGCATCGTCAAGGGCGCGAGCGAGGGCGAGGGGCTCGGCAACAAGTTCCTGGCCAACATCCGCGAGGCCGATGCGATCGCGCAGGTCGTGCGCGGCTTCGGCGACAGCGACGTCGTGCACGTCGAGGGTGCCGTCGACCCGTCCTCCGACATGGAGACGATCAACACCGAGCTCATGCTCGCCGACCTCCAGACGCTCGAGAAGGCGATCCCGCGCCTTGAGAAGGAGGTCAAGGGCAAGAAGGTCGACGCCTCCGTGCTCGCGGCCGCCGTCGAGGCGAACGAGATCCTGAACAGCGGCAAGACGCTGGGGCAGGTCGGCTTCGACACGACGCCCATCAAGGAGCTCGGTCTCCTCACCGCGAAGCCCGTGCTGTTCGTCTTCAACGTCGACGAGGACGTGCTGTCGGATGCTGACAAGAAGGCGGAGCTCGCGGCGCTCGTCGCGCCCGCCAAGGCCGTCTTCCTCGACGCGAAGGTCGAGTCGGAGCTCGTCGACCTCGAGAAGGACGAGGCGCTCGAGCTGCTGCAGTCGCTCGGCCAGGAGGAGTCCGGCCTCGACCAGCTCGCCCGCATCGGCTTCGAGACGCTCGGCCTGCAGACCTACCTGACCGCGGGTCCGAAGGAGTCGCGCGCCTGGACGATCCGCAAGGGGTGGACCGCCCCGCAGGCCGCCGGCGTCATCCACACCGACTTCGAGCGCGGCTTCATCAAGGCGGAGGTCGTCTCGTTCGCCGACCTGGACGCCGCGGGCTCGATGGCCGACGCGAAGGCAGCCGGCCGAGTGCGCATCGAGGGCAAGGACTACGTCATGGCCGACGGCGACGTGGTGGAGTTCCGCTTCAACGTGTGAGCGAGCGCGTCCGGGATCGGGCGAGCGTACCGTGGCTACATGACGGAGCAGCAGCCCTACTCAGTGGTATCCGTGCACGTCGGGTACGAGGTGCGCGTGTATCCCGCGCACCTGCTCGCGCAGGTGGACGCCGCAGGGTCGTTCTTCGAGGCGGGCAATCGGGGCTTCGGCTCACTCATCCGCTACATCACCGCGTCGAACATCTCGATGAGGGCACCCGTGATCCAGGCTCCTCGCGCGGAGAAGACGTACACCGTGAGCTTCGTGATGCCGGCTGGTGCCACGGGCGTGCCGGCTCCGACCGACGCCTCCGTTCGCACCGTGGAAGTCTCCGAGCGGCGAGTTGCCGCGCGAAGGTTCAGCGGTGGATCGAATGAGACGCGATTCCAGCAGAACGCCGACGCGCTCCAGGCCGCACTTGCTCGGGATGGCAGGGCAGCAGAGGGACCGGTCTATTTCGCTCGCTACGACCCGCCCTGGAAGCCCGGATTCCTGAAGCGGAACGAGGCGCTCGTCGCCCTCGCGTGACGCGTCGAGCACGATGGGTCGCTGTGTCACGGCACCGCGCGACGTTCCGCTTCAGCGCTGCACATCGGCCGCCCCCCGTGCACATCGGCTCCGCACGACGTAACCTCACGAGCAGACCGGACATGTCTGGTCGAGGCGAGGGAGGCCCGCATGGACGCGCGAGGGAATGGAGCCGGTCCGAAGGTGCGGCCGCGAACTGTGGTCGTCCTGGTGCTGGCCGTCGCTGGCGGTCTCGTCTCATGCTCGTCGCTCGCGGTCTCGAGTGCTGTGACGCCACTCGCAGCTCCCGCGCCGCCGTCGACGCCGGAAGCCGCTGAGGCTCTGCCGTCGGCGGACGTGGGCACCTGCCTGCTGCGCAACGCGATCGTGCCGATCGCTCCCGCCAATCTGGGCCACGAACCTCCTGCCAGCGCTGTGCTCGAGGTCGCGTCGAGGACGCTGCAGCACGACCTCCTGAATGCCCACGCGGCTTCGCTCACCACGGTCGATCGCAGCACAGACGACAGCGGAGCCGTGACGGGACTGCGCGTCTCGCTCTCGCAGGGCTCGCAGTTCGACGCCGACGCGGCGGTCAGCGCGGCCCTCGCCGCCTTGCCTGCGATGTACTCGGATGCCGTGGCGTCCGCGCCGATCGAGGTCGAGGAGACCGAGTCGCTCGTGACGTTCGCGGATCTGTGCGATGGCATGCAGCGAATCATGGACGAGACGACCTCCGGCGGCGACCTGGTGTCCGTCGGCATCGACACCGCGGCTGGTCGGCTTGTGGTGGGTTCGCTGGGATCGCCCGAACCGGTCGTCGAGGAGGTGCGCTCGAGCCTGCAGGGAGCGCTCGATGTCGTGGCAGCCACCCGGGATGCGCCCGCGACGATGCACTCCGAAGGCTGATGACGTGGGGCGCCGCCCTTGGTGCCCGCCCGCGTTTGCGGTCCTGCTTCCCCGTGATCCACAACCCGCACGGGACCTTCGCTGCAACCGGTCGCTGCTCAGCGCGGCGGCGACACCCGCGCTTCCGAGCGGATGCGCAGGATCGCCTCGATCTCCTCGCACAGCTCGAGCTGCTGCTGCGCTCGGGGGTCGGAGCGCGGTGCGGTCGCCGCGTTCTCGATCTGGTTGAGCAGCTCGCGCAGGCGCGCGGCCGCGTCTCCTGCTCCGAGCTCCCTCGTCTCTGCACTTGTCATGCGCTCGAACGTAGTCACGGGATGCGCGTGACGCCGCCGTGCCGCACCCCCGACGGCGTGTGCTGAGCAATCACCATGTTTGCCTTGAGGTGAGGAGTGCAGCCGCGACGCTCGCGCCCGCCGGGGCCGCGTCAGCGTGCGGCGGCCAACTCGATGCCGGTCTGCTCCGCGAGCGAGGCGAGGAGAGCGTGCTGGAAGTCCACGTCATGCACCGCCGGGTGCGTCTCCTGCACCTTCCGGTGATGCCAGTAGCGGCCGGACGTGCGCGCCTCGTCGTCGATGGTCGTCGCCAGCCAGACCTGCGTGACGTGCGCCAGTGCGAGGTCATCGCTCGCGCCCGGGCCGCCCATCCTCGTCGGCACCCAGCCGGGGTCTACGGCGTGGGCGACGACGTCCGGCCGCAGCCGGGCGACGGCGGCCATGAGCGCGGTGACGAACAGCTTCGAGTCCGAGTACGTGCTCGTCCCGGTCTCTCGGAGCCAATCGATGCCAGCGATGTCCGGGCGTCCACCGCGGTGCATCCCGCTGCTGAGGTAGATGAGCCGCGACCCCGGGATGCCCGCGGTCATCACGTAGGGAGCCGTGACGTTGACCGGCAGCACGGGGCCGCGCAGCACGCCGGCGTTGTGGATGACCGCGTCGAACGGCCCGAGCGCGTTCGCCTGGACGACCATGTCGTGCACGTCGTCGAGGCGGCTCAGGTCCCCGACGATCGCCTCCGCACCTCGATCGACGAGGTGCTGGATGGCGTCCAGGCGTGACGTGGTGCGCGCATGCACGACGACCCCGTGACCGGCCTCGAGGAGCGCCTCAGCGGTGGCGCGGCCGACGCCGTCGATGGAGCCCGTGACCAGGATGCGGTCCATGCCGTGCTCGCTATCGCTCGCTCGTCGGGCGGCGCCGTGAGCGCAGCCGCTGGTAGAGGGCGATGAGCCGCGGCACCACCACGTAGACGGCGAGCGGCACGACCACGAGCGTGAGGACGAAGGAGCGCAGGATCGGGTGCCAGTCGATGGAGACCGGCGCCATGAGGCTCATGCCGATCGCGACGAGGGGGAAGATCGCCAGCCAGGTGATGACGGCCCGCGCGTGGACCGAGGGCGGTGCGGGTGTGGCAACGGGCGGGACGAGGGATGAGCGGACGGATTCCATGCTGCCTCCAACTGGATGGTTGGGTTGACCGTAGCACGGTTCCCAACCGAGTGGTTGGTTCTGTCCTAGGCTGGAGGCATGGCCTGGGATCCCGAACGGACGAAGCGACTCCTGCTCGACGCCGGCGTCGTGGAGTTCAGCGCTCACGGCCTTGCCGGCGCGCGCGTCGATCGGATCGCCACCGCTGCAGGGGTCAACAAGGAGCGGATCTACCAGTACTTCGGCAAGAAGCCGGACTTCTTCGGCGCGGTCCTCACCCACCAGCTCGGGCTGATTGTCGACGCGGTGCCGATCCGCGGCACCGGGATCGACGCGATCGCCGACTATGCCGGCCGGCTCTTCGACTACCAGTGCGCCCACCCCGAGCTCGCGCGACTGACCTTCTGGGAGGGGCTCGAGCTGGGCACCCCCGTCGCGGAGGAGCATCGACGGGCGCGGTCGGTCGACAAGGTCGACCGGGTGCTCGCGGCGGTGCCCGAGCTCTCCCGCGAGGAGGCGGAGGAGCTGCTGCTGACCATCCTCACGCTGGCTGACGGGTGGCAGGCGCTGCCGAACCTGGATGTTCTGTACTCGGGCGCGGAACCCGGCGACACGGCTCGCCTCGCTCGCCGGCGGTCGGTCATCACGACGATCGTCCGGAGCTGGGCACCGGCCGACGCCTCCCACACGGGTAAGGCTTCGCATCACATCGGCCAGGCGGCCGGCTCGGAGCCTGGAGTGAACGCGCCATAGGGCCAGTCGAGCTCGAGCAGATGATCGAGCGCCTCACGATGGGCCATGGCGGCACCGCGTTCGAGCTGCTCGAGCATGCCGCGCCGGCGGAGCTCCCGTCCGATCCGGCGCAGCAGGTCCGCTGGGCACTCCTGACCGGAGATCACGATCGAGAGCGCGACGCTGAGCAGCTCGTCATCCGTCAGTCCGCCGAGCCCTCGCGCGTCCGGGTCGGTCACGACGAGCGGGTTCGGGTCCCACGGAGACGGTGTGCGCTTGGCCAGCGCTCCGAGCCAGTCGTAGTCGCCGTCCATGTCGAGCTGCCGGAGTCGCGGCAGTGCGAGGTCGAGCGGCAGATGTCGCTCGTCGGCAGGCAGCAGGCGCCGCAGCTGTGACTGCACGCTCTGCACTGAACGGCCCAGCCGGCGCGCGATGTCGACGACATCCGAGTCGCTCCGGCATCCGCGCATGAGGTCGGTGTAGTCCTCCTCGGTCCAGGCCTTGCCGCGCCGGCTGGCGGGGTCCACGAGGACGGGATGCTGCTGAGGGGTGCCATCGAAGTCGGTCATGGCGACACTCTGCGCCGAACGGCCATGACGACGGGTCCGGGTCGAGCGCTCCTGTGGAGAACGTGCCTATGCTCATGACGTGTTCGCCAAGACCGCTGCAGCGTCTGGCCGCGCCGATCGGCGGACCAGCGTCAGCAGAGCGAGCTCGACCGCTGCCGTGGTCCTCCTGTGCGCCTCGCTCACGGCCTGCTTCACGTCGTACCTGCCGCCGAGCCCTGCCGAGTTCGCGCTCGAGAGGACGCTCACCAATCCCGAGATGCCGCTGCCCGACGCCGCCATCTCGTCGTTGCGCCTCGCGACCGCGGAGCTCTGCTCGGCTGCGATCCCGTGCGCCGAAGCGTGGGTCTCCGACCTCGGCACGTTATCCGGTTCGACTCGATCGACGTGGCGACCGGTTTCGCGAGCGGCGTGGACGACGCGGAGCAGGACCGCTACGTCGTCATCGACCTCAGCGGACTGGAGCTGTCGGAGGACGATCGCCGTGATGTCGTCGGGACGGTCTTCGCGCAGCTGCCGCAGGACGGCGGCCCGTTCTCCCTCTTCGGCATGTGACGCCGCGGGCGGTCGCGCCTCGCCAAGAGGGGTGGCGCGGTCGCGACCTATGCTCAGGGCATGCGCGCACGCACCGTCGCCTCGCTCATCCTGATCGCCGCCGCACTCAGCGGCTGCGCGAGCGCGGTCGAGCCGGCACCGACGCCGACTCCGACGGCGACGCCCGTCGCCGAGATCATCTCGAACTGCTGGCTCAACCACTCCGACATCGGGGTGCCCGATGGCTCAGAGGAGATCTGGGAGGCGGCCTACGCTGCGGATGTGGGCGATGGCGCGTTCGTCGGCGAGCGGCCCTGGATGGAGTGGATGCCCTCGGAAGGCGTCAAGATCGAAGCGTTCGTCGGCGTCTGCCGCGAGCAGCCGATGTCGCGCGACGAGCTGATCGAGGCGGCCACCGCCATCGCCGTATTCATCGACGCCCATGGCGCGGGAGCGCCGCTCGAGCGGCTCAACGTCCGCGCACTGCACCTCGGCGACCGCGGTGAGCTCGTCGACGGACCTCGTGTCGTCACCTCCTTCCAGCTCCACGCGTGGTCACCCGACGCCGCGATCGATCCGGCTCGCTGGGAGTGACGGGGCAATCCGCCGAGATCTGCGCCTGCCGCATCACCGCGCCCTGGATTCCCACAGCCCGGCACGACAGTCTGCAGGCATGACGAATCCGACCGCCGCGATGCTCGTGATCGGCGACGAGATCCTGTCCGGGCGCACCCGCGAGGCGAACGCGCACCACCTGGCCGGCCGGCTCGGGCGTGCCGGCATCGACCTGCGCGAGATCCGCGTCGTGCCCGATGACCACGCCGTGATCGTGGATGCGCTGAACGCGCTGCGTGCGCGGCACACGCACGTGTTCACGTCGGGCGGCATCGGCCCGACGCACGACGACATCACGGCGGACGCCGTCGCTGCCGCGTTCGGCGTGGACATCGACGTGCGTGACGACGCCCGCGCGGACCTGCAGGCCGCCGTGGGTGCCGGGCGGACGCTCACGGCGGAGCACCTGCGGATGGCGCGCATCCCGCACGGCGCGGAGCTCATCGCCAATCGCATCAGCGGTGCACCAGGTTTCAGCGTCGAGAACGTGCACGTCATGGCGGGTGTCCCGTCGATCTTCGTCGCGATGCTCGACGCGCTCCTGCCGAGCCTCGAGGCGGGGCTGCCGGTCCTGTCCGGCGAGCTGCGCTTCGAGGTCGGGGAGGGCCGCATCGCTGCGCCGCTCCGCGAGCTCGCCGAGGCGATGCCCGAGCTGAGCATCGGGTCGTACCCCTTCAGTGATGGCTCCGGCTATGGCACGAACATCGTCGTCCGCGGCACCGATCAGGCGGCGATCGACCGCGCGATCGAGCGGCTGACAGCGATCCGTCGCTCGGTCGGCTGAGCGGTCTCGACTCCGGCTCAGCGGGAGCACGAGAGACTGGCGCACATGGATGCACCCGAGCGCTGGCCGCACGACGCCGGGCTCGACCGTGTCCGCGTCCGCGGCGCCCGTGAGCACAACCTGCGGAGCGTCGACCTCGACATCCCCCGCGACGCGCTCGTCGCGTTCACCGGCATCTCCGGCTCCGGCAAGAGCTCGCTCGCGTTCGGCACGATCTACGCCGAGTCGCAGCGCCGCTACTTCGAGTCGGTCGCGCCATACGCGCGCAGGCTCATGAGCCAGGTCGGCAGTCCCGACGTCGATGCGATCGAGGGGCTCCCGCCCGCCGTGGCCTTGCCGCAGCAGCGCTCGGGCGGTTCCGCGCGCTCGACCGTCGGCAGCGCGACGACCATCGCGAACGTCCTGCGCATGCTGTACTCGAGGGTCGGCACCTACCCGCAGGGCGCGCCGATGCTCCTCGCCGAGGACTTCTCCACGAACACGGTGCAGGGTGCCTGCCCGACGTGCCACGGGCTGGGCCGCGTCCACGACGTGCCCGAGCACCTGATGGTGCCCGATGCGTCCCTGACCATCCGCGACGGTGCACTCGCTGCCTGGCCAACGGCATGGCACGGCAAGCAGCTGCGCGACAGCCTCATCTCGCTCGGCTACGACATCGACGTCCCGTGGCGCGACCTCCCTCGCGAGCAGCGCGAGTGGGTGCTCTTCACCGACGAATCGCCGCAGGTGCCGGTCTTCACCGACCGGGAGCCCGCGGAGGTGCGCAAGGCTGTGGCGGCGGGCATTGAGCCCCGCTACATGAGCACCTTCCAGGGCGTGCGCAGCTTCGTGCTGAACACGTTCGCGGGTTCGAAGAGCGCGCGGATGCGCGAGCGCGCCGCGTCCTTCATGGTGAGCGCCCCATGCCCGCGGTGCGGGGGCAGGCGCCTGAAGCCCGAAGCGCTGGCCGTGACGTTCGAAGGCTTCGACATCACGGAGCTCGCCGCGATGCCCCTCGACGATGTCGCGCGCGTGTTGCGTGCCGTGCTCGAGCCCGGCTGGACGCCCCGCTCAGCCGAGCCGTCGAGCTCGGGATCCGGGGACGCGCATCCGGAGCAGCTGCTCGCGGCGCGCCGCCTCGTCGCAGACCTGCTCGCCCGGCTGTCGCCGATCATCGACCTCGGACTGGGCTCGCTCTCGCTCGATCGCACGACGTCGTCGCTCTCGTCCGGGGAGCTGCAGCGCATGCGTCTCGCCACCCAGGTGCTGTCGCAGCTGTTCGGGGTCGTCTTCGTGCTCGACGAGCCATCCGCGGGCCTGCATCCCGCCGACACCGAGTCGCTCCTGCGCATCCTGGCGACCCTGCGGGACAGCGGCAACACGGTGTACTTCGTCGAGCACGCGCTCGACGTCATCCGCGAGGCCGACTGGATCGTCGACATCGGGCCGGGGGCCGGCGCCGACGGAGGGACGGTCATCTACTCCGGTCCGCTCGAAGGACTGCAGGATGCCGACGAGTCCGTCACGCGCCGCTACCTGTTCGAGCAACCGGCCACCGAACGCGTCGCTCGCGAGCGTCGTGCCGGCGACGACCGGCTCGAGCTGGAGGGCGTCACGCGGCACAACGTGCGCGACCTCTCGGTCACGTTCCCGCTCGGCGCGCTGACCGCGGTCACGGGCGTGTCAGGGTCGGGCAAGTCGTCGCTCGTGGTGCAGGCGCTGCCCGACCTGCTGTGGGCGAGCCTCGAGAGCGAGATCGATGAGCGCGCCTCCGGCGCGGACGAGCCGCCCGCGGCTGCCGAGGACCCGCTGGCGCACGGGACCGAGGCGGTGACGACCGGCCGCGCGCACGGGCCGGCCGGCAGGCTGCGTCGCATCGTGCAGGTGAGTCAGAAGCCGATCGGTCGGACGTCGCGGTCGAACGTCGCCACCTACACGGGCGTGTTCGACCGCATCCGGACCCTGTTCGCGGCGACGCCGGAGGCGCGTCGGCGCCGATACAGCGCGAGCCGCTTCTCCTTCAACCTGCCTGCCGGGCGGTGCCCGACGTGCAAGGGCGAGGGGACGATGGAGGTCGAGCTGCTCTTCCTCCCGACGGTGCACGCGCCATGCGCGACGTGCGGCGGCAGCCGCTACAACCCGGAGACGCTCGAGATCGAGCTGCACGGCCGCACGGTGGCCGATGTGCTCGCCATGAGCGTCCGCGATGCTCGGGCGTGGAGCTCGGACAGCGAGGTGCAGCGTCACCTCGACGCACTGCTCGACGTCGGCCTGGGCTATGTCGCCCTGGGCCAGCCGGCGACGCAGCTCTCCGGAGGGGAGGCGCAGCGGGTGAAGCTCGCGTCCGAGCTCCGACGCGGCCAGCGGGGCGACACCCTCTACCTGCTCGACGAGCCCACATCCGGGCTGCACCCCGCAGACGCCGATCGGCTCATGGCCCACCTCCACCACCTCGTCGACGGCGGCAGCACGGTCATCTTGGTAGAGCACGACATGCGCATCGTCGCGGAGGCCGACTGGGTGGTCGACCTCGGCCCAGGGGCGGGGGATGCGGGCGGCCGGGTCGTCGCGGCGGGGACGCCGGAACAGGTCGCGGCGAGTCCGTCGAGCAGGACGGCGCCATACCTCGCCGCCGCGTTGCGGCAGCTCACACCCGCGGGCTGAGGGAGCGGTCCCGGGCGCCGACCAACAAAGCCGAGCCCGAGCCCTCGGCACAGGTGCGCGGGGGAGACTGGCTGCTGCAGTCGAGGGGAGTGCGGTGGACGCCGACGTGATCGTCATCGGGGCTGGTCTGGCCGGACTGCAGGCTGCCCGGCGCCTGCAGGCGCGCGGCCTCGCGGTGACGGTGGTCGAGGCATCGGATGCCGTTGGCGGACGCGTCCGCACCGACGTGGTCGACGGGTTCCGGATGGATCGTGGCTTCCAGGTGCTCAACCCGGCCTATCCGGCGGTCCAGCGGTGGGTCGACGTGCGAGCGCTCGGGCTGCAGGAGTTCGGCGTCGGCGCCGTCGTGCGCACCGGGGGAACGACCCGCACGCTGGCGCATCCGCTGCGGCATCCGCAGCACGCGTTCGGAACGCTCCGCAGCGGGCTCGTGCCCGCGCGCGACCTCATCGGGCTCGCTCGGTGGCTGGGTCCGACGCTCGCCAGGGCCCGGACCGCCTCACGCGCGACGAAGGACGAGACGCTGCGCGCATCCCTCGACGCGGCAGGCGTCACCGGAAGGCTGCGCCGCCACGTGCTCGACACGTTCCTCGCCGGCGTGCTCGCCGACAGCAGCGGCAGCGCATCGGCGAACTACGTGCGCCTGCTGCTGCGCTCGTTCGCGCTCGGCGTCCCCGGTCTGCCCCACGCCGGCATGCAGGCGCTGCCGGAGCAGCTCGCCGCAGCGCTCACCCGGCCGGTGCGGCTCGGCACGCCGGCCAACGCGGTGCGCGAGACGGATGCCGGGGTGCAGGTCGACACCGACGACGGCGCCATCCGAGCTCGCGCGGCGATCGTCGCGGTCGCCGCGCACGACCTCGCCGGGTTCGCTCCGATGCCTGCGCCGCCGATGCACGGGCTGACGACCTGGTGGTTCCGCGCGCCCGACAGCCCGCTCTCCGGTCGCTTCCTGCTGCTCGATGCGTCACGCCGCGAAGGAGGTCCGGCGGGGCCCATCTGGAACACGGCGGTCATCTCCGAGGTCGCACCCTCGTATGCGCCGGCCGGCGTCCACCTCGTCCAGGCGACCACGCTCCTCGACCGCCCCGACGGCCTCGTCGGCGAGGCGGAGGTGCGACGGGACCTCGAGCGGCTGTACCGCACGTCGACCCACGGGTGGGAGGTGCTCGCCCACCACGTCGTGCGCCACGCGGTTCCCGCCCAGCCGCCAGGGCCGATCGCGCGCGGCCCGCTCTGGACGGGACGGCGCGTGCTCGTCGCGGGCGATCACCGGGAGACCGCGTCGATCCAGGGAGCGCTCGTCTCGGGCGGTCGGGCCGCCGCATCCGTCGCACGCCGCCTCGGCGCGTGAGCGCTGCGGCCCGGTCGATGAGCGGACGGGTGAGGCGTCAGGGCGCGCAGTCGATGCAGGTCGTCGCCTGCGGCCGCGCCTCGAGCCGCTCGGGCGCGATCGGCCGGCCGCAGACGCTGCAGATCCCGCCCTCACCGCTCGCGATGCGCGCTGCCGCCTCGCCGATCGCCGTGACCGCATCGAGCCGCGTCCGCCGCAGCCCCTCGAGCCGCGACCACTCCGACGAGAGCGAGACGCCGTCCGGGTCGTGCTCGTCGTCGTCGTGTTGCACCCCGCGCATGCCTCGGAGCTCGGTCAGCTGACGCTCCACGTCCGCAAGCCCTTCGAGCGCCTCGCGACGTCGAGCGGCGATGTCATCAGCACGCGAGTCCGCCATCAGTGGTCCCTCCGACCGCATCCGCGGTGCGCCGTGCCACGCATGGGAATCATGCTGACACGGTAGCTCCCGCGCTTGCGGACGAGCGTCCAAGACGGCACGATGGGAACCGAGACGACGAGGGGTTCCATGCGAGAGCGGTACGACCGGTTGGTCGCGGATGCCGCTCGGTATGTCGACAGTGAGCGCGACGAGGTCAACGAGCAGCACGTCGTGGCCGGGCTCTTCAGGGCCGCCCGCGACGTCGAGCGCGTCGAGGGCCATGACACCCGCCCCGTGATGCGCGTCGTGCTCGAGCGCTTCGAGCTCGACTACTTCGGAGCGTCGCCCGCACGCCCCGAGATCTACGGCACGAGCGCTCCGTAGCGATCAGCGGGATGGCGTTCGGCTAGAGCGCGCGCTCCCAGACGCCGTCCAGCAGCATCAGCACGATGCGGCCGCCGTCCTCGCTCCGCCGAGCGAGCGTGATGTAGGTCAGCGTCGTGCTGGTGACGATCCGCTCCGTCTCGACCCCGGTGCGAGCGAGCCACGCGCCGAGCCCCGCGGCGTCAGGTGCGCACGCGTTCAGCTCGTCGACGATGGTGGCGGCGTGGTCCTCGGAGAATCCGACATGCGCAGGGGAGGGCTCCATGTCCTGACCGTAGCCCCGAGCGCGACGAACGCCTAGGGAACGGTTGGGGACGGCCGGTATCGGCGCGCAGGGCCCCCACCGCGCGCGCTTCGAGCGCCGGACGACCGATCGCGCCGCCGTGCGCCGCGCGCGCGACGGGCTGAGAGGATGGGCGGATGACCGCAACGCTCGTCGCTCAGGGCCTCGCCGGCGGATACGGCCATCGCACGCTCTTCGACTCGCTCGACCTCACCGTCGCCCCGGGCGATGTCGTCGGCGTCGTCGGCGCGAACGGCGCTGGCAAGTCGACGCTGCTGCGGCTGCTCGCGGGCATCGACGAGCCGCAGGCCGGCACGGTCGCGCTCGCGCCGGCCGACGCCTTCGTCGGGTGGCTGCCGCAGGAGCACGAGCGCGTCGTCGGCGAGACGGTCACCGACTACATCGGGCGGCGCACCGGATGCGGGCAGGCGACCGCCGACATGGACGCGGCGGCAGCGGCCCTCGGCGACCCGTCGCTCGCGCCCGCGGGCGTCGACCCGGCGGACGCCTACTCCGCCGCGCTCGACCGCTGGCTCGCGAGCGGCGCCGCCGACCTCGACGAGCGGCTGCCGATCGTGCTCGCCGACCTCGGCCTCGAGCTGCACGGGGCGTCGATCGAGGAGGCGCTCATGACGTCGCTGTCGGGCGGCCAGGCGGCGCGCGTCGGCCTCGCCGCGCTGCTGCTGTCGCGCTTCGACATCGTGCTGCTCGACGAGCCGACGAACGACCTCGACCTCGACGGCCTCGAGCGGCTCGAGGAGTTCGTGCGCGGGCTCCGCGGCGGTGTGGTGCTCGTGAGCCACGACCGCGAGTTCCTCGCGCGCTGCGTGACCCGCGTGCTCGAGCTCGACCTCGCGCAGAGCTCGAACCGCATCTACGGCGGCGGCTACGACGCCTACCTCGAGGAGCGCGCGACCATCCGCCGCCACGCGCGCGAGCAGTACGACGAGTTCGCCGACAAGAAGGCCGATCTCGTGTCGCGCGCGCGAACGCAGCGCGAGTGGTCGAGCCAGGGCGTGCGCAACGCGATGAAGAAGGCACCCGACAACGACAAGATCCGCCGCAAGGCGTCGACGGAGTCGAGCGAGAAGCAGGCGCAGAAGGTGCGCCAGATGGAGAGCCGCATCGCGCGCCTCGAGGAGGTCGAGGAGCCGCGCAAGGAGTGGCAGCTCGAGTTCACGATCGGGGCGGCGCCGCGGTCGAGCTCGGTCGTGTCGACCCTCGGCGGTGCCGTGCTCCGGCAGGGTTCGTTCACGCTCGGGCCGGTGTCGCTCCAGGTGAACGCGGGGGAGCGCATCGGCATCACCGGGCCGAACGGCGCCGGCAAGTCGACGCTGCTGCGGGCGCTCCTCGGTCAGCAGTCGCCCGACGAGGGCTCGGCGAGCCTGGGTGCGAGCGTGCGGATCGGCGAGATCGACCAGGCCCGCTCGCTGCTCGCGGGGTCGCAGCCGCTGGCGGTGGCGTTCGAGGCGCTCATCCCCGAGCTCGCGTCGGGGGAGGTGCGCACGCTGCTCGCGAAGTTCGGGCTGCGGGCCGATCACGTCGGCCGCCCGGTCGACGAGCTCTCGCCCGGCGAGCGCACGCGTGCGGGGCTCGCGCTGCTGCAGGCGCGTGGCGTCAACCTGCTCGTGCTCGACGAGCCGACGAACCACCTCGACCTGCCGGCGATCGAGCAGCTCGAGCAGGCGCTCGACACCTACGACGGCACGCTGCTGCTCGTGACCCACGACCGGCGGATGCTCGAGACGGTCCGCACGGACCGGCACTGGCGCGTCGAGGCCGGTCAGGTCACCGAGCGCTGACGCTCGCCGCGAGGGGAGGCTGGCGGGCGCGCTACCGCACGCCCCACGCGTAGCTCTGCTGCTGCAGCTTCAGGTACATGAGCGTGTCGGTCTCGCGCACGCCGTCGATCGAGCGGATGCGCTGCGACACGAGCTCGAGCAGGTGCGCGTCGCTCTCGCAGACGACCTCGGCGAGCACGTCGTAGGAGCCGGCCGTGATGACGACGTAGTCGACCTCGCCCAGCGCCGACACTGCTTCGGCGACCGGCTCGAGCTCGCCGGAGACGCGGATGCCGATCATCGCCTGGCGGGCGAAGCCGAGCTGCATCGGGTCGGTGACGGCCACGATCTGCATGACCCCGGCATCCGTCAGCCGCTTCACGCGCTTCCGCACCGCGGTCTCGCTGAGGCCCACCGTCTCGGCGATCGCCGCGTACGGCGCACGCCCGTCGCGCTGGAGCTCGGCGATGATCGCCTTGTCCTGCGCGTCGGGGAGGCTCACAGCCGCGACCCCGCCTCGGAGAGCACGCCGCGCAGGATCTGCCCGATCTCGTCGAAGTGCGACTGGTCGCAGATGAGCGGGGGCGACAGCTGGATGACGGGGTCGCCCCGGTCGTCGGCCCGGCAGTAGAGGCCGGCCTCGAAGAGCGCGCCGGAGAGGTAGCCGCGCAGCAGCCGCTCGCTCTCGTCGTCGTCGAAGGTCTCGCGGGTGCCCTTGTCCTTCACGAGCTCGATCCCGTAGAAGTAGCCGTCGCCGCGCACGTCGCCGACGATCGGCAGGTCGAGCAGCCCCTCGAGCGTGGTGCGGAAGGCGCCCTCGTTGGCCCGCACGTGCTCGAGCACGCCCTCGCGCTCGAAGATCTCGAGGTTCGCGAGCCCGACGGCGGTCGCCACCGGGTGGCCGCCGAAGGTGTACCCGTGCGCGAACATCGCACCGGGCTGGGCGAAGGGCTCGAACAGCCGCTCGCTCGCGATCATCGCGCCGAGCGGCGCGTAGCCCGAGGTGAGGCCCTTCGCGCACGTGATGATGTCGGGCTGGTAGCCATATCGCTCGGCGCCGAACATCGTGCCGAGCCTCCCGAACGCGCAGATCACCTCGTCCGAGACGAGCAGCACGTCGTACTCGTCGCAGATCTCGCGCACCCGCTGGAAGTACCCGGGCGGGGGAGGGAAGCATCCCCCGGCGTTCTGCACCGGCTCGAGGAAGACCGCCGCGACGGTCTCGGGCCCCTCCTGCTCGATCGCGACCGCGATCTGGTCGGCGGCCCAGCGGCCGAAGGCCTCGGGATCGTCGGCGTGGATCGGCGCGCGGTACTGGTTCGTGTTCGGCACGCGGAACGTCGAGGGCACGAGCGGCTCGAACTGCGCCTTGAGCGGCGGCAGCCCCGTGATCGACAGCGCACCGTGCGTGGTGCCGTGGTACGCGATCGCCCGGCTGATGACCTTGTGCTTCATCGGCCGGCCGGTGAGCTTGAAGTAGTTCTTCGCCAGCTTCCACGCGCTCTCGACCGCCTCGCTGCCGCCGCTCGTGAAGAACACGCGGTCGAGGTCGCCGGGGGCGAGGGACGCCAGCTTGTCGGCCAGGTCGATCGCGCTCGGATGCGCGTACGACCAGAGCGGGAAGAACGCGAGCGTCGACGCCTGCTGCGCCGCGACCGCGGCGAGGTCCTCCCGCCCGTGCCCGAGCTGGTTGACGAACAGCCCGGCGAGGCCGTCGAGATACCGCTTGCCGCGGTCGTCCCAGATGTAGGCGCCCTCACCCCGCACGATGACTGGCGCCGCATCGGCGCTGGCCATGCGTGTGAAGTGCATCCACAGGTGGTCGGCGGGGGCGGGCATGGGGCTCCTTCGTCGGTGGTGGTCGTTCGGTGCGCTCGGATGCTGGCGCGCGGCTACTGTCGCGGGATGCGTCGCCGGCGGTCAGGTCGGCAGCGGCACGCAGAGCACGGGTCGGCGGCTCAGGTGCAGCAGCTTGTGCGGGGTCGAGCCGAGGATGGCGCCGCGGATGGGGCTCTCGCCCCACGTGCCGACGACGATGAGGCGGGCATCGTGCCGCTCCGCCTGCTCGAGCAGCGCGTCGACGGGCCGCGCCGACACGAGCTCGGTGACGGCATCCACACCGGCGGCTGCGGCGGCGTCGAGCGCGTGGCCCACGGCCTCGCGTCCCCACTGCTGCAGCATCGCCTCGTGCGTGCGCCGCTCCTCGCCGACGCCGCCGGGCGGCTCGGTGCCGTAGACGACGACGAGCTGCTCGCCGTAGCGGCTCGCGACGTCGATCGCGATCGTCAGCGCGGCCTTGGCGCCGGGCGACTCGTCGTAGCCGAGGAGGACGCTCATGGCTTCGTCTCCCCGCTGCCCGCTGCGCCGCTGCCGACCGCGCCGCGGCCGACGGATCCGGTGCCGACGGACGTCGTGTCGATCCGCACGATCGGCTGCTCCGCGGTGCTCGGGCGCTCCTCCCAGTACCGGCGGTCGCGGAAGTACCAGATGATCATCAGCACGACACCGGTGGCGAAGATGCCGATGCCGATCACGAGGGGCGGGCCGACGCCGAACCAGGGGGTCTCGGTGTACGCGTTCTCGGGGTTGCCGTAGTCGATGATCGCCGAGATGAGCAGCCAGATGAGCAGCAGCGAGCCGAGCACGGGGCCGACCCCGATGAGCACGAAGCTCTTCACGCTCTTCGTGAGCCGCTTGCGGAAGTAGATGGCGCAGGCGATGCCCGTGAGCGCGTAGTAGAAGGCGATCAGCAGGCCGAGGGCGGTGAGCGTGTCCCACAGCGCGGTCTCGCTCAGCAGGCCGACCACGAGGTAGTACGCGCTCGCGATGCCGGCGACCCACCAGGTGGAGACATCGGGCGTGCGGAACCGCGGGTGGATGTGGCCGAACATCTTCGGCAGCGCGCCGCGTCGGGCCATGCTGAGCCCGGTGCGCGATGCGGGGATGATCGTCGTCTGGGTGGAGGCGATGGCCGAGGTGGCGACCGACAGCATCACGACCCAGGCCCAGGGGCCCATCGTGTCCGTGGCGAGCACCTGGAAGATCGCGTCCTCCTCGTCGGCGGTCTCGGCCAGGAACGCGTCGCCGGCGAGGGCGACGACGGCGATGGTCACCGACAGGTAGGTGACGAGCAGCACGATGGTCGACCAGATGGCGGCCTTGCCGGGGGACTGCGACGAGTTCGTCGTCTCCTCGGTGAGGTTGACCGCCGACTCCCAGCCCCAGTAGGCGAAGACGCCGAGCAGCAGGCCCGCCGTCACGCCTTCCCAGCCGCCGCCGAACGGGTTGAGCCACTCCCACGACGGGGTGATCGAGTCGAACGCCGAGGTGTTCGTGAAGACCTGCGTGAGCGCGACGACCGCGAAGACGAGCAGCGAGACGATCTGGAACACGATGAGCACGTTCTGCAGCCGGGCAGAGATCTCGGTGCCCCACACGCAGATCGCGGTCATCACGATGATGAGCAGCACGGTGAGCACGCGGATGGCCACCGGGTCGTACGCGAGATCCTCGAGCCCGACGGTCAGCAGCGAGTAGCGCACGCCGACCTCGGCGAGCGAGCCGACGATGAGCACGCCCGTCATCGCGATCGCCCAGCCGCCGATCCAGCCGAACCACGGCCCCATCGCGCGCGTCACCCACGAGAAGGTGGTGCCGCAGTCCTGGTCGACCGTGTTGAGGTAGTAGAACGCCGAGGCGATCAGCAGCATCGGGATGAAGCTCGCGAGCATGATGCCGGGCGCGTGCACCCCCGTGTAGAGCACCAGGCCGCCGATGATGGCGGCGATCGTGTACGCCGGCGATGTCGAGGCGAGCCCGATGACGAGGGCGTCGAAGAAGCCGATGGCGTTCGGCTTGAGCTTGGCAGGACCCCCGGTGACGGGGGTGGTGCGGTGATCGGTCACGACTGCTCCCTTGTGCGCAGTTCGGCGGATCCGGCGCTTCACCCGGGCTGTGGGTGCTGCATCCGTCCTCCTTGACGGCAGACACTACTGAATCCGTCGCCGTTCTACTAGAGTCTCGCTCGATCAGCGTCGTGTCGCCGTGCGGGAGCCGCACGGCAGGGCGCTGGCACGAGAGGAGCGTCATGCGGATCCTGCTGGTGGGAGCCGGAGGTGTCGGAGGAGCGTTCGCCGCGATCGCGGCCCGTCGGGACTTCTTCGAGAGCATCGTGATCGCCGACTACGACGAGGCACGCGCACGCAAGGCGGCAGCGGTAGATCCCCGGTTCTCCTCGGCGCAGGTCGACGCGTCGAGTCCGGACTCCGTCGCGGCGCTGTGCCGCGAGCACCGCATCACGCACGTCATGAACGCCGTCGACCCGCGCTTCGTCATGCCCATCTTCGACGGCGCGCTCGCGGCCGGCGCCGACTACCTCGACATGGCGATGAGCCTCTCGAAGCGGCACGCCGACGAGCCCTACGCGAAGGTCGGGCTCAAGCTCGGCGACGAGCAGTTCGGCAAGGCCGAGCAGTGGGAGTCGGCGGGCAGGCTCGCGCTCGTCGGGATGGGCGTCGAGCCCGGGCTCTCCGACGTGCTCGCCCGCTACGCCTCGGACGAGCTCTTCAGCAGCATCACCGAGCTCGGCACGCGCGACGGCGCCAACCTCGCGGTGCACGACGACGACGGCAACGAGATCTTCGCGCCGTCGTTCTCGATCTGGACGACGATCGAGGAGTGCCTCAACCCGCCGGTGATCTGGGAGCGCTCGCGCGCCGAGACGGACGGCGGCTGGTACACGACCGCGCCGTTCAGCGAGCCGGAGGTGTTCGACTTCCCCGAGGGGATCGGCCCCGTCGAGTGCGTCAACGTCGAGCACGAGGAGGTGCTCCTCATGCCGCGCTGGCTCGACTGCGAGCGGGTCACCTTCAAGTACGGGCTCGGGTCGGAGTTCATCGGCGTGCTGCAGACGCTGCACACGCTCGGTCTCGACCGCACCGAGAAGGTGCGCGTCGGCGGGGTCGAGGTCTCGCCCCGCGACGTCGTGGCGGCGTGCCTGCCGGACCCGGCATCCATCGGCCCGGTGATGACGGGCAAGACCTGCGCCGGCGTGTGGGTGCGCGGCACCGGCAAGGACGGGCAGCCGCGGTCGACGTACCTCTACCACGTGGTCGACAACGCCTGGTCGATGGAGGAGTACGGCCACCAGTGCGTCGTGTGGCAGACGGCCATCAACCCGGTGATCGCCCTCGAGCTGCTCGCGACCGGCGTGTGGTCGGGCGCGGGCGTGCTGGGCCCGGAGGCGATGCCGCCCAAGCCCTTCCTCGACCTGCTGGGGGAGTACGGCAGCCCGTGGGGGCAGATGGAGGTCGCGCCGACGGCGTGAGCCGGCGCCGCCGGTCAGCCGATCCAGTGCCCGTAGGCGCAGGTCGTGCTGCCCGGCGGCACGGGGTGGCCGTAGGAGCAGATGACCTGGGCCGAGCGGGACTGGCCGCGCAGCACCGCCGTGAGGTCGCGGAGCGCGCGGCCAGTCCTCCTGCCCTGCTGCGCTGTGACCTCCCAGCGGGTGGGCACGTCGGGCCGGGTCGTGGGCGGCGCCTGGCCCGACGCCTTGCCGAACAGCATGTCGCGCAGTCCCATGGTCGTCCCTCTTCCGATCAGTCGTCCCCGGCATCGGGTGGCGTCATGAACCACTCGACGAAGCGCTGCGCCCGGCCGTCGTCCGCCAGGTGGACCTCCCAGAGGTTCACGTAGGACGCGTGGTCGGGATAGACGACGGTGCCCGTGATGATCGCGAGCCGCTCGTCCTCGATGAGCACGCGCAGGTCGTGCCGCGGGTTCGGCGACTCCGGCTCGCCCCACATCCGGACGATCGCGTCGATCCCGCGCACGGGCTCGGGATCGTCGGGGCGGAACCGGTACTCGGCGTCGTCGGTGAAGATGGCGCGCACGTCCGCCGGGTCCTTCGACGCCCAGGCGCGGATGTAGCCCTCGAGCCAGCGCTGTCCGGTCGTCATGCTGCGTTCCTACCGCAGCGCGCCGCGGCGCGGAAGGGGCGTCGTGCACAGGTGCCTGTCGGCGCGCCGGAGTACCGTGAGCCCCCCGATCCGCAGGAGGCGACCATGACCGACGTGACCCCGCAGGCACAGCCCGACGAGCAGCCCGACACGCAGGGCGAGACGATCGGGGCGACCGGCGACGCGCAGGACTCGACGCTCGAGAAGGACCCGGCAGACTGGGTGAGCGGCGACGACCCGATGACCGCGGCGCAGCGCTCGTACCTCGACACGCTCGCGAAGCAGGCGGGCGAGGAGCTGCCCGCCGACCTCTCGAAGGCGGAGGCGTCGCAGCACATCGATCGCCTGCGCAGCGACTCCGGCCAGGGCTGACGCGAGCGTGGGGCGGCCGCGGCGTCAGCTCGCCGGCCGACCCCGTCGCTCGACCCGGCGTATCGCTCCAACCGACCTATCGCTCCAACCGATAGGTGACGTGCGTGACGAGCGAGGCGGTGCGCGACGCGACGGGCTGCAGCTCGACCGGCCCGGAGGCGGCGAACAGCCGCTCACCCGCGCCCAGCACGATCGGCGCGATGTGCAGCCGCAGCTCGTCGAGGAGCCCCGCGGCGAGGAACTGGTCGATCGTGCTCGCGCCGCCCGCCACCGAGATGGTGCGGTCCCCGGCCGCCTCGCGCGCTCGCGCCAGCGCCGCCTCGGGGCCGTCGGTCACGAAGTGGAAGGTGGTGCCGCCCTCCATCTCGATCGGCTCGTGCGGGTGGTGGGTGAGCACGAAGACGGGTGCGCGGTAGGGCGGCTCATCGCCCCACCAGCCGCGCCACGGCTCGTCCCACTCGCCGCGCACCGGTCCGAACATGTTGCGGCCCATGATGTAGGCGCCGTGGCCGAGGATCGCCGCGATCTCGGCGGCGTTCTCCTCCTCGGTCTCGAACATCCACCGGTGCAGCGCCTCGGCGCCGCGCCCGAGCGGCTCCTCCAGCGTCTGGCCGGGGCCGGCGACGAAGCCGTCGGCCGAGATCCCCACGTCGCACGAGACCGTGCCCGCCGCATCGCCCATCCGCGCCTCCTCGCCCCCTCGCATCATGGCGGTCGCGCGAGCGCGCGTCGATGGCCAGGATGCGCGCGCTACGACCTGCGTGCGACGTCCTCGAGCAGCACCTGCGGCCAGCGGGCCAGCTCGGCCGGCGTCGACGCCACGCGCAGCGTCGCATCGGGCAGCAGCTGCACGAGCCGCTCGGCGGTCGAGAGCGGATGTGCCGGGTCGTCGGTCCACGCCAGGATCGTGGTCGGCATGCCGAGGGCCGCGAGCGACTCGGGGCTCGGGAGGTCGCTGAGCGCCGCGCCCCGCAGCACGGAGGGGAGCAGCGCCTCCGCCACCTCCGGCTCCGTGGGCGGTGCGCCGGCGTTCGCGGGCGGCGGTGCTGCGCCCCGTTCAGCGGCGACGAACCGGGCGAGCCCGTGCTGCTCGACGAACGCGGCGGCCCGCCGGTACTCGTCCGCGCGCGGGACCCGCGTCTCCCACGCGGTCGCGGGCACCATGAGCGTCAGCCCGCTGAACCGATCCGGTTCGCGCACCGCGGCGTGCAGCAGGGTCGCCGTGCCCATCGAGGGCCCGACGCCGTGGACGCGCTCGCCGGGGAACCACGCGTCCAGGAGGCGCAGCAGGTCGTCGGCGAGCACCGACCAGCGGTAGTCGTCCGGCACCGCGCGCCCGGTCGAGCGGCCGTGACCGCGCGCGTCGTAGCGCAGCAGCCGCGTGCCGCTGAGGCCGCGACCCAGGTCGAGGTGCAGCACCCGGTCGCGGAGGCGGCTCGACGTCAGGCCGTGCAGCTGCACCACCGGTCGACCGCCCTCGTCGCTCAGCTCGACGTCGAGCTCGGCGTCCGGAACGGTGAAGGTCGGCACGGCGGCTCCTGGGTCGCAGACAGCAGGGGCTCCGTAGGCTACCCGCATGCGGCTGACCAACGTGGCGCACCTGCGGCTGCCCTTCGGTCGGCTGCACGGCTTCGACGTGGCCGCGACGCCGACCGACGTCGAGCTGCCGGTGTCGTTCGACCAGCGCCGCCACGTGGGCGCCGGGGAGCGCGCCGGCTCCTGGATGGCGCTGTCCTTCCGGATGCGCGAGCCGGTCGCGCTCGACGACCTCGAGGCCGCGTGGATGGCGGTCATCGCGCGGCACGCCACCCTGCGCACCGCGTTCACGCCGGGCGACGACGGACCGCGGCTCCACGAGGTCGACGTGCGCCCGGGCGCCTGGGTCGAGCATCCGATCGCATCGGGGCAAGCCGTGAACGATGCGCTGCGCGACGTGCTCGACGACGCCTGCTCGCCGTATCGCGCCCCGTCGCACCGGCTCTGCGTGCTCGAGTCCGCCGAGGGCCCGACGGTCGTGCTCGCCGCCGATCACGCGCACGTCGACCTCTGGTCGATGCTCGTGCTCGCTCGCGACCTGCTCACGGCGCTCGGCGAGGTGCGCGAGGGCCGCGTGCCGCTGCTGCCGCCCGCGCCGGCCTTCGCCGACCACACGCGCGAGCTGCGGGAGCGCGACGGTGCCCCGGATGCGCTGCGCCGGCGCTGGGCGGAGGTGCTCGAGGCGAGCGGCGGCGTGATGCCGCGATTCCCGCTGCCGCTCGGCACGGCGGAGTCGCCGGAGTCCGAGCGGGTCGAGGTGCGCGACGTGCTCGACGTCGACGACAGCGCCGCGTTCTCGACGCAGGCCCGCGACGGCGGCGTCTCGACGCTCGCGCTCGTGGTCTCGGCGATGACCGCGGTGACGCACGAGCTGGCCGGCACGCCGCTGCGCGCCGTCTTCCCCGTGCACAGCCGCTACGACGCGCAGTGGCACGACGCCGCGGGCTGGTTCATCACGAACTCGGTGCTCGAGTCGGCGGATGCGGATGCGCGCGCGAGCGCGGCGGCCGTCAAGGAGGCCGTGCAGCTCGGCTCGTGGCCGCTCGAGGACGTGCTGCGGCCGTGGGGCGGCATGCCGGAGGCCCCGGGCATGTTCGCGATCTCGTGGCTCGACCTCCGGCGGCTGCCGGTGCGCATCGACGCGGCCGGGCTGCAGGCGCAGTACGTGGGCGCCTCCATCCGCACCGACGGCGTCATGCTGTGGTTCATCCTCGACGAGGCGGGACTGCACCTGCGCTGCCGCTACCCCGACACGGAGGAGGCGCGTGCGAGCGTCGGCGCGTGGCTCGACGCGCTCGTGGCCCGGCTGCGGACCGAGGCACGGACGTCGGTCGGCGGGCGGCTGACCATCGGCGACCGGCGCTTCCGCGTGCGCAGGGCCGCCCGTGACGACGTACCGGTGCTCGTCGCGCTGCTGTCCGACGACGAGCTGGGGCGCGAGCGCGAGGTCGCGGAGCTCGCGGGCTACGAGTCGGCCTTCGATGCCGTCACCCGGGACTCGACCCACTACCTCGCCGTGGTCGTCGACGAGGCCGAGCGGGTCGTCGGCACGATGCAGCTCTCGATCATCCCGGGGCTCTCGCGCGGTGGCAGCACCCGGCTGCAGATCGAGGGCGTGCGCGTGGCTGCGCACGAGCGCTCGAGCGGCCTCGGGTCGGCGATGCTCGAGTGGGCGCATGAGCACGGCCGGGCCCGCGGTGCAGCGCTCGCCCAGCTCACCACCGACCGCGCCCGCGAGCGGGCGCGCGCCTTCTACGCCCGGCTCGGGTACGGCGAGAGCCACGTCGGGCTCAAGCGGCCGCTCTGAGCCGGCGCCGCGGCGCGATTGTGACGCCCTGCGTCACCCTCATGTGACGTTGTGGCCGCCAGTGCCTAGCGTGATGGCAGACCCCGGCGCCGCTCGCGCCCTGCCCGAGGAGGACCCATGACGAACGATTCCAGCCGCTCCGAGATCGACGAGCACCTCGCGAAGCGCGGCTCGCGCCGCAGGCTCGGCATCATCGCCGGCGTCGCGGCGGCGGTCGTCGTCGCAGGCGGTGCCGCGACCGCGGTGGCCGTGCAGTCGGGGACGCCGGCCGCCGACGAGCTCATCCCGCTCCGCATCGGCGACACCGCGCAGAGCGACTTCCAGGACACGATCGTCGAGGTCGGCCGCGAGAACGGGCTCGACATCGAGTTCGTCAACTTCGACGACCCCTATCTGCCGAACACCGCGCTGGTCGCAGGCGAGCTCGACGCGAACGTCTTCCAGCACGTCGCGTGGCTCAGCCAGTTCAACCGCGAGAACGACGCCGACATCACGCCGCTGTTCTCGACCGTCGTGACCGCGTGGGGGCTCTTCTCCGAGGACGCCGCCTCCGTCGACGACATCGCGGACGGCGCCCGCATCGCCGTGCCCGACGACCCCTCGAACTTCTCTCGCGCGCTCTTCATCCTCGAGTCGGCCGGCCTCATCGAGGTCGCCGACGACGCCGGCGTCTTCCCGACCGACGAGGACATCACGGCGAACGACCGCGACCTCGAGCTCGTGCGCATCGCTCACGAGTCCGTGCAGACGGCCTACGCCGACCCGTCGATCGCCGGCGTGGTCATCGCGGTCGACGACTTCGATCCCGCGCTCGAGATCACGAGCGAGGATGCGCTGCAGCTCGAGGACGCGACGTCGCCGTCGTCGAGCCCCTACGTGCTCATCGCCGCGACGACGCCCGAGAACGTCGACGACGAGGCATGGCCGCTGCTCGAGCAGACGTACCGCGACGCGCGCGTCGAGGCGGCGCTCGAGGAGGAGAAGCGCGGCGAGGCGACGATCGTCGAGCTGCCCGTGGACGAGCTGCGCAGCGCCCTCGCGGAGCTCGTCGCCCAGTAGCGGAGCGCCGCACGCCCACCGCCCCGCCAGGCTGAAGGAACCATGACCGAACGCATCCGCCTGACCGGCGTGACGAAGCAGTACGACGCCAAGGCGGGAGGAGCGCTCGCCCTCGACGGCATCGACCTGTCGGTGGAGGCCGGTGAGATCTACGGGCTCATCGGCCGCTCCGGCGCCGGCAAGTCGACGCTGCTGCGCACGATCAACGCGCTCGAGCGACCGACGTCCGGCGAGGTGCTCGTCGACGGCGTCGACGTCGGCGGCCTGAGCGCCGAGGAGCTGCGGCGCCTGCGGCGCACGATCGGGATGGTGTTCCAGCAGTTCGGCCTGTGGAGCTCGCGATCGGTCTACGACAACATCGCGACGCCGCTGCGTCTCGCGGGCTGGAAGCAGGACGCGATCCGCAGCCGCGTCGCCGAGCTGCTCGACTTCGTGGGCCTCGGCGGCAAGGCCTTCGCGCGGCCGCGCCAGCTGTCCGGCGGCCAGAAGCAGCGCGTCGGCATCGCCCGCGCGATCGCGAACCACCCGTCGATCCTGCTCGCCGACGAGGCGACGAGCGCGCTCGACCCGCAGACGACGAGCGACATTGTGGCGCTGCTGCGGTCGATCAACGAGGAGCTCGGCATCACGATCGTGGTCGTCAGCCACGAGATGGACGTGATCGCGCGGCTCGCGGACCGGGTGTCGATCCTGAGCCACGGCGCAGTGGTGGAGAGCGGCGACATCCACCAGATCCTGGCCCGCCCGCAGCACGCCGAGACGACGGCGCTCGTCGCGCCGTACGCGCGCACGGTGCTGACGGATGCCGACCGGCAGGCACTGCGCGTGGAGCACGCCAGCCGCCGCATCTCGGTGGTGATCGACGACGCGCTCGTGCATGACCCGGTGCTCAGCCGCCTGGCGCGCGAGCACGGCGTCGACTTCGCCGTCATCCAGGGCGGGGTGGAGCGGGTGAAGCGGCGCCCGTACGGGCAGCTGAGCCTCGCGCTCCACGGCGCCGACGCCGACGTCGACCGGTTCGTCGCCGGGCTCTCGGAGCGCGCGGAGGTGTCGCAGTGGTGACCGCGCTCATCGATGTCGACACCGATGTGCCCCGGGTCGCGACCGCTCTGGGGGAGACGCTCTACATGGTGACGGCGTCGTTCTTCTTCGCCTCGATCCTGGGGCTGCTGCTCGGCATCTTCCTCTACGCGACGCGGAGCGGGCAGCTGCTGCAGCACCGCGTCGCGCACTTCGTGCTCAACCTCGTCGTGAACACGCTGCGCCCGATCCCGTTCATCATCCTGCTCATCGCGCTCACCCCCGTGACGCGAGCCCTCATCGGCACGAGCATCGGGCCGTCCGCCGCGATCCTGCCGCTCACGATCGCGGCGGGCGTCGGCATCGCCCGCGTCGCGGAGTCGAACCTCGTCGGGGTCGATCCGAGCGTCGTCGAGGCGGCGACGGCGGTCGGCGCCAAGCCGCTCCACATCTTGTTCGGCTTCGTCGTGCGCGAGGCGCTCGGGCCGCTCATCCTCTCGCTCACCTTCATCTTCGTCGCCCTCATCGATGCGACCGCGGTCGCGGGCGCCGTCGGCGGCGGCGGGCTCGGCAACCTGGCGCTCACCTACGGCTACCAGCGCTTCGACTACCCGATCATGCTGCTCATCGTGCTGGTGCTCATCGGCCTCGTGCAGCTCGTGCAGCTGCTCGGCAACCGGCTCGCCCGCAGGTTCCTCTAGGTGCGCGGGCGGGACGCACGGCTCGTGGTCGTGGGCGGCGGCGTGCTCGGGCTCGCCGTCGCCGCCGAGGCGGCGGACGCGGGCTGGCGGGTTACGCTGCTCGAGCGCGAGCCGGCGCTGTGCTCGGTCGCGAGCGGCGCGAGCTTCGCCTGGGCGAACGCGCACGCGACGGGGTCCGAGCACCACGCGGCGCTGCGGCGCGAGGCGATCCGCCTGCACGCCGCGTCGTCCGCGGCGGCGAGCGAGCCGTGGTTCGCGCCGATGACCGCGGACGCGTGGGGGACCGAGGTGGCGGAGGGCGGCGTCGTCGACGTCGTCGCCTTCGCCGCGTCGCACGCGGCGACCATCCTCGCGCACAGCGGGATCGTGCGCACGGGCGCCGCCGTGGCGAGCGTGCGAGCGGATGCCGCCGGCGCCGCCGCGGTGCTCGACTCCGGCGAGGCGGTCACTGGCGAGCGCATCGTCCTGGCCGCCGGCGTCGGCACGGCCGCCCTGCTCGGCGGCCTCCCCGCCGCAGCCGCGGTCCCCGCGCTGACCCGCGTCATCGGGCAGCTCGGAGGCATCGCCCGCGTGCGAGCGCCGCGGTCGTGGGCGGGCGGCCTGGTGCTCGGCGACGAGCTGAGCGTCCGCCCCGACGGTGCCGACGGGCTCGTGCTGCAGTCCCTCGCCCTCGAGCGGGAGCTCGCCGACGAGGCGCTGCCGCTCGACGAGCGCCTCGTCTGGCGGCGGCTCCGCGCGATCGCGGCCCGGCACGGCATCCGCCTCGACGCGGACGACCTGCTCGAGCTGCGCTTCGCGCATCGGCCGCAGCCGGCCGACGGGCTGCCGATCGTGGACCGGGTCGACGAGCGTGTCCTCGTGGTGCTCGCGCACAGCGGTGTCACGCTCGCTCCAGCGCTCGCGCGCCTGGTCGCGGCCCGGCTCGACGGCGAGCCGCACGCCGGGCTCGAGCCGCCCCGCCCGCCCGCCCAGCAGCATCCCGATCCCCACTGACGAGGAGCACCTCCATGGTCCCTGACACCCGCACCGCCGCGAGCCGGCTGCTCGAGCAGCTCCCGGCTCGCCAGGGCTTCGGCGACGCGACGCTCATCAAGCACCGCCCCGGCAGCATCGACCTCGGCGGCGGCAACCCCGACGTCGAGGCGCTGCCCACGGCGCTCTACCGCGACGCGGCTCGCGACCTCACCGAGGGCGACGCCTTCGCGGCCTCGCTCCGCTACGTGCCCGCCCCGGGCATCCCCGCCCTGCGTACGTGGATCGCCGAGCGCGAGGGCGTCGACGCGGAGCGCGTGATCGTCACGACCGGCGGCGCCCACGGGCTCGCGCTCGCGGTGCTCGGCACCCTCGACGCCGGTGACGAGATCGTCGTCGACGACCCGGTGTACCCGCTCTTCCTGCGCACGCTCGACCTGGTCGGCGCGCATCCTGTGCCCATCCGGGTCGACGCGCACGGCATCGACGTCGACGAGCTCGAGCGGCGGCTGCTCGCCGGCCTGCGGCCCAAGGCGCTCTTCACCGTGCCGACCTTCCAGAACCCCTCTGGCGGCACGCTGCCCGACGACCGCGCGCGTCGGCTCGCCGAGCTCGCCGACCGCTTCGGGTTCACGATCATCTTCGACGACCCCTATCGCGAGGTCGGCTTCGAGCCCGGCGGGGTCGACGTGCGCTCGAGGCAGCTCGACTCCGACCGCGTCATCGCCGTCAACACCTTCTCGAAGACGCTCGGCCCCGCGCTCCGGGTCGGCTGGATCGTGGTGCCCGAGGCGCTCGCCGAGCGGTTCGTGCGGCTGCGCAACCGCCTCGACGGGCTGACGAGCGGCACGCTGCAGGAGCTCGTGCTGCGGATCGTGCAGCGGCAGGAGTACCCGGCGGCGCTCGCGGCCGCGGGCGTCGGCTACGGGCGCAAGGCGAGAGCGCTGCAGCAGGCGCTCGAGTCGCGCTTCGGCGACGCCATCGAGATCACGGAGCCGAGCGGCGGCTTCTTCCTGTGGGCGCGGCTGCACGGCGATGCCGACTTCGCGCGCCTCCACGCGCTCGCCCAGGACGAGGGCGTGTTCTTCCAGCGCGGCGAGTGGTTCGCCGTCGACGACGACGCGCACCTGCGCGGCACGATGCGGCTGTCGTTCAGCGAGCAGCCGACGGAGGCGCTCGTCGAAGGCGTCGAGCGCCTGCACCGCGCGTGGCGGCAGCTCGGCTGAGCGCGCTCAGCCGCCGAGCGGCAGCACCGAGACCTCGACGTGCCGGGGTCGGCCGCGGCCCTGCAGCTGCGACTCGATGAGCGACACCTCGTCGACGGTCCACGTGCGCGAGCCGTAGCCGTCGAGCACGCGCAGCCACCGCACGGCGCTGCGCTGCCGCGGCGGCCGGGCGAGGGTGACGTGCGGCACGAAGCGCTGCCCGTCGGGGGCGGCGCCCATCGTGTTGGCGGCGCCCCGCACGCGCAGCGCGAGGTGCTCGAGCTCCGCGCGACCGCGGTCCACGCCGAGCCACAGCACCGCTGGGCGGTCGGGATGGGGGAACGCGCCCGCGCCCGCGAGCCGGCACGCGAACGGAGGCAGGTCGACGACCGCGGCGCGCAGGCGCTCGTCGAGCGGCTCGAGGATGCGGTCCGGCATGTCGGGCAGGAACGCGAGCGTCAGGTGCAGGCGTTCGGCCGGCGTCCACCGCAGCCCCTCGCGAGGCTCGAGGAACCCGGCGAGGTCCTCGCGCACGTCGTCGGGCGGCACGACCGCCACGAACATCCGCCGACCCATGGAGGGACCATACGCCTGGGCACGGCACAGCGGCCCCGCGTACAGTGCGACGCACGCACGCACGCACGGCGACGACGACGAGGAGCGAGGAGCGGCGCATGGGATTCCGCAAGGGCGACGAGGTCAGCTGGAACACGAGCCAGGGCGAGACGCACGGCACGGTGCAGGAGCGGAGAGTCGAGGACTTCCAGTTCGACGGCCAGCAGTTCCGCGCCTCCGGCGACGAGCCCTACTACATCGTCGAGTCGGCGAAGAGCGGCGCCAAGGCGGCGCACAAGGAGTCGGCCCTCACGAAGCGGTCCTGACGTGGGGGAGCTGCGCATCCGCACCACGATCGAGCGACGCGGCCCGGCCGCCGCGATCGTCCTCGATGACGAGCAGGTCGCGTCGCTGGGCGGCGCGAAGAACGCACCCGTGACCCTGACGATCGGCGAGGCGACCGTGCGCACGCGCATCGGCACGATGGCAGGGGAGCACCTGCTCGGCCTGTCGAAGGAGCGGCGCGAGGCGCTGGGCGTCGAGGCCGGCGACGAGGTCGATGCAGTGATCGCGCTCGACGAGGCCGAGCGAGCGATCGAGCTGCCGCCGGAGCTCGACGCGGCGCTCGCGCAGGACCCCGCGGCGAAGGCGGCGTTCGACGCCCTCGCGCCCTCGCGGCGCAAGGAGCTCGCGCGCGGCATCGGCGAGGCGAAGGCGGCAGACACGAAGGAGCGGCGGCTCGCGAAGGCGCTCGACGAGCTGCGCCGCATCGCCGCGGGCTGAGCGCACGCGCCGACCGTCAGCTGCCCGCGGTCATCCCGTCGCGAGCTGCTTCCGCATCACCACGCGCGGGAAGCCGCCGGAGACCGCGTCGGTCGTCGCGGCCAGCGTGAAGCCGGCGCGCTCGAAGAGCCGCCGGGTGCCGACGTAGGCCATGGTGAGGTCGACGCGCTCGCCCGCGTTGTCGACCGGATACCCCTCGACCGCGGGCGCGCCCTTCGACGCGGCGTAGTCGACGGCGCCCGCGAGGAGCGCGTGCGAGACGCCCTCGCCGCGGTGCCCGGGACGCACGCGGATGCACCAGATCGACCAGACCGCTTGCTCGTCGACGTGCGGGATCCGGGTGGAGCGCTCGAACGGCAGCTCGGAGCGCGGCGCGACCGCGGCCCATCCGACGACCTCGTCGCCGTCGTAGGCGAGCACGCCGGGCGCGACGGGCCGCCGCGTGAGCGCCTCCATGTGCGCGCCGCGCTCGGGGCCGCGCAGCGCGACGTTCGTCTTGGCGTCGACGCGGTGGCTGAGGCACCAGCAGACGGATGCGTCCGCCCGCTTCGGTCCGATGACGAACGCGAGGTCGGCGAAGCGCGCGTGCGTCGCCGGGTGGATCGACACGTCCGCCATGGCGCCTCCTCGTCGGCCTCGCTGCCCACCACCATGGCACCGCCGCCGCGGCGGGCATAGCCTGCCGGGATGCTGATCGAGACCCGCACCGGGCGGCGCTGACCGTGCTCGAGGCGCTGCTGTGGGGCGCGATCGCGTCGTCGTCGCTCGTGCTCGGCGCGGCGCTCGCGATGGTGCGGCGCTGGTCGGATGCCGTCGTCGGCATCGTGCTCGCGTTCGGCGCGGGCGCGCTCATCGCCGGCGTCGCGTTCGAGCTCGCCGAAGCGGGCGTCGCCGAGGGCGGCGCGCTCGCCGTCGGCATCGGCCTGGCGGCCGGCGCGATGGCCTACTTCTTCGCAGACCGGGCGGTCGAGGCGAGGTCCGGCCGTCGCGGCACCGGCGCCGCCGGTGCCGCCGGGATGCCGCTCGCGGTCGGGGCGCTGCTCGACGGCGTGCCGGAGCAGGCGGTGCTCGGCATCGGCCTCGCCACCGGCGACGGCGTGAGTGTCGCGCTGCTCGTCGCGGTGTTCGTCTCGAACCTGCCCGAGTCGGTCGGAGCGTCGGCCGACATGCTGGGCGCCGGCCGCTCGCGCCGCTTCGTGCCGCTGCTCTGGCTCGGCGTCGGCGCGATCTGCACGCTCGCGTCCGTCGGCGGCCGCGCGATCGCCGAGGTCGCGCCGCCCGCCCTCACGGGCGTCGTCGACGGCTTCGCCGCCGGTGCGCTGCTCGTCATGCTCGTCGACGCGATGGTCCCGGAGGCGCGCGCGAAAGCCCGCGACCTCGCGGGGCTCGCGACCGTCGTCGGCTTCGCCGTCGCCGCAGGTCTGTCGCTGCTGTCCTGAGCGACGGATCCGTCCGCGGCCGGCGGGCGATCAGCGCGTGGGCGGTGCCAGCTCGTCGAGGCTCCGCAGCCGGTCGCGGGCCCTGGCGGCGCGATCGGCCTCCGAGAGGTCCCACCAGGCGTCGCCGCGCTCGCCGAGCCCCTCCTTCGCGAGCTGCACGCGGTCGCGCGCGGCGTCGCGGTCGTCGTCGGTCTCGGCGAGGCGCACGGCCGACCGGGCGCGGCCGAGGTGCGAGCGCAGTCGCGCCGCGGCATCGGCGGGCAGCGACGGGTCCTCGGCGCGCCAGCGCCTGCCGTCGACGACGATCCAGCGGCCGTCGTCGGTGCGGGTGGTCTCGCGCATCCGCGCCTAGCGCCGCTCGATCGGGATGTGCCGGGGCTTCGCGGGCACCGGGTCGAGCGCGACGCGCACCGTCAGCATGCCGTCCTCGTACGACGCGGTGATGTCGTCGTCGCGCGAGCCGATCGGCAGCCGGATGGCCCGGGCGAGTGCGCCGTAGCGGAACTCCGACCGCTGCGCCTCCCGACGGTCGGGGTGGCGCTCGGCGTGGATCGTCAGCACCCCGTGCTCGACCTTGACGTCGATGTCGCGCGCGGGGTCGAGGCCGGGCAGCTCGGCGTGGATGACGAAGGCGCCGTCCTCGACGACCTCCTCGACGCGGATGCCCGGGAGCGGACCCTTGCCGTCCCAGCCGCCCAGCAGCGCGAAGGCGTCGAACCACTCGGTGAACGGCGGGAAGATCGGGTACTTGCGCGAAGCCTCAGCAGCCATGTCGAGCTCCCTCCGTGGGGTCCGTCCGTGCCCCATGTCTACTCCGCTTCGGAGGGCGACTCAATGCGTCCCGGATGCTTGGATGGCGGCATGAGCGATACCGACGAGTCCCGAGTCGTGCACGCGAGCCGCGTCATCGCGGCGCCTGCCGACGTCATCTTCGAGCACGTCGCCGACCCGGCGAAGCAGCCGGCGTGGGACGGCAACGACAATCTCGCCGAGGCCGCGGATGGGCAGCGCGTGAGGGGCACCGGCGACGTGTTCTCGATGACGCTCACGGGCGACGGCGCCGTGCGCGAGAACCACGTCGTGGAGTTCGAGGAGGGCAGGCGCATCGCGTGGATGCCCGCCGAGCAGGGCACGCCGCCGATCGGCCACCTGTGGCGCTGGGAGCTCGAGCCGGAGGGTGCCGGCACGAGGGTGACGCACACCTACGACTGGACCGAGCTGCACGACGAGCGACGACTCGGGCGCGCGCGCCGCACGCTGCCCGCCAACCTGCTCGCGTCGATCGATCGCCTCGCGGACCTGCTGGAAGGCTGATCGGGTTCTCCACAGGCTGTCGAGAGTTCGAACGCTTGTTCGACGCTCGTGGTAGCATGGACCCACCGAGCACCACCGACGGCGGTGGGCCGAGGCGGTGGTCCCCATGGCGGACACGGAGGTTCCGGTGGAGCAGCAGGCGCGGCAGGGCAGGTCGCCCGAGGCGGCCGCGCTGCGCGAGGCGCTCGACGGGCTGCAGCAGCACGTGCTCGCCGTCACCACCGCGTTCGAGGGGCTCGGCGATGCCCAGCGGTGGGATGCGCTCGCGGCGGTCGGCGAGCTCGTGCGGTGCGCCGACAGCGCCGCGGTGCGCATCGCCGGGCTGCTCCAGCAGGTCTCGCCCGCTGCCGACGCTCCCTCGCTCGCCCGCTCCTTCGGGTACCGCAGCACGAAGGACGCGCTGCGCCACGAGCTGGGCGTCACCGCCGGTCGCGCGACCGCGATCGTGCAGGTCGCCCTCGCGGCGACCCCTCGGCGCACGCCGACCGGCCTGCCGTTCGAGCCCCGCTTCCCGCACCTCGCCGACGCCTTCGTCGCCGGCGCGATCGGGCTCGACCAGGCACGCGTCATCGTCGACCGGCTCAGCGAGGCGGGCAGCCGCATCAGTGACGACGACCGGCTCGCTGCCGAGGCGTCGCTCGTCGCCGACGCGGTGGGTGAGGTCCCGGCCGGCGAGCGTGGCTACGACGACCCGGTGCCCGCCCCGCCCGAGCAGCTCGCGACGACGGCGAGGGCCTGGCTGCAGGCGTTCGACCCCGACGGCGCCGAGCCGCGCGAGGAGGAGCAGATCGCGCAGCGGTCGTTCACGCTCCGGCAGTGCGCCGACGGCATGTTCCGCGGCCATCTGGTGCTGCCGCCGGTCGAGGGTGCTGCCGTCCAGGCCGTGCTCGGTGCCTATGAGTCGCCGCGCACCCGGATCGAGATCGGCGGCTCGGCCTCTGTGGCCGACGATGACCGCACACCCGACCAGCGCCGGGCCGATGTGCTCGCCGAGCTCTTCGTCGCGCACGCGCGCTCGGGCGTCACGCCCCGCCCCGGCAAGGACGCACCGACCCTGCTCGTCGCCGTCACGCAGGCCGAGCTCGACGCCCACGCAGCTGGTCTGCCCGGCTTCTGCGAGATCGTCGAGACCGGCGAGGTCGTGCCGGTGCAGCTCGCGGCCCGCATCATCTGCGACGGCTTCGTGCAGGCGGCCCTCGTCGATGACGACGGGCACGTGCTGAAGCTCGGCCGACGCAAGCGGCTGTTCTCCACGCCGCAGCGCAAGGCGATCATGCTCCGCGACCGCCACTGCCAGGGCGAGGGGTGCGATGCGCCCGCATCGTGGAACAGCGTCCACCACGTGCGCGCATGGGTCGATGGCGGCGACACCGACATCGACAACGGGATCCTGCTGTGCACCCGCTGCCATACCGAGGTCCATGCGGGCCGGCAGGTGATCGAGCGCGTCGGCAGCCGCTGGCGGGTCACGCGCACGATCCTGCGGCCGGTGCGAAGGCCGTGGCGAGCCCGGCCTCGGGCGATCCTCAGGGCAGCCGCGCAGCGTACGCAGGTACCGACCGGGTAGGATGGCTCTGACGTCAGCCCGCTGATCGCCGTCCGTGCCGCATCGCGGCCCTCACGCGCACCGCAGCAGGCGTCACCGGCACGACGAGCCGCAGCCTCGAGCTCCGGCTCCCGTCGCAGCCTGAACACCGGGGCCCGTACCCGCGGCCCCGCCTCGAATGGAGGACATGTGGCCGACGCCGCAACCATCGATGTGTCCGAGACGGACGCATCCATCACGGATGCATCTCCTGCAGACGTGACCACCGAGGCGCCGTCGCGCGATCGCGACGCCCTCATCCCGCAGCTCGCCCGCGCCGTGCGCCAGGTCGAGGCGGGCGTCAAGCGAGGCAGCGCATCGCGCTCCACCCGCGTGAAGCTGCAGGTCGTGGCGATGCTCGCCCGCGAGGAGCGCGCACGCGTGCGCGCCGACAAGGCGCTCACCGACGCAGAGCGCGCGGAGGACCTCAAGCGCCTCGACGGCATCGCCGTGATCCTCGCCAAGGCCGCGAGCCGCGAGCCCACGCTGCTGCCGCTGCTCGGCGAGGGCGCGCCCATCACCGACGCCGTGCGCGAGCGCAAGCGCGAGATGCTCGAGGCCGCCGGCATGGAGCCGGAGCCCGAGACCTCGTCCGCCCCCGCGCCCGAGAGCACCGAGCCGCTCGCGCCGCAGGTGGTGCCCCCGTCGGTGCACCGCGTGCAGCTCGCGAACCCGTTCCTCGAGCCCGACCTCTCGCACGTCCGTCGCAAGCCCGAGCGCGACCGCCTCGCCGGCTTCGACCTGCTCTCGCCGCTCTACCTCTCGTTCGAGGTCGCGGCCGACGGCAAGCCCGCCTGCATGCCGCTGCCCGAGCCGAAGCAGCGCCTCGCACCCGGCGGCAAGGAGCTGATGCACCACCAGTCGCAGCTCGTGCAGGCCGCCCGCGACGGGCACCGCACCTTCCTGCTCGCCGACGAGCCCGGCCTCGGCAAGACCGCGCAGGCGCTCCTCGCCGCGCAGGCGGCCGACGCGTTCCCGCTGCTCGTGGTGGCGCCGAGCGTCGTGAAGATCAACTGGGCGCGCGAGACCGAGCGCTGGGCGCCCGGCCGCCGCGCCGCGGTGCTGCAGGGCGACGGCGACTCGCTCGACGCGTTCGCCGACGTCGTGATCGTGAACTTCGAGGTGCTCGACCGGCACATCGGCTGGCTCGAGCGCTTCGGGTTCCGCGGCATGGTCGTCGACGAGGCGCACTTCATCAAGAACATCCGCTCGAAGCGGTCGAAGCACGTGCTGCAGATCTCGGCGGCGCTGCGCGAGCGCGTCGGCAAACCGCTGCTCATGGCGCTCACCGGCACGCCGCTCATCAACGACATCGAGGACTTCGGCGCGATCTGGCGGTTCCTGGGCTGGATCGACCACAAGGAGCCGAACGCCGCGCTCACCGACCAGCTCGAGGACATCGGCCTCACCCCGATGGACCGGGGCTTCTACCCGGCGGCGCGCAGGGCCGTCATCGACATGGGCATCGTCCGTCGACGCAAGATCGACGTCGCCGCCGACATCCCCGCGCGCCGCATCGCCGACATCCCCGTCGAGCTCGACGAGGCGTCGGTGCGCTCCATCCGGACCGCCGAGCGCGTGCTCGTCGAGCGCATGCTCGCGCGCTACGACGCCGCGATGTCGCAGCGGTCGGCCGACGCGCGCGACGAGAGCCGCGTCGACGACGAGCTCGTGCGCCGCATCGCGCGCAGCGAGGTCGAGACGCAGGAGGGTGCCACCGGCGAGAACGTCTTCGCGCTCGCCCGTCGCATCGGCCGTGCGAAGGCCGCGCTCGCCGCCGACTACGCGGGGCAGCTCGCGCACTCGGTCGGCAAGGTCGTCTTCTTCGCGAAGCACATCGACGTCCTCGACGCGGCTGAGCAGTCGCTCGCGAAGGCCGGCATCAAGACGGTGTCGATCCGCGGCGACCAGACGCCCGCGCAGCGCCAGCGCGCGATCGACGCCTTCACCGAGGACGACTCGGTGCAGGTGATCGTCTGCTCGCTCATGGCCGCGGGCGTCGGCGTCAACCTGCAGGCCGCGGCCGACATGGTGCTCGCCGAGCTCTCGTGGACCGACGCCGAGCAGACGCAGGCGATCGACCGCATCCACCGCATCGGGCAGTCGATGCCCGTCACGGTGTGGCGCATCCTCGCTGCGCAGACGATCGACACGCGCATCGCCGAGCTGCTCGACGCGAAGGCCGGGCTCATCGGCCGCGCGATCGACGGCGCGGTGGGCGACGAGCCGACGAGCGGCGACCTGCGGCTCGAGGCGGTCGCGGGCATGCTGCGCGACGCGGTCGCCGCGCGCCTTCGCGGCTGAGGCAGCCCGATCGGATGGCGTCGGCGCCCGACCCGATCTTCGGCGACCCGCGGCTCGCCGCGGTCTACGACGCGCTGGACCCCGATCGCTCGGACCTCGAGGTCTACGAGCGGCTCGTCGTCGACGAGCTCGGTGCGCGGTCGGTGCTCGACATCGGCTGCGGCACCGGCACCTTCGCGCTCATGCTCGCCGCGCGCGGCGTCGCCGTGACGGGCGTCGACCCGGCGGCGGCATCCGTCGACGTCGCGCGGGCGAAGCCCGGCGCCGAGGCGGTCCGCTGGGTGGTCGGCACCGCCGACGCGACCGCAGCGGATGCGTCCCCGGCGCACGGCGTCGACGTCGTCACCATGACGGCGAACGTCGCGCAGGTCTTCCTCGACGACCTCGACTGGCACGCGGTGCTCGTCGCGGCCCGCCGCGCGCTCCGGCCCGACGGCACGCTCGTCTTCGAGTCGCGCCGTCCGGAGCGCGAGGCGTGGCGGGACTGGACGCGCGAGGCGACCCGCCACGTCGTCGACGTGCCGCACGAGGGCGCGGTCGAGGAGTGGGTCGAGGTGACCGACGTCGACGGCCAGTTCGTCACGTTCGCGTCGCCGACGATCTTCCACCGCGACGGCGCGCGCATCGACTCGACGTCGACGCTGCGCTTCCGACCGCGCGCGGCGATCGAGCGCTCGCTCGTCGCTGCCGGGCTCGAGCTCGTCGACGTGCGCGATGCCCCGGACCGCCCCGGCCGCGAGTGGGTCTACCTGGCGCGGCGCCCGGCCTGATCGGCCGAGGCGCCGGCCTCAGCGCTCGGCGGTCGCGTCCTCGAGGGCGAGCGCCCGCGCCTGATCGAGCGCCTGCGTGAAGGTCGACGCGGGCTGCGCGCCCGAGAGCCCGAGCCGCATGTCGAAGACGAAGAACGGCACGCCGTTGACCCCGAGCTCCTGCGCCTGCTGGATGTCGGCACGCACGGCGGGCAGGTAGCGCTCGTCCGCGAGCGCGTCGCGGATCTCCTGCGCGTCGAGGCCCGCCCCCGTGCCGATGGCGACGAGCGCCTCGACGTCACCGATGTCGGTGCCCTGCTCGAAGTGCCCCGAGAGCAGCGCCTCCTTCACCGCGTCGCCCGCGCCGTGCGCCTTCGCGAGGTGCAGCAGCTGGTGCGCGCGCAGGCTGTTGGCGACCACGAGCCGGTCGAAGTCGTAGGCGAGGCCCTCGCCGGCGGCCTGCTGCGTCACGTGCGCGAACATCTGCCGCACCTGCTCGGGCGGCAGCCCCTTGCGGCTCGCGAGGTAGTCGATCTCGGTGCCGTCGTAGTGCTCAGGGAGAGTCGGGTCGAGCTGGAACGAGTGCCAGGTCACCTCGACCTCGTCGCGGTGCTCCCACGTGCTGAGCGCCGCCTCGAACCGGCGCTTGCCGATGAAGCACCACGGGCACGCCACGTCTGACCAGATGTCTACGCTTATCGTTCTCTGCATAGTGGGTTCAAGCGGAGCGGGCCACGCTTCATTCCATGCCGGAGCGCGAACCAGTCGCGGCCTGCGCGCCTTGGTCTCGTTTGCGCCGACCCTGCGGGCAGCGGTAAGTCATCGCTATGCGCGACAACTGCACGCAAACTGCCGGCCTCGGTTACGGCGCGAGGGCGAGTGCGATGACTTTCTCTACGAACGATCGAGACTTGGCGACGCGGTCGATCGGCGCGTCCTCATCCCTGGCGGTCTCTGTCCCAAGCTTCGCGACTGCGGCCATCGCCTCAGCGACCTGTTCAGGAGTGAGTGACACGGGCTCGGCCGCCAGGGCGTTCAGCTGCGTCGGACTATAGATCTGAGCCGCCTTCAGCCGTGTCACAAGGTACAGGCCGACGTGGAAGCGGAAGTTCGTTCGAAGGTGAGCGTCGATCTCGTCGACGCCCCGGAGGAGCGTCTCGGTGCGGCGCTGGAACTGCGCAATCCAGAGATACGTCGCCAGCGGCAACGTGGAGGAGAAGATCTGCTTGTAGTCCGCCTCCTTGCTGAGCAACGAAGACGGACGCGCGCGAGCGTCATCGGGTCGGCTGAGCCCGAGGGCGATGACGGCCTGCCCGAGTCCCGAGATTGAGACGATGCGGTCGGCCGGGCGTCCCATATTCTTATAGAAGTTCTTGCGCCGATCGTAGAACCAGCCTCGCGAGAAAAAGTACGCCTCGATCTGCCTATGCAGATCCTCCGTCGCATGGAGTGAGGCGTCTGCCACCTTCGTTTGGCTGTTCGTTGCTCGGATGATCCGATCGCGAGCTGCCTCGTCCTGGGTGACGAACACTCGCACCAGTACAGAGCGATTGCGCGAGCGCTCGACTTGTGCTCCGATGCGCGTAATCGCGCTGTGGATGCTGTGGGACGTCTGCATCCCATTGACGATCTGCACGTTCTGCATAGTGAAGGTCTTGTCGCCGCCGATCGTGACGCCCGCGCACAGGATCGTGACGCCGTTGTTCAGCCACCAGAAGTCGTCCGACGAGTCGGACTCGAGAGTCTCCTCAATCCCACGATTGACTGCGACACCGCCCTGGTAGTCGCGGACGTTCCAGTCGAAGAGGTGCCCTCGGAGTGATCCGTCCGGGTCGCAGAGGAACTCGAAGTAGTCGGCTAGCGCCACGAGGCCCGTGTAGGAGTCTGCCTTTGAGAGGTACTCGGTGAAGCGCAGCTGGAGATCGTATTCTGGGACGGCGTCGGCGATCTCCCAAAGCTCGCGGGCGCCGAGGAAAGCTACTTGAGTAGTGGCGCCGGGCACCAGGGATTTGAGATGCTGCTCGAGGTCGATTCGTTTCTGAGCAACCGCCTCTGCGATGTTCTTTGTGTCCGCCTTGGTCGCGTAATCGAATCGGATCGACACCTCGGGGGATCGGATCAGCAACTTCTTCCAGACGCGCGTGAACAGCCGTATCCGCGCTATCACCTCTGCCGAGTAGTAGACGCTTAGTTCCTCGTCAGTGGAGTCTAGGTTCAGGAGCTTCGACGTCGATACCTCGACTTTGTCGAGCGCCGTTTCAGTGAAGCCCGTCTCTTCTTTGGCTTGAATCAGATGCAGATGGATCGACGCATTCTTACGCACCTTGGACGCGAGGTGATCGTCGTCGAAGATCTCGGAGTCCTCCGCCAAGAGCTCGTCGTCGAGGAAGACGTAAACGCCATCGATTGCGCCATCCTTACCGCCGCCAATCCGACCCGCCTCGATCTGCTCCGGCGTGAGGTTGTGCTCCTTCAGCGCCATCTCAGCCGTGAAGGTCTCGAAGGCCACGTCTTTGGGTAGAGGCGCGTCGCGCTCCGCCTGCGCCGCGGCGATGTGACTGTCGATCAACACGCGCTCGTTTTGCACCATGATTGCGACCCTGGCATGGGACCGGAACGAGCGCAATGAGAATTACTCGGCGCGTCTGCAGCGCCAATCGTCAACTACGCCACGTCTGACCAGATGTCGATCTGCATGCTGGGGCCAACGCGCCGTGCGCGTCGGCATTCCCCGCTGCCGGGATCGGGCGGTGAGGGCGCTTCAGCGCGGCAGCTCGTCGATGAGCGCGTCGGCCTCGGGGTCGTCCCAGTCGTCGAGGTCGATGTCGTCGTCATCCGCGACGACGACGGTCGTCGTGGTGTCGTCGTCGTCGCTGTCGTCGTCGCCCAGCCAGGCGTCGGCAGCGGCCTCGAGGTCGTCGTCGCCCTCGTCGTCGAGGTCGTCGTCGTCGCGATCCTCGTCCTCCGCGAGCTCGTCGCGCAGCCACTGCGCGAGCTCGCCCTCGGCCTCGGCGTCGACCATCGCCTCGACGCTCTCGTCGTCGAGCGGCAGGATCGCCATCACCTTGTCGCCGTCGCGCGCGACGATCGTGTCCTCGTCGCCGTCCTCGCCGGGCACGCGCTCCACCGACTCGTGCCAGCCAGCGAGGATGTCCTCGACGAGCGACGCCAGCCGCTCGCGCTCCTCGGTCCAGTCGGTCATCTCGGCTCCCGGTTCGTGGTCGTCGCAGTGGTCGTCCCAGTCTGCACCAGCCGCAGGCGACGCGCCTTGAGCATGTAGTCGACCGCGGCGATGATGTGCAGACCCGTCCCGACGAGCAGCAGGGTCATGCCGATCGGGGCCGCCCATGGCACGACCGTGTGCCCGAGCAGCAGCACGACGATCGCCAGCAGCAGCAGCGCGGTGCGGATCTTCCCGAGCCAGGACACGTGGATGCTGCCGTCGCGCGCCTCGCGCCCGGCGAAGACGACCGCGAGCACGTCCATGCCGAAGATGACGGCGAGGATCCACCACTCGACGACGCCCGCGATCGCGAGCGAGAGCGTCACGCCGATGATGCCGATGCGATCCGCGATGGGGTCGAGCACCTCGCCGAGCCGCGACTCCTGGTGGAGCGCCCTGGCGAGCACGCCGTCGATCCAGTCGGTCGATGCCCAGACGGCCAGCAGGATGACGGGCACCCACGATCCGTCGGCGCCCGTGACGACGAGCCAGCACACCGGCACGAGCAGCCCGAAGCGCAGCAGCGTGACCGCGTTGGCGACCGTGAAGACCCGCTGGAAGTAGGGGTCGTTCGGATCGCGTTCGCGAGCCGGGGTGAGCGCCATGCCCACCTTGATAGCACAGGGCCTCAGCGCGGCAGGGAGCCCCAGCGACGGGTGGCGAAGCCGACCGCGATCCCGACGAGCGCGCCGATGACCGACTCGACGAGCCGGTCGACGAGCAGCTGGTCGACGGGCGTCGGCGAGGCCAGGTGCACCGAGAGCAGCGCGAGCGGCGTGACGAAGACCATCGCCAGCCCGTAGTTGCGGCCGACCAGCAGCTCGGCGCCGAAGGCGATGACCGCGACGAGCAGCACGATCACGAGCGCGCTGGGATCGAGCAGCAGCACGCCCGCGGCGAGCAGCACGCCGAACGTCGTGCCGAGGATGCGCTGGGTGCCGCGGGCGAGCCCGGCGGCGAACGCGCCGGCCGAGATCGGCACGACTGCCGACACCATCGCCCAGTAGGGGTGCCCGATCCCGAGCGCGGCCGCGATCGTGCCCGCGAGCAGCACGCCGATCGCGTACCGGGCGACGCGCCGCAGCTGCACGCGGCGACCGGGGGAGAGGCGGTAGTCCCGTGCCGTCGGCGGCGACTCGAGCGGCGGCAGCCGCCGCGCGCGGCGCCACGCGGTGCCGGCGGAGCCGAGCAGCACGGCGAAGGCGGCGGATGCGGCGGCGACGCCGGCCGCCGTGCCGACCCCCGCGAGCGTGATCCCGGGGATCGACGCCGAGCCGCTGAACGCGAAGAGCGCGAAGAGCGGCCCGGGCGGGTGCCAGTCCTCGGCGTCGGACACGATCGAGACGAGGCCGGCGAGCACGGCACCGCCGACGATCATGGGCCAGAGCGGGTCGGGCAGCGTCGCGACGAGCGAGCCGAGCACGACGGCGACGAGCATCACGCCCGCGGCGGTCGACTGCATCGCGAGCCGCGTGAGGTGCACCCGGTTGCGGCCGTAGAGCGCCGCGAAGGCGCCGAACGCCGCCCAGGCAGACCACTCGCTGTGGCCGATGAGGAGCAGCACGACCAGCGGCACGGCGGTGCTGGCGCTCGCGCGCAGGGCGACGCGGTGGGCGCCGGCGTGCGGCCCGAAGGAGAGGAGCGCCTGGCGGAACCCAGGGCTGCTCATCGCGGGAGCGGGGCGGCCGCCCGGGTGCCGATCCGCGTCATCTCCACGGTCCTCCATGGTAGTGGCGGGCCCGGATGCGCCCGTAGACGGCCGCCCGCTCGCACGACTACGGTGGGCGCCGTCCCCACCCTGCGCGCGAGGAGCGGTCATGGCAGTCCAGATGGTGTTCCCCAACCACGCGGTGGCCGACGTCGCCCGCTCGACCGCGTTCTACGAGGCGCTGGGGTTCGAGCGGAACCCGATGTTCAGCGACGAGACGACGAGCTGCATGGTGCTGACCGAGCAGGTCGCGATCATGCTGCTCGAGCACGCGAAGTTCGACGAGTTCCTCGTCGGCGAACAGCGCCGCGCCCCCGAGGGCACGCTCGAGAACCTGCTCGCGCTGCTGCTGGGCAGCCGCGAGGAGGTGGACGCGTTCGCCGCCGCCGGAGCCTCGGCAGGCGGTAGGCTCTCGAAGCCGGTCGAGGACAGCGAGTGGGGCATGTACGGCGGCCAGCTCACCGATCCCGACGGCCACATCATCGACTTCTTCTTCATGGAGGCGCCGCAGGCCTGACCTGCAGGGTCTCCACGCACCGGCGCGACCCCCGTGGGAATGCCCGCGCCGGGTCTGCGTTGGATTGACGCATCACTCGCGAGATGGAACCCATGCAGATCGACACCCAGTCCCCGCGCGCCGACGCGCGCCCCGCAACCGAACGACTGGCACCCGGTGGTGCCGTCATCATCGCCACCCTGCTGGTGTCGGCGTTCGTCGTCATCCTCAACGAGACCGCGATGAACGTCGCGATCTCGACGCTCGTCGCCGACCCGGTGCTCGGCATCGACGAGCGCGCGGCGCAGTGGCTGACCACGGCGTTCCTGCTCACGATGGCGATCGTCATCCCGATCACGGGCTGGCTCATGGCGCGCTTCACGACGCGCACGCTCTTCATCGCCGCCATGAGCGCGTTCGTGCTCGGCACCGTGCTCGCCGGCATCGCCTCGTCGTTCCCGCTGCTGCTGCTCGGCCGGGTCATCCAGGCCTCCGGCACGGCGGTGGTCTTCCCGCTGCTCATGACCACGGTCATGCAGCTCGTGCCGCCCGCCCGTCGCGGCGCCTTCATGGGCACCATCTCGCTCGTGATCTCGGTGGCCCCGGCCCTCGGACCGACCGTCTCCGGCGCGATCCTGCAGGTCGCCTCGTGGCACTTCATCTTCCTCGGCGTCGCGCCGCTCGCGCTCATCATGCTGCTCGTCGGCGCGCGGAGCCTCAAGCGCGGCGAGGCGCAGGAGCCCCCGCACCTCGACGTCGTCTCGATCCCGCTCGCCGGGTTCGGCTTCGGCGGGCTCGTCTACGGCCTGTCGCTCATCGGCGCCGCCGACCTGCCGGCCTGGCAGCTGCCGACCGCGCTCGGCGTCGGCGTCGTCGCGCTGACCCTCTTCATCCTGCGCCAGCGCCGCCTGCAGCGCACCGACGACGCGCTGCTCGACCTGCGCACGTTCCGGCACCCGCTCTTCACCGCGGCCGTCGTGGTGATGGGCCTCGCGATGGCCGCGATGTTCGGCACGCTCATCATGCTGCCGCTCATCCTGCAGGACTCGATGGGCCTCGAGCCGATCCAGGTCGGCCTCATCACGCTGCCTGGCGCGCTGCTCACCGGCCTCCTCGGCCCGGTGGTCGGCAACCTCTACGACCGCTGGGGTCCCCGCCCGCTCGTCATCCCCGGTGCGCTCATCGTGCTGACCGCGCTCGTGCTCTACACGCAGCTGCACATCTCGACGCCCTGGTACCTCGTGCTCGCGATGCAGGTGACGCTGAGCCTCGGCTTCGCCTTCACGTTCCCGCCGCTCTTCACGGTGTCGCTCGGCGCGCTGCCGAAGCACCTCTACGGCCACGGCTCCGCGGTGCTCAGCACCGTGCAGCAGGTCGCCGGCGCCGCCGGCACCGCCGCGTTCGTCACGATCATGGCGACGCGCCAGGCGCAGCTCGTCGCCGACGGCGTCGCCCACGGCGAGGCGCTGCTCGAGGGCGCGCGGATCGCGTTCATGGGCGCCGCGGCGCTCTGGACGATCGGTGTGATCGCGACCCTGTGGCTGCGGAAGCCCGCGGACGTCGTGCCGGACGAGCGCGAGCACGTCGAGCACGCCGGCGCGGAGGCCCCCTCGGCGCACTGACCCGGATACGGTGCCGGGGTGGGGGAGATCCTGGAGTTCGCCGGCAGCTACTGGTGGCTCGCGTTCATCGTGGGCCCGATCGTCGGCGGCTGGATCGGCGGCGTCGCGAAGTACAACGAGCGCCGGCGGCGCGATCGCATCGAGCTCGAGCGCGTCCGCCGCGCGCCGGTGCACCCGGTCGCGCCGGTCCAGCCGCCGAGCGCGGCGGCGGACCTGGCCGACCGCGACCGGCAGATCGAGCGCATCCTGGGCGACCACGCCGACACCGACCGGCGCTGGCTCGACTTCGAGCTCGACGTCGCGAAGCTCATCGACTACCCGCTCGTGACCGACATGCGCGAGCCGCTCACGCAGACGTTCCACCGGGCGCGCCGGGTTGCCGAGGGGCTCCGCCCCGACGCGCCGGCCGCGCTGCGCCCGCCTGGTGCGCTCGAGCGCTACCGCGAGGCGGTGCGCGACTACGAGGTGGCCTTCGAGGCGGCGGTGCGCGAGGCCAAGCGCCGCGCGCAGTCGGGCTTCTCCGAGCCAGAGCGGCGGCGCCTGCAGTCCGCGCAGCGCCTGATGGCGCTCGCCGAGAGCGAGGCGTCGACCCCCGCCGAGCGGCAGAGCGCCTACAAGCAGGCCCGCCGCGAGCTCGACGGCCTCATCGCGCTCCCAGAGGCGACGACCGACGACCTGGAGCGGCGGATCGCGGGCGAGCTAGAGGCCTGACGCCCGGGCTCCCGGTTCGAACGCCGCGATCGCCGCGACCGCATCCGCCGGGGTCTCGACGCACGCGATGCCCACCGCGCCCGGACGGTCGCGCATGACCGCCTGCAGCAGCGGCCACGCGGGCAGCGTCTCGGTCCAGAACCGCGTGCCGAGCAGCACGAGCGGCGCCCACGCGCCGTCCTCGGCGTAGGAGTTCTCGCACGCATCCTGGAAGATCTCCTGCACCGTGCCCCCGCCGCCCGGCAGCACGACGACGCCGCCGTTCGCGACGCGCAGCAGGATGTCCTCGCGCACGGAGTTCTGGAAGTACTTCGCGATCGAGGTGGCGAACGAGTTGGGCGGCTCGTGGCCGTAGTGCCACGTCGGGATGCCGAGCGAGACGCCGTCGCCGACGCGCGCCGCGACCCGCCGCGCCGAGTCGATCCACTCGGGGATCGAGCCGTGGAACGAGGGCACCGCGGCGAGCTCGTCGACCGCCGCGTCGAGCTCCGCGCTCGAGCAGCCCACGGCGCGCGCACCGAGGTTGCCGGCCTCCATCGCACCGGGGCCGCCGCCGGTCGCGACCACCCGTCCGGCGCGCGCGAGGCCGTGCGCGAGGTGCGCCGCCTGCCGGTACTCCGGTGAGTCGCGGCGCAGCGCGTGGCCGCCCATGATCCCGACGATCACCTTGCCCTGCACCCACTCGGCGAGCGCGTCGTCGATCGAGTGATCGTGCAGGGCCGCGGCGAGGGTGTGCGCGATGTCGTGGTGCCGCGTGCGCGACCAGGCGTAGACGCGCGCGTCGAAGCTCGACGGGTAGCCGTCGTCGATGCCGGCGACCAGGTCGTCGGGCGCGTAGAGCGTCGAGCGGTAGGCGTTGAACGGCACCTCCGGCACGTCGTCGAAGACGAGCGCGCCCTGCCCCACCAGACGCTCCTTCGCGCCCGCGGGCAGGTCGGCGCCCAGCAGCAGCGCGCCGCTGCCGTCGAGCCGCTCGAGCTCGCTCCCGCGCTCCCGGAGGTCGACGTCCTGGATGCGCCAGCCGCGCATCGATCCGGCCTGCGCCGCGAAGCGGTCGAAGGCCTCGAGCGAGCCGATGTCGATGCGGCGGCCGTGCTGCGGGCGCTCGTCGAAGTCATGCATGCGCCGGAGCCTACCCAGCGGCCGGGAGGGCCTCCTGGGCGACCACGATGCGGCTGCCACCGCCCGGCGCCGGCACGACCCGGATGCGCGCGGGGATGCGCTCTTGCATCTGCTGGACGTGGCTGATGACGCCGACGCTTCTCCCGCCCGCGCGCAGGTCGTCGAGCACGGCCATCGCCTGCTCGAGCGTGTCGGCGTCGAGCGAGCCGAAGCCCTCGTCGACGAACAGCGTCTCGAGCGAGACGCCGCCCGCCTCGGCCTGCACGACGTCGGCGAGGCCGAGCGCGAGGGCGAGCGAGGCGAGGAACGTCTCACCGCCCGAGAGCGACTCGGTCGTGCGCGCCTTGCCGGTGTGGGCGTCGAGCGCGAGCAGCCCGAGCCCGCTCGCCCTGCCGCGGTAGGCGGTCGACTCGTCGTGCAGCAGCGAGAAGCGCCCGCCCGTCATGCCGGCGAGCCGCAGGTTCGCGGCGTCGACGATCGCGGCGAGGCGGGTCGCGAGCACGTAGGTCTCGATGTCCTGCCTGCGGGGGTTCTCGCCCCGCAGCGCACCCGCGAGCGCCCGGAGCGCCATCGCGTGCGCTGCGCCCTCGCCGAGCGCGGCGAGCGCGCTGCGCGCCGCCGCCGCATCGGCGAGGGCGAGCCTGCGGCGCTGATCGGCCTCCGCGTCGGCGCGCGCCGCCGCGCGCTGCGCAGCGGTCGCCTCGGCGAGCACCGCCTCGAGCGGCTCGAGCTCCGGCACCTCGTCGCCGAGGTCGGCGAGCTCCGGCTGCGCGAGCACGCCGCGGGCGCTCGCCTCCTGCGCGTCGTGGTCGCGGATGCGCGCGCGCATCGCCGTGCGCTCGCTGGCGTCCAGGCGCGCCTCGACGGCCGCCTCCCGGGTCGCGAAGCCATGCGCGTCGAGCGCGGCGGCACCGGCCGCCGCCGCCTCGGCGTGCTCCGTGAGCGCGGCCCTGCGGCCGGCCTCCGCGTCGAGCCAGCGCTGCAGCGCGTCGCGCCGCGCGGTCGAGCTGGCCACGAGCGTCGCGGCGTCCTCGCCGCCGAGCGCCTCGTCGAGCCGCTCCCGCGCATCGGCCTCGCGCGCCGCGACCGCCGCGGCGCGCTCGCGCGCCTGCGCGGCATCCGCCTCGAGCGCGACGATGCGCTCGTCGAGCGCCGCCGTCGCGGCGTCGTGCGCCTCGAGCTCGCGCTGCAGCCGGGCGCGCTCGACCGCAGCGCTGCGGCGACGCTCGCGCTCTGCGCGGGCGTCGTCGAGGGCGGCGGCGAGCGCCTGCTCGTCGTCGTCGCCCGCGACCGCCGCGCGGGCGGCGCGGCGCGCGTCGACCTCCGCGAGCGCCGCATCGGCCTCGCGCGCGGCGGCGACCGCCGCCTCGGCCCGCTCCCACGCGGCCGCGACGGCCTCAGCCGTCGTGGCGTCGGGAGAGGGCTCGGCGGGCGCCGGATGCGTCGTCGAGCCGCACACCGGGCACGGCTCGTCGTCGGCCAGCCCGGCCGCGAGCTCGCCCGCGATGCCGGCGATGCGCGCCTCCTGCAGCGCGGCGGCGTGCGCGGTCTCGGTGCGCGCGAGCTCGAGCGCCGTCGTCGCCCGCGCGCGAGCCGCGCCGACCTCGAGGGCGAGCGACGCCACGTCGCGGGCCGCGGCGAGCCGGTCCTGGGCGGTGGCCACCGCGGCCTCGGCCGCGTCGGCCCCGGCGGCGGCCGTGCTCGCCGCCTCGCGAGCGCCGACCAGCCGGTCGCGCTCTGCCGGGTGCCGCTCGCGCTCCGCGCGGGCGGCGCCGAGCGCCTCGCTCGCGGCCTCGGCGGCCGCCGCCGCGCGGGCGGTCGCGATCGCGAGCCCGGGCATGGCGCGCTCGAGCTCCGCCGCGGCCTGGGCGACCGCGGCGTCGTCGCCGGCCGCGTCGTGCGCCACGACGACCGCGTCGCGTGCCGCCTCGACGTCGTCGGGCAGCTCCGCGGCCGCGAGCTCGAGCGCGGCGTCGGCCGCGGTGACCCCGCCGTCAGCCCTCGCCCAGCGGTCGAGCGCGCCGCGGGCCTCCGCCGCGCGCTCCGCCTCGTCGAGCCGCGCGCGCGCCGCGTCCACCTCGTCGCCGACGAGCGCGAGGGCCGCGAGCGCATCGCGAGCGGCGTCGCGCCGGCGCAGGAGCGCGAGCCGCTCGCGCGCCGCGTCGCGCGCGTGGCGCGCCTGCCGCTCCGCATCGCTCGCCCGGGCGGCAACGGCGGCCGCCCGCTCGCTCGCCTCGGCGAGCGCGGCCTCGAGCGCGTCGAGCTCCTCGACGGTCACGGCGCCGGCGTCGGCGCTCTCGACCGCGTCGTCGTCCGCATGGCCGTCCGCACGGTCATCCGCTGCGAGCGCCGCGACCGCCTCGCGCACCCGGCGGCCGCGATCGGCGAGCACGGCCTCTCGCGCCTCGCGCTCGGCAGCCAGCGCCTTGCGGTCGGCCTCGAGCAGGTCGCGGAGCCCGCCGAGGTCACCGGTGCCGAACAGCCGCAGCAGCAGCGCCTTCCGCTCGTCGCTCGTCGCGCGCAGGAACTCGGCGAAGCCGCCCTGCGCGAGCAGGATCACCTGCAGGAACTCCTGCTTCGTGAGGCCGACGAGCCGGCCGACCTCATGGCCGACCTCCTTCGTCGTGGTGGCGATCGCCTCCCAGCCGTCCGCCGTCCGCTCGAAGAGCGTCGCGCGCGCCGGCTCGCGCGTCGTGCCGGTGCCGCGCGCCTTCGGCCGCTCGTACTCCGGCGAGCGCAGCACCCGCAGCACCCGGTCGCCGAGCTGCACGTCGAGCTCGACGACGGTCGGCGACCCGGGCCCCGCGAGGTCGCTGCGCAGGTGCGCGCGCTCGTCGTAGCGCGGCGCCGACCCGTAGAGCGCGAAGCTGATGGCGTCGAGCACGGTCGACTTGCCCGCGCCCGTCGGACCGGCGATGAGGTAGACGCCGTCGCCCTCGAACGACGAGAAGTCGACCTCGAACCGGTCGCGGAACGGCCCGAACGCCTCGAGGGCGAGCCGCAGGATCCTCACCTGGCCGCCTCGGCTGCCGCGACGCGCGCGAGGCCGTCGGCGACGAGCGCGCGCTCCGCATCGCTCGGGCCCTCGCCGCGCACGTGCTCGAGGAACCCCTCGACCACCTCGGCGTCGCTGCGCCGCTGCAGGCGCTCCCGCACGCCGGCGGCATCCGCACCGCCGACGGCGCCCGCCCACTCGACCTGCGCGCAGTGCGGCCAGCGCTGCTGCAGCCGTCGCATCGCGTCGAGCGGCATGGCGGCGTCGGTGAGCACGGCGCGCACCCAGTGGTCCTCGGTGCCGTCGTGCGCGGGGTCGGCGAGCAGCGCGTCGAGCTCGCCGCGCACCTGCGTGAGCGGCCGCGGCACCGGCAGGCTGATCCACGAGACGCCGTCGAGGCCGTCCGCGCCGAGCTCGACGAGCCACCCGCCGCGCTCGGGCGAGCGCTCGCGGAAGGAGTAGTGCAGCGGCGCACCCGAGTACCGCACCGCCTCGGCGAGCGCCTGCCGCGAGTGGATGTGGCCGAGCGCCGCGTAGTCGACGCCGTCGAACGTCGCGATCGGCACGACGTCGAGGCCGCCGGCGCGGATCTCGCGGGGTGCGTCGTCGTCGTCGGCCGCGACGCCCGCCGCGAAGCAGTGCGCGAGCACGACGGCGCGGGCCGGCCGGGCGGCGAGATCGGCGCGGATCGCGTCCATCGCCCAGCGCATCGCATCGGCCTGCGTGCGGATGCCCGACTCGGGCAGCGCGGCGCGCAGCACGACCGGCTCGAGGTACGGCACGGCGAAGACCTGCACGGGCCCGTGCTCGTCGTCGAGCTCGATGCGCCACGAGTCGGGGTCGAGCGCGGTGGTGCTGAGGTGGAGCCCGCCGGCGCGCGCGAAGCCGGCGTTCGCGCCCAGGCGGGCGGGGGAGTCGTGGTTGCCGCTCGACAGCACGACCTGCGCGCCCGCGTCGCGGATCGACTGCAGCGCCCGCGTGAGCGCCTCGACGTGCCGGCCGGCGGGCATCGCCGAGTCGTAGACGTCGCCCGCGACGAGCACGACGTCGATGCGCTCTCGGCGAACGATCGCGGCGAGCTCCTCGAGCACGGAGCGGAGCGCGTCGACGGTGTCCGCACCGTGGAACGTGCGCCCGACGTGCCAGTCGGAGGTGTGGAGCAGCCGCATGCCACCACGGTAGGGCCGGGCGCCGACGTCGGCAGGGCGCGGCGCGCGCCGGTAGGCTGGCAGGAGCCCCTTGCCCGCGCTCGAGTAGGGACTGCACCACGTGCTGCTCACTGTGACGATCCTCGCCGTCCTCGGCGTCGTCGGGAGCGCCCTGAGCAGTCGCATGGGCCGGTTCGTCTTCCTGCTGCCGGCAGCGGCGAGCCTCGCGGCCGCGGCCTGGTTCGGCATCCAGGGCCCTGCGGTCTCGGCCGGCGCCGTGCTCCAGGAGCGCATCGAGTGGATGCCGGCGCTCGGCATCGCGGTCGACCTCCGGCTCGGCGCGCTGCAGTGGCTGCTCGCGATGGTCGTGCTCGCGGTCGGCGGCCTGATCTTCGTCTACTGCGCGTGGTACTTCGACTCGCGCAAGCTCGCGCCGCGCACGGTGGGGCTCCTCACCGGCTTCGCCGCGTCGATGCTGCTGCTCGTGCTCTCGGACGACCTCATCGTGCTCACGGTCGGGTGGGAGCTCACGACCGTCTTCTCGTACCTGCTCGTCGGCCTCAACCACCGCTCGGCGAGCAACCGCCGCGCGGCGCAGACGGCGCTCATCGTCACGACCGTCGGCGGGCTCGCGATGCTGACCGGCATCATGCTGCTCGAGTCGCAGACGGGCACGTTCTCGCTCGCCGCGACGCTCGCCGACCCGCCGCGCACGACCACGGCGGCGTGGGGCGCGGCGCTCATGGTCGTCGGGGCGCTGTCCAAGTCGGCGATCGTGCCGTTCCAGTACTGGCTGCCCGGCGCGATGGCGGCGCCGACGCCCGTCTCGGCGTTCCTGCACGCCGCAGCGATGGTGAAGGCGGGCATCTTCCTCATCGCCGCGCTCGAGCCGGCGTTCGTCGAACTGCCGTGGTGGCGCTGGGGCCTCGTGAGCCTCGGCATCGTCACGATGCTGCTCGGCGCCGTGCGCGCGATGCGGCAGCTCGACATCAAGGTGCTGCTCGCGCACGGCACGGTGAGCCAGCTCGGCCTGCTCGTCACGGTGCTCGGCATCGGCACGCACGCCGCGATGCAGGCGGGGCTCACGCTGCTCGCCGCGCACGCCGTCTTCAAGGCGGCCCTGTTCATGGTGGTCGGCGCCGTCGACCGCGCGACCGGCACGCGCGACCTGCGCGAGCTCGGCGGGCTCGCCCGGCGGATGCCGCTCGCCGCCGGCGCCGCGGTCGTCGCGGCCGCCTCGATGGCCGGCATCCCGCCCGCGATCGGCTTCCTCGGCAAGGAGGCGGCGCTCGACGCGGCGATCGCCGACACCGGCGAGCTCGCCGCGCTCGGCTGGGTCGCCTTCGTCGGCATCGCGGTCGGCGCGGCGCTCACCGTCGCGTACTCGCTGCGGTTCGTGGTCGGCACGTTCTTCGGCGACCTCGTCACCGAGCCGAAGCGGCGCTCGCCGTGGCTCGTCGTCGCACCCGTCGTGCTCGCGCTCGCCGGCATCGTGCTCGGCTTCGCCGGCGACCCGATCTCCGACCTGCTCCACCCGCACGTCGAGCTCGTCCCCGCCGGTGAGGACGCGCCGCACCTCGCGCTCTGGCACGGCGTCACCATCCCGCTCATCGCCTCGATGCTCGCGTGGCTCGCGGGCACCGCCGCGTTCCTCGCGCTCGGCCGCCGTCGCCGCCCGCCGCACGGCGCCGACCCGTTCGAGCGCGGCTACCACGCGAGCATGCGGGGCCTCGACCGCCTGGCGGTCGAGGTCACGAGCCGCATCCAGACGGGTTCGCTGCCGCTCCACGTCGCCACGATCATGCTCGCCGTCGTCGCCCTCCCGGGCTCGGCGCTCCTCCTGCAGGTCGGCCTCGGCGACGACATCCGGCTCTACGACTCGGTCGGCCAGATCGGCGCCGCGGGCATCATCATCGTCGCCGCCGTGCTCGCGACCACGACGCGCGGGCGCCTCAAGGCGTTCATGCTCGTCTCGGTCGTCGGCTACGGCGTCGCGCTGCTCTTCCTGCTGCACGGCGCCCCCGACCTCGCGCTCACGCAGGTGCTCGCCGAGACCGTCTTCCTCGTCATCCTCGTGCTCGTGCTGCGCCGCCTGCCGAAGTACTTCACGAACCGGCCGCTGCGCGCGGCGCGGTGGCTGCGCGCGCTCCTCGGAGCGATGGTGGGCACGATCGCGGCGGCGGCGTCGATCGTCGCGCTGCAGTCGCGCACGGCCCAGCCGATCTCGGAGGCGTTCTACGAGTACGCCTACACGTTCGGCTTCGGCGAGAACATCGTCAACGTCACGCTCGTCGACATCCGCGTCTGGGACACCCTCGGCGAGGTCTCCGTCGTGCTCGCCGCGGCCACGGGCGTCGCGAGCCTCATCTTCGTCCGCCGCCCGGTCGCGGGCAGCGGCGTGCTCCGCCCCACGCCCGGCGGGCCCGGCAGGCGCACCTGGCTCCGCGGGGCGTTCGCCGACGCGGAGCTCGCGTCGCCCGTCCTCGAGATGATGACGCGCCTCCTCTTCCCCGTGATGATGGTCGCCTCCGTCTACTTCCTCGCGGTGGGCCACAACCTGCCCGGCGGCGGCTTCATCGGCGGGCTCGTCGCGGGCGTCGCGCTCGCCGTGCGCTACCTCGCGGGCGGGCGCGACGAGCTGCTCGAGGCGGTGCCGTTCGACGCCGGCAAGCTGCTCGGCGCCGGCATGGCGCTCGCGGTCCTGAGCGTCGTCTGGCCGGTGCTCATCGGCGGCCGCATCGGGCAGTCCTACGCCCTCGAGGCCGTGCTGCCGCTCATCGGCGAGGTCAAGCTCGTCACGACCCTGTTCTTCGACGTAGGAGTCTGGCTCATCATCATCGGCGCGATGCTCGACTTCGTCCGCTCGCTCGGTGCGGGCATCGACCTCCACGGCGAGCAGGACGTCGCACCCCGGCCCGAGTACGGCTCGGACCGGTCGCTCCCGGGTCGCGAGGTGCAGGCATGACGCCCTCGCTCGTGCTCGCGGTCGCCGGCGGCGTGCTCATCGCCGCGGGCGTCTACTTGCTGCTCGAGCGCAGCCTCATGCGCATCCTCGCCGGCGTGATGCTCGCGGGCAACGGCATCAACCTGCTCTTCCTCGTCGCGTCGGGCCCCGCTGGCCTCGCGCCGATCGTGGGGGAGCCGGAGGCGCAGATCGCCGATCCGCTGCCGCAGGCGCTCGTGCTCACCGCGATCGTGATCTCGCTCGCGACCGGCGCGCTGCTGCTCGCGATGTCGTACCGCTCGTTCCAGCTCCAGGGCCACGACGAGGTCGCCGACGACGTCGAGGACACCATCGTCCGCCGCCGCGCGCAGGCCGACCTCTCGAGCGAGGCCTACGTCGAGCCCGACTCCAGCACCGCGACCGACACGGAGTCGGGCGGCAGGCTCGTCCGCGACGACGTCGTCCCGGCCGGCAACGACGCTGCCGAGCCGGAGCGCTGATGGACCTCGCGAACCTCGTCCCCGTCCCGGTCCTGCTCCCGCTGCTCGCGGCCGGCATCACGCTCGCGCTCGCGCGCTACCCGGCATGGCAGCGCGTCGTCTCCGCGTCGACGCTCGCCATCAACGCGGTGCTCGCGCTCGTGCTGTGCCTCGCGGCCGACGCGCTCGGCCCCATCGTGCTGTGGGTCGGCGCGTGGCCCGACGGCACCGGCATCGTGCTCGTCGCCGACCGGCTGTCCGCGCTCATGGTGCTCGTGTCGAGCGTCGTCACCGCGCTCGTCGTCATCTTCCCCTCGCGCCGCGACATCGCCGACGGCGCCGACGGCGCGCCGGTCTCGGTCTTCCACCCGACGTTCCTGGTGCTGACGGCCGGTGTCTCCAACGCCTTCCTCGCCGGCGACCTCTTCAACCTCTTCGTCGGCTTCGAGACGCTCCTGTTCGCCTCGTACGTGCTCATCATGCTGGGCGCGACGAAGGAGCGGGTGCGCGCGGGGTCGACCTACGTGGTCGTGAGCGTCGTCTCCTCCACCCTCTTCCTGCTCACCATCTCGATCGTCTACGGCGCGACCGGCACCGTGAGCTTCGCGCAGCTGCCCGAGCGGCTCGCAGCGCTCGACCCGGGGCTCCAGCTCGTGATCCAGCTGCTGCTGCTCGTGGTGTTCGGCATCAAGGCGGCGGTCTTCCCGCTGCAGGCCTGGCTGCCCGACTCCTACCCGACGGCGCCCGCGAGCGTCACGGCGGTCTTCGCCGGCCTCCTCACGAAGGTCGGCGTCTTCGCGATCATCCGGGTGCAGACGCTCCTGTTCCCCGAGAGCCCGCTCAGCGACCTGCTGCTCGTCGCGGCGATCCTCACGATGCTGCTCGGCATCCTCGGCGCGCTCGCCCAGGGCGAGATCAAGCGACTGCTCTCGTTCACGCTCGTGAGCCACATCGGCTACATGCTGCTCGGCGTCGCGCTCGGCACGGCCGCGGGCCTCTCCGGCGCGATCTTCTACATCGTCCACCACATCCTCGTGCAGACGGCGCTCTTCATCGTCGTCGGGCTCATCGAGCGGGTCGGCGGCTCGACGAGCCTCGCGCGCCTGGGCGGGCTCGCGTCCGTGCCGCTGCTCGCGGTGCTCTACCTCGTACCGGCGCTCAACCTCGGCGGCATCCCACCGTTCTCCGGCTTCCTCGGCAAGGTCGCGCTCATCGACGGCGCACTCGAGATCGGGTCGCCGCTCGCCATGATCGCCGTCGTCGCGGGCGTCGCGACGAGCCTGCTCACGCTCATCGCCGTCATCCGCGTGTGGCAGCGGGCGTTCTGGCAGGACCAGGCGCCCGACAACGAGCGCGTGCTGTCGGTCCGGGTGCTGCCGCGCATCTGGATCCTGGCCGCCTCGGCGCTCGTGGCCGTCACGGTCGCCCTCACGGTGCTCGCCGGACCGCTGACCGCCTACGCGGAGCGCGCGGCGGCCGACATCCGCGCCGGCGCGTACCAGGCCGCGGTCGAGGAGGCGCAGCCGTGAAGCGCCCCGCCCTCCGCTACCGCGCCTCGATCGTCGCGACCGTCGGCCTCGCCATCGTCTGGATGATGCTGTGGGGCGAGCTGACGCTCGGCGCCGCCGTCTTCGGCGTGCTCGTGGCGCTCCTCATCCAGATCGTGTTCCCGCTGCCCGACGTGCCGGAGCTGGAGTCGTTCCGGCCGATCGGGTTCGCGCGGCTCGTGCTCGTCACGCTCGGCGGCCTGGTCGTCTCGAGCTTCCAGGTCGCGGCGAAGGTGCTGGCGTTCTGGCGGCCGACGCGCAACGCCATCATCCGCGTGCCGCTGCGGAGCCAGTCGCCCTTCATCACCGTGATCACGGCGGAGCTCGCCTCGCTCGTGCCGGGCTCCGTCGCGGTCGACGCCGACGCGGGATGGGTCCTCCTGCACGTGTTCGACGCCTCGACGCCCGCCGCGATCGAGCACGCCCGCGCCAAGGTGCGCTCGACCGAGGCGACCGTGCTGCGGGCGTTCGGCACCGCCGAGGACCGCGCGCTGCTGCGCCTGCCCGCCCCGGGGACCGAGCAGGCCCCAGCGCCACGGCCCGCCCCAGACACGGAGGAGGAGCGCTGATGCAGCTCGTGCTCATCGCCGCGGGCGTCATGCTCGCGGCCGCCGCCGCGCTCACGCTCGTGCGCATCGTCCGCGGCCCGGCGCCGAGCGACCGCGTCGTCGCGACCGACGTGCTCATCGCGATCGTCGCGGGCTCGCTCGCGGTCGAGGCGGCGATCAACCACCACAGCTATACGATCCCCGTCATCCTCGTGCTCTCGCTGCTGGCCTTCGCGGCGACGGTCTCGATGGCGCGCTTCATCGCCGGCAGGCAGGGCGTCGTGGGCTCCGGGCCCCGGCGCCGGGGGCGCGGCGCATGACGGTCGAGGGCGTGCTCGACGTCGTGGGCGCCGTGCTGATCCTGCTCGGGGCGGCGCTGAGCCTCACGGCCGCGATCGGCCTGCTGCGGCTGCCGGACGTGCTCAACCGGATGCACGCGGCGTCGAAGCCGCAGACGCTCGGCTTCCTGCTGCTGTGCGTCGGGCTCGCGCTCGTGCTGCGCGACGGCGCGGCCACGGCGATGCTCGTGCTCGCCGCCGGCCTCCAGCTCGTCACCGCGCCGGTCGCGACGCAGATGATGGCGAAGGCGGCGCACCGCACCGGCCAGTACCGCGCCGACCTCGTGGTCGACGACCGCGATCGCGACCAGCCGGCCGACGGGGACGAACCGGCTGACGGCGACGAGCAGACCCGATAGGATCGCGAGCAGACACGCACAGCCGGCCGCTGCACGCCCGCGCGGGAGAGCCCCTCACGGGGCACCGAAGGAGCAAGCCTCCCCGCCAAACTCTCAGGTCCTCGAACCGCGCGGGAAGGCCACTCTGGAGCAGACCGTCGACGGTCCGCGACAGAGGGGGAGTCCAGACCACGCAGGAGGACTCATGACCGCGACCGGCACACCCCCATCCGAGACGGCGGGGCGCACCCCGCTGCTCGCCGTGCACGAGGCTGCCGGGGCGCAGCTCATCGACTTCGCCGGCTGGGCGATGCCCGTGCGCTACGGCTCCGACCTCGCCGAGCACCAGGCGGTGCGCGAGCGCGCCGGGCTGTTCGACCTCAGCCACATGGCCGAGATCCGCGTGCGGGGCGCAGAGTCCGCGGCGTTCCTCGACCACGCGCTCGCCGGCCGGCTGTCGGCGATCGAGCTGTGGCAGGCGAAGTACTCGCTGCTGCTCGCCGAGCAGGGCGGCATCGTCGACGACGTGATCGTCTACCGCACGGCTGGGACAGGCACCGGCGCGAGCGAGTTCCTCGTCGTCGCCAACGCGTCGAACCGCACCGCCGTGCTCGACGCGCTCGCCGCGCGCGTCGCCGGCTTCGACGCGACGATCGCCGACGAGACCGACGACACGGCGCTCGTCGCCGTGCAGGGCCCCGCGGCCGCCGCCATCGTCGGCGCGATCGGGCTCGAGTCCGAGCCGATCGAGCAGCTGCGCTACTACCGCAGCCTGCCGGCGGTCTTCGAGGGCGAGGACGCGCTGCTCGCCCGCACCGGCTACACCGGTGAGGACGGCTTCGAGCTGTACATCGCCGCGCACGCGGCCGAGGACCTCTGGCGGGCGCTCGTGCTCGCGGGGGAGGCGCACGGGCTCGCGCTCTGCGGGCTCGCCGCGCGCGACACCCTCCGGCTCGAGGCCGGCATGCCGCTCTACGGCCACGAGCTCTCGCTCGACACGCTGCCGGCGCAGGTCGGGCTCGGCCGCGTCGTGGCGCTGAAGACGAAGGGCGACTTCGTCGGCCGCAGCGCCGTCGAGGCGGGCCCGGCCGAGGACGCGCCGGTGCTCGTCGGGCTGACCGCAGAAGGCCGCCGCGCCCCGCGCGCGGGCTACCCGGTGCTCGACGGCGACCGCGTCGTCGGCACCGTCACGAGCGGCGCGCTGTCGCCGACCCTCGGCCACCCCATCGCGATGGCCCTCGTCGAGCCCGGCTCGGCGACCTCCGACTCCCTGTCCGTCGACGTGCGCGGCACCCGGCTCCCCGCCGCCGCCACCGACCTGCCGTTCTACACCCGAGAGGCCCGAGCATGAGCGAGACCCAGTACACCCCGGACCACGAGTGGGTCCGCACCGACGGCGACGTCGCGACGATCGGCATCACCGAGTTCGCGCAGGCGGCGCTCGGCGACGTGGTCTTCGTGGACCTCCCCGGCGTCGGCCGCAGCTTCGCGAGCGGCGAGGCGATCGGCGAGATCGAGTCGACGAAGTCGGTCGGCGAGCTCATCGCGCCCGCCGCGGGCGAGGTCGTCGAGGTCAACGACGAGGTCGCGGGCGACCCGACGCTCGTCAACTCCGCCGCCGAGGGCGACGGCTGGCTCGTCAAGGTGCGCTTCAGCGAGCAGCCCGCGCTGCTCGACGAGGCTGCCTACCGCGAGCTCACCGACTGATGCGGCCGTTCGTCGAGCGCCACATCGGCACCGATGCGGCCGACCAGCAGCGGATGCTCGAGGTCGTCGGCTTCGACTCGCTCGCCTCCCTCATGGACGCGGCCGTGCCCGCCGGCATCCGCTCCGAGGGCACCGGCATCGGCGAGGCCGCCTCCGAGACGGCGGCGCTCGCGGAGCTCCGCACGATCGCGAGCCGCAACCGCGTGCGCCGCAGCGCCATCGGCCTCGGCTACCACGGCACGATCACGCCGCCGCCGATCAAGCGCCTCATCCTCGAGAACCCGTCCTGGTACACGGCCTACACGCCGTACCAGCCGGAGATCAGCCAGGGCCGCCTCGAGGCGCTCCTCAACTTCCAGACGATGGTCGCCGACCTCGCGGGCCTCGACATCGCGAACGCGTCGATGCTCGACGAGGGCACGGCGGTCGTCGAGGCGATGCTGCTCGCGCGCCGCGCCTCGAAGTCGTCGTCGTCGGTGCTCGTCGTCGACGCCGACCTGCTGCCGCAGTCGAAGGCGCTGCTGCGCCACCGCGCGCACGCGACCGGCATCGAGCTCGTCGAGCTGGCGCTCGCCGAGACGGACCCCGCCGACCTGCCCGACTCGTTCGGCGTCATCGCGCAGCTGCCCGGCGCCTCCGGGCACGTCTGGGACGCGAGCGGCATCTTCGCCGCCTCGACGCGCATGGGCGGTGTGCCCGTCGCCGCCGCCGACCTGCTCTCGCTCGCGCTCATCGAGGCGCCGGGCCACCAGGGCGCCCGCATCGCGGTCGGCTCGTCGCAGCGCTTCGGCGTGCCGATGGGCTTCGGCGGCCCGCACGCGGGCTTCATGGCCGTCGCCGACTCGCTCACCCGGCAGCTGCCCGGGCGCCTCGTCGGCGTCTCGGTCGACGCCGACGGCTACCCCGCCTACCGGCTCACGCTGCAGACGCGCGAGCAGCACATCCGCCGCGAGAAGGCGACGAGCAACATCTGCACCGCGCAGGTGCTGCTCGCCGTGATGGCGTCGATGTACGGCGTCTACCACGGTGCCGACGGCATCCGGGCGATCGCCGAGGGCGTCCACGGCGTCGCGACGCGCTTCGCCGAGGCCGCGCGCGGGGCGGGCGTCGAGGTCGTGCACGACGCCTTCTTCGACACCGTGCGGATCCGCGTGGCCGGCCGGGCGGCGCAGCTGCAGACGACCGCGGGCGACGCGGGCATCCTCGTGCACCGCATCGACGACGACACGCTCCACGTCAGCTTCGACGAGACCTGGATCGACGACCTCGACGCGTTCCGGCTGCTCACCGAGGCGCTCGAGATCTCCGAGGCGCCCGCGACCGAGGTCGGCGACGCCGCGATCGCTCGCGCGATCCCCGCGTCGCTCGTGCGCGAGACCCCCTTCATGGACCACGAGGTGTTCCGCACCCACCGCTCGGAGACGCAGCTCATGCGCTACGCGAAGCGGCTCTCCGACCGGGACTACGCGCTCGACCGCGGCATGATCCCGCTCGGGTCGTGCACGATGAAGCTCAACGCCGCAGCGGAGATGGAGGCCATCACCTGGCCCGAGTTCTCGCAGCTGCACCCGTACGGGCCGATCGAGGATGCCGAGGGCTCGCTCGCGCTCATCGACGAGCTGGCCGACTGGCTCGCGTCGATCACCGGCTACGACACCGTCTCGCTGCAGCCGAACGCCGGCGCGCAGGGCGAGCTGGCCGGCCTGCTGGCGATCCGCGGCTACCACCGCTCGCGCGGCGACGACCACCGCGACGTCGTACTCATCCCCGCCTCGGCGCACGGCACGAACGCGGCCTCGGCCGTGCTCGCCGGCTGCCGGGTCGTGGTGGTCGCGACGCGCGGCAACGGCGACGTCGACGTGGCCGACCTCGAGGCGAAGATCGGCACGCACGCGGGTGACCTCGCCGCGCTCATGATCACCTACCCGTCGACGCACGGCGTCTACGAGTCGGAGATCCGGCGCATCACCGACCTCGTCCACGAGGCGGGCGGGCAGGTCTACATCGACGGCGCCAACCTCAACGCGCTGCTCGGGCACGCGACGTTCGGCGACATGGGCGGCGACGTCTCGCACCTCAACCTGCACAAGACGTTCTGCATCCCGCACGGCGGCGGCGGCCCGGGCGTCGGCCCGGTCGCGGCGAAGGAGCACCTCGCGCCGTTCCTGCCGCGCGACCCGCGCGAGGCGGCGGCGCCGGTCGACGGCCTGCTCGTCGGCGAGAACCCGATCTCGGCGGCGCCGTGGGGCTCCGCGTCGATCCTGCCGATCTCGTGGGCGTACGTGCGCATGATGGGGCTCGACGGGCTCACGAAGGCGACGGCGAGCGCCGTGCTCGCGGCCAACTACGTCGCCGCGCGGCTGCGCGAGCACTTCCCGGTGCTCTACACGGGGGAGCACGGGCTCGTCGCGCACGAGGCGATCCTCGACCTCCGCCCGCTCAAGGAGGCGACCGGCGTCTCGAACGACGACGTCGCGAAGCGCCTCGTCGACTACGGCTTCCACGCGCCGACGATGTCGTTCCCGGTGGCGGGCACGCTCATGGTCGAGCCGACCGAGTCGGAGGACCTCGCCGAGATCGACCGCTTCATCGACGCGATGATCGCGATCAAGGCGGAGGCCGACGCGGTCGGCCGCGGCGAGGTGCCGCTCGCCGAGAGCGCCCTGCGCCGCGCGCCCCACACCGCGGGCTCGATCGTGCACGGCGAGTGGGATCGCCCCTACTCGCGCGAGCACGCCGTGTTCCCGGTCGCGGGCGTCGAGCACGCCAAGTACTGGCCGCCGGTCGCGCGCATCGATCAGGCGTACGGCGATCGCAACATCGTCTGCAGCTGCCCGCCGGTGGAGGCCTTCGCCTGATGCCGACGCCCGCACGCGGCGCGATCCGCCGCGCCTCCGCCGCGCTCGCCGCCGCGACGGTCGTGGCGATCGCGCTCACCGCGTGCGGGCCGCAGGTCGAGCCGCGGGTGCAGGCGGACTCGAGCGTCGAGGTCGCCTGGTCGGGTGAGCTCACGTCGACGAACGCGGCGTCGACGCTCGGCCGCACCCCCGGCAACCTCGACGTCGCGGCCATGACGCGGGCGGCGTTCGCGACGGTCGACGCCGACGGCGAGGTGCGCGAGGATCCGTCCTTCGGCACCGCGACCGCTGTCGCCGACAGCCCGTTCACCGTGCGCTACGACCTCGCCGAGGGCATCCGCTGGTCGGACGGCGCGCCGATCGACGCGGCCGACCTCATGCTCGCGTGGCTCGCCGCGTCGAACGCGCTGTCGACTCCCGACCTCGACCCCGAGGCGCTGCGGGGCGCTGACGGCGCGATCGAGCTGCCGGAGGCGGCCGTGTGGTTCGACGTCGCCGAGCCGGGCGGGCTCGTGCACGCGACCGAGGTGCCGGTGCGCGACGACTGGGCGCGGTCGATCGACGTGCGCTTCTCGCAGCCGGTGCCCGACTGGCGCACCGCGCTCGACGTCGCGGTGCCGGCGCACGTGCTCGGCGAGCGCGTGTTCGGCGTGACCGACCCGATGGAGGCCAAGCAGCGCGTGCTCGACGCGATCGACCGCGCCGACCCGCTCGTGCTGTCCACCCTCGCCGCGGCCTGGAGCAGCGAGCTGACCGTCGACGCCGCGACGCTGCCGGACGGGGCGCCGGGTGCCGCGGGGATCTCGAGCGGCCCGTACCGCCTCGAGTCGGTGCGCGACGGGCGCGTCGAGCTCGTCGCGAACGGCGAGTACGTCGGCGCGCAGCTGCCGCAGGTCGAGCGCATCGCGCTCGCCGCGACGGCCGACGAGGCGGCGGCGCTCGCCGGCCTCACCGCCGGCGAGCTCGACGTCGCCACGATCCGGCCGACGGACGCCGACCGCGACGCCATCCGCGACCTCGACCGCGAGGACGCGACGCTCCTGACCGCGGGCGACGGCACCCGCTGGGAGCTCGTGCTGCGCGCCGACCGCACCCCGCTCCAGCCGGCCGACGCCCGCCGCTCGTTCCTGCACGCGATCGACCGCCGCGCCGTCGCCGAGGCCGCGCTCGGGGAGGCGGCCGCCGAGGCGACCGGCGTGGACTCGGTGCTGTTCCGCCCCGGCACCCGCATCTACGACTACGCGCTCGAGGACGCCGGCTTCCCGCAGGCGTTCGGCGGCGCCGACGAGGAGCGCGCGGTCGCCGAGCGCGACGCGGTGGGCGTGCCCGCCGGTACCGAGCTGTGCGTGCGCTACGACCGGGCGGACGCGTTCGCCGCCGCCGCGCTGCCGGCGATCGCCGCGCAGGCCGCGACGGCGGGCTGGGCCGTGCGCGACTGCGGCGTCGACGACCTCGCCGCGGGCCTCGCCCAGGACGACTGGCACGCGGTGCTGCGCCTCGCGCCCGCGCCCGCCGATGCGGCAGCCGTCGTCGAGCGCTGGCGGGACGGCGGGCTCGCCGCGAGCACCGACCCGGCGCGCGAGGCGCTGCTCGACGAGGCGCTCGTGACCGCCGACCAGGACGCGCTCGAGCAGACGCTGCTCGAGGTCGAGGCGTCGCTCGTCGACGCGGCGGTCGTGCTGCCGCTCGTCGAGCCCGCGCAGCTGACGATCAGCGCCCCTGGCGTGCAGGGCATCGCCCCGCGGCCCGGTGCGGCATCCCTCACCTGGAACGCCTGGGAGTGGGGCGTCGAGCAGCCCTGAGCGCTAGCCGAACAGCTGCGGGAAGGTCGCGAACGCCCACGGGTAGCCGACGAAGACGGCGACGTCGATGAGCGTGTGCGCGACGACGAGCGGCACGAGCCTGCCGGTGCGCGCGTAGAGCCAGCCGAACAGCACGCCCATCGCGAGGTTGCCGAACAGCGCGGGCACGCCCTGGTAGAGGTGGTAGACGCCGCGCAGCGCCGCCGCGGCGAGGATGATCGGCCACATGCCCCAGCGGCCGTCGCCCCACCCCAGCCGCCGGAGGCGCTCAAAGGCGTAGCCGATCACGATGACCTCCTCGGTGAGGCCCGCGCGCAGCGCCGAGAGCAGCAGCACCGGCACCGTGAACCACTCGGCGTCGAGCGGCGACGGCACCACGCTCACCGTCAGCCCCAGCTGGCGGCCGACGACGTAGAGGGCGATGCCGGGCACGCCGATCACGAGCACGAGGAGCGCGCCGGAGAGCGCGTCGCGCACGGGCCGCGCGGCGTCGATGCCGAGGGCGCCCAGGTGCGGCCGCCGGCTGCGCCACAGCAGCCAGCAGACGAGCGCGACCGGCACGAGGTCGAGCGCGATGCCGGTGAGCTGGTAGCTGAGGTCGAGCCAGGCGCGATCCGACCTGGCAGGGTTGAGCGCGACCTGCTGCTCGCCGATCGGCGCCGCCCTGGTGCTCAGGTCGACGAACTGCAGCACCGACCACAGCGCGCTCGCGCCGAGCGACAGCAGCAGCACGATGACGAGCTCGACCGCCAGGCGGCGCTGCGAGAGCGGGGGAGCGGCGGCCGGGACCGGGTCGGCGAGGGGCGGGTGCACGCCCCAACGCTACGTCGTACGGGCCGTGGAACGGATTGGCACCAACTTGGTAACGATCGTGTTGCCGTGCGCGCCCGCCTGAAAACCCGTGCATACACTGCCACTATCCAACGAGCAAGGCGGCTCTTGTGGCCGCCCGCTCACCTTGCACAGGAGGAACAGTGACAGACAAGAACAGGCGTCGCGGTCGCGCGCTCGCCGGGCTGGCCATCGGCACTGCCGCGATGGTCGCGCTCGCGGGCTGCACCACGACCACCCCCGCTCCCTCGGAGTCGGGCTCCGCCGCACCGGGTGCCGGTGGCACGATCAGCGTCGCGCAGACCAACGCCGCGACCGCGCTGACGTCGGCCACCCCCGACACCAACCTCAACACCAACGGCATGGTGGACTACCTGACCGGCAACGCGACGGGCCCCGGCTCGTTCCTGTACGTCGACAGCGAGTTCAACGTCGTCCCCGACGAGACCAACGGCACGATCGAGCTCGTCTCGGAGAGCCCGCTGGTCGTGCAGTACACCCTCGACCCCGAGGCTGTCTGGTCGGACGGCACGCCGATGACGACCACCGACATGCTGCTCGCATGGGCGATCGGCTCGGGCTACTACGACGACGCCACGCTCGACGAGGAGACGGGTGAGGTCACCGGTGGCAACCAGTACTTCCAGCTCGCCGGCTCGACCGCAGGCCTGGACACGACCGAGTTCCCCGAGATCGACGAGGAGGCCGGCACGCTCACGCTGACGTACGGCGAGCCCTACGTCGACTGGAACCTCGTCAACCTCATCGGCAAGCCCGCGCACGTCTTCGCCGAGAAGGCCGGCTTCGCGGACGTCGCCGAGCTCGCGACCTTCCTCGAGGAGACGCCCGCCGGTGACCCGGCAGCGCCCGCCGCCGAGAACGAGCAGCTCCGCGCGATGGCCGACCTCTGGAACACGGGCTACAACATCACGTCGATGCCCGAGGACGAGAGCCTGCTGGTCTCGGCCGGCATGTGGGTCGTCAAGGACTTCCAGGCCGACGACGGTGGCTTCATCTCCTTCGAGCGCAACCCCGAGTGGCGCGGCGAGATGGCTCCTTCCTTCGACGAGCTGATCATCCGCTTCATCGGTGACCCGAACGCCCAGATCACGGCCCTCCAGAACGGCGAGGTCGATGTCATCGAGCCGCAGCCGTCTGCAGACACCGTCGCGGCGATCGAGGCCTTCGGCGGCACCCTCATCGAGGGCCCGCAGCTGTCCTACGACCACCTCGACCTGACGATGGACTCCGAGGTCTTCTCGGACCCGGCCGTGCGTGAGGCCTTCCTCATGACGATCCCGCGCCAGGCCATCCTCGAGTCGATCGTGACGCCGATCCAGCCCGACGCCGAGGTGCTCAACTCGCAGCAGTTCGTCGCGAACCAGCCGCAGTACGAGGACGCGGTCGCCGCCAACGGCTACAGCGACTTCGCAGAGCCCGACATCGAGGGCGCTCGTGAGCTGCTCGCCGGCGCCACGCCGACGGTCAGCATCCTCTACAACACGAACAACCCGAACCGCGTCGACGCGTTCCAGCTCATTCAGGCGAGCGCGTCCGAGGCCGGCTTCGTGATCGAGGACGCGGGCTCGCCCGACTGGTCGAGCCTGCTCGGCAGCGGCACCTACGACGCGACCATCTTCGGCTGGATCTCGCCCGGTGTGGGCTACGCCAGCCTGCCGCAGATCTGGCAGACCGGTGGCGGCGGCAACTACAACGGCTACTCCAACGCCGAGGTGGACGCCCTGGCCGACGAGTCGCAGACGATCATCGGCGACGAGGAGCGCCTCACCGAGATCCAGATCGAGATCGACCGTCTCAGCCGTGAGGACTTCTACGGCCTGCCGCTCTTCCAGGTCCCCGGCCTGGTGGCGACCAACGGCACGGTCGAGGGCGTCGTCTACAACGGCGGCCAGACCGGCTCCATCTGGAACACGTGGGAGTGGACGCCCGTCAGCTAGTCTGACGGTCACCAGCTCCCTGTGAGTTAGACCCCGGCCGTGATTGCCGGGACCTCGGTCCCGGCAATCACGGCCATCCCATGTCCGACCCTCGATCGCGCAGCCACAAGCCGCGCGGTTCCCGGAATGATCGGAGCAGTCCGAGCCGTGCTCAGCTTCGTCGTGAGGCGCATCATCGCCTCCATCCTCACTCTTCTCGTGGCCTCGTTCCTCATGTACGTGCTCGCCGCGAACTCGGGCAATCCGCTCGAGGACCTCCAGGCGTCCAACGCCCCGAACGCGCAGCAGCTCATCGGCCAGCGCATCGAGCGGCTCTCGCTCGACGTCCCGCCGCCGCTGCGCTGGTTCGGCTGGCTCGCCGGTGCCGCCGGCTGCCTCGTGCCCTTCGGCACATGCGACCTGGGCGTCGACCTCAACTTCACGCCCGTGACCCAGCTGCTGCCGGGCGCCGTGACCTCGACGGTGAGGCTCGTGGCGGCGTCCACGATCCTCGCGATCCTGCTCGGCGTGATCACCGGCATCGTGTCGGCCCTCCGCCAGTACTCGGCGTTCGACCTCGTGATGACGTTCGTGAGCTTCTTCCTCTACTCGCTGCCGTCGTTCCTCGTCGCGGTGCTGCTGAAGGAGTTCATCGCGATCGACTTCAACAACTGGTTCTCGAGCGGCGACTCGAGCTTCGGCATCGTGCCGACGATCATCGTCGCGCTCGTGCTCGGGTTCATCCTCCAGGCCATCGTCGCCGGCTCGATGCGCAACCGCCTCATCACGTTCGGCGTCTCGGCGGCCGCGACGGTCGCCGTGCTCGTCTACATGGACGCGGTGAACTGGTTCCAGACCCCTGGCCTCGGCGCGGTCGGCCTGCTGCTGCTCATCGCCGGCGTCGTCTTCGGCGTCGTCGCGCTGCTGTCGGGCTTCGAGAACCGGCGGGTGCTGCTCGGTGCGGGCGTCGCGGGCGTGCTCGCCTACGCCTCGTACTTCCTGCTGCAGCCGCTCTTCGCGATCTCGACGATCTGGACGGTCATCATCATCGCGCTCGCGGTGCTCGCCATCTGCTTCGTCGTCGGCTTCCTCATCGGCGGTCCTGACCGGAGCCTCGTGGTCCGCGTCGCGATGCTCGTCGGCTTCGTGTCGTTCCTGCTCGTGGTCGCGGACCGCTTCCTGCAGGCGTGGCCCGGCTACGTCGCGCACCCGCGCATCAACGAGCGCCCGGTCGCGACGGTCGGCGAGGCGACGGTGGGCCTGCAGGGCGACATGTGGTTCATGGGCATCGACCAGATCATGCACTTCCTGCTGCCGACGATCTCGCTCACGCTCATCTCGTTCGCCGGCTACACGCGCTACGCGCGCGCGGGCCTCCTCGAGGTGCTCAACCAGGACTACATCCGCACGGCGCGGGCGAAGGGCCTGTCGGAGCGCACCGTCATCACCCGGCACGCGTTCCGCAACATGCTCATCCCGATCACGACGATCGTCGCGGCCGACATCGGCGCGCTGCTCGGCGGCGCGATCATCACCGAGCGCGTCTTCGCGATCAGCGGCATGGGCTCGCTGTTCGCCGTCTCGCTCGCCCGGGTCGACCTCAACCCGATCATGGGGTACTTCCTCGTGATCGGCATCACGGCGATCCTGTTCAACTTCATCGCAGACCTGAGCTACGCGCTCCTCGACCCGAGAGTGAGGGTGAAGTGACGACCGTGGCACCCGACAACGGCAAGACCACCGACCACACGGTCGGCGAGAGCCAGAGCAGCGTCATCCTCAAGCGCTTCGTGCGCAACAAGACGGCCATGGTCTCGCTCGTCCTGCTCCTGTTCATCTTCGTCTTCTCCGTCTCGGCGATCGGGCTCGGCCCGATCCCCGGCTGGTGGAAGTACGACTACGTGACGCCCAGCGCGCCCTTCGAGGGCGGTCGGCCGACGCTGTCGCTCATCCCCGGTCCCGGCTTCGGGCTCGGCGAGCACCCCTTCGGCCAGAACCGCATCGGCGTCGACTACTTCGCCATGACGATGCGCGGCGTGCAGAACTCGTTCCTCGTGATCATCCTGCTCGCCGGCGTCGCGACCGTCCTCGGCACGGTCGTCGGCGCGCTCGCCGGCTACTACCGCGGCTGGGTCGACGCGATCCTCATGCGCATCACCGACGTCTTCATCGTCATCCCGGCGATCGTCGTCGGCGCGGTCATCGGCCGCATGACCGGTGGCCTCGGCGTGCAGTGGCTCGCGATCACGCTCGGGCTCGTCACCTGGATGGGCATCGCCCGACTCGTGCGCGCCGAGTTCCTGTCGCTGCGCGAGCGCGAGTTCGTCGAGGCTGCCCGCGTCGCGGGCGCGTCCGACATGCGCATCATCTTCAAGCACATCCTGCCGAACGCCATCGGCGTCGTGATCGTGGCGGCATCGCTCATCGCGGCGGCGGCGATCCTGCTCGAGACGGCGCTGAGCTTCCTCGGCTACGGCATCCGCGCACCCGAGTCGTCGCTCGGCCTGCTGGTCTCGCAGAACCAGTCCGCCTTCGCCACCCGGCCCTGGCTGTTCTGGTTCCCGGCGGCGTTCATCGTGCTGCCCGCGCTGATGATCAACTTCATCGGCGACGGCCTGCGCGAC